>NZ_AUBN01000006.1 GCF_000429265.1 Actinomyces gerencseriae DSM 6844
CCGTCAACCCCGTCGACAACGGATGGCGGATCCTGTCCGACGCCGACACCGACGACTTCCTCAACACGCCCGGCAACCTCGTCGTGGCCAGCTTCAACTCCATCGCCAACATCGAGCCCGCCCTGATCGGCATCTACACCCTGCCCGTGGGCACCGACCTCCAGCTCGTCGTCCACAACGGACGCCGCCGCTGGTACGACAACACCACCGGCCAGGACATCACCGACCAACTGTAGAACACCACACACCCCGCCCCGGCACCCCTCCTTCGGCCAGGACCACCAGCCGGAACCGAACACCCACCACCACACCGAGGAACGCGACCACTTCCACACCATCAACAACCCCGGGGAGAGTGCCGACACAGTGCCGCCGCGAGAGCCCCGCACGCGGTCGTACTCCTCACCACGCGGTCGTACCCAGGCCCCACGAGGTCGTACCCTTTCTCGCACGGTCGTACCTTAGAGAGGCCCTAAGGTACGACTCGGCGCAGGAGAGTACGACCGCGCGACGCCACGTACGACCGCGCGACGCCACGTACGACCGCGCGACGCCGAGTGCCGGCGAACTCGGCTCCGACGGAGGACCGAGAAAACGCCCGACGCACGATCGCGTGGCACCCGGGAGCGCCGGACCGCCGACGCCCGCCCCGGAACGCGGAGAACCCGATATCCGTGCATAGTCACCCGGCATCTCGACCCCGAGGAGGATGACGTGACCGCTATCGCCAGTGATCATGAGGCCCGGCACCCTTCCGGCTGGCCCGACGTCCTCTCGACCAGCTCCGGGAGCTGGACCCACCGTCGCGCCCAGGGAAAGGCCCCGCCCCGTATGCCAACCAGCACCGATCCGTCCCCCATCGGCTCCCCCACTGATGACTCGACCGGCTCGTCCGCCCCTGCATCGTCGGGTCCGGTCCCCGGTCTCAACGGCGAGGCGCCGCCCCATCCCGAGCAGGCCCTGCCCGGAACCGCGGGCACCCGGCCCGGATCCTCTGCTCCCTCGCCCGGGACGGACGCCGCCCGTACTCGGAGGAGTGCCTGGGCGGCCCTGGTCCTGCTTGCCGGAGGCCCGTCGGTCGGTATCGTCCTGGCCCTGGTCGGCGGCCCCTGGCAGGTCGTCACCGCCCTGCACCTGGGGGCGCTGGCGATCTGGTTCCTCGTGTGGCGCCGCGGCTGGCGCGACCTGCTGCGATCCGCGGGGCCTCGCAGTCCCTGGCTGCTCTTCGCCGTCAGCGCGGGCTTGTGCGCCCTCAGCGCCGTGGTACACCACTCGATCGACAACCCGGGAGCCGTCCTCGCCCCGGTGACACCTGCCGGGCTGCTGTCCGCCCTGGCCACGGCACTGGGGGTCGGTGTGCTCATGAACGCCGTCCCCGAGGAGTTCTCGCTGCGCCGCTGCCTGCTCGAGCCCCTGCGGGCGCAGTTCGGGGGCGGGTTCGCCCTGTGGACCACGGCCCTGGCTTTCGTCGTCATGCATCTGCCCACCTGGATCTCCTCTCACGCCACCGCCTCCACCTACGCCGCCGAGGTCCCCGCGAAGCTTCTCTTCGGCCTGGTGGCCGCCTGGTCCGTCCTGCGCCTGGACTCCCTGGCCTTCGCCCTGGGAATGCACGTGGGCGGCAACGTCGCCGGTGTCCTGCTCGACTCCCTGAGCCGGGAGGACACTCTGACCGGTTGGAGCCGGCTCACCGGCCCCTTCGTCATCGCCCTGCTCGCCGAGACGGCCGTGACGGCCGCCACCGTCTGGTACCTGGGGCGCCCGCGCCCTCGAACCGACGCCGCCCCCCGGCCTACGGTGGAACCATGAGCACGAGCACCGATGATGCCGACGCCCCCGCAACCGCCACTCCCCCGCCGGCCCCCGTCGAGTCCCGCATGGAGGGTCGCACGAGGACCGGCGCCGAGGAGGCCCCTTGCACCGCCCTGCTGACCGCCTCCCTGGAGCGCTCCCGCGAGCGCTTCGACAGAGCCCTGAATGGAGTCACGGTCGAGCAGGCGAACACGCAGCCCGCCCCGCGCACCGCGCCGCGCATCGACTCCCTGAGCTGGCTCGTCTGGCACACGGCCCGCGAGATCGACCTGCAGGTCTCCGCCCTGACCGGCGCCGAGGCGCTGTGGACCGCGGGCGGCTTCAAGGAGCGCTTCGCCCTGCCGCTGCCCGACGACACCGAGGACTGGCACCACACACCCGAGCAGGCCGCCCTCGTGCGAGTGGATGATCTCACCGTCCTCACCGACTACCTCGATGCCGCCTACGCGCTCATCCGCGGCTACCTGGCCGGTCTCACGACAGCATCGCTCGACGACGTCGTGGACCGCGCCTGGGATCCACCGGTGACCCGCGCCTCCCGGCTGGCCTCGATCATCGACGACGCCGCCCAGCACTCCGGCCAGGCCGTCTACTCCCACCGCCTTCTCGGTCTGGAGGGCTGAGCACGACGGGTTCCCGACGGTGCGCGACGGCATTTCTCGACAAGGCCCCTCCCAGGCGCCGAGCGCACCGCACGACCCGCCGAGAGGACGATAGGAGATGGAGATGCGTCATGTGGACCACCTGGCCAACAGCGGTTGGACGGCGTTCGCCTCGGTGAGGAGCGTCCTGTCCGACAGCGGGGCGCCCTTGCCCGACGAGGATTTTCTCCGCGGGGCCTTCGCCCCCTCCGTGTGGGAGGAGGTCGATCACGCGTGCGAGCTCCTGAGGAGCCGCTTCCGCGACTGCCGATACTCGGATTCCGTGTCATACGGCCCGCTCCTGGTGCCCAATCCGGCACTGCTCGACGTCCGCCGAGCGCTGGACGACCGCATTCGCGACAGCCATCCGGACATCGTGAGGCCGGACTTCGTCGATGCTCGTCTCCCGCACGGCGCGGATGCGACCGACCCGACATCGCCCTGGACGCTGTTCGCGGCAGCCGTCTCCGACGCCGGTCCCGCCATGGGAAGCTACGACGAGATCATGGGTCATGACGGTGACTCATTCACGGTGGCGGATGTCGACACGAGAGAGCTCATGACGCGCCAACTGTGGTGCTCATTGGTCATCCAGAACCTGCGGGCACCCGATTCCGAATTGCGCGACAGATGGACGTTCACGCTCTTCGCCGGTGAGGAGCCGGTCGAGGGAGAGGTCGTCTCGGGGACCGTTCTGCACGGTCAGGTCCGACAGCGTCTCGGCAAGTCGAGCCGGGGCAGCGCCCCCGTGCGCGTGCGACCCGCCCTGCGGATAGCGTCGGCGGCCTCATGACCATTCCCGGCCGAGGACCACGAGAACCTCATCGGTCCGTGAGCCAGAAGCAGAGGAAGAGTCGATGCTCGGCATCGTGCTAGCGGCAGCACGAATTTCCATTGGAGGAGTTCTCGTCCTGGCCGCCATCGCTCAGCGCCGAAGCGGCTTCGACCGTCGTCTGCAGGCGATAGAAGGGTATCGACTGGTTCCTCGCCGAATGCAACCCCTGATCCTGGGCCTCGTCACGGGAGCGGAGATGTTTCTCGGCCCCTGCCTGATCACGGGCGTGCACCCGCGGGCGATCAACCTCATCACCGCCTGCTATCTTCTGATTCTCGCAGGCGCCATGGCTCAGGCACTGCGCCGAGGCATCGTCACCGAATGCGGCTGCTTCGGCGCACTGTCCGCAGAACGAGTCAGGTGGCGATTGGTGACGCGCAGCATCATTCTGTCCGCCTTCCTGGCCGCCGATGCACTTCTCGGCGCACGATGGGCTTTAGCATCCGGTCACGAGACCGCTGTCCTGGTCCCGCTCACAATACTGACTCTGGGACAATTTCTATTCGACGTCGAAAGCGCTCGCCGTCATCTCGCCGGCAATCGGGCATCGCTGCCGTGAGCATCGGCGACCCGGAGGAGTCGAGGGGAGGCCAAGGAGAGCGGATGCCCGTCACTCCGCCGGGGCCCGCAGGACGGAGTCGAGCAGCCCCGGAAGACGGGCATCGAGGTCCTCGCGCCTCAGGGTGAGGAGTTTGCTCGTCCCGCACGGCTCGGCGCGCACCACCCCCGACTCCCGCAGGATCCGGAAGTGCCGCGTCATGGCGGAAGCGGCCAGCGGCGTGTCGATCGCACCGCAGGCGTGCGAGCGCCCATCGGACAATTGCCGGACGACCGACAGCCTGACGGGATCGGCCAGCGCATGCAGGACGGTCACCAGACGGATGTCCCCGGCGCTCGGGTGATGGTCGGGCAGCACGGAATCATGATACCGTCACCTTCACTTGTTCACATACTGATGAACAAGCGAAGACAGAATGGCTACCGATCATGGAAAGGCCGGTCATGCAGGACCTCGGCGCACCACAGCACCCGCAACCATTGGATCGCTACTTCGCCCTCTCGGACACGGCGGGCCGCTCCGAGGACGACTTCGAGGAGCTGATCGCCCTGTTCGCCCCGGATGCCCGCATCGAACCGGCGTCCGGCCCGGCCGTCCAGGGGACGACGGCGATCCGCGAGTTCTTCCACGACTTCTTCGCGCGCAACGTCGAGACCCGCCACCTGTGGCTGACCCGCCCCCGGCAGGACGCGCCGGGGGACGGGGACGCGGGAACGCACGGCGGCGGAGTCGTCGTCGACTGGGCCGTGGCGGTCAGGCGCTCCTCCGGCGAGCTCATCGCCCTGGCCGGAACGGACACGGCGGACCTCACGCCCGACGGGAGGATCACCCGCCTTCGCGTCGTGATGAGGGCCTGAGAGCCCTGAGCGCACGGCCCGAGCCCCCGGTCACGACGCCGGTCGGGCGACGACCTCGCCGCGGCGCACGACCGCGACCGGGTGCAGCTCGGCGTCGGTGAGGACGAGGTCGCCCCGGCGTCCGGGCTCCAGGGCCCCCACCGAGTCGTCCCCGAGGACCCTCGCCCCCTGGGTGGAGGCGGCGTAGACGGCATCGATCAGGCTTACGCCCCCCTTCCAGGTGGTGCGCACGACGTCGATGAGATGCGCGGTGCCCCCGGCGATCGCACCGCCGTCGGTCAGCCGGGCGACGCCGCCGGCGACCGCGACGTCCCGGGATCCCAGGACGTAGTCGCCGTCGGGCATGCCCGCCGCCGCCATGGCGTCGGTGACCAGGACGATGCCCTCCCGCCCGAGGATCTCGAACACGTCCAGGACGACGTCGGGGTCGAGGTGGACGCCGTCGCCGATCATCTCGACGATGCAGCGCCCGTTGGCCGCCGCCGCGAGGAGCTCGGGCACCGGCCCGGGCGCACGGTGATGCATGGGGCGCATGCCGTTGAACAGGTGGGTGGCGGTGGGGCGGTCGCAGCGCACGGGCAGCCCCGCCCGCGCACGCGCGTCCAGGCGGGCGCCGGCGTCGGCCAGGGCGGCGCGGACGGGACCGGCCCCGGAGTCGGTGTGGCCCAGGCTCGGCACGGCGCCGCCGGCGACGAGGGCCGCGATGAGGCCGCCGTCGCCGGTGACACCGGGTTTCTCCGGGGCGATGGTCATGGCCGTCACGTGGCCTCGGCCGAGGGCGAGCAGCTCGCGGGTCAGCCCGGCATCGGGATCGATGATGCGGGCCGGGTCCTGGGCGCCGCAGCGCTCGGCGGAGATGAAGGGGCCCTCGAAGTGGATGCCGGCGAGCTCGCCGGCATCGCACAGCCCGGCCAGCACCCGGGCGCGGGCCCGCAGGACGTCGGGAGCCGCGGTGACGCAGGAGGCGACGAGGCTGGTGGTGCCGTGGCGGCGGTGCTCGCGGACCGCGATCATGGCCCGCTCCGCGGTCCCGGCATCGGGGAAGGACTCCCCGCCGCCGCCGTGGCAGTGGACATCGACCAGGCCGGGAAGGACGTACCCGCCCTCGGGGGCCCTCACGGCCGAGCCGACGACGTCGTCGAGGCCGGCGCTCCCGGCCTCGCAGGCCGGGCCGACCCAGGCGATGCGCCGGTCGGCGAGGACGACGGCGCCGTCCGCGATGATCCGGGAGGGCGTGACGAGGCTCCCGCGGTACGCAGTGCTCTCAGGGCCCCCAGACCCCCCAGGGCTCGCAGAAGCGTGCGCAGCGGTGCTCATGGCCGCAGGCTACCCGTCGCACGCGCCCCTCATCGGATGCCCGCCGTTCGACTCACCGTCGACCTCGCCGCCCGTCGCCCCGTCACCGCCGCCTCCACAGTCGCGCCCCCACCAGGACACAGCAGGCGACCAGGGGCAGCGCCAGGAGAAGACGGAGCCACTCCGCGCGCTCCACGCCGGTGCCCGTGTAGACGCCCACCGCGACGTCGAGCCACTGCTTGAGGGGATTCCACTCCAGGATCGTCGTGACGATCTCGGGCAACTGATCCAGGGGCATGGCCGCGCCCGAGCCGAAGAACATGAGGAAGAAGGTCGCGGTCGACAGCGCCTGCGTCGTGCGCGCCGAGACCCGCAGCGCGCCCAGGAGGAAGCCCAGCGCCGAGAGCCAGACGATCGAGCCCGCCAGGAGGAGCAGAAGCGGAGGGCTCCACAGCTCCGATCTCACGCCGTCGCGCACGGCGACCACGAGGACGATGATCATCGACCCGCCCGCGACCAGCACGAGCGTGGACAGCAGCAGGGCCGCCACGAAGTGCCCGCCCCGCAGCGGGAGGGCGGCGTAGCGCCGGTCGATCCCGCGCGACCTGAGCTCGGCGAGGTAGATCGGCATCCCCATGAGCAGGAGGTTGGCGACCACCGTCAGGATGAGCGACGGGAGCATCATGTCGATGAATCTCACGCCGGGGGCGACCTCGGTCGAGGCGTAGGGGATGCCGATGAAGACGTACATGATCACCGGGAAGACGAGGGAGAAGAACACGGCAACGGGCTCGCGCACCAGCAGGACGATCTCCTGCCGGGCCCACACCAGGATGACGCGCCACCCGGGCGCGAGGGCCGGCCGGGCCTCCGGAGCGGATGGAGCGCGAACGGCGTCCGCCGGTGCTGAGGGCCGTTCCGGACTCCGTGCCGAGTGGTGCACCGGGCCGTACCGGGTCATGAGGCCGTCTCCCGGGTCGCTCGCGACACCGCCTCGGCGAAGACGTCCTCCAGCCGGATCGGCCCCGTCAGGGCGTCCTGGTAGTGCAGCTCGCCGCGCTCACGAGCCGCCTCGATCTCCTCGCCCATCCGCACGACGGACTCCTTGTCGGCGATGAGCACGCGCACCTCGCCGGACCCGACCAGCTCGACGCCGCGAGTCCGCGCCCAGGCGTCCACGGAGGGGGCGACCCCGATGAGCCGCAGTCGCCATCGGCCGCCGGCCAGGCCGAGGACGTCGTCGACCGCCCCCTGGAGGACCAGGCGGCCGCGGTCGAGGACCAGGAGCCGGTCGGCGTAGGCCTCCGCCTCGCTCAGGTCATGAGTGGAGGCGAGGACCGCTACGCCCTCGCTGCGGCGTCGTCTGAGGAACTCCCACAGCTCGGCGCGCGCCACCGGGTCGATGCCGCTGGTCGGCTCATCGAGAACGAGCGCGCGGGGCCGTCCGATGCAGGCCAGGACGACGTCCAGGCGCCTGGCCCACCCGCCCGACAAGGATCCGATCGCCTCGGTCATGTGGGCGTCGAGGCCGAGCTGGGCGACGATCTCGTCGACCGGACCCGGGTCGGCGTACAGGCTCTCGACCCCCCGGATCGCCTCGCGCACCTTGAGACGCTGCGGCAGGCTCGTCTCCTGCAGCTGGACTCCCACGAGAGCGCGCTGCGAGGCGGAGGGGCGCACGGGCCCGCCGTTCACCCGGACCTCGCCCGAGGTCGGCAGGCGCAGGCCGGAGACCATCTCCATGGCGGTGGTCTTGCCCGAGCCGTTGGGGCCGACCAGGACCACGATCTCCCCGGGGCGGACGGAGAAGGAGACATCGTTCAGGGCGGGGGCAGCGGCCCCCGGATAGCGCTTGACCGCACGGCGCCACTCCATGACCGGGTCCCCGGTCGGGGGCGCACCGCTCGACGGGCGGCGTTCCGCGGCCGACGACGACGGCGCCCGTCGGGGCGCGGCGGGGGCTTCCATGGCGACTCCTCATAGTTCGGCATCGAAAATCAGTTTGCATTTCAAACTGCACATCAAGAGTACCCCGTTTGCTTTGTTCTGCAAACCTCTTGTTCGCATGAGGCGCAGGAGTCGGGCCGTTCCCTCCCCGCGGGTCAGGCCAGGCGCCGCTCGATGCGGCGCACCGCCCGCTCCACGTCCCGCTCCAGGCGGGCCGAGCGGCGGGCGTCGTCGGCCCACAGCAGCCCCGCCCCCACCGGTCGGACGGCGACCACCCGCCCGCGATCCACGAGCAGGGGCCGGAACATGCCGTTGCCCGCCGGGCAGATGAGCCGCTCGCCCGCGGCATCGACCAGGCACGCGCGGTCCTTGTACCCCACGTGCACCTCGTCGAAGGAGGCCAGGAAGTGCGTGCCCGCGACCCGCTCGCGGGAGGCGGCGAGCAGGTCGGGCAGGTCGGCGCGCATGTAGAGGGGCGCGGCGCGTCCGGACGACGCCGCCGCCCGTCCCTCGGCCCCGAGCACGCGCACGCCGCCGCGCAGCCCGCCGACGGCCTCCGCTCGCGTGAGCGGCACCTCGCCGCGTTCCGCCCGGACGTTGTAGTCGGCGGCGTTCGTCCGCTCGACGGCGTCCTCCAGGGCCCGGGCGGCCTCCTTGACGGGCAGCGTCGTCCAGCGGGCCAGGTCGACCGCGCGCACCGGCCCGTGGCTCGCGGCGTAGCGCCGGGCGATCTCGGCCAGAGCGGCGCGGTGGCCATCGGTGCCGCGCGCTCCCCCACCGGCTCCGCCCGGTCCGGCCTCGGCCGGAGGAAGCGTCCCCGCGCTCACGACGAGATGCTCATGGCCTCGCCGGGGCCCCTGGACGAGAACGCCCTCGCGCTGCAGGCGCACCAGGATATGGCGCCGGCGCTGCGCCGCGGCCCCGGTGCCGGCTCCCATGAGGCCGCCCTCCTGCCACACCCGCAGCAGACGGGCGCGGCGCAGCGGTCCCTCGTCGGCGATCGCCGCCAGGGCGAGCTCGCCCGCACGCTCCAGGAGGGCGTCGTCGATCCCCAGCTGCTTCTCCGCGCGCCTCGCCCACGCGTCCACCCGGTGCATGAGGGCCACGCGCAGCCAGTGGTGGTCGTCCGCCGCCGTGACGTGAACGGTGCCGCGCATGGGCCAGGAGCGCACGAGTCGCCCGGCCTCGAAGGCCGCCTCGACGTCGGCGCGAGCGGCTCCCGCCGTTCGGGAGATGATCGCGTGGGGCACGGAGGCGACCTGCTGGCCCTGGATGGCGAGCTGACGGCGCACCGCCTCGGTGGGCGCGGGCGCCGTCGTCGCCTCCACGAGCCCCTGGGCGACCAGCCGCAGGTACGACATCTCGCGCGGAGCGCGGACCGTCGTCACCGTCGTCGCGACCATAGTGGCGGAACCATTCAGAAGAGACGGGAGGAGGGGTCGTCCAGGCCGCGCATGGCGTCGTAGTCGAGGACCACGCAGCGTATGCCGCGGTCCTCAGCCAGCACGCGCGCCTGCGGCCTGATCTGCTGAGCCGCGAAGACTCCGCTCACGGGTGCCAGGACCGGGTCGCGGTTGAGCAGCTCGAGGTAGCGGCTCAGCTGCTCGACGCCGTCGATGCCGCCCACGCGCTTGAGCTCGACGGCCACCGAGCCGCCGTCGGCGTCCCTGGCCATCATGTCCACCGGGCCGATGGCGGTGGGGTACTCACGACGCACGAGCCGCCAGCCGGGCCCCAGGATCTCGATCTGCTCGGCGAGGAGCTCCTGAAGGTGGGCCTCGACGCCGTCCTTGGTCAGCCCCGGATCCACGCCCAGATCCGCACTGGTGTCGGAGACGACGTCGAACAGGCGGATGACGAGCCTGTCATCGGTCTTGGCGGCCGTGACCTCCCAGCGGGAGACGACGCCGGCCTCGCGATCCTCCTCGTCGGGGGCGACCTCGGCGAGCCGGGCGGGCGGGCTCATCCAGTTCAGCGGCTTGTAGGAGCCGCCGTCGGAGTGGACGAGCACCGATCCGTCCGCCTTGACCATGATGAGGCGGGTGGCCCGGGGCAGATGGGCGTCCAGGCGCCCGGAGTAGTCGACGGAGCAACTGGCGATGACGACGCGCACCCCGGCAGCCTACAGGCCCGGCACCGTCTCGCGAGCGGCTCCGCGCACCGTGTCCCCCGGGACTCTCACGGGCTTCACAGGAGCCTGGGCTGCGTCGGAGCCGCCGACTCCAACCAGGCGACCATCGCCGAGTGGGAGTCCTCCACCATGGCCAGGTCGAAGTGCTCGCCGCGGTAGGTGCAGTCGACGTCGACGATGCGCCCGTCCACCCCTCGGTGGCGCACCTCGCCGAGCTCGATATCGGCGCGATCGAAGTGGTAGCGCGGCCGCGGGGACAGCGAGACCAGTCGAGTCCACTCCACCGAGTCGCCGCCGAAGGTGGCGATGCCGCTCATCCAGCGGCTCCGCCCGGGTCGTCGCAGAGCGCACTCGAAGGAGCCGACGCGCCCGGCCAGACGACGCAGGCGGACGATGAAGACCCCGGTCAGGAGGAGCACGACGACCGCCGCCGCGCCCGCCGTCGCCCAGACCGGATGCCCCATGGATGCGCTCCTCAGTCCTCGACGTACGGGATGTCGGGAACGTCCTCGACCTCGGCCGGCACGCTGCCGACCGCGTCGTCCCCGGCCGCATCGGCCGCCACGGTGACGACGTCGTGATTCACCGAGCAGAAGCCGCCCGCCACCGGAACCGTGACGGCCTCGCCCTCGCCGGCCCCGTCCTCGGACGGGACGATGCGCACGGCGCCGCGGCCCACGATCGCCAGGATCGGCTGGCGCCCCGGGAGGACGCCGAGCTCGCCGTCGACCAGCGGAACCGTGACCCGCCCGGCCCTCCCGCTCCAGGCCTCCCCGCCGAAGCGGGAGACGACCTCCACGGTCAGCGGCCCGGCCATGTCAGGCCGCCTCGCTCTCGGCCGCGCGGCGCTCGAGGTCCTCGATGCCGCCGATGTTGAAGAACACCTGCTCGGGCAGGTGGTCGTAGTCGCCGTCGGCGATGCGCTTGAAGGCCTCGACCGTCTCCGCCACGGGCACGGTGGACCCCGGGACGCCGGTGAACTTCTCCGCCATGTACATGTTCTGGGAGAGGAACTGCTCGATACGCCGAGCCCGGCCCACGGTGACCTTGTCCTCCTCGGAGAGCTCATCGATGCCCAGGATCGCGATGATGTCCTGGAGCTCCTTGTTCTTCTGGAGGATCGACTTCACGCGGGTGGCGACCTCGTAGTGCTCCTGGCCCACGTACTGCGGCGCGAGCAGGCGGGAGGTCGAGGCCAGCGGGTCCACGGCCGGGTAGATGCCGCGCGCGGCCACCTCGCGGGACAGTTCGGTGGTGGCGTCCAGGTGGGCGAAGGTCGTGGCGGGAGCCGGGTCGGTGTAGTCGTCGGCGGGCACGTAGATGGCCTGCAGGGACGTGATGGAGTGGCCGCCCGCCGAGGTGATGCGCTCCTGGAGCAGACCCATCTCGTCGGCCAGGTTGGGCTGGTAGCCCACCGCCGAGGGCATGCGGCCCAGCAGGGTGGAGACCTCGGAGCCGGCCTGGGTGAAGCGGAAGATGTTGTCGATGAACAGCAGCACGTCCTGGTGCTGGACGTCGCGGAAGTACTCGGCCATGGTCAGCGCGCTCAGAGCCACGCGCAGTCGGGTGCCCGGCGGCTCGTCCATCTGGCCGAACACGAGGGCGGTCTTGTCGAAGACCCCGGCCTCGCCCATCTCGACGATCAGGTCGTTGCCCTCACGGGTGCGCTCGCCGACGCCGGCGAAGACGGACACGCCGTCGTGGTCGAGGGCCACGCGCTGGATCATCTCCTGGATGAGGACCGTCTTGCCGACGCCGGCGCCGCCGAACAGGCCGATCTTGCCGCCCTGGACGTAGGGGGTGAGCAGGTCGATGACCTTGATGCCCGTCTCGAACATCTGCTCCTTGGACTCCAGCTGGTCGAAGGCCGGGGGCTGGCGGTGGATGGGCCAGCGCTCGGAGATCTCCAGGTGCTCGCCGGGGCCGAGGTTGAGGACGTCGCCGGTGACGTTGAAGACGTGCCCCTTGGTGATGTCCCCGACGGGCACCGAGATGGGGGCGCCGGTGTCGCGCACCACCGACCCGCGCACGAGGCCGTCGGTGGGCTTGAGCGAGATGGTGCGCACGACGTTGTCGCCCAGGTGCTGGGCGACCTCGAGGGTGATCTCATGCGGCTCCTCGCCCTCGCCGGTCGCCTGGATGGTCACCTTGAGGGCGTTGTACATCGCGGGGATCGCGTCCGGCGGGAACTCGACGTCGACGACGGCGCCGATGATCCGGGTGATGCGCCCGGTACCGGGAGTGGTGGTGTCTGCCATGATGCGTTCTTCCGTGTCCGTTCTGCCAGAGCTGGGGTCTGCGGCCCGCGCCGTCTACTCGGAGCCCAGGGCGTCGGCACCCGAGACGATCTCCGTGATCTCCTGGGTGATGTCGCCCTGGCGCGCCGCGTTGGCCAGGCGGGTGTAGGTGGTGATGAGGTCCTCGGCGTTGTCCGTGGCGGTGTGCATGGCCTGCTGACGGCTGGCGAGCTCGGAGGCCGCCGCCTGGAGCAGGGCGTTGCGGATGCGGGTGCGGACGTAGCGCGTGAGCAGGCCGTCGAGGACCTCGGAGGCGGAGGGCTCGAAGTCGTACAGGGGCTCGGCCCCCGTCGCCTCGGGGTGGAGCCGGGGCTGGGTCGCGGCGATGTCCTCCCGGTTGATCTCGCCGGGCCCATCGACGTCGACGACGGTCAGCGGCAGCATGCGGCGGACCTCGGGGACCTGGGAGACCATGGAGACGTAGCGCGTGAAGACGATGTGGACCTCGCCCACTCCCCCGGCCGAGACCGGTGCGAGGAAGTAGTCGAGCAGCACGGTCGCGACCTCGTCGATGGCCGTGTCGGAGGGGCGGTCGGACTCGCCGACCCAGGAGTACTCCACGTCGCGCTCGCGGAAGGTGAAGTAGGAGTGGGCGCGACGCCCGAAGGTGAAGATCACCGGCTCCTTGCCGTCCTCGACGAGCTGGTCGATGAGCCGCTCGGACTCGCGCAGGATGGTGGCCGAGTAGGCGCCGGCCATGCCGCGGTCGGAGGTGACGACCAGGACGGCGACCCGGCTCGTGTCCTGGCGATCCTGGATGATCGGGTGGTCGAGGTGCGCGTAGGTGCCCACGGCGGCCACGGCCTCGCTCAGGGCGTGGTCGTAGGGGCTCGCCCCCTGCGCGTTGCGGCGTGCGGCACCGATCCGGGAGGAGGCGATGAGCTCCATGGCCCGGAACACCTTCTGGAGGGTCTGGGTGGACCGGATGCGCTGCTTGTAGACGCGCTGGTTGCCTGCCACGTCAGCCCCTCTTGAGCACGATCTGCTCGGTCGTGCGCTCGGCGGGGACCTCGTCCTCGGCGGCGGCGACCTCCCCGGAGAGCATCCTGTCCCCGGCCGAATAGGTGCTGCGGAAGGACTCCACGGCGCGGCGCAGGGAGGCCTCGGCCTCCTCGTCCAGGACGCCCGCCTCCCGGATGGTCGTGAGGATCTCTGTGTTGCGTCGCAGATGGTCGAGGAGAGCGGCCTCGAAGGGCAGGACGTCGGCGACGTCGAGGTCGTCGAGATAGCCGTTGGTGCCGGTCCACACGCTGACGACCTGCTCCTCGACCGGGTAGGGCGTGAACTGCGGCTGCTTGAGCAGCTCCATGAGGCGCTCGCCGCGGGTCAGCTGCTGGCGGGTGGCGGCGTCCAGGTCGGAGGCGAACATGGCGAAGGCCTGCATGGAGCGGTACTGCGCGAGGGTGATCTTGAGTGTGCCGGCGACCTCCTTCATGGCCTTGACCTGCGCGGCGCCGCCGACGCGGGACACCGAGATGCCGACATCGACGGCGGGCCGCTGGTCGGAGTTGAACAGGTCGGACTGGAGGAAGATCTGGCCGTCGGTGATGGAGATGACGTTGGTGGGGATGTAGGCCGAGACGTCGTTGGCCTTCGTCTCGATGATCGGCAGCCCGGTCATCGAGCCCGCGCCCAAGTCGTCGGAGAGCTTGGCGCAGCGCTCCAGGAGCCGGGAGTGCAGGTAGAAGACATCGCCGGGGTAGGCCTCGCGGCCCGGCGGACGGCGCAGGAGGAGGGACACGGCGCGGTAGGCCTCGGCCTGCTTGGACAGATCGTCGAAGACGATGAGGACGTGCTTGCCGGAGTACATCCAGTGCTGCCCGATGGCACTGCCGGTGTACGGGGACAGGTACTTGAACCCGGCGGGATCGGAGGCCGGGGAGGCGACGATCGTGGTGTACTCCAGGGCGCCGTGCTCCTCCAGCACCGAGCGCACCGAGGCGATTGTCGAGCCCTTCTGACCCGTGGCGACGTAGATGCAGCGCACCTGCTGGGCGGGATCGCCGGTGTCCCAGACCGCCTTCTGGTTGAGGATCGTATCGAGCGCGATCGCGGTCTTGCCGGTCTTGCGGTCGCCGATGATGAGCTGTCGCTGGCCGCGGCCGATGGGGATCATCGAGTCGATGGCCTTCAGCCCGGTCTGCAGCGGTTCGTGGACCGACTTGCGGGACATGACGCCGGGAGCCTGGAGCTCCAGGGCGCGCCGCCCCTCGTTGGGGATCTCGCCCAGGCCGTCGATGGGACGCCCCAGGGGGTCCACGACGCGGCCCAGGTAGCCGTCGCCGACCGGGACGGACAGGACCTCACCGGTGCGCCGCACGGTCTGGCCCTCGTCGATGCCGGCGAAGTCGCCCAGGACGACGACGCCGATCTCGCGCTCGTCGAGGTTCATCGCCAGGCCGGCGGTGCCGTCCTCGAAGGCGAGGAGCTCGTTCGCCATGACTCCGGGCAGCCCCTCGACGTGGGCGATGCCGTCGGCGGCGAAGACGACGTGACCGACCTCCTCCGCCGCGACCCGCGCCGGCTTGTAGGACGCGACGAACTCGTCCAGGGCCGAACGGACGTCCTCCGGCCTGATGGTCAGCTCTGCCATCTGTCGTCTCCTTGCTGTGATGCTGGGCGGCGCCTCGCGCGGGCGCCGGAAGGTCTGAGGTGGGCTGGGTGGGCTCAGCCCGTCAACCGGACGCGCAGTCCGGCGACAGTGCTGCGGACAGTGGAATCCATGACGAGGTCGCGCACCGAGACCTTGACCCCGCCGATGACCGAGGGGTCGATCGTCGTGTTGAGCTCGACGTCGGTGCCGATGCGCCAGGCGAGGATCGCGCGCAGGCGGTCCTCCTGAGCCCTCGTCATCGGGATGGCCGTGACCACGTCGGCGATGGTGCGGTTCTGCAGCTCGGCGGCCAGCTCGGTGACCCGACGCAGGTTGTAGGGCACTCCGCCGGCCGCGATCTCGGGGTGGTGGCGCACGCACCACGTCACCAGGCTCATCGTCGGGCGGGAGACGCGCGAGGCGAGCAGGCGATGGGCCAGGGCGACGCGGTCCTCGTCGCTGATGCTCCGGGAGGGCTCGAGGGCCTCGCGGATCTCCCGGTCGGCGGACAGCAGGCGCGAGACGGCGAAGAGCTCCTGCTCGACATCGTCGAGGGTGCCGCGTGCGCGCGCGCCGGTGAGAATGGCCTGGATGCCCAGGTCGTGCAGGGCGGAGATGAGGTCGACGGGCCGGGACCAGCGCCCTCGGACGAGGGCCTGGAGGAGGGCGACGACGCGCTCGTCCGCCCGCCCCGCGAAGAGGCGGGCCGCCAGCACCGCCTTGTCGTCGGGCCCGCGACCGGGGTCGGTCAGCGGCCCGCGCAGCGGATGCAGGGCGACCTGGTGGGCGAGGGCGAGGATCTGCTCGCCGAGCTCCTGCCCCTGCGCGCCGGCGGAGGCCAGGACCGGGGCCCAGGCCTCGGCCGCGACGGCACGGCTGGCGGCGGTTCCGGTCCTCACCGGACCGCTCCGTCACCGGCAGTGGGGGCGGCGCGCCGCTCACCCGCGGGAGCCGCCTCCAGACCGTCCAGGAAGCGGTCGATGACCCGTGCGGACAGCTCGGCGTCCTTGAGCTGCTCCCCGACGATCCTCTCGGCCAGCGTGGAGGCCAGGAGACCGACGTCGGTGCGCAGGCTGATCTGAGCGGCCTGCTTCTCCGCCTGAATCTGGCGCTCGGCGGCATCCATGGCCTTGCCGGCCTCGCCCTGGGCCGCCTCACGGGCGGTGGCGATGATCTTCTTGGCCTCGGCCTGCGCGTCCTCGCGGATCCTGGCGGCGTCGCGCCGGGCGTCCTCGACCAGGCGCGCGGCCTTGAGCTCGGCGTCGGCCTGGTCGCCCTTGGCCCTCTCCGCCAGCTCGAGGCCCTCCTCGATGCGGCGGGTGCGCTCGTCGAGGACCTTGGTGAAGCGGGGCAGCGCGTACCTGATGAGCACGACCGCGATGATGAGGAAGGCGACTGCGCCCCATACCAGGTCGGAGGTCTCGGGCAGCAGCATGTTGCCGCCCCCGCCGTCCTCGGAGGCGGCGGGCAGTGCCGCGTGCAGTGCGATGAACCCGGGGGTCATTCGGGACCGCCCGGGATCAGGAGGTGAAGGCGAAGCCCGCGGCGAAGCCGAGCAGACCGAGGGCCTCGATGAGGGCGGCGCCGATGAACATGTTGGTGCGCAGGGCGCCGGCGACCTCCGGCTGGCGGGCGGTGCCCTCCTGCGTCTTGGCCACGACCAGGCCGATGCCGATGCCGGGGCCGAGGGTGGCGAGGCCGTAACCGATGGTCGCGATGCTTCCGGTCATAGTTGGTTCTCTCCTTGGAGATCGGATATCCGGGCGGGCCCGGGGGCTTGCGGATGGGTCGATGGGCAGTGGTCTAGCGGTCTCGGGACTCAGTGCGTGTTGATCGAGGACTCGATGTAGACGGCTGTGAGCAGGGCGAAGATGTAGGCCTGGAGGGCGGCGACGAAGACCTCGAACAGGACGAAGGCCAGGGCGACGCCGAAGGTCACGGCGCCCAGGCCCTTGAGGACGCCGGCCGCGTGGAGGAACAGGGCGCTGGTGGCGGCGTAGCACAGGGCGAGCAGGAAGTGGCCCGAGACCATGTTGGCCAGGAGTCGGATCGTCAGGGTCACCGGGCGCATGATGAGGTTGGAGAGGAACTCGATGGGGATGATGAGGATCCACAGGGCCTTGGGCACGCCCGAGGGGAGCACGGAGCTGCGCAGGAAGCCGCCCGCCCCGTGGTTCTTGATGCCCGCGTAGAAGAAGGCTGCGTAGGCCACCGCGGCGAAGATGATCGGCATGCCGATGACGCTGGTGGCGGCGATGTTGAGGCCGGGGATGACGCCGGAGATATTGAGGAAGAGCACGCCCAGGAAGATCGTGGTGATGATCGGCACGTAGGGCTGGGCGCGGCGCTTGCCGATGATCTCCTCGGCGATGTTGACGCGGGCGAAGTCGATCAGCATCTCGCACACGTTCTGGAAGCGGCCCGGCACGACCCTGGCGCGCGCGGCGCCGAGGCCGAAGAAGAGCACGAGGACGGCGGTCATGATCAGGCGCACCATCATAATGCGGTTGACCGCGAACGGGGTCCCCGCGAACAGGAAGGCCTGGGGGAAGAAGTCGGCCAGGGAGGGCGGCTCGAAGCCGTCGCCGCCCTCAGCGACTGGGGCGACCGCCGCTAGCCCGGCGGCGAGAGTCGCGCTCATGATCACCAAGTCTCCTTCGAACGAGCCGGAGCACCGCATGCGGCACTGACCGGAGACTGCCCGGTGCGAGTACCGATTCGCAGAGCACTGATCGTCACTTTACTCGCCATCCGCCCCGGATTCGACCGTTGGCGAGCGCGCAGCGGCCAAAGAGGCGATTTCGACGGCGGCGACCCCCAGGAGCACCGCCGCCAGCGTCCCCAGGAACCACGCCGGGGACATCGCGGACTTGTGGGGCCCCGCCAGCAGCACCACCCCGATCATGACGAGGATCTTGCCCAGGAAGGAGAGCATGACGCCGCTGGAGGCGAGCAGCGGGAAGCGGTCCCAGGGCACGGCCAGCGCCGCCGCCGTGATCGCGGTCAGGAGCGCGCCCGCGCCCGCGCCCCAGGCGGCGCCGCCCCAGGCCCGCCCCCCCGCCAGGAGACCGGCCAGAAGGCCGAGGCAGGCAAGCGCGCCGCCGACGCCTCCCACTCGCGCCGCGGTGCGCCGGAAGACCTCCCGACGGGTCGCGGGAGGAGCGGCGCGCGACGGCTCGCCGGCCGGGGTCCCGGCGCTCATCCGCGGGAGCCTCTCCCGAGGCGCCGCGCCCAGGTCTGACGCACGCCCGGCATCATGTCGGCGGTGATGAGCAGAGTCATGATCGCGCCGACGCCGGCCCCCACCAGCACGCCGCGCAGCGGGAAGAAGGCCATGGCGGCGCACGAGAAGGAGATGAGGGCGGCCCACACGTACATCACCAGCACGGCGCGACGGTGCGAGTGACCGGCGGCCAGCAGGCGGTGATGCATGTGCATGCGGTCGGGGTGGAAGGGGCTGTGCCCGGCCCAGGTGCGTCTCGTGATCGCCATCACCATGTCGGTCAGGGGCAGCAGCAGCACCGCCAGGGGGATGAGCACCGGCAGGAACACGGGCACCGCCGTCGTGCCCTCGATGGACAGCGGATCGATCTGACCGGTGACGATGATGGTGCCGGCCGCCGAGATGAGGCCCAGCTGCATGGACCCGGAGTCCCCCATGAAGATCGTCGCCGGATGGAAGTTGTGGGGCAGGAAGCCCACGCAGATGCCGACGAGGGCCGCCACCACGGTGGCCGCCAGGGACGTGTAGGAGGCCGGCTGGGTGGTGCGGGTGAGCACGTAGACGTAGAGGAAGAAGGCGCTGGCGCCGATGCCGATGATGCCGGCCGCCAAGCCGTCGAGCCCATCGACGAAGTTGACCGCGTTGATGACCGCCAGCACCACCAGGATGGTGGAGATCAGGCTCAGCCGCGAGGAGCCCAGAGTGACCCCGCCCACGGGGAAGGTGATGAGCTGGACCCCCCGCCAGGCCATGACGCCGGCCGCCAGGATCTGACCGGACAGCTTGGCCCACCAGTCCAGCTCCCACAGGTCATCGACGACGCCCAGGAGGCAGACCATGCCCGCCCCCAGCACGACCGCCCATGCGGAGGAGTCGATGACGCCGGCCAGATAGGGCACCCGGGAGGCCACCGTCACCGCCGAGACGAAGCCCGCGTACATGGCCACGCCCCCGAGCCTGGGGATCGGGGTGGAGTGGACGTCGCGGGCGCGCACCGGGGTCAGGGCGTTGGACACCAGCGCGACGTGGCGCACGATCGGGACGGTCATGTAGGTCACCGCCGCGGCGACCAGGAGGACCAGGAGGTAGACCTTCATGCGTCGCGCCCCCCGTCCCCGCCGGCCGCGGCCGCGAGCGGCGCCGCTCCCGCGGCGCGCAGCACGGGGTCGAGGACGGCGGCGAGAGCGGAACGGCCCAGGGCGCCGTCGCGGAGCACTCTCGGAGCCAGGGCGTGGCCGGAGGCCAGGGAGACGATCGTGGAGGGCGCGGGTCCGGGCGCGGGTCCGCCGTCGAGCAGGAGGATGTCGGCGTCCTCGGCGTCCTCGGCGGCATCGCGGACGCGACCGGGGAAGGCGGCGCGGGCCGAGGCGGCGTCGGTGGCCGGGGGCTCGCCGGTGCGGTTGGCGCTGGTGACCGCCATGGGACCGGTGGCGCGCAGGACGGACAGGGCCAGCGGGTGGTCGGGCATGCGCACCGCGACGGTGCCTCCGGTCTCGCCGAGGTCCCAGCCCAGGTGGGGAGCCGCGTCCAGCACGAGAGTGAGGGCGCCGGGCCAGCAGGCCCCCATGAGGACGCGGGCCGTCGACGGCGCACCGGCGACGACGCCGTCGAGCTGATCGGGATCGGCGACCAGGACCGGCAAGGGCATCCGGCGTCCGCGCCCCTTGGCCGCCAGGAGGCGGACGACGGCATCGCGGTCCGAGGCCAGGGCGCCGATGCCGTAGACCGTGTCGGTGGGGAGGACGAGCAGACCGCCGCCCCGCACGTGCGCGACGGCACGGTCCAGCGCCCCGGGCGGGATCGGGCGCCGATGCGCCTCCGCCGTCCGCACTGCTCGCGCCGCCCGCGCGTCATGGTCCGACTGGTCCGTCACGGCGAACATCCTGCCACGGATCCGACGCGCGGGGCTCAGCCCCGGGCGAGGGCGACACCCCACGCCGCGGCGGCGATGAGACAGCCTCCCAGCTCGAGGAGGATCGCCGCGCCCTGGGCCTTGACGGCCGCCCAGGCCGCGGCCCCGGCGCCGGCCCGATCGGCTCCGCGGACGAGCTCCCACAGGTACACGCCCAGGGTGAAGCCGACCGGCAGCCCCACCACCGGCAGCAGGAAGAAGCCGATCACGCCGGCCAGACCGCCCACGAGCAGAGAGCGCCCGGGCACCCCCGCTCGGCGCAGCAGCCTGCCCACCAGGACGTACTTGCCCGCGCTGGTGAGCACCACGGCCACGACGGACACCGACAGCGCGACCCAGGCCGAGGTCCCGCCCGTGACGACCGCCCATACGGCGATGGCCGCCAGGACGAGGGCCGGACCGGGGTAGATCTGAGTCAGGGCGCCGCCCAGCCCCACGACGATGACCAGGCCGACGACGACGTTCCCCGCGATTCCCACGGGCGGAGTCTGCCACACGCAGGCCCCGATCCGCCCCGTGCGGCAGCGGAGCGGATGCGGCCTACACCAGGTGCCGGGCGGCGGCCCAGCGAGTGAGCTCGTTGCGGTTGGACAGCTGCAGCTTGCGCAGCACCGCCGAGACGTGCGTCTCCACGGTCTTGACGCTGATGAACAGCTCGGAGGCGCACTCCCGGTAGGTGTATCCGCGGGCGATGAGCCGCATGACCTCGCGCTCGCGGGCCGAGAGGCGGTCGAGCTCGGAGTCGGCCACGGCGACCTCCCCCGCGCCCGCGCCGAAGGCGTCGAGCACGAAGCCGGCCAGGCGCGGGGAGAAGGCGGCGTCCCCGGCGGCCACGCGCCTGACCGCCTGAGCGAGGTCGGCGGTGGAGATCGCCTTGGTCACGTACCCGCGCGCCCCGGCGCGGATGACGCCGACGACGTCGTCGCTCGCGTCCGACACGCTCAGGGCGAGGAAGCGCGTGGCGGGCACGTCGCCGCAGGAGACCACCACCTCCGCGCCGCCGCCCCCGTTGCCGCCCGGCAGGTGCACGTCGAGCAGGACGACGTCCGGGACCAGCGCGTGAACGGCGGCGATGGCGCCCTCGACGTCGTCGGCCTCGCCCACGACCTCCAGGTCGGCGGCATGGGAGGAGAGCTCGGAGCGCACGCCGGCGCGCACGAGGGCGTGGTCATCGACGACGAGGACGCGCAGGGCGGCGGAGGGAGCGGGATCGGTCATGATACTCCTTGGGAGGGGGTGGGAAGGCTGAGGCTGACCTCTGTGCCCTGGGCGAGGCGGCGAACGGAGCCCGTGCCGCCGTGACGCGCCATGCGGGCGATGATGGACTCGCGCACGCCGTGACGATCGGGGGCGACGGCGTCGAGGTCGAATCCGGGACCGCGGTCGCGCACGAAGACCTCCATCCGCCCGTCGCTGAGCTCGGCGTAGACGGACACGGGCGGGGCACCGTGCCGCACGGCGTTCGACAGGGCCTCGCGCGCGGCCGCGACGATGACCTCGGTGGCGCGATCGGGAACGCGATCTCCCACGACGACCAGCCCGATCTCCGCACCGTAGCGGTCCTCGACCTCCCCGACGAGGTCGCGCACGGCGTCGGCCGCCGAGGTGCCCGCCTCGGGTCGATCGGTGTAGAGCCAGGCGCGCAGCTCGCGCTCCTGGGAACGGGCCAGGCGGGCGACGGCCGTCGGCTCGTCGGCGCGCTTGCGGATGAGGGTGAGCGTCTGCAGGACCGAGTCGTGCAGGTGCGCGGCGATGTCGGCGCGCTCGGCCTCGCGCGCCTCGGCCGCGCGGGTATCCGCGAGCGCCCGGTTGGTGCGCAGCCACAGCGGGGCCAGGACGAGTCCGATGCCGACGACGAGGGCGGCGCCGGTGACGGCTCCGGCCAGCAGGTCGCCCGGGGCGGTGTCGCGGGCCACCCACATGAGGATCCCGACGGCCACCAGGGCGACGCCCCCGGCCATGCGCAGGCGCGCGCCGATGCCGCTCCCGGGTCCGGTGACAGCATCGACCTGGGACCACGCGAGCGCCGCCCCGCCCCCGATGATGACCAGGGGTCCCACCCAGCCCGTGAACGCGAAGGAGAGCAGACCCGCGCGCCACAGTGAGACGAGAACGGCCGCGAGCAGGAGGGCGCCCCCGCCGAGGATCGAACGCAGGCGGCTCGGCACGGGGACGAGCTCGATCGGGCGGGCGCTGAGTCGGGCGCGTCTGACGGGCACGACGCCGGCCGCCTCGGCCCATGGATCGCCGGTGGGCACGGACAGCCACAGCAGCACGTACAGCAGGACGCCCGCGCCGCCGGCCAGGGTCGCCGCGACGACGACGAGCCGCACGATCGCCGCGGGCGCGCCGAGATGGGCGGCGACGCCGGCGCACACGCCCGCCAGAAGGCGTACGGGCCGTCTCCGGGAGGATGCGCCCGCCGCGAGCGCGGCGGGCCGTGCCGGAGTCGGGGCGGCCGAGCGACGGGGAGGGCGCCGCAGCGGCAACCGCCGCGGCGCGGCCCCGCACGAGGGCGCCGCGGGCCGCCCCACGGGGCGTCCCCGAGCCATGGTCGTCATGCCCCTATCGTGACACGTCGACCAGCGCCGAGGGCCCGCCGCGGACCGGAACCAGGGCCCGGGCAGGGTCCGATGGGGGACGGCTCAGGGTCTCCCCCGATCGTCAGGAGACGAATCCGCCGAGGACCATGGAGCCATGAGCAACTCCGACCTCCCCCCCGACGACGGATCCCGGGCGACGCCGCCCGACAACGATCGCCCCGACCAGGCGGGCCCCGGTGCAGGGCCGTCATCACCTCCTCCCGACGGGTACCCAACGGGCGGGGCCGGATGGGACTACCCGCCGCGGCGCGGGCCGGCGGCCGGCCTCTTCGACTCGATCCGGCGCTCCGGCATGATGCGCACCGAGCAGCGGTGGATCGGCGGAGTCGCGGGGGGCGTCGCGCGGCGCCTCGGCGTGGACGTCACGATCGTGCGCTGCGTCTGGATCGTCCTGTCGGTGTTCACCGGCGCCGGGGCGATCCTCTACGGCCTGGGCTGGGCGCTCCTGCCGGAGGAGTCCGACGGGCGGATCCACCTCGAGCAGGCCCTGAACGGCGATGTGAGCGCCGGACTGGCCGGGGCGATCGTCGCCCTCATCGCCGGTCTGGCCTCCGCGGACCACGGCCTGGTCCCCGGATGGTTCCTGGGGAAGTGGGGCCTGGCCTTCTGGGGGGCCTTCTGGCCGCTGTTCTGGCTCTTCCTGATCGTCGGCTCGATCGTCTGGCTCGTCCGGTCGCAGCGCTCGCAGCCGGACCGCGGCCCGCGGCCGCGCCCGACGCCTCCCCCCGGCGACATGCGCGCCCCGGGCTGGCAGCGGGCCGCGTGGGCGGAGGGGGCCGATGCGGCGAGGGCTGCCGGCGGTCCCCGTGCTCCTCATGATCCTTACCGCGCCGGCACGGATGCCGCGATGCCGCCGGCCGCCGGTCCGACCCCGGGGCGCCCGTCCGGGATGCCCGGCCCGTCCGGGATGCCGGTGCCCGGCGCACCCGGCCCGTCCGGAATGCCCGGGGCACCGGGAACGACCGGTGGGCCCGGTGCGCCCTGGCGTCCCGGATACGGTCCCCGCCCCGTGCCGCCGCCGCGTCCGCGCGTCCCGGGCCCCGGCAGGAGGGCGAGCCTGCTCGTGATCGGCCTGGCCCTCATCGGCCTGGCAGCGGCGGGTCTGGGTCGCACGACGGGCACGATCAGCGTCTTCCAGGCGGTGTTCGTCACCAGTGGCGGCCTGATCCTCCTGCTGGGCGCCGGCGTCGCGGCCTCCGCGCTGCGGGGTCGGCGCGGAGGATGGATGACCGGAATCGGCTGGCTGGCGGCTCTCGCGGCCCTGCCGCTGCTCGCCATCGGCTCGGTCCTGCCCCCGCGGGCCATGAGCGGCTCCGTGCCCGACCGCCCCGTCCGCATCACTCTGTCCGACGCGGACCTCGATCCCGGCACGACCACGTACCCGGTCATGTCCGACGGCACCATCGACCTGGGCGCCTACGGGGCCGGTTCGGTCACCCTCGACCTGCGCCAGGTCGCGCGGGACGCGAACGCCGTCGGGAGCGCCGCCAACCCCTCCGTCCGCCTCACGGTCGGCACGGGCCGCATCCTGATCATGACCGGCGAGAACCAGCCCGTGCGCGTGAACGGCCGGGCCCAGCTCGGGGCGCTCGGAACCGATCTCGTCTCGCAGTGGGACTCCGACGACGACCGTGGGCCCAACCGCATCCGCCGCCAGTGGACCGATTGGTCCGACAAGAGCTACACGGTCACCGGCGAGGAGCTGCCCTCGTCGTACTCGTGGCGGCAGCTGATCGACGAGAGCAGCGAGCTCGCCTCGCCGGCGGCCCGGGATTCCGGACGCTGGATCGGCGTCGATGCCGAGGTCGGCGCCGGCGCGATCGAGGTCACGGAGTCGCCCGACCAGGTGCGCTGGAGCGGATCGACGGAGACCAGTACGTGGGTCGTGAGCTCCTGGACGGACGGCGACGGCGACCACACCGGGGAGGAGCTGCCGGTGGCCGGCATGACCCACCCCGCCGTCGGCTCGAGCACCGCCAGGACCTGCCTCAAGCAGGTTCTCGACGATGACAACGATGATGACGGCGTCCGGATGCGGGCGAGGTGGAGCGACTTGTCCGAATTGTCCACTGCGCAGCGCTCCGCCTACGAGAGCTGCCTGACCACCGCGTGGGAGCGGGGCGGGGGAGCCCCCGGTCCCGCACCCGCCTCGCCCACCGCCCCGACGCCCACTGCGACGTCCTCCGCATCGGGCGCGCCATCGGCCCAGCCCGCCTCACCCTCACCAGCCCCGACGCACTGACCCGTCATCCCCGAGGAGATCGACCATGAGCACCATGAGCACTGAGAACGCCGACGGCTCTGCCAGCAGCCGTCATCCCGCCTCCCCGTCGCCGGCGGAGCCCGCGGGACCCGGGGGCGCCCCGCCGACGGACGCCGAGCGCACCGAGCCCCTCTCAACGGCCCCGGCGGCACCGACGGAACAGATGCCATCGACGACCGGAGCGACCGCGACGCGCACCGAGCCCCTGCCGACGACGGCGACGTCGCCCGGGGCGGCCGAGGCGACCGCCCCCGCCTCCGGCATGACGACGCCGAGGCCCGACCCGGACGGGGTCTGGACGTCCAGCTCCCTGGAGCGGGAGCCGGAGTCGCAGCACAAGCGCGGACCGGTCCGCAGGAGCACCCTGACCTGGGGACTGATCCTCCTGGCGCTGGGCGGGCTGCTCATCGCATTCGGGGTCGGCCTGCGCATCGACCTGGTGACCACGGGGATCGTGCTGCTGGCGGGCACCGGCGTTCTCGTCCTGGTGGCCGCGCTGATCCCCCACTCGCGGAAGAGGTCCGCGCGCCCCTGACCCCGCCGACGGGCCGGCGGCGGACGACGCGGGCCGGGGTCGGATCCGTCATCGGAGCCGACCCCGGCCCCATCGCCGAGATCGGTCCGGTTCCGCGCCGAGATCGGTCGAGTTCCGACTCGAGATCGGTCCGGTTCCGCGCCGAGATCGGTTCGGGACGGCGGGAGCCGATCGTCGTCGGGGACGCCGCCGCGCCATCGTCCCGCGGCCGCGGCCAGCGGCGCTCAGCGCTGATGGACGATGCCCCTCTCGACCCTCTCGACGGCGGCGTCATCGAGCAGGAAACGGATGATCTCCAGTCCCAGGTCGACGGCGGTGCCCATGCCGCGGCTGGTGAGCAGGTTGCCGTCGACCACGACGCCGCTCTCACTGACCTCGGCGCCGTTGTCCTCCAGGACGCCGGTGAAGGCCGGGTTGGCGGTGGCCCTGCGGCCGCGCAGCAGCCCCAGCTCGGCGGGAATGGAGGGCGCGGCGCAGATCGCCGCCAGGGGCAGATCCGCCTCCAGCCGGCGGGTCACCTCGTCGGTCACCGCCCGAGTCCTCCTGAGGTTGGGAGTTCCGGGAATGCCTCCTGGCAGGAAGACGAGAGCGTAGTCGGCCAGATGGGCGTCGGCCAGGAGCGCGTCGCAGCGGAAGGTGACGCGATGGGAGCTGGTGACCTCGAGGTCGTCTCCCACGGCCAGCATGTCGACGGCGATCCCGGCGCGGTAGAGCAGGTCGACGACGGCCAGGGCCTCGACCTCCTCCAGCCCCTCGGCGATGAGCACGGCGACCCTGGCGTCGGTGGTGAGTTGATCGGGTACGGGCACGATTCCTCCTCGGTGCGGGTCTCTCGGTACGGTCGTAGGTCTCAGCACTGCACGCACCCCGACCCTAGTCCTGCTCGAGCCCGACCGGCGAGGACTCGGCGCCGTCGCCCTGGCACGAGGGTCCGACGACGTCGGTCGCAACCGCCACGCCGACGACGTGCAGGACCCCGACGACGGCGAGGTGCTCGTCCTCGAACCGCCCGGGAGCGGGATCAGGGATCCTCCAGAACCCCGCACCAGGTCAGGAACGACTCGGAGCGGGCGACGGCCTCGGCGAACCGTTCGTCGCCGAAGCCGTGGGCGGCGCCGGGAACCCGCACGAGGCGGGCGTCGGGCAGCAGGCGCGTCGCGTCCTCGGACACCGCGATCGGCACGTCGACATCCTGCTCGCCGTGGACCAGCAGCACGGGGACCCGCAGCCGCGCCAGCTCGGCGTCGACGTCCAGGTCCCGTACGTCGGTGACGTAACGACGCCCGAGGGTGACGTCACGGCCATCGACGCGGTGCGTGAAGGCCCGCGGCACGGCCGAGCCCGAGCCGAAGCGGGAGCGCATGGCGGCCGGCAGGCGCAGCGCCGGGTACCACAGGACGAGGGCGCTGACCTGCGTCGGCCGCCCGACCGCCGCCAGGGCTGCGACGAGCCCGCCCTGGCTCCGTCCGAACAAGGCCGTCCGGCCGACGTCGACGAAGGGCCATGCCCGCGCCGCGTCCAGCACCGCCTCCAGGTCGGCGATCTCGGTGAGCACCGACATGGCGGTCATGGGCCCGGCGGTGGGCGCCCCGCCTCCGCGGAACGAGGGGGCGACGGCGACCGCCCCGGCCGCCGCGAACCGCTGCGCGATGCCGGCCACGCGCAACCCCGACTCCCCCAGGCCATGGCAGCAGATCACCAATGGCGCGCGCCCCCTCCCGGCGGCGGCGTCGCGGGGCACGTAGACCAATGAGTGGACCAGCGCGCGGGTCGACCAGGCGGCGGAGCCGCCCTCACCGGCGCCGTCCGCGGCGACCGGCGTACTGAGCTCGCGCGCGAGGACGTCACTCACCGGCGCCGCTCCGTCCCGAGCGCGCTCCTGCGTAGTCCACATCCATGCATTCCGCTCATCCCGCGTGCCGTCCCATGCGCTCCGCGCGGCCCCGCGCGTGCGCGGCTCCCCTCCTTGCGCCCGACTCGTCCGGACTCCGCGCGCCCTCAAGATATCGCATTGGTACCATTGACGCATGGCGATGACTCTGCGTTTGTCCAAGGAAGACGAGCACGTCCTGGCCCGGCTGGCGAAGGAGGACGGGACCAGTCGTCAGGCGGTGATCGTCCGGGCGATCCACGAGGCGGCCGCGCGCCGTGGGCACGAGGAGCACGTGGAGGACGCCTCGGCCCGCATCCGCAACCGCTACGCCGACGTCCTCAAGCGACTCGGTCGATGACGCCGATGACCGAGTATCTCACGCTCGAGGACCTGCTCGCGCTCATAGGCGATCTCGGCGTCGGGCCGGTGCGCGACCTCGGCCTGCTGGAATCGGCGGCGCACCGACCGACTACCGCGCTGTGGGG
The DNA here is from genome assembly GCF_000429265.1 of Actinomyces gerencseriae DSM 6844. GTDB lineage: Bacteria > Actinomycetota > Actinomycetes > Actinomycetales > Actinomycetaceae > Actinomyces > Actinomyces gerencseriae. The sequence goes on from NZ_AUBN01000006.1 coordinate 27,863, forward strand.
GCGCGACGTCTACGCGACGATCGAGAAGAAGGCCGCCGCCCTGCTCGACTCCCTGGTGCGCGACCGTCCCCTGGCGGACGGGAACAAGCGCCTGGGATGGCTCGCCGCACTCGTTCTCCTGGACATCAACGGCCGCCGGATCGAGGTCCCCGACGACGAGGCCCACGAACTGGTGACCGCCGTCGCCCAAGAGAGGACCACGCTCGCAGAGGTCACCAGGGCCCTGACGCGGTGGCGCGGTCGGCCGCCGGCACGGCGCGACCGAGACGATCCAGGACCAGTGCGGGATCGGCGCTGATGAGCACGGAGCGCTCGGCGATCTCGCGCGGCGCGACCGGGTCGAACGAAACGGCGGCGTCACAGCCCGGGGACGGGATCCTGCGGGATGCCGAGGTCGGGCAGGCGGGCGCCCTCCAGGCGCAGCAGCCGGGTCTTGCGATCGGTGCCGCCCGCGTAGCCGGTGAGGGAGCCGTCGGCCCCCACCACCCGGTGGCAGGGGATGATGACGCTGATCGGGTTGCGCCCCACGGCGCCCCCGACGGCGCGAGCCGAGCAGCGGTGGCCGATCTCGGCCTCGACGGCGTCGGCGATCCACCCGTAGGCGCGGGTGGCCCCGCGCGGAATGTCGAGCAACCGGCCCCACACGCGCTGCTGGAAGTCGGTGCCGCGGGGCGCGAGCGCGGGAGGATCGCCGGGGTCCTCGCCGGCGAAGTACCGGTCGAGCCAGGCCCGGGCATCTGCGAGGACGGCCGGGCCGTCGTCACTCCCGGGCCCGACGACGAAGGCGCGCTCCGCGCCCCTCCCGTCCATCCCGGCCCGGTCGTGCCGTTGACCGTCGAACCACACTCCGACGAGCACCCCGCCCGCGGACAGGTCCTCGCCGGTCTCGGCGGCCAGCGTCATCGGCCCCAGAGGGGAGTCGTAGGCGAGCATGACGATACGGCGCATGCGAGCAGTCTCCCAGGCCTCATGCTGCCGCGGCGACCGGTCGCCGGCGAGGCGCACGCATGACGAGGATGCGCGGGGAGAGGCGGCGCGCCGGCGGCAGCCCGAGGAACGGCGCCAGGTGAGGGCGGAAGCGCGCGATCGTGTCGGTGAAGGGGACGTCGTGGAGCAGCGCGTACTCGGGGGCGACCGCCCGGCGGAATTCATCGGCGTCGGAGCACCCGTAGGTGAAGCGCGCCCCCGTGCCCTTGACCGAGTGCTCCCGGCCGTACCTCTGGAACAAGCGCGGCATGAACTCGATGAGGACCGTCGCCCCGGGCAGGCCGGCGGCGATGATCTCCATGAGCCCCCGCAGCTCCTCCTCGACGAGGTACATGGTGAGACCCTCGACGACGACGAGCGCACCACCGGGCGCATCGGCCGTCAGCTGGTCCGGCCAGGTCGAGTCGAGGGCGGAGGCGGCGATCGTGCGATTCCGCTCCCCCTCCCCCAGCAGTCGTCGGCGCATGTCGATGACCTCGGGCAGGTCGAGGTCGTACCAGGTGACGCGCCCGTCGTCGAGGCGCTGGAAACGGGTGTCGAGACCACATGCGATATTGACGACGGTGCAGCCGGGGTGCGTGGCCAGGTATCCGGCCACCAGGGGATCGAATGCGAGCGTGCGCACGACGACCCCGTCGGACATGAGACGGTCGCGCCGGGCCGCGGAGAAGTCGTAGTCGAGCCGGGAGACGAGATCGACGGCGGTCCAGTCCTCGAAGCGCGGATGGGCGGAGACGGTGTGCTCGGCCCTGGCGCAGAGGGTCAGCAGCATGGTCTCACTGGCACCGGTCAGATCCACGGACTCGTGCGCACTCATGGCACCATCCTGCGACGCCGGCACCGGCCCCGCCAGATGCGCCGGTCCGGCGGTCCGGTCCGGCCCACCCGCGCCGCCGGACCGGACCGGTTCCGCACCGCGTCCGGGCCTCAACGGTAGGCCTCCGAGGAGGCGTTCTCGTCGTAGTTCGCCACGAGGACCAGGCCCGACAGGGCATAGGGGCCGCCGATGTAGGGCAGCACCTGGACGAGCGCCGCCGCGACCCTCTGCCTGCTGTTGCCCGCCTTGATCGCCCCGGCGACATGGGGACGCAGCTGGGTGGCCGCCCCGAGGGCGGCGATGGCCACGAGGGCGATCAGCTCGCGCATGGCGATGTCCAGGCCGCTGCGGGTCTCGATGTCGCCGAAGGCCCCCGTGGTCAGCAGGCGCGGGAGGACGCCGTCGAAGGGCTCGGGCAGCGCGGAGAAGACGTCCTTGACCTCGTCGCCGTACAACGGCGCCTGGATGGCGCCGCCCGCCGCCTCCCGCTCCTCGTAGACCACGGTGGCGGCCCCGGGCAGAGGCAGACTCACGTCTTCGGCCGTGAAAACCTCGTTGGCGGTGGCGGCGGCGTTGAGCGTCTTGGGGTAGCCGATGTACGGGGCGCACTGGTAGATGGCCTCGCGCACCTGCAGCGGCGTGGCGCCGGTGTTCAGGGCGGCCTTCACGTGGGCGGCGAGCTGCGGGAGCGTCTGCATGGCGGCCAGCACGGTCACGGTGAGCAGCTCGCGCTCGACGTCGGTCAGGACCCCGGTGGCGAAGACCTCTCCGAAGATCTGGTTCTGGAGGATCTCGTAGAGCTCGGGGTCGGTGGGGTGGGGCGACGGCTCGGTGCCGAACAGACGGGTGAAGGTCTGGTGCGCCTCGGGCGTCAGGGCCATGGTGGTTCTCCTCGGATCTCGGTTTCCCGGTTCATCGGCCTGTGCGCAGAGCATGGCACCCGAGCCGCGCCCACGACAGGCCCTGAGAGGTCCTCGCAGCGCGGCCCTCGGGAGAAGGGCTCCGGATCCCGTCATCGGAGCCGCGCCGCGACGGCCCCGGAGGCCGCCCGCACGGTCCCGCCCGAACGTTGACGGGCCGACCGCCGCCGAGGGCGCCGGGGCCGCTCGCGCCCGCGGCGACGGCCTCCTTCCGGGCCGACCGCCGCCGAGGACGCCGGAGCCGCTCAGCTGCCGGCGAGCGCCCAGACCATGCGCACGACGCGCGCGGCCTGCTTCTCCAGCTCGGAGCGACTCAGCTCGACCTGCTCGTCCTGGCCCCGCAGCGCGGACAGGATCCCCTGCCGGTCGGTCTCGCAGCCGGGCATGAACAGCTCGTTGCCGGCCTTGATGGTCGGCGCGGAGGTGGCCGCCGGGTGCCTCAGGTCGTGGCGGGTCATGCCGGCCACCACCCAGTCGGTCATGACCAGGCCCTCGAAGCCCCACTCGTCGCGCAGAACGGTCTCCAGCAGCTCGGCCGACTCCGAGGTGTGCACGCCGTTGAGGAGGTTGTAGGAGGTCATGATCGCGTGGGGCCGGGCCTCGCGGACGACGATCTCGAAGCTGCGCAGGTACAGGTCGCGGGCCGCGCGCTTGGAGACGTGACTGCACGAGTTCAAGCGGTTCGTCTCCTGGTTGTTGAAGGCGAAGTGCTTGATCGTCACGCCGCGCCCCGGGTGCTTCTGGACGCCGCGGGTGATGCCGGCGGCCACGCGCCCGGCCAGCAGCGGGTCCTCCGAGAGGTACTCGAAGTCGCGCCCGCACAGGATGGAGCGGTGCAGGTTGAAGGCGGGGGCCAGCCACAGATGCGCGCCGAAGTGATCCATCTCGGCGCCCACGAGGTCACCGAGGGCCTCGGCCAGCTCGGGGCTCCAGGACTGGGCGATGGCGGTGCCGATGGGGATGGCGGTGGCGTACTGCTCGACGACGCGCTTCGGGGTGCGGGGCCTGTCCGAGACCCCCATCATGGAGTCGAACATCCCCCGGGACTCCTCGTCCATGAGCTCCTCGAAGCCGGCCGGCATGGACGAGTCCAGCGCGAAGGCGCCGTCGTCGTCGATGCCGACCCTGGGGGCGATGCGCAGGCCCGCCGGGCCGTCGGGCATGATGAGACTGGGCAGGCCCTCGAAGCGGCTGGTGGACTGCCCCGCCGCGCCCACCAGGGTCTGGGCGGCCGAGCCGATGATGGACTGGGACTCGGCCCCGTCCCGGTAGTCGCCGAGCACCATGTAGGACAGCTCGTCATCGGACAGCTTCTCGACGAACTCCAGGGCGTCGGTCAGATCGACCGGCTCGCAGCCGTCCGCCCGGCGCAGGGCGGCGGGCTCGACGGCCAGGCGCGGGGCACCGGCGGGCGCCTCGACGGCGGTGGGGGCGGCCGGCCTCCAGTCGGTGAACCCCGGGTCGCCCAGGACGTCGTGGAGCTCGCGGACGACGGCGGTCTCGGCCAGGTGGACGACGGCGGCGGGAGTGGTGTCGCGGCTGGAGGCGCCCGTGCGGACCACGTAGTCGCCGGCCTCCAGGACCGTGGCCGCCCGGCCCTCGTCGTAGGAGGCGAGGTCGGCCAGGTCGAAGGCGACGGCGACGTCCTGGCTGGAGCCGGGGGCGAGTTCGTCGGACTTCCGGAAGCCCGCGAGCGCCTGATAGGGCTGGTCGAGCTCACCGGCCGGCACCGAGACGTAGACCTGGACGACCTCCTTGCCCGCGCGCCGCCCGGTGTTGGTCACCCGGACCCGGACCGTCACCCGCGAGCCGTCGATCGCCGCGGCCGGCTCGCCGAGCTCGAAGCTCGTGTAGCCCAGGCCGAAGCCGAAGGGGAAGAGCGGGCTGACGCCCTCGGAGTCGAAGTAGCGGTAGCCGACGTACACGCCCTCGCGGTAGTGGGTGTCGTCCGGGTCCCCGAAGTCGCCGACGGTGGAGTAGTCCTCCCAGGCGGCCCAGGTGGTGGACAGCTTGCCGGAGGGGTACGCCGCACCGAGCAGGACGTCGGCGAAGGAGTCGCCGATGGCGGCGCCCAGCTGGGAGAGCAGGAGGATGTTCCTCACGTCCGCCAGGGGGCTCAGGTCGACGACGCCGCCGACGTTGAGGACCAGGAGGAACTTCTCGTAGCGCTCGTTCAGGGCGCGGATGTCGCGGATCTCGGCGTCGGTGAGGAGCACGTCGCCGCGCTCGGGGCGCCGGTCGTTGCCCTCGCCGGAGACCCGGCCGAGCACGTAGACCGCGGCGACGGCGCTCTCGACGCCCTCGGTGTCGAGAGGGAGGTCGTGCTCGGGCTCGGGCATGACGGCGCCCATGCCGTAGACGACGGCGGGCACGCCGGCGGCCTTGGCCCGGGCCTTGAGGTCGGCGATGAAGTCGGCATGGGCCCGCTCGTGGACGGCGTCGTAGGCGTCCAGCCACGCCTTGGTGGTCAGCGTGAAGCCGGCCTTCTCCAGGCCCTCCTCGACGGTGACGACGTGACGGGAGTTGACATCGCCGGATCCGGTGCCGCCCTTGATGGTGCGGCGGGCGCCGGAGCCGTACAGGGCGAGCCGATCGGCTTCGGGCAGGGGGAAGGACCCGTCCGACCTGAGCAGCACCATGGACTCGGGCGCGCTCGTGCGCACGGTGGCGAGATGGTCGATCTCATACTGGTTCATCGGCACGTGGAGCTCCTTTGCTGGTGTCGGCGCCCGCGCGGGGCGCCTCTCGGTACGGTGCGCATCGGTGCGTCTCACTGCGCATCGTCATGGATGATAATGCGATAATAATGTACCGCACGGTCGAATTCCTGCCCAGTGGATTCGCCGTCGGATTCGCGACGCGGACGGCGGCGGTCGCTCGGACCGGCCCCGCACCTGAACGCGCTGCGGCGATGGTCTGGCTCAACGGCTCGAAGCGGGCTCAACCGGTGGTTGAGCCTCTCGCTCCCGGCGGTCCTCCCTCACGAGTCCGGTGATCAACGGATGCGTGCTACCCGTCCGCGGAGGCGGCCGACATCATGGTTCCGGCCGCCGGGCCCGTACCGGCGAACGCCAACGACTCCGGCGCACCGCCGACGAGCGGCGAGCCGAGAGCGAGCAGGAACAATGGAGAACTAAGGAGCACAAGGAGACCACGATGAAGCACTCAGTCGGACGCAATATCGCAAGGCTGCGGCTGTCGCAGGGGATGACGCAGGAACGTCTCGCCCAGCGGATGGGCGTCACACCGCAGGCGGTCAGCAAGTGGGAGAACGATCTCAACTACCCGGACGTGGCCGCGCTGCCCGCCCTGGCGGCGCTGCTCGGCACGAGCGTCGACTCACTGCTGACGGTGCCGGACGACGGCGCAGAGGCAGAACCCGAGGACGCGGTCCCGACACGGGCCGGCCTCACCGCCTCTCCGGCATCGCCGGCCTCGGCGCCCTCCCCGGCTTCGGCGCCCTCCCCGGCAGCACCCGCCTCGACGGACTTCGCCCTCATGAGGCCCGAACCGGCTCCGAAGCAGGATCGGGGCGCCTCCGCGGCCGCCGGGCGCAAGCTCCGCATCGAGATCCGGGGCCCGCGGAACAATGTCGACCTGGCCTTCCCCATGCAGGCCGTCGCCGCCCTCACGAGCCTGACCGCCGCCGTGCCGCAGGTGCGCACCGCCATCGACGCCCACGGCCTCGACCTCGACGCGGTGCTGGCCACCGCCTTCGGCTCCCTCGACGCCGTCGGGAGGAGCACGCTGCTCGACATCACGGACGGCGAGGACCGGGTCCGCCTCTACGTCGAGTGACGGGACTGGCGGTGCCCGGGCCCGGGCGCCGTCCGGACGCGTAGGGCCCGCCCCGTACGACGGGCCCGACGGCGCGCCGGCCGGGCCCCTCCGGGTCTCGGACGCGGCCTCAGATGACGAGCCGCCTGCGGTACTCGCTGGGCAGCATGCCGACCTCGCGCTTGAACAGGGCGGAGAAGCGACTGGCGCAGGTGTAGCCCACGGATCTGGCCACCTGCTCGATGGTGAGGTCGGGCTGTCGCAGCAGGAGCTCCGCCTGACTCATCCGCCTGCCCTGGATGTACCGGGTGACGGTCTGCCCGTTGAGCCGCTTGAAGGTCTCCTTGAACTTCGTGGGACTCATGCACGCGATCCCGGCCAGGTCGCCGATGCGCAGGTCCACGGAGCAGTGGTCGTCGATGTAGCTCACGACGTCGCGCAGGCGCTCGCGATCGGCGGGGCTGAGGCGCCGGCTCTCCACGACCGGACCGCGCCGGGAGCGCTCCACGATGAGGCCCATCGCCTCGAGCACCTTGCCCTCGTAGTAGAGCTCGCTGTGCTCGGGGTCGCCGGGCCGGGGCCACAGGCGGGACAGCAGTGCCCTCATCTCGCGGAACTCGTCGATCGAGCCGAGCGAGACGAAGGCCTGCTCGACGTCCTGGAACTGGCCCGCGTACTCCTTGTCGAGGAACCGCGCCGAGAACTCCGGCGTGATCTCGATGGCGACGCTCTGCACGGGAATGCCGCCGTGGGCCACGCCCTTCCAGGGACCGCCTCCGATGCTCTGACCCCACACGCTGTCGGGCCTGAGCCTGCGGTAGGGGCTGAACTCCTCCCCGGCGATGGACTTGAACCACGTGACCGTGAGATAGCTGGGCGGCTCGACGTCCATCATGAAGTCGCTGCGCATGGTGAAGTCGTGAATGCTGATGCTCCACAGCGCCGGGTCCGGGGAGAGGACGTGGAACCAGCCGGTGCACTCCCGCCCCTCGCACCGGTACGAGTGCCAGAGCCCGCCGAGGCCCTCCGACGACGGCACCTCCGCGAAGCCCGCGCTCCTGAGCATCGAACTGTGCACCGACTTCTCCACGTCGTCGTCCTTTCGACCTATGACGATGAGACGCGATCATACGCCGATAGGACTGGAATGCCTGACGAACGGCGCAGAATCCGCCCCTCGTCCATATACTTCGCAAAAGGTTAGCAATACCTGAGTTAATAGGGAAGGACGAGAATTGAGCACGTCGGCACCGCCATCCCCCGACCCGTCCCCCACCGTCGAGAGCTCCACCCTCACCGCGCGCGACCTCATCACGGTCGGCGTCTTCACCGCCCTCTTCCTCGTCTTCATGGTAGTCGGCAGCGCCCTGTTCGCCCCCAACCCGGTCCTCACGTTCTGGATGCCCGCCGCGGCCGCCCTGCTGACCGGGCCCGTCTACCTGCTTCTCATCGCGAAGGTCCCCAAGCACGGGCCCCTGGCCATCCTGGGCGTGGTCATCGGTGCGATCCTGTTCGTCACGGGCATGTACTGGGGGTGGGCGCTGGCCTCCGCAGTCCTGGGCATCCTGGCCGATATCATCGCCGGCGTCGGCCGGTTCAGGGCCAAGCCCCTCAATCTCATCGCCTTCGTCGTCTACTCGCTGTCCCCCATGGGCTCCTACATCATGCTGTGGGTGAATCCGAGCGGCTACACGGCCTACCTGACCGGCAGGGGCACCGAGCAGGCGTACATGAGCACCATGGAGAGCACGGCCACCGGCTGGATGCTGCCCGCCATGACCCTGGCCACGGTGCTCTGCGCCCTCATCAGCGGCCTGGCCGGCATGCGCCTGCTGCGCAGGCAGTTCGAGCGCGCCGGCATCACGGCCTGAGCATTGCGCGCCGATACCGCCACCACGACGACGCGACGGTTGACGACGCGCATGGCGCAGCAGGTGCACGACCACGGCCGGCCGACGACGCGGGTCGTCCGCACCGGCGAGCGGGTCCATCTCGACCCGCGCACCAAGCTGGCCCTCATCGCGACCATGGCCGTCGCGGTGGCTCTCGCCCCGAGCCTCGCCTACGAGATGCTCCTCATGACGGCAGCCTTCGCCTTCGGCGTGGCACTGGGCAGAACCAGGGCATCCGCGATCATGCTCCTCCTGTACGCGGCGACCATAGCCGCCACCCAGTTCCTGCCGTACCTGGACAGCGTCGCCGCACGCACGACGTTCGGCTCCTTCTTCCTGCTGGTGCGCAAGATCTTCGCCTGCGGGCTCATGGCCTACGCGACCGTGGCCACCACCCAGGTCAACGAGCTCATGAGCTCGCTCGCCCGCCTGCGCGCGCCGCGCGGACTGAGCATCCCCCTGGCCGTGGCCATGCGCTACGCACCCGCGGTCCGCGAGGACTGGGCCTTCATCAGGGACGCCATGCGCATGCGCGGGGTCTCCCCCGGTCCCGCGAGCCTCGTGCGGGCACCGGCGCGCACCATCGATTGCATCTACGTCCCGCTGCTCATGAGCGCCAGCCGCGTGTCCGACGAGCTGTCCATGGCGGCCATCGTGCGCGGCATCGAGAACCCCGTCGCCCGCACCTGCTACCTGCGCATCGCCATGCGCCCGGTGGACTGGTTCATGCTCGCCCTGGGCCTGTGCGCCGTGGCGGGCGCCGTGGTCTGCAGAGTCTGCGGAGCGATGGCATGATCCGATTCGAGCACGCCTCCTTCGCCTACCGCGGGGGCGCCGCCGGGGAGACGGGAGTCAGGGATGCGAGCCTCGACGTGCGCCCCGGCGAGGTGGTGGTCCTGTGCGGGCGCTCCGGGTGCGGCAAGTCCACTCTGCTGCGCATGGTCAACGGGCTCGCCCCGCGCTTCTTCCCCGGCCGGAGGACCGGGAGCGTCCTGCTCGACGGCGAGGAGGTCGGCGGCCTGGCCACCTGGGAGATCGCCACGCGCGCGGGGTCCCTGTTCCAGAACCCCCGCACGCAGTTCTTCAACGTGGACACCACCGGGGAGGCGGCCTTCGCCCTGGAGAGCGCCGGCTGGCCGGAGGAGGAGATCCGCGCCCGCGTCGACCGGACCTTCCGCGAGCTGGGCCTGGAGTCCCTGGCGGGACGCAGCATCTTCCGCCTCTCCGGCGGACAGCGCCAGAAGATCGCCTACGCGAGCATCTGGGCTCTGCGGCCGCCGAACCTGCTGCTGGACGAGCCGACGAGCAACCTGGACATGCCCTCCATCGCGGATATCGCGGCCTTCGTCGCGAGCGCCAAGGCATCGGGCCGCTCGATTCTGGTGGCCGAGCACCGACTGGCCTGGCTCTCCGGCATCGCCGATACCTATGTCCACCTCGACGGCGGCCGTATCGAGCGCATGATGGATGCCCGCGAGTTCGCCGAGCTCAGCCCGCAGGAGCTGGACTCCATGGGGCTGCGCACGCGCGACCTCGATGACGTCGCGCCCGCGGGCGGCGCCGGCCCGGTCCCGCCCGGCGACGACGCCAATAGCACCGATAGCACCGATAGCGCGGGCAGGGCCGCCGGCGGCAGAGGCGGCCATGCGGTGCTGTCGGCACGGGGCCTGTCGGTCGACTACGGCCGAGGCCCGGTTTTGCGCGGAGCCGAGGTGGATCTGCGCGCCGGGGAGGTCGTCGCCCTCGCCGGACGCAACGGCGCGGGCAAGACCACGCTGTGCCGCGCCCTGTGCGGCTTCGAGCGCAAGGCGCGGGGGACGGTCCTCCTGGACGGGCGACGGGCGTCGCGCAAGCACCGGACGCGCGCCTCCTCCATGGTCTTCCAGGACGTCAACTACCAGCTGTTCGCCGAGAGCGCCGCGGCCGAGGTCACCTTCGGCCTGTCGCGCCGTCAGGCCAGTGCCGTGGACACGGAGGCCGTCCTGCGCGAGCTCGCCCTGGACTACGTGGCCGGCAGGCACCCGGCGACGCTGTCCGGCGGGCAGAAGCAGCGCCTGGCCGTCGCGGCGTGCGTGGCGGCCGGGAAGCGAGTCCTCGTGTTCGATGAGCCCACGAGCGGGATCGACCTGGACGGGATGCGCCGCGTCGCCCGCCTGCTGAGACGGCTCGCGGACCAGGGCCGCGCGATCCTCGTCATCACCCACGACCTGGAGCTCATCGCGTGCGCCTGCGACCGCGTCCTGCACGTCGAGGACGGCCGCATCGCCGGTCGGGCCCGAGTGCGCGACGACTTCGACGCCGTCCGGGCGATGACGGGGGCCGCCGCCCCAGCGTGAGTGAAGAAGAACAGGGCCGCCCATGAACAACGCCTCGATCGACTTCGCTGGCATCTCCTCCGGGATCGAGCGCACCCCGCCACCAGGGGGTCGGCGGGGTCGGAGCCCAGTCCGCGCCCCGTGACGACCGATTTCGCTAAGCTCCCGGGGAGCGGCCCAACGCCGTGCGGGCCATAATCATCCAGACCCGGGCCCTCCCAGCCCGCTGAGGAAGCATGACCCGACCTCACACCTTTGAACGTTCCCAGAAGCGCGAGCCCCGGCCACGGGAGCAAGCACCGGAATAACAGCCGGTATAGCAGCAGCGAGTATGAACCCCAGCGGTGATATCCTCGCCGAATGAACCCCAAGTCGCGAACCCCTCCCGAGCCACGACAGACTCAACCCCATCCAAGAAAGTCGACCGAGTCGGGAGAGGCCGAAACGAGCGCAACGACCTCAGTAGCACCTCGGAGTTCATTGGCTTCTTCCCGGCAGGCTTGCAGAACGTCATCGAGTCTGTTCTCGAAGCTAATAGCGCCAAATTACTGGACATTGACCAGAGCGCAGTACGCCTCTCGCATCAAGATTCTCTACCCACACAATTGATCCCTTTTTTCAAAAATGTATTCTCCATAGAGGCCTCCACCACCCGGGGACCCCTACCTCATTCCGTCTCGCGACTAACCGCACAACTTGCGAAGAGGGGCATCGCGGGGATACGCAAGGACGAGACCTTTCGAATCATGGCCCGCATAGATGGCCAACTCACGTCCATAGATCGCGCAAGACGCACTACACTGGAAATCATGATTGAAAGCCTCACCGGCACAGGAGTGCATTCTCGGGGCGGCGGAATGGAGTACTGGATCATTGCCGAAAAGGTTGGAAAAATCTATTCTTCGGGACTCGTCTACGGACTCCTGCGGCCCCCGCACCAAATAAAGGGGAACTCGCGCCCAGCCTAGCCTCGCCCCTGATCACCTTGAGTGAGCCTCGTCCCGACGAAGACTTCATTGATCCCTTCGCAGGATCCGGAGGAATCGTACGGCAGCGACTGAAATGGCCAGCAGCACGAGCCCACTTCAACGACCTGAAAACTCATGCTCCTGGGAACTTGATGCGTACAGGCCGAGTGAGCACCTCCTCCTGGGACACTCGCAGACCACCGGCCAGTTTTCATGGCTGTTTCTCGACGATTGTCACAGACCCTCCGTGGGGGGAGTACATGGATATCGGCGGAGATTACCGACAATGGGCGGAGGAGGCCACAACTGGAATGATGCGTCTCCTCAGGACCGAAGGCAGCACAATCGTGCCCCTGAGCAACCGAGCCAACGAAAACATGTGGGTCGCTTCGATAAACGAGTCGCCACTTCACGTCGAGAACCGGATCCCACTACTCATCAACGGCCATCCCGCTTCTTCCATCGTAGCCCGATATTGAGGCCAGCAGCTCCTCGGAATATCTCCATCCGGACATGAACTCCATCCTATAGATCAGGACTCCCAACCCTAACAACAACGCACCCCAAAGGCCTCATATCGGAGTAAAGATATCGTGTTCGCATATTAGACGAGCATGAGCCAGAACGTAAACCCGTCGGCGAATCATCACCACGGGCGCTCAACCATTACGTCCCACCGCTCAAGCGCCCCTGACGCCCGACCTGAAGTTTGACGGCTCTTCGTGCTTGAGGGTGCGATAGGTGGAGTCTATCAAATGTTCACGTAGTTACTTTTAAGTCGGTCCTTGAGGCGCCCGCATGGATGTGGAGCGCACGATGTTTCTCGGACCGGGGGAGTTTTTTCCCGTGAGCCGATAGCATGGAGACCATGCCGGCAGAGAGATACTCGGAGGATTTCAAGGCCCGGGTCGTGCGTGAGGTCACCCATGAAGGACCGCATGATCGCCTCGGTAGCCGCCTCGTACGATCTTGTGGCTCAGACGGTGGGCAACTGGGTCGCAAAGCACGGGAAAGAGCACCTGATTCCTGACGCCTTAGCGCCCTGGAACATCGCAGCCCGAACCAGGTTGAGCAAGAGTTTCTTGGCTTAGTCAAGGCAGCCTGGAGCGCAAAGAAGCAGTGTCCGAAAAACACCCAGCAGTCCAAAGAGTCAGTTTGACACGTCACGACCGCGCAATACGTGGATGCGGGAAACTCGGGTCAAACTGGGACCCCACCGAGTTCATCAACTTTCCTCGCGAGACAGCAAGCTCGACCACGGTGGACACACTGAGATAACCAGCTGCAGCAGCGGAAATCGCCCCCACGCTGGGTCCGGCCATCACTGTCGAGGAATCAGCCAAAGCTCTCCCGGCCGCGGCCCAGCTTGCCAGCGCAGCGATCGTAATGGCCGGTTGAGCGTTTTCTGTCTGTTTCAATTCGACATCGAGAGTGCGCCGACACACTCCACGCGCATCGACCGCCATGACGTCAGAAGCTGCATCGAATACCGCCGCTGCTGCGGGAGATGTCCTCTCCGCCCGGAGTCTCATTCCGACGACCCATGTTCCTCGGCCCGAGAAAGGTGCCAGCACGCTTCGGGCGCTCACTGCATCCGCTTCTTCTCGCAGGTTCAATTTCAATTGATGCTCCTCTGCATGCGGAGAGCCCCTAAGGCCCCGCAAACGATCGTCATTGCCAGGAGGACGACCGCGACCATGGCTTCCGTGATGGTTCGACTTCCGACCATGAGCTGGAAACCAAAATATTCTGAAATCGTATCGTATGCGCCTGGCACATTCTGCGTAAGATCAGTCAGAGGAACACCGGCCAGGGGGTTGCGCAGGAGCATGGCCGACTGCGAAAACGGCAGGACGTTGAGCGCATTCACCACCCCATCCGACATGGTTCCCAGCGGAATATAGGCACCAGCCAGGAAACCGACGACAGTTCCCACTATCACGCTCAGCGAGGTGAATGCACCGGAACTGCGGATGAAGGTGACAATCAGAGCCGACATCGAGGAAAACCCCAGGCACATGAGCGCGGTCCAGGCGACAGATGCGAAGACGTCCTTCCATCCAGGAAAGCTGTCATAGGAGACGGACACGACCACTAGTCCTACGATGAAGACGATCAGGCTCATGACAAAGGCGATGAGACAGGAGGCGACCAGGTAGCCGGCGATGAGCTGCACTGGATTAATCGGAGAGACCCTGAAATCCTTAAAACGTCCGAAGATTCGATCCTCCACGAAGGTGTTCAAAGCCGATAGACCCGTGGTCACTGTCGTTATCATCACCATTCCGGCGAACACCCAAGTATAAACGAAAGCATCGATCTCCTCATCACTGGCGCCCGGAAGCGAGGCCTTGAGCGTATCCACCTGGAGGTTACCGAGGAAAAGAATATAGAGCAGCAGCAGGATCAGCGGCGCGATGAGGGAGAGAACAACCTGTCCACGATCACGATAGTAGACACGAATATTGCGTCGGATCAAACCCAGGGTGGTCCTCACGCTTCCTCCTTCTGCGCTGTGAGCGCCAAAAACACATCATCCATCGAACCTTGTCGAAACTCGAAGTCGGCCAGGTGGGGCCGTACTGCGTCCAGGACTCTCAGGGCGGCCGTTGAGTCGGGCACCGCCAGATGCACCGCGCCCCCGACCTCCTGCATCTTCACCCGGACACCGGGGACGAGAGCATGAACCCGATCGACCACGCTCAGACTCTGATCGTCATGGTCTATACTGATTGAGAGATGAGGGGTGCTATACCTCGCCCGTAGCTCGAACGGCGTCCCCTCAGCAACTGAATGCCCGTGATCAATCACAAGAACACGGTCCGCATTCTCCGTCTCAGCCATGTAATGCGTTGTGAGAAGGACCGTCAGTCCCCGACCTGTGCGCAGTTGGGAGATGACTGACCAGACCTGTTCGCGACTCTGAGGGTCCAGCCCAGTCGTCGGCTCGTCGAGAAAAAGCATGGAGGGTTTGTTCAGGAGAGCGCGCGCAATGTCTACGCGTCGCTTTTCCCCGCCGGACAGCACGCCGTATGGTCGCCCCTGAAAGTCTCCCATTTCGATGAGTTCGATCAACTCATTCACGTGGGACCTGCTCACGCTGTAGAATAATGCGCGGGACTCAAGGTTCTCTCTGACCGTCAGGCGCGGATCGAGAAGCGACTGCTGAAATACGATGCCGATGTCGGCGCGAATCTCACTATCGCGACGTCCCACCTCCTTGCCGTCAACGGCAATTTTTCCCGATTCAAATTCCAGAAGAGTTGTCATACAGGAAATGGTAGTCGATTTCCCGGCCCCGTTAGTACCGAGGAAGGCGAACAGCGAACCATCCTCAACATAAAAACTCAGGTCGTCAACCGCGGTATTTTGTCCATATTTTTTGGTCAGTCTTTCGACCGTGATCGAACTTCAACTCCAGCGTCAAATGAGGTCTATTTCTGCTGACATCATCGTCTACCCAGAACCGCGCGAGGGCGAGCAAGGCATGGCACACTACACACTCATGGCAGGGACAGAATTTGATGCATCGATCAACAGGGACATGCCGCGCGAACCACGTGCAGCGGTGTCAACGCAAATGCGCTAACACATCTTAGATCAGTTGGCAAGACCCCTATGAAGATTTACCAGAAGTGCTCGCGAAAGAGGCACGATACTTCACATAGGGCTGCCAGCGAGAGCCGCTGACCATGGTGGGGAGCGATTCGTCGATGCGGACCGGAGGCGAGGCCGTGAGGACGCACGCCGAAGAGCGCATGAAGGTCTCGAGGAATGAAATGATGGGAGACAGATTCTGGATGAGGCGCGGGACGTCGTGAGATGGACCCTCGACAGCGCCGGGCGGTGCAGATGGCCCGATGACGGGCTCCGCACATCGCCGGTCGCTTGGGCAGTGCAGAAGAACGGCTGGCAAGTGCAGCCCATCGACCTCCCAACCTGCTCGACGGCGAGGTCTCCTCGGTACAGCAGAAGCCCCGCCCTACTTATCCGCAACAGCACGAAAGCGGCGCAGGGCAGACCGGAGACGATCGGCGTCGCCGTGCCGGACATGAGCGACCGGACGCTCCAGGATGCGCCCAAGTGCGTGCGGGGAACGGTGCCCCGGCCAAGGGTGAGAGCCGTCGTGACGGCACGAGTGGGCGCGGCATCGGCCCGGGTGAGTCGGTACGGCCCGTAGGGGACAGCAACCCTCCCGACAACGACCATGCGCCTCCACGGTTCGCAGCCCACCGGGGGGTTGTACCGTATGCCCGCATCAAGCGGGCGGCAGCCGGCGGGGCCGAGCCGATCACTCGATCGTGGTATTGACGGGGCGTCTCCCTCGGGCCAGCGGATCCCAAGCAAAGCGGCAGTGCAGGTCTGCGCCCCGCCTCCCATCGAAGCTATCGTCACCGCCATAGACGCTCCTGCCACGAAATCCGCTACTAATGGTAGCATAAGTGAAGTACAACGTGTGTGCCCGTCACCGACACGATGCGCACTCGTTACATCGCCCATGAGTCTCACAGGTGGTACAGCGCCCCGCGCAACCGGCGCCGTAACGCTCGACGGTCTCGCGGCGACCCCACATCACGTGCATCATGCGGACCCCAGAACCGAGCAATCGCCCTCCTTGAGCACCCGGGCGCCCCCGCCCTTGAGGGCCTCATCGCGCAACGACCCGGCACTGGCAGGCGTGCCACGACGGGCGCGAGTCACCCGCTCGGGGCGACCCGCGCATCAGTACTCGAAGGCACCCGACGGATGCCGGGCTCCGAACTCCTGGCGATCGTCATCGGCGAAGGAGCCGACGACCCTTACCAGCGCTTGCACTCCACGGAGCGCAGATACGCGCTCGCCCTGCGCAAGATCTCATCGGCCCCCGCAGCCGGCGGACTTCCCACGCGAGCTCCTTGACCCACTGCACCTCGCCGTCGGCCACGTCGCTCCTCTCGATGAGCACGAAGGCCACGGCCTATGACGCCGGATCAGGACGCCCGCGCACCCAGTCGAAGACCTCGTCGGCCTCTCGACGGCCGCCGTCGCGCACCAGCAGGTGGAAGGTCGCATGGGCCATTGCGTCGCGGATCAGCACGACCGTGCGGCCGGGCATCGGCGCCGAGAGCGAGGGCGCGTCAGTGACGAAGTGGGGCAGCGACGAGCTGCGCGCCAACTGCTCGAAGACCGCGCGATCCTCCTGCACGACGAACTGCGAGTGCGGGAAGTGCTGGTCGCACAGCTCGCGCCAGAAGCCGATGCCCTCGAAGAGCAGGAAGGTCTCGCCGTCGAGCTCGGCCGCGCTCACGCTCGACCGATCCGCGAGCGCGTGCCCGACAGGCAGGGCGACGGACAGGTTCTCCGCCATGAGCCGGCTCGAGCGCACGCCCGACGACGCGGCGGGGCGAAGGGCGATGCCCAGGTCGAGCTCGCCGTCGTGGATGCCGGACTCCACCTGCGCCTCGGCGAGCGTCTGGGAGGTCAGGACGAGCCCGGGGAAGCGCTCGATCATGAGGGCGGTCAGCCGCCACAGCGGTGCGGGCGCCACAGTGCCCACGCGCAGGGCGCGGGTGCGACGGGCGACGTCGTCGACGGCGGCGCTCATGGTGCCCTCTCGCGCAATGGCGTCGAGCTGCCTGAGCTGCTCCAGCTCCATGAGGCCCCGTCCTTCCGTATCGTCCGTATCGTCCGCATCCTGCGCCGCTATGCACAGTCATGATATTCATGCGACTCATGCATCAGCAGATACGCGATCAGTATTTTACAACGCCACGTTCCTGGCGAAGACTCATGCGTAAAGTGGAACATCCCGTCGAGGAGTCAACCATGCAGTTCTTCGCCATGAACAATGGCCTTGAAATCCCGGCCCTGGGTTACGGCGTCTTCCAGATGTCCTCGGCCGAGGTCGACGAGCACCTGCCCGAGGCGATCGACGCCGGGTACCGGCACATCGACACCGCCAACGCCTACTTCAACGAGGTCGCCGTCGGCCGGGTCGTGGCCAAGAGCCCGGTGGCGCGCGCGGACCTCTTCATCACCACCAAGCTCTTCCCGCAGTCCTACCCCTACGCCCAGTGCGGGCCGGACATCGACGCCACCCTGGAGCGCCTGGGCACGGACTACATCGACCTCCTGCTCTTCCACCAGCCCTACGGCGAGTACGTGGCCGGCTGGAAGGCCATGGAGGAGGCCGTCGAGGCCGGCAAGGTCCGCTCCATCGGCCTGTCCAACTTCTCCGCCGACAAGGTCCGCGAGATCCTCGACGTCGCCCGGATCGCTCCGGCGGTCCTCCAGGTCGAGGCCCACCCCTACTGGAACCAGCACGCCCTCAAGGCCGAGCTGGCGAGCACCGGCATCGTCTTCGAGGCCTGGTACCCGCTCGGCCACGGGGACAAGGCCCTGTTGGCCGAGCCCGCCCTGACCGGGCCCGCCGCCAGGTACGGCAAGACCGCCGCCCAGGTCGCTCTGCGCTGGCACCTCCAGGAGGGCAACGTCACCTTCCCCAAGACGCTCAGCCCGCAGCACATGGCGGACAACATCGACATCTTCGACATCGCCCTGACCGAGGAGGAGATGGCCCGCATCAACGCCCTCCCCCAGAAGCCCTACTACGCCGTGCCCCATGAGCCGCCGGCCTTCGTCACCACCACCATGGACTACTCCCAGCAGACCTGAACCTCCCGAGACCACCGGAAGGACACCGCCATGCTCCACAGGACCCTCAACAACGGCGTCGAGATGCCGATGCTCGGCCACGGGCGTCTTCCAGACCCCGCCGGATGAGGCCGAGCGCTGCGTGCGCGACGCCCTCGAGGTCGGCTACCGCCTCATCGACACCGCCCAGGCCTACGGCAACGAGGAGGACATGCCCGCCTTCGCCGCCCTCGACGACGGGAGCCTGCCGCGCATCTTCGACCACGACGACCCCAAGACGATCGCCTGGCTGCTGGGCGAGTACGTCAAGAAGAGCCAGCTCGACGGCGGAACGCTGTACTGAGACTGCTGCGTCGGCAGCGCTGACCGACGGGTGGGGCGCGCCGACGTCCCGCCTCTCATACTGCTCTTACTCGCCGATCACTCGACGTCGATGGGGCCGTTGATGTGGAGGGTCTCGACGTCGAGGCGCCGGTTGACGTTGGAGGCGGTGGAGTCGTCGATGCGTCCGGAGAAGCGCAGGTCGTGGACGCGACCACGCAGGTGGTCGATGACGGCGAGCCGCAGGGCGCTCTCCGGGCCACCGTAGACGCTCGCCTCCTCCTCGGCGTCGGCGCTGAGCACGGAGCGATGGCGACGCTCGTAGTCGGCGCGCACGGCCGCGATGACTGCGTCGTCGTCGACGCCTACGCGTTCGGCAATGGCATCGAGCTGACTAATGGTGTCGTCGAGGACATCGGCGAGGGCTTCGATCTCCTGCGACTCGACCGACTCGGCGGTCTGCGCACCGACCGAGGGCTTGGCGTTGGCCCAGCGAACCACGTGGGGCAGGGCGATCCCCTGGACGAGGAGGGACAGGAGGGTCACACCGGCGACGATGAGGATGATGAGGTTGCGCTCGGCGTAGGTGGTGCCGCCGAGGGCGACCGGGATGGACAGCGCCATCGCCAGGGAGATCGCGCCGCGGAAGCCGGCCACGGTGGAGACGATGCGGCCGCGCAGGTTGGTGCGGCGCAGGCGCTGCTCGGGGCGGCGGTCGAGGACGCGGATCGAGTAGATGATGAGGTGATGGCCTGCGAACCTGCCCGCCACCATGGCGATGTAGACGACCGGGATGAGGATGAGGCCGCGGACGAGGTCGGCGCGCGGGAGGTCTGCTGCGATCCCGGGGAGCGCGACGCCCACCATGACGAAGAGAATCGTGTTGAGGATGTAGGTGAGGATCGTCCAGAACGGGGTTCCCAGGACTCGCGAACCGAGAGACAGGTGCGGGGCGGCGAACCGGGAGACGATGATGCCGCAGGTGACGACGGACAGGACGCCCGAGCCTCCGATCTCCTCGGCGAGGAAGAAGGTGACGAACGGGGTGGCCAGGGCGGTGATCGTCGCCAGCATGGGGTCATCGGTGATGGTGCGGATGCGGATACCGATCTTGGTGACGACGGCGCCGACGAGGGCGCCGACACCGATTCCTCCCCCGAAGGACAGGAGGAGCTCGCGCGTGACGAGGCCGGCCGTGACACCGGAGGAGTCCTGCGCGGCCTGGAGGGCGATGGCGAAGACGACCAGGGCGGTGCCGTCGTTGAGAAGCGACTCGGCCTGGAGGATGGTACGGCCGTTGGGGTTGATGCCGCGGCCCAGGCTGGAGACGGCGGTGGCGTCGGTGGGGCCGAGGCAGGCTCCGATCAGGAGCGCGGCACCCAGGCTCAGGCCCGTCAGGACACCGATGAGGGCGATGAGGGCGGCTGTGATGGCGACGAGGACCGTGGCGCTGAGGATGATGCCGCGCAGGCTGCGCCGCATACGGTTGAGGGAGACGGACAGCGACTCCCAGTACAGGAGGATCGGCAGGAAGATCGTCAGGACCACCGCGCTGGGGAGTGTCATCTCCTCCCCGACCGGGAGGAAGGCCACCGCCACGCCCGCGGCGATGAGGAGCACCGGGGCGATGAGGCGGAACCTGTCGGCGATCACGTAGGCGATAATCGAGGCGGCGATGAGGGCGACGATCATCTCGATGGTCATGAGGCTGCCGGTGTCCCTTCAGTGTGCTGGGTGTGATGGGTTGACTGCGGTCGGCTCGGGGAGGTGCGCAGCGTTGCCGGGCCGCGACCGGGTTTATCCTGGCGCCGGGCCGAGCACAGCCTACTGATGCATCCTCCAAATCCTCTGTCGATACCTCGATTCGCGTGCGTCCCTCCGCTCACATCACGCGAGGTCACCTGGCACGGATCAAAGCACGGGTGGCCGCGGCAGAGACTCCGGGAGCCTTATCAAACAGCGCCGCGCGCGGCTCGGGTGAGGGCCTCCAGGCAAGGCTCGCGACGATTCGGTCGTAGAGCTCGCGGAGGCCCTGTACGGGAGAGTTCGAGAGGTCGCGGACGGCCTCGGTCAGGTCGCCCCAGTCCCTCTGCTCGCCGTCGGACGTTCCGATGGCCGTCATGGCGCTGATGCAGCCGATACGCCCGCCAGCGCGGGTTCTGTCGAATCTCCGCAGGATGAGGACGCTTCGGTTGCCCACCTGGGTGAGCCGGTGCCACGACGTGCGGATGCCCGCCGCCTCAAGCAGGTCGAGGGCGGTGGCCTCCCAGGCCATGACGTCCCATGAGTCGCTGGAGTGGGGGAAGTTCGCGATGGCGAGACCGCCGTCGTCGAGCCGGACCGAGGCCTTGGGCCGGGCACCGCCGAGGCCCGTGGTTCCCGTGTCGAGGAGTCGTGTGACGGCGTCGGAGGGATCGTCGTAAAAGGCCAGCTCGTCGCTGGCGCGCAGGAGCGCGGGCAGAGCGACGAGCCGCGGAACACGCGAGGGCTCTCCAAGGAACTCGTCGCTCCCGGGGATCCGGAAGCGCAGGGCGCCCTGGCGGGTGTCGTCGCTGACGCCGAAGACCAGGGTGGTACTGGGCTCCGGGGACCAGGCTCAGAGCCGGGTCGATGGGTCGCCCCGCCGTCGGCGAGGTAGGCGGGGTCGTAGAGGAAGGTGGTGGAGACCTGGCCGCGAGATCGCACGACGTGCGCCTGGCCGACCATGCGGGAAGAGCCATTAGCATCGGAGACGATCTCGACGGCGGTCATCGGGCGCGATTTCGGGCGTGGAGGCGGCCGATGTCGCTGGCCAGCGGGTCAAGCGGCGTCGACGAGCTGGTCGAGGATGCCCAGAGCGCGCAGCACCTGAGTGACGCTGTTGAAGCTGACGTTGGGGTTGCCCGATTCGATCTTGCGCAAGGTGTCGCGGGTGATGCCCGCACGCTCGGAGACCTGCTGCGCGGTCAGGCCGAGCACCATGCGCCAGCCGCGCACATGCTCCCCGAACTCCGCCACCTGACGGTTGATCCTGTAGCCGGACATGATCTTCCGTTCGCTATGCCGACCAGCTTTAGTCACATCAGTGAGTTATGGCGAGGATGACCGTCGGATAATGAGGTACTTCCCCGCACGCAACCCCTTTTTTTCAGCAAGCCGTACGTCGATACGTCGTCTCTTCCGGATTTCGGCACGCACCTGGGTTACGACATCCGGATGCCGGGGAAAGCCGGGTTCCTCGCCGGCGGGCTGTTCAACCTCATGGTTCAGGGGCAGGGCGTGGTGGCCGTGCCCTCGGACGGACCGCCGAGGCGAGGGTGAAGTCCCCAGACGGCTCAGATGGCGCTGTAGCCGCCGTCGACGAGGATGGGCGAGCCGACGACGTAACTGGAGGCCTTGGAGGCCAGGAACAGGATGGCGGTGTCGAGTTCGCCCTCCTTGCCGAAGCGGTCCAGGGGGATCATGGCGCGGAAGGCCGATCCGGTGTCCTCGGCGTCCAGGACGTCGGTGGTCAGCTCGGAGTAGAAGTAGCCGGGGCACAGGGCGTTGACGGTGATGCCGTACTTGGCCCACTCGGCGGCCAGTGCGCGGGTGAGGTTGACGGCACCACCCTTGGCGGCGTGGTAGGCGGCCATGCCGGCGACGTTGGAGCCGACCATGCCGTACATGGAGGCGACGTTGATGATGCGTCCGTAGCCGGCCGGGATCATGGCTTTCTTCGCGGCGGCGCGCGAGACGCGGAAGATGCCGTACAGGTCGATGTCGACCTCGGTGTCGAACTGCTCGTCGGTCAGGTCCTCGGCGGGACCGAAGCTGCCGGTTCCGGCGTTGTTGATCACGATGTCGAGGCGGCCGAAGGTCTCCAGGGCGGCATCAACGGCGCTCTCCACGCTGGCCGTGTCGCGCACGTCGCAGTGCAGGGCGAGGGTCTTGACCCCGAACTCCTCGGCGATCTCCTTGGCGACGGCTTCGACGCGCTCGACGCGGCGCGCCACGGCGACGATGTTGGCGCCGGCGCTGGCCAGGGCCTTGGCCATCTGGATGCCGATGCCGGACGAGCAGCCGGTCACAAGGGCCGCCTGGCCGGTCAGGTCGAAGTAGTTGCGGTCCATGGTCATCCCTCTTCCCTGAGTCGTTTCCTCGAGTCGTTCCCCGGCCCGCTGGCCGAGCAGAGCGGGTGCGAGAGCTGAGCACCCTGACAATTGAAGAAACTATATGGAACAGAGGGGTTAGTACATATGATAAATCAATGGTTGACCTGGGGTAGATGACGCCGAGTCGAGAAAATGCCGCCCATCACACAGCGTCATCTCCACGACGAGGAGCATCGAAGCACTCAGCGCCTCTCAGCGGTAGGCCTCCCAGGAGGCGTTCTCGTCGTATCGGGCCACGAGGCTACGACGGCGCCGGCCTGCTCACGGGCGTTGGGGTCGGTGGCGTCAACGATGCCGGCGTTCTCCAGGGGCAGGGAGATGCCGTGCCTCGAAGACCTCGTTCTGGAGGATGTCGAAGAGCTCGGGGCGATGGGGTGGGGCTGCGGCTCCGCCCCGAACAGCCTGATGAAGGTCTCGCGCGCCTGGGGCGTCAGCGCCATGGAGGACCCCTTACGATGTGCGAGCGGCTCGACCTGAACATGTCACGTCGGCCGCCCCGGCGATAGGTTCTCCACGCCCCGTCGCCGGATTCGCAACGGGGCGACCTCTCAGACTCTCAGACCAGCGTCATACCGCCGTCGACGAGGATGAGCTGTCCCTGGACGTAACTCGATGCATCGGAGGAGAGGTAGAGGATCGTTCCGTTGAGCTCGTTCTTGTCTCCGGGGCGGCCGGCGGGGTTCAGCGCGTTGTAGGCCGTCAGGAACTCCTCGCTCCTGAACAGGGTGCTCTCGGTCATTTCGGAGGCGAACAGCCCCGGTCCGACGGCGTTCACGGTAATCCCGTAACGGGCGTAGGAGCAGGCCATTCCCTTGGTGAGTCCCAGGACCGCAGCCTTGGAGGCGTTGTAGGCGTGGCGGATGAACACGTCCTGCTTGTCGGCGATGACGGCGTTGACCGAGGCGATATTGACGATCTTGCCGTATCCGCGCTCACGCATGAGGGGCACGACGTACTTGCTGACGTGGAACATGCCCTTGACGTTGGTGGCGAAGGAACGGTCCCAGTCGGTCTCCGAGAGGGTATCGACACCGCCGCGCACGGCAACCCCCGCATTGTTGAGAAGGATGTCGATGCGCCCGTAGGCCTCCACCACCTTCTCGACGGCGTCACGGCAACTCTCCTCGCTGGTGACGTCGCAGCGGACGGCGAGCGCACGGCGCCCGGTCTCCCGAATCTCCTCGCGCAGAGCCTCCAAACGCTCAAGCCGCCGGGCGAGCAGGGCGACGTCGGCGCCGTGCTCGGCGTAGGCACGGGCGGCATCTGCACCGAGGCCCGAGCTTGCCCCGGCCACGACCGCCACCTTCCCACTGAGGTCGAACATACTGGTCATAGTGGTTCCTCCTTGCACCCTGCACCCTCCGGCGGGCCCGCGCACGTGGCGCCGTCGGAGCGGACTACCTGGCTGCCATGAACCATGCCGGGGCCGTCGGGGTACCACAAGGGACCAAGAACCTTCCTGACCTTCTCGCCGACTGGAACGGCTGGCACGTCACAGACCGGAGGCCGGTCGCTCGAGCGGCAGGTTCTCTCACATCCCGTCAGCGGCTTTCCGCGCGAAGTGAGCACGCACGTCGGCTGTGCAGATCCACCCCTGCTCTTGGCCCAAGAGGCGGCCGGCCTCAATTTCTTCACGTATCCGGCCTCCAGGGCCAGCAAGCCCCCGGGCCATGCGGATGACGCGGGCGGCCCGTCTCTCGAGCTCGGCGCGCGTCAGGCCCACACCGCCGTCGTCGGACTCGCTCCGCCCAGCCGATGGCCGACCATCGCTCCCCCCGTCCGAGCGCGGCCAGGAGGTCCTCCCGGTCCGCCTCGCCTCCGGGCACGAAGAGCTCGTTGCCGGCCTTGACGGTGGCGGCTGCGGTGGCGCGCGCAGGTACTGGACGCCGCGGGTGACGGCTGCGGCGATGCGCCCGGCCAGCAGCGGGTCCTCGGAGAGGTAGTCGACGTTGCGTCCGCACAGAACGCAGCGGCGCAGGTCGAAGGCGGGGGGGGCGAGCCAGAGGTGGATGCCGAAGCGCTCCATCTCGGCCCCGACGACGTCGCCGAGCCGCTGGGCCAGCACCGGGTTCCCGGACCGGGCGAGCGCGGTGCCGATGGGGACGGCGATGGTGTACTGCTCGCGGATCTCGGCGGGTTCGCGGGGCTCGGGGGCGTCTGCGATGCCGAGGGCCTCGCGTCCGACATCGTCCACGATCTCGAGGAAGGTGGCGGGCGGGCTGGAGTCGCCCAGGGAGAAGGGGCCCTCGGCGTCGACGCCGTAGGTGGGGGCCAGGCGCAGGCCAGCGGGCCCATCGGCCATGATGATGCTGGGCAGGCCGGGGATCCGGGTGGCGGTCTGGCCCGCCGCTCCGATGACGGCGGTGGAGGCCGCTCCGATGATGGAGTCCGATCCCCCATCTACGGCGACCTGTCGGGCCTGAAGAAGGTGACGACCTTCGTGGGGACCCGGGAGATCCTCCTGACGGACAATGCGCTCTTCCACGCCAAGCTCCTGGAGGCCGGGGGCGACTCGACGCTGCACGTCGGCGAGGGACTCGACCACGTCTACCCGATGTTCCCCACTCCTGAGGGGCATCGGGCGCGGCGTGACCTCGTCCGGATCGTCACCGGGGAGCTCACCTAACCGCACTCGATTACCACCACTGGCGGTAAAGTGCGGCGGTAATCGTCGTCACACTGAAGACGTGGTCGCGTCGCGACTGACCGAGCGCATGCCAGTAGGGACCAGATGGCCCACGAGCCATCGCCGAACCGCACAGCCGAGACCGACGAGCGCTGCTTTGTACGCAGCAATCGCCGACTCCAACTCGGTGAGGGGCGAGCGATTCCTTCGTCACCTTCATGCTCACGGTTATCAGAGATGCGCTCATCCCCTACGCATCAGACTCTTCAGCCCAGGATCGTCAGGAACGGGCGCTCTTGTCCTTCAAAGCTGACTCCAGTGCAACCATTGGCGATCTGGCAAGCCGTTTGGAGTGCTCACGCAGAACGGCGGAGCGCATCGTCTCCGACCTGCGCCGCTCGGGACGCCTGAGAAGAGAGGGGAGTGCTCGAGCAGGAGCATGGCGAGTGATCGACGACGGCGGGTCTACGTAAGCTCCGATCATCCATGTGGCGCCCATCCAGTCCAGCAGTTGGCGCCATTTTGATCCGACACGGGGCGTTCTCCACCAGATGGATGGCGCTGAAGCGCCCACTGGAACGCGCATCGACCCCATCGAGCCGCGCCGGTCACTGACGGCTCACCCAGTCGAAGAGGTTCTCGGCCTCCTGACGGCAGCCGGCGCGGGCCAGCAGGTGGAAGGTCGCGTGCGCCGCCGTGTCACGGATGGGCACGATGACCCGGTCGGGTGCAGCGTCCGAGAAGGAGGGCGCGTCGGTGATGAAGTGAGGCAGCGGCGAGCTGCGCACCAGTCCCTCGAAGACACCGCGGTCCTCCTGAACGATGAACTCGGAGTGAGGCAGATTCTGGTCGCACACCTGACGCCAGAAGCCGATGTCTCTGAAAAGGAGGAAGGTCTCGCCGTCGAGCTCGGCCATGCTCACGCTGCTCCTGCCCGCCAGCACGTGCTCAGAGGGCAGGACTACGGCGAGGTTCTCCACCATGAGCCGAGTCGAGCGCACCATGGGCAGCGTCAGGGGACACAGGCTGATGCCCAGGTCGAGGTCGCCGTCGACAACCCCGGCCTCCACCTCGTCCTCGGCGAGCATCTGGGAGGTGAGGACCAGCCCGGGGAACCGCTCGGCCATGAGGGCGGTCAGACGCCACAGCGGTGCCGGAGCGACAGTCCCCACCCGCAGAGCACGGGTGCGACGGGCGACGTCGGCCAGTGCCTCGCGCATCACCCGCTCGGCCCTGAGGATCTGGCCGGCGTGCTCCAGGGCGACGCGACCGGCATCGTTGAGGATGAGGCGGCGTCCCGCGCGATCGAAGAGCGGCTGACCGAGCTCGCTCTCCAGGCGCCCGAGCGAGCGCGATAGAGCCGGCTGCGAAAGGTGCAGAACCTGCGCCGCCGCACTCATGGTCCCCTCGCGCTCGATCGCCTCGAGTTGTCTCAGTTGTTCCAGCTCCATTCGCATCCTCCATACTTCGATGCACCGGATGCATCAACAGTTCCGATATGTGCATTTTACAGAAAGGGGATCGCCGTAAAGACTGATGCATGAGACAACGAGATCGAAGCGATCCACTGAACCAGGAGGAAGCCCCATGCTCTACCAGACCCTCAACAACGGCGTCGAGATGCCGATGCTCGGATACGGCGTCTTCCAGACCCCGCCGGATCAGACCGAGCGCTGCGTGGCCGAGGCCCTCGAAGTCGGCTACCGCCTCATCGACACCGCCCAGGCCTACGGCAACGAGGAGGGCGTGGGCGCCGCCGTGCGCGCCAGCGGTCTGCCGCGGGAGGACGTCTTCATCACCTCCAAGATCTGGGTGGCCAATATGAACTACGACCGGGCCACCGCCTCCATCGACGAGTCCCTCCGCAGGCTCGGCACCGACTACATCGACCTCATGCTCCTGCACCAGCCCATCGCCGACTACCCCGGCGCCTACCGCGCCATGGAGGAGGCCTACCGGGCCGGCAAGCTGCGCGCCATCGGAGTGTCCAACTTCTACCCCGACCGCCTCACCGACATCGCCCTGCTCACCGAGGTCCCCCCCACCGTCAACCAGATCGAGACCCACCCCTTCCGCCAGCAGGACGCGGCCCACGAGGTCATGGCCTCGCTCGGCGTCACCCACGAGGCCTGGGCGCCCTTCGCCGAGGGCAGGAACAGCATCTTCACCAACCCGGTCCTGACCGCCATCGGCGAGAAGCACGGCAAGACCCCCGGCCAGGTGATCCTGCGCGCACTCATGCACAAGGACGTCATCGTCATCCCCAAGTCGGTGCGCCGGGCCCGCATGGAGGAGAACTTCGACGTCTTCGACTTCTCTTTGGACGAGGAGGACATGGCCGCCTTCGCCGCTCTGGACGACGGCTCCTTCCCGCGCATCTTCGACCACTACGACCCCAAGACGGTCGCCTGGCTGCTGGGCGACTACGTCAAGAAGAACCAGCTGGGCGGCGGGACGCTGTACTGAGCGCGCGGCCCCGCCGAAAAGGTCCGTCGCGCATGCACCGAACGACCATCGATCAGTCTTCACAGGAGGAACACCATGGCTGACAAGCAGACCGCGGGGCGAGACCGCCTGGGCGCCATCGCCCCGCAGTTCGCCGCCCTCAACGACGACGTGCTCTTCGGCGAGGTCTGGGCGCGCGAGGAGCAGCTCAGCGCCCGCGACCGCTCGATGATCACCATCGCCGCCCTGTTCTCCGCGGGCCTGTACCCGCAGCTGCGCGCCCACCTCGAACTGGGCAAGGCGCACGGCATCACCAGGGAGGAGGCCGTGGAGATCGTCACTCAGCTCGCCTTCTACTGCGGCTGGCCCAAGGCCTGGAGCACCTTCCCCATGATCGCCGAGATCTGGGGCGACGACGACGGCGCCGGGGCTTGAGCCGCGGCTCGCCCGACCCCGCCGACGGGCGCGCCAAGCGGGCGCACTCATGACGCTCACGCGTAGAAGGCTCGGTTTCGCGGCGGCCGCCGCCCTGGCAGCCGCCGCGGGCTGCTCGTCCTCTCCGGGCGGGCAGGCGCCGGGCGGTACGGACTCAACCGGAGGAGATGGAGGAGCCGTGAATGGTGACACGCTCATCGCCGATATCATCGGCGACCCGCTGCTGGAGGACTACGGCCGCCTCCTGTTCCCCATCACCTTCAACCCGCCCCGGCCCGGCGACGCCCTGGCCGACGTCGCCGACCTGCTCACCTGGTACTCCCACGTCGACACGAGCACCACGGTCGATGTGATCAACGACGTGCTCTCGCGTCGTCGGGACGGTGCGACCGTCTTCCACCACATCTACACCGACGCCGAGAAATCCGCCGACCCGGCCCTGAAGGACACCGGGCTGTTCGTCTTCCCGGCTCAGAGCGCCCCCGGCGGCCGTCGCCGCGTTGCGATCTGCAGCGCGGGCGGCGGCTTCGCCTACGTGGCCTCCATCCACGACTCCATGCCGCACGCGCTGTGGCTGGCCCGCCACGGCTATACGGCCTTCACCCTCCAGTACCGGCCCGACCTGCGACTCGGCTGCCAGGATCTGGCCCGCGCCATCTCCTTCATCCACGCCCGCGCCGACGAGCTCGGCGTGGACCCGGCCGGCTACTCGCTGTGGGGCGGCTCCGCGGGTGCGCGCCTGGCCGCGCACCTGGGCTCCTACGGGCCCGCCCGGTTCGGGGGCGACGACGTGCCCGGCCCCGGCGCCGTCGTCATGCAGTACACGGGCCTGAGCGAGGTCACCGGCGCCGAACCGCCCACCTACGCCTGCGTCGGCACCGCGGACGGAATCGCCCCCTGGCGCACCATGCGGGCGCGCACGAACGCCATCGCGGCCGCGGGCACGCCCGCCGAGTTCCACGCCTACGACGGCCTCCCCCATGGCTTCGGGCTCGGCGTCGGGACCGTCGCCGAGGGGTGGATCGAGGGAGCCGCCGCCTTCTGGCAGGCGCAGATCGACGCCGCAGCGTCCGGGATCTGAGAGGAAGGACGGATGAGAACCATGACACGACGCGCATTCGGGCGGGGGCTCGGCGCCCTGGCCGCGGCGCAGGCCCTGGGCGCCTGCACGAGCACAAGCGCCGGCGCCTCCTCCGGCAACCCGGACCTCGGAGGTGTGCGCGACTACGTCAGATCCGATTCCCCGCCAGACTTGAGCGGGGTCGATTGGGAGCACGTCAGTCCCGACCCGGCCAGCGTCGAGGGGACGGTCGCGACGGCGGCGGTGGATCCCTCGCATCGGCAGTGCCTGTTCCTGTGGGAGGAGGGCAATGCGCCCACCACCACGGCGTCCGGCGGCGGCAGTAGCGACCCCGCCGATTTCCGGCCCACGATCACGACCGTTCCCGCCGCGGCGGGAACGGTTCGGGGTGCCGTCCTGCTGTGCGCGGGCGGGGCCTTCTCGGTCCGCGGCGACAACTCCGACTGCTACCCGACGGCGCAGCGGCTATCCGCCCTGGGCTACCAGTGCTTCGTCGTCGACTACCGCGTGCGCCCGTACACCCAGGCCGAGTCCGGCTGCGACCTGGCCCGGGCGATCCGCTTCGTGCGCGCCCATGCCGACGACTACGACCTGCCCTCTCATGACGCCATCGCACTGGGCGGCTACTCCGCCAGCGGCATCCTGTGCGGCGAGACCATCCTAACTGGTCCGGCGCCGTCTCCCCGACCCGGCTAGACCCGGCTTACGCGCCCGATGAGCTCGACGCCGTGAGCGCCGACGCCGCCGCGACGGCCATGATCTACTCCTTCTACGGCCGCCTGTCGGTGGCCGAGCTCAATCCTGACGAACTCAAGGGCGTCATCCCCACGTACTACTGCTACGGCACCGAGGACCCCTTCTACGACCAGTTCGAGGCCCAGGTCGGAGTCCTGGCGGGACTCGGCGAAACCGTCCACGCCCGCGTGCTCGACGGCTGGCCGCACGGCTTCGGCGCCGAGGGCGACTGGATCGAGGAGTACGGCGCCTTCCTGCAAGAGGCCCTCGCGACCGCCTGACCGCCGCCCGGCCGTCCGGAGGAGGACGGCGCCCCCACGACCAGAGAGGAACGGAATCATGAGGACACGCGCACTGGGCTCCATCGAGGTCTCCGAGATCGGCATGGGCTGCATGGGGCTGTCCCACGGCTACGGGCCGATCCCCGACGAGGACTACAGCATCGGGGCCATCCGCGCCGCCCCCGCCCGAGATTCACCCTCCATCCACCACTCACTCCGCAATAATTCGTGAAAGGACCACCGGCATGTCCGACCCCCGCACATTCCTCGTCATCGGCGCCACCGGCCAGGTCGGCCGCGTCGTCGTCGAGGAGGCCCTGGCCCGAGGCCTGACCGTGCGCGCCCAGTCCCGCAGCGCCGCCCGCGCGAAGGCCATGCTGCCCGCCGGGGCGCAGGTCGTCGAGGCCTCCCCCACCGACGCCGCCGCGCTGGGGAGCATTGTCGACGGCGTCGACGTCGTCATCCTGACTCACGGCGGCGACGACGACCTCGAGAACCACTACTACGCCGTCATCCCCGCGCTCCTCGAGGCGCTCGCGGACCGGCCGGAGGTCCACATCGGCCTCATGACCTCCATGTACGTCTCGACACCCAACCGCGAGCAGCCCGCGTGGGACTGGAAGCGCCTGGCCGAGCGTCTCGTGCGCGCCTGCGGTCACCCCTACACGATCGTGCGCCCCGGTTGGTTCGATTACCAGGGCACTGAGGACACCCGGATCGATCTCAAGCAGGGGGACCGCATCGGCGGGCGGCCCGGCGTCGACCGCCGCCACATCGCCCAGGTGCTCATCGAGGCTGCGCTCAACCCCTCTGGCGAGCACCGCACGGTCGAGGTCTTCTCCGAACCGGGCGAGCCGGTCACAGACTTCGAGGGGCTCCTCGCCGCCACCCGGCCCGACACCGAGACCGGCCGCGGCGTGCTCGACCGGATCCTCGTGCCGCTCGAGGACGAACCCGCCCGTCTGCGAGCCGACATCGCCCGCTTGGGCGCCTGACCGGACCGGAGCACCGCCCACCAAACCGAAACCAACCAAGGAACACATGAGCACCACGAGCACCACGACCGCACCCAGCATCCCCACCCGCGCCCTGGCCAACGGCGTCGAGATGCCGATGCTCGGATACGGCGTCTTCCAGACCCCGCCGGATCAGACCGAGCGCTGCGTGGCCGAGGCCCTCGAAGTCGGCTACCGCCTCATCGACACCGCCCAGGCCTACGGCAACGAGGAGGGCGTGGGCGCCGCCGTGCGCGCCAGCGGTCTGCCGCGGGAGGACGTCTTCATCACCTCCAAGATCTGGGTGGCCAATATGAACTACGACCGGGCCGCCGCCTCCATCGACGAGTCCCTCCGCCTGCTCGGCACGGACTACATCGACCTGATGCTCCTGCACCAGCCGATCGCCGACTTCCCCGGCGCGTACCGCGCCCTGGAGGAGGCCTACCGGGCGGGCAGGCTGCGCGCCATCGGAGTGTCCAACTTCTACCCCGACCGTCTGACGGACATCGCCCTGCTCACCGAGGTCCCGCCCATGGTCAACCAGGTGGAGACCCACCCCTTCCGCCAGAACGCCGAGGCGCACGGGCTCATGGCCTCGCTCGGCGTCGTCCACGAGGCCTGGGCTCCCTTCGCCGAGGGCAGGAACGGCATCTTCACCAACCCGGTGCTGAGCGCCATTGGCGAGAAGTACGGCAAGACCGCCGGGCAGGTGATCCTGCGCGCACTCATGCACAAGGACGTCATCGTCATCCCCAAGTCGGTGCGCCGGGCCCGCATGGAGGAGAACTTCGACGTCTTCGACTTCTCTTTGGACGAGGAGGACATGGCCGCCTTCGCCGCTCTGGACGACGGCTCCTTCCCGCGCATCTTCGACCACCGCGATCCGAAGATGATCGCCTGGCTGGTCAGCGAGCGCATCCGCAAGGCCGACCCGTTCGGCGCGGCCCTCTACTGACGCGCCGGCGCCTTCCCGCCGGGCACCGCCCCCGCCGACTTCGCGACTTGCGGCGCCGTCTTCGTCGGCCACCACCTGAGCGTTCTCGCCGAGTACAACCAGGATGACGACGGCGGGGGTCGTTGGGGCTCTCTCCCAATCCGGGGGCTCCTCGTCGAGACGTGCATTTCGCCCTCGAGAACGACGGCTGGAACTGCACTTTCGAGTGCGAAGTGCACGTCTCGGCGTCGAGCGGCGCCCCCTCCCGCGGCTCGTCGCTGCCCGGGCCGGCCGTCGCCGAGATCATGCGCACGACCGCGCAGCGGCTGGCGCAGCTGTACCGGATGCCGCTTCTCGGAGTCGCCGACGGCGCCCGCAACATTCCGGCCCTGCGCCGGCGGATCCTCGGAGAGGAGCGCTGAACTCGCATCGCGCGAGCACGCCTCGCACAATGCGAGCCCAGGCGACATCACCGAATCGACTCCCCCAAAGGGTGAAGTCCCGCAGGCGGGCGCCCTCCTCGCGCACGGAGCGCGATGGAGCATGACGCGGAAAACCCCGAGCACCTCGGGTCGACCGCCCGATCACCGCCACTGGCGGTAAAATATGGCGGTGATGCCCATCACGCTCCGCGTGCGTCGGCACCGGGCGCGCACGCGCAGATCGGATCGGAGGAGCCCGCATGGCCCATGAGCCGCCGCTGGTGCGCACGGCCGAGATCAACGCACTGTGCATGGAGATCGCCGAGCTCGTCGGCGCACTCGGCTCCGCGTCCGCCCTGAGCACGAGTCCCGTGCTGCATCGCGAGCTGCGCATCACCACCATCCACTCCTCCCTCATGATCGAGGGGAACACGCTCTCGCGCGAGGCCGTCACGGCGATCCTCGACGGCAAGCGCGTCCTCGGCCCCGCCAGGCAGATCCTCGAGGTGGACAACGCCCGCCGCGCCTACCGGCTCATGGACGATCTGGACCCCCTCTCCCCCGACGACCTGCTGCGCGCCCACGGCGTCATGATGCGCGGACTCATCGATGACGCCGGGCGGTACCGCGCGGGGAACACGGGCGTCTTCAAAGAAGGAGGGCTCATCCACGCCGGCGCACCGGCCCGCTACATCCCCGAGGTCATGACGGATCTGTTCGCCTGGATGACCTCGACCGATCTGCACCCGCTGACGGCCTCCTGCGTCTTCCACGACGAATTCGAGTTCATCCACCCCTTCTCGGATGGCAACGGCCGCACGGGGCGCCTGTGGCACACGCTGCTGCTGTCGCACTGGCGCCCGGCACTGGCGTGGTTGCCGATCGAGAGCGTGATCCGAGACCGTCAGGAGGGCTACTACGAGGCGATCGCCCGCTCGAACGCACGGGGATCGAGCGAGGCCTTCGTGACCTTCATGCTCACGGTCATCCGGGACGCGCTGACACCCTATGCGACGGTCTCCTCGGCGCGGAATCGGCGAGAACAGGTCCTCCTGTTCCTCGACGCCAACCCGCGCGCGACGATCAAGGCCCTGGCCGAGCACCTGGGATGCTCGCGCAGGACGGCGGAGCGGGCGGTCGCCGCCCTGCGCGACTCGGGGCGCCTGGCGCGTGAGGGCAGCGCCCGCGCGGGGACGTGGCGCGTCATCGCCGACGGCCCCTGACGAATGCGGCGCGCCCCGGCCCGCCGGCGCCCGCCCTACCATCGTCCCATGACGCCGAACACGCCGCTGCGCTCAACGACCCGGGGCGACGTCCCGCCCGAGGGTCCACTGCGACTGGGCGGGATCGACCTGCCCGCGGGCCTTCACGTCCGCCCCGCCGACGACGACGCGGGCTTCGACGCCGTCGCCGCCGTCTCCGACGCCCCGCCGTGCGCGTGGGTGACCGAGGAGGCCGTCGAGACCGGGCTCGTTCAGCAGTGGGTGCGCCACCTGGCCTCCCGCTTCGGGGACACCGGCCTGTGGCCGATCGCGGTGACGGGGTACGACGACGGCCTCGAACGGCCGTGGCGCTCCGGCGAGGTCCTCGGCCCGGACGAGGGATCGGACTTCGACGTCGAGGCCTTCCTGCTCTCCCCCGGCGAGCTGGACGGCGTTGAGGACCCGGAGATCGTGGACTACCTGGAGTCCATCGCCCCCATAGCGACGGTGCGGGAGCTGGGCGGTCCGGTCGCCGCCCCGCCAGCCGGGCCCCAGGACCTCCTGGTGCCGTGGGGGGACGCCCGGCCCGTGGCGCTGGCCCTCATCCCGGCCATGTCCCCGGCCGACGCCCTGACGACGCTGGGATGGATGGGGCCGGCGAACTACGGCCTGGCGGGCGCCGGCATTGCGCGCATAGCCGTCTCCTGGGAGGAGCGCTACCACCTCACCCCGGTCGGCATCGACTTCGACCTGCTCATGCTCCAGATGCCCCCGCGGGGCCTGAGCCGCCCCGAGGTCATGAGCCTTCTCGCGGAGGTCTACAGGGTCTGCCCGGACTCCTACGAGCAGAGCGGCTTCCCCGATCTCGCCGCCTTCGTCCGGTCCGTGGAGTCCTACCCGGTCCTGGGCCTGTGGTGGGACTGAGGCGCGTCCGCCCCGGTCGGCCCGCATCAAGCCGACGGCGACGCCCCCGGTGCGCTCCGCTCAGGGCCCCAGCGCCCCCAGCGGGAAGGTCACGGCGCCGTCGGGAAGCGGCATCGTGGGCCCGTCGGCAGTGACGACGGCGGTGAATGCCGGGGACGGCGTTCGCGCGGTATCGACGTCGGCCACGAAGGCGGCGAGCGAGGCCTGCGCCGCCGGGATCTGGCGCCGGCCCAGTTTGACCTCGAAGGCGGCCCAACGGCCGTCGTCGAGTTCCACGATGGCGTCCGCCTCCTTGCCGGCCTTATCGCGGTAGTGGTGGACGTGCCCGCCGAGAGCCTCGGCGAAGACTCTCAAGTGCTGCACCACCTGGGACTCGAACCACAGTCCGGCGGTCTCCAGGTCCTCCAGGAGCCGCTCGGCGGACGTGGCCGTCACCGCGGCGGCGAGCGCGGGGTCGACGAAATGCAATTTCGGGGAGGTGCGCACCGCGTAGCGCGACCGCAGGTGCGGCGCCCAGGGCAGCTGCTCCTCGATGATGAACAGGCGTTTGAGGGCGTTCACGTAGGCGACGGCGGTCTGGGCGGTCAGGGACTGCCCGGACACGTCCTTGGCGATGGTGCTGAAAGACGCCTCCGTCCCCACGTGCCGGGCGAGGGAGCGCATGAGCGCGCGCAGGCGCACGGGGTCCCTGCGCGGTTCGCCGTCCAGACGGCCGACGTCGACATTGATGACGTCCTCGACGTAGTCGCGCAAGTGGCGCTGCGCCTGGCGGGTCGTCAGGTCGTGGTCGCCCGGCCATCCGCCGTGCACCAGGTCGTCCAGGACCTCGGGCACGCCGGTTCCCGAGTCGAGCACCGGTTCCGGAGCCCGACCGTCGAACAGGCCCGCCAGGCTGACGCCGCCGTCGCCCCGGCCTCGTTCGAACAGGGTCATGGGCCGCATCCGGATCCGTGAGAGCCGGTGCGCGCCGGAGTGACGGGAGGCGTCCTCGGCCGGGACGCAGGAGCCGGTGAGGATGAATTGGCCCGGAAGGCGGCGGGAGTCGATCTGCCTGCGCACGAGGTTCCACAGCGAGGGCTCGATCTGCCACTCATCTATGAGTCGCGGCACGTCGCCTCTCAGGAGAAGCGACGGGTCGACCTCCAGGGCGGCGCGGATCTGCGGCAGCCCCGAGTCCAGCGCGACCTCGGAGGAGGCGTGCTGCCGCCCGGTCATGGTCTTGCCGCAAGCGCGAACGCCCTCGATGAGGATGCCGCCCGAGTAGCCGAGCGAGTCGTCGATGAGCCGGTCCACGACCCGCGGCAGATAGCCCTTCTGCTTCATCGGCCTCTCCCCCTCGTCATGGCCGCACGGCGTCGACCCGGCCTGCGACGTCTCCGCAGTCGTTCATGCGGCGTCGTTCCAGTCGTTCATCTGGCGTCATTGTAATCGTTCATGTGGCGTCGTTCCAGTCGTTCATCTGGCGCCTTCTCAGTCGTTCATCTGGCGTCCGGGCCGCCGCGCCCCCGCCCGGCCCGCGCGGACCGGTAGTACGCCACCGCGACCTGGGTCCGATTGCGCAGCCCCAGCTTGGCCAGGATCGAACTGATGTGGTTGCGCACCGTCCCCTCGCTCATGAAGAGCCGCCGCGCCACCCCGGCGTTGTCGAGGCCCTCCGCCACGGCCTCGACCACCTCGTACTCGCGCTCGGTCAGGGGCGCGAACACGGCCCCGCGCGGCGCGGGCCCCCGGCCCGGCGCGCCCGTCCGCCCCAGGCCCATGGCGGCGCTGCGGGAGAGCACCTCCCCCTCCAGCACGCACACCCCGGCCATGACACTGCGCAGCGCCGGGGCGAGACGGGCGACGTCCTGCTTGACGAGGTAGCCGCGCGAGCCCATCTTCAGGGCCCGCACAATGTACTCGTCGTCGGAGAAGGTGGTCAGGAAGACGATGCGCGCGCCCTCGTCCTCGGCGAGGATCCGCTCGGCGGCGGCGAGCCCGTCGCCCAGCGGCATCCGGATGTCCATGAGCAGGACGTCGGGGCGCAACTCCCGGTACTGCTCGACCGCCTCGGGTCCGGAGCCGCCCAGGCCCACGACGTCGATATCAGCCTCCACCGACAAGATGGTGGCCAGCGACTGGGCGACGAAGGCGTCGTCGTCGACAATGAGCACTCTCATGCTCCACCCTTCGGAATCGTTGCGATGACGGTGAACCTCGGGCGCGGGGCCAGGCGCACCGTCCCGCCCAGCGCCTCGAGGCGCTCGCTCATGGAGCGCAGCCCCAGACCGGCGGGGGCGCCGTTCGGAGAGATGCTGCTCGGCGCCCCGCCGCCCGGCCACTGGCCGCGCTCGGGGACGGCGCCGTCGTTATCGACCGCGACCCGCCAGAACGCAGGGTAGTCGGAGACCCTCACCCGCGCCGAGGAGGCCCGCCCGTGCCGCGCGGCATTGGTCAGGGCCTCGCGCACCACCGCGACGAGGCAGCGCGTCACCGCCGGCGGGGGCGCCTCCTCCAGGGGGCAGTCGACCTCCACATGGCCGATGCCGCACCGCGAACCCAGCAGATTGAGCGAGGTCGCCAGGTCCTCGCCCTCGTCGGACAGCGCGTGGACGGACCGGCGCATGGCGCTCAGGGCCCCGTCCAGCCCGCGGTCCAGCTCCGCCAGGTCGGCCGCGACGGCGGGCTCGTCCCGGTGGGTGACGGCCAGGGCCTTGACCTGAAGGAGCAGGCGGGTCAGCAGGTGCCCGACGCCGTCGTGGATGTCGCGGGCGATGCGCGTGCGCTCGGCCAGGGCCGCGGCGCGCGTCTCGTGCTCCCGGGCCTCCTCCAGGCGGGCGCGCGAGGCCCGCAGCGCCACGACCTTCTCGTGCAGATCGTCCCTCATGGCGTGCAGGCGCTCACGCGCCGCCTCCTCCTGAGCGGTGCGCAGGGCCAGGCGGGCCGCCAGGAGCGCCACGACCGCGCCCGCCACCGCACTCCCCGCGCCCGCGGCACCCCGGGCCCGCACCATCAGGACCACCGGCAGCGGGACGCAGCAGACCGCGAGCAGGCGGGCCCGCCGGGAACCGAGGGCCGACTGGCGCACCAGGTCGTAGACGACCAGCGGCGCGCCCACCGCCGAGGCCGCCCACGGGCAGCCGGCCAGCAGGTAGGAGGCAGGAAGGGCGATCGCCCCGCGCCGCCCGTCCGCCACCGCGCACAGCCCGCCGACGACGACGGCCAGGAGGAGCCAGACGACCTCGGCCGCGCCGACGGCCCCCGGCGCCAGCGCCATGAGCAGGCACGCCCCCAGGACCGCGCCCCTGTCCGCCAGAACCCTCACGCGACGATTATCGGTCAGGCGGGCGCCCCGCGAGCGCCGGCGCGATGACAGAAGTCATGCCCGGCGCCGCCGGGCCATGACAGCGTGCACTTCCGCCCGCCCGGGCGCGGACGCGAGCATGGACGCGCATCGCGCCACCGCGGAAGGAGACCACATGAACGACCAGGCCCCGCCCACGGCCGACCGGGCCGACCGGGCGGTGACCATACGCTCCCTGGTCAAGCGCTACGGGGAGCTGATCGCGGTCGACGGGCTGTCGCTGGAGATCGGACGGGGCGAGGTCCTCGGCCTGCTCGGCCCCAACGGCTCGGGCAAGACCACGACGATCAACTGCCTCCTCCAGCTGCTCACCTACGACAAGGGCGAGATCCGGGTGTTCGGCAGGCCCATGAGCGCCACCGCCTACGACCTCAAGCGCCGCATCGGCGTGGTGCCCCAGGAGGTGGCCGTCTTCGACGAGCTCACCGTGGCGGAGAACATCGACGCCTTCTGCGCCCTGTACGTGGGCGACCGCGCCCGGCGCCGCCGCCTGGTCGAGGCGGCGATCGCCTTCGTCGACCTGGAGAAGTTCGCGAACTTCAGGCCCAAGAAGCTCTCCGGCGGCCTGCTGCGCCGGCTCAATATCGCCTGCGGCATCGCCCACGCCCCCGAGCTCATCATCTTCGACGAGCCCACCGTCGCCGTCGACCCCCAGTCCCGCAGCGCCATCCTTCAGGGCATCAGGCGCCTCAACGAGCGCGGCGCCACCATCATCTACACGAGCCACTACATGGAGGAGGTCGAGGAGCTGTGCCGCAGGATCGTCATCATGGACTGCGGCAGGCAGGTCGCCGCCGGCACCGCCGACGAGCTCAAGGCCATGATCGGCACCGGCGAGCGCATCCGCATCGAGGTCGTCGACCCCGTCCCGCCGGGCGAGGGGACCCTGGAGTCCCTGCGCCGCCTGAAGCACGTGCGCACCGCCTCCTGGCAGGCCCCGGGGCTCGTCGTCGAGTGCGCGCCAGGGGCGCACAACCTCTCCGACGTCATGGGGGCGCTGGCCGAGGCGGGCGCGACCTGCGGCCGGGTGACCTCCGAGCCCCCGACGCTCAACGACGTCTTCCTGGAGATCACCGGGCGCGCCCTGCGGGACGAGGCGGCCTGACATGAGAGCCGTCTTCACCTACCAGGTGCTCCGGCTCCTGCGCGACAAGGTCCTCCTGGTGTGGACGCTGGGCCTGCCGATCGTCCTGTCGCTCATGTTCATGGCGATGTTCTCGGGCCTGGAGAGGGCCTACGAGACCACCCCCATGAGCTTCGGCGTCGTCCAGGACGAGGCCTACCGCTCGGCCCCCGGCCTGGACGCCCTCGTCGAGCGCGTCTCCGCCGCCGACGCCGACCCCCGCCTCATCGCCGAGGTCGCCCACTCCACCGCGTCCGAGGCCGAGGCCGCCGCGAAGCGGGGCGACACCGCGGGCTACCTCGCCGTCGAGAACGGCGGCCCCGTGCTGCACGTGACGCAGGAGGGCGACGACGAGCCCTCGCTGAGGGTCCTGCGGGTGGTCATGGACTCCTACGCCCAGACCCGGGCCCAGCGGGAGGCGGCCATCGCCGCCGGGGCGGCGCCCGAGCGGGTCGCCGGGCTCGGGACGGCGCACGGCTTCACCCGCTCGGTCCCGGTGACGCGCACCCCGGTCAAACCCGCGACCCGCTACTACTTCGCGCTGCTCGCCTTCGCC
This sequence comes from Actinomyces gerencseriae DSM 6844, assembly GCF_000429265.1. Taxonomy (GTDB): domain Bacteria; phylum Actinomycetota; class Actinomycetes; order Actinomycetales; family Actinomycetaceae; genus Actinomyces; species Actinomyces gerencseriae. The sequence goes on from NZ_AUBN01000006.1 coordinate 67,731, forward strand.
GGCGGCATGGGGGCGACCGTCGCCGTGCTCGCCGTGCAGGGCATCATGGCCGCCTCGCCCCTGGGCGCGCGGCGCACCATGGCGGGCCTGCCCCGCTGGAAGGTCCTCACGGCCGCGCTCGCGGCCTCGTGGGTGTGCGTCCTGGGCTGCCTGCTCATCGCCTTCGCCTTCATCGCCCTGGTCGTCGGGGTGGACTTCGGCCCGCACGCGCCCCTGTGCCTGGTGGCGATCGGCCTGACCGGCCTCATGTCGAGCGCGGCGGGCGCCGCCCTGGGAACGATCCGAAGAATGAGGATCGACATGGTCATTGCGATCACCGTCCTGCTGTCGCTGTTCACCGGGCTCTACGGGCCCGGCGCCCAGTCGCTGGCCGACGCCGTCGAGCGCAGTGCGCCCCTCCTGACCCGGGTCAACCCCCTGTGGCAGTGCGCGCACTGCTTCTACGGGCTGCTCTACTACGACTCCCTCGTCCCCTTCGCCCGCAGCTGCGCCGTCCTGACGGGCATGGCGGGCCTGTTCCTCGCCATCGCCCTGATCCGCGCCAGGAGGATGAGCCATGAGCACCTTTAAGACGTCGCTGAGGATCGTGGCGGCCCACTGGATGTACGTCCTGGTCTACCTGGTATGGCTCTCCATGCTCGGCCTGCTCACCGGCGTCGCCCAGAGCGGGGACGCGTCCGACCAAGTCGAGGAGACGACGGTGAGCGTGGCCGTCATCGACCGCGACGGGTCGACGATCTCGCAGGGGATCAAGCGCTACGTCGAGTCCGTGGGCGAGGTGCGGGACCTGGAGGACTCCGAGCGGGCCATGCAGGACGCCACCGCGCAGAACCGCATCGACTACATCCTCATCATCCCCGCCGGCTACGGGGAGGAGGTCCGGCGGGCCGCGCGCGCAGGAGGCGAGCCGCCGCGGATGGACAGCGTCATCGGATACGAGTCGGCCTCGGGCGCGCTCATGAACGTGCGCATCGACTCCTATGCGGGCCAGGTCGTCGACTACCTGTCCGCCGTCACCGAGGACCCGGCCCGGGCCGTCGCCCTGGCCGATGACACGACGGCCCGCTCCGTCCCGGCGCAGCGGATCGCCCGGGACGCCGCGCCCCTGCCCCACGACCTCACCGTCTACGCCCAATTCTCCCTCTACCCGCTGGTGGCCTTCGCCGTCGTGGCCATCTCGGCGCTCATGACGGCGCTGGGGCGCCGGGCGGTCCGTTCCCGCCTCGATGCCGCCCCGGTCAGCGGCGGTGCCCGCAACCTCGGGCTTCTGGGCGCATGCCTCGTCGTCGGGGTCGTCGGGTGGCTGTGGATCCTCGGGCTGGGGGTGGCGGTCTTCGGGGCCGGCTCCGTGACGACATCAGCCCCGCTCCTGGGCGTCGTCGGAGCGGCCCTGGGCTCCTACATGCTCGTGGCGGTCTCGCTGGGATTCCTCGTGGGGCAGTTCGGCCTGGGCCAGAACGCTGCCAACGCGGTCGCCAACATCGGAGGCATGGCGCTGTCCTTCCTGGCCGGGGCGTGGGTGCCCATCGAGTGGATGCCCGACGCCATCGCCCGAACCGCCAGGCTCACGCCCGGCTACTGGGCGGATCAGGCGATCTCCGGGGCGTACAACGCGACCTCGATGTCCGCTGACGTCATCCGCCCGCTGCTCGTCGACTGCGGGATCTGCACCCTGTTCGCCGTCGCGGTCCTCTCCGTCGCCATGGCCGTGGGCCGCACCCGGGCCAGATCAACGCTGTGAGACGTCCCGCCCGGCAGAGGCCACCCGATCGGTGGCCGAGCCGGGCAGCGCCGCGTCCCCGGGGCGGGCCAACGGACCGACGAGCTCATGGGCCCGGTAGGGCTCCTCGAGGAAGGCGACGTCCTCCTCGGTGAGCGTCAGGTCGAGAGCCCGAACGGCGTCGTCGACGCGGCTCGGCCGTGAGCAGCCGACGATGGGGGCGACCACCCCCTTGGCCCAGTGCCAGGCGAGTGCAACGTCCGCCATCGCCACCCCGTAACGCCCGGCGAGCTCGGCGACGCGCTCGATGATGGGCATGTCGGTCTCGCGCTCGCGGTCGTACTTGCCGCGCATGGTGGCGTCGGTGGTGGAGCGCACGGAGCCGGAGTCCCAGGTGGGACGGGTCAGGTGCCCGGAGGCCAAGGGGCTGTAAGGGGTCAGCGCCATGCCGTACTGGCGGCACACGGGGATCATCTCCCTCTCATCCTCGCGGTAGAGCAGGTTGTAGTGGTTCTGCATGGAGGAGAACCGGGTCCAGCCGTGAGCGTCGGCGGTCACCTGCATGGTGTGCAGCTGGTAGGCGTACATGGCGGACGCCCCCAGGGCCCGCACCCTCCCGGAGCGCACGAGGGAGTCGAGCGCCTCCATGGTCTCCTCGACCGGGGTGGCGTAGTCGAAGCGGTGGATGATGTAGAGGTCGAGGTAGTCGGTGCCCAGACGTCCCAGGGTCCCGTCGATCTCGCGCTCGATGGCCGCGCGCGACAGGTGCCCCTCGTTGAAGTAGACCTTGGAGGCCAGCACCACGTCCTCGCGCGCCACGCCCAGGTTCTTCAGCGAGACGCCGATGAACTCCTCGCTCGTGCCGTGGGCGTAGACATTGGCGGTGTCGATGAAGGTGACGCCCAGCTCCAGGGCGCGGGCGATGACGGCCTGGGTGGCCTCCTGGTCGATGACCCACTGGTGGAAGTCCGGGAAGACCTTCCCGAAGCTCATCCCCCCGATGCACAGGCGGGGGATGGTGATGTCCGTGCTGCCGAGTCGCATGTAGTCCATTGTCATCTGTCCTTTCAGGCTCGAGCGACGGCCGCCGGACGACCGTGTCCGTGGAGGCAGCGGATAGCAGTCCGCCCCACCGAGCGCTCAAGGCGCTCACGTGCTCGATCGTGACGCTATCACGCTCCTCTCCCACCGGCCCCTCGGCGAGGGGAGCCCTGCCAGTCCCCGGCATGTCCGTACTGGCTCCGCGTTGGTCGAAGCGGCCGGGCATCGCATCGGGCAGGAGCCCGGTGGTTCTCACTGAGCGGAAGCGACGAGCATGGATCGTCCCGCTCCCGTTGAGCGGTCCGCCTACGATGGCACAGGCAGACCGGACGTCCGGTGGTTCGGACCGATCCGGGGAATCGCAATGTCGAGGAGACGCATGCTCACGATGTCCAGGGCCCTCGGTCTCACCGGTGGCGCGGCACTCGCCGCGAGCGCCTTCAGCGCCTTCTCCCGCCTGCGCTACCAGCGTTCGGCGATCGCGACCCTGGCCGAGTACGGCGTGCGCCCGATCAAGAAGCTCAACGCCCGCACCTCGGCGGCCGACCGACTCGCGCGGATGGCGAGCCGACCGGAGCCCCGACGGACACTGTCCTTCCCCATCTGGTCACGGCGCCGCTACGACGTCGAACGACGCGAGGACGACGGCATGCCGGTCTACTGCGTCCGTCCGCACTCGGCCTCGGACACCATCGTCGTCTACCTCCACGGAGGCGGCTATATCTCCACGGCCTCGCAGGGACAGGCCCTGCTGATCGACGAGCTCACCCGCAGGACGGGCGCGGGCTTCATCGTGCCGCTCTACCCTCTGGCCCCTCATCACACGTGGCAGGAGGCGCACCGCCTCGTCCTGGACCTGTACTCGCGCACCCTCTCGGAGAACCCGGGCAAGCGGATCGTCCTCATGGGCGACAGCGCGGGCGGGGGTCTGGCCGTCGTCATCGCCCTGTCGCTCGCGGAGCAGGGCAGTCGCCAGCCCGACGAGCTGATCCTCCTGTCCCCCTGGGTGGACATCACCCATACGAACCCGGACATCGCCGACTACGTCGACATCGACCCGCTCATGGCCCCCGAGCCGCTCACGATCATGGGTCGGTCATGGGCCGGCGACACGCCCACGACCGACTGGCACCTGTCGCCCGTCAACGGGGACCTGTCCGCACTGCACCGGGTCACCACATTCGTGGGCAGCCGGGAGATCTTCCTCCCGGACAACGCGCTCCTCCACGACAGGCTCGTCGAGGCCGGCGTCGACTCCACGCTGCATATCGGGCACAACCTCAACCACGTCTACCCGATGATCCCCTCCCCCGAGGGGAGGGGGGCCAGGCGCGAGATCGCCCGGATCATCCTCGGCCGGTCCGACGACGGCGGTCGGGGGTGAGGCCGGGGCCCGCTCTCGCCGTCATCCCGGCCCTCCCGCCCGGCGCCGTCAGATCGACCAGACGGGGATCGCCTCCACGGCGGCCGTCACGGGGTAGGGCTCCCGGGTCTGGCAGATGACGGCGCCCGCCCCCACGTCGTAGTCGCCGGCGTCGTTGAGAACGGAGAAGCCCGCTACAGCCTCGCGAGTCACCGTTGCCGACGTCTTGATCTCAACGGGATGCAGCACACGCCCTTCCTGGATGATCAGGTCGATCTCCCGTTGACGGGAATCCCGGTAGAAATGCACATTCCGGGCGTCACCGCCGGCGTTGAGATAGGACTTGATGACCTCGCCGACGACGAAGGTCTCGAACATGTGACCGGCCATCGCTCCTCTGCGCAGGGTCTCCGGAGAGTTCCATCCCAGCAGATAACAAGCCAGCCCCGTGTCCGTGACGTAGAGCTTGGGAGTCTTGGCGATCCGCTTGGTGGCATTGGACCAGAACGGGCGCAGCAGGCGCACCACGCCGGAGGCCTGAAGGACCGAGAGCCAGTTCTGCGCCGTCTTGACGTCGATCCCGGCATCCCGGGCGAGGTCGCTGCGATTGACGAGCCTGCCCGTGCGCGCGGCGCAGGCGACGAGGAAATGATAGAAGCTCGCCTCATCCTTGACAGCGATGAGATCGCGTACATCCCTCTCAAGATACGTACGGACATATCCCGTGTAAAAGGCGTCCCCGGACACCGAGGGGTCCATAAGCCGGGGCATCGATCCGCGGTGGATCGCGGCCCATAGGTCGAGGTCCTCAGGAGGATCGCGCCTTCCGCCGTCGCCGACCGCCGATGGGACATAGGGGCCCCTCCCCCCGCAACCGGCGAGCTCCCGCAGGGACATGCCCGTCATCTCCAGAACCGCGACCCGCCCCGCGAGAGACTCGCTGACGCCCCGCATGAGGTGGAAGGTCTGGGAGCCGGTCAGCACGACGCGCCCCATCTCGGGGGACTGATCGACGAGGAACTTGACCTGCTGAAACAGCCCGGGAACCCGCTGAACCTCATCAACGGCCACGGGAAGTCGGTTGGCGTCGAAGAAGAGCGCCGGGTCCTCCCGGGCGAGCACCCCGGCCCGGGGGTCATCGAGCGTCACGTAGCGGAAATCTCCGGGCAGCAGGTGCTGCAGCATCGTGGTCTTGCCGACCTGACGCGCCCCGGTCACCAGCACCACCTTGAACTGCCTCATGAGGGACAGCAGTGCCGCCTCAGCCTCGCGATGCCTGTACATGAACAGCCTCCTTACCGCGCGATGGCAAGGATTCTACGGCACTCTGCGAAAATCTGGACTGCAACTCCAGATTTTCACATCACGGCGAGCAGGACCGGGGCGAGGTCGCCGCGGTCCGAGGCCGGACAGGCTGGACGCCCGCATGGGAACCTCGCCCCGGCGGTCAAGCTCGCGAGCAGACGCCTCCGCGATGCGCCGCGGCACACCGCGAGCGGGCAACGACTCCCGTCGGCCGCGCGCAACGCGGCTGCGCAGCCCTCACAACGAACGCTCGCGCTCACTCCCACTCGATCGTGCCCGGGGGCTTGGACGTGCAGTCCAGCACAACCCGGTTGACCTCGGGCACGGAGTTGGTGATGCGCGTGGAGATGCGGGCGAGGACGTCGTAGGGAAGACGCGTCCAGTCCGCCGTCATGGCGTCCTCGCTGCTCACCGGTCGCAGCACGACCGGATGGCCGTACGTGCGCCCGTCCCCCTGCACGCCCACGGAGCGCACATCGGCGAGCAGCACCACCGGGCACTGCCAGATCTCGCCATCGAGCCCCGCGGCGGTGAGCTCCTCTCGGGCGATGAGATCGGCCGCCCGCAGGACGCGCAGATTCTCGGCCGTCACCTCGCCGATGACGCGGATGCCCAGGCCCGGCCCCGGGAAGGGCTGGCGCGCCACGATCTTCTCGGGCACGCCCAGCTCGCGCCCGATGGCGCGCACCTCGTCCTTGAACAGCGCGCGCAGCGGCTCGATGAGGGAGAAGTCGAGGTCGTCCGGTAGTCCGCCGACGTTGTGGTGACTCTTGATATTGGCCGCGCCCTCGCCGCCGCCGGACTCGACGACGTCGGGGTACAGGGTGCCCTGGACCAGGAACCTGATCTCACCGCCGGCCGCGCCCACCTCCTCGACGACGCGGCGCTGAGCCGCCTCGAAGGAGCGGATGAACTCCCGGCCGATGATCTTGCGCTTGGCCTCCGGCTCCCTCACGCCCGCCAGCGCTGCCAGGAACCGGTCGGTCTCATCGACCGCGATGACGCGGATGCCCATGCCCTCGGCGTAGTCGCGGACGACCTGCTCGCGCTCCCCGGCGCGCAACAGCCCGTGGTCCACGAAGATGCAGGTGAGCTGGTCGCCGACGGCGCGGTGGACGAGGGCGGCGGCCACGGAGGAGTCGACGCCACCGCTCAGGCCGCAGATGACGTGGGAGTCCCCGACCAGCCGCCGAATGGCGGCGACCTGCTCGTCGATGATGCTGTCCGGCGTCCAGGTCGCCGGAATGCCGGCCCCCACGTGCAGGAAGTTCTCCAGCGCCGCCTGACCGTGCTCGGAGTGCACCACCTCCGGATGCCACTGCAGGCCGAAAAGGCGTCGGTCCCGGTCCTCGAAGGCCGCCACCGGCGTCTCGGCCGTCGAGGCGGTGACGACGAAGCCCGCCGGAGCGGCCTGAACGGCATCACCGTGGCTCATCCACACGACGTGCTCCTCCGGGGTGCCGTCGAACAGGCAGGAGCCTCCCTCCACGCGGGCGGGGGTGCGCCCGTACTCGCGAGTACCGGTTCGCCCCACGGTCCCGCCCATGGCCTGGGCCATGACCTGGAAGCCGTAGCAGATGCCGAGGATCGGCACGCCCGTCTCGAACAGAGCCGCGTCAACGCCGGGTGCGCCCGGCGCATAGACCGACGACGGTCCCCCCGACAGGATGATCGCGGACGGCCTCCTGGCGAGCATGTCCGCCACCGGCATCGAGTGCGGCACGATCTCGGAGTAGACCGAGGCCTCGCGCACGCGGCGGGCGATGAGCTGGGCGTACTGGGCGCCGAAGTCGACGACGAGGACCGGGCCGACGGGCTCGTCCCCGGCCGCCCCAGGGGCGGCAGCGCTAGCGAGGATGCTGGTGGGGGTGATCATCACGAGCTCAGGATAGTGGTCCTCATGCGCGCGCCGCCCTCCGGGGCGAGGGCCCCGACACGCGCACCCACCCGCGACTCGGCCGCATGCCGACAGCACTCCGAGGCACTCCAGGGCACCTCGGGGCACGTGACGCGACTATCACCTTTTTGTCTACACAAAGAGGCCTCACCCTCCTAGTCTCGTCGCACCGGCCGGATCGCGGTCGGACCGACTCCACGGAGTCGGGCACACCGCCGTGCGGGGCCTCCCGTTTCGGTTCCGCACAGGAACCGAAAGGACACCAACCATGACCGCTCCCACCATCGACGCCGTCGCCCCCGCCACCTCGGCTCCGACCACTGCGAGCACGACGACCGCTCCCGTCCCCTCGCAGGCGGAGTCCAGGACCAGGTCCGCCGACCTGCTCACCTTCAAGATCGGCATGAGCGTCCTGGCCGTCGTCGTCTTCGTGATGGCCGTGGTCGGCGTCATCGCGTCCTCCCCCGCGCTGCTGATCGCCACCGGCATCATCGGCACCGCGGGCGTGCTGACCGGCGTCTATACCGGCACCAACCTCTCCGCCTGAGCGCGGGCATCGCCCCGGAAGGATCCGGCCTCCGACGGGCCGAGCCTTCCCGAGCTGCGCGGGCGACGAGGACCGCGCAGCCAGTCGCTCCGCCGCGACTGCACGCATCACGTCGAGAATCATCTGAGGGCGCCACCCCACCGGGGTCGGCGCTCGCGTCGTCTCCGGGGCGCCGGCCCCGGACTCCTCCCGCTCGTCACCGCGGACCCCGCATCATCTCGCCTCGTCCCGGACCGGCTCATCGCAGCACGGCCAGCGCACGCGGCAGGGCCGCCAGCGCCAGCAGCATGCTGGCGACCTGGCAGGCCAGCACCACCGCGATCGCGACCTCGGCGGAGACGAGCAGCAGGGCCGTCGGGCCGAGCACGGACACGATCTGGACCAGCGGGCGGATCACCGCGCTGGCGCGGCGCTGGGAGCGCAGCAGCCACGGCGGCACCATCGGGTCGATGGAGCCGGTGCACGCGGGCACCACGGCGACGTACTGGCCGCCCACCAGCAGACCCGCGACGACGACCAGCAGGACCAGCGCCCCGCCGCCGTCGAGCCCATCCAGCAGAAGCAGCAGCACGACGGCGCAGGCCGACGCGCCCGTGCCACCGAGCACCCAGGCGAGCGGGAGCCTCTCCGAGCGCCTGCGCGCGCCCACCACCGCCAGAGCCGTCCACGACAGGCCCAGCACGATCAGCGGCCGCACCGGCACCGGCCCTCCCACGTCGCCCAACGCCCACGGTGCCAGACATATCGCCGTCAGACCCAGCGGCAGGGCCTGCACCGCCTCGAGCACGAGGCCGGCGAGCACCGTGCGGCGCACCTGAGCGATGCGCAGGTCATCGACCGCCAGGGGATGCTGCTCCCCCTGCATGCCGGCGTCCAGTCTCACCCAGTCGATGGCGACCGCGGCCTCCAGCACTCCGTGCATCCGCTTGAGCGCCTCGTAGGCGGCGTCGAGTCTGCCACGGGCCGCGTACCAGTGGGGCGTCTCCGGCAGACCCATGGCGAGCGCGCTCCCGGCGAGGGCCAGCGATGCCGGCACCGCCCATGCGCACGCTCTCGACTGGCCGGGCGCGATCGCCCCGCCGCACGCGCTCGCGACCAGGGTCAGTCCCGCTCCGGCCGGCGCCAGCGCGCGCACGCGCGGCACGAGACGACGGTGCCCGCGCACGGAGAGCTCGTGGGCGAGCTTGGGCACCACGATGGCGTATCCGCCGATCCCGAGCCCCGTGACAGCCCCCGACGGCACCGCCGTCCAGGACCCCGGCGCGACGCCGACGGCCGCACCCAGCGCCACGAGCACGCCCGCGGCGAGAACGGCGGAACGGCGCCCCGCGACATGCGAGACCAGGTCGAGCACCGGGGCTCCCAGCAGGGAGCCGAGCGGGATGGCGGAGAGCAGCGCCACGAGGAGCGCGATCCGGCCGGCCGAGCCGTCCGACTCCTGCGACAGGGCGGCCCGCGCGGCGCCGTCGTCGGCCAGGGAGACGCCCAGCGCGCCCCAGACGGCCCCGGCGGCGGCTCCGACGCAGGCCAGATGCGCGCCCAGACGCCGTCGCATGGCGGAACGAGTCGCAGTCGTCATCGATCGGTCCCCCTCCCCGTCGCCCCTTATTGTGGTCCGAGGCCCATCGGCGCACCCGGAGGATGGATAGCGCGCCCGCAACGCCTCCGCGCTCAACGCCCGACTCACGAGCCCGCCCCGCGGGTCCTGCGCGTCCCTGGGGGGACCTGCGTGTCCGCCAGGGGCTTCTCGCACAGGACATGGCGGGTCCTGCGCGCCCGGGGCCTCTCGCGTAGGCGACGGGCGCGAGAGCGACGGGGATGGCGGGTCCTGCGCGCCCGGGGGCCTCTCCCCGGGGTGGATGAGCCGACTCCACTCCCGCGGCTACCGCTCCGTCTCGGAGCGCTTCCCCGAGCCGGGCGCGACGGCGCACCCGGCGGCCGCGGCGAACCCCATCGAGGAGACCCGGCGGAAGGCCGTCGAGGACCTCGGCTCCGACCACGCCTGCGCCACCCGCGGCGCGCTCAACCTTCTCATCGCCGTCGTCCTGCTCACGATCACGCCCGAGACCCCCGGGCGCTCCCTGGAGCGGATCGAGGCCGACGCGGAGGCCCGCCACTCCTGACACTGGACTCGACTTAGTCCTGACAATTACGATCATCCGCAGTGGGCCCGTCGGTCCGGGCCCGCAACGGACGCATCACCGCCCGTCCCGCAGAACCGGAGAATTCGAAGGAGAATACTCATGACGTTCCGACTCGACCCCGCCACCGCCATCACCGACCCGAGCGGCATCTCCTGGGGCATGCACCCCATCACCTGGCGCAACGACGACATCCCCGAGGTCGGAGCCTTCAACACCCTGGAGGACATGCTCCTCGACCTGGCCGATGTCGGCTACCGCGGCACCGAGTGCGCCGGTTTCTTCCCGCCCAGGGAGATCGTCAAGGAGCGCGCCGACGCCCGCGGCATCACGATCGTCGCCCAGTGGTTCTCCTCCTTCATCGTGCGCGACGGCATCGAGGCGGTCGTCCCCGACTTCACCGCCGCCTGCGAGTACCTCCAGTACCTGAACGCCACCAGGATCGTCGTATCGGAGCAGACCGGCTCGGTCCAGGGCATCCGCGACGTCTGCATCTTCACCAACAAGCCGGTGCTCGGCCAGGAGGAGTGGCGGGTCCTGGCCGAGGGCCTGGGCCGCCTGGGCGGCATCGCCCACGACCACGGGCTCGAGCTGGTCTACCACCACCACCTGGGCACCGTCGTCCAGACCAAGGAGGAGACGATCCGCCTCATGGAGATGACCGACCCGGCCAGGGTCTCGCTCCTGTTCGACACCGGTCACGCCCTCGTCGGCGACGGCGACGTCATGGGACTGCTGGAGGCCACCATCGACCGCGTCAAGCACGTGCACTTCAAGGATGTGCGCCCGGACAAGATGCAGGAGTCCCGCGAGGCGGAGCGTTCCTTCCTCGACTCGTTCCTGGCCGGTATGTTCACCGTTCCGGGCGACGGCATGATCGACTTCACCGAGCCCTACGGCGCCCTCGTCGATCACGGCTACCGGGACTGGATCCTCGTCGAGGCGGAGCAGGACCCGGCGGTCGCCAACCCGCACGAGTACGCCGCCAGGGCCCGCGCCTACATCGAGAGCGCGCTGCTGAAGCGCTGATCGCCGAGATCGGTTCAGTTCCGCACCGAGATCGGTCCGGTGGGGCCGCCCCCTGCGCCGCCGGGGCGGCCGGACGGCGTCGCAGCCGCGCCCGGCCGCCCCGGCGACAACAAGACGTCACGAGGCGGAGCCCACCGAGGTCTCACAGACTCATATCGACCACGGCCCGGCCCCGGATCCGACGACCGCGCAGCGCCTCGTAGCCGGCGCCGGCCTCGGCGAGGGGGAAGCGGCGGGAGACGACGTCCTTGTAGTTGATGACGCCCCGCGCGGCCAGGTCGACGACGGCCGGCAGGTCCTGACGGGTTCGCGCGCCGTAGGAGCCGAGGATCGACTGCGAGCGGCGCACCGTGCGGTTGATCTCCACCTCGGCGGTCTGGACGCCGGCGCCCAGGCCGATCGGCACCATGCGTCCGCCGTCGGCCAGCACGTCCAGGGCGGTGGTCCAGGTGGCCGGAACGCCCAGGGCCTCGAATGCGACATCGACGCCCTTGCCGCCGGTCAGGGCCAGGACCTCCTCGCGGGCGTCATGGGTCGCGGAGTTGACGACGGCGGTGGCGCCGTAGCCGGGCATGGGGGCGAGCTTGTCGTCCGAGACGTCGATGGCGATGACCTGGCCGGCGCCGAAGGCACGGGCGACCTGGACGATGTTGGTGCCCACGCCACCGGTGGCGACGACGGCGACGGTCTCACCGAAGCGCAGGTCGGCGCCGCGACGCACGGCGCCGTAGGCGGTCATGGCCGCGCAGCCCAGGATGGCCGCGGGCACGAGGTCGATGGTCGCGGGCGCGGGCGCCACGGAGGTGGAGGGGATGACGGCGTACTCGGCCAGGCCGCCCATGGAGTACATGTGGATGGGCTCGCCGTCGAGGGAGGCCAGGCGGGTGGTGCCGTCGTAGAGAAGACCCTTAAGGCGGTTGAGGTCGAAGAAGGGGCCGCACAGCTCGTCGCGGCCCGCGGCGCAGGCGTCGCACCGGCCGCAGGGCATGAGGAATCCGCCGGCGACGTTCTGCCCGACCTCCAGGCCGGTGTGCTCGTTGCCGGGGCCCAGCTCGACGATGGTGCCGGTGACCTCGTGCCCCAGCACGGCGGGCAGGGGGAAGGCGATGGCGCCGCCGATGACATGGAGGTCGGAGTGGCACAGGCCGCAGGCGGCGACCTTGATGAGCACCTCGCCGGCCTCGGGACGGGGCGTGCGGATGGTCTCCACCTGCAGACCCTTGTCGTGATCGCGCAGCACGGCGGCGCGCATGGTCTCGGGGATCGTCGGTCCGACTTGTTCACTGCTGTTCATGTCGCTGCCACTCTCTGACGGGGTTCCCGGCGGCGATCGGCCGCCCATGAGTGAAGACTAGCACAGAGAACTCATTTTGTCCTGACAAATAATCACCCGCGGCCGTCTCCTCTCCGGCCGGACCGCGACCGTCACGGGATCCCGACGCGTTTCCGACGGGACTCCCGTGAGGCCGCCACGGGATCACGGGGATCGAGTCAGCCGTACTCCTTCTCGAAGCGCTCCTCGAGCTCCTCCAGGGAGTGGTACTTCGTCTCGGGGACGAATCTCATGTAGAAGATGAGCGAGCCCACATTGATCAGGCAGAAGATGAGGTAGGTCAGTGCGCCTCCGAGCTTCTCCATCATGACGGGGAAGACCGCCGCGACGATGGCGTTGGCGATCCACAGGGCGCCCACGGCCAGCCCCATGGCCGTGCCGCGGACCTTGGAGGGGAAGATCTCGGCGACCAGGACCCAGGTGACCGTGCCCGACTGCTTGGCGAATACGAACAGGCTCACGATGATGAGGACGAGGAACGGCGCGAAGGCCGGCGCTCCGCTGATGTTGCCGTCGGCATCCTGGTACGGCTGGATGAGGAAGAAGAACACCGCGGCCAGCAGGCCCAGCGAGACCACGATGCTGGTCTCCTGGTAGATGCCCACGTGACGGCGGGCGAAGCGGGTCACCAGCCACAGGCCCACGGCCGAGCCGATGAAGGAGACCCCTCCGGAGACGACATTGAGCGAGATCGCATCGCTCATCGGCAGACCCGCGGCGGACAGCACCTTGGGCGTGTAGTACATGGCGGTGTTGATGCCGGTGAGCTGATCCGCGAGGCCCAGGATGATTCCGATGATGAGCAGGCGGCGAGTCCATCCGGTGCTCCAGATCTGAGCGAGCCCCCACTTCTCCTGGCCCGCCTCCTTGCGCTGGATCTCCAGCATCTCGTCGATCTCATCGGCGATGGGGCCGTCCCTGGACTCGTCGCGCACGCGCTTGAGGGAGCCGATGGCCTCGGGGATCCTCAGATTGGCCACGTACCAGCGGGAGGACTCGGGCATGAGCCGGATGCCGATCCACAGGGCGATGGCGGGCAGCGAGGCCAGAACCAGCATGTAGCGCCAGGTCATGCCGTTGCCGTCGGAGGTCATGGTCATGACGTCCTGGATGTTCTTGATCGTCTCCCAGGCGACGGTCTGGCCGGCCCGGGCCAGGGTCTCGCCCTCGGAGTTCACAATGTCCTGGGTCACGGTGACCTGGGGACCGCCGTGGTACTGGGTGAGAGCGGCGTTCATGGCGTAGGCGAGGAACTGCCCGAAGACGATCATCATCTGGTCGACCGCGACCAGTGTGCCGCGGATGCGCTTGGGCGCGGTCTCGCCCAGGAACACCGGGACGGTGGCGGAGGCGCCGCCGACGGCGAATCCGAGGATGACCCGGCAGATGTAGAGGATCCAGATGTTCGGCGAGACGGTGCACCCGAGCGCGCCGAAGAAGAAGACGATCGCCAGCAGGGTGATGTTGTGGCGGCGCCCGTACTTGTCGGAGAGCTTGCCGCCCACGGAGGCGCCCAGTGCCGCCCCGACGCACAGGAAGGTGCCGACCAGGCCCTCCTCCCAGGTCTTGAGCGCCAGGCCTCCGGCGTTGGTGGGCAGGTACATGTAGGGGAGGGCGCCGGAGATGACGCCGGTGTCGTAGCCGAAGAGCAGGGAGCCGAGCGTCGCCACCAGGGCGATGAGCCCCAGCGAGCGCTTCCTGCCCGACGGAGGGGTCTCATCGACCAGCTCCTGGATCTTGTCGCGACTCATGTCATCGGTCGCGACGGGGGTTGCAGACATGGATGCTTCTCCTCAGGACGCCCGCCAGCAGTGGCGGAGCATATCGTGTTCAGCCGCCGAGCTCGGCGGTGAGCCTCGCCAGCGCGGCCTTGTTGTAGTCATCGGCGTACTCGTGCCAGCCGAAGATGCACACGGACAGCACACCGTCGAAGCGGACCTCCCGCAGAGTCGAGAAGACCTCGTCCCAGGGGACCTCGCCCTGCCCGATGGCGTTGTGCTGGTGGACGGTGACGTCGGCGCCGGGCGGGTTGATGATGTACCGGTTGCCGTCGTTGATCCGGTGGTTGAAGCCGTCGGAGACGTGCACCTCCCGCAGCTTGCCGGTCGCCGCGGCGCTGCGGATCATGCGCCCGGCGTCGCCCGCGCCGTCGGACAGGTGGAAGGTGTGCGGGCAGCAGTACTCGTATCCCAACCAGTCCTCGTCCACGGAGCGCACGAGCTCCAGGGCGCGGTCGTGCAGCTCGACGAAATCGTAGGGGTGGGCCTCCATGGCCAGGCGGATGCCGTACCTCTCGAAGTGCGGAGTCAGCTCCTCGATCGACCGGTACCACTGCTGCTCGGAGCGGCTGGCGCGATTGCGGTCGCCGGAGAACTCCGAGACGATGTCGCGCACGTCGAGGGCATCGGCCAGCTCGAGCAGGCGCCGCCAGTTGCGCACCTGGGCCATCCGCTCGGCCTCGTCCGGGGAGGACCAGTTGAACACCGGGTTGAGGGTGCGCACCTCGACCCCGCTGTCCTTCTCCGCCTTCCTGAGGTCCTCGATGAAGGCGCGGTCCGCCTTGGGGTAGTGGTGCCACAGGTGGAACTCGTTGTTGGGCGACAACTCCACGTACCGGAAGCCGAGTTCGGCCGCCTTGCGCAGGGTGTCCGCTGTCGACATGGTCATGTAGTACATATTGGGGTCGAGGGCGATATCGACCATGGGGTCTCCTCTCAGGACGCCGACGTCCTCGTCGGCGGGGTTTCGTCCGCGAGCAGATCGGGGGCTCACCTCCCGCTGCGGGCCCGGCCGGACCCGGCGCCCTCGCACCGGCTGCTCGCCCGGCGCGAGGGCGGTTGATACGGGCGTCGCCCCTCAGGCGTAGAGGACGGGCCTGGCGATCATCGTGACATCGACCTGGCGGCCGTCGTTGCTCAGGGACTCCAGGCCGGCGTCGACCACGCAGGTGGCGGCGTAGCCGTCCCAGGCGGTGGAGCCGGTGTGCTCGTCGCGCTCGACGGCGCGGATCCACTGCTGGACCTCCTGGTTGAAGGCGGCGTGGAAGCGGTCGATGTGGCTGCGGCAGATCCGGTTGCGGTTGCCCGCCGAGTCCCGGGTGATCACCGTGTTCTGGTCGCCCAGGCGGACGGTGCCGGCCTCCATGACCAGCTCGCACTCGATGGAGTAGCCGAACTGGATGTTGACGTTGATCTCGTCGTCGATGAGGACACCGGACGCCGTCCTGGCCACCAGGACGAGCGGGTCCCGGAGGTGGTCGAAACGCCGGGAGGTGGAACGGGGGGCGTCCACACGCACCGAGACGATCTCGTCGTCGAGCAGGTAGCGACAGATGTCGATCTCGTGGATCGCGGTGTCGTCGATCATGTTGCGGGTGGTGTAGCCCTCCGGCACCGAAGGGTTGCGGTGGCGGCAGTGCACCAGCGTGGCGCAGCCCAGCTCACCGCCCTCCAGCGCGGCGCGCATCTCCTGGTAGCCGGCGTCGAAGCGGCGCATGAAGCCCACGGTGACGAGCTTCTTGCCCGCCTTCCGCTCGGCCTCCATGATGGCGATGCAGTCCTCGGGGGTGGTGGCCAGGGGCTTCTCGCACAGGACGTACTTGCCGGCCTCGACGGCGGCGATGACGTCGGGGGCGTGGACCTTGCCGAAGGTGGCGATGAGGACGGCGTCGACGTCGGGGTCGGCGATGAGCTCGGCCCCGCTGCCGTAGGCCTTGGCGCCCAGGGGCTCGGCCACGGCCCTGGCGCCGTCGAGGTCGAGGTCGGCCACGGCGACGATCCTGCCGCCGGCCAGCTCGTTCTCGATGCGCTGGACGTGGGCGCGGCCCATGCCGCCGGCGCCGATGAGTCCAATGCGAACAGACATGTGCATCTCTCCTCCTTGAGTGATCGCGATGGTGAGCGGCGTCAGCGGTCAGGCCAGTCCCAGACCGCACTCGGCCAGGTACGTGCGCATGTTGATGGCGTTCTGCTTGGGGAAGGAGGGGTCGCAGGGGTAGCAGTCCTGCTCGCAGATCGCGTAGATCGGCTTGTCCAGGGCCGCCAGGGCGTCGACGAACTCGTGCATCTCGGGCAGGCCGGCGGGCGGGCAGACCGAGGCGCCCTTGGTGACGGCCTCGCCGAAGGGCCAGTCCTTCTCGTGGGCCTCGCGGGTGATGCCCTCATCGAAGGCCTTGATGTGGACGTAGGTGATGCGCTCG
Organism: Actinomyces gerencseriae DSM 6844; assembly: GCF_000429265.1. Lineage (GTDB taxonomy): Bacteria > Actinomycetota > Actinomycetes > Actinomycetales > Actinomycetaceae > Actinomyces > Actinomyces gerencseriae. The sequence continues at coordinate 84,305 of NZ_AUBN01000006.1, forward strand.
GGGTACGTCCGGCACAGCTCGACCGGGTCGCCGCCGCCGTAGACGACGTGCCCGGAGTCCAGGCACAGGTTGACGTAGGTCGGGTCGGTGGCGTCGAAGATGCGGGCGATCTCCTCGGGCGTCTCGATGTGGGAGTCGCCGTGCGGGTGCAGGACCATCTTGAGGCCGTACTCGTCCAGGAGCATCTGGCCCAGGGCGTTGGCGTGCTCGACGTAGAGCTTCCAGGCGTCGTCGGACAGGACGCGGTCGTCGGTCCACTCCCAGGTCTTGTCGTCGCGGTAGAGCGGGGGCAGATGGACGATGTACTCGGCGCCGACGGCGGCGTGGGTCTCGGCGATGGCGCGAAAGGTCTTGAGCGTGGTCCCCCAGGCCTCCTGCTTGTGCAGGACGCCCCAGCCGGTGCCGGCCACCACCCTCATGCCGAACTCGTCGCACCACTTCTGGAGCTCCTCGGGGTCGGTCGGGAAGTAGCCGAAGGGCCCGGTCTCGATGACCTCGAAGCCGGCCTCGGCCATCTCCTCCCAGGCCTGACGGGGGCCCATCTGCTCGGGGTCCTCGGGGAACCAGACGCCCCACTGGTCGGGGCACACCCCGATGGTGAGCTTGGAGTACTTCGGATCGGTTGTGTTGACGGCTTTGGACGTTCCAGGCGTCTGAGACATCGTTGTCGCTCCTCACGGGGGTGTCGTCCGAATCGTTCCGGACACGGACCAGGATAACGAACAAATCAACAAGTTACTAGATGTTTGTAAGGACAATTTGCTGAATCTCCGATCCCGTTCCCACTCGCGCGAGAGGCCAATGGCGGGCCCGGGCACGGGCGGGCCCGCCAGGGCGCTCTCGCCCGGTGGACGAGGTGGCGCGTCGGGGCCCCGCCGCGCGCGGGCCCCGCCGCGCCACCTCGCACGGCCTCACAGGTAGTGCCGTTGCGGCCTACGATCCCGGAGGTACTGCTCGTAGGCCTCCTGCGTGGACTCCAGCCGGGAGACGCCCGGGACCGCCACGTCCCACCAGGAGGACCCCGGCGGGTTGGGACCGTACAGATCGGTCTCGATGTGGATCATGGCGGCCTCCTCGCCCGCATGAGCCCGGGCGTAGGCCTCCTTGAACTCCTCGATGGTCGCCACCCGGTGCACCTTCAGCCCCCAGGACTCGGCGTTGGCGGCGATGTCCACGCCCCTGACCCTCTCGGTGTCGTCCAGGTGGGACCCGCCGCCGCGCTGCCGGTACGTGGTGCCGAAGCGCTGCGAGCCGCGGGACTCCGACAGCGACCCGATGGAGCAGAAGCCGTAGTTCTGCAGGAGCACGTAGATGACCTTGATGTTCTCCTGGACGACCGTGGCCAGCTCCATGGGGAGCATCTGGTAGGTCCCGTCCCCGACGATGGAGACGACCTCGGACTCGGGGCGGGCGAGCTTGCACCCCAGACCGGCCGGGATCTCGTACCCCATGCAGGAGAAGGCGTACTCCACGTGGTACTGGACCGGCGTCCTGGCCCGCCACAGGGCCTGCAGATCGCCGGGCATGGAGCCCGCGGCGTTGATGACGATGTCGTCGGCGCCCATGAGCTCGTTGAGCGCGCCGAAGACCTCCGTCTGAGCCGGCAGCGGCCCGTGGCCCAGGTGGTAGCAGCGCTCGGTCCTGGCGAACCAGGACTCGCGCTCGGAGGCGATCTCGCGGGAGTACTCCTCGCTGACGCGATGGCCCTCCAGCGCCATGGTCAGGGCCCTCAGGGCCTCGCGGGCGTCGGCCACGACCATCTCGGCGCTCTGCTTGGCGGCGTCGAAGGGCGTGACATTGATGTTGACGAAGCGCACCCCCGGATCCTTGAACTGGGTCTTGGAGGCGGTGGTGAAGTCCGAGTACCGGGTACCGATGCCGATCACCAGGTCGGCCCTGTCGGCGATGTGGTTGCCCGAGTCGCCGCCGGTGGAGCCCACTCCCCCGATGGCGCAGGGGTGATCGTAGTTGATGGCGCCCTTGCCGGCCTGCGTGTCCGCCACCGGGATGCCGGTGGCGGCGGCGAAGGCGCGCAGCTGCTCGGAGGCCTCGGAGTAGATGGTGCCGCCCCCGGAGATGATCATGGGGCGCTTGGCCGATCTGATGAGGGCGACGGCGCGCTCCAGGGCGGCCGGCTCGGGCGCGGGTCGGCGCACGTGCCACACGCGCTTGCGGAACAACTCGATCGGCCAGTCGTGGGCCTCCGCCTGGACGTCCTGGGGCATGGCCAGGACGACAGCGCCGGTCTCGGCGGGATCCGTGAGCACCCGCATGGCGTTCAGCAGCGAGGGGATGAGCTGCTCGGGGCGGTTGATCCGGTCGAAGAAGCGGGACACCGGGCGGAAGCAGTCGTTGACCGTGACGTCGAGACTGGTGGGGTCCTCGAGCTGCTGAAGCACCGGGTCGGGGACGCGGGTGGCGAACTGGTCCGAGGGCAGGATCAGCACGGGAACGCGGTTGGTGGTGGCCAGGGCCGCGCCGGTGACCATGTTGAGCGAGCCGGGGCCGATGGAGGCGGTGATCATGTACGTCGACATCCGGTTGCGGACCTTGGCGAAGGCCGAGGCGGCGTGAACCGCTCCCTGTTCGTTGCGGGGCATGATGTAGGGCATCTCGCCCTCGCCCTCCACGGGGGCGATCTCGTTCTGCAGCAGCGCCTGGCCGATGCCGGCGACGTTGCCGTGCCCGAAGATGCCCAGGGCGCCCTCGATGAGGCGGTGCTCGACGCCGTCGCGCTCGGAGTACTGGTTGGTCAGGAAGCGGATGGTCGCCTGGGCGACCGTCAGGCGGATGGTTCCCGCGTAGGCTTCATTGCTCACGGTATGTGCTCTTCTCTGGTGGTGTTGGCGGTGGGGCGCGGTGGATCGGTGGATGACCGGCGGATCGTCGGCGGACGTCGGCCGCTGTCAGAGGATTCAGCGGGTCATCGGCAGTCGGGGATCGACGTCCTGGCCCTCCCAGGTATCGCGGATCCAGTGGTGGGCGGGATCATCGGGGGCGAGCCACACGAGGTCCTCGTCCGGGCCGGCCATCACGTTGAGGTAGTACATGTCGTATCCGGGGGCGGCCACGCAGGGGCCGTGGTAGCCATGGGGCACGAGCGCGACGTCGCCGTCGCGAATCTCCACGCACAGGTCGATCGGCCGATCGGGATCGGAGGCGTAGGTGCGATGGAGGCCGAAGCCGGGGTCGCCCGCGGGCGAGGAGGCGATCTCGAAGTAGTAGATCTCCTCGAGCTCGCGCTCGTCGGCGCCCCTGCGGTCGTGCTTGTGAGCCGGGTAGGAGGACCAGTTGCCGCCCGGGGTCAGCACCTCGCAGCACAGCAGGTGGGAGGTCTCGACCCCGTTGTTCAGGGCGTAGTTGTTGACCTGGCGCGAGCAGTCCCCCGCCCCGCGAAGGTCGGTGCGCACCTGGTCGCGCCCCAGGTAGCGCACCGGCAGATCGCGCACGGCGGTCGCCGCGGGCAGGGCGAAGCGCCCGCCCGCCGCCGAGGTGAGGGTCATGGCGGTGCGGCGCGGCACGTAGAGGGAGTCGGTGATGCCCTCGAACACGCCGGAGCGCCCGGTGAGCCGGTGGACCTCGCCGCCCGTCTCGACGTCGACGCCGCCCGCCAGCGGCAGGACGAGGAGCTCGTCGTCGCCGGTGTCCAGGGCGAGGCTCTCCCCCGCCTCCAGGACGGCCACGCGCAGGCCCGAGTAGGTCCAGCCGGCGTCGGCGGCGGAGATGTCGACGGTGAGGGAGTCGTGGCCGGTCGAGCCGGCGGGAACGTGAAGGTCGAGTGTCATGAGAGCAGTCCTACGGTGTTATCGACGGCACCGGCGACGTCGTCGTCGGGAGGGAAGAGAAGGGAGCGGCCGATGACCAGTCCCCTGACAGTGGGCAGGGCCAGGGCCCTGGCCCAGGAGGAGCGAGCGGCCTCCGGATCCTCGCTCACCGCGCCTCCCAGGATAAGAGCGGGCAGAGTGGAGGCCTCCATGACGCGCTCCATGTCGGCCACGACGGGCAGCTTGAGCCAGGTGTAGGCGCTGGTGCGCCCCAGCCCGGAGGCGATGGCCATGGAGGCGATGACGGCGTCCGCGCTGAGGTCGTTCACGATCCTGCCATCGCTCCACCGCGAGATGAAGGGCTCGACCATGGCCATGACCCTCCGCTCGGCGAGATCGTCGACGGCGGAGGCGCAGGCGGCGAGGGTATCGGCGGTCCTGGGATCCTCGTAGTTGACGCGCAGCAGCATCTTCCCGCCGTCGAGACCGGACTTCACGATCCCGCGGGCGTCGTAGCCGGTGAAGCGGTCGTCCATCTCGAAGGCCGCGCCAGCCAGGCCACCGCGATTCATGGATCCGTAGACGAGCTTGCCGTCCAGAGCGCCGAGCAGGGCGAGGTCCTCGATCATGTCCGCCGTTCCCAGGAAGCCATTGACGCCGGGCCGGCCCAGAGCGGTCACGCAGCGGGAGAGCACCTCCTCGCGCGAGGCCATGGCCATGGGATCCCCGCCCGCCGCGAGCGCGCCACGGGCGGGGTGATCGCAGGCGATGATCATGAGCCCGCCATCGCCCTCGGGGAGGGTCCCGCGGGGGCGCTCGGCGAGCACGCGGGCGACGTTCTCAGGAGCGCGGGCGCGGATGTCGACGATCCTGTCGGTGAGGGGGGGTGGAGGCGGTGGTGCTCATGTCACAGGTCCGTGAGGCTCGGGGCGCATCGGTCGCGGTGGATGCGCATGACATTGAGCAGCTCGGGCTCGGTGGGCATCGCGGTGGAGCACTCGATGCGCTCGCAGACGATGGCCCCCGCGGTCGAGGCCGCGAAGATCAGCTTCTCCAGGGACCAGCCCGACAGGAGTCCGTGGCAGACCGCGCCCCCGAAGGCGTCGCCGGCGCCGAGGCCGTTCTTGGTGGTCGCCGGCGTCACGGGCATCTCGATGCGCTCGTCGCGGGTCTTGGCGAGGGTTCCGAGCGGCCCCTGCTTGACGATGGCCAGCTCGACCCCGGCCTCGAGCAGGGCGTCGGCCGCGCGCTCGGGCTCGGTCTGCCCGACGGCGATGCGGCACTCCTCACGGTTGCCGATGGCGACGGTCGTCCCGGGCAGAACGGCGGAGACGGCCTCGTGGGCGGCGGCCTCGTCGGGCCAGAACGCGGCCCGGTAGTCCAGGTCGATAATGGTGTGCTCCTTGCGTCCGCGGGCATCGAGGGCGGCGCGATGGGCGGAGCGGGAGGGCTCCTTGCTCAGGCCCGTGGCGGACACCCAGAAGATCCTGGCGTCGCGCACGGCGTCGAGGGGAACGTCCCCCTCGGTCAGCTCCAGGTCGGGGGCGGAGGGCTCGCGGTAGAAGTACAGGGGGAAGTCGTCGGGGGGGAAGATCTCGCAGAAGGTCACCGGGGTGTTGAACTCCGACTTGGTCACGACGTAGTCGTCGTAGACGCCCAGGCGGCGCATCTCGACGCAGACGAATCTCCCGAAGGGGTCGTCGCCGACACCGGTCACGACCGCGGAGCGGTGACGGTAGCGGGAGGCGGCGACGGCGACATTGGTCGGGCTGCCTCCCAGGAACTTGCCGAAGGACTCCACGTCCTCCAGTCCCACCCCGATCTGAAGCGGGTAGATATCGACGCCGCAGCGTCCGATGGTCAGGACGTCGAGCGGCGGGGTCAGGAGGGATGTGGTCACGATATATGGTCCCTTCCACGTCATCGGGGCGGGTCCGTCACGGGACTCGCATTGAGCCGGTGCCAACAGCCTGCCGCAACCATCGCACCCCCGTCAAGACATTTGTCCGAACAAATATGAGGTGATTGCCAGCATCCGACCCGACCGCCGAACGCGCTCGCAGCGTCACGTCCCGGACGATTGAGCCGCGCAATGTATCATGAACTGACCCATCGCCTTCAGGGAAAACCCCATGCCCACCACACCGTTCCAGCCCGACATCGCCATCGATCGCGCGAGCGAGGCCCCGCTCTACAGCCAGATCGCGGAGGCCCTCGCCGCTCTCATCCTCGACGGCACACTGGCACCCGGCACCCGCATCGAGGACGAGATCTCCATGGCGCGGCGCCTGGAGGTGTCGCGCCCGACCACCCGGCAGGCGCTCCAGCGCCTCGTGGACCGCGGCCTCATCTCACGGCGCCGCGGAGCCGGGACCATGGTCACCTCCCCGCACGTGCGCAGGCCGATGGAGCTGTCGAGCCTCCTGGCGGACCTGACCAAGAGCGGCCACACGGTGTCCACGACGATCACCGACTACTCCACGCACCCGGCCGACGAGGAGGAGGCGGAGCACCTCGACATCGCGCCGGGCACGAACGTGACGAGAATCAGGCGCGTGCGCTGCGCCGACGGCGAGCCGATCGCCCTGATGGAGAACCTCCTGCCGGCGGCGATCGCCCCGTCCCACGACGACCTGGAGCACGACGGGCTCTACAACCTTCTGCGCGCGCAGGGCGTGGTGCCGATGACCGCCGCCCAGTCCATCGGCGCGCGAAACGCGACGACCGTCGAGGCCAAGGCCCTCGACGAGAAGCGCCGGGCCGCCCTGCTGACGGTGACCCGCACAGCCTACGACTCCCTGGGCGCCGTCATCGAGTACGGCACGCACGTCTACCGCGCCTCTCGATACTCCTTCGAGACGACCCTCTTCAACGCATAGCCGCCGCCCCCGCCCCACCCCCTTCGCCGAGATCGGTTCAGTTCCGCGTCGAGATCGGTCCGGTTCCGGACCGTCTCGGCGAAGGGGCAGAACGATCGCCATCTTTGTCTGGACAAAGCATTGACAACCGTGCCGCGTCGCACTTGAATAAGGGCAAAAGCCGCAATCGGCGAGGACGCCTTCCGCGGCCGCACACCCCTTGGAGCACGCTGATGAGCATCGAATACACACCCGGCCCTCTCCTCGAGGCCGCCCGCACCACACCGACCGCCCTGTGGAATGACTCCGCGGACCCCGATGAGCTCCGCCAGTCGATCTCATTCGGCGGCGTGGGCGCCACCTGCAACCCCACCATCGCCTACACCTGCATCAACCAGCGCAAGGACGTGTGGCTCCCCCGCATCGCCGAGCTCGCCGAGGAGATGCCCGAGGCCACCGAGTCCGAGATCGGCTGGCGGGTCGTTCGCGAGCTGAGCACCGAGGCCGCCGAGCTGCTCGAGCCCGCCTTCGAGGAGCACAAGGGGCGCAACGGCCGCCTGTCCATGCAGACCGATCCCCGTCTGGCCCGCAGCGCCGAGGCCCTGGCGGACCAGGCCGAGGAGTTCTCCAACCTGGCCAAGAACATCATCGTCAAGATCCCCGCCACCTCCGTGGGCGTCAAGGCCATCGAGGACGCCACCTACCGGGGCGTATCCGTCAACGTGACGGTCTCCTTCTCGGTGCCCCAGGCCGTGGCCACCGGCGAGGCCATCGAGCGCGGCCTCAAGCGCCGCGAGGCCGAGGGCGAGGACGTCTCCACCATGGGCCCGGTCGTCACCCTCATGGTCGGTCGCCTGGACGACTGGATCAAGATCGTCGCCAAGCGCGACCGCCTCTTCCTCGACCCGGGCCACCTGGAGTGGGCCGGCATCGCCGCCTTCAAGCGCGCCTATCAGGAGTTCCAGTCGCGCGGCCTGCGCGCTCGCATGCTCTCCGCGGCCTTCCGCAACGTCATGCACTGGTCCGAGCTCGTCGGCGGGGACCTGGTCGTCTCCCCGCCCTTCGCGTGGCAGAGGCTCATCAACGACTCCGGTTACAAGGTCGTCGAGCGCATCGACGAGCCCGTGGCCCCCGAGATCATGAGGACACTCATGTCGATTCCGGAGTTCGTGCGCGCCTACGAACCCGACGGCATGACCCCGGAGGAGTTCGACGCCTACGGAGCGACCGTGCGCACCCTGCGCGGCTTCCTGCAGGCCGACGCCGACCTGGACGCGCTCGTCCGTGACGTCATCATGCCTCAGCCGTGAGTCCGGGACTCCGGCTCTCCCGACCTAAGGAAGTGCTGACATGCTGAACATCGCCGTCATCGGCGCCGGCCGCATCGGCCACGTCCACGCCAAGACCATCGCCGCCCACCCGAACGCCTCCCTCGCCGTCGTGTGCGACCCCATCGGCGACGCCGCCAGGGCACTCGCCGACCAGTACGGGGCGCGGGCGTGCGAGGAGCCCGAGGAGGTCTTCGCCGACCCGGCTGTCGGAGCCGTCATCATCGGTTCTCCCACGCCCCTGCACATCCCCCATCTACTAGCCGCCGCCGGGGCGGGCAAGGCCGTTCTGTGCGAGAAGCCGATCGCCCTGGACATGAAGGATGTCGAGACCTCCCGCTCCGAGCTGGACGCCGTCACCACTCCCGTCATGTTCGGCTTCAACCGACGCTTCGACCCGTCCTTCGCGGCGGCGCGCGCGGCCGTCCGAGACGGGCGCATCGGCGAGATCGAGCAGCTGACGATCATCTCGCGGGACCCGGCGGCTCCGCCGGTGGACTACATCAAGGTCTCCGGCGGCATCTTCCGCGACATGACGATCCACGACTTCGACACCGCCCGCTTCTTCCTGGGCGAGATGACCGAGGTCTATGCCGCGGGCCAGAACCTCGACCCGGCGATCAGGGAGACCGGCGACTTCGACGCCGCCGTCGTCACTCTCAAGGCAGCCTCCGGAGCGGTGGCGACGATCATCAACAACCGCCGCTGCGCCTCCGGTTACGACCAACGGCTGGAGGCCTCCGGTCGCGACGGGGCGCTCTTCGCCGAGAACGTCCGCCCCACGACGGTACGATTGTCCAACGCCGAGGTGACCGACGCTCAGGAGCCGTACCTCGACTTCTTCCTCGAGCGCTACGCCGACGCCTACCGCCTGGAGCTGTCCGCCTTCATCGAGGCCGTTGAGAGCAGCACGCCGACTCCGACGACCATCGACGACGCCGTCAAGGCGCTCGCCCTGGCCGAGGCGGCCACCGAGTCGGCGCGCACGGGCGAACCGGTCGCCGTCGGCTGACGGAGCACCGCGGGAGCGGGAGGCCGCTCCCGCCAGGCGCACCCGGCTGCGAGACCCCACTCCCCCGCAGCCGGGCTGCGCTGCGCGTCCGGGCTGGAGAACCGGCCGGACGGACGGGAACGATCCGCCTCGGAAACCCGTTGTCCCAGGGCTCCTCCGGCCCCGCCTCCATATACCCCGGCCGCATCTCCCCACCTTATCTCCAGCCGCACGGATGCACGCGTTCGGCCCGGTCATGTCGCCGGCACGGCCCATGGCACGACGGGAGGAGGGCTCCTGCGCGCCCCGATCACGACCGCCACCGCATGCCCGCACCGCTTCCAGATGAGGGGCCGGTGAGCCTGTACTCTGCGACTGCACAGCCCTCCCGACGCCACCTGGAGACCTATTGTGAGCACCAAGGCGCATGCCGCCACCCAGAGCGACGTCGCCCGCGCAGCAGGGGTCTCACGCTCCCTGGTGTCCCTAGCCCTGAGCAACTCGCCCAGAGTCGCTCCGAAGACCCGCGAGCGCATTCAGCGGGTGGCCGTCGACCTCGGCTACCGGGTGAATGTGGCCGCGTCCTCCCTGGCGCGCCAGAGCTCGACCATTATCGGCCTGGTCCTGCCCAATCTCCGCAACGTCTTCTTCGAGCGACTCGCCCGCCGCCTGGGGGACGCCGCGTCGGCACGCGGACTGACCCTCTTCATCACGGTGGGGGCCGAGCGGCCGGAAGTGCTCGGTCAGGCGATCGACTCCCTGCTCGGGGTACGAGTGGCCGGAATCATCCTGGTCTCCCCCTGGCTTCTCGACGAGGACCTGCTGGCCATCGGCGAGGAGGCGCCCACCTGTCTGATCGGACGACGCGGCCCCGGCGGGCGGGTGGACTCCGTCCACATGGACGAGGAGGCGGCCGCCGACCTCGTGGTCGAGCATCTGACGGGACTGGACGTGGAGACCATCGGGTACATCGGCCCGCGGGTGGCGGACAGCGCCTCCCGGCGCCAACGCGAGATGGCCCTCAAGCGCGCCGGGGCCCGAGCGGACGTGCCGATGGTGGTCTACGGCTGCGGGGACGATGCCGGCCCGGCGGTGCGGGCCATGGTCCAGACTCATCCCGAGGCCCTGGGCATGGTCATCCACAACGACATCCTGGCCATCGACGCCGTCCCCGTCCTGCGGGAGGCGGGTCGCCTCCCCGAGTCGACCGGGGCCGGAGTGGCGTTGGTCTCCTACGACAACACCTACCTGGCCGAACGCGGCGAGTTCTCCCTGACCAGCATCAACCAGCCCGAGGAGATCATGGCGGCCCGGGCCATCGAACTGCTCTGCGAGCGCGCCGGGATCGGCGGACCGGGGACCGCGTCCGCAACCGCCCGCACCGTGGTCCTGCCCCCGGACCTGGTGGTGCGCAGCTCCTCGGTGGGCCGTGCGCCTCGCACAGCCGCACCCGTGGCGGATCCCCCGGTCATCGGAGCACCCGATGCAGCCCACTCCGCCGACGGATCGCACTGATGCGCCGGGATCCGCGCGAGCCCCGATCCGCGGCCCGTCGCGGAGGCGGTGCGGAGACGATCCAAAGGGAGGAACCGGCGCATGGGCGCGAAGAACGACCTGCGACGGATGCTGACACGGCGGGCGCGCATCGATCCGCACCCGGGCGGACCGGCCCCATCGCCGTCGAACGCGCTCGCGCGCCGCTCCGCCGTGCTCATCCTCGCCGGTGCGCGAGAGACGATCCTCGCCCCCGGGGCCTCCGCCGAGGACGCCGTCCCGGCCGATACCGACATCCTCCTCACCATCCGCTCGACGGAGCTGCGCCACCACCCCGGCCAGGTGGCGTTCCCGGGCGGGGGAATCGAGGGCGGAGACGACAGCGCCGCCGCGGCCGCGCTGCGGGAGGCCCGCGAGGAAACGGGCATAGCCCCGGAGAGCGTCGAGATCCTGGGCAGCCTGCCCGAGATCATGCTCCCGGCGAGCGGCAACCTCGTCACCCCGGTCCTCGGGTGGTGGAGCCGACCGGGCGCTCTTCTGGTGGATGGCGTCGAGACGGCCGATGCCATGCGCGTGGCCGTGGCGGCCCTCATCGACCCGGCCTCGCGCTGGACCTCCGTGCTCAGGCGCAATGGCTCCGTTCACCGGGGTCCGGCCTTCCGGACCTCCACAAGCGCGCCGGTCATCTGGGGATTCACGGGCCGCCTCCTGGCGACCGTCCTCGACGGGGCGGGCTGGGCACAGCCCTGGGACGAGACCCGTGAGATCACCATCGACGACCGAGTGCCGCGCGTACCGGGAACCGGCGGAACCACGGGCCCGCGCAGAACCGACCAGTAGCCGGCCGGTGCCGTTCGCACCGGGACGCCCCGACTAGTTCGTCCTGACCATTTTCTCCTCGCTCCGCTGCGGGGTATTGACAGCGCCATGCTTCCCGCACATACTGGAGTCACATGTTCACGCGCGTTAATCACTGCGGTCCATCCCTCTGAGGCGCGCTCGGGTCGATGAGGACAGAACGCGGACGGAAGGTCCACACCCATGAGCACCACTCCCCTGTCAGTCGCCGTCATCGGCGCCGGAATGGCCGGCACCACCCACGCCAACGCCTGGCGCCAGGTCGGCACCGTCTTCGACCTGGGCCTGCCACCGGTCCGCCTGCGCACCATCGCCGATGCCCATCTCCCCTTCGCCGAGGACGCCGCCCAGCGCTACGGCTACGAGCGGGCCGTGGACGACTGGCGCGCCGTGGCCGAGGACCCGGACATCGACATCGTGTCCATCGTGGTGGGCAACGCCCTGCACCGCGAGATCGCCGAGACCCTCATCGAGGCCGGCAAGCACGTCCTGTGCGAGAAGCCCCTGGCGGACACGCTCGAGTCCGCCCGCGCCATGGCGCGGGCCGAGAAGGGGGCCGGCGTCGTCACCGCCGTCGGCTTCACCTACCGCCGCAACGCCGCCGTGGCCGAGCTCGCCAAGCTCGTCGCCGAGGGCCACCTGGGCGAGATCAACCACTTCGACGGCCGCTACTGGTGCGACTACGGCGTGGCCCCCTCCACCCCCATGGCCTGGCGCTACAAGGGCCCCATGGGCTCGGGCGCCCTGGGCGACGTCGGCAGCCACCTCATCGACACCGCCGAGGTCATCTGCGGCCCCATCGTCTCAGTCTCGGGCGCGGCCATGATGACCTCCATCAAGGAGCGCCCGGTGGCCACCGGCCACGTCACTCGCGGAACAGCCCTGGGCGACGGCGACTGCGCTGACGTCACCTACGAGCCGGTGGAGAACGACGACGTCGCCACCTTCACCGCGCACTTCGCCAACGGCGCCGTGGGTACCTTCTCCTGTTCGCGCGTGGCCTGGGGCCTGCCCAACTCCCTCATGGTGGACGTCCTGGGCACCAAGGGCCGTGTCTCCTGGGACCTGGCGCGATGCGGTGAGATCAAGATCGACGACGTCAGCTCCCCGGCCGGACTGGGCGGGGCCCGCCGCGTCCTGGTGGGCCCCGACTTCCCCTACTTCGCCCGAGGCTCCTCCATGGCCTTCGGCGGGGTCGGGCTGACCCAGATCGAGCAGTTCACCTACCAGGCCCACGCCTTCCTCCAACAGATCGCCGGCATCACCCCCGGGCAGGGGGCCCTGCCGCGCTGCGCCAGCTTCGCCGACGGCTACCGCGAGATGCTCCTGGCCGACGCCGTGGCCCGCTCGGCCGCCGCCGGGGGCGCCGCCGTCGACGTCTCGGACCTGCCCGAGCTCGCGAGCCTGTAAGAGGCCCAGTCAGCCACCCCACTGGACCACCCCCTTCAGACACACCGCCACCCACGACGTAGCGAACAACACCCAAGGAGACCTCTCATGCCACTGACCTACGGCGCCTACACCGCCTGCCTCCAGGACCGCTCCCTGCCCGAGGCCCTCGACGTCCTCAAGGACGCGGGGCTCACAGGGGCGGAGGTCAACGTCGGGGGGTTCATCCCCTCCCCGCACTGCCCCGTCGACGCCCTCCTGGCCTCGGCCACCGCCCGCGCGGAGTACCTGGGCCTCTTCCAGGACAAGGGGATGACGCTCTCGGGCCTCAACACCTCGGGCAACCCCACCTCGCCGCTGCCCAACGAGGGCCTCAAGCACGCCGAGGACATCCGAGCGGCCATCCGCCTGGCGGGCCTGCTCGGAGTCAAGGAGATCGTCACCATGTCCGGCACCCCGGGCACCGACCCGAGAGCGACGTACCCCACCTGGGTCGTCAACCCGTGGAACGGGATCGACATGGAGATCCTGGACTACCAGTGGAGCGTCGTCGTCCCCTTCTTCAAGGAGATCGACGCCCTGGCCCGCGACAATGACGTCCAGGTCTGCCTGGAGCTGCACCCGCGCAACCTGGTCTTCAACGTCCCCTCCTTCGAACGGCTCGTCGAGGAGACCGGGGCGACCAACATCAAGGTCAACATGGACCCCTCCCACCTGTTCTGGCAGCAGATGGACCCGATCGCCGCCACCAGGCGCCTGGGCCCCCTCGTGGGTCACGTCCACGCCAAGGACACCAGGATCCTCCCCGGCGCCGCCTACCGAGGCGTCCTGGACACCGACTTCGGCCACGTGCCCGCCGAGGCCGAGGGCAAGGTCCCGGTGGCCTACGGCTACTGGTGCAACTCTTGGCCCCAGGACCCGGCCTGGCGGTTCGTGGCCCTCGGCCTGGGCCACGACACCGACTACTGGGCCGAGTTCCTGACCGCCATCGCCGAGGTCGACCCGGAGATGAACGTCAACATCGAGCACGAGGACGCCGAGTACGGCAACGTCGAGGGGCTCCGGATCTCCGCGAAGAACCTGCTCGCCGCCGCCAGGCTCTGATCCCCACACACAAGCACCGGCGGAGGGGTGCTTTCCATCGTGCGCGAGAGCGCCCCTCCGCTCGCCGACAGGCCGCATGTGCGGGTTCCCACAGCCGCGCACGCGAGAGCAGCGGGCCTTTGGTCGCATGCACCCACCGCATGGGGGCACAATCGGGGGAGCACCGCCGGAGAATCCCGGCGACCCGCTCGACGTCGAGACGCGAAAAGGACCTACACGTGGCGCGCAGCATCTACATCGCCTCCCCCAGTGCCGGAACCGGCAAATCGACCGTGGCCCTGGGCCTGGTCGCCTCCTTGACCAAGGTGGTCGCCAAGGTCGGCGTCTTCCGCCCCTTCGTCGATTCGCGCGAGGCCGACCCCTTCCTGACCCTGCTCCTGGCGCGCTCCGGCTCGACCTCGCCCGCCGCGGACTGCATCGGCGTGACCTGGGACGAGTTCCACGCCGATCCCGAGGAGGCGCTATCCCGCATCGTCTCCTCGTATCGCGCGCTCGCCCGCAACCACGACGTGGTCATCATCGACGGATCGGACTTCACCGACGTCGCGGGCACCCCCGAGCTCGCCCTCAACGCGCGAGTCGCCGCGAACATCGGCGTCCCGGTCCTCCTGGTCGTCTCCGGTGAGGGGGCACCCGACGACGTGCGCTCCAGCATCGAGGTCTCGATCGCCGAGATCGCCGAGAACCACGCCCGAACGGTCGCGACCGTCGCCAACAAGTGCCCGGGCGCGACCCGCGATGCCGTCTCCGCCGCGATCGCCGGCATCGAGGGGCTCACGACGACGACCCTGCCCGAGATCCCTCTCCTGACCGCCCCGAGCGTGGGCGAGGTCCTGGAGGCCCTCGACGGCGAGCTCATCTCCGGAGACGCCGCGCTCCTGGAGCGCGAGGCCGAGTCCGTCCTCGTGGCCGCCATGGACGTCTCCCACGTCCTGGAACGCCTGACCGAGGGCCAGCTCGTCATCGTCCCCGCCGATCGCTCCGCCGCCCTGATCTCGCTCGCGGCCGCCCAGGCGTCCTCCTCCTTCCCCAGCATGTCCGGGCTCGTCCTCAACGGCGGGTTCTCGGTCGCACCGCACGCACTGCGGCTGATCGAGGGCCTCGGCATGCCCCTGCCGGTCTTCACCTCCCCGCTCGACACCTTCGCCGCCGCCTCCACGGCCGGCTCCCTCACCGGGGATCTGGCGAACGGATCGGAGCGCAAGGTCGACGTGGCCGTGACCGCCTTCGAGCAGGAGGCCGACGTCGAGGCCCTCCTGTCCGCCCTGGAGGTCGAGCCCAGCGACGTGGTCACGCCCATCATGTTCCAGGCCGAGCTGGTCGAGCGCGCCCGCGCCGACCGCAAGACGATCGTCCTGCCCGAGCCCGATGACGACCGGATCCTGCGCGCGGCCGACGCGATCCTGCGCCGCGGCATCTCCGACGTCGTCCTGCTCGGCGATGAGACGGCGGTGCAGACCCGCGCCGCCGAGCTGGGGCTGGACATCGCAGCGGCCCGCATCTCCTCCCCCGGCGATCCCGAGCTGCTGGAGACCTACGCCGCCGAGTTCGCGCGTCTGCGCGCCAAGAAGGGCGTCACCCTGGAGCAGGCCCGCGAGACGATCCAGGACGTCTCCTACTTCGGCACCATGATGGTCCACATGGGCGACGCCGACGGCATGGTCTCCGGCGCCGCCCACACCACGGCCCACACGATCGTGCCCTCCTTCCAGATCATCAAGACCAAGCCGGACACCTCGATCGTCTCCTCGGTCTTCCTCATGCTGCTGGAGGACCGGGTCCTGGTCTACGGCGACTGCGCCGTCAACCCCGACCCCTCCGCCGAGCAGCTCGCCGACATCGCCATCTCGAGCGCCGAGACCGCCAGGCGCTTCGGCGTGGACCCGCGCGTGGCCATGCTGTCCTTCTCCACCGGCACCTCCGGCAAGGGCGCGGACGTGGACAAGGTCCGTGAGGCCACCGAGACCGTGCGCGCCAAGGCCCCCGGGCTCGCCGTCGAGGGTCCCATCCAGTACGACGCGGCCATCGACCCGACCGTCGCCGCCAAGAAGGCCCCGGACTCGGCAGTGGCCGGGCGCGCCAACGTCTTCATCTTCCCCGACCTGTCGTCCGGCAACATCGGCTACAAGGCCGTCCAGCGCTCATCCGGCGCGATCGCCATCGGCCCGGTCCTCCAGGGCCTGAACAAGCCCGTCAACGACCTGTCGCGCGGCGCCCTGGTCGAGGACATCATCAACACCGTCGCCATCACCGCCGTCCAGGCGCAGGGCTGACCCGATCACGGCGCGGGCGCTCCCACGACATCTTCTCCGGGCCTCCCAAGGGCCTCCCACGAGCGCCGCGGGAGTCCCCCGGAGTGTCCGATTCCTTGCCCGCCCGAGCCGTTCATGCCCGTTCAGTACCACCACGCCCGCCCAGCGGGCCCTGCCACACAGTCAGAAAGGCCCACCGTGACCACCCGGACCGTCCTCGTCATCAACTCCGGCTCCTCCTCCATCAAGTACCAGCTGGTCGACCCCGACTCCGGGGAGTCGCTCGCCTCGGGCATCGTCGAACGCATCGGCGACACGACCGGCTCCATCGCCCACACGTACGCCGGCGGGAAGACGGAGATCACCGAACCGGTGCCGGACCACGGCTTCGGACTGGCCGAGGTCCTGCGCCTGTTCGAGGAGCAGGGCCCCAGCCTGGCGGAGGCCAACATCGTGGCCGTGGGGCATCGCGTGGTCCAGGGCGGCCACTACTTCTCCGGCCCCGCCCTCATCGACGACGACGTCGCGGCCCGGATCGAGGAGCTGGTGCCGCTCGGCCCGCTCCACAACCCCGCCCATCTCAAGGGCATCGAGGTGGGACGCGAGCTCCTGGCGGACGTGCCCCACGTGGCCGTCTTCGACACCGCCTTCTTCCAGAACCTCCCCGAGGAGGCCGCCCGCTACGGTCTGAACCGCAAGGTGGCCGACACCTACTCCATTCGCCGCTACGGCGCCCACGGCACCAGCCACCACTTCGTCTCCGGCGAGATCTCCAAGCGCCTGGGGCGCGACGATCTCAAGCAGATCGTCCTGCACCTGGGCAACGGCGCATCGGTCTCGGCCGTCGTGAGCGGCCGCGCCGTGGAGACCTCCATGGGGCTGACCCCGCTCGAGGGCCTGGTCATGGGCGGGCGCACCGGCGACATCGACCCGGCCGCCGTGTTCCATCTGGTGCGCGTGGCGGGCATGTCCATCGACGAGATCGACCACCTGTTCAACCGCGAGTCCGGGATGAAGGGCCTGACCGGCCAGCAGGACATGCGCGAGGTGTGGAAGCTCGTCGACGCCGGCGATCAGAATGCCCGCGACGCCATCGACGTCTACGTCCACCGCCTGCTGAAGTACGTGGGCGCCTACACGGCCGTCATGGGCGGCGTGGACGCCATCACCTTCACCGCCGGCATCGGCGAGAACGACGCGCGCCTGCGGGCCGAGCTGTGCCGACGCCTGGACTACCTCGGGGTGCGCATCAACGCCGAGGCCAATGCCGCGCGCTCCCCCGAGCCCGTGACGATCTCGACGCCCGAGTCCTCCGTGGTCATCACGGTCTTCCCCACCAACGAGGAGCTGGCGATCGCCCGCCAGGCGATCACGCTCATCTGAGTCCCTCTCGTGCCCGGGTGATCCTCCCGGTCCCGGAGGGAGCCCCGACGAGCTCAGAAGAGGGCCGGCGGCGGGGACTCCGCGCCCGAGCCCGACGGCGTCGCGCCCGGGCGGGTCCAGCCCGGGCCCGCGGGCACCGCCGTCCCCCGCTGGTGGGCGGTGGCCGCGGCGCGAGCACGGGAGTCGGCGGCCTCGTTCAGGGGATGACCGACGTGGCCGCGCACCCACTCGAAGCGCACCGCGCGCCCGGCCAGAGCGTCGTCGAGCGCCCTCATGAGGTCCTCGTTGAGGACCGGCCTGCCGTCGGCCTTGCGCCAGCCGCGCCGCTTCCAGCCCTTCCTCCACCTCGTCAGCGAGTTGATGACGTACTGGGAGTCGGCCTGGATGAGAAGATCCTCCTCCGTGAGCGCCGTCGCCCGCAGCAGCTCGAGCACGGCGGTGAGCTCGCCGCGGTTGTTGGTCGACTCCGGCCAGCCGCCCGCCGCCCAGCAGCCCTCGTCCACGTACCAGGCCCAGCCGGCGGGCCCGGGGTTCCCCAGGGCGGAGCCGTCCGCCGCAGCAATGATCGTCATGGGCGCACCCTACCGGGCAGGGGAGACGGCACGGGGGTGCGATGCGGCGCGTCAGCCCGCCAGGCCGGGCAGGAGGTCCTTCAGGCCGGCGGCCAGCATGCCGACAGCGATCGCGGCCAGAATCATGCCCATGAGACGAGTCATGATGGTGCGCAGCGTCATCGACATGTGATGGCCGATCGCACCGGAGAAGTGGAGCACGAGCCCCAGGATCGCCAGGACGACGGCCAGCGCGAGCGCCACCATGACCTTACCGGCCGCGCTCTCCCCCTGGGAGAACATGACGATAATGGTCGTGATCGTGCCGGGGCCGACGAGTATCGGGAAGGTCATGGGGTAGAAGGAGACGTCCGCGCCCCCGGCGCGCTCGGTCGCACGATCCCTCTCCGCCGAGGTGCCCTCGTGAGCACTCGCCCCGCGCCCGCTGAGCATGCCCAGCGCGATCATGAGCAGGACGAGCCCCCCGGCGACCCGGAAGTCGTCCACGGTGATATCGAAGAATCTCAGGAGCGTGCTGCCGGCCACCGCCACCACCGCGCACATGATCGCGCTGAGGACAACGGTGCGCCAAGCGGTCCGACGTTGCTGGGCGGCCTCCTGACCGGCCGTCAGGCCCAGGAACAGGGGAAGGTTGACGAAGGGATTCATGATGGCGAAGAAGGCGCCGAGCGCCTTGACGAGCAGAGCCGTGTCCGTGGGGAGGTCCATGAGCAACATCATGCCCCGCGCGCCCCGGTCGCGAGGATCGGGCGCGGACCCCGAATCGCATCGGGAAGAGGATCCTCAGATTCAGTGATGCGTTTCATGGCTCGGGAGTGAAGACGTAGAGTAGCCCCAGCCGGGCAACGGTTGCCCGGGCACGACCCGAACCCGAGGACTCCCATGACCTCCATCCCAGCCCTCCTCGCCGGCTCGGCGGGCTCCACGCTCATCGACGCCCGCTGGTACGACTACTTCCCGATCGTCGTCTACTTCGCCTTCGTCATCGGCGTCGGATTCATGGCCAGGCGCAAGGCCGCCTCCTCCGACGAGTTCCTCACCTCCGGGCGCTCGCTGCCCGCCTGGGTCACCGGCATCGCCTTCGTGTCGGCCAACCTGGGCGCCGTGGAGATCATGGGCATGTCCGCCAACGGGGCGCAGTACGGCCTGCCGACCTTCCACTACTTCTGGATCGGCGCGATCCCGGCCATGATATTCCTCGGCCTGGTCATGATGCCCTTCTACTACGGCTCGAAGGTCCGCTCGGTCCCGGAGTTCATGTTCCGCCGCTACGGGACCGCGGCCCACCTGATCAACGCCCTCTCCTTCGCCCTGGCGCAGCTGCTCATCGCGGGCGTCAACCTCTACCTGCTGGGCTCGATCGTCCAGAGGCTGCTGGGGTGGCCCCTGTGGGTGGCGCTCATCGTGGCCGCCATCATCGTGTTCTCCTACATCACCCTCGGCGGACTGTCCGCGGCGATCTACAACGAGGTCCTGCAGTTCTTCGTCATCGTCGCCGCCCTGCTGCCCCTGACTCTCGTCGGACTGCACCGGGTCGGGGGCTGGAGAGGCCTGACGAATTCGATCATCACCGATGCCACTGCGCACGGCGCGGGCGCCTACGCCGACCCCGACGCCCAGCTGCACTCCTGGCCCGGTGTGCTGCTGTCGGGCTTCAGCTCCTCGACGCTGTCGGTCGTCGGCATCGTCTTCGGCCTCGGCTTCGTCCTGTCCTTCGGCTACTGGACGACCAACTTCGTCGAGGTCCAGCGCGCCATGGCGGCCGATTCCATCTCCTCGGCGCGCTCGGCGCCCATCGTGGGCACATTCGCCAAGATGCTCGTGCCGTTCCTCGTCATCATCCCCGGCATGGTGGCGGCGGTGCTCGTCAATGAGATCCATGAGCTCAAGCTCGGCACGCTGGCCGGGGCCGAGTCCTCGATCGGGGACATCAAGTACAACGACGCCGTCCTGCTCCTCATGCGCGACGTCCTGCCCAACGGCCTGCTGGGCCTGGCGATCACCGGCCTGCTGGCCTCCTTCATGGCCGGTATGGCCGCCAATATCTCGGCCTTCAACACGGTCTTCACCGTCGACCTCTACCAGCGCTACATCAACAAGGACGCCGATGACGCCCGCTATCTGCGCATCGGGCACATCGCCACCGGCGCGGCGACGGTCATCGCGATCTTCACGGCGCTGATCGCCTCGACCTACTCCAATCTCATGGACTACCTCCAGCAGCTCTTCTCCATGTTCAACGCGCCCCTGTTCGCCACCTTCATCCTCGGCATGTTCTGGAAGCGCGCGACGAACCACGGCGGTTGGGCGGGCCTGACGGCCGGAACGCTCGCGGCGCTGGTCGTCAACATCCTCAACTGGGGCCACGTCGTCAGCTTCCCCGGGCAGGGGGCCGCCTTCCTCGCCGCGGGCATCGCCTTCACCGTCGATATCGTGGTGACGATCGCGGTCTCCCTCATGACGACGCCACGCCCGGACGCCCACCTCAAGGGCTTCGTCTACTCGCTGACGCCCGCATCCGAGCGACGCGATCCAGCGGCCGGCGAACTGGCCTGGTTCCGCCGTCCCGTACCGCTGGCGATCCTGTCCGGCGGCCTCGTCGTCCTGCTCAACCTCATCTTCCACTGATCGGAGCCCACCATGAAAGCACGTACTCGCTCCCTGGCGGACATCCGCGTCGTCATCGGTGCCGCCCTGGGCCTGATCGGCCTGTTCCTGCTCGTCTGCTCGGCCTTCCTCAACGGCCCCGACGAGATGGCCAAGACCGGGGACGTCAACGCCAACCTGTGGTCCGGCCTGGGCCTGGTCGTCATCGCCGCTCTCATGACCCTGTGGTGGGTGGTGAGCCCGGGCGGGGAGTCCGGCGACGAGGTCGCCGTCGCCCCCTCGGAGGACGAGGGCGAGCGGAGCAATTCGCACTGAGTCCTGCGGCGTCCTGGAGCGCGCTGCGGCGCCGTGGGGCGCCTCGGGGCCCCCGATCCGACGGCCGGCGCCGAGCCAGCAGCACCACCGGCATGGGAACGACCGCGCGGGAGGGGCGCCCACCATGGGTGGGCGCCCCTCCCGCATTCAGTTCGGTTGAGTCGGCTCAGGCGTCGAGGTCCGTCTCAAGCAGGGACTTGAGCTCGCCGAGCGCGGTCTCGGCGCCATCGGCGTCCGAGGCCAGGGTGACGACGTCACCGAAGCCGGCGCCGAGCGTCATGACGCCCAGGATGGAGGAGGCGTCGACGGGGGCTCCGCCCTCCTTGGCAATGGTGACGGGAACGCCCTTCTCGGCGACTGCCTTGACGAAGGTGGCGGCGGGACGAGCGTGGAGGCCGACCTTGGAGGCGATGGTGGCGGTGACCTGGGCCATGGAGTTGCTCCTAACGGGGATGGAACCGACGGCGATGGTGCGGCATCTGCGCCTCCGCGCCGATGCGGGAGACCAGCCGGCGGCTGATTGCGCCTTCACACTACCCGACTTCCGCGGCCCGTGGCGCTTGACCGAGGAACAATGACTCGCGAACGGCGGAGCAGCCCGTCATGAGGCTCCCCGCCCCGCGAGCGGGGCGGGGAGGACGAGGAGCCCGGCGCGGCGGGCCGAGGCGTCGGGGCGTCACTCGCGGGTCGAGGTCTCGAACAGGAGATTGATCTGCTCGTTGGCCCTGCTCAGCGCGGAGGCCGGAACCCGGTTGGAGTACACGTCCTCCATGGCGGGGGTCATGATCGCGGTGATATCCGCCCCGAAAAAGGACAGGGGGAAGAAGAACGTGCTTCTCCTCTCGACGTGCCCGGTGAAGGCCGAGGTCGACAGACCCGTCTCCTCGAGGACCTTGACGGCCTTATCAGTGGAGGAGGCCACGGCGGGGAAGACCACGCCGTAGGAGGCGACGATGTCCTGAGCCTCGGCGCTGCCCAGCCAGGTCACCCACGCGGCGGCGTTCTCGATGTTGTCGGACTGCTTGGCGACGGAGTCGGCCAGGCCGTTGAACATGGAGGCGCTCGTCCCATTCGGGCCGATCGGGGTGGGGGTGATGCCCACGCTGATATCCAGCTTGGCGAAGGCGTTGAGCTTCCAGTCGCCCTGGCAGGTCAGGGCGATCGACCCCGAGCCGAGCATGGCGTCCGTGCTCGTGGTCGACGAGAAGGCGCCGTAGGGGTTCATGTAGCCCTTGTCGACCAGGCCGAAGTACCAGTCGATGACCCTCTGGAAGTCCGGGTCGTCGTACCGGTAGCGGGTTCCCCAGGTGGTCGTGTCCATGTAGGACCAGTCGCCGACGGTGGCGGCGAAGGGGCTCCACTGGGTCTGGCCGTCCCCGGCGCCGCCGTCCTGGATGCCGATGCCGTAGACCGCGATGTGGTCCTTGTCGAAGCCGGGCTCGTCCCCGCGCACGCCGTTGACATCGACGGTGAGTCGGGCCAGCGCCCTCTCGAAGGTCCCGCCGTCCTCGGGGTTCCACTCCAGGGAGGCCATGTCCCTGTCGGTCAGACCGGCCTCGGCGACCATGTCCTTGTTGTAGAACATCGCCTCGGTGTCCCAGTCCTTGGGGCAGCCGTACTGATGACCGTCCTCGCCCTTCCACAGGTCGATGAGGCCCTCCTGGAAAGCGGACTCATCGACGCCGGCCCAGGCGGCCTGCTCCTCCAGGGGCACCAGGACATCCAGATCGACGAACTGGGCGAACTTGGAGACGTGGTCGGCGAAGGCGTCGGGTCCGACGCCGGCGATGAATCCGGCGGTCAGCTTGGTCCAGTAGTCGTCCCAGGCGATCTGGGTGATGTTGACGTGAATGCCGGTGGCCTCCTCGAAGGCGTTCGCGCAAGCCTGGTACGCCGGCAGCTGGTCGGCGTCCCACAGCCAGTACTCCACGGCCCTGGAGGTCTGCGACGGCGCGGTCGTGCTGGAGGAGCACGCGGCCAGCGCGGCGCCGGCGGCGCCGATGCCCAGCGCCGCCAGGGCGCCGCGGCGGCTCATGGGGGTCTGTCGGAGAAGGTGCTTGTTCATCATCGTGAGCCTCACTTGATCCCGGTGAAACCGATGGAGTTGACGATGCGCTTGGCCGAGACCATGAAGAGCAGGAGCATGGGCAGGGCGGCGACGAGGGTGGCGGCCATGAGCCCGGACCAGTCGGGGCCGGACGACGGCGTCTGGGACTTGAAGACCGCCAGGGCCACGGTGAGCACCCGTGAGGAGTCCGTGTAGGAGACCATGAGCGGCCAGAAGTAGTCGTTCCAGGCGGTGATGTAGGTCAGGATCGCCAGGGTGGTGACCGGGGCCTTGGCCATGGGCAGGATGAGCTGGAAGAAGACGCGCGCCTTGCTGGCCCCGTCCAGCAGAGCGGCCTCCTCGAGTTCGCGCGGGATGTTCATGAAGAACTGGCGCAGGAAGAAGACCGCGAAGGGCGTCATGAGCATGGTCGGCAGGGCGACGCCCATCAGGTTGTCCACCAGGCCCAGCTGCTTGACCAGGACGAAGTTGGGCAGCAGGGTGAAGATGCTCGGCACCATGAGGGAGCCCAGGAAGACTCCGAAGACGGCGTCCCGTCCCCGCCAGCGCAGGCGGGAGAAGGAGTAGGCGGCCATGGCGCAGAAGAAGACCTGGCCGGCCGTGACCAGGGTGGCCACGATGATGGAGTTGCGCAAGTAGAGCCAGAAGCTCATGGCGGCCCCGGCGCCGCCGTCGGCGATACTGTCCTCGACGGACTGCAGCCCGAAGACGCGCTCGAAGCCGCGCAGGTTGACGTCCACGGGCAGGAGGGAGGCCGGGTGATCGGACAGTCCCGCGTTGGAGGACAGTGCGGTGCGAAGCACCCAGTAGAAGGGCAGGAGGGTCACCAGGATGATGAGGATCATGGCGGTCCAGGCCAGGATCCTGCCCACGGTGGGACGGCGTCCGGGCCGCTGGGAACCGGAGGCCGGCGCGGCAGCAGCTGTCGCAGTCGTCGTCGAGGTCGTGGCGGTTGCGCTCGTCGTGCTCATGGTGATTCTCCTCAGTCCAGATCCGTCTCGCCGGCCCGCATGAGCCGGTACTGCACAGCGGTGATGGCCGCCAGGATGATGAGCAGTCCCACGGCGATGGCCGAGGCGTAGCCGAACTGGAAGCGGCCGAATGCCAGGTCGTAGATGTAGTACTGGAGCACCCGGGTGGCGTTGACGGGACCGCCCTGAGTGGTCACCGAGACGGTGTCGAAGACCTGGAAGGAGCCGATCATCGTCATGATGAGGACCAGCGCGAGGATCGGGCGCAGCAGGGGGATGGTGATCCGCCAGAACATGGTCCACTCGCTGGCGCCGTCGATCTTGCCGGCCTCGTAGACCGTGTTCGGAATGGCCTGGAGCCCGGCGAAGATGAGCAGGGCGGTGTAGCCCATGTGCCGCCACACGTTGATGAGCGCGATGGTGGGGATCGCCAGGGTCGAGGAGAAGAAGTTGACCGACTCGCCGGTGAGGGCCTCGATCACCTGGTTGGACACCCCGAGGGTGGCGTCCAGGAGCCACAGCCACAGCATGGCGACGACCACGTTCGATACCAGGTAGGGGGTCAGCACGATCGAGCGCACGAAGGTGGACTAGGTGAGCCTCTGCATGAGGACCGCGATGGCCAGGGCGAGAAGCGTCTGCAGCCCGATATTGATGACGACGTACTCCAGAGTCACTCGGACGGCGTTCCAGAAGGTGTCGTCCCGGACCATGCGCTTGTAGTTGTCGATGCCGGTGAAGGTCTCGGGGGTGAGCAGGTTGTACTCGGTGAAGGACAGGTAGATGCCGCGTACGAGCGGCCAGATGTAGAAGGCGACGAGGCCGATCGTCGCGGGCAGGATGAAGGCCGGGCCGAGTATCCGGTCGTCCTTCGGTCGCCGGCGTGGAGCCGCCGGAGTGAATGCGGACATCTGTGGTGTGTCTCCTTCGTCATTGATGGAGGTGCGGGTGGATGGGTCGGCAGGAGCGCCGGAGGGGTGTTCGAGAGGAGCGCCGAGCCGGGACGGGCGACGCGAGGGCGAGGAGCGGGGCGGGAGCCGCTGCGGACGGCTCGATGCCATCGGGGCGGATCAGGCCGTGCCGACCGCGGTGACGCGCACGAGCAGCAGGTGGTCGGGATGGATGACCGGCAGGCTGAGCCCGGTGGTCGTCAGGTACGAGCCGGGCAGGGTGATGCCCTCGGGCCGGATCCAGTCGGCCGAGTACCGGAGGCCCTCGTAGGCGGGAACCGCGAGACGCACGCGATAGGTGCGCTCGGGGTCCAGGCCGGGCAGCGGTCGGGGCGCCCCGGGCCAGGTCGTGGCCTGGGCGAGGGCCGTGAGCTGGTAGAGCGAGTCTCCCCGATCGGGGGCGACGACGCCCTGGATGCGCACGGCGTCGTCCTCGTCGACATCGGCGTGCACGACCTCGCCGGTGTGCAGCAGGGAGCGCAGCTCCTTGTGGAGGGCGATGAGGGCGGCCAGGGCGCTCTTGTCCTCCTCGGTGGCCGACAGCAGGTCCCACTCGACTCCCATGTGGCCCCACAGAGCCTGACCCGCGCGGAAGGACAGGCCGAGGTTGCGCAGGGTCGTGTGATCGCGGCCGGAGCCGACGTGGGTGCCGACCAGCTCGGGCGGCAGCAGCATCATGGTGGCGCGGTTGATGTCCGCACGGTCGTGGGCGTCGTTGCAGTCCGAGGTCCACACGCGCTGGACCCGTTCCATGATCCCCAGGTCGATGCGCCCGCCGCCGCCGCAGCACGACTCGATCTCCAGATCCGGGAATCGCTCGTGCAGGGCGTCCAGGAGCCGGTAGAGGGCGAGGGTCTGATCGTGGACGGCCGGCGCCCCGTAGCGCGTGCCCGCCTCGGGGCTGACCGCCATATGCCCGGCGGCCAGGACCGTGGAGTTGTGGTCCCACTTGATGTAGGCGATGTCCAGAGCCTCGACGAGGGCGGCGACGGAGCCGTACAGGTAGTCCCACGCTCCCGGCGCTGTGAGGTCGAGGACCCTCTGACCCCGGTGCTCGACCGCCCCACCGGCGCCGTCGGACAGGATCCAGTCGGGGTGGGCGCGGGCGAGCTCGGAGTCGCGGTTGATCATCTCCGGCTCGAACCACAGGCCCAGCTCCATGCCCAGGCCGCGCACGTGCTCGGCCAGCGGTTCCAGGCCGGCGGGCCAGGCCTCGGGCGAGACCCACCAGTCGCCCAGACCCGAGGTGTCGTCGCGCCGGGAGCCGAACCAGCCGTCGTCGATGACGAAGCGCTCGACGCCGATCCCGGCGGCCTCGTCGGCCAGCGTCGCGAGGGTGCCCGGGTCGTGGTTGAAGTAGACGGCCTCCCACACGTTGAGCAGCACCGGCCGTGGCCTCGAGGGGTGGGAGGGCAGGGCGCGCAGATGCGCGTGGGAGCGGGAGGCCAGGGCGTCCAGGCCCTCCCCCCAGGAGCCGACGAGCCACGGCGTGGTGTAGGACCGGCCGGGCGTCAGGACCACCTCGCCGGGGTGGAGAGCCTCGCCCGCGCCCAGGAGCCGATAGCCCTGGGGCGGGTGAGCGGCCAAGGCACGGGTGTTGCCGGACCATGCCGGGTGCACGCCGTGGACACGACCGCGGCGCCAGCCGAAACCGGGGGTTCCCGCGATGAGCCAGGTGGCGGCGTCGTGCCCCGGACGCCCCTCCCAGGCCTCGCGCACCCTGGCGCCCGGGGCGAAGGGAGTGCGCACGAGACGGCGCTCGAAGCCGTGGTGGCCGGTCATGTCGAGCAGTTCGGTGGCCTCGGAGGGCACCGGCAGCAGCGGAGTGACCTCGTCCACCTCCAGCGGAGACGCACCGGCCCCGGCGGCATCGGTCACTCGTGCGCGCAGCCTCACCAGCCCGCTGGGCTCCAGGCGGATCTCGGTGAGAACCTCGATGCCGTGGACGGCGTCGGTGCCGCGCGAGACGACGACATCGGCCTCACCGCCCGGGCCCGTCTCCGCGGTCACCTCATGGAAGACCTCGCTGATGTGGGCGGAGAAGGCTGAGCCGTCCTGGCGGTGGACCAGGAGCGCGGGGCGGGCGGACCAGCCCAGGTGGGGCAGGGGCAGGACCGGCAGGTCGGGAGTGGTCCACGTCCGGTTCGCACCGGTCGTCATCCTCTGAGCGGCCCTCAGATCGCTCAGGACGGCGTCGCCGAGACTGTCGAGATCGCCGAGGTCGCAGCCCCAGTGGCGCACCACCGGGAAGCGATCGGCCATGAGGTCGAGGACCAGGGAGGTGCCGCCCCGACGCAGATGGCGGAGCGGAGCCGTCATCGTACCGGCCGCGGCGGCGGCAGTGTCGGTGACGGTAGCAGGGGCGGTGTGCGAGTCGGTCATGGAGCTCCTCCGTGAGCATCGGTCGCGTCCGGATCGGGGCGTCCCGGACGTGTCGCCGCGGGCCGCCGCAGTGCTCGCAGCGACCCGCGGCGGTGGGCTCGGAAGGAATCCTACACTATTTTTTATAGCAAAAAAAGGTCGCCCGACTCGCTCCTCGGCCCGGACCTCAACTCGGGTCGTAGGGGGCCAGGACGACCTGGACCCTCTGGAGCTCCTTGACGTCGCCGTACCCGGTGGTGGCCAGGGTGCGGCGCAGCGCCCCCATCATGTTGAGAGTGCCGTCGGCGCGGTCGGAGGGGCCGTTGAGGATCTCGTCCATGGTGCCGACGGTGCCGACGAAGCTGCGATAACCGCGCGGCAGGCGCTCGTGGCGGGCCTCGGCGCCCCAGTGATAGCCCTCTCCGGGGGCCTCGGCCGCGCGGGCGAGAGCGGCGCCGAGCATGACGGCGTCGGCCCCGCAGGCGATCGCCTTGACGACATCGCCGGAGTTGCCCACCGAGCCGTCGGCGATGACGTGGACGTAGCGGCCGCCGGACTCGTCGAGGTAGTCGCGCCGGGCGGCGGCGACGTCGGCGACGGCGGTGGCCATGGGCATGTGCAGGCCCAGTACCTGCCGCACGGAGGAGGAGGCGCCCCCGCCCTGGCCGACGAGCACGCCGGCGGCACCGGTGCGCATGAGGTGGAGGGCGGCGGTGTAGGTGGTGGCCCCGCCGACGACGACGGGCACGTCGAGCTCGTAGATGAAGCGCCTGAGATCGAGGGGCTCGGAATTGCCCGAGACGTGCTCGGCGGAGACCACCGAGCCGCGGATGACGAGCAGGTCGACGCCGGCCTCCACGGCGGTGCGCCAGTGCCTCCGGGTCTGGGCGGGGCTGAGCCGTCCGGCGACGACGACGCCCGCCTGACCGATCCGGGCCAGGCGGGCGGCGATGAGCTCGGGGCGCACCGGGGCCCGGTAGACCTCCTGGAGGACGCGAGTGGCGTCCTCGGGAGCGGCGGCGCGGATGCGCTCCAGGGCCTCCGCGGGGTCCTCGTAGCGGGTCCACAGGCCCTCCAGGTCGAGCACGCCGATGCCGCCGAGTCGGCCGACGAGGATCGCCGTGTCGGGGCTCATCACCGAGTCCATGGGCGACGCCATGACGGGCAGATCGACGTGGTAGGCGTCGAGCTGCCAGCCCACGCGGACGTCGCGGACGTCCCGAGTGCGGCGAGCGGGGACGAGCGCGATGTCGTCGAAGGAGTAGGCGCGACGCGCCCGCTTGGAACGCCCGATCTCGATCTCTGAGGTCATGGCCCGATCGTAGTGCGCCCGGCGCAGCGCCGAGGAGGCGCCGGGCACGGGCATGATCGCGATACGGCCACCGGAGCGCCCCCGGCCCTGCGGAGCCGTGCCGACCGGCACGCGCGCACGAGGACCGCCGCGACGGAGACCGCCCGAACCGTCAACCGCCACCGGGGCGCCGGCGTCCCACCGGATCCGGATACGTGTCGGGGGGCGGTGGCACACTCGGGTCATGAGCTCCTCCGCATCACCTCATCCGGCGGCGCAGTCCCGGGCGCCCCTTCCGCACATCCCCTCGTCGTCGTGGGTCCGGGGCCCTCTGCTCGGCTTCGACACCGAGACCACGGGCGTGAACCCTCGCAGCGACCGGCTCGTGACCGCGGCCCTCGTGACGCGCGGACCGCTCGCCGCCGACGGCACGCGCTCGCAGCAGGTGCGGACCTGGCTGGCCGACCCCGGGGTGAGGATTCCCGCCGGTGCGGCAGCGGTGCACGGCATCACCACCGAGCGCGCCCGCGCAGAGGGGCGGCCGGCGGACGATGTGCTCGATGCGGTGGCGACCGCGTTGGCCACCGCCATGGGTGCGGGCACGCCGGTCGTGGTGTTCAACGGCTCCTTCGACCTCGCCCTCGTGGAGACCGAGCTGGCTCGGCACGCCCTGCCCACTGTGCGCGAGCGCCTGGGCCGCGATCTGGGCCCCGTGCTCGACCCGCTCGTGCTGGACCGCCGGGTCGACCGCTACCGCAGGGGCAAGCGCCGCCTGGGGGACCTGTGCGAGGTCTACGGCGTGAGCGCGGCGGAGTCCCTGCACACGGCCGAGGTGGACGTCATCGCGACCCTGGATGTCCTGGAGGCCATGGTGCAGGCCTACCCCGAATTGGCCAGGTTGAGCCGCGACGAGCTCATCCCCTACCAGGCCGACGCCCACCGCCAGTGGGCCGAGTCCTTCAACGCGTGGCTGGCGAGGAAGAACCCCGAGCGCCCGGGAGCCGAGCTCGGCTGGCCCCTGCCCATCGGCGTGTGAGCGAGTCGGGATCCCCCGCGCTCATTCCCGCCCGGCGTAGTTGGGCGCCTCGACGGTCATCCTGACGTCGTGGGGATGGGACTCCTTGAGTCCCGCGCTCGTGATGCGCACGAACCGGCCCCGCTCCTTGAGCGCGTCGATCGTGCGGGCGCCCACGTAGAACATCGATTGGTGAAGGCCTCCCACCAGTTGGTAGACCACAGCCGCCAACGACCCCGAGTAGGGGACCTGTCCCTCGATGCCCTCGGGCACGATCTTGTCGTCACCGGTGACGTCGGCCTGGAAGTATCGATCCTTGGAGTAGGACGTGCGGCCGCGCGAGCTCATGGCGCCCAGCGACCCCATGCCGCGGTAGCGCTTCCACTGCTTGCCGTTGACGAAGACCAGATCTCCCGGGGACTCGGTGCAGCCCGCCAGCAGGGAGCCGAGCATAACGGTGTCGGCGCCCGCGACCAGCGCCTTGGCGATATCGCCGGAGTACTGCAGGCCGCCGTCGGCGATGAGCGGCACGTCCGCCGGCGTGCAGGCCCGAGCCGCCTCGTGGACGGCCGTGATCTGCGGGACGCCGACGCCCGCCACCACCCTGGTGGTGCAGATCGACCCCGGGCCCACGCCCACCTTGACGGCATCGACGCCCGCATCGATGAGGGCCTGAGCCCCCTCACGGGTGGCGACGTTGCCGCCGATGATCTGCACACTCGCGAAGGCGGGGTCCCGTTTGAGCCGAGCGATCATCTCCAGGGCGAGCCGAGCCCCGCCGTTGGCCGTGTCGACCACGATGACATCGACGCCGGCCTCGGCGAGCGCCCCGGCCCGATCCCAGGTGTCGCCCCAGTAGCCGACCGCCGCCCCCACGACGAGCCGCCCCTCCTCGTCCTTGGTCGCCAGGGGGTACTGCTCGGTCTTGACGAAGTCCTTGACGGTGATCAGACCCGTGAGGCGACCGGCGTCGTCGATGAGGGGGAGCTTCTCGATGCGATGCTCGGCCAGCAGCGCCTTGGCGTCCTCGCGCGAGATGCCGGTGGATCCGGTGATGAGGCTCCTCCGCGGCGTCATGCACTCGCGCACGGTCAGCGCGCTCCACTTCTCGGGCGGCACGAAGCGCAGGTCGCGGTTGGTGATGATGCCCAGCAGGTTGCCGTCGGAGTCGACGACGGGCAGGCCCGAGACCTTGTAGCGACCGCACAGCTCGTCGAGCTGGGAGATGGTGGCGTCCGGGCCCACCGTGACCGGGTCGGAGACCATGCCCGACTCGGAGCGCTTGACGAGCCGCACCTGCTGGGCCTGCTCCTCGATGGACAGATTGCGATGGAGGACGCCCATTCCGCCCTGACGGGCCATGGCGATCGCCATTCCGGACTCGGTAACGGTGTCCATCGCCGCACTCAGCAGGGGTGTGGCCAGTGAGATGCTCGCGGTCAGGCGCGAGGTCGTATCGACCTCGGACGGGATGACATCGGTGAGCCCGGGCAGCAGGAGAACATCGTCGTAAGTCAGTCCGGTGGGGGCAAACAGGTCGGGGCTGATGATCGAGTCGCTCACGCCACGAATGGTAGGGGCGCGCGGACATGAACGCATCTTGCAGCGTTGTTGCAGATAGATGAAAGCGCTCGACTGTGCCCATCGTGCGTCAGAGTCGACCTTATCGTGCGGAGACACCATCGGGGCCGTCTTGCAGGCAGAGATCGCTCGTATCCTACGAAAAAATGCCTCGCTCAGGTGCTTGATCTCACCACCACGATGTACCTAATGTTGTAGCGGACACAACGTGTCCGAGCGCTATTCGTGCACTCGCACGAGGAAGGGGCGTGATGGCAGGAAATGCTCGCCTCCCCAAACCCATCACGACGCTGTGGGAGTGGCAGTACCAGGGCGCCTGCATCGGTATGGACTCCATGCGGTTCTTCCATCCCGAGGGCGAGCGCGGCAGTTCGCGCCGAAAGCGCGACGATGACGCCAAGGCCGTGTGCCGCACCTGCCCCGTCATCATCGACTGCCGCAACCACGCCCTGGCCACTCATGAGCCCTACGGCGTCTGGGGCGGGATGACCGAGGAGGAGCGCCGCGCCTGGATCGACCGGGAGGAGAACGGACGCGGCACTCCAGTCGCCTGAGGCCTCGGAGCACGCACGGCCCCTCGCGCAGCACGGTCTCCCCTTCGCCCGCCGGGCGCCATCGCCTCTGGACGACGAAGGTCGGCCGTGTTCCGTCGTGGCTCCATCGTGCCTTCAAGGGCCATCGAGGCAATCATCAGGAGGCTCCCGGCCACCCGGTATCCGGGCGGCCGGGAGCCGAGACGAAGGGGCGGTGCCGCCTGCCGGCGGCACCGCCCCTTGTCCTGCTAGCGGGAGCGATCGGATCGCACGCGAGTACGATCCGGATCCCGGCTCACTTGGCGACGACGGCGAGGACGTCGCGCGCGGAGAGAATGAGGTAGTCCTCGCCCGCGTACGTGACCTCGGTGCCGCCGTACTTGGAGTAGATGACGAGGTCGCCCTCGGCGACATCGACCGGGACGCGCTTACCGGAGTCGTCGATGCGGCCGGGGCCCACGGCCACGACCTTGCCCTCCTGCGGCTTCTCCTTGGCGGTGTCCGGAATGACCAGGCCCGATGCGGTGGTCTGCTCGGCCTCGACCGTCTGCACGACGATCCGGTCCTCGAGCGGCTTGATGGAGACCGACATGTCGTCCTCCCCTTCTTCGCTTCTTTGGTATGCGGATGGTGTCTGAATCCGCGTCCTGGCGGTGCCGGTCCGCCGTCGCGGGGGTCGGCCCGTCAGCGCCGGGGCGCGTGCCGCGGGGCGGATGCGCTCCGCGTCTGACGAGGAATGTACGCGCGCGATTAGCACTCAGTCAACGCGAGTGCCAGGGAGGTCGGCGGGGTTCGCCCTGGGCGTTCAGGAGGACGTGCGGCGGGGGACGGCGGCGGCCGCACGGCGCTGGCCGCCGCCGTCCGGCCACCGACCGATAACGATGATCTCGCGGACGGTCACTCGCGGTGCGCCCGCGTCCACGCCAGGGCGTCGTCCACGGTCGTCTCCCGCCCGCCCAGAACAGGGTCGCGTCTGGTGACCACGTCCCAGGCCGCCTTGATGGCGGCCGGGCGCTCGCGCAGCCAGCTCATCCTCCACGTCCCGCGGTCGGCCGCGGCCTGGGTATCGCCCACACCACGAGCATCCAGACCCGCGGAGCGGCACACCGCCACCGCCCGGCTGACGTGGAAGTCCTGGGAGACCAGGAGCGCCTGGTCGACCCCGAAGATCCTGCGGGCGCGCACACAGGTGTCGTAGGTATCGAACCCGGCGTAGTCCAGTGCGATCGCCTCGGAGGGGACGCCCAGGCCCACCAGGTAGTCGCGCATGGCGGTGGGCTCGTCGTAGTCGACCCGACTGTTGTCCCCCGAGACCAGAATGGCGTCCACCCGCCCCGACTCGTACAGACCGGCGGCGGTCTCGAGTCTGTACTTCAGCCACGGCGAGGGCTCCCCCGGAGCCCAGACCGATGCGCCCAGGACGATGGCGACCGGCGCCTCCGCCGTGTCGCCGTCCTCGCCGTAGTCGCTCACCCGGCCCGCGCTCGCCGCCAGGATCCACGCATTGGGCAGCACGAGGACGATGACGGCCAGGGCCGCGACCGCCCATGCCACTCGGATCAACCAGACCCGGCGCGCACGTCGTGCACCTGCGCTCATGAGGACCTCCTTCTCTCAGCGCCGTCGCTCTCAGCGCCACCGCGGATCGGCCGACCCGACTACGGTAATGCCGCGGCGGACGAGTCACGAGGGGGAGAGCTGCACCGCGCGCGAGGTCCCGAGTCCATCTCGCTTCATCCGCTGCTCCGCAGAGCGTCACGGGGCCTCAGCCACGGGGCCTCGCGGATCCCATGGAGCCCGCGCCGATCTCCGCGGATCGAACGCGCGGATCGTTGTCATTCCCACGTGGCGCCTCGTCCCATGTCGACTCGATGCATGCCATGATCGCTCGATGGACGCCTCGCATCTCGCTCCTCTGCTCACCCCCGAGGGCTGGGCGCTGCTGGCCGACCTGCCCCCCTACGACGAGTCCACCGCACTGGCGGTCGGCGAATCCCTGCGCGACCAGGGGCACTCCCCCGCGCTCGTATCGGCCGCACTGACCCAGCAGCGGCTGCGCGGTCGCGCAGCCGCGAAGTTCGGCCCGTTCGCCTCCCGGATGCTCTTCACACCCGAGGGCCTGGAGCAGGCCACGCGCCTATCGGTCGCGGCCCACCACGCCGCCCGATACGAACGCGCCGGGGCGCATCGCGTGGCCGACCTGGGCTGCGGCATCGGCGGGGACGCGATGGCACTGGCGGGCCTCGGGCTCGAGGTGCTCGCCGTCGAGCGCGACGAGACGACCGCGGCGCTGGCGACAGTCAATCTCATGGCCTTCCCCGACGTCGAGGTGGTGTGCCACGACGCGCTCGACCTCGATCTGGCAGCGCGCGGCGTCGATGCCGTCTTCGCCGATCCGGCGCGACGGGCCGACGGGCATCGCATCGCCGACCCCGAGCGGTGGTCGCCGGCGCTCAGCCGGGTGCTGGCACTGCGAGAGGACGTCGAGGCGCTCGGCGTCAAGGTCGCCCCCGGCATCGATCATGCGGCGATCCCCGCCGGCTCCCATGCGCAGTGGGTCAGCGCGGGCGGCGACGTCGTGGAGGCCGCCATCTGGTGCGGCCCGCTCGCCGCTGAGGGCCCTGGGCGCTCGGCCCTCGTCCTGCCGGCCGACGGCGCCCCCCGGGAGGCGCGGGGCTCCACGAGCTCCCGGGACTCCACGGCCGCCTCGCAGTCCGCGCGCATCCTGCGCGATCCCGACTGCCACGACCCCTCCGCACCGCCCGTCCAGCTCGAGCCGCTGGCCGACGTCGAGGATCTGGGCGCCTATATCCACGAGCCCGACGGCGCGGTCATCCGCGCCGGGCTGGTGGCGCACCTCGGTGAGCGGCTCGACGCGGCGCCGGTGGGCGAGCGCATCGCCTATCTCAGCGGCGATCGGCTTCCCGATGCCGCGCTGCGCCCGTTCGTGCGCTCATGGCGAGTGGGCGAGGCGCTGCCCCTGAATCTGAAGTCGCTCAGGGCCCGCGTCCGCGAGCGCGGCATCGGCCGCCTGGAGATCCACAAGCGCGGTGCACCGATCTCGCCCGACACCGTGCGCACCGCCGTCCACCCGCGCGGCGAGGCCTGCGAGACGTGGATCATGACCCGGATCGGTCCTCGTGGAGAGTCCGGGGAGCGCGCCCGCGGCGCCGTCATCGTCGCGCAGTCCTGCGAAGCGGTCCCGCCCGTGGCGGAGGAGCCCGTATCCGTATCCTGAGGCGCGCCCACCGCGTCAAGCGCCCGATCACCGACCCGGCCACCCCTGACACCATCGAGGAGCCGCCGTGAACCCGCCCGCACGTCTCATCCACCGCCAGCCCCTGCCCTTCGCCCGCTCCGAGCGATCCACACTCGGAGTGGAGTGGGAGCTCCAGCTGGTCGACCGCGACAGTCTCGATCTGCGCCAGTGCGCCGCCGAGGTTCTTCAAGCCGTGCAGCCCGACGACCAC
Organism: Actinomyces gerencseriae DSM 6844; assembly: GCF_000429265.1. Lineage (GTDB taxonomy): Bacteria > Actinomycetota > Actinomycetes > Actinomycetales > Actinomycetaceae > Actinomyces > Actinomyces gerencseriae. The sequence goes on from NZ_AUBN01000006.1 coordinate 119,460, forward strand.
ATCCACGGCGAGATGATGCTCAACACCGTCGAACTTGTCTCCGGGGCGCGGCGCAGCGTGGCCGAGTGCATCGAGGACATCGCCCTGGCCTTCGACCGGCTCCTGCCCGTGACGGAGCGTCTGCGCGTGGACCTGACCAGCGCCGGCACCCATCCTTTCGCCGATCCCCTGGTGCAGAAGGTGACGGACACCGAGCGCTACGCGCGGCTCGTGGACCGCACCCGCCTGTGGGGGCACCAGATGCTCATCTTCGGCACCCATGTGCACGTCGGGCTGGAGGATCGCGCCAAGGCCCTGCCGATCCTGCGGGCGCTGCTGACCCGCACGGCCCATTTGCAGTGCCTGAGCGCCTCCTCGCCGTTCTGGGCCGGAGCGGACACCGGCTACGCCGACAACCGCGCCATGATGTTCCAGCAGCTGCCCACGGCGGGGGCGCCTCACCAGCTGGAGACCTGGGACGAGCTCGAGGCCTACGCCGGGGACATGATCCACACCGAGGTCATCGAGGACTTCACCGAGGTCCGCTGGGATGTACGACCGTCGCCGCGCCTGGGCACGATCGAGGTGCGGGCCTGCGACGCCGCCACCAACCTCACCGAGCTGGCGGGCATCGCGGCGCTCACCCAGTGCCTGGTGGAGAGCTTCTCGCGCGCTCTGGACCGGGGCGAGGAGCTGGATGTCATGCCGGCGTGGTACGTCGACGAGAACAAGTGGCGCTCGGCCCGCTACGGCATGGACGCCATTCTCATCACCGACTCGCTCGGCAATGAGGAGCTGGTGACCGATACGGTGGAGCGGATGCTGACTGATCTGGCGCCCGTGGCGGCGGACCTGGGATGCGAGGCCGAACTGGAGGGAGTGCGGGCGACTCTGGAGGCGGGCGCCTCCTACCAGCGTCAGCTGGCCGCCGTGCGAGCCGGGGGAGGTAACGAGGCGGCGGTGCGACTCCTGCTGGCCGAGGTGCGGGCCGGGCGCCCGTTGCGCGGGGACGAGATCACCGCGCTCAGCGCGCGACAGTGACGTCCAGGGGCATTGCGGAGTCGGGGGCGAAGTCCATGGGGCTGGGCTCGATGCCCGCGCGCACGACGGCGCTGCCCAGAGCAGCGATCTGGGCACCGTTGTCGGTGCAGTAGCGGAGGGGCGGCAGACGCAGGGCGATACCGGCGGCCGCGCACCGCTCGGCGGCGAGCGCGCGCAACCGGGAGTTGGCCGAGTAGCCGCCGCCGACGACGAGCGTGTCGCAGTCGTGGTCCAGGCAGGCCTGAACCGCCTTGGAGGTCAGGGAGTCGTTGACGGCCTCGGAGAAGGCCGCGCACACATCGGCGGCCGGGATCCCCTCGCCCTCGTTCTGGAGGGACTCCACGTAGCGGGCCACCGCCGTCTTCAGACCGGAGAAGGAGAAGTCGTAGCGGTGCCGCCGCCTGTCCTTGGCAGCGGCCAGGCCGCGAGGGAAGCGGATGGCGTCCCGGTTCCCCTCCTGGGAGAGCCGGTCGACGTGCGGACCGCCGGGGTAGGGCAGGCCCAGCAACCGGCCGACCTTGTCGAAGGCCTCACCGGCGGCGTCGTCGAGGGTGCCGCCGAGCTCGACGACGTCGGCGGCGACGTCCTTGACGTGCAGGAGGCTGGAGTGCCCTCCGGAGACGATGAGGCCGATGAAGCGCTCGGGCAGGGGGCCATCCACCAGCTCATCCACCGCCAGGTGCCCGATGACGTGGTTGACGCCGTAGATGGGCCTGCCCAGGCAGGCGGACAGGGCCTTGGCGGCGCTGATGCCCACGGTGAGCGAGCCGACGAGACCGGGACCGGCGCTCACGGCGATGACGTCGACGTCGTCCAGATCCACGCCCGCGCGATCCAGGGCCGCGTCGAGGGTGGGCAGGAAGGACTCCAGGTGGGCGCGCGAGGCGATCTCGGGAATGATGCCGCCGAAACGGGCGTAGGCGTCCATGGAGGTGGCGACGACGTCCCCGAGGAGCTCGCGGCCGCGCACGAGCGCCGCGCCCGTCTCATCGCAGGTGGACTCGATGCCCAGGACCAGTGCCTCACTCACGCGCACAGCCTAGCCCCCGACCCGGGTCCTCGGACGCGTGCGGGGAAACGTTCCCATCGGCGCCATCGCGGGTCCTCCTCCTCATCATTCAGATGCGTCCCCCGCGGGCAGGCGCCCCAGGCGCTGCGAGTGCTGCGAGTGCTGTCATCCATCACGGGTATCCGGGGCGCCCCGGATACCACTCGGTCGGGTGAACGGGACTCGGGAACATCCTCCCACGCGCGGGCTCTCCCCCCCCGTCGGACCGCGCTCCTCCTCACACGAGCGCCCAGCCGTGGGCCCGGGTGCGCTGCTCCCAGAAGCTCCGGTAGGGGCCATCCACCTCCACGAGGTCCTCGTGCCGACCGCGCTGGGCCACGTGCCCGGCGTCATCGAGGACGACGACCTGATCCGCGGCGGCGATCGTCTCCAGCTTGTGGGCGATGACGATGAGCGTGGAGGTGCGCCGGAGCTCCTCCATGGCGACGACGATGTTGGCCTCGTTCTCCGCGTCCAGGGCGCTGGTGGCCTCGTCGAGCAGGACGATCGGGGCGCGCTTGAGCAGGGCGCGGGCGATCGAGACGCGCTGACGCTCACCGCCGGACAGAGCCCGTCCGCCCTCCCCGACGCGAGTGCTCCACCCGTGGGGCAGGCGCTCGACGATCTCGGTGACGCCGGCGAGGTCGGCGGCTCGGTGGACCTGGTCGTCACCGGCCGCCGGGTCGCCGATGCGGATGTTGGCGGCCAGAGTGTCGTCGAAGAGGTAGACGTCCTGGAAGACCATGGAGAGCTGCTCCATGAGCTGAGCGGTCGGCATGTCGCGCACGTCGGTACCGCCCACCCGCACGATTCCGGAGTCGGCGTCCCAGAAGCGGGCGACGAGTCGGGCGATGGTCGTCTTGCCGCTGCCCGAGGGGCCCACGATCGCGCACATTCCGTGCGCGGGCACGCTCAGCGACACCCCGTCCAGCACGGCCTCGTCCGCCCGGTAGCCGAAGACGACGTCGTCGAGCTCGACGGCCCCGGGCTCCGGCAGCGCGGCGCGGGACTGCGGTTCGGCCATGAGCTCGGCGTCCATGACGGCATCGAGGTGGTTCATCATCTGGCGGCGCTCCTCCATGCCCATGACGTTGGCGCCGATGTCATCGAGCATGGTGGTGAAGCGCAGGCACATGCCGATGACGGCGACCACGACGAGCGGTTCCATGGCGCCGCCGATGGCGAGTGAGGCCGTGAGCACGATCATGGCCACGACGATGATCTGGCTCAGCGCACCGGTGACGATATTGCCGGCGGTCTCCCACCACAGGGAGCGCCGGGAGGCGCGGGCCCCGCTGTCGAAGGCGGCGGTCAGCCGGCGGTAGCCGGTGGCGGCCCGGCACGAGCGCAGGGCGCCCTGGCAACGGGCGATCTCGACCACGCGGGTGGCGAGCTCGCGCTCGGCGGGCTCGGAGATCGACTTGCCGCGATCCAGAAGACGACGCGCGACGCGCACGAGTCCGGCGAACAGCGGTGCGGCGATGGTGAGCAGGAGACCCAGACGCCAGTCCCAGGCCCATGATCCGGCCCAGATGACCACGCAGGCTGAGGTCGTGGAGGTGAGCCTGTACATGAAGTGGGCGGCGGACTCCCCCAGGGCCACCATCTCCTGGCTGACGGCCCGCGACAGGGTGCCGGCGGAGTCGGCGGTGAACCAGCGCAGTGGGAGCCGGGCGATCTGGTCGCCGACCGCGTGGTGGACGTCGTGCATGAAGCCGAGCGCCCCGGACATGCCCTTGCGCTGCCCCTGGAACTCCGCGGCGGCCGCGCCGATGCCGCAGATGACCAGCACGACGAGCCAGCCGCCGAAGGACAGGCCCCAACGGGGCTCGCCGGTCCCCAGGGCGACGGAGGCGGGCAGGAGCGCCAGGAGGGCGAGACCCGATATGACGCCGTTGACCGCCGCCAGGCCGATGCAGGTCCTGGTCTGCCGCCAGGAGGACTCGGCCATGAGGCGGTGGAACCGGGCCAGCAGGGAGTTCGATGCGGCGCCGGACGAGCCGGTGGGGGGCGGTGTCCGGCGCGAGGATGCGGACCGTGGGTGGTCGGGCGCCTCGACGTCGGTGGGGGTCTCGGCGTCCCCGCCCGCCTCATCACTGGTGCGGGCGAGACCGTCGACCGCGGTCGCGGTGCCGCCGGCGGCTCCCCCGGCGGTCTCCTCGACGGCTGCGCCCCGAGCGTCGTCGAGCTCGCCGGACTGACGCAGAAGGGCTCGATAGTGGGGCTCGGCGAGCAGGTCGTCGTGGGTACCGGCGGCCACGATGCGCCCGCGCTCCATGACGGCGATGCGGTGGGCGCCGCGCACCGCGGCTGGGCGGTGGGCGATGACCAGGACGGTGCGCCCCTCCACCAGGGCGCTCAGCGCCTGCTGGATCTCGGCCTCGGACTCGGGATCGGCCATGGCGGTGGCCTCGTCGAGCAGGATGACGGGGGTGTCCAGCAGGACCGCGCGGGCGATGGCGATGCGCTGCTCCTGGCCGCCGGACAGGGCCGTGTCCCGCCCCAGGACGGTGTCGTAGCCGCCCGGCAGGGCCATGATCTCCTCGTCGATGCGGGCCACGCGGGCGGCGGCGCGCACCTGCTCCAGATCGGCCTCGGGGCGCCCGAGCGCGATGTTCTCCCGCACGGTGGTGCCCAGCAGCTGGGCGTCCTGGAGGACGAAGGAGACGGTGGAGTACAGCGCGGTCTCGTCCATGTCGCGCAGGTCGACCCCGCCGATGCGCACGGCTCCCGAGTCGGGGTCGGCGAAGCGGGCGATGAGGGTGGCCAGCGTCGACTTACCCGATCCCGAAGGGCCCAGAAGGGCGGTGACGGTGCCCGGCTCCAGGGTCAGGGAGGCGTCGTCGACGGCCAGGGTGTCCCCGTAGGAGAAGGAGGCGCGATCGATCTCGACGCGCGCCGTCCGGGGCCGCTCGGAGTGGTCCTTGACGGGCAGAACGGGGGTGTCGATGATCTCGCACAGGCGCAGCGCCGCCGCGCCCGCCATCTGGTAGGACCAGGAGATCGACGCGATGGTGATGAGCGCGGCCGGCAGGACCAGGGCAATGAGGGTGGTGGCCAGGACCTCGGGCAGGGTGACCGCTCCGGCGCGGATGAGCAGCGCCCCGCCACCGAGGTTGACCAGGAGCAGGACCGGGATCGAGACCCACGTGAAGGACAGGCAGGTGACGGTCACCAGGGGCATCGCCCAGTCGCGGTAGAAGGCGGAGAACTCGTCGGCAGCCGCGATGTAGGCCGAGTGCGCGCGCCCGACGCGCCCGAAGGCCTTGACCACGCCGATGCCGGAGACGAACTCGACCATGGTGGAGGAGACGGCGGCCAGCCTGCGGTCCATCTCGACGGTCTTCTCGTTCATGCCGCGCATGGACACCGAGTAGGTCAGTACGTAGAGGACGAGCGTGGACACGGCCAGCAGGGCCAGGCGCCAGTCGATCCAGAAGGCGCAGGCGAGCAGCGCCAGCGGGGTGACGACGGCGTTGAGGCGCTCGACGGGGCCGTGGGCGATGACGGTGTGGACGGTGGTCGTGTCGTCCTGAACGGCCTTGCGGATGCGCCCGGAGGTGGAGTCCGTGAACCACGCCAGCGGAGCCCGGGAGATGCGTTCGACGATGTCACGGCGTAGACGGTCCCGCAGGGAGAGGTCGGCCAAGTGGGTGAGGAGCAGCGCCGCGAAGTACAGGAACAAGCGGGTGGAGTAGGCGCTCACGAGCACCATGACGGCGGTTCGCACGCGCTGCGAGTCGGGACTCGCACCCGCCTGGTAGGCATCCAGGAGGGTATCGCCGAGCTGGACCAGCGCGATGTAGGGAGCGACCGCGAGCAGACCCGAGAGCAGGACGAGGACCTGCCCCACCCGCAGCCGGGCGCGCACGGGGGCGCCGAGACGCGCGATGGCCTCCTGCCCCTCGCGGGAGCGCCTCTCACGGGAGTCCCTGGCTGCGCTCTCAGCGCTCTCAGGGCTCTCGGTGCTCTCAGCAGCGCTGTCGGCTCCCGGCCGGTCCCCCTCCCCGAGGCCATCGGAATCGCCGGAACGGATGCCCGGGGTGCGCCCGCCCGGAGCGCCCTGAACGGAGGACGATGTTCCGGGGGGTGAGGAGGATGCGGTCCGAGATGCCAATGATGCCGCCTGCTTGCTCATCAAGTGCCTCAATCCGATGCCGAGCCCAACACTGAACTAGTTTCAGACCTGATGGAGGGCGACCTTACTCCCGCCGTGACCCACGAGCAACCTCCGTCTCCACCCATTACGGTGGATCCATGACACGACTGGGGAAGCCCACCGGGCCGAGACCCGGATTCTCTCGCGAGGATGTGGTGGAGGCCGCACTCGCTCTCGGGGTGGCCGACTTCACCCTGACCGCGGTGGCAGAGCGTCTGGGTGTGGCCGTCTCCGGCCTGTACCGCACGATCTCCTCGCGCGAGGACCTTCTGATCGCATGCCTGGAGCGGATCGCCGCCCGGATGAGCCTCTCCCGCACCGGGGTCACATGGCAGGAGGTGATACGAGCCCACGCCATGAGCCTGTGGGCCCTGCTCGAACGCTACCCGGGGCTGGCCGGTGTGATCATGAGCGTGCCCTGGGCGCACCAGCTCTTCGCAGCCCCTCTCGCCCAGGCGCACCAGGACCTGATCGACCGGGGCCTGGGTGGCGAGGACGCCGGCGTCCTCCTCGACTTCGTGGGCGACACCGTGATCACCACGCATGCGCAGGTCGAGGTCATGCGCTCCCCCGTCACGCGCTCCCGGACCCTGTCATCGCGCGGAGCGACGGACGATGCGGTCCCGGGGGGTCACCGCGCCGACCTGACGGGGCTGGAGGAGGCGAGACGCTTCGCGACCACTGCCGGGGAGAGCCCTATGCCCGCAGTCCTGTCCCCCGATGACAGCTGGATCGGCCGAGGCGGACTGGACAGGAAGATCGAGATCATCATCCGCGGCGTCGAGTGCTCGACTCGAGGCGCCGGCCTCGCACCGTGATTCACCGACTCGCCCGGGAGCACGCGATTGACACGGCCGCGCACGGGCATCGGCGGCGGCCGCCCCCGATGCCCGTCGCCGAAGATGAGAGCGCGCCGCTCAGGCGTGGGCCTTCTGGCCCTTCCACAGGGCGTGGCCCAGGTCCCGATTCAGGCGGGTGATGACCTCCAGCGGCACCGACTTGGGGCACACCGCCGCGCACTCGCCGATGTTCGTGCAGCCGCCGAAGCCCTCGGCGTCGTGCTGGTTCAACATGCTCACCACGCGGGCGAGGCGCTCGGGCTGTCCCTGCGGAAGCAGGCCCAGGTGGGAGATCTTCGCACCGGTGAACAGCATGGCCGAGGCGTTGGGGCAGGCCGCCACGCAGGCGCCGCAGCCGATGCAGGCGGCCGCCTCGAAGGCGGCGTCGGCCTTCTCCTTCTGCACCGGCACCGAGTGGGCCTCGGGGGCCGCGCCGGTGTTGACCGAGATGTAGCCGCCGGCCTGAACGACGCGGTCCAGCGCGGAGCGGTCGACGATGAGATCCTTGAGGATCGGGAAGCCCGCCGAGCGCCAGGGCTCGATGGTGATGGTGTCGCCGTCCTTGAAGGAGGGGTCCTCCGCAAGATGGCGCATGTGCAGCTGGCAGGTCGTCGAGCGGATCGGCCCGTGGGCCTGCCCGTTGATGACGACACCGCACTGGCCGCAGATGCCCTCGCGGCAGTCCGAGTCGAAGGCGACCGGCTCCCTGCCCTCGGCGAAGAGCTGCTCGTTGAGCAGGTCGAGGACCTCGAGGAAGCTCATGTGCTCCTCGATGCCGGACATCGGGTACTCCTCGAAGTGCCCTTCGGAGTTCTGATTCTGCTGCCGCCAGATCTTGAGCTTGATGTTCACTTGTAACTCCGCTGCTTGAGCTCGATGTCCTTGTAGATGAGGTCCTCCTTATGAAGGATCGGGGGCCGGCCCTCGCCGCCCCACTCCCACGCACCGACGTAGAGGAACTCGTCGTCATGGCGCAGGGCCTCGCCCTCGGGGGTCTGGGACTCGCCGCGGAAGTGACCGCCGCAGGACTCGCGGCGGTGCAGGGCGTCGATGCACATGAGCTCGGCCAGCTCGAAGAAGTCGAGCAGGCGACCCGCTTTCTCCAGGGCCTGGTTGAGCTCGTCGGCCTGGCCGGTGATGCGGGCGTCGCGCCAGAACTCCTCCCGGAGGTCCCGGATCTGCGTGATGGCCTCGCGCAGACCGGCGTCGCGGCGCTCCATGCCGCAGTACTCCCACATGATGCGCCCCAGCGCCATGTGGAAGTCGTCCACGCTGCGGGTGCCGCGCAACGCCATGAGGCGTGCGATGCGCTCCTCGACGGAGCGCTTGGCCTCGGCGATCTCGGGGGCGTTCGGGTCGACCTTGCCCAGGCGCAGCATGTCCGCCAGGTAGTCGTTCATGGTGTCGGGCAGGACGAAGTAGCCGTCGGCCAGTCCCTGCATGAGCGCGGAGGCGCCCAAACGGTTCGCGCCGTGGTCGGAGAAATTGGCCTCGCCGGCGATATAGAGGCCCGGCACGTTCGACTCCAGGTCGTAATCGACCCACAGGCCGCCCATCGTGTAGTGCACGGCGGGGTAGATGCGCATGGGGACCTCGTAGGGGTCGTCCCCGGTGATGCGCTGGTACATCTCGAACAGGTTGCCGTAGCGGGCGGAGACGGCGTCCCTGCCCAGGCGGCCGATGGCCTCGGAGAAGTCCAGGTAGACACCGCGGCGCATCATCCGCTCGTTGCCGTTCGGGTCCCGCTCCTTGATGGCCGGCCCCACGCCACGGCCCTCGTCGCACATGTTCTTGGCCTGACGCGAGGCGATGTCACGCGGCACGAGGTTCCCGAAGGCCGGGTAGATCCGCTCCAGGTAGTAGTCGCGGTCCTCCTCGGGGATGTCGCGCGGGTCCTTGTCGCAGTCCTCGGCCCTCCTGGGCACCCAGATGCGGCCATCGTTGCGCAGGGACTCGCTCATGAGGGTGAGCTTGGACTGGAAGTCCCCGGACTGCGGGATGCAGGTCGGGTGGATCTGCGTGTAACAGGGGTTGGCGAAGTACGCGCCCTTGCGATGCGCGCGCCAGATGGCCGTGGCGTTGCAGCCCATCGCATTGGTGGACAGGAAGAAGACGTTGCCGTACCCGCCGGTGGCGAGCACGACGGCGTCGGCCGTGAAGGTCTCGATCTCGCCGGAGACCATGTCGCGGGTGACGATGCCGCGGGCACGGCCGTCGACGAGGATGAGCTCGACCATCTCGTGGCGGCGGAACTCCTCGACCGTGCCGGCGTGGACCTGGCGCTCCAGGGCCTGGTAGGCCCCGATGAGGAGCTGCTGGCCGGTCTGACCGCGGGCGTAGAAGGTACGGGAGACCTGGACGCCGCCGAAGGAGCGGTTGTCCAGCAGGCCCCCGTACTCGCGGGCGAAGGGAACGCCCTGGGCCACGCACTGGTCGATGATGTTGGCGCTGACCTCGGCCAGGCGGTAGACGTTGTCCTCACGGGCGCGGTAGTCACCGCCCTTGACCGTGTCGTAGAAGAGCCGGTATGTGGAGTCGCCGTCGTTGCGGTAGTTCTTCGCGGCGTTGATACCGCCCTGAGCGGCGATGGAGTGCGCGCGGCGAGCGGAGTCCTGGTAGAAGAAGCACTTGACGTTGTAGCCCTGCTCGCCCAATGAGGCGGCCGCGGCGCCACCGGCCAGGCCGGAGCCGACGACGATGATGTCGAGCTTGCGGCGGTTGGCGGGGTTGACCAGCTTGGCCTCGAACTTGCGCTGCTCCCAGCGCCGGTCGATGGGCACGTCGTGGGGTGCCTTGGTGTCGGCGATCTTCTCGCCCTCGTAGTACAGGCCCTCGATGAGTTCAGTCATGGTCATTCGCTCTCAGTGGGAAAGGACGATGCCGGCCTCGGCGGCCTTGATCGCGTACTCGGCGGCTCCCATGGGCTCCGGCACCCAGCCGAAGAGGATCGCGGTGGGCACGCACATGAAGGCGGTGAACAGGCCGAAGGCGACGACGAAGGCGACGAGGCGGATGAAGGGAATGGTGTTGCCGCGGGCGGCGCCCAGGGTCTGCAACGCGGACCACACGCCGTGCCACACGTGCAGGCACAGGGCGGCGAGCGCGACTAGGTAGATGAGATAGACCCACCACAGCTGGAAGCCGTACCACATGTTCATGTAGGCGCGGCCGTGCTCGTAACGACCGCCGGGCGTGATCGTCAGGGTGGTGAACTGCAGGATGTGCCAGATGATGAACAGCAGCAGGATGACGCCGCCCCATCGCATGGTGCGCATGGCGTAACGGGAGGCGACGTACTCGGCGCCGGGCTTCTTGACCGCGTACTTGTCGGTGCCGCGCGCCCTCTTGTTGCGGATCCACAGGTGGAAGGCGCTGCCGGCGTGGGCCAGGAGGCATCCGACGAGCGCCGCGCGCAGAATCCACAGGACACCGCTGGGGGGCAGGATCGGGACGAGCAGCTGGCGCAGGAAGTAGGCATAGTGGTCGTAGGCGATCTCGCCCTCGAAGTAATGGGTGTTGCCATAGGCATGGAAGAGGACGAAGACGAGGAAGAAGATGCCCGACCATGCCATCAGGCGCTTCATGAAGACCGTCGTCGTGTAGGCGGCCCTCTTCTTGGAGGGAACAGACGTTGTGACCACGAGAGCAGGCTAACGAAAATCGATCACTGATGGTCCCGGGTCCTGCGGGCCGGCCGGCACCATCACCGGCGGCTCCCGCCATAGCGCCGAAAACCGCTGGTTCCGCCCGCCCGCCGGGAGAGGACCGGCTCCCGAGTCCAGGGCGCCGGGGCACCGCACGCCCGTCGATTTCGTGACATGGCCGTCAGGCAAATGCGACGGCGGCGGGATGATCGGCTCATCCGGCGGCGTCGGCGGGGGCGGCGCCCGTCGTCTCCGCCCCCACGGGCCCCGTGGGACGAGCAGGGCCCGCGGCGCCGGCGGAACCGGCGCCGCGCCGCGGGCCGATGTCCAGGCGCATGACGAGCGCGTCCTCGATCGGTGCGAAGTAATAGCGCCGACGCATGCCCACGGGGACGAAGCCGTGACGCCGGTAGAGCGCCTGAGCCCCCGCGTTCGAGGAGCGCACCTCCAGGACGACCGCGGTGCAGCCCGCCTGCTGGGCGCGCCGCAGGAGGTGGTCGATCATGGCGGTCGCGATACCCCGCCTGCGCGCCACGGGGAGAGTCGCAACGGTCAGCAGGTCGGCATCACCGGCGCCGTCGCCGAACCAGAGCCCGGCGTATCCCAGGAGATGTCCCCGAGGGGTCCCTGCGCGCGCGTCCTCCGCCACCCGCTCGACGACGACGTAGCGACGATCAGCGGTGGGGCCGGAGGCGGCCGCCAGCTCGGCCCGCAGCAGCGCCGGGCTCCAGGCCTCCGCACCGAACAGGGAGGCCTCCGCCTCGGCGACGGTCGCAAGATCCTGCTGCTCCATGGATCTCAGACGCACGCCGTCGGGCAGGGCGCCCCCCGTCCGGAACGCCGGGACCGACTCCCGTGCGGCTCGATCCCGCGACATCATCGGACCCGCTTGCGCGCGGTCGGCATCTGCACGTCGGCGTGGCGCAGGTACAGCGGCTCGACGGGGAGATCCGTCGCGGATCCGGCGCGGGCGAGCCGGGACAGGGCGATGCGAACCTGTGCGCGGGCGTCGCCGGAGACGGGTGCGAGCGTCGGGCGCCCCCCCGCGATCCGCGGGTACAGCACGGCGCCGGAGCCGGCCACGGCATCGACGTCATCGATCCCGGCCGCCGTCTCGGGGGCGAGTATCGCAAGCTCGTCGAGGCGCTCGACATCATCGGCCCCCCTGGCGCGGTAGCGGGCGGCGTAGACCTCGTGGCGGCGGGCGTCGGTGACGACGAGAACGGCGGAGCCCCCGGCGACGGCCCCGTCGATCTCATCGAGGGCGACCCGCGCGACCGCATCCGGGCTGGGCACGCCGTGGACGGCGACACCGAGGGCGCGTCCGAGGGCGCGGGCGGTCGCAAGGCCGGCGCGCAGCCCGGTGAAGGGCGCGGGACCGGTGGCGGCCACCGCGGCGTCCAGCGGGCGGTCCGCGACCGCCGGAGCGCCCAGCACCTCGGCGAGCATGGCTCCCAGGGACTCCGCGTGACGCCGGGAATCGGTCTGCTCGGCGGAGCTGAGCACGTTCAGGGTCACGCCACGAGCGTCGGGCTCCGCGTCCGCGACGAGGAGCTGGGATCCGAGAGAGGAGTCGATGGAGACGATGCGCACAGTCACAGCCTAGGTCCTCATGAACGGCGTTCCCGACCGGCTCACGGAGTCGGGGCGGAGTCCTTCGACCCGTCCGACTCGGGCCCCTCCCGCAGAGGAGCCATCACGCGCCGCTCGTGCACGAAGGTGGTGGTGACGATGAAGACGCCGATGGCGAGGACTCCCAGGCCCGTGTAGACGATGGCCACGTCCAGTGTGTGCGAGGACTCCCGGGGCTCGGTCGTGTCGGTGTCCACGATGCCGCGCGTCCGGTCGTGGAGGACCTGCGCATAGACCGGCAGGCCGACCGGTCCGGCCAGGCCGGCCGACGCCTGATCGTCCAGCGCGGTGACGACCTCGTCGATCAGGGCGTACCAGGCGTCGCCCGCAACGGGATCCGCCATGTCCGCGTACGTCTCGGCGGCGTCGTCCTCGGCAGCGGTCGTCGCCTCCGCCGGCGTCGCCTCCGGCGAGGGCTGCGGCGCGGCGGTGGAGGGAGTCGCGCTGCCGGCCGACGCGGAAGGGGGCGCCGGCTCGCGCAGGACAACGGCCCGCTCGGGCAGGGCCGCGAGGGCGGCGGCGAGCTCGGCGTCGTGCTGCACCATTCCGGACGGCTCGGAGCCGTCGGCGTCGATGACGAGCACGCCGGCCGGCCCCTCGGCAGTGGAGACGACGGCGGCCCAGGTGGCGGTCGGCTCGGTGGGATCGTCCAGATCGGTGGCGTCGAGCACGCCGGTCGACCAGGTCGAGACATTGACGGGGGCGCCCACGGAGGCGTCCTGGGCGACCTCCCGGCGAGCCATCTCCTGGCCCTTCTCGCTCGCCCACTCCTGGATCCGCGGGGTCGCCTCAGTCGTCGCAGTCGTCGCAGTCGCCGCCGGCACGGGCACGGGGGCGACCGCGGGGATTCGCGCGAACGCCCACGGACCGGGCAGGAGGGCGACAGCCAGAAGGAGACCGCCCAGCCCCGGGAGCGCGCGCATGGTCCGCCGCCTCATGCCCGGAGGCGGGTCAGGTCGACGTCGGCCCATCTCGGGCCGATCGCCGTCACGGTCACGGTGCGCCGGGAGTCGTCGGCGTCGACCAGGTCGATGACGGCCGAGCCCTCGCGTGCGGCCTGGCTCCCGCAGGAGACGCCGACCGCGGGAGTCGCGAGGGCGGCACCCCCGACGGGCCTGTCGTGAGGCCGGTCGATGGTGATCTCAAGGCGGTCGGCGGCCAGTGCCTCGGCCTTGTCGCGCCCCCACTCGACCAGGGTCACGGAGTCGGCCATGGAGGAGTCCAGGTCGAGAGCATCGAGCTCCTCCGGGGAGCCCAGGCGGTAGGCGTCCACGTGGATGAGATCCGGTCCATCCGCCGTCGCCGGATGGACGCGGGCGATGATGAAGGTCGGCGAGGACACGCGTCCGCGCACCCCCATGGCGGCGCCCACGCCCTGGGCCAGCGTGGTCTTGCCGGCTCCCAGGCCGCCGGAGAGCACGACGAGATCCCCCGGCCTCAGCAGGGCCGCCAGACGGGAACCCAGGGCCCGGGTCGCATCGGCATCGGCGGTGTCGATCACCGCCTCTCGGCGCCGCTCATGCAGGGTCCGACCGGTCATGGTTCCTCCTGACGCCCGGGCCCGCCCTCGACTGCGGCGGGCGGCGGGCCCGGAACGGGATCGGCGGGCCCGTCGGGCCCGGTGATGTCAACAGCGCCTCGCTCTCCGCCGAGGTCCACGCGGGGGACGCGGGAGCCCAGGCGGGCGATGATCTCGTAGCCGATGGTGCCGCAGACCTCGGCCCAGTCCTGGGCCGTCGGGGTGGCGGGATCGGCGCCGGCCGCCAGCGGATCGCCCCATAGCACGGCGACATCGCCCGCTGCGGCCGGAGCGGCGCCGCCGGCGGGCCCGAGGTCGATGACGACCTGGTCCATGCACACCTTGCCGACCACGTGCGTGCGCAGGCCGCCCACCGCGACGGGACCCGCCGAGGCGGCCGCGCGCGGCAGGCCATCGGCGTAACCGAGCGGGACGAGGCCGAGCCACCGGTCGGTGGGCGCCGTCCACGTGCCTCCATAGGACACCGCCCGGCCCGCGGGCACGCGCTTGACCTGCGTCAGGGGCGCCTCGAGGCGCATGACGGGGCGCAGTCCCAGCTCCGCGGCGGTGGCGACGGCCGGATCGGGAGACAGCCCGTACAGGCCGATGCCCACCCGCACCAGGTCCAGACGGGTGTCGGGATGCCAGAGGAGCCCGCCGGTCGCGGCCAGATGGCGCACGCTCGGGCTCAGGCCGGCGGCGCGCACGTCGTCCTCGGCGGCGCGGAAGCGGGACAGGTGCTCCTCGGTGGAGCCGGATGCGGGCTCGTCGGCGCGCGAGAGATGGGACCACAGGCCGACCACCTCCGCGTCTCCCGCCTCCTGGGCCTCGCGCGCGGCGACCGCCAGCGCACGGAGCTCGGGAGCGGTGGCGCCGGCCCTGGACATGCCGGTGTCGACCTTGAGGTGGATGCGGGCGGGCGGCGCGGCGGGTCGGGCGGCGCGCCTCGCGGCCGCGGCGGCGGCGACCGCGCGGAGCTGCGCCGTGGTGGACACCGACAGATCGAGGTCGGCGTCCAGGGCGGTGCGCAGCGGCGAGGCCGGGGCCGCGGCCAGTTCGGGCGGGAGCACCGGGACGAGCCAGCACAGCAGGCGCGGGCGCTCGGGAACGGGCTCCTCCCCCGGCACCGGGCGAGCGACGCCGGCGCCGTCGAGCAGCTCGCGCAGGTGCAGCGCCTCGGCGAGCTGGGCGACGCCGAGCCAGGTGGCGCCGGAGCGCAGGCAGGTCAGGGCCACCGGTCCCAGGCCGTGCCCGTAGGCGTCGGCCTTGACCACGGCCATCCAGGGAACGCCGGCGGCATCGGCCAGTACGCGAGCGTTGTGGGCGAGCGCGTCGAGATCGATGACGGCCCGCGAGGTCGTGGGGGGCGAGGACGGGGCGAGAACGGAGCGGTTCATGCCGCCCACCCTCCCACTGCCGCGCAGGCGCGAGGCAGATGGTCCGTCAGGTCGAGGGCCGCCAGCGGATGCCCGGGCGGGCGGGCGCCGGCGCCCGAGGCGAGCTCGGCGGCGACCGCGTGGAGGCGCACGGCCAGTGCGGCGCGGGCCGGCGCATCGACGGCGTCCATGGCGTCGACGGCGTCGACGGCGGACCAGCCGCGCTCGGCCTCGACTCGCGCGGCGGCCAGCACGGTGCCGAGGATCCCCGCCAGCACATCACCGCTGCCGGCGGTGGCCAGCCATCCGGGTCCGGCCTCCACCGACAGCAGACGCGGCGCAGCGCGCGCGGAGTCCGAGGCGGGAGCGTCCGCTGAGGCGGGAACCGCGATCAGCGTCGGCGCGCCCTTGAGCAGGACCGTCCCGCCCGTCAACCGGGCCAGGTCACGGGCGCATGCGGCCGGCGCGGCCTCGACCTCGGCGCGGTCGATCGGCATGCCCAGGGTCGCCAGAAGGGCGGCGGCCTCCCCGGCGTGCGGCGTCAGCACGTGCACGGGCGAGCAGCGCGCTCCTGTCCGCAGGCGCTCCGCGAGCATGGGAAGGGCCCCGGCGTCGATCACGGCGGGCTGGGGCGACCGCGACGCGGGGGACGCGGGGGACGCCGTCGGGGCCGGGTCGCCCCGCCCGTCCAGCGCCTCCGCCAGAACGGCGTCGAGCTCGGCGCCGCGCACGACATCGGCCGGGTCGATGCCGGGCCCGATGACGCGCGCCTGGCAGCGGCCGGGCGCGAGAACGACCTCGGGACGTCGGGCCAGGACCAGGTCCTCGACGCGCTGCGGTGCGCTCAGGCGGACCATTCCGGCACCGGATCGAACGGCCGCCGAGGCGGCCAGGACGGCGGCCCCCGGGTAGGCGCGGCTGCCGGTCCACAGGCCGACGACGCCACGGGTGTACTTGTGGTCGGTGCTGCCGGGAACGCGCAGGAGGCGCCCGAGGTCGGCCTCAGCGGGGCGCACGGCCAGGACGGCGGCGTCGCCGGGGACGGGCAGGCCGAGATCGACCACCTCGACGCGTCCGCAGGCATCGGCCGCCGGCGGCAGCAGGTGGGCCCCCTTGAGACAGGTGAAGGTGACACTGAGGTCGGCCGCCAGAACGGGGCCGGTCATGGTGCCGTCATCCACGCCGGCGCCCGACGGAAGGTCGACCGCCATGACTCGGAAGGGCCGCCGCTCCCGCCGCCCGGCGATCGCCAGGGGCGCCACCAGGGAGGCGGCGCGGGGGCGCAGCGGCCCGGCCGCGCCGATACCGGTCAGGCCATCGATGACCAGGGCGGTCCCGTCCGAGACGGCGCGCTCGCATGCCGCCACGGGCTCCGGGGCCGGGCTCACGCCGGCGCGCCGGGCCTCCTCCAGCGCATCCGTGTGGGGATGATCGGTGGCCAGCGCGGCGGTGACCACGCAGCCGCGTCGTGCCAGGAGGGCGCCCGCCAGCAGGGCGTCGCCGCCGTTGTGGCCTCCCCCGACGAGGAGGAGCACGCCGCGGCCGGTCA
The DNA here is from genome assembly GCF_000429265.1 of Actinomyces gerencseriae DSM 6844. Taxonomy (GTDB): domain Bacteria; phylum Actinomycetota; class Actinomycetes; order Actinomycetales; family Actinomycetaceae; genus Actinomyces; species Actinomyces gerencseriae. The sequence goes on from NZ_AUBN01000006.1 coordinate 136,246, forward strand.
CCCGGCTCGCGGCGCTGCGCAGCTCGCGCACGGCCGCGAGCGCGAGGGCGTGCGCGGCGCGGCGCATGTAGCGGTCCGTGCGAGCGGTCAGGTCGCGCTCGGCCCGGGCGACGGCCTCGGCGCGGTAGGCGGTGGTCGGGCAGAGGGTGGGCGCGGTGGTCACGGCCCCATGGTGTCACCGGGCGACGCCTCCGTGCGGCCCTACGCGCCCGACCCGGCTGTGGGATGCCGCAATCTCGTGATCTCGGCGCGGACCTCGCCCGGGTCGGCGGGGAGGCCGGCGGACAGCCGGATCGGGCACGGCGGGGAGGCCGGGCCCCGGATCCGGGCTCCCCGGAGGCCGCACCGCCCCGCCCGCTCCGCATCACTCCACGGTGACGGACTTGGCCAGGTTGCGCGGCTGGTCGACGTCCAGGCCCTTGGCCTCGGCCAGAGCGGCGGCGAAGATCTGCAGCGGGACGACCGTGAGCAGCGGCCACATGAGCGTCGGGGTCGCCGGAACGCGGATGACGTGGTCCGCGAAGGGAGTGACCGCCTCGTCCCCCTCCTCTGCGATGACGATGGTGCGGGCGCCGCGGGCGCGGACCTCCTGGATGTTGGAGATCACCTTGTCGTGGAGGACGGGGCGACGCGGGGTGGGCACGATGACGAAGACCGGCAGACCGTCCTCCACCAGGGCGATGGGGCCGTGCTTGAGCTCGCCGGCGGCGAAGCCCTCGGCGTGGACGTAGGCGAGCTCCTTGAGCTTGAGCGCTCCCTCCAGAGCCACGGGGAAGCCCACGTGCCGCCCCAGGAAGAGGAAGGAGGCCCGGTCCGCCAGTCCCGCGCCGAGCTCCTCGACGTCCTCCTGCTGCTCGTCGAGGAGCCGCTGGATCTTGGCCGGCATCCGCCCGAGCTGGGCCAGGTAGTCGGCGACCTCGTCATGCCACTTGTTGCCGCGCAGCTGAGCCAGGTAGAGGCCCAGCAGGTAGCAGGCGGTGATCTGGGCGAGGAAGGCCTTGGTGGAGGCCACCGCGACCTCCGGTCCGGCGTGCGTGTACAGGACGGCGTCGGCCTCGCGCGCGATGGTGGAGCCGTAGGTGTTGACGATGGCCAGCACGCGCGAGCCCTGCTCCCGGGCGTGGCGCACGGCCTGGATGGTGTCCATGGTCTCGCCGGACTGGGAGATGGCGACGATGAGGGTCTTCTCGCCCACGATGGGGTCGCGGTAGCGGAACTCGTGGGCGAGCTCGATCTCGACGGGGATGCGGCACCAGTGCTCGATGGCGTACTTGGCGACGTGCCCGGCGTAGGCGGCGGTGCCGCAGGCGACGACGATGATCTTGTCGACGCTGCGCAGCACCGGGGCATCGATGCGCATCTCGTCCAGGATCAGGTCGCCCGCCTCGTTCACGCGCCCGCGCAGGGTGTCGGCCACGGCGGTGGGCTGCTCGTGGATCTCCTTGTCCATGAAGGTCCTGTAGCCGCCCTTGACGGCGGCCGAGGCGTCCCACGAGACCTCCCAGGTGGCCGGCCGGACGACCGCGCCATCGGCGTCCCACACGGTGACGGCCTCGTCGGTGAGCAGGAGGACCTGGTCGTCATCGACCTCGGCCGCGCGCCTGGTGAAGGCGACGAAGGCGGCCACGTCCGAGCCCAGGAAGTTCTCCCCCTCGCCCAGACCGACGACCAGGGGGCTGGAGCGACGGGCGGCGACGATCGCGCCGGGGGCCAGCTCCGTCACGGCCAGGAGCGCGAAGGCGCCCTCAAGGCGGGCGGTGACCGCGCGCATGGACTCCACCAGGAGCGCGGAGACCCGGGCCTCGTCGATGTCCTCGCCGGCGGAGGCGAGGCGCGCGGAGAGGTCGAGATCGAGCAGCTGGGCGACGACCTCGGTGTCCGTGGCGGAGAGCAGCTCGCGGCCCGCCTCCTCCACCTCGGCCCGCAGAGCGCGGAAGTTCTCGATGATGCCGTTGTGGACGACGGCGACGCTGCCCGCCCGGTGCGGGTGGGCGTTGACCGTCGTAGGACCGCCGTGAGTCGCCCAGCGCGTGTGGCCGATGCCGGCGACCGCGGGGTGCGGTGGAGCGGCCGTCAGCGCCTCGCGCAGATTGTCGAGCTTGCCCGCGGCCTTGACGACGTCGAGTCCGCCCGGTCCCACGAGGGCGACGCCGGCGGAATCGTAGCCGCGGTACTCCAGGCGGCCCAGCCCGTCCATGAGGACGGTCAGCGAGCGCTCGGACGGGGGCAGGGGGCCGACGTGGCCGACAATTCCACACATGGGGATGATGGAATCACGGTCATTCCTTCAAGACAACGGGTCACCTCCCGCATCACGTGAGACCTGCGGCATCCCCGGGGCCGCGACGCCCGCGCACGCAGGTCGGGAGTACGGCGTTCGCGCGGATGAGTCAGACTTGACCGGTGAGCTCCGCCCCGTCGCCCTATATCGAGTTCGGCCGCGACCAGTGGCGCGCCCTGGCGTCGACCACTCCTCTGCCGCTGACCCAGGCGGACGTCGAGAAGCTGCGCGGCTTGGGCGACCCGATCGACCTGACGGAGGTCGACGTCGTCTACCGGCCCCTGACCGCGCTGCTGGAGGACTACATCGACACCGCCCGCGAACGGGCCCGGCGCATCTCCGACTTCCTGGGGGTCGCCCCGTGCCCGACGCCCTTCGTCATCGCGGTGGCCGGCTCGGTGGCGGTGGGCAAATCGACGACGGCCCGTCTCATCGCCCACCTGCTGGCCCGCTTCCCCCAGACCCCGCGAGTGTCGCTGGTGACCACCGACGGCTTCCTGCTGCCCAACGCCGCGCTGGAGGAGCGCGGGCTCACCGCCCGCAAGGGCTTCCCGGAGTCCTACGATCGCCGGGCCCTGCTCGACTTCGTCGCCGCGGTCAAGTCGGGGGCGGAGAGGGTCTCGGCCCCGGTGTACTCGCACACCGTCTACGACATCGTGCCCGACCGTTCGATCGTCGTGGAGCGTCCCGACGTCCTGGTCCTGGAGGGGCTCAACGTGCTCCAGCCGGCTCCTCGCCGACGCCACGGGCCCGAGGCGTCCCAGGGATCCTCAGCGCTGGCGGTCAGCGACTTCATCGACTTCTCGATCTACGTCGACGCCGACCCCGCCGACATCCGCCGCTGGTACCTCGATCGCTTCCTGACCCTCAAGCGCACAGCCTTCACCGACCCCGACTCCTTCTTCCAACGCTTCGCAGCCATCCCCGACGACATCGCCCTGACAGCCGCCGCAGAGGTCTGGGAGAGCGTGAACCTGGTGAATCTGCGGGAGAACATCGCCCCCACCCTGGGACGAGCCACGCTGGTCCTGCGCAAGGACGCGGAGCACCGCATGCACCGGGTCCTGCTGCGCAAGGCCTGAGCGCGCGGGACCGGTCTCGCGCAGGAGCCCCGGGCCTCCGCCGCGCAAGGCCCGAGGCGTACCGGCCCGCGGGCTTCGGTGCACCCGTCCCACTGCGCGGACGGGAAACATATCCGCATCGACGATTACTCTTCTAGGCTTCTCCCCAGTACCCGCCGTCGGCCCGAGGCCGCAGGCGGCACTGCCCCGGCCGTACCGTGAGATTGAGGAGTCGTCGTGCGTCTTGGAGTCCCATGTGAGCGCCCCGACCAGGCACTGGTCGCCGCCACCCCGCAGACCGTCGAGAGACTCGTGCGCCTCGGATACGACGTGCTCGTCGAGCGCGGCGCCGGACGCGCGGCGAGGTTCCTCGACTCCGCCTACGAGGAGGCCGGCGCTCGGCTCACCGACGACGCGGAGGTCTGGGGCTGCGAGCTGGTCCTGGGCGTCGACGCCCCCGAGGCCGAGCGCCTCGACCGGCTGGGCGACGGCGCGACCCTCATCGCCAGGCTCGATCCGGCTCGTCAGCCGGAGCTCGTGGAGTCCCTGCGCGCCCGTGGCGTCACGGCCCTGGCGCTGGACGCCGTGCCCCGCATCTCCCGGGCGCAGGCCATGGACGTGCTGTCCTCCCAGGCCAACCTCGCCGGGTACCGCGCCGTCATCGAGGCCGCCGCGCACTTCGGCCGCCTCCTGACCGGTCAGGTCACCGCGGCCGGGAGGTTCCCGCCCGCCACCGTCTACGTCATCGGCGCGGGCGTCGCCGGGCTCGCGGCCATCGGAACCGCGCACTCCCTGGGCGCCATCGTCCGGGGCACCGACGTGCGGCCGGAGGTCGCCGATCAGGTGCGGTCGATGGGCGCGGAGTTCGTCGCGGTCCCCACCGCCCAGGAGATCTCCTCCGACGGCTACGCCCAGGAGATGGCCGCCGACCAGGCCGCCCTGGCAGCGGCCCTCTATGCCGAGCAGGCGGCCCGGTCCGACCTCGTCATCACGACCGCCAACATCCCCGGGCGGCGCGCACCGGTGCTGCTGGACCGCGCCGCCATCGAGGCGATGCGTCCCGGCTCGGTCATCGTGGACATGGCCGCCGCCAACGGCGGCAACACCGAGCTGACGGTTCCCGGTGAGGTGGTCGTCACCGAGGGCGGGGTGACGATCGTGGGTCGCACGGATCTCGCGGCCCGTCTGCCCTCCCAGGCCTCCCAGCTCTACGGTCAGAACCTCGTCAACCTCCTGACCCTCATGACGCCCGAGAGGGACGGCGAGCTCTCACTCGACCTGGAGGACCGGATCATCCGCACGATCACCGTGTGCCACAGCGGTGAGCTGATGTGGCCGCCACCACCGGTCACCGTCTCAGCGGCACCGACGGCCAAGGCCGGGCCCTCGACCGAGGAGCTCGCCCGGATCGAGGCCGATGCCGCTGCCGCCCAGACCCGCTCGCGGCGCAACCGCATGGTCGGCCTGGCCGCGGCCACGCTGGCGGGAGCCGCCCTGGTCCTGGTCAGCCCGGCGGCGGTGACAAGCCACTACATCGTCCTCGTGCTGTCGGTCATTCTCGGCTTCCACGTCATCTCCAACGTGACGCCGGCACTCCACACACCGCTCATGAGCGTCACCAACGCGATCTCCGGCATCATCCTGCTGGGTGCGATCTCCCAGGTGGGCAGCTCCAACCCGTTCATCAGCGCCGTGGCCTTCGTGGCCGTCGTACTGTCCACTGTCAACGTCTTCGGCGGCTTCGCGGTCACCCACCGCATGCTCGCCATGTTCAGGAAGGACTGAGACGATGCTCTGCGCACCTGTTGCGTCCCTGCCCACCGGGCCGGTCCCCACCGCCGCCGACGCCGTCGCCCCGGGGACCCTGTCCCCTGCCGTGGCGCTGGCCTACATCCTGGCCGCGATCTTGTTCATCATGGCCGCAACCGGACTGTCCAAGCACGAGACCGCGGTAGCCGGCAACATCGCCGGAGCGTGCGGCATGGTGGTGGCCGTGGCCGCCGCCATCGGCCTGGTCCTGACCTCGGACCCCGGCCGAGGAGCGCTGACAACGGCGATCCTCATCATCCTGGCCCTGAGCATCGGCGCCGTCGTGGGGATGGTCTTCGCCAACCGGGTCGCCATGACCGGCATGCCCCAGCTCATCGCCGTCTTCAACGGCCTGGTGGGCCTGGCGGCCGTCGTCGTGGGCTACAACTCCTACATCGCCCCCGACGCCCTGTCGGAGTCCCTGGGCGCCTTCCACTTCGGTGAGGTCTTCCTCGGCGTGTTCGTGGGTGCGGTGACCTTCACCGGATCAGTCATGGCGGCCCTCAAGCTGGCGGGCAGGATCCCCGGGCGCCCCATCACGCTGCCCGGGCGCAACCTGCTCAATCTCGCCGCACTGCTCGTGTCCCTGGGCCTCATGGTGGCTTTCGCGCTCCTTCCCGAGGGCTCGCCGGCGGCCTGGACCTGCCTGGTGGTCATGACGGTCATAGCCCTGGCCCTGGGCGTGCACCTGGTGGCGGCCATCGGCGGCGGGGACATGCCGGTGGTGGTGTCCATCATGAACTCCTACTCGGGCTGGGCCTCCACCTTCACCGGCTTCATGGTCAACAACGACCTTCTCATCATCACCGGCACCCTCGTGGGCTCCTCGGGCGCCTACCTGTCCTACCTCATGTGCCAGGCGATGAACCGCTCCTTCATGTCGGTGCTGCTGGGCGGATTCGGCACCGAGGGCTCCTCGGCGCCTCCGGAGGGCGCCCAGGAGGGCACCATCGAGTCCACCGATGTCTCCGCCGTCGCAAACCTGCTCCAGGGCGCCCGTCGCGTCGTCATCACCCCCGGCTACGGCATGGCGGTGGCCCAGGCGCAGTACCCGGTGGCCACCCTGGCGGAGATGCTGCGCAAGGAGGGCATCGACGTCGCCTTCGGCATCCACCCGGTTGCCGGACGCCTTCCGGGCCATATGAACGTGCTGCTGGCCGAGGCCGACGTCCCCTATGACATCGTCCTGGAGATGGACGAGGTCAACGATGACCTGGGCGACGTCGACGTCGTGCTCGTCATCGGCGCCAACGACACGGTCAACCCGGCGGCCCAGGAGCCCGGGAGCCCCATCGCCGGCATGCCGGTGCTGCGCGTGTGGGAGTCCCGCCACGTCGTGGTCTTCAAGCGGTCCATGGCCACCGGCTACGCCGGCGTCCAGAACCCGCTGTTCTTCAAGGACAACACGTCCATGCTCTTCGGCGACGCCAAGGACACCGTCGAGGGCATCATCCGCGCCCTGGACTAGGCCCCGTTGCGAAAGGCATGGGGGCGGTCGGGGTGGCGCCCGGGGCGGGGCCGCAGGCGCTGCTGCGGACCGCCCTCGCGCGTCGGGTCCCCGCCACCACATGACTATGGTGCGCATCGCACGACCGCGAGGGCCGCGAACGGCCCCGCCCAGGCGCCCGAGCACCGACCCGAACGCCTCTGCGCCCCCAAGGGACCGGTATCCCGAAGCCGGGCACCGGCACCTTCGGACGATGCGCGGTCCCGGCACGTCCGCGGCCCCGGAGTCCACGAGGTGACTGATGCAGCGCTGGTCGGCGACGATCTCACCCTCGACGACCCTCCCCACGCCGGCCCCGGTGAGCAGGTCACCGATACAGCCCGGGAGACCCTCGATCCGATCCTCCACGGAGTCCTCGAGCTTGTGGCCGCCGCGGGCGAAGAACTCGATGCCGTTGTCCTGAAAGGGGTTGTGGGACGCGGAGATCATGACGCCCAGGTCGATGCCCACCCCGGCCGTCGGGTGGGCGATGGCCGGGGTGGGCGGGACGCCGACCCCGAGGATATTCGACGCCGGCACCTCGTCCGGTTCCTCACGCTCAAGCCCATCGCGTTCGAAGAGCCGGGCTCCTACTTCCAGCGCTACGCGACGATCCGCGATGGCATCGCCGTAACCGCCGCCGAGGTCCGGGAGGGCGTGAACCTGGTGAATCTGCGGGAGAGCATCGCCCCGACTCGCGAGCGGGCCACCCTGGCACTGCGCGAGGACGCCCGGCACCGCATGCGCCGGGTCCTGCTGCGCAAGGCCTGAGTTCTCGCCGGATTCCCACCGGTCTTCGAGAGAGCGCAACCGGGATACGACCGGGTGCCGGCGGATCGTTCCCGCCCCGATCCGCACCCCATGATTCCCGCGCCCAGTCATCTGCAATACCGCGGCATTCCCCCGGAATCGACGATCATCGCAGCCCGACGCCATCAACGGCGAACGCATGGGAGAATCCCGAAATTTCCTGGAATCGATCAGCCAACGGCGCGCCCCGAGCCGGTGAGCGCCGATATGCGATCAGTATGTGACATTATCGGCGTCATGAATAGCGCCGTCGACATCAACAGCAATAGCGCGGCTCCCGGGTCCCGACTCGCCGGCTCCCGGGACTCTCATGATGTTCATGACGTTTATGACGTCGTCGTCATCGGCGCCGGGCCGGCGGGGGAGAACGTCGCTCAGTACGCGATCCGGAGAAGCGGTCTAAGCGCCGTGCTCGTCGAGGGCGGCCTGGTGGGCGGGGAGTGCTCGTACTACGCCTGCATGCCGAGCAAGGCGCTGCTCCGCCCGCTGGAGGTGGCAGCCGCCACCGCCCACCTCACGGGACTGGAGCCCGCCAGGGTCTCGGTGTCCGGGCTTCTCCGGCGCCGCGACAAATGGGTCTCCCAGTACGATGACGCCGGGCAGGTCTTCTGGGCGGCGAGCGCCGGCATCGATGTGATACGGGGCTGGGCGCGCCTGAACGGCGAGCGCCGAGTGGCGGTGAGCACTCCCGAGGGGAACCGCCTGCTCGAGGCCCGGCACGCCGTCGTCCTGGCAACGGGCTCGCAGCCCGTCGTCCCCCTCGAGCTGCAGGGAGTGCACGCATGGGGGTCGCGCGACGTCACCGCGATGCACGAGGTGCCCGGCCGGCTCATCATCGTCGGCGGCGGCGCGGTGGCCTGCGAGGCGGCGACCTGGATGTCCGCCCTGGGCAGCAAGGTGACCATGCTGGTGCGGGGATCGCGTCCGCTGTCCGGGTTCGAGCCCTTCGCCTCGCAGATCGTGGCCGACTCCCTGACCGAGAGGGGGGTCAGAATCCTCACCGGGGCCCGGGTGACCTCCTGCGAACGGACCGAGGCCTCCGACCGAGGCCTGGGCCTGATCCATGGCGGCGCGGTGCGCGTCGTCTGCGACCAGGACGTCCTCGAGGCGGACGAGATCCTCGTGTCCACCGGACGGCGGCCCTCCCTGGGCGGAGTCGGCCTGGACGTGGTGGGCCTGACCGCCGAGGACGTCGTCGGCGGCAGGTGCCCGGAGTGGCTCTACGCGGTGGGAGACGCCAGCGGGCAGACGGCCCTGACCCATATGGGCAAGTACCAGGCCCGGATCGTGGGCGAGGGGATCGCGGCGCACGCCGCCGGACGGGCGCCCGAGGCGGTGCCCGCGGGCATCCCGGTTCCCCAGGTGGTCTTCACCGACCCGCAGGCCGCCGCCACCGGGCTCACGCAGGCGCAGGCGCGCGATGCGGGTATGAACATCATCACCGCGCGCGTCGCCTACATCTCCTCCGCCGGGGCCGCGCTGCTCCGCGACGACGCCGACGGGGAGGCCGGCCTCGTCGTGGACCGCGCCACCCGCACCATCGTGGGCGCCACCTTCGTGGGCCCCGAGGCCGGTGAGCTCATCCACGCCGCCACCATCGCCATCACCGCCAAGATCCCGGTCCCATTGCTCCGCCACGCCGTGCCGGCCTACCCGACCGCCAGCGAGATCTGGCTGCGCCTCATCGAGTCCCTGCCGGCCGACATCCTCCACCCCGATCAGTGAGCCCGCCGACGGCGGGCGCCGGCGATCCGGGCGCACCGCGGCGGGAGGCGCCGCGCGCTCCCGCCAAGCGGATCCCGTCTCTCGACGTTCTCGTGCACCCGGGAGGAGTGGAAGGATGTGTGGTGCACTCGCGACACCTACCGCACAGGAGGAATCCGCTCATGACACGACTCTTCGGCACCGACGGCGTGCGGGGCCTGGCCAACGACCTGCTCACCCCGGCCCTCGCGGTCCAGCTCGGAGAGGCCGCCGCCCGCGTCCTGACCCGGGAGACCCCGGCCTCCAAGCGCTCCCGCTCCGGGCGCCCGCACGCCATCGTCGGTCGTGATACGCGCGCCAGCGGGGAGTTCCTCGACCACGCCATCAGCGCGGGTCTGGCCTCCTCGGGCGTCGACGTCACCCGCGTCGGCGTTCTGCCCACCCCGGCCATCGCCCACCTGACCGCCACGCAGGACATCGACCTGGGCGTCATGATCTCCGCGTCCCACAATCCCTTCCAGGACAACGGCATCAAGTTCTTCGCCCGCGGCGGCTACAAGCTCGACGACGCCGTCGAGGACGAGATCGAGTCGCTGCTGGGCAAAGTCGGGGACCTGCCCACCGGCGCCGGGGTCGGGCGCGTCATCAAGGGCGAGACGGTCGCCGACCAGAACTACATCAACCACCTCGTGGACTCCGTCGCCACGGATCTGTCGGGACTGCGCATCGTCGTGGACGCCTCCAACGGCGCCGCCAGCAACGTCGGCCCGGCCGCCCTGCGCGCCGCCGGGGCCGAGGTCATCGCGATCAACGCCTCCCCGGACGGCCTCAACATCAACGCCGACTGCGGCTCCACCCATCCCGAGCAGCTCCAGAACTACGTGCGGTCCGTCGGTGCCGACATGGGTGTGGCCTACGACGGGGACGCCGACCGCTGCCTCGCCGTCGACACCGAGGGCGACCTCGTGGACGGCGACCAGATCATGGGACTGCTCGCCGTGGGCATGAAGGCCGACGGCACGCTCGGCTCCGACACGCTCGTCGTGACCGTCATGAGCAATCTCGGGCTCATCCTGGCGATGCGCGAGCACGGCATCCGCATCGTCCAGACGGGTGTGGGCGACCGCTACGTGCTGGAGAAGATGCTTCAGGGCGGTTTCACCCTGGGCGGCGAGCAGTCCGGTCACGTCATCGACACCATCCACGCCACCACCGGAGACGGCGTGCTCACATCCCTGCGAGTGGCCGCCCGCCTCAAGCGCACGGGCAGGACCCTGGCCGAGCTGGCGAGCATCGTGACGCGGCTGCCCCAGACCCTGGTCAATGTCAAGGGAGTCGACAAGGCCTCCGCCGGCACCGACCCGGCCGTCCAGGACGCCGTCGCCGCGGCCGAGGCCGAGCTCGGCGAGACCGGACGAGTCCTCCTGCGCCCGTCCGGCACCGAGCCGCTCGTGCGCATCATGGTCGAGGCCTCCTCTCAGGAGACCGCCGACCGGATCGCGAACAGCCTGGCCGTCGTCGTCAAGGACAAGCTGTCCCTGTGACCCTTTCGCGTCCCGGGGCCGCCCCCGAGGCCCGTCGAGGACAGCAGCGCACCCGGGCGTCGTCCCGCTACCCCCTGACCCTGCTGGACCCGGCGCCCACCTGGCGCGGCGCCGCCCTGAGCGGCAGATCCCTCGACCTGCTCGCCGTTCTGGCCGACTGCGCCGATGCGAGCGCCGATGCGATCATCGGGGCCCTGTGGCCCCGGGACGCCCCGGCTCACCCGGTGCGCGCCCTGCACGTCGTCGTCTCCAGGACGCGCGTCCTGGTGGGCGAAGGAGTGATCGAACGCGTCGGCGACGGGTATCGGCTGGCGCTCCCCGCGACGAACGTCGATGCTCGCGACCTGGCCGCCCGGGCGGCACGAGCCCGGGCCTGCGCCGCTGCGGGCGACTGGGATCGGGTCCTGGCCCTGACGGACGACCTGCCCCGAGTGCCCGAGACGACTGCCCTGTCGGCTCCGGACGGTCGGGAAGCAGGGCCCCTCGCCCCGCTCCTGGCGCGGGCCGCCCGACACGCGGATGCCGCCCGCCGCGACAGAGCCCTCGCCCTGGAGGCCACCGGCGAGCACGAGCGGGCCGCGGTGCTGCTGCGCGAGGCCGCCGGGCGCGACGCCGGTGATGAGACCGTCCTCGCCGCTCTCATGCGCGCCGAGTCCTGGACCCGATCGCCCGCCGCCGCCCTGGAGATCTACGAGGAGCACCGCCGCCGGCTGCGCGATCGGGGGGCCGTTCCCGGACCGGCCATGCGCGCCGCCCACGAAGCGGTTCTGGCCGCCGAGAACCCTGTGCGTCGTGGTCTGGAGCCCGTTCCCGAGCACGTCCTGGGACGGGAGGCGGACGTGACCGGCGTGCTCAGGGCCCTGAGCACCCGCAGGCTGGTGACACTCACCGGGCCGGGCGGAGTCGGCAAGACGACCCTGGCCCGGGTGGTGGCGGCCCGCAGCCGTCGCCCCGCCGTCTACGTCGCCTCCCTCGCCGAGGTCCCGCCCGGCGCCGACCTGGCCAAAGTCCTCCTCGACGCCGTCGGGAGCCCCGGGGCGGCCGACGGCGACCCGCGCAGGTCCCTGGCCGCAGCCCTCGCCATGCCGGGGACCGTCCTCGTCCTGGACAACTGCGAGCACCTGGCCGACCAGGTCGCCGACCTCATCGGGCCGCTGCTGGCCACCTGCCCGGACCTGCGCGTCCTGGCGACCTCGCGCCGCCCCCTCGACCTGGGTGCGGAGCACGTCCACCGCCTCGAGCCGCTCGACACCGCCTCGGCGGCCGACCTCTTCCGCACCCGCGCCCTGGACGCCCGCCCCGGTCAAGTCATCGACGACGACGACCTGGGCGAGCTTCTGAGCCGGTTGGAGGGCATCCCCCTGGCCATCGAGCTGGCCGCCGCGCGCACCCGCAGCCTGTCGGTCGGCCAGATCGCCGAGCGTCTGCCCGGCAGGCCCGAGCTGCTCACCGCGGCCCGCGACGCCCCCGCCCGCCAGCGCACCCTGAGAGCGGTCATCGAGTGGTCCTGGAACCTGCTCGACGCCGCCGAGCGCCGCGCCATGGCGCGTCTGGCCCTGCTCGCCGAGGGCTTCACCCTCGCAGCCGCGGAGGCGCTCATCGGCGCGGAGGCCGCCGACCTCCTCGACGCCCTGGTCTCCCACTCCCTGCTCGTAGTGCGCGACCACGGCCTGCCCCGCTTTCACATGCTCGTCACCGTCCGCGACTTCGCCCTGGCGCAGCTGTCCGCCTCCGGCGACGAGGCCGAGGCCCGCGCGGCCCTGCACCGGTGGGCGGTGGACCTGTGCTCCCAGATCCGCTTTCCCGTGGACGCCGGCGACTTCGGAGATGCCCGTCACCCTGAGGCGCGCCACCACGACCGCCTCTTCCAGCAGGTCGCCCACGATGAGGCCGTCATCCTCCAGGAGCTCGACCGGCTCCTGGTGCAGGCCGAGGGCGAGGACGCGGGCCCCCTGCCGGCGGACCTGCGCGACGCGATCTGCCTCGTCGGCGCCGCGCTCATGCGCCTGTGGAGCGTGACCTGGAGCTATGAGCGCATCGCGGACTACGGCTCGCGCCTCATCGGTCCCGCCGCGCAACCGGCCCAGAACCCGCGTGGGAACGAGGCCGGCCTGAGCGTCCTGGCCATGTGCGTCACCCTCTTCGGGCTCCTGAGCCACGTGCCCGCACAGGTCCGTTCCCTGCTGCCGGCCTCCTTCGACGGCGAGGGGCCGTTCTCCCGGGTCAGGCGCTTCCTGCGTGCGAGCGACGAGCAGTGGCCCGAGCTGATAGACGACGCCGACCCCTGGGTCGCCTGGGCGGCGACCCGCTGCCTGGCCGCCCAGCAGGAGGACGACGGCGATCCTCAGGCCTCCCTGGAGACCATCGAGGCTCTCCTGGGGCGACTCCGCGGTCACGATCTGGCCGGCATTCACCTGCTCGAGCTTCACCTCCACCGGCTGCAGGTGCTCATGTCCCTGGGGCGTTACAGCCAGGTTGTTGACGCCTGCTCGCGCGCCCAGGTGCTCCTGGAGCGGGTTCTGCCCAGCTGGGGCAAGTTCTTCCGCACGACACTGCACATGGAGGGGGCCTACTGCGCGGTCTACCTCGATCCGCGCCCCGAGACGGCGGGCAGGCTGCTGGAGAGCCTGGAGCCCGTCGACCTGCCGGGAACCATACGCTTCATCGCCCGCTCCGTGCGCGGCGAGCTGGAGCTCACCCGTGGGAACGCGCGCACCGCCGCCCTCATCCAGCGCGTGAGCCTGCGCTACGCCGGGCACTGGCGCTCCATCCTGGGGGCCGGATCCCAGTGGGAGCTCTACATCCTGAGCATGTGCCTGATCACCGACGTCGAGCTCGCCCCGGACGATGCCGCTGAGCTCGACGCCGGCGCCATCCGCGCCCGAGCCGCCTCGCTGCTGCGCGACATCCTCTCCGACCCCGCCCCACGGCAGCGCGACATCCCCACCATCATGGCCTTCGCCGCGGCCGTCGGCCTGTCCTCCACGGCCGCCGCGCCCGCCGATTCCGACCGGCGCGGCGCGGGCATCGAACTGGTCGCCACCGCCCTGGCCGTGGGGACCAACCAGACCTGCCGCCTGCTCTCCCACGACTACCTGCGCACTCGCACCGAGCGGCTCGACGCCCGAGAGCTGGCGGAGGCCGAGGAGACGATCCGGGCCCTGGACCGCGCCCAGCTGGTCGCGCACGCGGCCGGTCTCGCCCGCCGTCTGGCGGGCGAGACCGGCCGGGATCACTGACACAGGGGAGACAACTGAGGATCAGTCGGGCGAGTGGCCCGGTCTCGTGCGCTCAGGCGTTGCGCCGCTGGTAGCGCCAGACCGTCAGGGGAGCCATGACGGCCAGCACCAGGAGCGATCCGATAATGGCGGCGCGCACGTCCCCGGCCGAGCCCGTCGTCCCGTCCAGCAGATAGCGGCACCCGTCCACGATGTGCGAGACCGGGTTGTTGCGCACGAAGGCCTTGAGCCAGCCCGGCAGCGTCGAGGTGGGCACCATCGCGTTGGACAGGAAGGTCAGCGGGAACAGAACGATGATCGTGAAGGAGGTGACCGCCTGGGCCGAGGAGAAGAGCGTCCCCAACAGCAGGAAGGTCCAGGCGATCGCCCAGGCGCAGCCCGTGGCCAGAGCGATGGAGCCGAGCGTCCCCGACCAGCCGTTGACGGGCCGATAGCCCAGGACGTAGCCGGTGAGCACGGTCAGCGACGTGCAGACGAGGTAGCGCAGCACGTCGGAGACCATGGGGCCCAGGACGGGCGCGATGCGGGACATCGGCATGGTGCGGAAGCGGTCGAAGACGCCCTTGTCCATGTCCTCGCGCAGGTCCACGCCCACGCTCTGGCTCGTGGTCAGCGCGTTCATGATGATGAGACCCGGCACGACCGTGGGCAGGTAGGCCTTGACGTCCCCGGCGATGGCGCCGCCGAAGAGCTCGCCGAACAGGACGGTGAACATCACCGGCTGGATGAGGATGTCGTAGAACTCCCCCGGGTTGCGCACCATGGCGATCAGTGAGCGCCAGGCCATGGCCAGGGTGTCCGAGGCCAGACGCGCCTCACTGAAGCGGGAGACTCCGGGGTGCGGGACCGTGCTGGTCGACAGGGTGGATGCTGCTGCGGGCGAGGTCATGACTGCTCCTTGACGTCGGTGGAAGAGGATGCCGGGGAGGAGAGGGAGGGCGCCGACGGCATGGCGGAGGAGTCGGGCGAGGTCGCCTCGTCGTCCTCATGGGGTCGTCCGGTCAGGGCCATGAAGACCGAGTCCATGCTGGGGCGGTCCACCGAGATGGTCCTGGGGGACAGACCGGCGTCCCGCAGGGCCACGAGCACCTCGGTGGCCGCCGAGGCCCTGCTCAGCGGTACCTGCAGACGCACGCTCTGGACGCCCGGGTTGACCACCGCCGGAGCGCGACCGGTGACCCGCTCGACGACCTCGGCGGTCGCGGCCTGGTTCTCGGGCGCCGCCGGGGTCAGGACGAGCGAGCTGCTGCCCACCCGGTCCTTGAGCTCGTCGGACGTGCCCTCGGCGATGAGCCGACCGGCGTCGATGATGCCGACCCGGTGGGCCAGGCGGTCGGCCTCCTCCAGGTACTGGGTGGTCAGCAGGATCGTCGAGCCGCCCTCGACCAGGGAGCGGATGACGTCCCACATCTGCTCGCGCGTGCGCGGGTCCAGACCGGTGGTGGGCTCGTCCAGGAAGACGAGCGGGGGCTGGGCGATGAGGGAGACGGCCAGGTCCAGCCGACGCCGCATCCCACCGGAGTAGCTGTTCACCCGCTTGCCGCCCGCCTCGGTCAGGCTGAAGGCGGCCAGAAGCTCATCGGCCCGCTCGCGCGCTCGACGTCGGCCAAGGCCCAGCAGGCGCCCGAAGAGCCGCAGGTTCTCCGCCCCGGTGAGCATCTCGTCGACGCTGGCGTACTGGCCCGTGACCCCGATGAGGCTGCGTACGGCATGACGCTCCCGGACGACGTCGTGCCCCAGGATCGCCGCCCGACCGCGGGTGGGCGCCAGCAGGGTGGTGATCATGCGCAGAGCCGTCGACTTGCCGGCTCCGTTGGGGCCGAGCAGGCCGTAGACGATGCCGACGGGGATCTCCAGATTCAGGGACTCGACGGCGGTGAAGGAGCCGAAGGTCCGCGTCAGGCCATCGGTCCTGATGGCCGGGGGCGGTGCGGTTGTCGTGACTGTCATGCCCCCGAGGCTGGGCCCGCGCGGTTTCACCCCGCCTTCACGCCGGCTCCGCCGGGTTTCACCCTCCGGGCCGAGTGGGTAGGGGCTACCATCCTCGTGAGCTGCTCCAGACACCCCGAGGAGTCCCTATGAGAACGTTCTTATCGCGAGCGTGGTCGTGGTGACCGCCCTTCTCAATGACAAGGTCTACGGCTATGGGGCTCGTTCGTGCCGCCTTGGCGGGCACTGGAAGCACGCGGTGGACAACGGCGGGCGACCCTACCTGACCAAGGAGATGAGTGAGCTGCGGGCGTGCGGCGTCAGTGACGACGAGTGGCAGATGCTCCTGGCTGAGGTCAACCAACTGCTCCAGGATGCCGCAGCTGGTCATCTCAACTTCGACAACAGCTACAACAAGGGCGTCGTCTGCAAGGCTCGCAGCGTGCACGACGTACTCGAGGCCCGCATGGAGCTGACCATCAACCTCGACGGAGAGCAGCGTCATCTACGCCTGTACTTCAGCGAGCCGGACGATGAGGACAGTCTGCTGCTCTCGCTCAGCTTCCGCCACAAGCGAGGAGAAGGGATCGGGCTGAAGGAGCAGGACCAGCACATCGCCGAGGCGCAGAAGCGCTTCGACTCCTGGTCGCAGACGCGGCGGATGAGGTGATGTGAGATGCGCCGAAACGTCACTCAGGAACGTGGAGCAGAGGCTAGTATGTCATCACCGACATATCCCACAAGGTGGTGAGAGCACATGGACATCTACGAACTTCTCGGCGAGGATCCAGGCGCCCCCGGCCACAGGCACGCGCGCAGCCTGGTGGCTGCCGACCGGGCGCTGGTCCGCGACCTGGTCGCCGTGCGCGAGTGCAGCGGAATGACTCAGGCCGACGTCGCGCGTGCCATGGGCACCGACCAGGCCTCCATCTCCCGGTTCGAGTCGGGCCACTCGGACGCCCACCTGTCCACGGTACGGCGTTACGCCAAGGCCGTGGGCGCACTCATCCGCCACGAGGTGGTACCAGTCGACGAGCATGCCGTTCGCCTGACCGCCCGCGGCGCGGGCATGTCCGACTACAAATGGGACTCATCCTCCACTGAGGCGGCACGCCGAGCCTCCGGAGACAAGCTGGTGGGAGCATGACGTCTGCACCGAGTCGTGGCGAGACGGACGATCAGAGCCTCTCGCTGCGATCAGCCACCGTCCTGCAACTCCAGACCTTCCGTGTCATCTGCCAGCCGCAGGCCGTGGAGCAGGGCTTCATCCACTGGAGCATCAGTCCGGTTGAGGTGCAGAAGACGCCGGAGGAGATCCCTCCGGTCTACGCCCTCGTCGGTGACCTTGCCATTGGGGCGGAGGAGTGGTTCGTCGGCGCAACAGCCGGCATCGTGTTCGCTGTTGCCGACAACGAGGCCCACGAGATCGCGACGCGGGAAGACCTCGAGGCTGTTGCGCAACGCTACGGCCCCTGGGCCGCACGCGTCTTGTGGGATCATGTCTCGGCTGCTGCGCGTACGGTATCCGCGCTCTGCCACGGGAGCGCGAGTCGCATCGACATCCCCGGGACCATGCCGGATGTCGCCTATCCCTCCATGGCCGAGCAGGCCGATCGCGCCACGAACGACGAGTAGCGACCCGGCGCCCGGTCGGCCGGGGCCGCTGCCGGATGGGCCCGGCACGGGGTGCTGCGTCTTCCGCCGGCCCTCTTAACGACGATCAGTATCGACATCGCCGGATTCATGACGAGCCGCCTTGGCCCGGGCCGCCTCGTAGCTCTCGTAGAAGACGGGGGCGGGAATCCCGTTGACCCGGCCCTGCTCGTAGACGGTTCCGCAGACGAACAGCAGGTCGCCGGTGTTGCCGTGCAGCGTCATGATCCTGCGCGTGAGGAGATTCCTGGCGAACATGCGTTTCATCAGGGGAGCGGAAACGACTGTCGGCAGCCTGTAGGCGAACATCTCGCCGCGGTAGCGCCTCAGGTCGACGCCGCGCGACGCCACGATCCGCGACGTCTCACGGATCGCCCTGACCACTCGGGCGAGCATCCTGGTCGAGCCCATGAGCTGCTCGGCGGAGCGCGTCGTGTCCTCGATGCCGCCGTGCATCCCCGCCACGGCGCCGACGCCGGCATTGATCGCCATGTGCAGCCAGATCCACTCGAGCATGTCGTAGGGGCGCTCGAGGCCGATGCCGCAGGAGGCGAACAGCGCCTCCACCCGCTCGTAGCCGGAGAATCGGGCCTTGTCGCGCCGCTCCAGCATGACGTGGTCGAAGACGCAGCAGGTGAGCCGGCTCCCCGTGATGCTCCCGCCCGCCACCGGGTACCCCAGGATGACGTCGCGGTCGGCCGCCAGGCGATTGAGCTCCTCGCGCTCCCCCCAGAACCCGCAGAACAGAAGAACGGGCCCCTCGATGCCGTCCGCATCGAGGTTGCCCATCACCTCGGCGACTCTGCCTTGCGGCACCGAGACCAGGATGAGGTCGTAGCTGGTGCGCGTCCGGTGGCGAACGCCATAGCGGTCGTGGGACAGCGCGCCTTTCGGATCGCTGCGGCCATCGAGGATCTCCACCTCGAGCGAGCGGATCTCGGCCCTGGCACTGCTCTCCCGGACCAGGTGCTCAACGTGCTGACCGGCCTTCTGGAAGAGGTACCCGTACGTCGCCCCGATCACCCCCAGGCCGACGACGAGGATACTCATGGGCGCCTTGTGCGCTCGCTGTGCTGTCATGGCTGTCATGCCAGGAGGTTGGACCCCCACGGTTTCGCATCGCCTTCACTGCGGTGTCGCGCGGGCCCTGATGGCTCATGACATCGGGACGACGATCCCACTCGGCGCGCCTCGGAGCGCGCACAACGGCGCCCCGCCGTCCACCGTCGAGATGACGGGGAGGCGGGGCGCGGCGCATGTGCGCGGGTCTGGTGCCGCGGCGTCGAATCAGCGCTTGGAGTACTGCGGAGCGCGGCGTGCCTTGTGCAGTCCGGCCTTCTTGCGCTCGACCACGCGGGCGTCGCGGGTCAGGAAGCCCGCCTTCTTGAGAGTGGCGCGATTGGCGTCACGGTCGATCTCGTTGAGGGCTCGGGCGATGCCCAGACGCAGGGCTCCGGCCTGTCCGGAGACACCACCGCCGTTGATGCGGGCGATGACATCGAAACGCCCTTCGAGGTCGAGGACGGTGAAGGGGGCCCTCACGAGCTGCTGGTGCAGCTTGTTGGGAAAGTAGTCCTCCAGGCTCCGCCCGTTGAGGGTCCACTGACCGGTGCCGGGAATGAGACGGACGCGGGCAACGGCTTCCTTGCGGCGGCCCAGGCCGGCGCCGGGAGCGGTGACGGACCGACCGCGGCCCTCGGAGGAGCCGGCGGACTCGGTGGTGTAGCTGGAGGGGACGCTCTCCCCGTCCAGCGTATCGATATCGACAGTGGTCTCAGCCACGATGTGTCCTTTGCTTGTCGCGGTGTGCCGAGCGCCAGAGCGCTTACTGGGCGACCTGGGTGATTTCGAAGGCCTGCGGGTTCTGCGAGGCGTGCGGATGCTCCGCGCCCGCGTAGACCTTGAGCTTCTTGAGCTGAGCGCGGCCGAGCTTGGTGTGAGGCACCATGCCCTTGATGGCCTTCTCGACAGCGCGCTCGGGACGGTTCTCCAGCAGGTCGCGATAGGAGACCGCCCTGAGGCCGCCGGGATAGCCCGAGTGGCGGTAGGCGAACTTCTTGTCGGCCTTGCCGTTGGTCAGGACGACCTTGTCGGCGTTGACGATGATGACGTAGTCGCCGCAGTCCTCATTGGGGGCGAACCGGGGCTTGTGCTTCCCACGGAGCAGGTTCGCGGCCTGAGCCGCGAGGCGGCCGAGAACGACATCGGTGGCGTCAATGACGTACCAGTTCTTCTCGACGTCGCCAGGCTTCGGTGTGTACGTGCGCACGGGCGTTGCCTTCGTTTCTCTTTGGCGAGTGGACACGTCGGCTCCAGCACTGAAGCATCACTGGACGACGAGACCACCGTGGTCGGGTGAGTGGTCGGAGCACCGGAGACCCGGGCGAGTGGGATAACACCACGGATGCAATCACGTGCTGCACGACGGTTACCAACGATACCGGCGATACGGGAGAAGGGTCAAAGAAACAGCTCCGCCCCGCATCGTGAATCCCGCCACGCGCCCCCGGCTGCCCGGGACGTCGCCGACGACCGTTCCCGGCCGCCACGCGCCTCCGCCGGCGTCAGCAGGTGCGGCGACGCACGACTCGGGCGCGGGCCGCCTGCGCGGCCGCGTCATCGTCGGCCGGATAAACGACCTCCTCCAAAGTGAGGCCGTGGGGAGGAGCGACCGGTGCGGCGCCATCGCGCGAGCGCATCGCCAAGAGCTCCCCGGGCCATGCCGGTGACTTGCGCCCTTGTCCGACGGCGAGCCCGGCGCCTACCAGTGACCGCACCATGGAGTGGCAGAAGGCGTCGGCCACCACGTCAAGGGTGACGAGCCCGGCGTCACCACGGGCGTCATCGGCCCTGCGCCGCCAGTCCAGGCGGCGCAGGGTACGGATGGTCGTCGCCCCGGCCCGCGGCCTGCAGTAGGACAGGAAGTCGTGCTCGCCCAGGAGAGGAGCGGTCGAGGAGGCCATGGCGGCGACGTCGAGGGAGTCGGGGAGCCACAGGACGGTGCCACGGCGAGTCGGGTCCCTCCGGGCGCCGGCGTCGGCGATCCGGTAGGTGTAGCGACGACTGAGGGCGGAGAACCGGGCATCGAAGGAGCCGGGCACCACGCGGGCGCCGACGACCGCGATATCGGCGGCTCCGCGAGGTGTGCCGGGCAGACTGCTTCGGGCCTCGCGCGTCAGGACCCCTGCCAAACGGGTGAGCAGAGCGGCCTCGGGGAGCCGATCGGAGCGGCCGGGCAACCGCGACCAGGCCTCCTCGCTCACATCCAGATGCACCACCTGCGCGGCGGCGTGGACACCGGCATCGGTACGACCGGCCACCGTCAGCTTCACGGGACAGCGCAGAACGGTGCTCAGCGCGGAGGCGAGGACGCCCTCGACGGTGCGCAGCCCCGGCTGCGCGGCCCAGCCGTTGAAGGCGGAGCCGTCGTAGGAGAGGTCGAGGCGCACTCGGAGGGTCTGCGGCCCGCACTCCCGGGCGGTGGGAGGAGCATCGGTCATGACGCCATTCGATCACGTCCGCGCACCCGCCGTCGGACGCGCCGCCGCAGTCGACGGTAGCGTCATGCCCGTGACCACGATCTTCACGCTCTCCGTCGACTGCGGCGGCGGCGGAATCAAGGCGTCGGTGCTCGATGCCGAGGGCGCCATCGTCTCCCGTGCCGTGCGCACCCCCACGCCCTACCCGCTGCCGCCCGTCAAGCTGGTCGAGACGATCTCAGGCCTTGCCGAGCAACTGCCCGACGCCGACCGCGTCACCGTGGGCATGCCGGGCATGATCCGCCATGGCGTCGTCATCGCCACGCCCCACTACATCACCCGGGACGGCCCTCGGTCGCGGGTGCTGCCCGAGCTGGTCGAGCAGTGGGCGCGTTTCGACATGGGCAGGGCGATCAGTAACCGCCTCGGCATCCCCTCCCTCATTCTCAACGACGCCGAGGTGGCGGGCTGCGGAGTCGTCACCGGCCACGGCCACGAGATGATCGTGACGTTGGGAACGGGACTGGGCAACGCGGTCTTCGACAACGGGTTGCTCGCCCCGCACGTCGAGGTCTCCCAGGGTCCGGTGCGCTGGGGGCTGACCTACGACGACTACATCGGAGAGCACGAGCGCCTGCGCCTGGGTGACGCGCACTGGTCGCGCCGCGTGCGACGGGTGGTCGATGCCCTGCGACCCATGTACTTGTGGGACCGCCTGTACCTCGGCGGTGGGAACTCCCGTCGCATCACCGCCTTCCAGCTGAACAGGATCGGCGACGACGTCGTCGTGGTCCCCAACGAGGCGGGCATGACCGGCGGCGCGCGGTGCTGGGACATGACTCGCGGCGCCGGCGCCTGAGAACCTCAGTCCGCCGGACATGCATCGGCCCCCGACTCTCCGCGAGTCGGGGGCCGATGAGAGCGGATGCGCTATCGACGCGCTCGGCCTCGTGCGCTATGAGGCGCCTCAGGCGCGGCGGCGAGCCAGCTTCAGACCCAGACCACCAGCGGCGAGAGCGGCAACAGCGACCAGGCCGGTCACGCCGGCAGCGGCACCGGTGCGAGCAAGCGCGGGCTTCTTGGCCTCGGGCGTCTTCGAAGCGGCCGGCTGGCTGGCGGAGGGCTCCTGCGGACCGGCGGGAGCCGGGTCCGCAGGCGCCGCGGGAGCCGGGTTCTCAGGCGCGGGAGCGGCGGGAGCCGGGTTCTCAGGCGCGGGGCCGACGGGACCGCGCTCCTCGGGAACGGGAGCGGCCGGCGGAGCGGGCTCGTCCGGGATCGGCGGGGCGGTGGGACGCTCGTGGATCTCCGGAACGCCCTTGGAGCTGGTCGGCGAAGGAGTCGGCTCCTGCATGGAGGGCGACGAGGGGGAGGAGCTGGGCTCAGGCGTGACGCTGGGCTCGGTCGTCGGAGTCGGCGTGGCGGGCGGAGTGGGGTTGGAGCCGTCGCCGTCACCGGAGCCGACGGTCATCGCCCTCGCCTCGGCGACCTGGTTCTTGCCGTTCACCGTCGCCGTGTTGCCGGCGGTGTCCACGGCCGAGGTGGACGTGTAGTAGACGCGGCACACGGTCTCCGTGGAGGACGTCGTCCAGGTCAGCGTGTGAGTGGCCTCGTCATTCTTGACGTCCGCCGGAATCCACGTCTTGGACCAGTCGGTGTCCGTGCACTCGACATTGTGGAAGGCGGCATCGGCGTCGACGATGGTGTAGGACGTCGCGCCGTAGACGTTGACCGCCCACGTCCACGTGTACGTGCCGTTCTTCAGGTCGCTCAGCCACCCGGTCTTGATGGTCTTCTTCAGGGGCTGCTCGGGGATCACCCCATCGCAGTGGTCCGTGTCGCAGACGCCGTCGCCATCGCTGTCACCCGGAACGACCTTGAAGTCCTTGCCGTTGACATTGATCGTCGTCTCCTTCTGGCCGATCAGCTCGTTGGTGATCTGACCGCGGGCCCACAGGGTGCCGTCGATGTGGCTCCACTGCTCGACGGTGGAGTTGAGAGTGCAGGTGAGGTGCTTCGAGTTGATCTCGGCGGTGCAGTCTCCGAGGTCGACGCTGTCGTCGCCCTTCTTGACGAGCTTGAAGTCAACGCCGCTGGCCCAGCGCAGTCCGTTGCCGAGATCGACTGTCAGAGTCTGCCCGGCCTTGGGGGAATCGGCGGTCCAGTCGGCGTTGATGCCGATCTCCTGCCACGCTTCGGCCTGCCTCGACGTCGTGACGACATTGGTGACCTTCACCGGCGTCGAGTCGTCGGCCTGCGCCGCCGGCACAGCCGCGGCGGCCCATCCCAGGGTCGTGGCGAGGCCGGCGGCTGCGAACACACCGACCATACGCCGCGCCAGGGAGCGGGTGACCGACCTGCTGGCAATTGTTCTTGCTAGAGGCATGGGAACTCCATAGGGGTAGATCGCAACTTGAGTTACCGGTTCAGCGTAGCGCGATCGTGATCGAAGAGAAACCTCATGAGGCGCGTTTATCAAATTCAAGCGTGAGCCTTGTCACGACAAAGATGTCATTCTGAGATGCAGGCGACAGAAGCGCGGAAGAGTGCGGAAGAGGGGACGGGAAACAACTGTGGGGCCCTCCCGCCGTTCGGCGGGAGGGCCCCACAGGACGAGCCGAGGGCTATCGGGGCTCAGGCGTCGTCCTCCCGGGCCGCGCCCGCATCGGCGACGGACTCCGCGTCGTCCGCCGAGCTCGTCGACTCCTCCGACTCACCGGCCGCCCTGGCCCCGGCGGCCTCGACGGGACCGGCGCCCGAGGCCTCGGCGGCGGCCTTCGCCGCGGCCCTGCCGGCCGTCGTGACGGCATCGGCCACGACCTCCTTCTTGGCCACGGGCTCGAGCACGAGTGAGATCACGGCCATGGGGGCGTTGTCGCCCTTGCGCGGCAGAGTCTTGACGATGCGGGTGTAACCGCCGTCGCGTCCCTCGAGCTGCGGGGCGATCTTCTCGAAGAGGCGGTACACGGCGTACTTGTCCGTCACCTTCTTCAGCACGGTGCGGCGGGCGTGCAGATCACCGCGCTTGCCCTTGGTGATGAGCTTCTCGACGTAGGGGCGCAGGCGTCGGGCGCGGGCCTCCGTCGTCGTGATCGACTCGTGGACGAGGAGCTGCGTGGCGAGGTTGGCCAGCATGTGGCGCTCGTGCTGGGCGGAGCCGCCCAGGCGAGGGCCTTTGGTGGGGCGAGGCATTGTTCTGTCTCCTAATGAAATGACGGGCGGGCTCAGGCCTGCTGCTCGTCGCTGAACGTGGGGCTGGTGTAGTCGTCCTCGGAGACGTAGTCGACCGGGGATCCCTTGAGGGACAGGCCCAGCTCGGCCAGCTTCTCCTTGATCTCGGAGATCGACTTGGCACCGAAGTTGCGGATGTCGAGCAGGTCCGCCTCACTGCGCGCGACGAGCTCGCCGACGGTGTGAATACCCTCGCGCTTGAGGGCGTTGGAGGAGCGCGCCTGCAGATCCAGCTCGTCGATCATGAGCGCCAGGTCCTGCTGCAGAGCCTGGTCCATGGGCGAGGGGCCGACCTCGATGCCCTCCGCCTCGACGTTGAGCTCGCGAGCGAGCCCGAAGAGCTCGACCAGCGTCTTGCCCGCGGAGGCCAGGGCGTCGCGGGGGGTCATGGAGGCCTTCGTCTCGACATCGACGATGAGACGGTCGAAGTCGGTGCGCTGCTCGACTCGGGTGGCCTCAACGGCATAGGAGACCTTCTTGACGGGCGAGTAGATCGAGTCCACGGGAATCCGGGAGATCTCCGCGTTCGGATCCTTGTTCTGGTTGGCCGAGACGTAACCGCGACCGCGCTCGACCGTCAACTCGATCTCGAGCTTTCCCTTCTCGTTGAGGGCGGCGATCACAAGTTCCGGATTGTGGATCTCGACGCCGGCAGGCGGGGTGATGTCGCCGGCGGTGACAACGCCCGGACCGGACTTGCGCAGGTACATGACGACGGGCTCGTCGTTCTCGCTCGAGAGCACGATCTCCTTGATGTTGAGGATGATCTGCGTGACATCCTCCTTGACTCCGGCGATGGTGCGGAACTCGTGCGGAACTCCGTCGATGCGCACGGACGTCACGGCCGCGCCCGGGATGGACGACAGCAGCGTCCGGCGCAGGGAGTTGCCGAGCGTGTATCCGAAACCGGGCTCGAGGGGCTCGATGACGAATCGCGAGCGGCGGTTCTCCTCGACGACCTCCTCGGAGAGCGCGGGTCGCTGTGCAATGAGCACTGGGTTTCCTTTCGTCGCGGCGCCCGCTATATGACGCCGTTCCTCATGGTGCGGCTGCCGTCGGGACGGGACCCGGGCGGCGGCCGGCCCATCCCGGCGGGATGAGCCCGTTCAGTCGTCGGCGCCCCCGACCCTTCGGATGAGCGGGGACGCCGACTCCCGTGGAGCCTCAGACGCGGCGGCGCTTCGGAGGACGGCAACCGTTGTGGGCCTGGGGAGTCACGTCCGTGATGGAACCGACCTCGAGGCCCGCGGCCTGGAGGGAGCGGATGGCGGTCTCGCGACCGGAGCCCGGTCCCTTGACGAAGACATCGACCTTCTTCATGCCGTGCTCCTGCGCCCGACGAGCGGCCGCCTCCGCAGCGAGCTGGGCGGCGTAGGGCGTGGACTTGCGAGAGCCCTTGAAACCAACCTGACCGGATGAGGCCCAGGCGATGACAGCGCCGTGGGGGTCGGTCAGGGACACGATCGTGTTGTTGAAGGTCGACTTGATGTAGGCGTGACCATGGGTCACGTTCTTGCGGTCCTTGCGGCGCGGCTTGCGCACGGCGGAGCGGGTCTTGGGAGGCATTCTTCCTTCTTCTTCGATGAGGTCGTCGTTCCACGGCGGGCGATCGAGCCGGCGCCGTGGGCTGCTGCTTACTTGGCCTTCTTCTTACCGGCAACGGTGCGCTTGGGGCCCTTGCGGGTACGCGCGTTGGTCTTGGTGCGCTGACCGTGAACCGGGAGGTGACGGCGATGGCGCAGGCCCTGGTAGCAGCCGATCTCGATCTTGCGGCGGATGTCGGCCTGGACCTCGCGGCGAAGGTCGCCCTCCACCCGGTAGCTCGCCTCGATGTGACCGCGCAGGGCGACCAGCTCGTCCTCGGTGAGGTCCTTGACACGGGTGTCCGGATTGATCCCGGTGGCCGCGAGGGTCTCGCCCGCGCGGGTGCGGCCGATCCCGAAGATGTAGGTCAGGGCGACCTCGACTCGCTTGTCACGAGGCAGGTCGACACCGGAAATACGTGCCACTGCAGTGGTTCTCCTCATGTGCTCCCGGAGGTCGTCACCCGCCTCTCCGCCACGTGCCGGACGGCCCCGGCCTCCGAGAACCGGGGGTTGCGGTGTCGACGCGAGCCGATCGCCGCTGAGGTGGATGCTGATGTTGTGGCCACTGGCGAGGTGACCGCGCGAGGGCTCAGCCCTGACGCTGCTTGTGCCGCGGGTTGGAGCAGATGACCATGACGCGGCCATGGCGACGAATCACCTTGCAGTTGTCACAGATCTTCTTCACGCTCGGCTTGACCTTCATGATGTTCCTCCGTCGTCCCCGTGCGGGGAGGACTGTCACTTGTACCGATAGACGATGCGGCCGCGAGACAGATCGTAGGGGCTCAGCTCCACGACCACGCGGTCCTCGGGGAGGATGCGGATGTAGTGCTGCCGCATCTTGCCGGAGATGTGCGCGAGCACGACGTGCCCGTTGCTCAGCTCCACCCGGAACATCGCGTTCGGAAGGGCCTCGACGACCGAACCCTCGACCTCGATGACGCCATCCTTCTTAGCCATGTTCCTCCGCCGGTGCTTTCTCGCTCGAGTTCCTCCGACGACGTCGCCGCCGGACGACGCGCTCTCGGGCCCGGTGCCCGCCCGCGCCGTCGCGGAAACCCCGCGCGGACTGAGGACGCGAGCACGCCGGACCGCCTGGCGCACCGACTGCCAAGAATACGACAGGCCGCTCGTATACCACCATGCGAGATCGAACGTCGCAGTGGTGTTTCCGGACACACCGGATCGGCCGCCTCAGCGCAGCGGCCGCGGCTCGATGCCGTAGGGATCCAGTCCCTCCACTCCCCCGTCGGAGGCGGTCAGGACCCAGACGCCGCCCGGGACCAGCGCCACCGTGTGCTCCCACTGAGCAGCACGTGATCCGTCGACCGTCACCACCGTCCACCCGTCGTCGAGCTCCTCGACCTCGGGCTCTCCGGCGGCGAGCATCGGCTCGACGGCGAGTACCATGCCCGGTTGCAGGCGGGGCCCCCTGCGCTTGACGGAGTAGTTCAGGACGTCGGGCGCCATGTGCATGGCGGTGCCGATCCCATGGCCGACGTAGTCCTCGAGGATGCCGATGGGGATGTCATGATCACGGCGGGCCTCCGCCACGACGTCCTCGACGGTGTCGCCGACCGCGTTCAGGCGCCCGGCTCGACCGGGGGCCTCGCCGGCCATCGCCCGGGCGAGGGAGGCGATGGCGGCCCACAGCGCACGGTGGGTCGTGGAGTCCAGGATCCGGTCGGAATCGCTGGCGTAGCGGCCGCCGACGACGGTGGTGAAGGCCGCGTCG
This sequence comes from Actinomyces gerencseriae DSM 6844, assembly GCF_000429265.1. GTDB lineage: Bacteria > Actinomycetota > Actinomycetes > Actinomycetales > Actinomycetaceae > Actinomyces > Actinomyces gerencseriae. The sequence continues at coordinate 163,790 of NZ_AUBN01000006.1, forward strand.
CCGTGCCACTGGGTACCGGACTCATCGAGCACGTAGGCCCCGCAGTCGAAGGTGACCAGGTCGCCCTCGCGGAGCTCCCGTTCGCCCGGGATGCCGTGCACGACCTCCTCGTTGACCGAGACGCACACCGTCGCCGGATAGTCGTAGTACCCCAGGAAGTTGGAGTGGGCGCCTGCGCGCTCGATCGTCGCCGCGCACACGGCGTCGAGCTCGCCGGTCGTCGCCCCCGGTCGTACCGCCTCCCGCAGGGCGGCGTGGATGTCTGCGACGACGAGGCCCGCGCGCCGCATGTGACGCACCTGGTCGGGTGTCTTGATCTCGATGCGGTTGCGCAGTCTCACGCTTCCTCCTGCGTGTGGTGGCGGAGCATCCGCGGAAGGCGCCGACGCGTCGTCATCGCCGTTGCCGCCGTCGCTGTCTTCGCCGGGTCGGGGCTGCTGTCAGGGCGAGTCGCCGCCGGCCGCGCCAGTCGCTGCTCCCTACTGGGTCGTCGCCGGCCGCAGTCATGACTGCGCGCGACGGAACGGCCGCGACGGCAGTCCGGTCAGGTCGTCGTACGAGCGGCGAGCGCAGCCATCATGCGCTCGGTGACCTCATCGACGTCGCCGATGCCATCGACGCGCACGAGCAGGCCGCGGGCCTCGTACAGCGACGCCAACGGCTCGGTCTGCTCGGCGTAGACCTCGAGACGGCGACGGATGACCGACTCGGTGTCGTCGGCCCGATTCTGCTCGGTGGCGCGCTTGAGCAGGCGCTCGACGACGACCTCGGCGTCCGCTGTGATCTCCAGGACGACATCCAGGGCGAGGCCGGCCTCGGCCAGCATGGCGTCGAGCTCGTGAACCTGAGCCTCGGTACGAGGGTAACCGTCCAGGAGGAAGCCCTGCGCTGCGTCCTCCGCGGCCAGACGGTCCTTGACCATCGCATTGGTCACGGAATCGGGAACGTACTCGCCCCTGTCCATGTACTGCTTGGCCCGCTTGCCGAGCTCGGTCTCCCCCTGGGCGTTGGCGCGGAAGATATCACCGGTGGAGATGGCCGGGACGGACAGGCGCTCGGAGATCCGAGCGGCCTGGGTGCCCTTACCGGCCCCGGGGGGACCGAGGAGGACCATGCGTGCACTCATGAGAGGAACCCTTCGTAGTGGCGCTGCTGGAGCTGGGAGTTGATCTCCTTGACCGTCTGGAGACCGACCCCGACCATAATAAGGATGGTCGTGCCGCCGAAGGGCAGGTTCTGGGACAGGCCGAGCCAGATGACTGCGATGGTTGGCAGCAGGGCCAGCACCACGAGGTAGAACGAGCCCGCCACCGTCACCCTGTTGATGACGTATCTGAGGTAGCTCGCCGTCGGCTCGCCGGCGCGGATGCCGGGGATGAATCCGCCGTACTTCTTCATGTTGTCCGCGATCTCCTCGGGGTTGAAGGTGATCGCCGTGTAGAAGAAGGTGAAGAAGAGAATGAGGACGCCGTAGCCGACGAGGTAGAACGGGGCCGTCTGATGAAGATTCCTCTCGATCCACTGGACCCACGAGCTGGCCCGGTTGCCGAACTGGGCGATGAGCTGCGGCATGGACAGGATCGATGATGCGAAGATGACCGGGATGACGCCCGCGGTGTTGATCTTGACGGGGATGTACGTGGTCGACCCTCCGTACTGGCGCCGGCCGACCATGCGCTTGGCGTACTGGACCGGGATGCGGCGCGTGGCCTGCTCGATGAAGACGACCGCGACCGTGGCCACCAGGATGACGGCGATCACGACGAGGAACTTGGAGACGCCACCGTTGCCCCGGGCGATGGACAGCAGGTTCTGGGGCATGCGGGCGACGATCGAGGTGAAGATGAGCAGCGACATGCCGTTGCCGATGCCGCGCTCGGTGATGAGCTCGCCCAGCCACATGATGAGGCCCGTGCCGGCCGTCATCGTCACGACCATGAGCGCCAGATTGAGGGCGGAGCTGTCGGGGATGACCGCCGAGGGGCAGTTGCCGAAGAGCCTGCCGGCGGCGGCCGTGGCGACGATGGTCGATGACTGCAGGAGGCCCAGGCCGATGGTGAGGTAGCGCGTGTACTCGGTGAGCTTGGCGGTGCCCGACTGCCCCTCCTTGTAGAGCTCCTCGAAACGGGGGATGACCACGCGCAGCAGCTGGATGATGATCGACGCGGTGATGTAGGGCATGATGCCCAGCGCGAAGACGCTCAGCTGGAGCAGGGCCCCGCCGGAGAAGATGTCGATGAGGCTCAGCAATCCGGGCCCGTTCTGCTCCTTGCTCCAGCCGATGCACTGCTGGACATTGGCCAGGTCCACGCCCGGCGTCGGCATGACCGACCCCAGACGGAACAGAGCCATGATGCCCAGGGTGAAGAGGAGCTTCGCCCTGAGGTCCGGCGTCCTGAACGCCTGCATGAACGCGCTGAGCACTCGGTCTCCTCTGGGTTGCGGAAGGTGTCATGACGCCGTCCGCCCGTTACGGGCGCCGACGCTCCGGCGCCGGAAAAGCGCCGCTGGCCACCCTACCCTGCCTCATGCGGCTGTTACCCTCTCGTTGCCCGGTCGCAACAGGGTATCGGTCACGCCTCCGGGACGACGGCGCTCCCGGAGGACGGGGCGAGGGAGCCATCAAGCGAAACGCCCCGGGCGGCGAGGGCCGCTGCCCTCCCGAACCGGGGCGTTCGCTCGCGTACCCGCTCTGCGCTCAGCGAGCGGTGAGGGATCCGCCGGCCGCCTCGATCTTCTCCTTGGCGGAACCGGACCAGGCATCGACGACGACATCGAGCCTGACATCCACATCGCCAGATCCCAGAACCTTCACCGGGCGGTGCTTGCGGACGGCGCCCGCGGCCACGAGATCCTCCACCGTGATGGTGCCGCCGGCCGGGAAGAGCTCGGCGATGCGGCCGACGTTGACGGGCTGATACTCGATGCGGTTGGGGTTCTTGAAGCCGCGGAGCTTGGGCAGCCGCATGTGCAGCGGCATCTGGCCGCCCTCGAAACCAGGGCGGACCTGGCGGCGGGCCTTGGTGCCCTTGGTCCCCCGGCCCGCGGTCTTGCCCTTGGAGGCCTCACCGCGGCCCACCCGGGTCTTGGCCTTCTTCGAGCCCGGGGCGGGGCGGAGGTGGTGCAGCCTGATGATCTGCGGCTGCTCCCCGGCGTCCTCCCCGGTCTTCCTGATATCAGCCATCTCAGGCCTCCTCAACGGTGACGAGGTGCGTCACCTTGGCAATCATGCCGCGGACGGACGCGTTGTCCTCGCGAACGACGGACTGGCGGATCTTACGCAGGCCGAGAGACTTCAGCGTCTCGCGCTGGCGGCGCGTGCCGCCGATGCCCGAGCGAACCTGAGTCACCCTGATCTGCTTGGCGGTAGCCATTACGCACCCACTCCTTCAGCGGCCTTGACGGCCTCCTTCTTCTCAGCCTCGACGCGCCTGTCGGCCTCGCCCTCCGCGCGGGCCCGCAGCATGGACTGCGGGGCGACGTCCTCCAGGGGCAGTCCGCGGCGAGCCGCGACGTTCTCGGGCTGCTCGAGCTTGCTCAACGCGTCCACCGTCGCGTGCACGATGTTGATCGCGTTGGAGGAGCCGAGGGACTTCGTCAGGACGTCGTGAACGCCGGCGCAGTCCAGCACGGCGCGCACCGGACCGCCCGCGATAACGCCGGTACCGGGGGAGGCCGGCCGCAGGAGGACGACTCCGGCGGAGTCCTCGCCCTGAACGAGGTGGGGAATCGTGCGACGGATCATCGGGACGTGGAAGAAATTCTTCTTCGCGATCTCGACAGCCTTGGCGATGGCGGAGGGGACCTCCTTCGCCTTGCCGTAGCCGACGCCCACGGTGCCCTCGCCGTCGCCGACAACGACCAGCGCCGTGAAGGTGAAGCGGCGACCGCCCTTGACGACCTTGGACACGCGGTTGATGGTGACGACGCGCTCGATGTACTTGTCGTCGTTTCCGCGGTCGCGACGATCGCGGCGGTCGTTGCGGTCACGGCGGCCGCGGGCCTCGCCACGCTCATTGTCGCGCTGGGCCGAGCCGCCGGACGACGCGGACCTGTTTCGCTGCGGTGCAGCCATCAGATGCTCCTCTGCTTTCTCGTCGTCTTGCTCACAGCGTCAGGCCGGCCTCACGGGCGCCCTCGGCGACGGCCGCCACACGGCCGTGGTACTTGTTGCCGCCGCGGTCGAAGACGACCGTCTCAATGCCCAGGGCCCTGGCGCGCTCGGCCACGAGCTCGCCCACCCTGCGGGCGGCGCCCACCTTGTGACCCGGGGCGCCCTTGGCGGCCTCCTCCAGCGTGGAGGCGGCGCACAGGGTGTGGCCGATGGTGTCGTCCACGACCTGAGCCACCATGTGGCGGTTGGACCGGCTGACGACCAGGCGCGGACGCTCCGGAGTGCCGTTGACGCGCTTGCGCACGCGCTGGTGGCGAAGCTTGCGGGCCACCGCCTTGGACTTGGTCCTCTTGATCGAGTAAGCCATGGTCACTTACCAGCCTTTCCGACCTTGCGGCGCACGTTCTCGCCGGCGTAGCGCACACCCTTGCCCTTGTACGGCTCCGGCGGGCGGATCTTGCGAATGTTCGCGGCGACCTCGCCGACCTGCTCCTTGGAGATGCCCGAGACGATGATCTTCAGGTTCCCCTCGACCTTCAGCTCGATGCCCTCGGGGGCCTCGACGGTCACGGTGTGGGAGAAGCCGAGCGAGAGCTCGACGCCGGCGCCCTTCTGGGCGGCCCGGTATCCGGTGCCGACGATCTCGAGCTGCTTGGAGTAGCCCTCGGTGACGCCGACGACCATGTTGCTGATGAGCGTGCGGGACAAGCCGTGCAGTGAACGGGACTCGCGCTCGTCATCAGGGCGGGTCACCAGGATGGTGCCGTCCTCCTGGCGGGTGACGCTCAGTGGTTGGGCGATTGTGCGGGACAGAGTGCCCTTGGGGCCCTTGACCGTCACATCGTTGCCCTTGATGGTGACGTCCACTCCGGCGGGAACCGGAACGGGAAGTCGTCCGATACGAGACATGAATTCTCCTCCGCTCCCTATCTCACCAGACGTAGGCGAGCACTTCGCCGCCCACACCTCTGGACTCGGCCTGCTTGTCGGTCAGGAGACCGGAGGAGGTGGACAGGATCGCCACCCCCAGGCCGCCGAGAACCTTGGGCAGGTTCGTGGACTTGGCGTAGACGCGCAGCCCGGGCTTGGAGACGCGCTTGAGACCCTGGATGGCCCGTTGGCGGTTGGCTCCGTACTTGAGGCTCAGCGTGAGCGTCTTGCCCACCGCGGCGTCGGCGACCTCGTAGCCGGCGATGTAGCCCTCGTTCTTGAGCATCGAGGCGATATTCACCTTGAGCTTGCTCGACGGCATTGAGACGGTGTCGTGGTAGGCGTTGTTTGCGTTGCGCAGACGGGTCAGCATGTCTGCGATCGGGTCTGTCATAGTCATGAGTGGGCCTTGGCCCTTCCTCGTCGTGGTTTCCTCGCGGACCTGCGACGTAAGTTCTTACCAGCTGGACTTGCTCACGCCGGGGAGCTGGCCGCCCAGGGCCATCTCGCGCAGGCAGATACGGCACAGGCCGAACTTGCGGTACACCGAGTGCGGCCGGCCGCAACGCTGGCAGCGGGTGTAGGCGCGGACGCCGAACTTCGGCTTGCGGTTGGCCTTCTCGATCAGAGCGGTCTTCGCCATGTCACTTCTCCTTGAAGGGGAAGCCGAGCTGCCGCAGCAGCGAGCGGGCCTCCTCGTCTGTCTTGGCCGTGGTCACCACGGTGATGTCCATGCCGCGCACGCGGTCGATCTTGTCCTGGTCGATCTCGTGGAACACGGCCTGCTCCGTAAGACCGAAGGTGTAGTTGCCGTTGCCGTCGAACTGCTTCGGGGACAGACCGCGGAAGTCGCGGATCCGGGGAAGCGAGATCGAGATGAGGCGGTCGAGGAACTCCCACATGCGGTCGCCGCGCAGCGTGACGTGAGCGCCGATCGGCTGGCCCTCGCGCAGCTTGAACTGGGCGATGGACTTGCGGGCCCGGGTCACCTGGGGCTTCTGGCCCGTGATGGCGGCCAGGTCGCGCACGGCGCCCTCGATCATCTTGGAGTCGTGGGCGGCCTCGCCCACACCCATGTTGACGACGACCTTGACGAGACGCCCGACCTCCATGACGTTGCCGTGCTTGAACTCCTTGCGGAGGGCCGGATGCACCTCCTCGGTGTACCTCGTCTTGAGGCGCGGGGTGATCTTCTCGGCCCTGTCAGTCTTCTCGGTCACGGTCACAGGTCCTCCCCGGACTTCTTGGCGTAACGCACGCGAACGGTGCGCTTGCGGCCATTGGGACGCACGCCCTCCTCGACGCGGAAGCCGACGCGGGTGCGCTTCTTGGTCTTGGGGTCGACGGGCATGACATTGGAGATGTGGATCGGAGCCTCCACCGTCTCGATGCCGCCGGTGCGGGCGCCCTGCGCGGTCTGCCCGGCCCTGACATGCTTGGTGACGCGCTGGACGCCCTCGACGATGACGCGGTCGACGCCCGGCATCACCTGGAGCACGCGGCCCGTCTTGCCCTTGTCCTTGCCCGCGATGACGATGACCTGGTCGCCCTTCTTGATGCGTGCCATATGTTCAGATCACCTCCGGAGCGAGCGAGACGATGCGCATGAACTTCTTCTCGCGAAGCTCACGGCCCACGGGGCCGAAGATGCGCGTGCCGCGCGGCTCGCTGTCATTGTTCCTGAGGATGACGGCCGCGTTCTCGTCGAAGCGGATGTACGAGCCGTCCGGGCGGCGACGCTCTTTGGCCGCGCGCACGACGACGGCCTTGACGACCTCGCCCTTCTTGACGTTGCCGCCGGGAATGGCGTCCTTCACGGTGGCGACGATCGTGTCGCCGATGCCCGCATAGCGCCGACCCGAGCCGCCGAGCACACGGATGCAAAGGATCTCCTTGGCACCGGTGTTGTCGGCGACCTTCAGTCGCGACTCCTGCTGGATCATTGAGTGTTCTCCTGTCGTCGAGCCGGTTCTCGGCCCTCCCGAGGGCGAGCGAGCCTGGCCGAACGTTCCTTCTTCTCTTGCGCACTCCTCCACCCGCCGGGGACGAATGGATCCACGGCTGGCACAGGCTCGCGTATTCCGCCAGACACAGGCGCACAGGATTCGAGGTCTTAGCGCAAGGTCTCCGACGGGCGCACCGAGGGCGCACGCAACTCTGCAACTCTAGTGCAGGCCAGAACTCCAACGGTACTGCCGAGCTCATTGCCCGCCTGTGCCTTTGCTCACCGGGGATGATGACGACGGGTGAGGACAGACGCCGGCACCGGCGTCACCCCACCGGACCCGCGTGCCGTGCCGGCGAAACGATCTCGGCGCGGAACCCGAGCGATCCCGCGAAAGGGCAGAGGCGGCTGCGACGCCGCGACGCCGCAGCCGCCTTCGGAGGCGGGCTGCGGCGTCGTGCGATTGGCCGGATGACCGAGTACGGTGATCAAGTCACCGGCACGTCACTTGGCCTTCTCGATGATCTCGACCAGGCGCCAGCGCTTGGTGGCGCTGAGCGGACGGGTCTCCATGATCCGAACGAGATCGCCGGGGTGGGCCTCATTGCGCTCGTCGTGAACCTTGACCTTCTTGGAACGACGGAGGACCTTGCCGTACAGCGAATGCTTGTAGCGCTCCTCGAGCGTGACGACGACGGTCTTGTCCATCTTGTCGGACACGACGTACCCACGCCGAACCTTGCGCTGGTTGCGCTCCTTGGACTCGGTGGCACTGGTGCTGTTCTGCTCGCTCACTTGGACTCCTGGCTGCTCGGAGCGGTACGGATGCCGAGCTCACGCTCGCGCACGATCGTATGGATACGGGCGATGTCACGACGCACCGCCTTGAGACGACCGTGGTCCTCGAGCTGCCCGGTCGCGGCGGCGAACCGGAGGTTGAACAGCTCGGCCTTGGCCTTGGAGAGCTCCTCGGCGAGGCGCTCGTTGTCCATGGCGTCGAGGTCGGTCGGGGTCAGATCCTTCGAGCCGATAGCCATCAGACGTCACCACCCTCACGAGTCACGAAACGGGTCTTCATCGGAAGCTTGTGCTGCGCACGACGCATGGCCTCACGGGCGAGCGCCTCGTCGACACCGCCGAGCTCGAACATGATGCGCCCCGGCTTGACATTGGCGATCCACCACTCGGGAGCGCCCTTGCCGGAGCCCATGCGGGTCTCGGCGGGCTTCTTGGTCAGCGGGCGGTCCGGGAAGATATTGATCCACACCTTGCCGCCGCGCTTGATGTGACGGGTCATGGCGATACGAGCCGCCTCGATCTGACGATTGGTGACGTAGGCCGGCTCAAGGGCCTGGATGCCGTAGTCACCGAAGGCGATCCGGTTGCCGCCCTTGGACAGGCCCGTGCGATGCGGGCGGTGCTGCTTGCGGAACTTGGTCCGACGGGGGATGAGCACGGCTCAGGCCTCCGTTCCCTGGTCTGCGGCAGCAGCCTCGGCGGCCGGCGCCTGCTCGGCCTGCTGCTGCTCGGTGTTCTGACGCGAAGCGCGATCGCCACGGCGACCACCGCGACGCTCGCCCCGGCCTCCACGACCGCGCGGGCCGGACTCGGCCTGCTGACGAGCGAACTCGCGCTCGGTCATGTCGCCCTTGTAGATCCACACCTTGACGCCGAGGCGGCCGAAGGTGGTCTTGGCCTCGTAGAAGCCGTAGTCGATGTTCGCCCGCAGGGTGTGCAGCGGCACCCGGCCCTCGCGGTAGAACTCGCTGCGGCTCATCTCGGCGCCGCCCAGGCGACCGGAGCACTGCACCCGGATGCCCTTGGCACCGGCGCGCATGGCCGACTGCATGCCCTTGCGCATGGCGCGCCGGAAGGACACGCGGGAGGCGAGCTGCTCGGCGATGCCCTGGGCGACGAGCTGGGCGTCCAGATCGGGGCTCTTGACCTCGAGGATATTGAGCTGGACCTGCTTGCCGGTCAGCTTCTCGAGCTGACCGCGCAGGCGCTCGGCCTCGGCACCACGACGGCCAATGACGATGCCCGGGCGGGCGGTGTGCAGATCGACGCGAACGCGGTCACGGGTGCGCTCGATGTCGACCTTGGAGATACCGGCCCGCTCCATGCCGTCCGCCATGAGCCGGCGGATCTTGACGTCCTCGTCCACGAAGTCGCGGTACCGCTGACCGGGCTTCGTGGAGTCGGCGAACCAGCGCGAGCGGTGGTCCGTGGTGATGCCCAGGCGGAACCCGGTCGGGTTGACCTTCTGCCCCATTACCGGGCTCCTTCCTTCTGTGCGGCGTCGGAGCGGTCTCCGACGATGACGGTGATATGACTGGTCCGCTTGAGGATTCGGCTGGCGCGCCCCTGAGCGCGGGGACGGAACCGCTTGAGGGTCGGGCCCTCGTCGGCGTACACCTCAGTGATGTAGAGGTCGTTCTCGTCGAAGCGCTCGCCGTCCCGCTCGGCCTTGAACCGCGCGTTGGCGATGGCGGACTCGATAACCTTGCGCACCGGCACCGCAGCGGCCTGCGGGGCGAAGCGGAGCACGCCCACGGCCTCGACAGCGCGTTTGCCGCGGACGACGTTCACAACACGACGCGCCTTCATCGGCGTGCAGCGCACGTACTTGGCCTGCGCCTTGGCTTCCATGTTCTCTGCCTCTCTATCGTCCACCGGCGTCAGCGACGCGACTTGCGGTCGTCCTTGACGTGCCCGCGGAAGGTGCGGGTCGGAGCGAACTCGCCGAGCTTGTGGCCCACCATGGACTCGGTGACGAAGACCGGGACGTGCTTGCGACCGTCGTGGACGGCGAAGGTGTGTCCGAGGAAGTCCGGCGTGATGACCGAACGACGGGACCAGGTCTTGATGACGTTCTTGGTGCCCTTCTCGTTCTGGGCGTCCACCTTCTTCTGGAGGTGGTCGTCGACGAAGGGCCCCTTCTTCAGGCTGCGCGGCATATCAGGCTCCTATCAGCGCTTCTTGCCGGTCCGACGACGACGCACGATGAGACGGTCGCTGGACTTATTGGGACGACGGGTACGGCCCTCGGGCTTGCCCCACGGGGAGACGGGGTGACGACCGCCGGAGGTGCGGCCCTCACCACCACCGTGCGGATGGTCCACGGGGTTCATGACAACACCTCGGACGGTCGGCCGCACGCCCTTCCAACGCATGCGGCCGGCTTTGCCCCAGTTGATGTTGGACTGCTCGGCGTTGCCGACCTCGCCGACGGTGGCTCGGCAGGCGGCCTCCACGTTGCGGATCTCGCCGGAGGGCATGCGCAGCTGCGCGTACTTGCCCTCCTTGGCGACCAGCTGCACCGAGGCGCCCGCGGAACGGGCGATCTTGGCGCCGCCGCCGGGTCGCAGCTCGACGGCGTGCACCACGGTGCCGGTGGGGATGCTGCGCAACGGCAGATTGTTCCCGGGCTTGATGTCCGCATTCGGCCCGGCCTCGACCCGGTCGCCCTGACGGAGCCGGTTCGGCGCGATGATGTAGCGCTTCTCGCCGTCCACGTAGTGCAGCAGGGCGATACGAGCGGTGCGGTTGGGGTCGTACTCGATGTGAGCGACCTTGGCGGGCACGCCATCCTTGTCATGACGACGGAAGTCGATGACGCGATAGGCGCGCTTGTGACCGCCGCCCTTGTGACGAGTGGTCACACGACCGTGGTTGTTGCGCCCACCGGTCTTGCTCAGCGGGCGGACGAGGGACTTCTCGGGCCTGTTGCGCGTGATCTCCACGAAGTCGGCCACAGAGGAGCCGCGGCGACCCGGCGTCGTCGGCTTGTACTTACGGATTCCCATGTCGATCCTCTACCTTCCGGGTCACTTCGTCACGTCGCCGAAGATGTCGATGGTGCCCTCGCGCAGCGTGACGATGGCGCGCTTGGTGTCCTTCGACTTCCCCAGGCCGGTGCGGGAACGGCGGGTCTTGCCCTGTCGGTTCTGGGTGTTCACGGACGCGACCTTGACATCGAAGATGGCCTCGACGGCCTGCTTGATCTCGGTCTTGTTGGAGCCCGGCGCGACGATGAACGTGTACTGGCCACGATCCATGCAGGCGTAGGACTTCTCGGAGACGACCGGCGCGACGATGACGTCGCGGGGGTTCTTGGACTTCTCGAGGCTCACTTGGACTCCTCCTCGCCCCTGCCCAGGAAGCGGTCCAGGGCGTCGGCAGTGAAGATGACGTCGTCGTTGTTCAGGACGTCGTAGGTGTTGAGCTGGTCGGCCCAGGTCACGTGGACGTCGGGCAGGTTGCGCAGGCTGAGGATGCTGAGGACGTCCTCACGATTCACAACGACGAGTGCCTTGCGATCGGTGAGGTTCCGCAGCCCGGCCAGCGCCTGCTTGGTGGAGGGCCTGTCGGCCACGAGGAACTCGGTGATGACGTGGACGCGGCCGTTGCGCGCGCGGTCGGACAGGGCGCTGCGCAGAGCGGCGGCCTTCATCTTCTTGGGTGTGCGCTGGGTGTAGTCGCGCGGCTGCGGGCCGTGGACGACGCCGCCACCGGTGAACTGCGGGGCGCGGATCGAGCCCTGACGAGCGCGGCCGGTGCCCTTCTGGCGGTAGGGCTTGCGTCCGCCGCCGCGGACCGTGCCGCGGGTCCTGGTGGCGTGAGTGCCCTGGCGGGCCGCGGCGAGCTGGGCCACGACGACCTGGTGCATGAGCGGGATATTGGGCTCGACGTCGAAGACCTCGGCGGGCAGCTCGATGGTGCCGGCCTTCTGGCCCTTCGAATCGACGATCGTGACGGAGAGTGCCTCTGCCATGGTGTCAGGCTCCCTTCACGGCGGTGCGGACGACGACGACCGCGCCCTTGGGGCCGGGGACGGCGCCGCCCACGAGGAGCACGCCCTTGTCGGCGTCGATGCCGCGGACCTTGAGGTTCTGGACGGTGGTGGTGGCGTGGCCCATGCGACCGGCCATGCGCAGGCCCTTGAAGATGCGGCCGGGAGTGGCGCAGGCGCCGATGGATCCCGGCTTGCGGTGGTTGCGGTGCGCACCGTGGGAGGCGCCCACGCCGGAGAAGCCGTGGCGCTTCATGACGCCCGCGAAGCCCTTGCCCTTGGAGGTGCCGGTGACATCGACCAGCTGGCCGACCTCGAAGGTGCTGGCGGTGAGCTCCTGGCCAAGGGTGAACTCGTCGGCCAGAGGGGTGCGGACCTCGGCGACGTGACGACGAGGGGCGACCCCGGCCTTGTCGAAATGGCCCTTGAGGGGCTTGGTGACCTTGCGCTCGTCGATCTCGCCGAAGGCGAGCTGAACGGCCTCGTACCCATCGGTCTCGACGGTGCGGATCTGGGTCACGACATTGGTGTCGACGCGCACGACCGTGACGGGGCGGAGGCGTCCGTTCTCGTCCCAGATCTGCGTCATGCCGAGCTTGGTGCCGAGCAGCGCCCTGGTGGGCGCAGCGGCAGCCGGCTGGTTAAGCGTAGTCATGGCCTCTTACCTCAGAGCTTGATCTCGATGTTGACGTCGGCCGGCAGATCGAGCCGCATGAGCGAATCGACGGCCTTGGGCGTCGGGTCGACGATGTCGATCAGCCGCTTGTGCGTGCGCATCTCGAAGTGCTCGCGGCTGTCCTTGTACTTGTGCGGCGACCGGATGACGCAGAACACGTTCTTCTCGGTCGGCAGCGGCACCGGACCCACGACCGTCGCACCTGCGCGGGTCACGACGTCGACGATCTTGCGCGCCGAGGAGTCGATGACCTCGTGGTCATAGGACTTGAGCCGGATGCGGATCTTCTGTCCCGCCATGGCGCCTAACCTCTCTTGCTTTCGGTGACCGGTCCACGCGCTCGGGCGTGTCGCGAGAGGACGCGCAGGAGACTCCGCTGTGAAGAAGAGGTGGCCGGTCTGGACACACGGAAACCCGGCGGCAGCCGGGTCCGTCAAACTGGTTCCCGGGTCGCTCCCGGGGGTGACCGGGCGGAGAACCAGGCCCGTCCGGCGCGATAACGGTAGCAGCGCCCCCCCGGAGCACGGAAGTGGGCGGGCGGCTAGCCGTCTGTGAGACCGCCCACCCGGCCCACGCGCTCGGGCGTGTCGCGCGGCCGTCCGCGGCGTCGCCCGAACGCTCGCGGACTCCCGCCTGCGGATCCGGACCCGGATGCGGAAGCGGCCCTGGAACCGGATCCGGACCTGGACCTGGACCTGGCCGGGTAGCCGGCTCGCCAGACGTAGAGCCCGTCGAGGACGATGCCCGCGGCGAGGGCGACCGCCCACCACGGGAACTTCGGCACGTCGGGGCGCTCGCCCGCAACGGTGTCGTCCGGCGTGGGGATCCGCTCCCCCGTCACCAGGATGCGGTGAGTGTTGACGCCCAGCGGCGTGCAGGTCACGAGGGTCATCAGATCACGATCGGGATCGGCCCGCAGCTCCTCGGTCTGCTCGGGCTCGACGACCTTCGTCTCGACCACGCGGTAGGTCAGCACCTCGCCGAAGACCTCGGCGGTGAAGGTGTCCCCCTCGCCGACCTTGTCAAGATTGGTGAACATGGTGGCGTTGGCCAGTCCGCGATGCCCGGTGATGACCGAGCGCGTGCCGACGCCGCCCACGGGCAGGGAGGTTCCCTCGAGGTGCCCCAGCCCCTCCAGGAGAGTCTGGTCCGACGTGCCGTGGTAGACGGGCAGGTCCAGGTCGATGGACGGAATGCGCAGGCGGGCCATGAGGCCGGCGCCGTTGGCGTTCAGAATGGCGTTGTAGTCCAGGTCGGTGCCGCCGGAGGTCCCCGCTCCGGTGGGGACGTGCGTGTTCGCCTCGAGGAGTGCCCCGACGGACAGGGCGTCGTTGTAGTCGTGGGCCTGGGCGATCTGGGTGGCGGCATCGGGGTCCACGTTGTCCACCCCGGAGGAGTAGTCGGCCACGACCTTGGACTGGTTGTACTGGGACATCCAGCTCGCCGCCGTCGGGTAGGTGAAGGCCAGCATGCCGAGCAGGCCGAGCAGGGCCGGGATGAGGGAGAAGCGCGAGAAGCGCCAACGGCGCTCGTGCTTGGGGGAGGTATGGGCGGATCGTTGACGTCGGGATTTCACAGGGCTCATGGTCGGAGGGTCTCCTGGTGACGAGGACGAGCGTGGCGGGGAGACGTCGAGGTCTCCCCGCCACGCGCTGCCGGTGCAGGGCTCACGCCCCTATCGGCGCCGACCGGCCGTCATGAGCGGTCGCGCATGGGCAGTCGCGGTCGGCGCCGACGGATGGTGCTCAGTCCTGCTCGTGCGCCCTGCGGGAGCGGACCACGAGAGCCGACCCCCCGGCGACGGCGACGAGGATGACGCCGAGTGCCATCAGGAGCAGACGGCCGTTGGCACCGGTGAGAGGAAGCCGGGGCACGTCCTGCTTGGTGTTGGGAACCGTCAGGTCGTAGCTGCCGGCGGCGGTGAGGCCGGCCTTGACCGTGATCGGCTTGTCCGCATTGGCGGGCAGGACGTATCCGGCCGGGGCGGCCGTCTCGACCAGGACGTAGCAGCGCTGGGTGCGGTCCGGGGTGACGGGATCCTCACCGGGCGCCCCCTTCTTCTGATCCACGAAGAGGCCCGCGATGGACACGACGCCGTTGGCGTCAGAGGTGAACTCGGTGGCGCCGTCGACCGAGATCGGGGCACCGTCCTTGACCGCGCCGTCGCACGAGGCGGCGTACGGATCGGCGGCGTTGTAGACCTGGAAGGTCGCGCCCTGGAGGGACTTGCTGTTGTCGGCATCGGTCTTGTTGACCTTGACATCGCCCCAGGAGGTGACGACCTTGTTGGTGGGCGTGCCCGGGTCATCGCCCGGAGGAGTGGCGGGCGGGTTCTCCGGCGGGGTGCCCTGCGGGACGGTGTCCACGTACAGCGTCGCGGTGTTATCGATGTTGCCGCCCTCGGGCACGGAGACGACCTTGGCGGTGAAGACGACCTCGATGGTCGAGTTCGGCTTGGTCTTGAGGAAGGCCAGGCCGTCCTTGTTGAAGCCGACCGAGACGGTCTGACCGGTTGTGACCGTGTAGTAGGAGGCGTCCACGTCCTGGCCGTCGATCTTGACCGAGGAGACGTTGCCGTCCGTGAAGTTGGCGTTCAGCGGGTCGGAGATCACGAAGTGCTTGAAGGAGTCCGTGGAGGCGATGCTCGGAATCGTCGCGGTGACCGGGAAGGTGACCTGACCGTTGGTCCTCAGACCGTTGGAGTTCACGTCCACGCCCTTGGACGGGGCGAGCACGACGGTGTTCTTCGGGTAGACGTTGACGTCGTAGAGCCACTCGCCATTGCCGTTGGCCGCGTTCGTGGTGTTGTTCGGGAAGGGGACCGTCACGACGAAGGGCGCGGCCTTCGTCTTGACGGTGCTCGGGGCGTTCGTCTCGCACACGAGGTAGGCCGCGACCGGCAGGTTGCCGATCGTCGTGTCGCCCTGGGCGTTCGTCGGGGTGCTGGCCGTGCCGCCGTCGAAGGTGTAGGAGCCGAGCGACGGAGTGCTGTAGTCGGCGCCGCAGGCGTCGGCCGGAACCGCGAGGTTCTTGAGCCCGTCCCAGGCCGCCTGGGTGGTGAGGTCCAGGTTGGTGATCTTGTACGCGGTGAAGGTGATGTCCGCGACGCCTGCGCCGCCAGTCGCCGTCTGACCGTCGGGAGTGCCGTCAGCGGTCTGAGAACCGGTCTCGTGCTTGTGAATGACGAGCGACCCGGTCTTGCTCGAATCGATGTTGCCGAGATCGGCGGCCTGGGCGACGGTCGCGCCGCCGAGGCCGACGATGGTCAGAGCGAGAGCTCCGACGACGGCCGCGACCCTGCGCCCGAAGGTGCGAGTAGTCCTACTCATGGATGTGGTTGTCCTTTCATCGTGCACGACACAGTCATGCGGGATGCTGGGGATTGCGGGTTGTGCGGACACACGGTGAGACAAGGGCGCGCCCTGGGGCGAGGCTCCGCTCGGTGTCCGGCCCGCGATCGGGAACCGACCATGCCGCGGCGATTCCCGATCCGCGGGCCGGGTGCCCTTACTGAACGATCTGCGAGCGGCGCCTCCTCACGATTGCGGCGATCACGGCGAGGATGGATAGCACCGCGCCGCCTATCAGGAACATGTCCGCACCGAGCCCACCGGTCAGCGGCAGGACGGGAACGGTCGTCTTAGAGTTCTCGAAGGCCTGGCCGAAGGCGTGGTCCAGGGCGTCCACGGAGATCGTGAACTCGTGCCTGGTGCCATCCAGCTTGTACCCGGCCGGGGCGTCCTTCTCCGTCAGGGCGTAGGCCTGATCGCTCCAGGCCAGCCCGCCGACCTTGAAGGAGCCGGCCGCGGGGTCCTGGTCCTTGTACGCGCCCTCCTCGCAGGGGGCCTGACCGCAGTCGGTCACCACCGTGCCCGCGGGCACGCCCGGACCGGTGAGGGTCCAGGTCGAACCGGACAGCGGCGCGGCGTTGTCCGCATCCGCTTTCCTCCAGGAGACGGATCCCACGAGCCTCTTGTTGACGAAGGAGCCGACGTTCACCGTCTGACCGACCTCATCGCTCCTGACGGTGACCGTGCGCACGGTGGTATCGAGCTCGTACCCGGCGGGGGCGCTCTTCTCCGTCAGGGTGTACTGGCCGGCCGCGACGTTGTTCAGCAGGAACTTGCCCTCGGCGGGATCCTTGTCCTCGCCGGTGCAGTCGGCGGCCGAGTCGGCCGCGCAGTCGGCGACCTCGACGGCGGACCCGGCCGGATCCACAGGCTGCCAGGTCCACACCGAGCCACCCAGGAGCGGGCCGTCATCGGTGTCCGAGACCTTGGTCCACGCCACGGCGGGGAGCCGCTTGTTGATGACGCCGTTGTTGGTCACTCCCTCGACGGGGACCAACGTGCCCTCGAGAGCCGAGCCCCTGATCTGCGTGAAGGCGAACGTGCCGGCGACGGAGGCATAGCCGTCGGGCGCTCGGGACTCCTCGATCGTGTAGGTGCCCCACTTCAGACCGGTGAGACTGAACTCGCCCGGATCGGGGTCCTGATCCTCGTAGGCGCCCGAGCCGCACGTCCCGACGCAGTCGGCGACACGGGTATCGGCGGGGACGTCCGGCCCCGACAGGGTCCATTCCGATCCGGCGACGGGAGTCGTCCCATCGGCGTCGAGCTTCTTCCACGTCAGGGACCCGGGCTTGGTCGTGTTGGTGATGCCGCACGTGACGCGGTCCTGGTTGTTCACCGTCAACGTGGCCCTGCCATCGGTGGACTCGCCGACGGTGGACGAGTAGTTCTCCCCGTTGGTGCCCGGGGTCTCCTGGCACGACCACTGACCGGGCTCGTAGCCCGCGGCCTCCGGATTGTCGGACGTCTCGGACAGGCTCACCTCGCCCTGGGGAATGGACAGGGGATCGCCCGTGGTGCCCTGACCGGAACGGGTGACGTCACCGGCCCGCCCCTCGACGGTCCACTGGTCCGCCGACAGGCCGGGGACCTCGTCGGAGGCGTAGGAGTTGTCCACGCTCTTGTTGAGCTGGAGGGTGGGGACGCGGATGGAGACCTTGTAGTCCTCGACCTCGCCCGTGGCGGTGATGCCCGTGGGCTTCTGATCGTTGCCGTCGTTGTCCTTGGTCATGCGCACGCGCATATAGCTGTCCGACTTGGAGCCGGGCTCGTTGTCGACGCTGCGCACGGTGTTGTTGACGTCCTGGGGGACCTTCCACGTGAGTGTCGCCCTGTTACTGGTGCAGGGCACCTCGTCGCTCTTCTCGGTGTCGTCGAAGACGCCGTTGTTGTTCCAGTCGATCCACCCGGCGAGCTTTCCGGCGCCCTCGCAGGTGAGGTCCTCCGTATGGGTCGCGCCCGGCGATGTTCGTATGCCGCCGTCCCACTTGGTGGTGTCGATGGCGTCCTCGTCGTCGAAGAGGGCGTTGTCGTCGTCTCCGCGGGCGTCGGCGCTGAACATCTGGCGGCCCTCGGCATCGATGCGCTCCCCCAGACGAGGAGCGCTCTGATCCAGGTACATGGTGGCCTGGGGCTGGACCCCGAAGACATCGGTGGTCGAGGAGATCTCGCCGCCCTCCCACTTGGGCTGGAAGAGGGAGCCCGAGTGGCCGTAGGACTCGGGGGCGTCGCCGAAGTCGGTGGCGACGATGAGGCCCAGCGCCACGGCCGAGTAGCCGGAGCCCTGTATGGTCACCGTGGCCTTGGTGGCGCCCTCCATGAACATGACGGCGTCGGGTCCGCCCAGCCCATTGGGGCGGCTGTAGCTTCCCCCGCTCTGGTAGACGCACTCCTCATCGCTGGGCATGAGGCGCAGAGTGTGCCCGGCGTCGGACACCTCGGCATCGGTGGTCACCTGCTTGCCGGTGTTCTTGGAGATGCACTGCTCGGAGCGCATGGTGTCCAGGACGCGCCAGGTCACGTTCTGATCCGTGCTGGCCTGGATCCACTCATCGGTCCACTCGTTGGTCGCCCAGGACTTGATCCCGTAGCGCCTCGACGACGCCTCCGCATCGGCGAAGACGAGTCCCGCGACCGGAACAGGAGTGACGCTCCCATCCGGCGCATGAAGCTCGGCCGTGCAGGAGTAGTCGACGCTCACGCGGGAGGCGTACCCGGTCGGCTCGGTGCTGGATCCCGGTGTCCCCCACTTCTGCCCGTCCCAGGTGCCGTTGCCGTTGTAGGCGTAGCCGTTGGCCAGGCCGATGGCCATCTGATTCTTGTTGACGTAGTCATTGGGATAGGTCAGGCCGCTGTGCCAGACCTCGCTGCCGTCGCTCCACTGACCGGCGCCGCCGACGTTGTAGAGGTTATCGAGGGCGTCGCCCGCCCACGCTCCGGGGATGGTGGCGACCAGCGGACCCTTGGACTGCTGATCGGTCAGATCGGGGGAATGACCGAGGTGCTTCAGATCGGACAGGGTGCAGGTCGTCATGAGCTTTCCGGCGTCGCCCAGATCCCGCTCATTGACGAAGTCCTTGGTCTCACCGTAGTCGAGGACGGGAACATTCGGCTTCGCCTGATCCTTGAACTGGGTCTCGTAATCACCCCACTGGAGCCATTGAATGGTATCGACATAACGACCCGATCCCCCGGTCGCGAAAACGGCGGGAAGAGCCCCGCCGGCTCCGGGGGCCGCGGAGGCGACGGTGGGGATGGCGCTCGAGCCAAGCGCAAGAGCGGCGGCGGCACTGCACATGGCGACGAGACTCACGACACGGCGGCATAGTCTCGCCGGGTGGGAACGTATCACTCGAGAACTCCAATGCAATCTCAAGGCGTGGGTCTACCTAACGACTGACTTACTACGGGAATGCATGAATCATATGCCCGACCTCAAGCGCGCATCACTCAGATCGATCGCAATACGGCATCGATACGATGACGCGAGGCTCTCGTAGATCGAATGAGCCGACCCGCGTGATATCGCTTGAACGGCCTGGACATTAAAAATGCGTCCGGAAGCAAGGGAAACATGCTCCTCCCCCGCGGGGAGCGAAGGAGAGCACGTCCTAGGTATGCGCCAAGACTATGCGACGACTTGCTGCTCCCGGTCTCGGTGCGATCTCGTTAGAACTGCGATTCGGCAACAGCAAGCAAAAGGAATTCAGATGATTCGGAAACGGGCGAGCGCCTCATGAAAAAACCCTCCCCGCCGACCGGTGAGGTCGGCGGGGAGGGAACTCCGCATGGGCCCCGCCGTGAGAACGGCGGGCGCTCGGGATCAGGTCATCACTTGACGATCTTGGTGACGCGGCCGGAGCCGACGGTGCGGCCACCCTCGCGGATGGCGAAGCCGAGACCCTCCTCCATGGCGATCGGCTGGATGAGCTGGACGCTCATCTCGGTGGTGTCACCGGGCATGACCATCTCGGTGCCCTCGGGGAGGGTGATGACGCCGGTGACGTCCGTGGTCCGGAAGTAGAACTGCGGACGGTAGTTCGAGTAGAAGGGGTTGTGACGACCGCCCTCGTCCTTGGTCAGGATGTAGACGTGACCCTCGAACTCGGTGTGCGGGGTGATGGAGCCGGGCTTGGCGACGACCTGGCCGCGCTCGACATCCTCACGACGAGTGCCGCGCAGGAGCAGACCGCAGTTCTCACCGGCCCAGGCCTCATCCATGGCCTTGTGGAACATCTCGATGCCGGTGACCGTGGTCTTCTGGGCCTCGCGGATACCGAGGATCTCGACCTCGGAGTTGATCGGGAGCTTGCCGCGCTCGACACGACCGGTGACGACGGTTCCGCGGCCGGTGATCGTGAAGACGTCCTCGATCGGCATGAGGAACGGCTTGTCCATGTCACGCTGCGGGGTCGGGATGTACTCGTCAACCGCGTCCATGAGCTCCTTGATCTTCGGAGTCCACTCGGCGTCGCCCTCGAGGGCCTTGAAGGCGGAGACACGGATCACGGGAGCCTCGTCGCCGTCGTACTCCTGGGAGGACAGCAACTCGCGGACCTCCATCTCGACGAGCTCGAGAAGCTCCTCGTCCTCGACCATGTCGCACTTGTTGAGGGCGACCAGAAGGGCCGGGACACCGACCTGGCGGGCGAGCAGGACGTGCTCGCGGGTCTGGGCCATGGGGCCGTCGGTGGCGGCGACGACGAGGATGGCGCCGTCCATCTGGGCCGCGCCGGTGATCATGTTCTTGATGTAGTCGGCGTGGCCGGGAGCGTCGACGTGGGCGTAGTGACGCTTCTCGGTCTCGTACTCGACGTGCGCGATGTTGATCGTGATGCCGCGCTGGCGCTCCTCGGGAGCCTTGTCGATCTCGTCGAAGGGGGTGAAGGGGTTCAGGTCCGGGTACTCGTCGTGCAGGACCTTGGAGATCGCGGCGGTCAGCGTCGTCTTGCCGTGGTCGACGTGACCGATCGTTCCGATGTTGACGTGCGGCTTGGTCCGCTCGAACTTGGCCTTGGCCACTGGTGTCCTCCTGGGACTCGGGTAGGTCTCTTCGTCGTGATCCGACTAAGCATATGCTAGCCGCGGCGATGGAGAGAGTCTCTACTGGTGGGTTGTTGGAAATCTTACTGGAATGAGTCGTCCCGGGCGCAGCGCCGAGGACGTCCCGGGGCCGAGCGCGAATCGCCCGGCCCCGGAAGGCGCGATCACTCGCCCTTGGCCTTGGCGATGATCTCGTCCGCGACGTTCTTGGGAACCTCGGCATAGGAGTCGAAGCTCATCGAGTACACGGCGCGCCCCTGCGTCTTCGAACGCAGGTCGCCGACGTAGCCGAACATCTCCGACAGCGGCACGGCGGCCTTGACGACCTTGACGCCGACGGCGTCCTCCATGGACTGGATCATGCCCCGACGGGAGTTGAGGTCACCGATGACATCGCCCATGTACTCCTCGGGCGTGCGGACCTCGACGGCCATGATGGGCTCGAGAAGGGCCGGGGACGCCTTCTTCGCACCCTCCTTGAACGCCATGGAGCCGGCGATCTTGAAGGCCATCTCGGAGGAGTCGACCTCGTGGTACCCGCCGTCCACGAGGGTCGCCTTGACATCCACGACCGGGTAGCCGGCGAGAACGCCGGTGAGCATGGCGTCCTGGACGCCCGCGTCGACGCTGGGGATGTACTCACGGGGCACGCGGCCACCGGTGACGGCGTTCGCGAACTCGTAGTGAGCGACCTCGCCGTTCTCATCCGCCTCGGGCACGAGGGGCTCGAAGGACATCTGCACCTTGGCGAACTGGCCGGAACCGCCCGTCTGCTTCTTGTGGGTGTACTCGACCTTGTCGACCTTCCTGCGAATGGTCTCGCGGTAGGCGACCATCGGATTGCCGACATTCGCCTCGACCTTGAACTCGCGGCGCATGCGGTCCACGAAGACGTCCAGGTGGAGCTCGCCCATACCGCCGATGACGGTCTGGCCGGTCTCCTCGTCGAGCCTGACGGTGAAGGTCGGGTCCTCCTCGGAGAGCTTCTGGATGGCGATGCCCAGCTTCTCCTGGTCGCTCTTGGTCTTGGGCTCGATGGCCACGTGGATCACCGGGTCCGGGAACGTCATGGACTCCAGGATGATCGGCGCGTTCTGGGCGCACAGGGTGTCGCCGGTGGTGACGTCCTTGAGGCCGATGAACGCGTAGATGTGACCGGCGTGAGCCTGCTCGACCGGGTTCTCCTTGTTGGAGTGCATCTGGAAGAGCTTGCCGATGCGCTCCTTCTTGCCCTTGGTGGCGTTGGAGACCACATCGCCCTGGGAGACCTTGCCGGAGTAGACGCGCACGTAGACGAGCTTGCCGTAGAACGGGTGGGTGGCCACCTTGAAGGCCAGCGCCGAGAAGGGCTCGTTCTCGTCGGCGGCCCGGGTGAGCGTCTCCTCCTCATCGCCGGGCTTGTGCCCCTCGACGTCCGGGACGTCCAGCGGGGAGGGGAGGTAGTCCAGAACGGCGTCGAGCATGGGCTGGACGCCCTTGTTCTTGAAGGCCGAACCGGCCATGACCGGAAAGGCCTCGCCGGCGATGGTGAGCCTGCGGATTCCCGACTTGATCTCGGCGACGGTGAGCTCCTCGCCCTCCAGATACTTCTCCATGAGCTCGTCGTCGGCCTCGGCGACCGCCTCGAGGAGCTCGCCGCGCAGGGCCTCGGCCTTGGCGACCAGCTCGGACGGGATCTCCTCGTACTCGACAATGGCTCCGCGGGTATCCTTGCCGGCCGCATCCTTCTCGGGGAAGCGAACAGCGCGCATCTCCAGGATATCGACCAGACCGGAGAACTCGCTCTCGGCACCGATCGGGAAGTTCAGCACGATGGGCTTGGCATGAAGACGATCACGGATCGTCTGGACGGAGAACTCGAAGTCGGCTCCCAGCTTATCCATCTTGTTGATGAAGCAGATGCGCGGAACGCTGTACTTGTCGGCCTGGCGCCACACGGTCTCGGACTGGGGCTCAACACCCTCCTTGCCGTCGAAGACCGCGACGGCGCCGTCGAGCACGCGCAGGGAGCGCTCGACCTCGACCGTGAAGTCCACGTGGCCGGGAGTGTCGATGATATTGATCTGGTTGTCTTCCCAGAAGCAAGTGGTGGCCGCGGAGGTGATGGTGATACCGCGCTCCTGCTCCTGCTCCATCCAGTCCATGGTCGAGGCGCCGTCGTGCGTCTCGCCGATCTTGTAATTGATGCCCGTGTAGAACAGGATGCGCTCCGTCACGGTCGTCTTTCCGGCATCGATATGGGCCATGATGCCGATGTTTCTGACCTTGGTGAGGTCGGTCAGCACGTCGAGTGCCACTAGTGAAGTCCTTCGTTCGTGAGGTGGGGAGAATGTCGTCGATCGGGACGGGTTGGAAGCGGGTCCCGATCGACGCGCGGCTGTTACCAGCGGTAGTGGGCGAAGGCCCTGTTGGACTCGGCCATACGGTGCATGTCCTCGCGGCGCTTCACAGCGGCGCCCAGGCCGTTGGAGGCGTCCAGGATCTCGTTCATGAGTCGCTCGGTCATGGTGTTCTCACGGCGCTGGCGGGAGAAGTCGACGAGCCAGCGCAGCGCGAGGGTGGTGGCGCGATTGGGACGGACCTCGACCGGAACCTGGTAGGTCGCGCCGCCGACGCGGCGCGAGCGGACCTCCAGCGCGGGACGGATGTTGTCCAGGGCGCGCTTGAGGACGGAGACCGGGTCCTGGTCCGTCTTGGTGCGCACACCCTCCAGGGCGCCGTAGACGATGCGCTCGGCCGTGGACTTCTTGCCATCCAGAAGAACGCGATTGACGAGCTGGGTGACGACCGGCGAGCCGTAGACGGGGTCGACGGCGAGCGGGCGCCGGGGGGCGGGACCCTTACGAGGCATTACTTCTTCTCCTTCTTGGCGCCGTACTTCGAGCGTGCCTGCTGGCGGCCCTTGACGCCCTGGGTGTCGAGGGAGCCGCGCACGATGTGGTAGCGGACGCCGGGAAGGTCCTTCACACGACCGCCGCGCACGAGCACGATGGAGTGCTCCTGGAGGTTGTGACCCTCGCCGGGGATGTAGGCCGTGACCTCGATGCCGGTCGACAGGCGCACACGGGCGACCTTGCGAAGGGCGGAGTTCGGCTTCTTGGGGGTGGTGGTGTACACACGGGTGCACACCCCACGGCGCTGCGGGCTGGACTTCAGCGCAGGTGTTTTCGACGACGAGCGCTTGGTCGAGCGGCCCTTGCGGACCAGCTGCTGAATCGTAGGCACTACTCGATCTCCATAATGAAGTGCATCTGGACAGTTCTGCTGCCCGCGCACCGGCCCCGCCCCCGCCGGGCGCGCTCGCCCCACGGAGTCTGGCCGGCCCGCCGCCGTCGGTGATCGACATACCGCGTCCGGAGCCCCGTGGAGGGGCCCGTCGGTTCCCGCCGCGGCAGACCCGCGTGGCATCGTCGTCGGGACCTGCCCGCCTAGGTGCTGGGAACGGAATGGAGGAGGGTGACCCGTGTGCGGGCACCGCAGGCCAGGATACGTGGTCGACAATGCCGACCACCATCCTGGGAGTACTGCGGTTTCGTGGTTCTCACCACTGAATCAGTAGGAGTTCATCGCCCGCTGGACCGTCACCGTGGGCTCCTCCTGACCCTCGGTCCACTCGATGTCTCCGGAGAACGTGAACGAGCTCCTCTCCGGCCTGGGAGTGACGGCACCGGTGCTGGAGGTTCCCGTCGTCGTCACGACGATCTTGCTGCTCGTGAACCCCGTTGGCGGGGAGTCGATGGTGACGTCCGTGGCCTCCGTGGACACCTCCATCTTCGACAAATGGGTCGACTGCACGGCGGGGGGGCACTCGGAGTCCGTATTGGTCGGCACCGTCGTGCAGTCCGTCGTCTCCTGCTTGACCTTGTTCAGGACGAGATCCCTGAGGTCCTGGGTGGGCTCGCCCTCCACCGTCACCGTCTGGTCGGACGAGCTGTCCGACGACCGGTCGGACGAGCTGTCCGACGACCGGTCGGACGAGTTCCCCGACGACCGGTTGGATGAGCTGTCCGACGGCTCGACTCGGAGCGACGTCTTGTCCGGGCTCAGATACTTCGACCGGGACGAGCCCGCGGCGATGTCGTAGAGGCCGGGGTAGACGTACTGCTCCGTCTCGTAGTGCGCTTCCTTCGTGTCGATCGTGCCGACGGAATCGATCTTGTCGAGCGACACATCCTGGCCCCCGATGGTCAATGAGTCGAAGGAGGTCGATGATAGTTTCACCTTATCGACCAGGGAGTCCTCGATCGTCCAGTTGTCGAGCAGCCCGTAGTCCCTATCCTCCCTCCTCAAGGAGAATGTGTGCTCGAGCTTCTCCCCGTCGAGGCGGAAGGTCGCTGTGATGCGGACGCTGTCGTCACCGCGGTCCACGTCCGCGTCCTCGACGTTGATCGACGTAATGCGGGAGGTCGCCGCGCTCAGGGCCTCGTCGGTCAGGAGCACTCCCTTGCTACTGGCGACCCCCGGGTCCACCATCTCGTTGGCGGCCTGCGCATGCCCGTCGGCGATGAGGCCGAGGTAGGTCGCGACCTCCTTCTCCGGGGTCCGACGAGAGTTCAGAACGTTGACGGCGACCACCGCGGCGACGACCAGGACCAGGACCAGGACCAACGCGCCGACACCGACCTTGAGCTGCCGTCGAGCCCTGGGACTCATCGACGCCGACGGCGCGGGCACACCCGCCGCCGGACCCACCGGGAAAGCACCCGTCGCCGCCGAAGCCGCCGACGGCGCGGGCACACCCGCCGCCGGACCCACCGGGAAAGCACCCGTCGCCGCCGAAGCCGCCGACGGCGCGGGCACACCCGCCACCGAAGCCGCATTGACAGGTCCGGGAGGCGGCGGCACCGGATCCGGCCCCGGGGTCACCGCAGGATCACCGACCGACGACTCCTCGGGCTCATCGGAATTCGGCGTTGTTGACGTCGTATCGCTCATACTGCGACCTTCCTGGGGACGGGGACGATGAGCGCATTGTGATCCAATGCCCATCGGATGATCAAATACGCCCGTATCCCGAGCACGGCCCGGCTGCGCGCCCGAACGGCGATGCGCACCATCGCCTACGCGCTCGGGGGTCCGATCCCACGCACGAGGTCACGCACGGGCTTCGCAGAGGCGCAGCCCCTCGGGGGGCGTCGGCGGGGCGTGTATGACGACACCTCCCCACGGCGCTCCAGGGGTCTCCAGGACCAGGAATCCTGGAAGTCTCTAGGAGTCGCCGTCGCCGCTCCCGCCGTTATCACCGTAGCCGCTGCCGCCACTGCCGTCGCCGGAACTGTCGCCATCGTAGCCGCTGCCGCCGCGATCGCTATTCCCGCTGTTGCCATCGTAGCCGCTGCCACCGCGATCGCTGTTCCCGCTGTCGCCGCCGTTGCCGCCGCCCCGGTTGCCGCCGTTAGCGCCGTTGCCGCTGCTATCGTCACTGCCGCCGCCTCCGAGAATGCGCAACAGCTCATCGCCCCAGGAGACGTCGATGCCGGTGCCCTTGACCTGATTGATCAAGTCCTGGACCTGCGAGACGTTGACCTTCCCCGCCATCCCCTGCGCGTCGGCCAGGGTCTGATCCTTCAACTGGGTACCACCGTAGTAGGCCGCACCGACGGTGGAGGCCAGGGGCAGGAACAGCGAGCCGAGAAGCAGCATGATCGCCGCCGTCTTGGGCCGAGCCCGGGCGCAGGCGATCAGAGCCGCGATGAAGGCGAAGAGAGCCAGCAGAGCCCCGACTCCGGCGGCCGTCGCCGCGGTCCCATTGATGAGGCCGGCGCCGCTGAGAATGATGTCGAAGACGCGAATGGACGTCAGCAGCGTGTAGACGCCCCAGCCCAGGAGGAGCACCGAGGCGATGAGCAGCACCGTCCCGATCGGCGTGGCGGCCGTGCGCCGCCTGAGCGACCGGTTCGGCGGAAGTGTCGCGGGCTGAGGCTGCGCAGCCGGTTGCGGCTCGGGCTGAGGCTGCGCAGCGGGCTGTGGCATCGGCGCGTTCCACTGCGCGGGCGCCGCAGGAGCCCGAACCGTCGGTTCCGGGGCGTAGGCGGGGACAGCGGTCGTGGGCCGGCCGTCCGCCCACTCGTCCGAGCGCGTCGGCATCACGGAGGTGGCGGGCTGATCATCCGCCCAGCCGGCCGAGCCCGCGGGCATTACAGACGTCGCGGCGGGCTGCTCATCCGCCCATCCGGCCGGGAGGGCCTCGGTCGCTGCCGACTCCGGCGGCATCGCCCCGGCGGAGTCATTGGCGCGTCCCAGGATGCTGGTGCGCTCCGCACGGCGGGGCGGGTCGTAGGAGGGAGGTTCTGACGGTGTGGAGACGGACAAGGTGAGCACTCCTGTAACGGGTGGGCTGCTGTCGGCATGAGGCTACGCCCTCTGCTCCTCGATGTCTGCCTCCTCGCTCTCCCCTCGCCCTCACCCACGCGATCGGAATGCCGGACTGCCCGTCGGATGCCCCGGGGAGGCGGATCCGCCAGTGGAAGCACGTGCGGGGGGGCCGGCCGCCCCATGGGGCGGCCGGCCCCCCCGCAGAGCCGACGACTCGAAGCCGCTCAGGACTCCCCGAGAGCCCCCGGGACGGGCGGACGGATCATCAGAACTGATAGTCCTCGCTCGAGGAGAAGCCGGTGCGGAAATCATCGGAGAAGTCGGCGCTGAAGCCGCCACCGAAGGAGAAGTCGTCCAGCGCGACGGCCTCGCCGACGCCCAGCATCTCCTCGGTCAGACCGGTGCGGGAGAAGACCTCGGCCTTGACCTCCTCGGTGGGTTCGACCTCGATGTCCGAGTAGCGGTTCAGGCCCGTGCCGGCCGGGATGAGCTTACCGAGGATGACGTTCTCCTTGAGGCCCAGCAGCGGGTCGGACTTGCCGTTCATGGCGGCCTCCGTGAGGACGCGGGTGGTCTCCTGGAAGGAGGCGGCGGAGAGCCAGGAGTCCGTGGCCAGCGAGGCCTTGGTGATCCCCATGAGCTCGGTGCGCCCGGAGGCGGGCTTACCGCCCTCGGCCACGACGCGACGATTCTCGGCGCGGAAGTGCATGACATCGACCAGGTCCCCCTGGAGCAGGTTGGTGTCCCCGGCCTCCAGCACGGTCACGCGGCGCAGCATCTGACGCACGATGACCTCGATGTGCTTGGAGTGGATGTCCACGCCCTGGGAGCGGTAGACCTCCTGGACCTCATCCACCAGATGGCGCTGAGTGGCCCCGACGGAGCGCAGGCGCAGAACCTTCTTGGGGTCGACCGGGCCCTCGGTGAGGGCGTCGCCCGGCTCCATGTGGTCGCCGTCGGCCACCAGCAGACGCTGGCGGCGCGAGATCGGGACGACCAGGTCCTCCTCCCCGTCATCGCGAGTGATGATCAGGCGCTTGCCATCGGCGTCGTCCTCGATCGCGACGGTGCCGGCGGCCTCGGCCACCGCCGCCTCGCCCTTGGGCGTGCGGGCCTCGAAGAGCTCCTGGACGCGGGGCAGACCCTGGGTGATGTCGGCGGCGCCGGCCGCACCACCGGTGTGGAAGGTGCGCATGGTCAGCTGCGTGCCGGGCTCGCCGATGGACTGGGCGGCGATGATGCCGACGGCCTCTCCGATATCGACCCGCTTGCCGGTGGCCAGCGAACGGCCGTAGCAGGCGGAGCAGGTGCCGACGGCGGAGTCGCAGGTCAGCACCGAGCGGCACACGACCTCCTCGATACCGGCATCGATGGCCTTGGCGATGACGGCGTCACTGAGATCGGTGCCCGCCTTGATGACGACATTGCCCTCGGCATCGGCGGCGTCGCGAGCCAGCGTCGTGCCGTAGACGGTGGTCTCCAGGATGTCGGAGACCTCCCTGACGAGCTCGCCGTTGACCTCCTTCCGGGTCATCAGGCGCTTGGTCAGGCCCTTGCGGGTTCCGCAGTCCTCCTCGCGGACGATGACGTCCTGGGAGACATCGACCAGACGACGCGTGAGGTAGCCGGAGTCCGCGGTGCGCAACGCCGTGTCCGCCAGCCCCTTGCGGGCGCCGTGCGTCGCGATGAAGTACTCCAGGACGGACAGGCCCTCACGGTAGTTGGACTTGATCGGGCGCTCGATGAGGCGCTGCCTGGGGTCGGCCACCAGGCCGCGCATACCGGCGAGCTGCCGGATCTGGTCCCAGTTGCCGCGACCGCCGGAGGCCACCATCTGGAAGACGGTGTTGCGCTCCGGGAAGTTCTCGCGCATCGCCTCGGCGACCTCGGCGGTCGCCTGGGTCCAGATACTGATGAGGGACTTGTAACGGTCCTCCTCGGTGAGGGCGCCGAAGCTGTGCTGCTCCTCGATCTCGGCGGCCTCGGCCTCGTAGCGCGCGAGGATCTCGGGCTTCGAGGGCGGGGACACGACGTCGTCGAAGGCGACGGTGATACCCGACCAGGTCGACCAGTGGAAGCCGTTGGCCTTGAGGGCGTCCAACGAGGCCGCCACCTCCACGCGGGAGTAGTTCTCCGCCAGGACGTTGATGATGTTGCCCAGCCTCTTCTTGTCCACCGTGTAGTTCACGTAGGGGAAGGACTCGGGCAGCGCCGTGTTGAACAGGGCCCGTCCGAGCGAGGTGCGCAGGGTGATCGGCTCGTCCTCGCTCCGGTCCTCGGGGGCCCGCCACTCGCTGGGGGGCGTGATGCCCTCCTCGAAGCGGATGTCGCAGGCGGCGTTGACGTCGAGCTTGCCGAAGTCGTAGGCCATGACCGCCTCGGCGAAGGAGGAGAAGGACGGGACGATCGGCTCGCCGGAGTCGTCGGCCTCGACGGGGACGTCCGGATCCGGCTCCTGGGTGAGGTAGTAGGTGCCGATGATCATGTCCTGGCTGGGCATGGTCACGGGGCGCCCGTCGGAGGGCTTGAGGATGTTGTTGCTCGAGAGCATGAGAATACGGGCCTCGGCCTGCGCCTCGGCGCCCAGCGGCAGGTGGACGGCCATCTGGTCGCCGTCGAAGTCGGCGTTGAAGGCGCCGCACACCAGCGGGTGCAGCTGGATGGCCTTGCCCTCGATGAGCTGGGGCTCGAAGGCCTGGATGCCCAGGCGGTGCAGGGTGGGAGCTCGGTTGAGCAGCACGGGGTGCTCGCGGATGACCTCGGCCAGGACGTCCCAGACCTTGGGGTTGGCGCGCTCGACCATGCGCTTGGCGGCCTTGACGTTCTGGGCCTCCTTGAGCTCGACGAGCCGCTTCATGACGAAGGGCTTGAACAGCTCCAGGGCCATCTGGCTGGGCAGGCCGCACTGGTGCAGCTTGAGCTGGGGTCCGACGACGATGACGCTACGGCCGGAGTAGTCCACGCGCTTGCCCAGGAGGTTCTGGCGGAAGCGGCCCTGCTTGCCCTTGAGCATGTCGGACAGGGACTTCAGCGGGCGGTTGCCCACGCCGGTGACCGGGCGGCCGCGGCGGCCGTTGTCGAACAGGGCGTCGACGGCGTCCTGGAGCATGCGCTTCTCGTTGTTGACGATGATCGTCGGGGCGCCCAGGTCCATGAGCCGCTTGAGGCGGTTGTTGCGATTGATGACCCGGCGGTAGAGGTCGTTGAGGTCGGAGGTGGCGAAGCGACCGCCGTCGAGCTGGACCATGGGGCGCAGGTCCGGCGGGATGACCGGGATGTTGTCCAGGACCATCGACTCCGGGGCGGTGTCGGTCAGGCGGAAGGCGTTGATGACCTTCAACCGCTTGATGGCGCGGGTCTTGCGCTGGCCGGTGCCGCTTGCCACGATCTCGGCCAGCGAGGCGGCCTCGGCATCCAGGTCGAAGGTGCGCAGGCGCGCCTGAATGGCCTCGGCGCCCATGGCGCCCTTGAAGTAGATGCCGTAGTCGGCGACCATGTCGCGGTACAGCACCTCATCACCCTCCAGGTCGCCGACCTTGAGGGACACGAAGCGGTCCCAGACCTTGTCCATGTGCTCAAGGGTCCGGGCGTTCTTGCGACGCAGGGCCGTCATCTCGCGCTCGGCCGTCTTGCGGGCCTTGTCGCGCTGAGACTGCTCCGCCCCCTCGGCCTCGAGCTGGGCGAGATCGGCCTCGAGACGCTGCTGACGCGCCTCGACGTCCGCCAGCCCGGCCTCCTCGATGTGCTTCTTCTTGACCTCCAGCTCGTTGCGCAGAGAGGGCAGGTCGTCGTGACGGCCCTCCTCATCGACCTCGGTGACCATGTAGGCGGCGAAGTAGATGACCTTCTCCAGGTCCTTGGGCGCGAGGTTGAGCAGGTAGCCCAGGCGCGAGGGAACGCCTTTGAAGTACCAGATGTGGGTGACGGGCGCGGCCAGCTTGATGTGGGCCATGCGCTCGCGGCGCACCTTGGAGCGGGTGACCTCGACACCGCAGCGCTCGCAGATGATGCCCTTGTAGCGCACGCGCTTGTACTTGCCGCAGGCGCACTCCCAGTCGCGGGTGGGTCCGAAGATCTTCTCGCAGAAGAGCCCATCCTTCTCCGGCTTGAGGGTGCGGTAGTTGATGGTCTCGGGCTTCTTGACCTCGCCGTGCGACCAGGACTTGATGTCCTCCGCGGTGGCCAGGCCGAGCTGGATCCTGTCGAACACGTTGGCGTCGAGCACAGTTCCTACTTCCGATGGTGAATCTCATCAGGTGGTGGTCCGGGGGCGTTCCGTCGTCGTTGTTCCACGACTCCGACGGCGCCTGCGAGCCTGGTGGGAGGGCGGGCGACGGACCTGCCGCCCGCCCTCGACCGGGGCTCGATGAAGTTGTCACGAAGTCGTCACCGGGGTGACCACTCAGATCTCGTCGACCGTGGACACGGTGGATCCGCCCGGACGACGGCCCAGGTCGAAGCCGAGCTCCTCGGAGGCGCGACGGGAGTCGTCGTCGGTGTCGTCCAGGCCGATGACACCGCCCTCGGCATCGAGGGCCTCGACGTTCAGGCACAGCGACTGCATCTCCTTCATGAGCACCTTGAAGGACTCGGGGATGCCGGGCTCGGGGATGTCCTCGCCCTTGACGATGGCCTCGTAGACCTTGACGCGGCCGTTGACGTCGTCGGACTTGACCGTGAGCAGCTCCTGGAGGGCATGGGCGGCGCCATAGGCCTCCATGGCCCACACCTCCATCTCGCCGAAGCGCTGTCCGCCGAACTGGGCCTTACCGCCCAGCGGCTGCTGGGTGATCATGGAGTACGGGCCGGTGGAGCGGGCGTGGATCTTGTCGTCCACGAGGTGGTGGAGCTTGAGGATGTACATGTAGCCCACCGAGACCGGGTACGGGAAGGGCTCGCCGGAGCGGCCGTCGAACAGGCGCGCCTTGCCATTGGGCTGAACCAGCTGGACGCCGTCGGGGCTGGGCAGAGTCGAGTCCAGCAGGCCCATGAGCTCGTCGTCGCGCACGCCGTCGAAGACGGGGGTGGCCACCGGCGTGCGCGGCTCGGCGGTCACGCCGTCCTCGGGCAGGCGGGCGGCCCACTCCTCGCCGGACTCGTGGGCCGTGGAGGCGTCCCAGCCGCGGGAGGCCACCCATCCCAGGTGCAGCTCGAGGACCTGGCCGACGTTCATGCGGCTGGGCACGCCCAGCGGGTTGAGGATGACGTCGACCGGGGTGCCGTCGGCCAGGAAGGGCATGTCCTCGACCGGGTTGATCTTGGAGATGACGCCCTTGTTGCCATGACGGCCGGAGAGCTTGTCGCCCACCGTGATCTTACGGCGCTGGGCGATGTAGACGCGCACCATGCGATTGACGCCGGCCGGCATCTCGGCGTCCTCGGTGGAGGCGTCGAACTCGCGCACACCGGTGACGATGCCGTACTCGCCGTGCGGCACGCGCAGGGAGGTATCGCGGACCTCGCGCGCCTTCTCGCCGAAGATGGCGCGCAGGAGGCGCTCCTCGCTGGTCAGCTCGGTCTCTCCCTTGGGGGTCACCTTGCCGACCAGGATGTCGCCGCTGCGGACCTCGGCGCCGATGCGGATGATGCCGCGCTCGTCGAGGTTGGCCAGCGTCTCCTCGCTGACATTGGGGATGTCGCGGGTGATCTCCTCGGCGCCGAGCTTGGTGTCGCGGGCGTCGACCTCGTGCTCCTCGATATGGATCGAGGTGAGCAGGTCGTCGGACACGACGCGCTGGGACACGATGATGGCGTCCTCGTAGTTGAGACCCTCCCAGGTCATGAAGGCGACCAGGAGGTTCTGGCCCAGGGCCAGGTCGCCGTCGGCCGTGGCGGGGCCGTCGGCCAGGACGGAGCCGACCTCGACCCGCTCCCCCTCGGTGGCCACGACGCGCTGGTTGTAGCAGTTGCCCTGATTGGAGCGGCGGAACTTCGCGACCTTGTAGACCTTCTCCGTGCCGTCGTCGCCCGCCACGCGCACGAAGTCCGCGCAGACCTCGGTGACGACACCGGCCTTGTCGGCCACGAGCACGTCGCCGGCGTCCACCGCCGTGCGCCGCTCCATCCCGGTGCCCACGAGCGGGGCGTCGGGACGGATGAGCGGCACGGCCTGACGCTGCATGTTGGCGCCCATGAGGGCGCGGTTGGCGTCGTCGTGCTCGAGGAAGGGGATGAGCGAGGTGCCCACCGACACCATCTGGCGCGGGGAGACGTCCATGAGGTCGACCTGGTCGGCCGCCACGAGCGCCGGCTCGCCGCCGGTGACCCGGCACAGGACATGGTCCTCGGCGAAGTGGCCGTCGGGGGTCAGCTCGACATTGGCCTGGGCGATGACGTGGCGGTCCTCGTCGTCGGCCGTCAGGTAGTGGGTCTCATCGGTGACCCGGCCATCGACGACGACGCGATAGGGCGTCTCGATGAAGCCGAAGGGGTTGATGCGGGCGAAGGTCGCCAGCGAGCCGATGAGACCGATGTTCGGGCCCTCGGGGGACTCGATGGGGCACATGCGGCCGTAGTGGGAGGTGTGGACGTCGCGGACCTCCATGGAGGCGCGCTCACGGGACAGGCCCCCGGGGCCCAGCGCGGACAGACGGCGCTTGTGGGTCAGACCCGCCAGCGGGTTGTTCTGGTCCATGAACTGGCTGAGCTGCGAGGTCCCGAAGAACTCCTTGATCGCGGCCGTCACGGGCCGGATGTTGATCAGGGTGTTGGGCGTGATGGCCTCGACGTCCTGGGTGGTCATGCGCTCGCGGACCTGGCGCTCCATGCGGCTCATGCCGGTGCGCACCTGGGACTGGATGAGCTCGCCCACGGCGCGGATACGGCGGTTGCCGAGGTGGTCGATGTCGTCGAACTCGACGACGATGTCGACGATCTCGCCGTCGCGCACGCCCTCGATGGTCTCGGCACCGGCGTGCAGGGCCAGGAGGTACTTGATGGCCGCGGTGATGTCCTCGATACGCAGGACGGAGTCGGTCAGGTCCCCGGCCAGACCGAGCTTCTTGTTGATCTTGTAGCGGCCGACCTTGGCCAGGTCGTAGCGCTTGGCATTGAAGTAGAAGTTCTCCAGCAGGGTGCGACCCGCCTCGACGCTCGGCGGCTCGCCCGGACGGATCTTCTTGTAGATGTCCAGGAGGGCGTCGTCCTGGGTGGTGACCTTGCGGTCCTCGTCCAGGGCGGAGGTCAGCGCCGGGTAGTCCTTGAACTCCTGTCGGATCTCGGCCTCGTCCATGCCCAGGGCGAGCAGGAAGACGGTGATGTCCTGCTTGCGCTTGCGGTCCACGCGCACGGCCACGTGGTCGTTCTTGTCGATCTCGAACTCGAGCCAGGCGCCGCGCGAGGGGATGAACTTGACGTTGTAGACGTACTTGTCGCTGGCCTTCTCGGTGGTGCGCTCGAAGTAGACGCCCGGCGAGCGCACGAGCTGGGAGACGACGACGCGCTCGGATCCGTTGACGATGAAGGTGCCCTTGTCCGTCATGAGCGGGAAGTCGCCCATGAAGACCGTCTGCGACTTGATCTCACCGGTCGAGAAGTTCTCGAAGTCGGCGACGACGTACAGGGGGGCGGAGTAGGTGAGGTCCTTCTCCTGGCACTCCTCCGCGGTGTACTTGGGCTCCTCGAAGCGATGGTCGTGGAAGGACAGGGCCATGGTCTCCCCGAAGTCCTCGATCGGGGAGATCTCGTCGAAGATCTCCTCCAGACCGGAGGTCTCGGGCAGAGATCCCGGACGCTCGGCGTTGGCGGCGTCCACGCGAGCGCGCCACTTCTCGTTGCCGACGAGCCAGTCGAAGCTCTCGGTCTGGAGGGCGAGCAGGTTGGGAGCCTGCATGGGCTCGGCGATCTTCGCAAAATTGATACGACGCGACGCGGTACGTGCGGCGATGTCAGCGGCGGTGGGTGCAGAGGTGCGCGAGGCAGCCAAAGGGGATCCTTCCCTCATCTCGGGGATCACACTGCGTCCGCAGCAGTACGTGCGATACCGTCTTCCCGGCGAGGCCCCAGCGATTGGCGCCGAAGCCCTGACGGTGCGACCGAAGCCAGTACACACAATGGACGCAAAGCGCTAGCGTACACGTCCGATACACCACGGGCTACGCCCGAAGGAGCATCGGGTCTTGCGATTCGCACCACAGTCACGCATACTGCCCCGTCCCGCCCACCCGGATCCCGCCCCGGAGCCTCACGGCACCAGCGCCCCCTCGAGCACGGCGCCCCGCAGTCCGGCTCCCCGCAGCTCCGGCACCGCGAACCGGGCCCCGTTCACGTGATGCGAACGGGGCCCGGTCGGTGTCGAGAGCCTCGGTCTCAGTCGGTCCTCGAAGGAGCCGGAAGCGGATGGCCCGCCCCGAAGCCGAGTGGCCGAGGGGACGGGGAGGGGGTCACTTGAGGGTGACGGTGGCGCCCGCGCCCTCGAGCTGGGCCTTCGCCTTCTCAGCGGCCTCCTTGTTGGCGCCCTCGAGAACGGCCTTGGGGGCGCCGTCGACGAGCTCCTTGGCCTCCTTCAGACCGAGGGAGGTCAGGGTGCGCACCTCCTTGATGACCTGAATCTTCTTGTCGCCGGCGGCCTCGAGAACGACGTCGAACTCGTCCTTCTCCTCCTCGGCGGCGGCCTCGCCGGCCGCGCCCGGAGCGGCTGCGACGACGGCGGCGGCCGGAGCGGCTGCGGTGACGTCGAAGGTCTCCTCGAAGGCCTTGACGAACTCGGACAGCTCGAGAAGGGTGAGGTCCTTGAACTGCTCAATGAGCTCTTCGGTGGTCAGCTTCGCCATGGTGGGCGTTCCTTCCTGCAAAACGGGTCCTGCACTGTCGCATGGCAGCTCTTGTCAGCACAGTCAGCACAGGGTGTGTGTGATGGTGATTGACGCGCGCGGCCTCAGGCCGCGGTCTCCTGCTTCTCGCGCAGGGCGTCGACAGTGCGGACCGCCTTGGAGGCGGGCGCGGCGAAGAGGTACGCGGCCTTGGACAGCGACGCCTTCATGGCGCCCGCGGCCTTGGCGAGCAGCACCTCGCGGGACTCGAGCGAAGCAAGTCTGTCGACCTCGGCGGCGTCCATGACGTTGCCGTCCATGACGCCGCCCTTGACGACGAGGTTCTTGTTCTCCCTGGCGAAGTCACGCAGCGCCTTGGCGGCCTCGACCGGCTCGCCGGTGACGAAGGTCAGGGCCGTGGGGCCCGTGAAGTCGCCCGCGAGCGCCTCGAGCCCGACCCGTCGGGCGGCGATCGCGGCCAGCGTGTTCTTCACCACGGCGTACTCGGCGTTATCGGCGAGAGAGCGACGCAGCGCCCTGAGATCGGCGACGCTCAACCCGCGGTACTCGGTCAGCAGGACAGCGCCGCAGGAGCGGAACTTGTCCGCCAGGTCGGCAACAGCCGCTTCCTTGTCAGGCCGTGCCATGGGCCCTCCTTCCGTGGTCTGCCGCAGGCGCCCGGCGCCCTTCATCGAAAAGCCCCGCGCCGGTGGGCACGGGGCTCGCGCTCCTCATTCGGAGTGGACTCGTCTCTCACCTGCGCGGGCTCCGACTCTGCGATTCCGTGACGACTCAGCGGCGAACACGCGGCGTCGGACTTGGCCCCACCGGGGTGGGGGACCTGCGGTCTTTGGCGAGCGACAGGTTACAGGTTGCCGGGGACGAAGGCGCAAGCGCTCAGAGGCTCCGACGACAGTGCGTTCGGTCACGCCCGCCTCGCCCAGACCGGGCCGGCGCCCCATGACATGGGGGCGAACGCCCCTGCCCCGGCCCGATCCCCCCTCCCTAGCCTCCGAACATGACGACGACACCGATCTGGTCGACGACGCCGGTAGGCGGGCTCCCCCGCCTCACCATCGACGGGGAGGACACCGGCACGCCGCTGTGGATCGCGCGCACCCGCCGGCAGCGCGGCAAAGGACTGCTCGGCACCGACGGCATCGACGGCGCCCTGTGGATCCCCCGCTGCAACTGGGTGCACTGCCTGGGCATGCGGTACGCGATCGACGTCATCCACGTGACCCGTCCCGGCAGAGTGCTGGGCGTGAGGCCCCTGCGCCCCGGCCGTATCGGACTGCCGCACCCGCGTGCCGCCGCCGTCGTCGAGATGGTGCGGGGCGGAGCCGCCCGCCTGGGCATCCGCACGGGCAGCATGCTGTCGTCCCTGCCCGCCCCGCCGACGGTGGGGCCGTGGATACGACCGCCCGAACTCGTCCGACTCGTCTGAGAGGCATCCCCATGTCGGTGTTCCATCCTTGGGTCCTGGCGACCGTGGCCGCGTGCTCGGTGGCGCTCGTGGCCGGCCCGGTATCGGCGTGGACGCGCCGTTACGTTCGCGATCCCCTCGGGCACGACGACAGGGGCAGCGGCATCGACCGCCCCGAGGACCGAGAGCGCTCCGAATACTCGACGCCGCCCCGCCCCGGCCTTCTGGCCATCGTCCCGCAGAGCCTGCTCTCGCTCGCGCTCTGCGGATTCTGCGCGTGGTGGGGCATGACGGCGGACGTCATGGGCGCGGCACTCGTCGCCGTCCCCGTCTACGCCCTGCTGACGAGCGCCGCCTGCGTCGACGCCGTCGCCCACCTCCTGCCCAACCGCCTCCTGGGGGCGACGGCGGCATGGCTGTCGGCCTGCGGCGTCGTGGCCGTCGTCGCCCATCCCGGGAACGCCCACGCGGCGATCCGGGCGGGGCTGTGCGCGCTCGGGGCGGGAGCGACCGGCCTGCTGCTCACACTGGCGCCCTCCGGCCTGGGGCTGGGGGATGTCAAGCTCTGCACGGTCATCGGTCTCTGGCTGGGCTGGTACGGCGTACTACCGCTCACCCTCGGTCTGTGCGCCGGGGTCGCCCTCGGCGGACTCGCCGCCATTTTTCTTCTCATCACTCGTCGCGCCGGGCGGAAGGATCCCATGGCCTACGGTCCGCACCTCATCGCGGGCGCCCTGATGAGCTGGCCCCTGGCCGTCGCCTGACGAGGAAGAACGTCAGCATAATATTCGTCCGGATGATCCGAACCGCCTGGACCATCCGGATCATCCTCATTTCCCGAATCATCGCCGACTGGACGAATCCCGCACCGGGAACCCGATTCCCGACCGTCTCGGACCACCGCCATCGCACCGCGGACCGGCTGCACCGATCGGTGCGCTCGTTCGCACCAGCATGCGGAAAAGTGCGAGAGGATACTATTCTCATCGAATAGATCATCGTCGCATCGGCGAAGCATTGAATCGATCCACGTCGCATAAGGCCAGTCGAATACATGGGCACCTGTACCCATGGCACAAGAAAAGCGCCCGGCCTACCTTACTCATTACAGGCGGAGCCGTTCACCAGGACAACACGGCGCACGCCTCGATAATCGATTCCCAGTTGATTCGATAATTGACGACACAGGAAGTCCCTCCCGAATGCTTGTGCTCACCGGCTCCCAGTCCCCGGCCGATACGGCCGGCGAGCAGGACGCGCTTCAGGCCATCGACGCGCTCGAGGCCCTGGGCCCCGCTCCCGCCCTCCTGCTGTGCCGCGTCGGCGACGACGAGCGCGCTGCCCGGCTGATCCGCGCGGCTCTGAGCCGGGGCGCGCCGGGTGTACTGCCAGTGGACGAGTCCGAGACCCGCTTCAGGGTGCTCGCCCACTGCCTGCGCCCGCTCAGTCCCCGAGCGCTCGGCCAGGCTCCGGTCGTCATCGACGCGCTGCGCCCCGTGCTGCGCACCCGTGTCGTGCTCACATCGGTCAGGAGGGTCGCCATCCCCTCCCCGTCCGTCTGGCAGCACGCGCGAAGCATGCTGCCCGGGGCCCGCTTCGAACTGGATCTGAATCGGAACCGCATCACCAGGATCAGCGGTCCCGCGTGGGTCGCCCCCGCGCCCGGGCGCATGGGCGTCTGGGCGGCCGATGACGAGAAGGGGCGGGTCACCGCGGACCTCGCTCGGCTCGGACTCCGCCGCGAACGCCTTCAGCGGGCATCCCGGCGATGGCCGGCGAAGGCGTGGGCGGAGATGACGGTGCTCGACGCGGATCCCGCCCCGCTCATCACCGAGGCGCTCGCCCGCGTCGCCCGAACGAGCTGCCCCCGCTGCGGCCGGATGTCCCTTCCAGCGGGATGCCTCATGTGCGGCACATGGCCGTATGCGGATCCTCCCGGGCCCGCACCGGCTCCCGCACCGCATCCGCAGCGCCCTCCTCGGCCCCGTCCAGCGAAGGAGATCCGATGAATCCGCGTCAACGACGAGGAGTTCTGCTCATCCTCGTCACAGTCCTCGGGGCCGTCGTCACCTTCGGAGCCGTCTTCAACTACGTCCAGTCCGTCTCCTCGCAGGTCGGCCCCAGGACCACCGTGCTGGAGCTGTCGAAGGATGTGACCGAGCTGCAGGAGATCACCGCGGCCGACGTCACCGCCGTGCAGGTGCCCGAGCGCTGGGCCCCGAAGGACGCCGTCCACGACCTGTCCGATGTCCAGGGCGAGGTCGCCGCCGCCTCCTACCGACGGGGCGCCGTCCTCCAGACCAGCATGCTCCAGGATCCGCCCCAGCTGACCGAGGGCTATCGCGAGGTGACGATCATGGTCGACGCCGAGACCGGCGTGGCCGGCAGGATCGCATCCGGCTCTCGCGTCGACGTCGTCTCCACCCTGCAGGACCCCGGAACCGATCAGCAGTCCGCTCACGTCATCATCCAGAACGCGCTCATCACCAACGTCGGTGTCGCCACCACGGTGGAGGACGAGAACTCCTCCGGCGACTTCACCGAGGCGCAAGCCGTGCCCGTGACCTTCGCCCTCACCCCGGATGACTCGCTCAAGCTCGCCTACGCCGAGAGCTTCTCCAAGAAGGTGCGCCTTCTTCTGCGCCGCGACGGCGACAACGGCTCCGTCGGCGATCCCGAGTACTCGGCGCCGGCGGGCACCCCCACCACCAACGGAGGTAATCAATGACACAGTACGTGTTGACCGACGACGAACAGGTCCGCATCCAGGTCACCGCCGCCATCGCGGAGGCGGAAGGCCTCGGCGAGGTCGTGGCCGTGGACTCCCCCGACCGCCTGCGCGAGTCCCTGCGCGCCGGCAGCGCGTCCTGCGTCCTCGTGGACGAGGCTCTCGGGGGCGTCTCCGCTCTGGCCGTCACGCAGGAGATCTCCCGCTCCCATCCGCTCACCCCGGTCGTCCTGCTCTCCCGCGGCCGGAGCGTCGAGGTTCTCACCGCCGCCATGGACGCGGGAGCGCGCACCGTGCTCGCCGTACCGCTCTCCCTGGAGGAGCTGAACAGTCGTCTCCAACCGGTCCTGGCCTGGTCGCAGGCGGTCCGCAACGAGGCGGGCTCCCACGACGATCCCGGCGCTCACCGCCCCGGCAGCGTCACCGCCATCGTCGGAGCCAAGGGCGGCGTCGGCGCCTCCACCGTCGCGCTCATGACCGCGGCCCAGCTGGCGCGGCGCACCCGCACCTGCCTGGTGGACCTCGACGTGCGCGGAGGAGATCTCGCCGCCATGACGGGTCTGTCCGCGCGACGCTCGATCGCGGACCTGGTGGACATCGCCGCGGAGGCGAGCTCCCGGGAACTCTCGGAGGTCATGTACCCGCTGCCGGGCGGAATCGCCCTGCTGCCCGCACCGGATCATGGCGAGATGGGCGAGGCGGTGACCGAGACCGCCACCCGCCAGGTCATCTCCGTGCTGCGCTATCAGTTCGACCACGTCGTCCTCGACTGCGGCGGGCGCCTGGACGACGTCCTGGCGATGGCGCTCGACTCGGCCGATCGGGTCCTCATCGTGGCGACTCCCGACACCCCGGCCGTGCGCTCCGTGCGGCGGCTGACGGACGCGCTCCACCGGCTCGGCATCGCCCACGGGCGCTCCATGGGCCTCATCGTCAATCGCAGTGGCCGCCGGCGCGAGATTCAGCCCAGGACGGCGGCGAAAATGGCGGCGGTTCCGCTGATCGTCAGCATCCCGGACCTGACGACGCGAATGGAGATGACGGTCAACTCGAACGCGCTGCTCACGACGGAGGTGCCGCCCCTGGCCAAGGCCGTGCGCTCCATCACGGGCACGATCCTGGCCGGGCGGGCAGGCGCATCGACGTCGCCCCCGCCCGAGCCGGAGGACGAGGCCCGGTCGTCGCCCCGACGGCGCAGAGGAGGAAAGGGGAGGCACTGGCGCGAGCGCTCCGACAAGGGCCAGGTCACGGTGGAGTTCCCCGTGGTCTTCGCCCTCGCCACAGCAGCGCTCCTTCTGTGCGTGCAGCTCCTCGGCTACGGGATCTCCTCCATGCTCGCCAACAACGCCGCCGAGGAGGCGGCTCGCGACTACGGCATCGGCATGAGCGCCGAGGAGGTCCGCCGGGACGTCGCCGATCATCTTCCCGATGCGTACGACTCGAGCATGACCATCACTCGGCACCCCGACGACACGGTCACCGTCGCCCTGCCGGTGCCCTCCGTCGTCGAGCTCCGCACGTCCGCCGAGGCCGGGATCGTCCGGGAGGGGCGATCATGACCGCCCCGTCATCGCAACGCCTGCTGCACGGGCTGCGCCGCGTCGAGCGCGGCGCCCTCGACATCGAGCTCGCCGGCTTCATCCCGGTCCTGCTCGTCGTCCTGCTTCTCCTCCTTCAAGGCTTCCTGGCCATCTCCACCGTGACCTCCACGAGCGCGGCCGCCCGCGACGGCGCTCGCGCCGCCATGCTCGGGCGATCCGCCACGGCCGCCGCGGAGCGGTCCCTGCCGGACTGGGTCGCGCTCGAGTCGGTCACGGACAGCTGCGGTTCGGAGCACTGCGTGCGGGTGACGGCACGGGTTCCGATCGGCCTGCCGGCCTTCACCACCAGGCACGTCACCGTGACGCGAACGGCCTAC
The DNA here is from genome assembly GCF_000429265.1 of Actinomyces gerencseriae DSM 6844. GTDB lineage: Bacteria > Actinomycetota > Actinomycetes > Actinomycetales > Actinomycetaceae > Actinomyces > Actinomyces gerencseriae. The sequence goes on from NZ_AUBN01000006.1 coordinate 205,777, forward strand.
TTCCCGGAGGACTGACATGGCGCTGAGAGATCGCACGGCCTCGCCCGCCGCAGGAGGGCATCCGGTGGCGAACAGCAGGGAGGAGCTCGTCACCCGGTATCGGGCCCGTCTGCTGGAGGAGGTCGACCTGGAGGAGGTGGCCGGGCTCGATCTCCCCCAGCAGCGAGCGCGGCTGGAGCGAATGCTCTCCCGGCTCCTGTCCCTGGAGGGGCCGGTCATGTCGCCCCGGGAAAGAACGTGGCTCATCACACGGATCGTCGATGACGCCGTCGGCCTCGGTGTGCTCGAGCCTCTGGTGGCGGACCGCAGTGTCACCGAGATCATGGTCAATGGCGCGGACGACGTCTTCGTGGAGCGCGCCGGCAGGATCGAGCGGGTCCCCACCCGGTTCGCCTCCGAGGCGGATCTCTACCGGCTCATCGACCGCGTCGTCTCCTCGGTCAATCGCCGTGTGGATGAGTCGAGCCCCATGGTGGACGCCCGCCTGCCCGGGGGCGAACGCGTCAACGTCATCATCCCGCCACTCGCCCTGGACGGGCCGACGATCACGATCCGCCGCTTCCCCCAACCCTTCCACCTCGCGGATCTCGTGGCTCGCCGCAGCCTGCCTCAGCAGGCCGCGGATCTTCTCGGCGCCCTGGTGGCGGCGAGGCTCAGCATTCTCATCTCGGGCGGAACCGGTTCCGGCAAGACCACCTTCCTCAACGCCCTCTCCGGCACGATCCCGGAGCACGAGCGCATCATCACCATCGAGGACGCCGCCGAGCTCTCGCTGCAGCAGCCCCACGTGGTGCGTCTGGAGGCGCGCCCTGCCAACATCGAGGGACGCGGTCAGATCGCCATACGCGACCTGGTGCGCAACTCCCTGCGCATGCGTCCGGATCGGATCATCGTCGGAGAGGTTCGCGGAGGTGAGACCCTGGACATGCTCCAGGCCATGAACACCGGGCACGAGGGCTCGCTCACCACGGTGCACGCGAACTCCCCGGTGGACGCGCTCAGTCGTCTGGAGACACTCGCCTCGATGTCGGACGTCGCCCTCCCGGTGGAGACCGTGCGCGACCAGATCAACGGCGCCATCGACGTCATCGTCCAGCTGGAGAGGGACTCCTCGGGGGTGCGCCGGGTCAGCGGCATCGACGCGGTCACGTCGCAGCGTCGAGAGGCGTATGCGACGTGCCCGATCCTGCACTACGTCCGTGCGACTCGCCGTGGCGAGGGGAGCTTCGAGTTCGGCGGGATCCCGGGAGCCATGGCACGACGAGTACTCCAGCACGGCCAGTCGCTCCCGGAGGGGCTGACGGGAGCAGCAGCATGAACGGCATCGGGGTCATCCTCCTCAGCACAGCGGTGACGATCGCCGCCGGCGCCGCCGCGGTGCTGTCATTGGGGACCGGCGCTGAGCGCGCCGCTCGGGTCGCGCAGAGCCTGGGGGCGGCGGAGAGCTCCCGTCGAACCAGGCCGACGGGCCTCCTCCTGGCACCGCTGCGGCGGTCGCCCCTCGGCCGCGCGCTCCGCAAACGGCTCACCGGGGCCGGACTCGACTGGGATCCGGCGGGCACCGAGCTGATCCTCGCAGCCGGCATCATCATCGTGTTCCTGGGAACGCGTCCGTTCATCGGACGGATCGCGGGCGGCGTCCTGGCGGCCGCAGTGCCGCTCGCCTTCTCCCGGTGGATGCAGCGCCGCGCGGCCCGGCGAACCGAGCACTTCATCGCCCAGCTCCCGGATGTCTCCCGGCTCCTGTCCAACGGCACCTCGGCGGGAATGTCCGTGGAACGGGCCCTCGGAATGGCGGCGGCGGAGGTTCCGGAGCCCGCGAGGACGGAGCTGAGTCGAGTGGTCGCCCAGCTCGGACTGGGATGGGCGCTGGACGCCTCCCTGACCGACCTCTCGGAGCGGATGCCCTCGCGCGAGCTCGACGTCCTCGTGCGCACCATCATCATTCAGTCCAGGTCCGGCGGCACCCTGGTCGCCGCCCTGCAGGAGATCGCCTTCGCCCTCGAGGACCGCAAGCAACTGCACCGCGAAGTGCGCACCGCGATTCTCGGCTCGGCGGTCAGCGGCTACATCGTTCCCGTCATGGGCGTGGGGTGCGTCGTACTCCTCAATCTCATGAAACCGGGCGTCCTCGACGACATGGCCTCCTCCCTCATCGGTCGCCTCGTCCTGCTGGCCGCCCTCATCTTCTTCGGACTCGGCGCCCTGCTCATCAAGACCGTCTCACGGGTGGAGGTGTGACATGGTCGCCCTCGGCGCGGGCCTCCTCGCCGCGTGCTTCGTGCTCGCGGTCGCCAACGGCATTCGAATGATCCGGGATGACGGCACGGGGCACATGGCCGGTCCCGCGACCGAAACCGGCGGGACGGGCGGAACGGATGAGTCGGTCGGGACCGACGCGCACCGACGCGAGGGCGTCTTCGTCAGGTTCATCGACGCCCTGGGGCTGCGGGGGCAGCAGGTGCTTCGCCGTCTCTACGGGCCGGTGCGCCTGAGCACGCTCAACCAGCGGCTCAGGAGCGCCGGCAACCCGGAGGGCCTGCATCTCGACCTGTTCATTCAGCGCGAAGCGGGTTTCGTCCTGCTCAGCACGGGCCTGCTGCTCGTCTTCGTCCTGCTGGACCAGCCGGTCCTCGGAGTCGTGATCGCCATCATCTTCTCAGGATGGATGCAGCTGTGGCTCGCCCAGTCTCTTCGCGGCCGGCAGAGGAGGATCAACCAGGACCTGCCCGACTTCCTCGACATCCTCGCGGTCGCCGTCCGTTCCGGACTCCCGTTTCGAAACGCGCTGGAGCGCGTCTGCGAGCGCTTCGAGGGACCGGTGTCCGAGGAGATGACCACCGCTCTCCACGAGATGCGTCTGGGGGTATCCCGGCGAGACGCCTTCTCCGCGGTCAGGAGGCGGAGCCGCTCGGACAGCATCGACACCTTCGTCACGGCCCTCCTCCAGTCCGAGGAACTGGGGACCCCGATCGGCGACGCCCTGCAGGCGATCGTCAAGGAGATCAGACGCGAACGCGCCGAGCAGGTGCGCCGTGATGCCGCCAAGGCCTCGCCGAAGGTCTCGCTCGTCGCCACGATGACCATGCTGCCGGGCACGATCATCCTCATGACGGGCGGCATGCTGTACGCCAATCGAGACGTCTTCGCCCGCATCTTCGGTGGTTGACGATGACGTCTCAGACAACGATCGTCCGGCCGCCCCTGGCGCAGGAGATACGGGACCGCAGCATGTCCGGTGCCGTAGGACTCATCTGCGACGTGAGGCTGGGCATCCTGCTCACCTGCGAACTGATTCTCATAACGAACGGCACCTCGATCCCGTCGATCGTCTCCCTCTTCGTGACGATGAGTCTGAGCTGGATACTGCTGCGAACCGTACGGCGAGCCCCGGCCGTGGCCAGCTGGGGCCGGCTCTTCCCCTGCACGGACCTCATCGTCACCGGAGCGCTCGTCTTCACCCTGTCCGACGCCTTCAACGGCGCATACGCGCTGACCATCGCCTACATCCTGACCTCCGCGCTGCTGATCGGCATCATCACGAGCGCGGCCTGGGCCGCCGTGTGGACGACCGGCATCCTGACCATTCTCATCACGATGAGGCCGAGCCACGCGCCGCTCCCGTCGGCGATCTCGATCATCTCGATCCTCGGCATCGCAGCGGGCGTCCTCCTCGGCAATCGTCTGTTCGTCCAGCTCCAGGAGGTCGGCAGGCTCACCGCCGAGGCCGCCGCCGCCCGTGCCGAGGAGCGCGCTCTCACCGAGCGCCTGACGATCGCCCGGGACCTCCACGACTCGCTGGCGAAGAGCATCCACGGCATCAGAATGCTCGCCGAGACCCTCGACGACTCGCTGCGCACGACGAATCATGAGGACGCCGTTCTCAGCCGCACCCTCTTCGAGTCGGCGGACGAGGCCAGCCGGGAGGCTCGCCTGGTCCTGGACGGCCTGCGGATCAGCGGCGAGAACGACGCCGTGGGAGCCCTCGCCGAAGAGGTCGCGCGCTGGAGCGCCCGAACCGGCATTGCAGCGATCCGCGCCGACTCCGAGTCGGCACCGCGCCTGCCGTGCTCGCCGGAGGCGATGTGGCAGCTCCAGCGCGTGCTCGGAGAGGCGCTCACCAATATCGAGAAGCACGCCCGGGCCACCACGATGCGCTTCTCCGCCCGAACGGAGGGGGACCGGCTGCGCATGGAGATCAGCGACGACGGCATCGGACTCGACACGGACGGCGGTGAGCCCCTCCTTCCCGAGGGGCACTACGGCCTCACGGGGATGCGTGAGCGCGCCGAGGTCCTCGGCGCCGAGCTGAGCATCGAGTCGCACCCGGAGCCCGGCATCGGACTGCGGACACGGCTGCTCGTCCCACTGACATCGCTGACGACCACCCGGGAGGCACGAACGTGAAGATCATGATCGTGGATGACAACGCCATCGTGCGCGCGGGTCTTCGAGCGGTGCTGACGCGGGTGGACTCGGTGACGGAGGTGGTCGAGGCCGAGGACGCCTTCGCGGCCCTGGAGACAGCCACCGCCGAGTCGCCGGAGATCGTCCTGCTGGACATCTCGATGCCAGGGCGCAGCGGCCTGGACATCCTCCCCGAGCTCGTCGATCGCATGTCCGTCATCATGCTCACGTCATTGAAGGATCCGGCGCTGATCCGCCGGGCGATCGACGCCGGCGCACGCGGGTACCTGGTGCACGGCCAGCTGGGCGTCAACGAGGTCGCCGGAGCCATCGAGACCTGTCGGCACGGCGGACTCGTCCTCGGCCGGGAGGCGGCCGAGGTCGTGCTCCACCCCTCCGAGGCCGACCGCCCCAACCCCCTGCGCGAGCACCTGACCGAGCGCGAGGCCGAGATCCTCGACCTCGCGGCCGGGGGCCTGTCGAATGCGGAGATCGCGTCCCGGCTGTACCTGTCCGAGCGGACCGTCAAGAACTATCTCAATGCCGCCTATCCCAAGATCGACGTCCACAACCGGGCCGAGGCGGTCTCCGCCTGGCTGGGGCGGAATCAAGGGCGCTGATCGAGGCGCCCGCCCCTGCGCCCCGGGGCGGGGGCCCGCCTACTTTTCATTCCGTCAGCAGGACGCAGCCGGCCCTCCGGCTCCATCCCATCACACGGAGGTCATGATGAACAACAACTCCCTGCTCCGCCTTCAGGTCCGCATTCAGCAGGCGTGGACCGACCTGCGCGACAGCGAGCGCGGTCAGACGATGGTCGAGTACGCGGGCATCGGCCTGGTCGTCGTCGCCATCGTCGCGGCCGCGGCCGCGGCCGTGAGCGGGAAGGACAAGTCCATCGGAGAAGCGATCACGGGAAAGATCTCGCAGATCATCGGGTCGATCAAGACAGGCGGGAAATGAGCTCCCCCGCGAGGGAGTGACACGGACAGCACGGCCAGGCGCATCCGGAGGAGACGGATGCACCTGGCCGCGCGCTGCTTGTCCAGGTCATACGCCCTCCGCACCCCCTGAATATGCCCACCGCATGCTCCCACGACACATGCCCCTATCGCGTCATGCAGGACTGACCTATGATGAAACACCATCCGGCGCCGGCGAACGGCGCGCACTCCCACCGGACCCGCGAGGACGAGCGGGGCAGCATCTCCCCCTATCTCTGCATCGCCTCCGGACTTCTCACCATGGTCGCGCTGCTCGTCATGCTCAGCCTGGGCGACGCCACCCTTCACCGGCGGGACGCGAGCAATGCGGCGGACTCCGCCGCGCTGGCCGCGGCCGGCGCCTGGGCCGACTCCATCGAGTCGGCGTACGACGACGCCGTCGGCGCCGGCAACGCGGACGACCTGTGGGGCGGGGTCGGGAACGGCGTGGGATCGTACGCGGGGCCGAAGGCGAGAAGAGCGGCGGAGACGTACGCCTCGCGCAACGGGGCCACGGTCACCGCGTACTCCGTCGATGCGACCAGGAGAACCATCACCGTCGCCGTGGAGACGAACTCCGCCGTCGAGGGCGTCGACGAGAGGATGACCGCCGAGTCGACCGCGGAGATCGTCCTCGGGAACGGCGTCTGCCTCAAGGGCGGCAAGATCGGATTCACGATGGACGGCCGGTGCGTCGCCAAGCGCCCCGATGAGGATCCCGCGCCCGAGTCCACCCCCTCGCCCTCCCCGACCACCGCCCCGTTCAAGGTGCCCGACGGCATGAGCGAGCACGCGAGGGTCACCACCAGACTGGTGTCCTGACCCCTCACGCACCGGCCGGGGATCCCTCACCCGCTCCATCCGTCGAATCCCACCATCTCCACCGTCCTCATCATCGTCATACTCATCAGGGGGATATCGTGCCCACCGCCGCTTCACGCCCGCTGCTCGCCGTCGTCGTCGGGCTCGCCCTGCTCTCCGGCTGCAGTGGCGGGCCCGGGGCCGACGACGCCTCCTCGGAGAGCGCCACCCCCTCGGACGCACGGGCCGCCGGAACGCCCTCCGCCCTCACGCCCGCGCACGGGCTCACCCTGACCATGCCCGCCGACCTCGTCTCCGACGACCAACCCGCGAAGGGCTCGAACGACAAGTCGCGCGTCGACTACTACGTCCAGGACGAGTCCGCCCCCGCCGTCATCGACGTCGAGTACTACACCGAGAGCTCCCGGACGGCGTCCAGCATCGCCTCCCTGGACAAGGAGGCCTACGCGGAGGACGGCATCATCGTCACGCCCGCTCCGACGACCGTCGAGAACTCCCCCGACGCGTACACCTACGCCTGGGAGCAGAGCACCGCGCCCCCGTGGGACGAGACGGCGCCCGCGATCGACCTGTCCTGCCAGGCGAAGACGGCCGATGGCCCCGATGGTTACGCCTACGGCGTCTACGTCTGCTCGCCCAAGGGCAATCAGCGGAGCATCGACGCCATGCAGGCCGTGCTCGACTCCATGTCCATCAGCGGGTCCTGACCGGACTCCCCCCCGCGGACCCGCGCGCCGGTGCCGCAGGGCGCATTCCGGGGCGCCCGCCCCTTCGCCGTCGCGCACCGGCGCGATTCACTGCCGACAGCACCGACAGCAAGCGCAAGGAGATCCGATGAGCCCTCGCAGGAAATCGCTGCAGCACGAGCACGGGCAGACGCTCACCGAGCACGCCGGGATCGGACTGGTCGTCGTCGTTCTGATCCTGGTGGTCGCGGGCGGAATCACCGTGGCCTCCGGGGACGGAATCGGCCAGGCCATCGTCTGCAAGATCGCTCAGCAGATCCGCTCCGTCGCCGGGGGATCGTACGAGTGCCCCTCGAGCAGCAATCCCTATGCCGCGAATCCCGCTGCGGTTCCCTCGAAGGTCCAGGAGACCACTAAGTCGACGTCCGCGGGCGTGGAGCTGATCAAGGTGACCGGCAACGTGAGCGATGGCTCCTCGGTCAGGAGGACGACGTACGCCGACGGCTCCGGCAGCCGTCAGTACAGCAAGACGATAGAAGGATCCGTGGGCTACTCCCTCGGCACAGGCCATTCGAAGAAGAAGGAGAAGGCCGCGGAGAAAAATGGAGAAAAATCCGGAGACGGTGAGAAGACCGAGAAGAAGGGCGATGGAGACCCCTTCAAAGTCTCCCTCGAAGGCTCGGTGAAGGCATCCGGAACCATCACGACAACACAGACCTATAAATGCGACACCCCTCGCCACATCTCGTGCTCCGAATTCGACAAGCAGAATCGGGCCGCAACCAAGGAACGACTCCGCGACCAGGGGATAGGGCGCTTCAGAAGCGGCGACAAGACCATCAAGCAGACTCCCGACACCACCTCCAGGGCCTGGAACGTCAAACTGTCCCTCAAGGCCGGCGCCAGCATCAGTGCCGGAGTGAAGAAGAACGACAAGCACAAGAGCAAGAACGAGAAGAGCGAGAAGGAGAAGAAAGACGAGTCGAGTAAGAAGAAGAAAAAGAAAAAGGACAAGACGAGCGCCGCAGCCCAGAGCGGCATCAACATATCCGGAGAGGCCGGCTACACCAACACCTCCACGACCAATGCGGATGGCAGCACCAGCAGGTCGCACAGGTTCGCCTACAAGGGCACGATCGATGCCGCGGACGAGATCTTCGGCATCGAGGGCGGGGCCGATGACAGTTACTTCGGCAGCTACGAGGTGACCTACGACGGGGACGGCAAGCTCAAGACCGTGACGTTCACCAGCGTCCGGGAGGGCGAGGCCTCCGCCTCCAAGAATAAGGAGCACGGGAAGAAAGGAGCGGGAGGATCGGCGACCACGACGATCACGACCACGCTGGACGTGTCCCAGTTGAGCCCGGAGGACCGTGCGATCGCGGAGCGCTACGCCTCCTCCTCCTTCACCAACGGAGCGCTCATCGTCCCACCCTCGTCCCTCAAGCCGTCGAGCCCGTCCGACGACGACTTCGACAACCTGCTCTACCGGCAGGCGCGGACGACCCGGGTCGTCCAGAACGGCAAGACGGTCACCAAGGAAGGAGGATGGGATCTCTGGCTCATCAAGTACAAGACGGAGTCCACCACCTCCACGCAGGACACGATCAGCTCCCAGCACCTGGGCAGGCCCGGGCAGGACGGTGAACGGGTCTACGAGGACGACACGGAGTAGCGGGATTCGCGACCGCGCGCGGTCGAGCCGTCATCACAACCACCACGCAAGGAGAGTCTCATGGATCGCATCAGGGAGAGCATCGGAGCGTCCCCGCCGCGCCGCTCGGCCGGCCGCGGCATCGTCACCGGACGGCGACGACTCCTCATGACGGGACTCGGAGGGGGCGCTCTGGCGGCTCTCGCGGCATGCGGTGCGACGTCGTCCCCTCCCCCGGGAGACGGACTGACGACGGTCGATGACGTTCCCCAGCCCCACCCCGCCACGACGCCTCCGAGCGAGGCGCAGGACGACTGGGAGACCGTGACCTACGAGGGGCAGTCCTTCAGCCTCCCGACGGCCTTCGACGATCCCGTCCCCCATGACGACTGGGGCATCTACAGGGCCGCGTACGACCTCCTCGGCAATGACGAGGGCGACGAGAACGACGGCGAGGACGACGGCAGGCTTCAGCGCGTGCTGGTCACGGGCATCACCACCGACGTCACGACCGCTGACGGGGTCCGGCAGACGGTCGATATGATGAACAGCGGACTGATCGAGAACTACAGCCGGCTCAACACCATCTCCTGGGAGGCGGATGGCACCACCGCCATCGAGCGGGTCTCCTTCTACTGGGGGCCGGACGCCGACTCCCCCGGCTGCACCTGGATGATCGCCTCGCCCGCCGGCATCGGGGTCGCCACCCTCCTGGGCGCCTACGCCGATGACGTCCTGCGCAACAGCATCGAGGCCACCCTGGCCCTGGACGAGGGCTGATGCCATGAGACGACGCACGAGCCTCATCGCGCTGACGACGATCGTCCTGGGGTCCGCCGCCACGGCATGCTCATCGGACGGGACCGCCGCTCCTTCGGGGGACTGGCGGCGGGAGGACGACGGCGACCTCCTGGTCGCGATACCGAAGAAGTGGGAGAGGTCCAGTCCCGAGGAGGGCGCGTGGACGACTCGGTGGACCGATCCCGACAACGACTCCAACGTCCTCATGACCATTCGCTCGGCCGACGAGGACGACGTCTACACGGCGCTCGACACCGCGGCGGACTCCGCGCGGTCCGTGACCCGCGGCTACCAGCTGGTCGGGGAACGAGCCGCCTGGTCCGACGGCACCACCACGCTGGCCCGCCAGGACTATCGGACGACGTGGCCGGTCGATGGCCGTGGCGCCACCTGGGCGGTCAGCGCCCATGGCCTCGTCGCCCTCGTCGACCTGTTCGGGGACTCCGTGACCGACGACCAGTTCACGACCGTCGGCACGTGGATCGAGCTCACAGGAGCCGCTTCCGCGACCGCGGCGGGTTCCGCAACAGCATCAGCCGACGCCGACGGCAACCAGCACGTTGAGCTCTCCGGCCTGAGCTGCGCACTGCCGGCGACCTGGATCGACACAGGGGCCCTGGAGGGCTCGCAGCGATGGACAGGAACATGGGGGCTGGTCGAGGACCAGATCCTGGTGCAGAGGCTCTTCCTCGCGCCCGAGATGCCGCAGAGCACCGTCGAGGACGCGATGGCGCAGATCGAGAGCGACTCGGCCGGCGGCGCGCTGGACGACTACGCGAAGCAGCAGGAGGTCCCCCTTCAGCTGTCGGGGCTCGCCGAGGCCACGCGAACCGACTTCAGCGCCGGCGACGACGGCACCGACGAGGGCTGCATATGGGTTCTGCGTCAGGACTCCCGCATCGCCGCTGTGCAGTACTCGGGCACCGGCGCCATGGACACCGCTCTGCGCGACTCGATCGAGCAGTCGCTCGCCCTCACCACATGACTCCGAAACCCCGGGTCGCTGGATTGAGATCGCCCGACCGCGAGGGGCCGGCGATACCCGCCCGCCGGATGCCGCCGACGCCCGAGACGGCGCCAGTCGGGTTCGCCGGCCGGGCTCGCCAGTCGGGCTCACCCCTCGACGACGGGCACGTCGGTCAGCCTCCACGGGCAGGACATGGCGCCGCCGGCGGGATGATCGACCATGACGGCGTCCTCCCCTGTGTCCGGCCAGGCCACGCACACCCGGCTCGTCTGACCGTCGCCCAGGATCTCGGCGAGCTCGAGCTCGGTGAGCGCGCGGTGCGCAGCCGCTCCCGGCAGGAGGTAGTCCACGGGATAGATCCGGTCCGCCCCCGACAGCAGGGTCAGCCCGTCGGAGGCGAGCAGGCTCGTGGCGCCGCCCAGCTCCCCGCGGACGTTGTTGAGCACGCTGCCCGGGTCGGCGAGCCACCCGGTGCCCAGAGGGGACACCGACCCGCCCTTGCCCCCGGTGACCTCGAGGACGCCCAGCAGCAGGCTCCCGCGGCGCTGCACCTGCGCGAGCCGGACGCTGATGCTCCCCAGCCCGAAGCCACCCGCAACGGTGACGCCGTCGGGGCCCGCCGCAGCGGGCCCGGTGGGGTCCGGGATGGCGGTCTCACTCCGGGAGCGCACCAGGGCGCCGTCCGTCCCCCGCGTCGGGGCGATGACCACCTCGACGCGCCGGTTGGCCTGGCGCCCCTCCTCAGTGTCGTTGGCGACCTTGGGCTCGCTTTCGCCCTTGCCGGTGACGGTCTGCGTCCAGGCGCCCAGGTCGGTCAGCCGCCCGAGCCTGTCGGCCACGGCTCGCGCGCGCTGCTCGGACAGCGTCTGGTTATGGGCGTCGTCCGCCACGTCGTCGGTGTGCCCGGTGATCGTCAGCTCTCCGCCGTCATAACCGCCGATCGTCTCGGCGACCCCCTTCAGGGCGTTGTCCGCCTGCGCGGTGAGCTCGGCCGAGTCGACGGCGAAGGTGACGTCGCTGGCCACGTCGACGGAGGTCTCGTCCCCCGTGGTCAGTCCGCTGGTGGAGCCGTCCAGGGCGACGGAGTAGCGCTCGACGGTCACCGGGTCGCGCAGGGAGTCCTGGGGACTCGACTCGGCGATGGCCGAGACGACGTCCAGCTCGGGCGCTCGGGCGTCGTCGGCATCGACGACGGGGACCTCGATGAAGCCTCCGTGCGACAGGAGGACCGTCACCGTGTCGGCGTCGACCGGGCCGAAGGTCGGGTGGAGGGCCAGACTCCCGCCGGGGCCGACGGGGTCGAAGGTGGATTGCGCAATCGTGGTCGACCAGACGCGCGAGCCCTCGGGATCGATCAGACGCAGGGGTCTGTAGGCGCCGAGGGCGGAGGCAGTCCCGCCGAGCACGACGGCGGCGACGTCGAGCGTCGGAGCGGCACCGTCCTCGGAGCGGGTGACGTCGAGGGGAAGTATCGTCAGGTCGGCTCCCCGGTGCGAGACCCGCACGAGAGGCCCGACGACGACGGTGAGCGACTCACCGGTCGCGACCACCTCGGCGTCGATCGCGGCCTGCGAGGAGGAGGACGCGGAGGAGGCCGACGGCGATGCCGACGAGTCGATGGCCGCCCCTCCCCTGTCGCAGGCGACGAGGCCGCCGGCCGCGACCAGCGCCGGCAATGAGAGCACGACCCGGCGCGAAAGACCGGATCGCGTCGTGAGATGATACGAGGACGAGGTACTCACCTGGCCACTTTCCTTACGTTCCCTGACAACCTCTGCACATTGCACGTCCTGTGCATGCTGTTGCATGACCGTACCGCGCCGCGCGCACGACGACCATGGGCAGTGCTCACCCGAAGCCGCCCCGGTGACGCCCCACCGGGCTCAATCGGCCACGACGGCGCTGATGACCAACTCGCCGTTGCTACCGCTTCCCCCCTGACGCACGAGCACGCGCGGTTGACCCGACGCCTCTCCCGGGGCGTTTCCGGACGGAGGCAGCGCCTTGACCAGAGTGCCGGCAGTCTGCCACAGCTGCTCACCCGTCGTGACGTCGTAGGCGACCACGTTCGCGCCGGTGGCCTTGGAACGGCTCGTGGGCTGCCCCATGTCGAACAGGACCGCGGAGTCCCCTCCGATGAGGCCCTTGGGCGTGATCACGCAGGCCTCCCCATCGGTGGGCGCGGGAGGGACGAAGGAGACCCCGTCCTTGTCGGAACGCGTGGCCTCGCAGGCGTCGGTGTCCACCGCGACGGGCACCGACGCATCCGTGCCGACCACGGCGACCGTGTTGGAAGCGCTCTCGACCTTGGACAGGTCGGCGGCGAAGTCCTTGGCGTCACGGCTCGCCGACATCGCCCAGGCCGGGTTCCCCGAGGCGGCGCTGGAGATGTCGGTGATCCGGTTCCCCTCCGAGTCGTAGACGGTGGCGGCGGAGCCTCCCCGAACGACGAAGGCCCTGGTGCCGGCGCCGATATTGATGCCACCGACTTCGAAGGCCTTGTCGGCGGGGCCGGGGTCCCTGGCACCGGAGCGACTGCCCGTGAAGTCGGGGTCGGCATCGGCGGGCTGGGAGTAGAGAACGTTCCCGGTAGCGGCGGACAGCACCTGGAGAGACTTCGAACGACCGTCGTAGGCGATGACGAATCCGTTCCTCACGCGCGCCTTGGAGTAGTGGCCCCCGGCGCGCCAGGACTCCTTCCCCTCCTCGTCGAGGGCCACCAGGGACCCTTGGGACTCGCCGTCGATGAGGATGGCGCGCTCACCGTCGGAGCCCACGAGGCGGTGGTCGACCGGACCGGGCACGTCAGTGGTCGTGCTCCCGTCGAGAGAGACCAGCGTCGCCGCGTCGGAGTCCCTGCACAGCAGCGTCGTGTCGTTCCAGAAGCGGGGCTTGTCGCAGCTCCCCGTCCACACCGGCGCCTGATCCGTCGAGTCGAGGTCGTACAGCGACCAGTCCCCGGAGGACTCGACCGCCAGGGCGCCCCCACCGGGCGAGGGAAGGTAGTCGTAGACATTCCCGATACGGCGCAGCTCGACCACCTTGGCCTTGGCCGGCAGCGAGGCGATGGTGCCGGCCAGGGCGGCCTGGCGGCGGTGGCGCTGCCACAGGAACAGGCCGCCGGCGGCGAGGACGAGGGCGATCACGATGACGGTGGCGATGCCCGCCACGATGAGCGGGCGGCGCGGCGACGCGGCGACGGCGGTGGCCGCGTCGGGCGGGGAGGCGTCCGGGGCCGTCGACGGGGCCGGGGAGGCGACGGCTGTTGGAGGGGCCGTCGCCCCGGTCGGCGACGAGGGGGCGAGCAGGGTGGGCGCGTACTGATCGGCGACCGTCGTAGGCGTCTCGGCCGCGGGACTCCCGTCCTGCTCGGACGCGGTCGGCTCCTCGTTCCACACGTACGGCATCGCCGAGGGAGTCGAGGGCGGCGGCTCCTGAACACGCGGCGCCGCGGGCAGTCCCGCCAGGCGGGGGGCGAGAGCGGCCAGAGCCCGGGCGGCCTCGGGCGCGCCGGGCCGTGCCGCCGGCTGCTTGGCGAGCATCCCGTCGATCGTCCCCCACAGGGCGTCCGGTATGCCCTGCGGCCTTCCCGGTGCGCGCCGAGCGTGCTGCCCCAGGACCTGGGAGGGCACGCCGACGAAGGGCGGCGCGCCGCACGCCGCCTCGTACAGGACGACGCCCAGGGAGTAGACGTCGGCCGCCGGAGTCGGAGCATGGACGTCGAGAATCTCGGGCGCCATGTACAGCGGCGTGCCGATGGCGCCGGTGGCCCTGGACGAGGCGACCGTGCTGCAGATGCGCGCAACGCCGAAGTCGGCCAGGCGAGGGATCCACGCGGCGGCCTGCGGGTCGAGCGCCCGTGTCGGGGCGCCACCGACGCTGGTGGCACCGTTGAGGCCGCTGCCGTCGACGACATCGATGAGGACGTTGGCCGGCTTGACATCGCGGTGCACGATTCCCGCGCCGTGCACCACGGCCAGCCCCTCGGCCAGGAGCGCCCCGATCCTGGCGACCTCCTCGGGCGGCAGGGTTCCCCGGGACTCCAGGAGCCGACGCAGGTCCCCACCGCCGACGTAGTCCATGACGATGGCGGCGGTATCGCCCTCCACCACCATGTCCTGAATGCCGACCACGTAGGGGGAGCGCACCCGCATGAGAGTGGCCCGCTCGCGCACGAAGCGCTCGATGACGCCGGGATCCTGGAGGAGGTCGGCGCGCAGGAGCTTCACCGCGAGGTCGGCCGCGGAGCCATCGACGCGCCGTCCGAGCCAGACCTCGCCCTGGGCACCGGCACCGACGAGAGAGGTCAGGACATAGGCGCTGCCTAGACGACGGGGCCCTCCTGCGGTGGTCGGGGTGGGAGCAGTCATGCGGATTCCACTCGGTCGGGCTGACAGGAGACGCAACCTAACCTACAGGGTCGCCGACCTCCCCGCGCCCACTGCGCGGGGCGCGGGGAGGTCGGCGCGTGGATGCCGAGGATCCGCACGCGGGCCCGGCGCGGGCGGCGCACCCGGGCCGCGGCGGGCTGTCCCGCTCCGGCCCCGGCGGATGCGGCGGCGTCGCGAGGCTCAGGCCTTGGCGACGTCGACCGGAATACCGGGGCCCATGGTGGTGGCCATGGTGGCCTTGAGGATGTAGCGGCCCTTGGAGGTCGACGGCTTCAGGCGCACGACCTCGTCCAGGACGGCCTGGAAGTTGTCGGCCAGCTGCTCCTCGGTGAAGGAGACCTTGCCGATGATGAAGTTGAGGTTCGCGGCGCGGTCGACGCGGAACTCGATACGACCGCCCTTGATGTCGGTGACGGCCTTGGCCACGTCCATCGTCACGGTGCCGGTCTTGGGGTTGGGCATGAGGCCGCGAGGGCCGAGGACGCGGCCGAGACGGCCGACCCTGCCCATGAGGTCGGGGGTGGCGACGGCGGCGTCGAAGTCGGTGTAGCCGGCCGCGACCTTGGCGATGAGATCGTCGCTGCCGACCTCGTCGGCTCCCGCGATGAGAGCCTGCTCGGCCCGCTCGCCCTGGGCGAAGACGACGACGCGGGCGGTCTTACCGGTACCGTGCGGCAGGGACACGGTTCCGCGCACCATCTGGTCGGCCTTGCGAGGGTCCACGCCGAGACGCAGGACGACATCCACGGTGGAGTCGAACGTCGTGACGGACGTGGCCTTGGCGAGGGCGACGGCCTCGGCCGGGGTGTAGAGGACTCCGGACTGAATCTTCTCAGCGGCGGCTCGATAGGCCTTGCTGCGCTTGGTCATCTGCTTCTCCTTAGCAGTCGTGGTGAACGGGCCGCGCTCGGCCCTTCCACGGGGTTCGATCGGGGGTGCTGGGCCCGGGCGGGCCTCGAATCGGGCCTCAGGCCTCGACGGTGATGCCCATGGAACGGGCGGTGCCGGCGATGATCTTCGTCGCGGCCTCGACGTCGTTGGCGTTGAGATCGGCCATCTTGGACTCGGCGATCTCGCGCACCTGAGCCGTGGTCAGGGAGCCGATCTTGTCGGCGTGGGGGCTCGGGGAGCCCTTGGCCACGCCCGCCGCCTTCTTGATGAGCTCGGCCGCCGGCGGCGTCTTGGTCACGAAGGTGAAGGAGCGATCCTCGTAGACCGTGATCTCCACCGGGATGACATTGCCGCGCTGCGACTCGGTCGCCGCATTGTAGGCCTTGCAGAACTCCATGATGTTGACACCGTGCTGACCGAGCGCCGGGCCGATCGGCGGAGCGGGGTTGGCCTGGCCGGCCTGGATCTGGAGCTTGATGAGCCCGGAGACCTTCTTCTTGGGAGCCATGAGTCTCTTTCCTGTCCGGATGGGCTGCACGCCTGCCGTGCAGCGTGCGCGCGCATCATGCATGCACGCGCACGAACGCTCATCCTATCCCCGACCGGAGGCGGCAGAGCACCCGGTGCGGGGAATCACAGGGGTTACCAGCTGTGAGACGCAACGCCCACCGGGGCCTCACGAGGGCCGACGGCGACTGCGAGACGATGATGAGCGAGGGCGCGACCCGCGACCTCAGATCTTGGCGACCTGGGAGAAGGACAACTCGGCCGGCGTGTCACGGCCGAACAGGGAGATGAGGACCTGAAGCTTCTGGGTCTCGGGGTGGATCTCGGCGATGGTGGCCGGGAGGGACTCGAAGGGGCCGTCGGTGACGATGACGGACTCGCCGGCCTCGAAGGCGATCTCGTAGACCTGACCATCGGCGGCGGCCCGGGTGCCCGCGCCCTCCTGAGGAGCGGCCTTGGCTGCGCTCCGCTTGGCGGCGATCTCCTCGGGGGTGGGGCCGAGTTGGGACACGGCCTCCTCGAAGGTCAACGGCACCGGGTTGTAGCGGTCGCCCACGAAGCCGGTGACGGCTGGGGTGTCCTTGATGGTGCGCCATACGCGGTCGGAGGTCTCAGGATCGTCCAGGTCCATGCGCACGAAGACGTAGCCCGGAATGCGCACCCGGGAGACTTCCTTCTTCTTGCCCGCGTTCTTGATCTCGATGACCGTCTCCATGGGGACGACGGCGTCGAAGACGTAGTCCTCGACCTCGAAGTTCTCCGCGCGGGCGGCGATATCGGCGGCCACACGACGCTCGTAGCCGGAGTACGTGTGCAGGACGTACCACTCGCCCGGCAGCGAGGACATCTGCTTGCGGAACTCCTCGACGGGGTCGGCCTCGGGCGCCGCGGGCGTCTGCTCAGCCGCCCCGGTCCGCCCGGGCTCCTCCTCGGCGGTCCCGACGGCGCGCTCGGCCGCGCCCTCCTCGGCCTGGGCGTCCAGGGACTCCGGCTGCGCCTCGTCCACCCGGATGGCCTCCTCGTCCACGACGGGGGCGAGCCCCCCGGGAAGGATCTGCTCGGACTGCTCGGACACGATGTACCTGCTTTCCTCGGACTGGTGCGGCTGAGGGCGAACGATCGGACGTCAGTGACTCAGGAGGACTGCGATCCCGCGGGACGGGAGAACGCCCACATCACCAGCCGGTCGAAGGCGAAGTCGAGAACTCCGGTGAAGGCCATGATCGCCACGATGAACACCACGACGACGAGGAAGTAGGTCCACAGCTCACTGCCGGTGGGCCACACGACCTTGCGCAACTCATCGACCACCTGGCGGAAGAACAGGACGATCCGGCCCAGGGGGCCGTACTTGGTGGCCTGCTTGCGCCTGGCGACGCTCGCGCTCTCGCTCATGCTCCGGGTTCCTCGGGTTCGACGGTTCGGTCATGCCCTCAACGGGCGAGAGGACGGAACCGACGGGATCTCCCGACAGATCCGCCGTTCTCAGCAGGGCAGGCGGGACTCGAACCCACAACCGCCGGTTTTGGAGACCGGTGCGCTACCAATTGCGCCACTGCCCTTCAGCGGTGACCAATCTTGTCACAGGTTCACTCCGATCGCGAAGCCCCGGGGCGTGGACTGCGCCACGCGGAAAGCCCTCTTCGGACGGCGCTATGGCAGAACATGGGAGCGCGTGGACCGCGCGGCGCAGGGCGCCCGCGCCGCCGGCGGCACGGGGCGAGCCGCCGCGGCGCCCACCGAATGCCCCAAGCCGCACCACGGGCCGATCATGAGGCTGGCGATCGCGGTCCGACGCGATGTGACGAGCGCGTGACACCCGCGCGTGGGACCATCGGATCCGTGAGCACTGCACGCATCGCGCCCGGCGCCCGGGTCTCCTCGCGCCTGGCCGCCATCGCCCCGTCCGCCACCCTCGCCGTCGACTCCAAGGCCAAGGCGCTCAGGGCCGCCGGCCGCCCCGTCATCGGATTCGGCGCCGGCGAGCCCGACTTCGCCACCCCCGGCTACATCGTCGAGGCCGCCGTCGCCGCCGCCGGGGACCCCGCCAATCACAAGTACACGCCCGCCAAGGGACTGCCGGCCCTGCGCGAGGCCATCGCCGCCAAGACGCTGCGCGACTCCGGCTACGAGGTCTCCCCCGACGACGTCATCGTCACCAACGGCGGCAAGCAGGCCGTCTTCGAGGCCTTCGCCGCGCTCGTCGACCCGGGCGACGAGGTGATCCTCCCCGCCCCCTACTGGGTCACCTACCCGGAGTGCATCCGCCTGGCCGGCGGCACCCCCGTCGAGGTCTTCGCCGGCGCGGACCAGGACTACAAGGTCACCGTCGCCCAGCTCGAGGCCGCCCGCACACCGCGCACCAAGGCCGTCCTCATCTGCTCGCCCTCCAATCCCACCGGCTCCGTCCACACGCCCGCCGAGCTCACCGCCATCGGACGGTGGGCGCTGGAGCACGGGGTGTGGGTCATCACCGACGAGATCTACGAGCACCTCCTCTACGAGGACGCCGAGCCCGCCCACATCGTCGCCCTCGTCCCCGAGCTGGCGGACCAGGCCGTCGTCCTCAACGGCGTCGCCAAGACCTACGCCATGACCGGTTGGCGCGTGGGCTGGATGCTCGGCCCCTCCGACATCGTCAGGGCCGCCACCAACCTGCAGTCCCACATGACGAGCAACGTCGCCAACGTCTCCCAGCGCGCGGCTCTGGCCGCCGTGTCCGGGGACCTGTCCGCGGTCGCCGCCATGCGCAGGGCCTTCGACCGCCGTCGCCGCCTCATGATCTCCCTGCTCTCGCAGATCGATGGCCTGACGGTCCCCACCCCCAAGGGCGCGTTCTACGCCTACCCCAGCATCGAGGGCCTGATCGGACGGGATCTGAGGGGCCGCACCATCGACTCCTCCATCACGCTGGCCGACGCGATCCTGGAGCACGTCGAGGTCGCCGTCGTCCCGGGCGAGGCCTTCGGCCGCTCGGGCTTCCTGCGCCTGTCCTACGCCACCGGCGACGATGCCATCACCGAGGGCATCGGCCGCATCGCCGCCCTGCTCGCCGAGGCCGGGTGACGGGCTCGCGCACGCACTGGCGCGGCTCCGTCGGGGTCCTGCTCGGCGTCGCCGCGGCCGACGGGCTCGAGCACGCATCGCACGCACGGTCGCATCGGGCCCGCGGGCCCGCCGTGGAGTCCCGGGCCCGGCCCGGCACACGGCCGACCAGAGGCGGGCACGGAGACGGAGTGGGACGACCGAGGTCCGCGAACGCTGCGCGGTCGCAGTATTTTCGGGCTTCCGGGCTGGATTCAGGGGGCGGAGTCAACGAGACTGTACATATGTTCGAAGACCGCGGCTCCCCCGCGCCGGCCCTCCCGGCGGACGGCGGCGCGCCGCGGTCCTGCGATCCCGCCGGCCGCACCGACCCCGCGATCCATGCGATCGACCTCCGAGAAGAGGCTCTGGAGCGTCTGGCCGCCATGGTCCCGGGAGCGGAGTTGGCCGACGTGATCGAGCGGCTCCTGGGGTCTCTTCTGCGCCCGGCGTCGACGTCGGCTCCGCGCCCCGACGTACCCGACGCAACCGGGGGACCCCTTCTCGACCGGCCGGCGAGCCCCGGTGAACGGGCGCTGACCGAGGCCGCCGAGTCCATGGAGGTCGTCCCGGAGGCGGCCGATACTCTGGCGGACCTGGGGGCGGACGCCCTCAGCGAAGTGGTGGCCGCCTGCGCTCGGCTGTCCTCCTGGGCCCAATGGGCCGCCGCCCTGGCGGCCGCCTGCCTGGCCCGCACCCCCGAACTGAGCAACCACCCCGCTCAGCGGGGACCCGTGAACGACGGCTCGCACGTCGTCAGCGCCGAGGAGAACAGGTTCACCACCTCCAGCGAGATCGCCTGCCGCCTGGGGATCTCGCGCGTGCGGGCGCAGAAGGTTCTGGACCGCGGTCGGGCCCTCGCGACCAGCACTCTCGCGCCCACGGAGCGACTGCATCGGGCAGGCCTGATCGACGAGGCCAAGACCGCCCTGATCGCCAGCCGCCTGGACGCTGCGAGCCCGGCCAGGGCCGTACAGGAGCACGTGCTGCCGCGCGCCGTACCCATGCGCAGCTCGCCCGCGACATCGACCGCGCCCTGACCATCCAGGACCCCGACGGGTCCAGCCGGCGCCGCCTCCGCAACGCGGCGCAGCGCCGCGTCACCCGGCCACGTCCCGCGGGAGAGGGCGTGCACGAGATGGCGATGCTCCTGCCCACCATGGACGCGTTCCTGCTGGATTCCACTCTCAGCGCCGTAGCCGCCTCCGCGAGAGCCGCCGGCGACGGGCGCACCCCCTCGCAGTTGCGCGCCGATGCCCTGGTCGCCGTGAGCCTGCGCGCCCTGCGCACCTGTCAGCAGGAGGCCTGCCGGAGCGCTGAGACCGATCTCGCGGCCAGAACCGCCCCCATCCCGGCGTCCGCGGACCCCGGTGCTCCAGCGCGCCCGACGAACGCGAGCGCCACGGGCGGCCCCGTCTCCGAGGACGGTCCCGTCGGCAACGTCGCCGGCGCCTCGGAGCCGGCCGCCGGGGCCGAGCGCCTGATGCCCGACGGCGTCCCTCTGGAGGGGATGCTCACTGCTCTGAGCGACCTCGTCGGATCGACCAGCCCATCGTGGACGCCGTCGGGAACCGACCTCGTGCCACTGCCACCCGGACTGGTGGCGCAGGTCGACGTCACCGTTCCCCTGGACCGCCTCACCGACGTCCTCGACGATCCCGACGCCGGCCCACCCGCAGCAGGAGAGCAGGATCATGCAGTCCCGCCCAAGGCCATTCCATGCGGAACCGGTGGGATCCGAGCCATCGACCGTCGCCACGGATGCCATGAACATCCTGAACATCATGAGCATCATGAGCATCACGGGCGCTACGAACACCATGGCCATGACGAGGCGGCGACTCTGACGGTGGGTGGGTGCAGCGCGCCCGTGCCAGCGGTCGTCGCCCGCGCCCTGGCCGCGGGCGGCACCTGGCGACGAATCGTCACCGACCCCCTGTCCGATGCCGTCGTCGATGTGGGCCGCCGCCGCTATCGGCCCCCGGCCGCCATGGCGGATCTGGTGCGCGCCCGCGACGGCGCGTGCACACACCCGGGGTGCAGTACACCCGCACGTCGCTGCGATCTGGACCACATCACCCCGTGGAGTGCCGGTGGCATCACGTCCCTGGACAATCTGACGTGCCTGTGCCAGGCCCACCATCGCCTCAAGCACACGCCGGGCTGGTCGCTGAGCCGCGCCACCGATGGCGTTCTGGTCTGGCGCACCCCCCACCGGCGCCCGCTACCGGCGAGACCCCGACGGCACCATCACCATGCTCCCCGCAGGGTCGGGCCCCGGTCCGTCCTCCGCCCCGCGGCCCGCGTCCCCGACCGGCTGGCCGACGCGGTCACCACTGCGGTCCTGAACCGTCTCGACAAAGGACTCGCCCGGGCCGACCTCGGACTCTCCGAGACCCCGGGAGGGGCACCCGTCCTGGCCACTCGGGGCCCGCGTCCCGGGCAGCGACCCGGAGCCTACGAGACCGTCCCCTACGCCCAGGCCCTCCACACCCTCGGCCTGACCGCCCTCCTCGACGAGGTCCCACCCTTCTGAGCGAGCTCTGACGCCATCGGGCCCCGGCACCAGCAGGCTCCCCGGGCCCAGGACGGGTCGTCTCGTCGTCAGTGCGCGCCGCGCCTGGCCTGAATCTCGCGAGCCTGGGCGAGCCAGGACTCGGCGCGCGCGAGCCGCCCCTCGGCGTCGGGCCGCCACGGGCCGCCGTCCTCCCGACGTGCTCCCGCGACCAACGACAGGACGACGCCCGCGCAGCGGGCCCGTAGGGAGACCGGATCGACCTGCTGCTCCGCCAGGCGCGTCCACACCTCCAGCACCGGTCGCAGATGCGGGTACGAAGCGGGCGCCAGGTGATCCAAGACACTGACGTGGCCGAGCAGACAGGCGAGGTCATCCACGCGGTGACCGGGGCCCAGCGAGTCCACATCGAGCAGACTCGCCACGCCCTCCCCCTCCATGAGCACGTTGGCCTCGTAGAAGTCACCGTGCACGGGGACGACCGGACCCGGATCGCAGGCGGCCATGAGCTGCTCGACGCCATCGGCGACGGCGCGGGCGCGCAGAGCGTGCTCGGGCAGCACCGTCGAGGCCGCATGCGCGTAATGGCGAGCGCGCTCGGACCAGGCCGGGTGGGGGGTGAGGCGCAGGGCGCTGGCCGGCAGAGTGTCCAGCAGCGCGGCGAGAGAGGTGAAGACGCGTGCGGCGCGCCCCTTGTCCATGCCGTGGGACAGCAGACCCGACAGGGCCACGCCGCGCCCGGTCGAGAGCAGAACGAGGCCGTCCGGGTCGTCGCGCAGGACGTCGGGGGCGGGCACGCCCGCGGCGCGCAGCATGCGATGGCGCTCCGCGAAGGCGGAGGACTGACCGGGCCGCAGTACCTTGGCGTAGGCGGTGGTGGAATCGGGGTACGTCACGCGGACCACAGCGCGTCGCGTGGGCCGGTAGGCCACCATGGTGGCCTTGATGGCGGTCCCCAGACGCCGGGAGAGCAACGACGGCGTGCACGCGATCGCGAGCGCCGGCAACTCGGGGTCGGCGGGGTGCCGCCAGACGTGAACGACCGGCCCTTCCCCGCCCCGTGGCGCAACTCGGGTCAGGCCCGCCGCCTGAGGGTTGGACAGTCGCGCCGTGGTCGCGCACAGGTACTCGGTGCTGCGCGATCCGCTCGGAGAGACCACGACCGCGGTGTAGCCGACTGAGACACCGGCGCCGGGACGATGATGAACCGAGTGCACCTCCCAGCTCAGCAACTGTTGGCCGGCGGGGGCGAGCGCCCCGGCCAGGACAGAGGCTGCGCGCGGACCGGTCAGGAGGGCGACCTCCTCTGGCTCACGGGCGGCCTTCGTGCTGCTCATGGGAGTAGTGTGCCTCACCACGAGGTGCCAACCGTCCTACATCGCGCAGATCTTTTCCGGCCGAGCGCGGACGCCGCCGGGCCGGACGCGGGCGCCTCGAGCACCCCGCCGAGTACGGCGGAGCGACGTCGTCGAGCACACCCTGCCGAACACGGGCTCCGGGCCCGCGGTGGGGACGGGCTCCGGGCCCGCGGCGGAGGCTGCGCGGGCGACCGCTGTCGGCCGTGGCACAATCCCGCCCATGCGCGACCTCTCCCGTCTGCCCAAGGCGCACCTGCACCTGCACTTCACGGGGGCGATGCGCCTGGAGACGCTGGTGGATCTGGCTCAGGCCTCGCGCACGCGCCTGCCGTCGTCCTTCATCGACGGCGACCCGCTCCACGTCCCGGCCGACCATCGCGGCTGGTTCCGCTTCCAACGCGCCTACGACACCGCCCGTCACCTGGTCACGGCCGAGGAGACCATGCGCAGGATCGTGCTGGAGGCCGCACTCGATGACGCCGCGGAGGGCTCGCGGCGCCTGGAGATCCAGATGGACCCGACCTCCTACGCCCCCTTCGTCGGAGGCCTCACGCCCGCGCTGGAAATCGTCCTGGATGCGGCGGAGCAGGCGACGATCCTGTCTGGGGTCGAGGTCGCCGTTGTCGTGGCCGCCTCCCGCATGCGCCACCCGTTGGATGCGCGCACGCTCGCCCGACTCGCGGCCAGGTACGCGGGGGACGCCCCGGGCACCGTCGTCGGCTTCGGGCTGAGCAACGATGAGCGCGCCGGGGATACGAGCTCGTGGGGCCCCGCCTTCGCGATCGCCAGGCGCGCGGGACTCGCCTCCCTCCCCCACGGCGGCGAGCTTCTGGGGCCGGAGCACGTGCGCGACGTGGTAGCGGCCCTGAAACCGACCCGGCTGGGGCATGGCGTGCGCACGAGCGAGGACCCGGCACTGCTGGACTCCGTGGTGGCGGCGGGCATCAGCCTGGAGGTGTGCCCCGCATCGAACGTGTGCCTGGGGGTCTACCGCACTCCGGACGACGTGCCGCTGACGACTCTGCTGGAGCACGGGGCGCAGGTGGCACTCGGCGCCGACGACCCGCTCCTGTTCCAGACGAGGCTGACCGACCAGTACGAGATCGCGCGCCGACTGGGCCTGGACGACGACGCCCTGGCCGAGCTGGCCCGGGGAAGCATCCGCGCATCGCTGGCCTCGCAGTCCTCCAAGCAGACCTGGCTGGCCGAGATCGATGCGTGGCTCGTCGCCCCCGACCCGGCCTGAACGCGGCTCGGCCCGGTCTGGACACGGCCGGGCCCGGCCCGAACGCGGCCCGACCGCAGGGCGGCGAGCCGCCGCGAGACCGTCGCAGCATCGCTGGAGGATCGCCGCGGAGCCACCAAGAATCGGTCAGGAGACGGAGGCGCCCTCCCGCCGGGTCTCGTCACGTGCGTCAGCGGTCCGCCCGTGCCGGGAGGCGCGACGATTCGCGCGGTCGAGGACGACAGCGGTCGCGCAGCCGACCGCCGCGACGCTCGCGGTGATGATGAAGATGATCCGGTACCCGGCGGCCGGGTCGGAGGCGTGACCGTCGAGGATGCGACCATCGAGGTTGTAGCCCCACAGGATGGAGGCGTAGGCCAGCAGGGACCCGACGGCCATGGCCGAGCCATCGATCTCCTCGGGCAGCTCCAGCTCGCCGATCGGCGCCAGGATGACGGACTTGCCGAGGAAGGTGGCCAACGCCACCATGATGAGCAGGCCGACGATCGGCACGATCATGGCCGCGGTGACCGGCAGCGTCAGGATGATGCCGCACGCCACCGCGACGAAGCCCAGCGCGACCATCATCATCCGAGTGGACGACTTGAAGACGTAATCCGCCGTGACGCCCGAGATGATTCCGGCGAGCATGGCGATCAGCCCCACATTGAAGACGCCGAAGGCCGCCGCCACCGCGGTGGAGGCTCCGAAGACCTGCTGCACGTACGGGGCGGAGATGTACATGAGGTTGACGTCGCACCAGTACACGGCCATCGCGGCGATGCCGGCGAGCCAGATGCGGGGAAGGGAGAGCACGTGCAGCAGCCCCTTGAGCGCGGCCACCGAGTGCGAGACGCGCTCACCCGTGGCGATCCTGGTGTCGGGGACGTATCGCACCACGGCGACCATCATCGGCACCAGGAGCAGGGCGTAGGCGATGGCGAAGCCGCGCATGACGGTCGTCGTCGAGTCGGGCAGGAGCATGAGGACCAGGATGACGATCCCGTTCAGGACGAACTCGGTCAGGCGGCGGACCGCCTCCAGCAGGCCCATGGCCAGCCCCCTGCCCTTGCGATCCCGGTCCGCCGCCAGGATGCACACGCCGTTGGCGACGGCCGGCCACATGATGGCATCGACCACCGCCCAGGTGATCGCGATGACCCCCATGACCGCGAAGGGCGGATCGACCACGAACAGGATGAGGGAGGTGACCATCCTCCACCCGAGACCGCCCAGGATGATCGTGCGCACCCGTACCCGGTTGTTCACCCAGCCCGCGGGCACGTACAGGAACATGGCCAGACCGAGATAGGTCATGAGCAGCCCGAACTGGGTCTGGGTGATTCCGAGGGTCTGCTGCAGGGGAATCAGGAGCGACCCCTTGAAGGCCTCGAAGCTCGCGTAGATGACCTCTCCGGACAGGGCGATGGTCAGGAAGGGGAGGAGGCGGCCCCGGCGCAGGAACGGGGGACGACGGAGTGCCGGGAGGTGCGAGGATGCCGAGGGTCGTGAGGATGCTGACGATGACGAGGGGATCGAGGGCGCTGAGGATGCAGTCATGAGAGGGACTCCTGACAAGGAGGACGGATCGAGCAGACTGGGGGACGGGTCGTCGGGACGAGCCGGTCAGCGGGCCGGTCTCGCGTCGAGAAGGGGATAGACATCGGTGAACACGCCGGTGCAGCCCCAGGTGAACAGCCGGTCGGCGCGGTCGGGCCGATTGACGGTCCAGACGTTGACACCGTAGCCGGCCGCGCGGGCCGCGCGCACCACCGTCTCACTCAGGCCCGCGTCCTCAGGGTGGATCGCGACGGCGCCGCACAGCTCGGCGACCGAGCGCCAGTCGGGACGGATGGTCGCCGCCCTGTACAGGACGGCGGTGGCGTACCCGGGGTGGCGCTGGTGGAAGGCCATGAGCAGGGGCTGGCTGAAGGAGGACACGAGAACCTCCCTGCGCGCGTCGAGCCGTTCCAGGGCCGCGGCGAGGGCGTCGACCAGCTCAATGCTGCGAGCCGCCCCCTGCTCGTTGGCCTTGAGCTCGATATTGGCGTTGACGCAGCGCTCATTCATGAAGTCGATGAAGGCCCCCAGCGTGGGCAGGCGCTCGCCGGCGAAACCGGGATCGAACCAGCTTCCGGCGTCGATGCTCTCGAGATCGGCGGCCCGAAGCTCATAGATGCTTCCGCTGCGATCGGTTGTCCGGTCCAGAGCGGTGTCATGGATGAGCACGGGCGTGGAGTCGGCGAGCAGGTCGACGTCGGTCTCGATCCACTGCGCACCGGCGTCGGCGGCGGCGCGGAAGGCCGCCATCGTGTTCTCGGGCGCGGCCGATGACAGACCGCGGTGGGCGAGCACGGTGCGCTCGATGCTCGGGATATTGCGGCTCGGGCGCGCCACCGTCCGCGTGACGACGACGCCCCGGCATCCGTCGTCGGGCAAGGTCTTGGGGACCGGCATGCGCGGCCTCCTTCCCGCAGCGCTGATCCTCGGCGCCCGCCGGCACCACCCTAGCCGGACCTCGCGCGCCGCTCCCCTCCGCATCGGCGGCACGAGCCCGGCCACCGGAAGCCGCGGTGACGAGCGGGCCGTCACCACCCCACGGCGACGGGCTCGGGCACGAGGACGACTCCGTAGCGCTCCCGCACCCCCTCGACGATCGCGTCGCGCAGGGCGACCACGTCGGCGGCGGTGGCGCCGCCCCGATTGGTCAGGGCGAGCACGTGCTTGGTGGACAGGCTCGCCCGCCCGCGCGTCCCGGGCGCGGTGAAGCCCTTCGAGAAGCCGGCGTGGTCGATGAGCCAGGCGGCCGAGGTCTTGACCAGGCCATCGACGACGGGGGCGCCACGAGTACCGGCGACGGCCCGCGCGCGGTCGGCGACGGGGAACCGAGGGGCGTCCTCGGGGAGGGCCGCGGCCTCGGCCGAGGTGAGGATCGGATTGGTGAAGAAGGAGCCGGCGGACCAGGTGTCGTGGTCGGCGGCGTCCAGCACCATGCCCTTGGAGCGGCGCAGCGCCAGGACGGCCTCGCGCACCTCGCGGGCATCGACGCGGGCGCCCATCTCGACGTCGAGCGCCCCGGCCAGCTGGCTGTAGGCGATGGGGGCGGACAGGGAAGCCCGGTGCACGTGGAAGGTCACCGAGAGCACGACCCAGCGCCCCGTCGGGCCCCAGGTGCGGCCCGCCCCGACGTCCGGGTCGGTCAGGGACCGCTTGAGCGCGGAGTCGCGATAGGTCAGGCGCAACTCCGACAGCGGGATGTGGACCGTCCGCCCCGCGGCCCGGTCCCAGGCGCGCACGGAGGCGAGGAGCTCGGCGACCTCGGCGCCGTAAGCGCCGATGTTCTGCACGGGGGCGGCGCCGACAGTGCCAGGAATGCCCGACAGAGCGGCGAAACCGCCCCAGTCCGAGGCGACGGCCCGCCGCACGAGGTCGTCCCAGGTGGTGCCGGCGGTGGCGGTGACCTGCACGCCGCCGCACGGGTCGTCGGTCACGAGGTCGACCTCGGCCCGCGCATCACGCACGACGACGCCCTCGAAGCCCGCGTCGGCGGCCAGGATGTTGGACCCGCCGCCGATCACGAGCAGCGGTACCGAGTCGGCGTCGGCCTGCCTGACGGCGTCGATGAGCCCGGCCTCGCTGGTGGTCTCGACGTAATCGCCCACCGGCCCGCCCACGCGCAGGGTGGTCAGCTCGGCCAGGGCGGGCGCCGTCGCCGTCGGCGTGCCCGGGGTCCGGCCCAGAGCCTCGACGGACGCCGGCCAGTCGGCGGGGTCGACGGACTCACGAGGACTGACTGCGCCACTGGCGGACTGGCTCATCACTGGCTCCTGGGATCGGATCGGCGCTCCGAGACCCCGGCCGACATCCGACCATGGGGATGCGCTCCGCACGCGATGCGGAGTCTACGAGCGCGGCGGGGCGATCATCACTTCTTGTTGCGGCGCTGGTGGCGGGTCTTGCGGAGCAGCTTGCGGTGCTTCTTCTTGGCCATGCGCTTGCGGCGCTTCTTGATAACAGATCCCATGGGACTCCTCAGTTTGTTCATGCGCCCGGTGGCTCGACCGCGTCCTGGCGTCAACCGCCGACACCGGTCGAGAGCCGGACGAGCACGAGCGAGTACGGCGGCAGGACCACCGGCGCGCCCGCAGGCGCCCCGCATTCCGGCCACACTGGTGACTTGCGTGAGTCTAGCGGGTATCAGGAACCCGTCGACTCCGACTCCTCGTGGCCCCAGTCACCAAGACCGGCGGAGAGGTACTGTCTGACGGCGCGCTCGGGGACGCGGAAGGAACGGCCGACCTGCATCGCAGGCAGATCACCGGAGTGGACCATGCGGTACACCGTCATCTTGGAGACGCGGAGCATGGTGGCGACCTCGGCCACAGTGAGGAAGGAGGGGGTGCTCGAAGAGCCGGAAGGAGAAGGGATGCCCGGTGCCATGGGTGGTGAGTTTCCCGTCGTCGAATGTCGGTGGCGCAGCGGTGTCACCACCGCCGAGCGGGCCCGCCCCGGGGCAGACCCGCCGGGAACAATATAACCTGAGCCACTCGTGCCGCATAGACCATTTCCTCTCACAAGAGCCACTCGCGTCGCAGATCACATTTAGATCACGAAAGTTGACGAGATGAACAGACGACGCGCTTTACCGTCATCGAGCGGTCCAAGCAAGAATGGCCCCGTGCCCGCCTCGCACCCCCGCCTCGGCCCCGACAGCCCGCCGCCCCCTCGTGGAGGGGGCGCGAGGGGCGTACGCGCCCCCGTGACCCGGAACTGGCACGCCCCGACTCCGGCATTCGCCGGACGACGGCGCCCCTCACCCGTCACCGCGCCCCGGGGCCCCGGTGATCCTCGCGGTCCCGGCGAATCCAGGACCGCGAGGATCCTGGCGGTCCTGCAGCGGTGGAACCTGCGCGCCCGCGTGGCACGGGCCGCGCGCTTCACACCCGCCCGCCTGGCCGTCATCGTCTTCGCGGCCATCATCGCCGTGGTCACGATGCTGCTCAGCCTGCCCGTGGCGGCGGCGGACAACCGGCACGCCAGCATGATCGACGCCCTGTTCACGGCGACCTCGGCGGTGTGCGTCACCGGCCTGACCACCGTCGATACCGCGACCTACTGGTCGCCCTTCGGTCAGGCGGTCATCATCCTGGGCGCGGCCGTCGGCGGGCTCGGCATCATGACTCTCGCCTCACTGCTGTCCTTCGCCGTGTCCCGCCACGTGGGCCTGACCCAGCGCATGCTCGCGGCCAGCGAGAACCAGTCGCGCCTGGGCGACGTCGCCGCCCTGCTGCGAGCCGTGATGTACACGGCGATCGGCGCCGAGGCCCTGCTCGCGCTCGTCCTGCTCCCCCGCTTCCTCACCCTGGGCCTCGATCTCCGGCATGCCTGCTGGTACGCCTTCTTCATGGCGCTGTCGATCTTCAACAACGCCGGTTTCGTCGTCATGCCGGAGGGCCTGGCGCCCTACGCGACGGACTGGTGGATGGGTATGCCGATCGTGGTGGGCACCTTCGTGGGCGCCGTCGGCTTCCCCGTGATCCTGGACGTCGTGCGCCATCGACGCCGTCCACGCCAGTGGACGCTGCACACCAAGCTCACCCTGGCCACCTACGCCGCTCTATCGGTCGTCTCCACGCTGACCATCGCCGCCTTCGAGTGGACCAACCCCCGCACCTACGGCGCGCTGCCCGTGGGGGGCAAGATCCTGACGGCGCTGATCAACGGGGTCAATGCGCGCTCGTCGGGGCTGTCCACGATCACCTCCGAGCACATGCGCGAGGCGACCTGGTTCCTGCAGGACGCCCTCATGTTCGTCGGCGGCGGATCGGCCTCCACGGCCGGCGGCATCAAGGTGACGACCTTCGCCATCCTGGTCCTGGCGATCCTGGCCGAGGCCCGGGGCGATCGCGACATCGAGGCCTTCGGACGGAGCATCACCCTGTCGTCGGTGCGTCTGAGCGTGGCGGTCGCCTTCATCGGAGCCTCCATCATCGGCATCGCGACGCTGCTCATGCTGGAGATGACCAATCTGACGCTGGACCGCATCCTGTTCGAGGTGGTCAGCGCCTTCGCCACCGTCGGCCTGTCCACCGGGATCACGCAGACGCTCCCGACCAGCGCCAAGTACGTCATCGTGGTGCTCATGTTCGTGGGACGCGTGGGCACCATGACGGCGGCCACCGCCCTGGCCATGCGCGAGCGGCGCCGCGTGATCCGCATGCCCGCCGAGCGCCCGCTCATCGGCTGATGATGACTCACAGCGACTGACGGCGGCTGACGACGATGCGGTACGACGACCTGCTGGAGGAGGTCTCCGACCCGGAGACCATGCGGCTGCGCTCGCTGTCCCTGCGCGCCATCGCGCAGGGCATGTACGACGACGGCGCGCGGCTGGCCATGCGCGCGAGGACCGCCGCCATGACGGGCCGCACCCGCGCCGAGCAGGCCGGTCTGCACCTGAGCCTGATCACCTACGGCCCGGCCCAGCAGCTCGTCTCCGCGGCGGTCAGGCACCTGCTGGCGCATCAGTACGACGAGTGCCTGCACGCCGCGCAGCTGGCCGGCGCCCTGTACGAGTTCTCCGACGCCACCGACTACGACCTCAAGGAGTACTGGGAAGTCGTGGGGCTGGCCTACCGGGGTCTGGGCGACGAGCGCGAGATGGACAACGCCTTCATCCTGGCGAGGCTGTCGAGCTCGGATCCCCAGTGGGCATCGCAGTGGTCGACTCGGGAACCGGCTCAGGAGTCACCGCGCCCCGACTCCCCCGATCCCCCCGAGCGGTGATGCGGACCCCCGCCTCGGGCGCTCAGGAGGCGCGCGACCGCGCGGGCCGTCATAGCGGCGTCCCGTCGGCCGTACTCGCCGGTGATGATCCGTTCGACGACCGGATCCGCGGCCCGGCCGAGGACCGCCCGCACGAGGGAGCGCCTGCCCTCCGGGAAGTAGCGGTAGACCGTGCTCGACGACATGCCGGCCTCGGCGATGATCTCGTCCATCGAGGCGCCGTCGAAGCCCCGCCGGGCGAAGCAGATCTCCGCCGCCAGGATCCTGGCGACCCGCTGATCTCAGTACGACTGAGTGACGCGCGGCATGGCGTCAGGATACGGGGGTCGGCTCGGCGCATTCCGGAACTCACTCCTCGTTCTGCTCCGCGGGAGCGAGATCGGGCGGGATCAGATGGACACCATTCGGGGAGTCCGTTATCCCGACTCGATCTTCGCCAGCCGGCCTCCCGAGCCTCGAGCAGAGCCTTGACGAGGTCCGGCTTCCCCTTCCGGATCTTTCGGATCTCGGCCGGTCCCAGCGCCGGGCCGTCATACGGCATGGGATATCTCGCGGCGGCACGGCAGGGCGATCACGGCGGTCATCCCAACCGCCGCGGTTCGGGGCTCGGGCGAGTCCGTCGTCAGCGAGTACATTGACGCCCTGAGCACAAGGAGCACCGAGCCCGCGCCGTTCGCGCTCAGGACGACACGCACACGCACCACCGCGCAGGAGAACCCATGGCAGCCCCCGTCGATCGCACCGAATCGACCCTCGTCATCGGACTGGGACGCTTCGGATCAGCCGTAGCGGCGACCCTGGACCGCCTCGGCCGCGAAGTCCTCGCCGTCGAGACCAATCCGACGATCGTGCGCCAGTGGACCGGTCGCATCCCCCTCGTCGAGGCCGACGCCACCGACGTGGAGGCCCTCGAGCAGCTGGGCGCCACCGAGTTCGGCACCGCGGTCGTGGGGGTGGCGACGTCCCTGGAGGCGAGCGTCCTCATCGCCGGCAACCTCGTGGACCTGGAGACCCCGCAGATCTGGGCCAAGGCGATCTCACGGGCGCACGGCCGCATCCTGAGGCGCATCGGCGCCCACCACGTGGTCTACCCCGAGTTCGACGCCGGCCAGCGCGCCGCGCACCTGGTCTCGGGGCGCATGCTGGACTACATCGAGATGGAGAAGGGCGGCTTCACCATCGTCAAGATGCGTCCGCCGACCGAGTTGCACGGATTCACCATCGGCGAGTCCAAGATCCGCTCGCGCTACGGCATCACGGTCTTCGGCCTCATGAGCCCCGGGGAGCCCTTCGAGTACGCGACGGCCGAGACCCTGGTCAGCGCGGAGGACGTGCTCGTCGTCGGCGGGGACGCGATGCTGCTGGAGCGCTTCGCCAACCGGGCGTGAGTCCGGGAGCCCGCGGAGCCGGCCCAACGGCAGCGTCCACCAGCAGGCCGTCGGCACCGGCTCGAGGAGAGGAGGACGCGAGGAGGCCTCAGCCCTCCTCGCGCAGGGCGTAGGAGAAGGAGTGGGTCCGCCCCACCGCGAGCTCGATCAGGTCGCGCCCGCTGTTGAAGGCGTCGGGGGGACAGGTCATGGGCTCCACGGCGACGCCCCGTCGCCCCAGGTGCTCCGCGGTGTAGACCTGCACCCACGGCGCCTCGGCGCTCATCACCACGGTGCGGCCCGCCTCCCCACCGGTCAGCCGCACCGCCCAGGGGCCCTGCGGCAGGCCCGTGTAGGCGTTGTCCGTCGCGATCCGCCTCACCAGGCGGCCAGCGCGCCAGTCCCAGTCGGTGCCGGTGATGTCGCGCTCGGAGGCGGGCGCCATGCGCTCGTCGACGTCGAGGACGCGCGTGGCCGGCACCTGCAGAATGCACTCGTCCAGCGGCACGGACCGGGTGAGGTAGGGGTGGAAGGAGACGCCGTAGGGCGCCGGTGCGAGGCGGCCGTCCGCCTCGGGGGCGCCGACGACGCCGGGCGCCGGCGACACGCCCGCCCCGAGGCCGGTGGCGGTCGCCGTCACGGTCAGTCCGGTGCGCGCGTCCAGGACGAAGCGCACTCCGATCTCCAGGCTCCAGGGGTAGGCGTACGAGCCCGGCAGTACGAGCTCGAGCTCGACCGAGGAGGCCGCGCGACGGTCATCGGCGCCACCGCCGTCCCCGGTCCCGCCGCCCTCGGCGGCGACCTGGAAGTCGGCCCAGCCCACCAGGCCGTGCAGGGCGGAGCCGGTCTCGGGCTCGTTGCAGGGCACCAGGTACTCCGCGCCGCGATAGGCGTAGCGCGCCCCGACGATCCGATTGGGCCACGGCACCAGCGTCTTGCCCTGCCAGGCTCCGGGAAGCGAGGCCTCGGCGTCGAAGGGGATGATGAGGTCGCTGCCCGCCCTGCGCAGGTGGACGAGCGTGGCGCCCGAGGTGGCGATGCGAGCCTCGTAGTCCCCGGCGACCAGGTCGATGAGTTCTCCATTGATCATGATGGTGGGTCCTGTCTCTCGTGAGGCCGGCTCCTCGGTCTTTCCGAACCCGAACGACCGGCACGGCGGCTGATCCTGTCCGCCCCTCTCGGCTCCGGTGCGAACGCCTGCACCAGCATACTGACCGCGGGCGCCGCTCACACGCGCCGGAGCCGACCCGTCACGCCGCGAAGAACCAGGTGCTCACGCGCGCCCACAGCTCCAGCGAGGTCATCATCGCGAGCACCATCTCCTCGGGCTCCCCGGACTCCTCGGCCCCGGCCGCGCCCATCAAGGCGAGGGCCTCCGGAGGGGCGCCGGCGACGGATCGGGGGAGCAGCTCGTAGAGGCACTCCGGGACCGAAAGGGTGGTGAGGGCACCGTCGAGCTCCCACCCGTCGGCCCTCAGGGCCTCGGTGGAGATCAGGCTGAGCGTCCAGGTCCGGTGGGCGAAGCCCTCGGTCAGCGGAGTCGGTCCGCCGAGCTCGCCGGGCTCCGCGCCCTGGTCGAGGCGGCGGGCGAAGTCCTCCAGCTCGATGGCCAGGGCGTCGAGGTCGCCGCTGTCGAGAAGCCCGTAGACCCGCTCGGGCAAAACGCGCGGCCCCAGGTCGACGTTGTAGCGCGGGCCGATGTCGAGCAGCTGGGCGAAGGCCGAGGGCACCTCGCAGTCATCGAGCCCGTAGACGTGGAAGCCGTCCTGCTCGTGCTTGACGAGGGTCGCGCGCCGGGGGCCGATCCAGGCCTCGACACGCCGGCCCGACCCGTCGCCCTCGAAACGGGCGACGTCGAGGTGCCGGGTCGCCCCCGCGGCCCCGTGCAGTGCGGGAGCGGCCTGCGGCGCGATGCCGTCGTCGTCCAGGATCCCGCTTCTGCGCAGGCGGCGGGCGGCCCTGTCATCGGGGACCCGCCCTCCCGCGGCCACGGCCCGCACGGCGAGCCACTCGGCATCCCCGAGGATGAGGACGGGGGCGTACCCACCGGTGTCCAGGTGAGCCATCTAGATCTCCTCCAGGGTCAAGGCCATGTCCGAGAAGCGCAGGGCCGCGGTGTCGCAGGATCTCGTCGGGCAGGAGAAGGTCGCGGAGAAGCCGCGCCGCGAGGCTCCGCTCACCCAGGACCACTGCAGGAAGGTCACCGAGACGGTGTCGTTGATGTAGACGCCCGAGCGCAGCAGGCCCGTGCGGTCGTCCATGTCCCACTCGGTGATGTCGATCAGCTGCGCCCCGGGGATGGAGGACATGATCTGCGCGGTGGAGTCGCGGTGCCAGTCCTCGACGGATGCCCCCGGCGGCAGGTCGGCGACGGTGACCACGCAGTTCTCCGCGAAGCCGGGCGGGCCGGCGCCGCGCGGCTCGGCGCAGATGAGGTCGATGAAACCCGCCGGACCGCCCGGGCTGCTCGCGCCGCTCAGGCCGCCCGGACCGCCCGGGGTGGCGAGGGGCCCGCCGGCGCCCGCGACGGCGTCCGAGTCGATGGGGATCCACGTGGCGGGGACCGCCATCGCGATGGCGCGGCCCGTCAGCCTCTGCGGCAGGTCCGAGGTCGGTCGGGGTGTCATGCGTCATCTCCTGAGTGGTCGGGCGAGTGGGGTGACGAGGCGCCGGGCAACGGGTGCGATGGGGCCGCGCGGGCGCGGCTCCGACGTCGCTCCGCCTCCGCGATCCGCGCCAGCCGCCCCTCCCGACGACGGGCCAGGTGCCACTCGGGATACATCCACGCCGGCAGAGGGATCGGGGTGAAGCTCACCACCACAACCAGCATGCAGACAACACTCAGGATGCCGCACACGAAGACGGGAGTCGAGTCGGATCCCTCCGCCGCCATTGTCGCGGAGCCGAAGACGAACATGAGCCCCGTGGAGGGAATCGTGAGGGCGAGATTGTTCTTATGACCGATCTCGGCACTCGTCTCACGCGCGAACTCGCCGTACCCGGTATCCGTGAACATGGCCAGCGCCCAGTACATGATGATCACGAGACCGAAGACGAGAACGCCGAATGCGCCCCACACGACATGACCTCCGTCCGCTTCTCTCCATTTCTCTCCATTCCATTCTCCCGCGGGAGTCGGACCCTAGCCGAAGAGCTTATGCCAGCCCTTGTTGATGGCATTGCCCACTGACTCTCCGAGTTTCGAACCGGCCATGCCGCCGATCGCCCCGCCGATAATCCCTCCGGCGGCAATGCCAATAGGGCCACCAGCGGCGCCAAGCATCATACCAACCTGGGCTCCCGCCCATCCTCCCGCGTATCCGCCGACCCCCTGGGTGACGGCCTGGGTCCCAGCACGGGCGATCTTCTCCTTCTCGCCCATACTGGGATTGGCCGAGTCCTTCTGATACTGCTCCCAACCGGCGAGTGCCCCGGAAAGACCCGCCGAGGCGTACCCCAGCCCCTTGAGCACCGGCGCGGCCTTGGTCACACCCTGCTGCACCTTCCAGGCGGTCGTGCCACGGGTGTAGGGCTTGTTCACCCAGTTCGAGGTCTTCGTCTTGGCCCACAGCGTGCGCAGGGTCCCCATCTTGTCGCGGTCGGCCACTCTCATGAAGGCCCCCGCATTGGGATGTCCCTTCGGATAGCGCGGTTGGAACCTGGAGATCGCCCTGATCGATCCCCAATGGGCTCCAGTCGCCACGCGGCTCACCCACCCCGCCATCTTGGAGGCGTCGCCCACCCCTCCGGTCGGCAGGTACTTGTCCCTGAACCACTCACCGGCGCTCTTGATGGAGTCGCAGGCGGAGATGAGGGTGTCGTGCGCGGACGACTCGTCCTGGCGGATCAGGTAGAGGGTCTCCTTGAGCTCGTCGAACTTCGCCTTCTTCGTCTCGTACTTCTCATCGGAGGGGTCGTCGGGGGAGTGGATGGTCGACCCCGACACGACCAGCTCCGCGGCCGCGGCGTCGGCGACGACCTGAGCCAGCCGGGTCTTGACCGAGTTCATCGAGTTGCCGAATGCGGTGAGCGCCGTCGCCAGCGACGTCGTGTTCGTCGACAGCGTGTCCAGGGTGCTCCGCTGCGAGGAGAGTGAGGAGAGCGCGGCGTTCGTCGTCTCGCTCGTGCAGTCCGAGGCCACCTGGTTGCGGGCCGAGGAGATGTCCTCGCCCGCGGTGCTGACGGTCGTCGAGATCGTCGTCAGGCTCTGCGCCGCGTTCCAGGCGCCCGACGGCTCGGTGATGACCTTGGCATCAAGGGTGCCCATGAGAGCCTCCCGGGGTCGAGGAGGCCACCGACGCGTCGGTGTTGCGGAAGGAGGTGGCGGCCCTCCTCAGGGAGCTCGCCGTCGATCGGGCGCTGGACGCCGCGCCGGACGCCTTGGAGGAGAGGCGGCTGATGGCGGTGGACACCGAGGAGGTCGAACGCCCGACGTCGGGGGCGGCGGGGTAGGACACGGACTCCAGGTCCGCCGCCGCCTCATCGACTTTTCCGGCCTGGGCATCAAGGGTGTCTGGGTTCACATGCAGAGTGGTCACGCGAGCGTCTCCTTCGACGGGACTCAACGGGCCCGCCCCATCATTCCCCCCGCGAAACGGGCCGTCAACAGAAGCCGGTGTTGTGGCACACTCGACTCGCGCCGGCCGCGAAAGGGGACATGGATGAGTGCCGACATCGACGAACCTGCTGAACCCACTGAGGCTCCTGAGGCCTCCGGGACCTCCGGGGGCGCCACGACGGGGCACCGGTCGCACGCGGACCCGTCCGGGGGCCACCCCCTCCCCCAGCTGCGCCGCTCCCACTGGTGCACTCTGGACGGGTCCTGGGACTTCGCCTACGACGACGCCGAGACGGGACTGGATCGGGACTGGCCCTCCCGCGGCGTCGGCGAGCGCACCATCACCGTTCCCCTCCCGCCCGAGAGCGGTCTCTCCGGCATCGGGGATACCGGCTACCACCCGGTCGTGTGGTACTCGCGCGCGATCACCGCCGACGACCTGGCCCGCGCTGGTCGACCGACCCAGGGAGAGAGGGTCCTGCTGCACTTCGGCGCGGTCGACTACCGGGCGAGCGTGTGGATCGACGGCCGGCTCGTGGGCGAGCACGAGGGCGGGCACGTCCCCTTCGCGCTCGACATCACGCGGGCGCTGCCGGGCGACGGCGAGGACGCCCTTCTCGTCGTGCGGGCCGAGGACCGGCCGCTGGACGCCGGTCAGCCGCGCGGCAAGCAGGACTGGCAATCCGAGCCGCACGACATCTGGTACTCGCGCACGACCGGCATCTGGCAGAGCGTCTGGCTGGAGGCGGTGCCGCGCACGGCGATCGCCGAGCTCGCGTGGACGCCGAGCCGGGCCTGCGACGCCGTCGAGCTCGAGGTGACCGCGACGCGCCCCGTCCCCGAGGGGTCGCGGATCACCGCCCGTCTGACCTTCGAGGGGCGCCCCCTGGCCGAGGTGACGGCGAGGCTGCCCGAGACGACGACGACGAGGCTGACCGTCGACCTGCGCCAGCAGCTGCACGGCCAGCACTACGAGAGGCTCCTATGGTCCCCCGAGCACCCGCGGCTCATCAATGCCGAGGTCATGCTCTCCCCCGCCAAGGCCCCGCTCGCCGGCGGAACGGCCGCGACCGGCGCGGGCGGAACGGTGCCCGACGTCGTGGCCTCGTACCTGGGCCTGCGCACGGTGGGCGCGGACCACCGCCGCTTCCTGCTCAACGACCGCCCCTACTACGTGCGCGGCGTCCTGGAGCAGGGGTTCTGGCCGGACTCGCACCTGGCGGCGCCCGACGACGACGCCCGCCGTGATGAGGTGGCCCTGATCAAGGAGCTCGGCTTCAACGCGGCGCGCGTCCACCAGAAGGTCGAGGACCCGCGCTTCCTGTACTGGGCGGACCGCCTCGGCCTGCTCGTGTGGGGCGAGATGCCCGCGCCCTACGAGTTCACGACGCAGGCGATCACCCGGCTGGTGACGGAGTGGGGCGCGGCGGTGCGCCGCGACCGCTCGCACCCGAGCATCGTCACCTGGGTGCCGATCAACGAGAGCTGGGGCGTGCAGCACCTCGCCGAGCGCCCCGAGCAGCGGGCCCTCAGCCGGGCGCTCGCCGACCTGACCCGCGCGATCGATCCCTCCCGCCCGGTCATCTCCAACGACGGCTGGGAGCACACGTACTCGGACATGATCTCGATCCACGACTACGACGCCGACGACCTCGCGGTGACGCTGCGCTACGCCGAGGCGGACGGGATCGACGCGCTGCTGGCCGGCCTTGGCCCCGCCGGGCGGCGCATGACGGTGCAAGGGGCGGTTGATCACGACCTGCCGGTCATGGTCACGGAGTTCGGCGGCATCCGCTACGTTCCGGACGGCGCGAGCGGCTCGAAGGCCGCGAGCCGCGCGAGCGGCTCGAAGGCCGCGAGCCGCGCGAGCGGCTCGGACGAGGCGGAGGGTTCCACCTGGGGCTACACCACCGCCGACGGGCCCGCGGACTTCGAGGCGCGGCTGCGCCGGGCCTTCGGAGCGATCCAGGCGAGCCCCCACCTGGCCGGCTTCTGCTACACGCAGTTGACGGACACCATGCAGGAGGCCAACGGCCTGACCGACGCGCACCGCCGCCCCAAGATCGACGCCGAGGTGATCCGCGAGATCGTGAGGGCGCCGGTCACCTCCTGAGAACGCGGGTGCCCGGCGGGCGCGTCGACGGGCCTTACTCGGTCACCACTCGGTGAACGCCGAGCCGAGATCGCGCCACGTCGTGTAGAAGCCGCCGATGGCATTGCCCACCAGTCCCAGCGCCGCCGCCACGAGCACCGCGGTCGCCAGGACCGCGACGGCCCTGGCCGCGTACAGTCCGACGCGGGCGGCCCGCCCGGGCCCGGCGGCGTCCTCGGACGCGGGCGCCGGCACCAGCCGCGGCCCCCACCGGAGCAGCGCCGCCACGCCCACCAGCGCGATGATCCCCGCCACGATCCGCGCGGGCAGGCCCGCGGGAGACGTGGGCCTGATGGCGCTGGAGGCGTCGCCCCTCTCCGAGGCCGGCGTGTCGACGATGCTCGCCACACCGTCGTCGGCGTGCGGACTCGCCGGCGCGTCCAGCCCCACGGCGGACCACAGCCGGGGATCCTGCCCCCACCACTGCAGCAGCGTGCGGAAGCGCTCGTCCCACAGCGGCCAGGCATGGCCGCCGGCCTCCGGCGTGTCCGCCGTGACGGAATCAGGATCATGGACGGCGTCGGCCATCCGCCAGGCGGTCTGCGCCGAGCCGAGGGGGTCGTCCTGGGCGCCCATGACGTAGAAGCGGGTGTCGCCGGGACTGCTCTCGGCGAGCATCGTGGACAGGGTGTACTTGTCGGCGATCCGGCGGCCCGAGGTGGCCAGGCCTCCTTCGATGGGTTCATTGAAGGCCGATATCACCCCGGCGGAGCCGAACTGATCGGGGTTCTCGATGGCGGTCCATGCGGCGCAGTAGGCGCCCGAGGAGATCCCCATGATCATCCATGCCTGCCGGTCGGTGGAGACATTGGGGAAGGAGGCCCGCACCATGCGCGGGATCTCCTCGGCCGCCCAGGTGCCGACCATGGGCCGGCCCTGCAGGTCGGCGCAGTCGTGCGGGTCGTCGTCCACGTCCAGGGAGGGGATGACGACGATGGACGGCGGGATGCGCCCGGCGTCGATGGCCTCCTGAAGCGACTGGGCCGACTGCAGGCCGTCGATCATGGAGTCGGGGGTGCCGGTGTACCCGTGGAGCTCCTCGATGACGCCGTAGGTGCGTCCGTCATCCGGCCGGTATCCCGCGGGCAGGACGACCTTGACCTGCAGATCGATCCCGCTGACCGGGCCGGTCCAGGTCGTCGCCCGCGAGCCGTCGCCCGCGTCCGTGAAGCTCGCCCTCCAGGCGTCGGCGGGGACGGCGTCGAGCTGCTCCGCGGTCGCCAGGGGAAGGACGGCGCCCGTACCGGCAGACTGGGACGAGAGCGAGCCGATGAGATCGCCGACGGTCGCGAGGTAGTGCCCCGCGCGATTGACGATCAGCCCGCCGACCGCCAGAACCATGACGGCGGGCACCACGACGGCGAGGACCGCGGCGCCCCAGCGCGGCACGCGGCCCGCCCGCGGCTGGTCCCTCCGCCCGGCGCGCCCCAGCAGCACGGCCCCCAGGAGCACCGCGCACACGAGAAGGGCCACCATCACCGCCAGGAGGTAGCCCGATTCCAGGGAGACACCCTTGATCGCTGTCATGGCGCCAAGTCTGCCAGCCTCGCCGGCACCCGCCGCTGTGCGGACGGTCATGTCTCGCCGGACGCGCCCTGTCGGGCACGTCCCATCGGCGTCGGGATCGGCGCGAGTGGACCCGATTCGTGTCGCACCCCCGTGAGATCGTGGCGCCATGACCATCACTGCGCCGCCCGTGCTGCTGCTCCTCATCGGCGTCTGCCTGGGGGCGGCGCTCGGGTACGGCGTCGCCACGGTCCGCGCCGCGCGCCGCCAGGCGCTCGGGAGTGATGCGGCGAGCACGCTGCGCGCCGAGGCGGCGCAGTGGCGGGCGCGGGCGCACGAGCTGGCGGACAGGGCCGAGCTCGCAGAGGAGCGGGCCGAGCGCGATGGCTCGGTTCTGCGCGCGCTGGCGCCCGTGCGCGCGCAGCTGGAGCAGATGGGCTCCCGGGTGGACTCCATGGAGCGCCGGCGCTCGGCCCAGCACGCCGCGCTCACCGAGCAGCTGCGGGCCGGCGCCGAGACCGATCGGGAGCTTCGCCGGGCGACCACAGCGCTCGA
This sequence comes from Actinomyces gerencseriae DSM 6844, assembly GCF_000429265.1. GTDB lineage: Bacteria > Actinomycetota > Actinomycetes > Actinomycetales > Actinomycetaceae > Actinomyces > Actinomyces gerencseriae. The sequence continues at coordinate 246,989 of NZ_AUBN01000006.1, forward strand.
GGGGGCGCTGCGCTCGCGCTCGGCTCGCGGCATCTGGGGCGAGGTCGAGCTGGCGCGCGTGCTCGAGCTGTCGGGGATGATGCCGCACGTCGATTTCGTCGAGCAGCGCTCGGTCGGCGCCGCGGTGGGGCGGCGCGCGGGTGCGGCCACGAGTCGGGAGGGGGCCGGGGGCAGACCGGACGTCGTCATTCACCTGCCCGGGTCCGGTCACCTGGCCCTGGACGCCAAGGTCCCCCTGGACTCCTACCTCAACGCCGCGATCATGAGTCCGGCGGAGGACCGGGCGACGGGGTCGGACGCCGAGCGCCGAAGGCTGCTGGCCGCGCACGCGCGCGCCCTGCGCGGACATGTCGATGCCCTCGCGGAGCGCCACTACGAGCGGCACCTGGAGGACTCCCCCGAGCTCGTCGTGCTCTTCGTCCCCGCGGAGCCCATTCTGTCCGCGGCGCTGGATGCGGATCCGGCGCTGCTCGAGCACGCCCTGGGACGGGGTGTCGCCCTGACCACGCCGTCGTCGCTGCTGGCGCTGCTCCGCACCTGCGCCACGGCCTGGGCGCGCAGCTCCGCCGCCGACGACGCCCGCGAACTGCTCGCACTGGGGCGCACGCTCTACGAGCGCCTGGGCGTCGTGGCCGGCCACCTCGACGCGCTGGGCGCTGCCCTGAGCCGCTCGGTGACCGCGTACAACCGGACCGTCGGCTCGATGGACTCGCGGCTGCTCGTCACCGCGAGGTCATTCAGCGCCCTCGGCGAGGGCCCGTCCTCGCCCGCGCCGATCACCCCCGACGCCGCACAAGTGAGGCAATTCACAAATATTGACCCCATTCCGCCGACCTCCCGCTCGACCGACACGGACGCCCCCCCATCGACGACCGACGGAGAACCAGCAGATCACGGGGGGATAACGGACTTTCGACCGTTCACGCGCCGCAAACGAGGTATCGGGAACAAAGGCCTTCGCGCCGTGGGACTTGCTGGCAAGGACATTGCCAGCATCGAGCGGCTTGCTTGCACCACTTCGGATCTTTCCCCGCAATGCCACCTATTGCTACCACTCTCCAAGCACCTGTAGGCAGACGAACCGTGCACGATATAGGGTTTCCCACGTTCCCTGGTACGTAACGAAAAGATCTCTTGCCATGACCACGAGTCTCCTGAGCACCGCCACGATCCGTTCCACAGCCCCCGACGCCAACCTGGACGACGAAGCCCGCGTCACGACCGAGGTCGATCGCGTCATCAGACGCCTGGAATCACTCGCCACCGAGCAGGAGGCCCTCCAGGCGCAGCTCACCGCCCTGCGCGACGAGCGCGACCAGCTCATCCTGCGCGGCCTCGCCCACGGCATGAGCTCCTCCGAGCTGGCGGCCAGATCGCGCCTGACCGGGGCCCGCGTCCGCGCCATCGCCGACGCCGCCGCCGCGTCCTCGGCGCGTGAGCGTGTGGCCACCGCCGTCGCCCGCCTGGTGGCGCACACGCCCGCCCTGTGCACGACCTACGGCGCGCTGGCCAGCGCCGTCGGCATCGGCTCCGCCAAGGGCGTGGCCTCCTCCCTGGCGTCCAACCCCGACGTCTCCGGACGGGCCGGCGCCCGCGTGCTGCTGCTGCGCTGGGCCGCCCCGACGCTCGGCGGATACGTTATCCCCGACAGCGAGCCGGCCTGGCAGACCCAGGGCGAGGACACCGCCACGCGTCTGGAGTGCCTTCAGGAGGAGGGGCTCGTGACCCGGGTGACGACGCCCGAGGGACCGGCGTGGATCGTCCCCTTCGACAAGGTCTGCGCCGACCACACCCGCCTGACCCAGATCGTTGCCGCCTGACCCGCTCAGCGGGCGCGGTCGGCCGCGGGCCCGCGCCGTCGATCCGCTGCGGGCCCGCCGGCGGCCGCCCTGAGGTCGGCCCGCAGGTTCTTGGGCAGGGAGAAGGACATCTTCTCCGTGGCGGTGCGCACCATCTCGACCTCGCCGAAGCCCAGCTCGCCGAGGCGCTCGATGACTTCGCGCACAAGGATCTCCGGCACCGAGGCGCCCGAGGTCAATCCCACCGTCCTCGCCCCGGTGAACCAGGCCTCCTCCAGCTCACGGGCGTCGTCCACCCGGTAGGCGGCCGGCGCTCCGGCCTCAAGGGCGACCTCCTTGAGACGCACGGAGTTGGAGGAGTTGCCCGAGCCGACCACGACCATGACATCCACGCGCGGGGCGATCGCCTTGACCGCTCCCTGACGGTTCTGGGTGGCGTAGCAGATGTCATCACCGGGCGGATCGGCCAGGTGCGGGAATCGCTCGCGCAGGAGGCGGACCGTCTCCAGGGTCTCGTCCACGCTCAGGGTCGTCTGGCTGATCCACACGACCTTCTCCGGATCGCGCACCGTGACCGCGTCGACCTCGTGGGGGCCGTTGACGACCTGGATGTGGTCGGGCGCCTCGCCCTGGGTCCCCTCGACCTCCTCGTGACCGGCGTGCCCGACCAGGACGATGTCGTAATCACCCTTGGCGAAGCGGATCGCCTGCTTGTGCACCTTGGTCACCAACGGGCAGGTCGCGTCGATCGTCCGCAGGTGACGGGCCTCCGCCTGGGCGTGCACCGCCGGGGACACGCCGTGAGCGGAGAAGATCACGCGCGCGCCCTCGGGCACCTCGTCGGTCTCCGCCACGAAGATCGCCCCGCGCCGCGACAGGGCCTCGACGACGTACTTGTTGTGGACGATCTCCTTACGCACGTAGATCGGAGCCCCGTAGTGCGTCAGCGCCTGCTCGACGGCATCGACTGCGCGGTCCACCCCGGCGCAATAGCCCCGCGGGGCGGCCAGGAGGATCCGTCCGACGTCGGGATCAGCGGGCGGGGCGCTGGTTTGAGCGGTGGGATGGTCGGTCACGCGACCACTGTGCCACAGCCCGTCGCGGGCCCCCAGGGGAGAACATGGCACAGTGGTGCACGTGACAGTGCCGACAGAGCCCGCAAAGCCGATAGAGCCCGCAGGACCCGCTGGGCCCAGCGCCCCCCGGCCCGCGCCGACGACGACCCCGGTCCCGCCCACCGGGGCCCCGCTCGCCCGCCTGGCCCGGGACACCACCGCGGACAACCCCTGGCCGCTGCGCCTGCTGTCGTCCAAGATCGACGACTACGTGGCGCGGATGACCCACGTGTGGGTCGAGGGGCAGGTCGTCCAGTTCAACCGCCGCCCCGGCTCGGGCATGCAGTACCTCTCCCTGCGCGACACCGACGCGGACGTGTCGATGTCGGTGTCGATCTTCACCCGCGACCTGGCGGCCCTGGAGACGGCGACGGGCGCTCGGGTGTCCGAGGGCGCGCGCGTCGTCGTCCACGCCAGACCGCGCTTCTGGGCCAAACGGGGCAGCCTGGAGCTGCGCGCCGACGACATCCGACCGGTCGGCGTCGGTGATCTGCTGGCGCGCATCGAGCAGCTGCGTCGGGTGCTGGCGGCCGAGGGCCTGTTCGCCCCCGAGCGCAAGCGCCCCCTGCCCTTCCTGCCGCGCGCCGTCGGCCTCGTGTGCGGCAGGGGGGCCAAGGCCAAGGACGACGTCCTGGTCAACGCCCGGCTGCGCTGGCCCGGCCTGCCCTTCGTCGTCCGCGAGGTCGCGGTCCAGGGCGCGCAGGCCGTGCGCGAGGTGACCGCATCGATCCGCGAGCTGGACGGCGACGCATCCATCGACGTCATCGTCGTCGCCCGCGGCGGGGGCGCCGTCGAGGACCTGCTCCCCTTCAGCGACGAGGGCCTCGTGCGGGCGGCGGCCGCGGCCCGCACTCCGATCGTCTCCGCCATAGGGCACGAGACGGACTGCCCGCTGCTGGACCTCGTCGCCGACTACCGGGCCTCGACCCCCACCGATGCCGCCCGGCGCATCGTGCCAGATCTGGCCGAGGAGACGATCGGGCTCGACTCGGCGCGCGAGCGGATGCGGGGCGTTCTGACCGCGCGGCTGGAGGCCGAGCAGCGCGGTCTGGACCAGGTGCGGGAGCGCCCCGTCATGACCGACCCCGCCGTCATCGTCCGGGACAGGGAGACCGAGCTCGACCAGATCCGCGAGCGCCTGCGCCGCGGCCTGGGCACCGCCCTGTCCCTGGCGCAGGCGGACCTGCACGCCGAGCGCGCGCGCCTGACGGCGCTCTCCCCCCAGGGGGTGCTCGACCGCGGATACGCCATCCTGCGCAAGCCCGGCGGCACGATCATCACCAGCGCCGAGGACGTCGCCAAGGGCGACCTCATCGAGGGCGTGCTCGCCTCCGGGCGCATGGTCGCCCAGGTGGTGGGCGCCACCAAGCCCGCGCTCGACTCCGAGCCGGCCCCCGGGACGCCTCCCGGGCCGACTTCGGACTTCGAACCCCGGACCCGCCCCCGGGAGGCGGACAACGTGCAACAATCCACACCATGAGCCTGTCCTCCTCCATCGGCGCCACCGACCCGTCCAACGGCTCGTCCGACGCCAACGCCGATGTCGCGACGCTGTCCTACGAGCGCGCCCGTGAGGAGCTCGTCTCCGTCGTCCAGCGCCTCGAGGCCGGCCAGGTTCCGCTGGAGGAGGCTCTCACGCTGTGGGAGCGCGGCGAGGCCCTCGCCGCCCGCTGCCAGGCCTGGCTCGATGACGCGCGCACTCGCCTGGCCGCCGTCGCCGAGCGGGAGAAAGCCCCCTCCTGACCCCCGTCACCTCCACCGCAAGGAGCCATCATGACCGCCCCCGGCCGCCCAGGAACCGCTCTCGTCATCGGCGAGGCCCTCGTCGATGTCGTCATCCGCCCCGACGAATCGCCGACCGACATTCCCGGCGGCTCCCCGGCCAATGTGGCTCTCGGCCTGGCCAGGCTGGGCCGCGACGCCGAGCTCGACTGCTGGATCGGCACCGATGCGCGCGGCAAGGCCGTCCGCGCCCACCTCGAGGCCGACGGCGTGCGACTGACCCCGGGCTCCGACGGCGCCGCGCGCACCTCGACCGCCGAGGCGACCATCGGTCCGGACGGCGCCGCCTCCTACGTCTTCGACCTGAGCTGGGAGCCCCCCTACCCCACCCGCGCCGAGGACGCGGAGCCCCCGCTGCTCGTCCACACCGGCTCGATCGCAGCCATCCTCTCTCCCGGAGCGACCACGGTCGAGAAGGTCCTGACCGACTTCCGCGCCACCTCCACCGTGTGCTACGACCCCAATGCCCGCCCCCAGCTCATGGGGGAACCGGCCGGCGCACGCGCCATCGTCGAGCGGCTCGTCGCCCTGTCCGACCTGGTCAAGTGCTCCGACGAGGACATCGCCTGGCTCTACGGCATCGACGCCTCCACCGATTCCGCGCTCCAGGACATCCTGAACGACTGGCTCACGCGCGGGCCGGCCGTCGTCGTCGTGACACGGGGGAAGCACGGCGCCCTGGCGATGACCGCCTCCGGACTGCGCCTGGAGGTCCCCGCGGGCTCGGACGTCGTCGTCACCGACACCGTGGGCGCCGGGGACTCCTTCATGGGCGGACTCGAGGACGGCCTGTGGGCCGAGAACCTCGTGGGAGCGGACCGGCGCGAGGCCCTGCGCGCCATCGACGCGGCCACGCTCGAGCGCATCGTGCGGCACGCCGCGGCGATCGCCGACATCACGGTCTCGCGGGCGGGCGCGAACCCGCCCACCCGCGCCGAGCTCGAGTCCTGAGCCCGAGCCGTCGGCCTCGCGACCCGGGCTCCGCGAGCGCGGGCCCGGTCGCCGGGCGCCCTCGCACGGGCACCCGGAACGGCTGCGGGCTCCCGGGACGCGCCTATCGTCCCATGCGGCGCTCCCGGCCCGCGTAGTCGCGCAGCGCGCGCAGGAAGTCGATGCGCCGGAATGCCGGCCAGTTGACCTCGCAGAAGTAGAACTCCGAGTGGACCGACTGCCACAGCAGGAAGCCCGAGAGCCGCTGCTCGCCGGAGGTGCGGATGACCAGGTCTGGATCCGGCTGGCCCTTGGTGTACAGGTGGTCGGTGATGTCCTCCTCGGACAGCGTGGCCGCGACGTCCTCGAGGCTGTCGCCGGTGGCGGCCCGCTCCCGCAGGAGATCCCGCACGGCGTCGGCGATCTCCTGGCGGCCGCCGTACCCCACCGCGATATTGACGTGCATGCGCGTGTCGGCCCGGTCCCCCAAGGTCCCCTCCGCGCCGTCGTCGGCGCTCCGGGGCGCGGCCGTGGAGGCGACGGCGCTGCGCAGGCGCTCGGCGACGGACGCGGGCAGCAGATCGACCGCGCCGACCAGGCGCAGGCGCCAGCGGCCGGTGGACGCGAGCTCATCGACGGCGTGGGCGATGATGTCCAGCAACGGGGACAGCTCGGCCGGATCCCGTGAGAGGTTGTCAGTGCTCAGGAGCCACAGGGTGACCATGCGGACTCCGGCGATCTGCGCCCAGCCGAGGAACTCCTCGATCTTGTCCGCACCCCGCTTGTGCCCCTGGGCGGCCCCGAAGCCCCTGGTGCGCGCCCAGCGCCGATTGCCGTCGAGGATGACGCCGACGTGACCGGGCACCCGTTCGGGGTCGATCTGCGCGGCCAGGCGACGCTCATAGAACTCGTAGACGAGGTTTTTCCCTGCCATGCCCCTCCTCCGGGTGCGATCGCCCGCCACGCGCGGGCGCCCGCGGGTTCTCTGGAGCAACGGTAGCGCGGGAATGAGGCGCTCCCCACCCTTCCACACAAACCTACGGTAACGTAACCTACGGAACCGTAAGTTGTTGGCCCGCGAGCTGAGCGAACCCGTCGAGGAGGTCCGTCGATGAGCATCCAGGCTCCCGCGCACGAGACCGTGCGCGCACCCGAGGACGTCGTCGCGTCCAACGCCGTCGAGGAGAGCACCATGCAGAGCAGCACGAGCAAGAAGCCCTCCCTCACCTACGACGGCTACCCCAAGCCGCACCTGCGCGGTTGGATCCACGCCTGCACCGCGCCCCTGGCGCTGGCCGCGTGCATCGTGCTGACGGTCCTGGCCCCCGGCGCCGGGCGGACATGGGCGTGCGTCGCCTACCTCGTCTCCTCCCTGCTGCTCTTCGCCAATTCCGGCGTGTACCACATCTCCAGCGGTCGGTGGACGCGCCGCGTATCCGTCGTGCTCCAGTCCTTCGACCACTCCAACATCTTCCTGCTGATCGCGGGCACCTACACTCCCCTGTCCGTGGCGCTGCTCAGCACCGGGATCGCCGCGGCCGTGCTGGGCATCGTGTGGGGCGGGGCGCTGCTGGGCATCGTCAAGTGCCTGGTCTGGCGGAGCGCGCCGCGCTGGTTCTCCACGGTGCTGTACGTGGCCCTGGGCTGGGTGGCGTTCTGGTTCCTGCCCCAGTTCTGGGTCGCCGGGGGACCGGCCATCGTGTGCCTGCTCATAGCGGGAGGCGTCCTGTACACCATCGGGGGCGTCATCTACGTCCGCCAGCACCCCGATCCGTCGCCGGAGTGGTTCGGCTTCCACGAGATCTTCCACCTGTGCACGGTCGCGGGGTGGGCCTGCCACTGCGTCGCCTGCTACCTCGCCGTCCTCGACTGAGAGGCGGGGAGCGGACTGATGGGTCGAGGATCGGGGGCTAAGATCACGAGTTGAACTCGTCGTTCAGTCTAGGAGGACCCATGGCCGAGGAGACTACCGAGCAACAGGGCACCTGGCTCACGCAGGACGCTTTCGACCGTCTTACCGAGGAGCTGCGCCGCCGTAAGGACACCGACCGCAAGGAGATCGCGGCGCGCGTCGAGGCCGCCCGCCAGGAGGGCGACCTGCGCGAGAACGCCGGATATCACGCCGCGCGCGAGGAGGCCGGACTCAACGAGGCCCGCATCATCCAGCTCACCGACCTGCTCGAGAACGCCCAGATCGGCGAGGCCGCCTCCGACGGCTCGGTCTCCGCCGGAACGATCGTGACCGCGAGGGTCGCCGGCAAGGAGCAGCGCTTCGCGCTCGGCGGACAGGAGATCACCGCGGACGTCCCCGCGGGCGTCAAGGTCTTCTCCCCCGATGCTCCGCTCGGCAAGGCGCTCATGGGGCACAGGGCCGGCGAGACCGTCACCTACGCCGCCCCCACCGGCAAGGAGATCGAGGCGGAGATCGTCGACGTCACCACGGTCTGAGATGACGGCCGGCGGTGCCGGCCGTCATCGGGCACCGGCACGTATTCCCACGCCCGCGGCTCGTACGAGCGAGCGCGTTCCGGGCGCCCGTCCCGCGGAGGGCGGGGACGGTAGTGTGACCGCCATGAAGAACGCGCCCTCTGGGATCCCGTCCCGAAACCCCGCGATCCCCGGCCGCGAGACCGGCCTGCTGCCGGAACCGGGCGATCATGTCGTCCTCGGCGGTCCTTTGGACGGCCCCTGGCCGGAGGGCACCGAGGTGATCCACCTGGCGGGCGGCTGCTTCTGGGGCGTGGAGCGGATCCTGTGGCGTCTGCCCGGCGTCGTGGCCACGGCCGTCGGATACATGGGCGGCACGACGCCGAACCCCACCTATCAGGAGGTCAGCACCGGGGCCACCGGCCATGCCGAGACGGTGCGGGCGGTCTACGACCCCGCCGTCGTCGGAGCGGGTGGCGAGGCGCTGCTGCGCGCTTTCTGGGAGAACCACGACTCGACCCGCCCCAACAGGCATGGCAACGACGTCGGCACCCAGTACCGCTCGGCCGTGTGGACGACGACACCCGCCCAGGCCGCCGCCGCCCACGGGATCCGCGACCTGTTCCAGAGCGAGCTGACCCGCCTGGGTCTGGGCACCTGCGTGACGACGATCGGACCGGTCGACGGGCTGTACGCCGAGTTCGGCGGCCCCTTCTACCTGGCCGAGGACTATCACCAGGGGTACCTGCACAAGAATCCGGGCGGCTACTGCAACCACGGCCCCAACGGGGTGACCTGCCCGGTGGGCGTCGCGGATCTGCCCGCCCAGACCGACGTGCTGCCGCCCGAGACGGCTCCCGATGTCTGAACCGGGACCGACCGCGCCGCGGACCGGCGACGAGGAGGCCGAGCGAACCGAGAGGGCCGAGTTCCGCTGGCGTGCCGCCGACGAGCTGCTCACCGCGCTGGCGGCCTCCCCGGCGGCGCACCAGCGCCTGGCCGACGTGCATCGCGCCACCAAGCGCGCCGAGGCGCTCGGCGTGCCCGCGCTCTTCTCCGGGGACGTCGACGACGAGGGCGGGGCCGCGCCGGGGACGCCCGAGATGTCGCCCCAGGAGCGCGCCGAGGTCAACGGCCTGATCGACGTGCTGGCGTCCTCGGCCCTACCGCTGGCCGCGGAGCTCCTCGAGCGCCTCGACGCCGAGCGGATCCGCCCGGAGCTGGTGGGCCTGTCTCGTGCCGGGCTGGGCTCGGCCCTGACCGTCCTCGAGGAGGCCCATCGTCAGGGCTCGTGGCGCGCGCTGCCGGATGAGGATCTCGCCGGGCGCGGCGCGGCGCTGTCCATCACGGTCGAGGCGATGGTCAGGACGAGTCCGCTCGCGCCCGAACGCGGTGAGACGAGGCGCGTCGTCGCCGTCCTGCGCCGCATGCCGAAGCGAACCGTCACCCGATTCACCAGGGTGTGGAACCCGCTCCTGCTGCGGACCATGCTCTCCTTCGGCCTGCGCACGCTCCGCAAGGAGGCCGCCGAGGACGCGAGCGGCGCCTGAGCGGCTCCGAGGCGCTGCCGGCCGGACCGATCTCGACGCGGAACCGGACCGATCTCGACGCGGGGGGACGACCCGTCATGCGCCCAGAGCCAGGTGCGCGGCGACCCCCAGCATGACGCAGCCGACGAGCACGTCCGCCACTCGCCACGTCCGGGGGCTGGACAACGGACCCGACAGGGCACGTGCTCCGAGCCCCAGCCCGGCGAACCAGAGGACGGAGGCCGCGCCGGCGCCGGCCGCGGCCCACCAACGGGCGGACCCGAAGTTGTTGGTCACCGTGCCGAGCATGAGGACCGTGTCGAGGTAGACGTGCGGGTTGAGCCAGGTCAGCGCCAGCGTGGTCGCCGCCACCGAGGCGGCCGGGCGCGCCGCCGACTGCTCCAGAGCCTCGGGGCGCAGCGCCGAGCGGAACGAGGTGAGCGCGAAGGCGACCAGGTAGATCACCCCTCCCCAGCGCAGCACCTCGAGCACCCAGGGGGCCATGCCGGTCACGATGCGGATCGCCCCGGTTCCCACCGCGATGAGGACGAGGTCGCTGAGGGCGCAGATCGCGACGACCAGCCCGATGTGCTCACGGCGCACCCCCTGTCGCAGCACCCAGGCGTTCTGGGCGCCGATGGCGACGATGAGGCCGAGCCCGGTGCCGAAGCCGGTCAGGGCGGGGGCGAGGTCAAGCGATGCGGGCAGCCCGGCCGGAGCGGACATGGCCGAGGCGGCGAAGGCGCCCGTCCGGGCCGAGGTCAGGAGAGCGGTCAACGAGACGATCATGCGCCGAGGTTAAGCACGGCGCACTCATAAAGACCAACGCGATATTCTTCAGTTCATGAAGAGTTCCTTCATGCATCCGGATCAGCTCGCCGCCCTGGAGGCCGTCGCCGACACCGGCGCCTTCGAGGCCGCCGCCCGTCGGCTCGCAGTCTCGACCTCGGCGGTCAGCCAGCGAATCCGGGCGCTGGAGTCCGCTCTCGGTCGCGTTCTCGTACGACGCGGCTCCCCCTCCACCCCGACGCCCGACGGCGAGGTCGTGCTGCGCTACGCCCGCCAGCAATCACTCCTGGCCGCTGAGATGACGGCCGAGCTCGACCTCGACGGGACGACCGGCCCACGAGCCGGCACCGGAACGGGGGAGGCGGAACCGGTCGAGCTGGCTGTCGCCGTCAACGCCGACTCACTGGCGACCTGGTTCCCCGCCGTCCTGCACGAGGCCGCCGCATGGAACTGCCGTCTCCGCCTGATCGTGGCCGACGAGAGCCGCACCTCCGAACTGCTGCGATCGGGGCGGGTCATGTGCGCCGTGTCCGCCTCGGGTGCGCGCGCGGCCGGATGCCGGGCGGAGCGCCTGGGAACGACCACCTACGTCCCCGTCGTCGCGCCCGGGCTCCTGGTCGCCGGGGCCACGGCCTCCTCGCTGCCGGTGGTTCGCTTCGACGCCGACGACGATCTGCAGGACCTCGCCCTGCGCGCGGCGGGCCTGCCGGTGCCCGCGCCGCGCGCCGTCGTCCCCACCACCGCCGGGCTCGCCGCGGCCATCGAGGCCGGCCTGGGCTGGGGCATGCTGCCCGCCGGCCAGCTGGACGCGCACCCGGGCCTGGTGACCGTGCCCGGGCTGGCCGCCCTGGACCGTGCACTGTTCTGGCACCGCTGGTCGATCGCCTCGGCGGGACTGGACCGGCTCACGAGGGCCGTGCGCGACGGCTTCAAGCGGAGCCGGTGAGCTCCGCGCGCCACGGCCCGCCTCGCAATGCGGACGGCGGGGGACGGACCGATCCCGAGCCGGAGCCCGACCGATCTCGACGCGGAACCGGACCGATCTCGACGCATATGCGGAACAGCCGCAGTGATGTGCCAGGATCGCCCCATGAGCAACGACGGGCAGCGACCGGACGACCGGCATCAGGGATACGGGCGAGGCGGCCGCGCGGGCCGCAGCGGCGGCTCGCGCCGGTACGACGGACCCTACAGGAGCCGCGGGGGCGACCGCGGCTACCGCGGGCATCGCGACGACCGCAGAGGACCGCGATCCGGCGGACGGGACGACTACAGCGTCCCCGGACGCGGCGACGACCGTCGGCGTCGCCAGTACGACGATGAGCCGCGCGACGGCTCTCTGTCCGACCTCGTGGGGCACCTCCACGCCCTGGACGGCCGCTCCTACGCGGCGTACAGGGCGATCGTGGGCCGCTACGAGGCGCCCGAGGACTGGGTCCTGCACGTCGACCGCGTCCAGCCCGACCCCTACGCGCCCCCGACCCGCATCCGTCTGGAGGCGCCCACCGACCTGTCGGGGCTGGAGATCCTGGAGGATCGGGAGCTCCTGACGACCGACGATCGTCGCCTGGCGGTGTGCGACTTCCTCACCCGTGAGCTGCACGCGGCCTTCAAGGGCACCAGCCTGTCCATCGCAGCCCCGGGCCAGGAGATCCTGGAGCGCTCCGCGGTCCTGGCCCCACCCGAGGACCCGGAGGACGAGGAGACGAGAGACGGGAGCCCGGACGACAAGCCGGAGGACGAGGGGTCGTCGGAGGCGGGAGTCCGCAGGCTGGAGGTGCGGGCCCGCATGGCGCTGCCCGCGCGCGGCCGCTCCATCCAGGGCCACGAGGCGGCCCGCATCGTGGCGCGCGACCTGACTCGCGCGATCGGCACCGCCCTGGACCTGTCCGGCGAGCGGGCCGAGCGGCTGCTCGCCCATGTGGCCGCGCTCGAGGACCACCGCGCCCTGACGAGGACCGTGCGCGAGCGCGGATGGGTCTCCTTCCTCGCCGACGGCGCCCTGCTGCCACGACGCTCCGGGGTGAGCGACGAGCCCCTGCACGTGGACGCCGTGCCGCTTCAGGCGCCCGACTCGCTGGCCGCCGTCGTCACCCTGCCTCACGCCGGGCAGGTGCGGGGCACCGCCATCGGAACCGGCGTCACCGTCATCGTCGGCGGCGGCTACCACGGCAAGTCGACGTTGCTGAGCGCCGTCGAGCGGGGCGTCTACCCGCACGTGCCCGGGGACGGCCGCGAGCTGGTGGCCACCGTGCCGGACGCGGTCAAGGTGCGCGCCGCGGACGGTCGGGCGGTCACCGGCGTCGATCTGTCCCCCTTCATCTCGCACCTGCCGGGCGGACGCGGCACCGTGGCCTTCACCACTAAGAACGCCTCGGGCTCGACCTCGCAGGCCGCGTCGATCATCGAGTCCATCGAGGCGGGGGCGAGCGCCCTGCTGCTGGACGAGGACACCTCGGCGACCAACCTGCTCATCCGCGATGCCCGCATGCGCTCCCTGGTGGCCGACGAGCGCGAGCCGATCACGCCCTTCGTCGACCGCGTCGGGGCGCTGGCGGCCACCGGGGTCTCCACGGTCATGGTGATGGGAGGGTCGGGGGACTACCTGGACGTCGCCGACAGGATCCTGCTCATGGACTCCTACGAGCTGCGCGACGCCACCGACCGGGCCGCCGCCGTCGTGGCCGCCCAGCCGCGCGAGGACACGGCGCTGCCGCAGTGGCCGACGGCGCGCCCGCGCGCGCCCCTGCCCTCGCCTCCGCGCGAGCGGCGGGGGCCGACGCGCACGCGGGCGCGCGGCCTGGACCGCTTCCAGCTGGACCGCGAGGAGATCGACGTCGCCGACGTGTCCGGCATCGTCGACCCGGGGCAGACCGAAGCGATCGCCCACGCGCTGCGAGCGCTGCTGGAGCAGCGCTTCGACGGGATCTCCTCGCTGGCGGAGTGCCTGGAGGACCTGGACGCGCTGCTGGACGACGAGGGCCTGGACGCGCTGTGCTCGATTCACGAGCGCCCGGCCTTCCTGGTGCGCCCTCGCATGGTCGATGTCGCCGGGGCGGTCGACCGCTACCGGGGCCTCGACCTGGCCTGAGACCGACCCGGACGGCCGCTCAGCGCAGGGCCGCCAGCGCCCGGTCCTGGGCGACGATGTCCCGGACCATGGCGGGGACCTCGCCGTCGTGGTAGGCGGCGGGCATGAAGGCGCTCCCGTTCTCGAAGTCAGTGGCCAGGGACAGGTTGACCTGCCGGCCCACGACGCCCGTGGTGAAGTTGGTCAGGATGTCACGCAGCTCCTCGACCGGGCGGACGCCGCCCAGGTAGGAGTAGCCGACCAGGCCGATGGCCTTGTTGGCGAGCACCGAGGGGACGACGAAGTCGAGTGCGTTCTTGAGGGCCCCCGGGATGGAGCGGTTGTACTCGGGGGTGACGACGATGCAGGCGTCGAAGCGGGCCAGTGCCTCGTTCCACGCCACGGCGGCGGGGTCCTTCGGCGCGGCCATCATCGGAGGCATCTCCTCGGCGAAGACCGGGAGGCCGAAGTCGGCGAGCTCGAGGACCTCGGCCTCGACCCCCTCGACGGTGGACGCCTTCTCGGCGACCCACTGGGCGACGGCGGAGCCGACGCGGTTGGGACGGACGGAGCCGGTGATGACGGCAAGACGGGTCATGGGAGTCCTTCACGAAGACAGCACGGATCCGGCCCGCGCGCTCGGCGCGCACCGGTCATTGATTCATGAATCATCCTAGGTCTTCAGTCCCACAAAGCCGTGCCGCCCATCGATGAATCGCATCACGCGGCGGGGCGGCGCCAGCGGTCACCGACGAGCCGGCGGTCGGTCGGAGGCGGGCCCCGCCCCGGGTCGCTCACCGCGCGAGGAAGAAGCGGGCCGAGGGGTCGTCGGTCACCTCGTGGTAGGCGTACCCGAGGCGGTCCATGTGCTCGGTGAGCGTCGAGTCGGTCGGGCCGTCGCCGTCGACCTCGAAGGCGGTCAGGATGCGCCCGTAGTCGGCGCCGTCGGTGCGGTAGTGGAACAGGGTGATGTTCCAGCGGGTGCCGAGCACCTCCAGGAAGCGCACGAGGGCGCCGGGGGCCTCGGGGAAGGCGATGCTGAAGAGCCGCTCCGCCAGCCCCCGGGGGGCCCGGCCACCGATCATGGAGCGCACGTGGACCTTGGCGAGCTCGTCGTCGGTCAGGTCCACGACGCCGTAGCCCACGGCCTTCAGGTCCCGCACGATCTCGGCGCGCTCCTCGCGCCCGCGGGTGAGCTGCACGCCCACGAAGATGCGAGCCGGCGAACCGGGAGGGGCCGAGGCGGAGACCCGGTAGTTGAACTCGGTGACGGCCCGCCCGCCCAGGACCGAGGCGAAGCGGAGGAACTCTCCCTGGACCTCGGGGATGGTCACCCCGAGGATGGCCTCGCGCTGCTCGCCGATCTCGCTGCGCTCGGAGATGTAGCGAAGCTGGTGGAAGTTGAGGTTCGCGCCCGAGAGCACGCAGGCCAGCCGCTCGCCGGCCAGGCGGTGGGCGGCGACGTACTTCTTCAGGCCGGCCAGGGCGATGGCGCCGGACGGCTCGGGCACGGCGCGCAGGTCCTCGAAGAGGTCGCGCACGGCGGCCGAGGTCTCGTCGGAGGAGACGGTGACGACGTCGTCGAGGAGGGCCGAGCACAGGCGGAAGGTCTCGTCGCCGATGCGGCGCACGGCGACGCCCTCGGCGAACAGGCCGACGCGCTCGAGGGTGACCGGCTCGGCCGCCGCGAGGGCCGCGGCCAAGCAGGCCGACTCCTCGTGCTCGACGCCGATGACCCGCACCTGCGGCATGAGGGCCTTGATGAGGACGGCGACCCCGGCGGCCAGACCGCCACCGCCCACGGGCACGAAGAGGCGGTCGAGCTCGGCGTCCTGCTGGATGATCTCCAGGCCAATGGTGCCCTGGCCGGCGATGACGCGCGGGTCGTCGAAGGGGGCGATGAAGGTCAGGGACTCGACCTCGGAGAGCCGCTGGGCCTCGGCCTTGGCGGCGTCGAAGTTCTCGCCGCGCAGGAGGACCTCCCCGCCCAGCGATCGCACGGCGTCGATCTTTATGCTCGGGGTGACGGTGGGCATGACGATGGTGGCGCGGACACCCAGGACCGAGGCGGACCGCGCGACCCCCTGGGCGTGGTTGCCGGCGGAGGCGGTCACGACGCCGCGGGCCCGCTGGGCGTCGGTCAGGGAGCGCATGGCGTTGTAGGCGCCGCGGATCTTGAAGGAGTGGACGGCCTGGAGGTCCTCCCGCTTGACCTCCACGGTATTGCCCACTCGGGCCGACAGGGTCGCCATGACCTGCAGCGGCGTGTGCTCGGAAGCCTCGTAGACGGGGGCGCGCAGGATCTCGCGCAGGTAGCGGGCGGAGTCCCAGGGCGCGTCGTCGGCGGGCCCAGCGGTGCGGTCGTTCACGGCCCCACCCTAGATGAGAGGCACCGGGCGGGCCGGGTCGGGCCCGTCCGGGCCGGAGGCCTCAGTCGCCGCAGACGCCGTCGAGGTCCTCCCGCACTCTCAGGAGCGACCGGAGCGCGAGGCGGCCACGGCCGTGACCGACAGCAGCACGAGCGCCCCCGCCGGCGTCGTTACCGCCCACGGTGCCCGCTCGATGTAGGGCAGCGCCTCGGCCAGCACGAGCCCCCACTCCGGTGTCGGGGCCTGCGCCCCCAGGCCGAGGAAGCCGAGCCCCGCCAGCGCCAGCGCCACGCCCGGCAGGCGCAGGGCGGCATGGCGCGCGAGGACGGGAACGACCCCCGGCAGCACCCGGGTGAGCATGATCCGCGCCCGTCCCTCCCCCAGCGCGGGCGCCAGGGCGACGTCGGGGCGCTCGCGCGCCTCCTGGACGAGCGCCCCGGCGTGCGCCGCGAGCGGGGCCCAGGCGACGCAGGCCACGGCCAGCGCCGCCCCCGAGGCGCTCGGCCCGGTGACCGCGGCGACGATGAGGCCCGCGAGCACGGGCGGGGCGGCGTTGGCCACCTCCACCGGCCCCACCGAGGCGCGCGGCGCCAGCCCGAGCAGCAGTCCGATGACGGCGCACACGACGGTGACGACCAGCGCGGAGACCGCCGTCGCCACCGCGCCGTGGGCCACCCGGGCCAGCACGTCGCGCCCCAGGGCGTCGGCCCCCAGCGGCAGCGCCCACGACGGCGCCTCGAGACGGCGGCCCACCACGGCGTACGGGTCCCGTCCGATCCCCGCCAGGACCAGCCCGACCAGGCCGGCCGCCCCGAGCACGGCGACGACGCGAGCGCCCTCGCCGGTGCGCTCCACCGGAGGGGCGGGGGCGAGCCCGCCCGCCCCCGCGGCCCGGCCGACCAGGGCGCGGGATGCGAGCACGGCCAGCGCCCCCGCGACCAGGGCCAGGACCAGCAGGAGCAGCACGCCCGCCTGGAGGGCGGGCACGTCCTGGGCGGTGGCGGATCCGAGCAGGGCCCGCCCGATCCCCGGGATCGCGAAGACCTTCTCGACGGCGACCGCGCCGCCTGTCAGGCCCACGACGACGAGCGCGACCTGCCCGGTCAGCGGGGTGAGCGCACGACGCAGGACGGCGAGCGCGAGCCCGCGCCCACCGATGCCGGCCGTCGTCCAGGTGGTGACCCATCGCTCGGCGAAGACCGCGGCGACCGCGTCCGACAGGAGCCCGCCGAGCAGACCTCCTCCGGGCAGTCCGAGGGAGAGGGCCGGCAGGACGATCCGCTCCGGCCCGCCCCACCCGTAGGGCGGCAGCCAGCCGAGGTAGACCGACAGGATCAGCAGCAGGACGGGCGCGAGCAGATACTCGGGCAGCGAGGTCAGCGCGGCGGCGAGGGCGCCTCCCCGGCTGCGGCGGCGCCCGGTCAGGCCGTCCACGAGGGTCGGCAGGGTCAGGAGCGCAGCGGTCACGAGGGCGACGGCGAGCGAGGCGCCCATGAGGACCAGGGACACGCCGAAGGCGTCGAGGGTCCCCGGGCCCACGGAGTCGCCCGAGATCCAGGAGACTCCCGGGTCTCCGTGGATCAGGCCGGACAGCCAGTGCCGGATCGAGCCGACCGGGCCCGCGTTCAGGCCCAGCCGCTCGCGGATGGCGTCGAGCACCTCCGGGGTGGCCTCGCGCTCGGCGCTGGTGGCGCGCAGGATGGTCAGCGCCGGGTCGTTGCTGGACAGCCACGGGAGCAGCCCCACGAGGGCCACCAGTGCGAGAACGGCCAGGGACCGGGAGACGGCCACGGCGCCGGACCCGCGCCCGAGCAGTCGCAGACGACCGGGACGGCGCGTCCGCTCCGCCGTCCGCGCGGCGCCGGAGCCCCGGGGTCCGGGGCTCGCAGTACTCGCGGCGCTCGAGGGACTCGCAGTGCTCATGGTGCGGGCGCGCTCAGGCGACAACGGTCGCGGAGGTGATGAGCGCGCGTTCGCGCGGGTCGCGCTCGGCACCGGCGAGACCGGCGGCCTCGCCCTGGAGAACGCGCTCGTGGAGGAGCGGGACGGCCGCGCCGGTGGCGAGGATGAGCTCCTCGGCGGCCATGATGGCGTCCTGCCGCTCCTCGCCCGCCTCGATGCCGGCGGCCTTGGCCAGGGCGGCATCGACGGCGTCGTCGGCGAGGAGGCTCAGCGAGAAGGAGCCGGTGGAGGAGAAGTCGGAGACCATGTAGGCGACCGGGTCGCCGGAGTCCAGGACTGTGGCGCGCGAGAGCAGGAAGCAGTCGAAGGCTCCGGCCAGGGCGTCGGCCTCGATCTGGGCGTACTCGCGCACGTCCTGCTTGACGGTGAAGCCGACGGCCTCCAGCTGCTGGGCGATGAGGACGACCATCTCGGCGAGCTCGGGCCGGTCGGTGTAACCGCCCAGGACGATGGAGGTGCCGGAGGGAACGGTGCCGGCCTTGGTGAAGGTGACGGGGGCGCCGTTCGTCCTGCCGGTGGCGGCGACGCCGTCGGCGCCCGCGAAGGCGGATCCGCCCCAGGGGCGCTTCTGGGAGGCCCAGGCCAGGGCCGGGCCGAGCAGTCCGGCGGCGACGTCGGCGTGCCCCTCGTACATGGTGTCGACCAGACTGCTCGCATCGACGGCGTCCCGGGCGGCGGCGCGCAGGGCCGGGTCCTTGAAGGCGCCGTCGCGGGTGTTGAGGTAGAGGGTGGCGGTACGGGGCATGGGCACCTCGTGGAGGAGCGTCTCGTCGACGGTGGCGACCTGCGAGACGGGGACCGCCTCGACGAGGTCGGCCTCACCCGTGCGCAGGGCGGCTCCGCGGGCGGTGCCGTCGGGCACGAAGGTGACGTCGATGCCGGCGGCCTCGGCCCTCTGGCCCCAGTAGTCGTCGTAGCGCTCGAGGGTGGCGGAGGCGGTGCCGTTCACGGCGGTCAGCTCGAACGGGCCGGTGCCGTGGCCGACGGGGGCGAGCGGGCCGTCCGACGATCCATCGGCGGGGTAGGCGGCCTCGGCGAGAATGGCGAGCTGCGGGCTGGACAGGCGCTGGGGGACGAGGGGGTCGGGGGCGCCCGTGGTGACGACGACGTCGCCGCCCTCGGCGGTCGCCTTGAGGTCGACGCCGTCGAGGATGCGCGGCGGGGTCGCGTATCCGGCGGCGAAGGTGAGGGCGGCCGCGGCCCTGTCGGCGGTCAGGGGCGTGCCGTCGTGGAAGGTGACGCCGTCGCGAATGGCGAAGCGCCAGGTGGTGTCGTTCTCCCGCTTCCAGGTGGCGGCCAGGCCTTCGAGGGCGTTGCCGTCGGCGTCGAGGTAGATGAGGGTCTCGGCGGTGGACCAGCGCGAGAGCTTGAAGGCGTCGTCGGACAGGGGGCTCAGGCCCGAGCGGGGCGGCTGGAGCATGGCCAGGCGGATACGGCCGTTGGCCGAGGAGCCGCTGGGACCCGAGCGCCCCGAGCAGGCGGCGACGGCGCCGGCCGCCGCTCCGACCCCCAGCAGGGCCAGGACGTGTCGTCGGGAGACCTCCGGGAGCGCGGAGTCGGGAGGGGACGGGAGTGAGGCGGCTGCGTGTGCTGGGTGTGCCATGTGAAGGGTCCTTCTGTGTCGGGTGCCGGACGGCACGGGAGGTGGTCGGTGAGCGCTTCGGCCCGGGTCTCAGTCCTCGGGGAGCACGGGGACGGCGTCGCGCAGGGCCCTGGCGGCGGGGTGCTCGGGCGCGTCGAGCAGTCGGGCGGTGGGAGCGTCCTCGACGAGGAGGCCCGCGTCCATGACAATGCTGCGGGTGCACACGCGGGCGACGGCGGCGAGGTCGTGCGACACGAGGAGCACGGCGGGGCGCGCCGCAGGCGCGTCCGGGGCGGGCACGGGCAGGCACCAGCCGTCGTCGCCGGCGAGTCCGGAGAGCAGGTCGAGGACCTGGTGGCGCAGAGCGGGATCGAGGCCGGAGACCGGCTCGTCCAGGAGGAGGTAGCGGGGGCCGGGCGCGAGGGCCCGCGCCAGCGCGAGGCGCTGCGCCTGTCCGCCGGAGATCTCGTGAGGTCGGCGGTGCCAGCTCCCCCTGGGCAGGTCGAGGGCTTCCAGAAGAGACTCCGCGACCTCCCTGTGCTCGTCGGGGCCTCCCGGCGCCCGAAGGGTGTGGAGCGCGCGGGTGATCTGGGAGATGACGTCGTGACGCGGGTCGAGGCTGCTGGCCGGGTCCTGGGGCACGTACTGGACGGCGCGACGGTAGGGACGCAGCGCGCGCGCACCGGGACGTCGGCGGCCGGCGACGACGGGCTCGCCGTCGAGAAGAATCGCGCCGGAGTCGGCGGGGCCGGGGGCGTCCAGGAGGAGAAGCGCTTTGAGGAGCGTGGTCTTACCGCAGCCGGAGCGCCCCAGCAGGGCGACGCTCTCGGAGGACTCCAGGCGCAGGTCGACGTCGTGCAGGACGGTGCGACGTTCGCCCGCGACGTCGGGGTAGGTGCGGCGCAGTCCGGTGACCTCGAGGCAGGAGGCGGTCACGCGCGGACCTCCGCCGGGGATACGGGGACGGCGATCTCGCCGACGGAGTCGTCGTCGAGGTCGGCGCGGGCCTCGATGGCGACCAGGGCCCCCGCCAGAGTCTCCTCGCGGGCGGCGGCGCACATGGAGCGGGCGACGGGATGCTCGGGCCGGGTGAGGACGCGGCGCGCCGGTCCTCGCTCGACGACGCGCCCCTCGTGGAGGACGACGATCTCGTCGCACAGGGCGGCGGCCGCGAGATCGTGCGTCACGAGCAGTAGGGCAGGGGGCACTGGCGGCCCGGCCGGGGCGGGCACGGCGCCGGGCCCGGCCGGGGCGGGCACGGCGCCGGGCTCAGCCGGGGCGGGCACGGCGCCGGGCTCAGCCGGGGCGGAGGTCGTGACGTCGTCGAGGGCGGCGAGGAGCTCGGCTCGGGCGACGACGTCGAGGGCCGTCGTGGGCTCGTCGGCCAGCAGCAGAACCGGCTCGGCGGCCAGGGCGAGCGCCACCGCGACGCGTTGGCGCTGGCCGCCGGAGAGCCGCCCGGGAACCCGTTCGGCGAGGGCGGGCTCGATGCCGACGCGTTGGAGAAGGGCGAGCGCACGGGCCGACGCCTCCCGACGGGCGTGCCCAGCGGCGCTGGCCGCGGCGGCGACCTGGTCCCCGACGCGCAGGAGCGGGTGGAGAGCGGTGGCGGGGTCCTGCTGGACGAGAGCCGCACGGGCCCCACGAGGGCGGCGAGCAGCCGGGACCCGGAGGAGGTCGCTGCCGGGGGCGCTGTCGCGGGAACCGTCCGGATCCTCGATCGTGAGGCTGCCGGTGACGCTCGCAGCAGGGGTGAGCGTTCCGGCCAGGGCGGCGCAGGTCAGCGACTTGCCCGCGCCCGAGGCGCCGACGAGCGCCGTCCGGGCGCCGCGGGTCAGGGAAAGACTGACGTCGTCGACAAGGGTGCGACCTCCGATGGTCACGCCCAGGTCAGCGAGAACGATTTTCATGTCCATCAGCCTATGCGGGCGGATGACATGTCCTCAAATTCTTCCAGGGCGGCCCATATCACCATCGGCCGGGTGGGGCATCGGGCGGCGGCGCGCGTGACGCCCCGCAGCACATGTCGACGTCCGAGTTCGAGCGGGCCCGGAAGAGTCCCTCACGCCGACAAGGCTCGACCGCCCCAGCACGCGTCATGGCAGTTCGGACGAACCCCCTCAGGACCGAGAGAGCATCACGGCACGCCGTTCCGCGCGGCCGCGGCCGATGCCGAGCGCCCCGATGCACAACCGCGTACTGCGTGGGCCCGCCCGAGTTCGCGGCTCGGCGTCGGCGGAACGGCCTCCACCGCTCCGCCGCCTTCGCGCCCCGCGTTCAGATGGACGTGTCGAGATGAGTCCGGCGGCAGCAGACTCGCGCAGGAATGCCCGATTCGCAGTCCCGGCCGCCGGGCGCAGCGGCGTCGGACCGATCTCGAGCCGGAACCGGACCGATCTCGAGCCGGAACCGGACCGATCTCGACGGAGAGCCGGCTCAGTACCGCGGCAGCCTCGACAGGTCGCGCACCGCACCCACGTCGGCGCTGGTGGCGAGCATGGCGTAGGCGCGCAGGGCAGCGCTGATCCTGCGGGGGCGCTCGGCGTGCGGCGACCACGCGTCGCTCCCGCGGGCCTCCTCCTCGGCCCGGCGACGGGCGATCTCGGCGTCGTCGACCACGAGCTCGATGCGACGCGCCGGAATGTCGATCTCAATGCGGTCGCCGTCGCGCACCAGACCGATGAGCCCGCCCGCGGCCGCCTCCGGGGACACGTGCCCGATGGACAGACCCGAGGTGCCTCCGGAGAAGCGCCCATCGGTCAGCAGGGCGCACTCCTTGCCCAGGTGCATGGACTTGATGTACGTGGTCGGGTACAGCATCTCCTGCATGCCCGGCCCGCCGCGCGGGCCCTCGTGGTTGATGACGACGACGTCGCCGGCCTCGACCCTCCCGCCGAGTATCCCCTCGACGGCGGTGTCCTGGGACTCGAAGACGACGGCGGGACCGGCGAAGACGAGGATCGAGGCGTCCACGCCCGCAGTCTTGACGATGCAGCCCTTCTCCGCGATGTTGCCGAACAGGACCGCCAGCCCCCCGTCGGCGGAGTAGGCGTGGGCGACGTCGCGGATGCAGCCGCCGGCGCGGTCGGTGTCGAGGGACTCCCAGCGCGAGGCCTGGCCGAACATCGTGGTGGTGCGCACGCCCGCAGGAGCGGCGAGGTAGCGGGTGCGCACCTCGTCCGCCAGCCCCGAGCCGGGTGCGGAATCGGGACCGGGCCGCGCGATGTCGTAGGCGGCCAGGGAGTCGGCAAGCGTGCCGCGCAGCACCGTCGACGTCGTCGTGCTCAGCAGACCGCCCCGGTCGAGCTCGCCGAGAATCCCCATGATCCCACCGGCGCGATGGACGTCCTCGATGTGGTAGAGGCTCGTCGAGGGGGCCACCTTGGCCAGGTGGGGGACCCTGCGCGAAAGGCGGTCGATGTCGGCCATGGTGAAGTCGACCTCGGCCTCCTGAGCGGCCGCCAGCAGGTGGAGGACGGTGTTGGTGGACCCGCCCATGGCGATGTCCAGGCTCATGGCGTTCTCGAAGGCGGCCTTGGTGGCGATCGAGCGCGGCAGGACGGAGGAGTCATCGTGCTCGTAGTAGGCCCGGGTGATCTCGACGATCTGTCGGCCCGCCTCCTCGAACAGCTCACCGCGGTCCGCGTGGGTGGCCAGCAGGGTGCCGTTCATGGGCATGGCCAGCCCGAGCGCCTCGGTGAGGCAGTTCATGGAGTTGGCGGTGAACATGCCCGAGCACGAGCCGCACGTCGGGCAGGCCAGGCGCTCGATGGCGCTGATGGTCTCGTCGGCCACCGTGGGGTCGGCGGCGTCCATCATGGCGTCGATGAGGTCGAGCTTGCGGGTGGCGCCGTCGGCCGTGACCAGCTTGCCCGACTCCATGGGGCCGCCGGAAATGAAGATGGTGGGGATGTTCAGGCGCAGGGCGGCCATGAGCATGCCGGGGGTGATCTTGTCGCAGTTGGAGATGCACACGAGGGCGTCGGCGCAGTGGGCGGAGACCATGTACTCCACGGAGTCGGCGATGAGATCACGGCTGGGCAGGGAGTAGAGCATGCCGTCGTGGCCCATGGCGATGCCGTCGTCGACGGCGATCGTGTTGAACTCCTTGGCCAGGCCGCCTGCGGCCTCGATCTGGGCGGCCACGAGCCGCCCGACGTCGCGCAGGCCCACATGCCCGGGGACGAACTGGGTGAAGGAGTTCGCGATGGCTATGATAGGCTTACCGAAGTCTGAGTCCTTCACGCCGGTCGCGCGCCATAGGGCGCGGGCGCCGGCCATGTTGCGGCCCATGGTGGAGGTGGCGCTGCGATACTGCGGCATGGGGAATCCTTTGCGGACAGTCCAACGGGAATGGCGCCGCCGGGAGCCGTCCGCGAGAGAGCCGACGCTTCACGACGCCGTGTTGCCACAGCGTATCCCCCACCGGCCCGTCCTGACGCACCGAGATCCGTCCCTGAGACGTGATAACGCCGACCCGGCGCGGTCGCAGGCCACTCCCCCGCATCTGGGACCGCCGTTCTCGACGCGGCCCTCGCGGCCACTATTTGCGGAACACTCACCTTGCGTCACTGCATCCACCGGCGCCGATGCGCCTGATATACGTCACCGGCCGCGGTGGCGGCGCTTGGCCCGTTCCCGACGACGGGCCCAGGCCTCGTCCGCCTCCTGACGGCGGCGCAGGCTCCGGTTGCGGGAGGTGCGGGCCGCGGTCTCCTCACGGGCGGCTGCCAGGGCGGCCTGCGCGGCGGTGGACGGGCGGGCCCGAGCGGCCTCCTTGGCGGCCCGCCGGGCGGCGCGCTTGGGACTGGCCCGGCGGCTCGACGACGGGTCCGCCGTCGTCGAGCCCACCGACACCGGAGGAGAGGCGGCGGCCCGGTCGATGAGCTCGCCGCCGCGGGCCAGGAGGAAGTCGTAGAGCTCGACGTCGCTGGGCTCGGCCCCGAAGACGTGCCGCGCCGCCCGCACAGTGATCGCCTGACCGTTCACGTCACCGCCATGATGGCGTTCACGGCACTCGAGAACGCCGACCCAGAAGCGGCCGTCGAAGTAGAGGGTGAACTGGACTGAGATGCTGGCGGGGACGCCGGGCCGGCTGTCAGAGGCGGACAGGTTCGACATGGGGCTCCTTCGGGTGCGAGTGATCGCACCCGGTGCAGCAGGAGTCCCCGTGGCGGCCGGTGAACGGCATCCCCGAGGTGACGAACGCCTGGTTGTTGTGCGCCCACGACGAGGTCGGGGCGAGTCCGGGGACTGCGGCCCCCGACGGCGTCATCCGGACTTCCTCCGGACCGTGCAGTTCGTGCTACCGGGTGTGGCGCGAGCGCGCCGCCCCAAGGCTATCGCAGTGATCGCGGGCCCGGGGGCGCCGTACGCGAACGCGCGTCCGTCGTCATCGGCTGCTGATTGACGCAGCGCAGGCGGGCATGAACGTCTCCTTGGGGCGAGCGGTTCGACTGCCCCAGGGTCGCGGCCGGAGCCCCGTCGCAGCGGTCGCGGCCGACGGCTGGACCTGAGAGGCACCCGTCCCGGGCCGTTCAGGCGTAGCTGGCAGTGATCCGGTGCGAGGCGCCGTCAAGAGTCATGGCTCCGCCGTGCGGCACGATCCATTGGGGGCGGGTGTGCCCGAAGGGGACCCCCACGCAGATGACCGCCTCGGGGTTGTAGCGCCCGACGGTCTCGACGACGACATCGCGTTGCTCCGCCCGGAAGCGGGCCCTGTCCGGGGCGTCCCGGCGGTCCTCCAGCGAGGAGGCGGGCGGGCGAGCCACGAGGACCGCGTCGACGGCGGCCAGCAGTCCGCGCTCTCCCATGGCACGCAGGATCCACCCCACCTCGGAAGCTGACGGGAGCGTCTCCGAGGTCTCGATGAGCATGACGGCGCCATCCAGGACGTGGGGGTCGGCCGGGAACCTGCCGGCGGTCAGCACCCACTGGAGCACCTCGAGGCAACCGCCCCAGGTAGGGCCGGTCACCGAGAGGGACGGCCCCGCCCAGGTCCAGGGCCCGGTGGCCTCACGCTCACCGAACTCGGTCAGGGCGCGGGGATCGAGCCAGTCGCGCCCCATGTCCTCGGACTCCCCCGGCTCGGTGATCTCCAGCTCGGCCCCGGTCAGCAGCGCCGCCCGCAGCGAGTCGAGGTGGATCGGGTCGACGTACGGGCCCGGGCCGACGTGGACCTGGGTGGAGCCGCCGTAGAAGCTGGCGATGCCCAGCGACCACAGCCACTGGTGGAGGTTCGTGTTGTCGCTGTACCCGAGGAAGGGCTTGGGGTCGGACAGCGCCGCGGCGCCGTCGAGGTGCGGTATGACCGCGATCTGGTCATCGCCGCCCACGGTCGCCAGGATCGCGCGGATGCTGGGATCGGCGAAGGCGGCGTTGAGGTCGCGGGCGCGCTCCTCGGGCGAGGCGCCGAGCCGCCTCGTGGTCGGGTACTCCACGGGAACCAGGCCGGTGAGAGCCTCAAGCCTGGCCATGGCCTGCTCGTGAACCGCCGGGGCGAAGCCGGGGGCCGCCAGGGACGGGGACAGGATCGCGACGCGATCACCGGCACGGGCCTTGGGCGGAAGCAGCTTCATCGCGCCATTGCAGCAGCCGCGCGAGGGAGCCGACAAGCGTCCGGCGGGCGAACTCGGACGACAGGGTACGGGCGCTCGCGAGGGTACGGGCGCTCGCGGGGGGGGCCTCGACGTCGACCTCAGGCAGGGCTCCCAGGCCGGCGACCGTTGCGGTGATGTCCGTAGATGTCGACGATCCGCTCATCGGCGAACGGATCGGGCCCCGTGACGTGAGTCATTCCATCCGGTCCGAGCGTCCGCGGAATCATGCGCCACGGATATGCTTCGCCTACCCTCATCCATTCCGCTCCCCGCATCCTGAAACGAGAGGCTCCATGAGACATCATCGTTCACGCCATCCGCTCACCGCGCTCACCACGGTCGCGGCCGCTGTCGTCGTCGCGGTGGGAGGCATCGCCCTGTCCCCCGTCGCCGCCGCCGACCAGCCGACCCTGCAGTGCGCCGACGGCGGATTCATGTGCGAGGGCCCGGGCCGTTTCGGCAGCCTGTCGGCCTCTTACGCGGACGACCAGCCGGGCCCCTCCGTCTCCTGGGGCACGCCCACGGTCACCCTGCTCGACTCCCCGGCCGACGCCCTGGATGTGGAGCCGAGCAGCGAGATCACCAGGAACTACGGGATCGAGATCCCCTCGCAGGCCTCCCCCGACTCGCCGCGCAGGGTCTCGCTGCTCATCACGAACGGCACCGGACTGTTCGCCGGCCCCGCGGACATGCGCTTCCACATCACCGACGAGGCGGGGACGGAGCTGCCCGCCGGAACATGCACCCCCGAGGAGCAGAGGCTGAGCCCCGGGGAGCGGGCAACCGTGACCTGCGCGGTTCCCGACGGCGGCGCGCTGCTCAAGGCCTTCCGCAGGGGGGACTTCGGAGGGGAGTACCTGGCCGCCTGGAGACTGGACTCCCGGACCCCGCCCGCCCCATCGGACCCCGGGGCGCCCGGCACTCCGCCCGCGGTCACCGTCGACGGCGCGGCCGTGACCGGCACGGTGCAGGACGGGGCCTGGAAGGCCACCGTTCCCGTGACCCGGCGGGCTCCTGAGAGCAACGGAGCCGACACCACCTACGCCCCGGAGGTCACCGTGGACGGCGCGCCGGTGATGGCGCCCTCCTTCCGCGTCACCACCAGAGCCGCCGCTCCCTCCCCCGAGCCGACTCCCACGCCCAGCGCCTCCGCCGCGCCGGCTCCCGAGCCGAGCGAGTCGCCCGGCGCATCCGCCGCCCCCACCGATGCGGACGCCTCCGCCACGCCGGATGCCGACCCGAAGGGCCCGAATGGCCCCGCGGCGACCGGCTCCGGGAGGCCCGCGGCGACCGGCTCCGGGAGCCCCGGGAAGCTGGCCAGGACCGGACCGGCGAGCGCCGGCCCGCTCGGTGCCGCGCTGCTGCTGACGGCGGCCGGCGCCATGGCGCTCCGACGCGCACGTCGCGCCTGAGCCCCCGCCGCGCCCCGAGCCGCGCGAAGGGGCGGAGCCGAAACCACGGCTCCGCCCCTTTCCCTCTCCGTTCATCCTCCTCCGTCGTCCTCTCGTCCCCCCCCCTGTTCCCGCCCTTCTCCGCCGCGACGTCACATCACGCCGAGGATCTCCGTGACGAAGACGAGGGTGGCACCGCCCGCGATGCCGGCCTGCGGGACACCGCGGTCCCCGTATCCGAGTTCGGCGGGGATGGACAGCAGCAGGCGCGAGCCGACGCGCTGGCCGACGAGCGCGTCGTCCCAGCCGCGGATGACCATGCCGACGCCGACCTGGAAGTCCAGCGGCTGACCGCGGTCGTAGGAGCTGTCGAAGACGTCCCCGTCCCAGGTCTGGCCCAGATAGTGTGCGACGATGGTGTCGCCGGCCTCGACGACCCGACCGTCGCCGGCGTCGAGGACCTGAACCTGGAGCCCCTCGGGCGCGTCCGGTCCCGGGAAGGCGAGGACGGGCTTGGTCCCCTTGGATCCCTCGACCGAGGGCATGTTGGTGTTGATCATGCTGCGGAGCCTACGTGAGGCGGCCCGCTCCCGGCCGCCGCGGCCCTCGGCCCAGCGCGAACTGCGCGCCGAGTCACCACCGGGAGCCCCGCCCCGAGGTCGATCGCCGCCGGGCACCGCAAGGAGAGCGAGACGGCGCGGGACGTCACCGGGTGCCCATGACCGACGACGGCGACCGACCCATCCGGCACAGCGAGCTAGTCTGCTCGGCCGACGCAGCCGGGCCGGATCAGCTGTCGCGCAGGATGGCGAGGATGCGGAGGAACTCGACGTAGAGCCACACGATGGTGACGACGAGTCCGAAGGCCCCCGCCCACGCGTAGCGGGTGGGCAGGCCCCGCTCGACACCGCGCTGAATGGCCTCGAAATCCAGGACGAGGCTGAAGGCGCCCATGACGACGGCCAGCAGGCCGACGATCACGCCCAGCGGGATCCCCATGACCTCCATGCTGCGCAGACCCCACGGATCGGTGGTGACGTTGGTGAGCATGAGGACGAGGTTGATGAGGCTGAAGAGCAGGTATCCGCCCATGGCGATCAGCAGGATGCGCGCCGCCTTGCCCGAGACGCGGAAGCCGGCGAACTTGTAGGCGCACAGCATGACGACGAAGGTCGCGGCGGTCGCGCCCATCGCCTGGACCACGATGCCGGGGAAGGCCATCTCCATGACGCCGGAGAACGCCCCCAGCATCGCGCCCTCGAAGACGGCGTAGAGCATGATGAGGGCGGGGCTGGGCTCCCTCTTGAAGGCGTTGACGAGCCCCAGGACGAGCGCCCCGATGCAGCCGCCGAGCATGGCGGCGTAGCCGAGCCCGGCCGTGGCCGGGTTGGTGGCGACCCACCACGAGACCGCGCCGACGCCGAGGATGACGGCGAACATCCCGGCGGTGCGCACGATGACGTCGTCGTACGTCATGCGCCCGCGGTCGACATTGGTGGCGCTCGGCGCCCCGTACTGGCTCTCCAGGCCGGCGAGCTGCTCGGCGGACACCGGAGCGGGTTGGCCGTAACCGGCCTGGCCGGGCCGGCCGGTCTGGCCGTACTGGCCGTACTGACCGGTCTGGCCGGGCAGGCCGTAGCCGGCCTGGCCGTACTGGCCGGGCTGGTAGCCGGGCATCGTCGGGTAGCCGTTGGGCGTCAGCGGCCGCGACGGTGCGGCGACGGGGCCCCGATCGTTGAAAGCAGGGCTGCGGGAGAAGAATGGATTACTCAACTGCGGTGTCCTCTCGATGGGGGGACGAAGATGCGCGCCGGCCTGCACCGGGGCCTTCCGACGCTGGTACATCATACGCAACACGTGAATCCCGCTCGGGATTCCAGTCCGGCTCCCGGCCGGCGCAGCGCCGGCGGGCTGATGCCCCGGGGTCGCCCCTCCCCGCGAGAGCCCGGCTCCCGGCCGGTGCGGCGCCGACTGAGAGCGGGCGGGCGCGGCACCGTCACGGCGGGCCCGCCCCGTCCCCTTCCGGCCTCCCCGGCCGCCCCGCGTCGTCGTCACGGGCGCCCTTCACCGCCCGGGCCGAGGCCCATCGTCCTCCAGGACGAGCCGACCGCCCGTGACGGCTCATCACACGAGCCGATGGCCGGGAGTCGGGCCGTCCCTAACCTGACATCACTCCGGGGGCGCCGCCCCTCGCCAACCGACTCAGGCTCTACAGAAGAGTGATTCCTCATGATCAAGGCCGTCAACCTGACGAAGCGCTATGGCAGCAAGACCGCTGTCGACCACATCTCCTTCACCGTGGAACCGGGCACGGTCACCGGTTTCCTCGGGCCCAACGGGGCCGGCAAGTCCACCACGATGCGCATGATCATGGGCCTGGACAAGCCCACCGACGGCGAGGTGACCGTCAACGGCCGCCCCTACCGAGAGCTGTCCGCCCCCCTGTGCGAGGTCGGCGCCCTGCTGGACGCCAAGGGCCTGCACGGCTCGCGCAGCGCCCGCAACCACCTGCGCCAGCTGGCCGCCTCCAATGGCATCCCGGCCAATCGGGTCGACGAGGTCCTGGAGATCACCGGCCTGACCGCCGTCGCCAAGAAGCGCGTCAAGGAGTTCTCCCTGGGCATGGGCCAGCGCCTGGGCATCGCCGCCGCCCTCCTGGGAGACCCGCGCGTCCTCCTGTTCGACGAGCCCGTCAACGGCCTGGACCCCGAGGGCGTCAAATGGGTGCGCGAGACCTGCCGCCGGCTGGCCGGCGAGGGCCGCACCGTCTTCATCTCCTCGCACCTGATGAGCGAGATGGCCCAGACCGCCGACCAGCTCCTGGTCATCGGGCGCGGCCGCATCCTGTCGGCCGGCCCGGTCGACGACGTCATCGCCTCGGCCACCACCGACCGCGTGCGCGTGGCCTCCCCGCAGGCCGCCCGGCTCGCCGAGCTGCTGGCCCAGCGCGACCTCGTCACCCGCGCCGTCGGGCCCGGGGTCCTGGAGACCACGGACACCACCGCCGCCACCATCGGCGAGCTCGCCGCGCAGGCCGGCATCGTCCTGCATGAGCTGACGATCATTCACGCCAGCCTTGAAGAGGCCTACCTGACTCTGACCGGCGACTCCGTGGAGTACCGCACCGACCCCGCCCACCGGGACGCGCCCCGGCGGGCGGCGCAGCGCGGTCCCTCCGAGGGCGCCCCTCGGGACGGTGACCGATGACCGACGGGCGCACGCCGATGACCCACGCGCACCGGCGACCGCCGACGGCCCCATAGCTCCTTCGCACCTCCCATGTCTCATTCGCACTCCTCACAGCTCTTTCCTCACGAAGGCCTTGTTATGACCACCAACGCCCCCGCCCGCCCGGCCGCAGCCCCCTCGTCCGGCGACAGCACGAGTCACCGCCGCGCGAACTCTCGCATTCACGGCCGCCAGACCGTCGCGCGCGCCATCGCCTCGGAGTGGATCAAGATCTGGACCCTGCGGTCCACCTGGATCACCTCCCTCGTCACCATCATCCTGACCGTCCTGTTCGGCGCCGGCATCGCCATCGCCGTCGGACAGTCCGAGGAGTACCAGGACAAGGCCATGAACATGATCACCTCCGGTCTGACAATCGGGCAGATCGTGGTGGCAGTCCTGGGAGCCCTCATCATCACCGGCGAGTACTCCTCCGGACAGATCCGCTCCTCCCTGGCCGCCGTCCCCCGCCGCGGACGACTCCTGCCGTCCAAGGCCGTGGTCCTGAGCGCTATCACCTTCCTCCTGGGCTCGGTGTCCGTCTTCCTGTCCTGGGCGATCTCCAAGCCTTTCCTCGGCGAGCACGCCGGTTCACTCACCGACTCGCACTACGTCGGCCACATCTGGGGCTCGGGTCTGACCTTCGTCTGCATCGCCCTGATGGCCCTGGGCGTCGGCTTCCTGCTGCGCTCCACCGCCGGCGCCATCACCGTGGTCGTCTCCCTCCTGTTCGTCATCCAGGTCCCACTCCGACTCGCAGCCAGTAAGTGGGACTGGGCCATCAAGATCATAGGCTGCCTGCCCAGCACCGTCTCCGAGGCCGTCTCCGACCCGTTCCAGCGCACCACCGAGTGGAGCGGGGAGGGAGTCCAGTTCCTCAGCCACGGCCAGGCCGTCGCGGTCTTCGCCGCCTGGGCGATCGTCCCCCTGGTCGCCGCCTGGTTCGTCTTCTCACGGCGCGACGCCTGAGCGGCATCGATCCTCGCGCCCCGCCGACGAAAGGCACGACCTCATGGCCACCGCGACAACCGCCACCGTCTCCGCGCCCCCGGCCCGCTCCGCCCTCTCCGCGAGCGCCCTCCCGCGCAGGCGGGCCCCTCGTACGACCGGCAAGCAGACCCTCCTGCGCGCTGTGAGGGCCGAGTGGCTCAAGATCCGCACCCTGCGATCCACCTGGATCACCTCCCTCCTCGCCATCGCGCTCACCGTCCTGTTCGGCGCGGGCATCGCCGTCGGCTACGCCCACGCACCGGGCAAGGAGGCCGCAGCCGCCCACGTCATCGGCGCGGGCAGCACCTTCGGCCAGATCGCGGTGGCGGTGCTGGGGGTGCTGGTCGTCACCGGCGAGTACTCCTCGGGCCAGATCCGCTCCTCCCTGGCCGCCGTCCCCCACCGCGGGCGCCTGCTGGTCGCCAAGGCCCTCGTCATCGCCGTGTGGTCCTTCCTCACCGGGGTCGCCGCCATGCTCCTGACCTGGGCGATCTCCGCCCCGATGATGGACGGCCACGCGCTGCCGCTCACCGACACGCACTACCTGGGCTACTTCTGGGGGGTCGGCCTGTCCTACGCCGCCTTCGCGCTCATGGCGATGGGGCTGGGCCACCTCCTGCGATCCACGGCCGGGGCGGTCACCGCCGTCATGACGCTCCTGTTCGTCATCGACATCCCCCTCCAATTCATGAGCCGCCAGTGGGACTGGGCCGTCACCCTCCAGGGCCTGGAGCCCGCCACCGTTGCGCTGGCCGTTCAGGACCCCTTCGCCCTTCGTCAGATGTGGGGATACCCCGGCACCATGGCCTTCCTCGAG
This sequence comes from Actinomyces gerencseriae DSM 6844, assembly GCF_000429265.1. GTDB lineage: Bacteria > Actinomycetota > Actinomycetes > Actinomycetales > Actinomycetaceae > Actinomyces > Actinomyces gerencseriae. The sequence continues at coordinate 279,368 of NZ_AUBN01000006.1, forward strand.
CAGTGGCAGGCCGTCCTCGTCTTCGGCGCATGGTTCCTCCTCCCCGTGATCGCGGGCTGGGTCGTCTTCACCAGGCGCGACGCCTGAGCACCGTCGCAGCGGCCGACCGCCGCGGCGCTCGCGCCCCCGGAAGCCCCGATCACCCCGCCGACGACGCCCGATACGCGCAACCTCCGGGCGTCGTCGGCGCACCCGGCCCGCGCGCATCAGCCGGTCGCACCGGACGCAAGGACACAATGGCCCCGTGGACCACGCAGACACCCCCGCCGCGGGCCGGAACGGAGCAGTGGCGATGAGCATATCCCCCACCGCGACGCGCCTGATGCGCTGGCAGGGCAGGCACCGAGTCATGGCCGATTCCGTCCTGGCGGCCCTGGTGCTCGGCCTCGACGTGCTCCTGGGGGTCGTTCCCGTGCTGAGCGAGGGCATGTCCTCCGCCGCGTCCTGGCTGCCCATCACGACCACGGCGATCATCCTGAGCACGGCGACCCTGTGCCTGCGGCGCACCCGCCCGGCCACGGCGTGGGCCGTCGGCGTCGTCGTCCCGGCGCTGCACGACGTCATCATCCACCACGCCTGCGACCTCGACTCACGGACCCTCGCCATCGTCTCGACCACCCTGAACGCCTATGTCCTGATCGGAACGCCCCTGTGCCTGACGGCGCTCGCCATGCGGTACCGCGTCTCGTGGTCGTGGGCGGCGACCCTCGTCTCGGGAGTGCCATCACTGCTCGTCGACATTCGCCTGATGGACATGTCTCTCAAGGATGTGGGGATCCTCTACCTCTTCCAGTGCCTGATCTTCGCCATCGCCACCCTGATCGGCATGATCCTGCGGATCCAGGAGGTCCAGCTGCACGAGGTCGAGATGCGCTCGGCGCGCCTGGCGCTGGCCCGGGAGCAGGAGGCCCTTCTCGCGGCGGCCAACGAGCGCAGTCGCATCGCCCGCGAGATGCACGACGTCGTCGCCCACTCGCTGGCCGTCATGATCACCATGGCCGACGGCGCCGTGGCCGCGATCGACCGCAGCCCCGACATGGCCAAGGAGGCGCTCGAGGTGCTCGCCGAGACCGGGCGCTCCGCCCTGGCCGATACCCGTCGTCTCGTCGGCGTTCTGCGCGACGACCCCGAGACGTCCGCCCCATCGGCGCCGACGGCGCTCGTGCCCGAGGAGGCCGGCGGAAGCATCGGCGAGGAGCCCGGCGAGCCCGTCCTCCCCGGCGGGCCCCGCCCCCGCAGCTCCTCCCCCGCCGGCACCGGCCCGACGCCGGTGGTCCGCGACCTGCCCGTGCCCGAGTTCGCACCGCCCGGCACCGTCGCTCCCGTCGAGCCCAGTGAGGAGATCGTCAACCTGCGTCGAGAGGCCACCGGCAAGGGCGCGGACGCCTCCCGGGGCGACACACCCATGGCGCCCGCACCGGAGCAGGCGGATCTGGCGGCGCTCGTGGCCCGGTTCAAGGCGGCGGGAATCCCCGTGACCTACGCGTGGAACGGCCACCAGCTGCCCGACGACAAGGGCCTGCAGCTGACGCTGTTCCGCATCGCCCAGGAATCATTGACCAACGTCCTGCGCTACGCGCCCACGACGCAGGCGGTCACGGTGAGCGTGGACCGCCACGTGGGGACGGCGGTGCTCACGGTCGACAACGACGCCGCACCGGGCTCCACTCCCATGCACGGATCGGGCAAGGGCCTGATCGGCATGCGGGAGCGCGCGGCCGTCTATGGTGGCACTGTTCAGGTCGGGCCGACCGCCACGGGATGGCGCGTGCGCGCCGTCCTGCGCTGGGACGAAGACGACGAAAGGACCTCTCCGTGGCAGCTTCCGCTATGAACTCCTCCATCGACTCCACCGACCAGCCCGAGGACGCACCGGTCACGGTGGTGCTGGCCGACGATCAGGCGCTCATGCGCATGGGCTTCCGCATGATCCTCAAGGCCGAGGACGACATCGAGGTCGTCGGCGAGGCCTCCGACGGCACCTCCGCCCTGGCCCAGGCGCGCGCGCTGCGCCCCGACGTCATCCTCATGGACGTGCGCATGCCCGGCATGAACGGCATCGACGCGACGGCGGCCATCACCGACCAGTGCCCCAGCACGAAGATCCTCATCCTGACGACCTTCGACCTGGACGAGTACGCTTTCGCGGGGTTGCGCGCCGGCGCCAGCGGATTCCTGCTCAAGGACACCCGTCCCGCCGAGCTCGCGGAGGCGATCCGCACCGTGGCCAGCGGCGAGGCCGTCGTCTCCCCCCGCGTCACACGGCGCATGCTGGAGATGTTCGCCTCCCACCTGCCCGACAGCGGCGGCCGGCAGGCCGATGAGGATCCTCGGATCGTCTCCCTGACGCCGCGGGAGCGGGAGATCCTCGTCCTCATGGCGCAGGGCATGAGCAACTCGGAAATCGCCGCGCACCTGGTGGTCTCGGCCACGACCGTCAAGACGCATGTCGGCAACATCCTGGCCAAGCTGGACGTGCGCGATCGCGTCCAGGCCGTCGTCGTCGCCTACGAGACCGGCCTCATGGCCTGAGGCCGGCCGGGACCCGGGGGCTCCTCCGGGGGCCGGCCGGGACTAGACCGGGTCGCGGAGGCGCCCGTGGTCAGGGCGTGAACATGCCTCGCGCCGACCTCCAGCGAGACGTCCTCGATCGCGACGAACTCATCCCTCCCGAACACCCGGCGCAGGTGCGAGCAGGCGAGGACGGCGTCATCACTCGTTGCGGAACCGGTCGCAGCAGTCGGGCATCCAATCGGGCGGGGCTGAGGGTCGTCTCATGCTGAGTCATGCTCAGTCATACGGAGTCACACGGAGTCATGCTGAGTGGAGCCGCTGCTGCGCCTCCGCGAAGCCGTGGGCGACGACGTCCTCGACGACGTCGGCCGCCCGTTCGAGCGTGACCGCGAGCGCGTCGCGCTCCCGAGCGGGAACGTCGGACAGGACGAAGTCGGCCGGGTCCTGGCGGCCCGGGGGCCGTCCGATCCCCACGCGCAGGCGCGCGTAGTCCCTGGCGCCCAGGGCCCGGCTGATCGAGCGCAGGCCGTTGTGCCCGCCCTCGCCGCCACCGCGCTTGAGGCGCAGCTCGTGGGCGGGCAGGTCGAGCTCGTCGTGGATGACGAGCAGCCGGTTCGCCGGGGCGACGTCGTAGAAGCGGGCGAGGGCCTTGACCGGGCCGCCCGACACGTTCATGAGGGCGGCGGGCTCGGCGAGGATCACCCGGGGCCCGGGCGCGCCTCCGGGCAGCACGCCCAGACGCGCCTCCGCGACCCGCGCGCGGGTTCTGTGCCCGGAGAGCCGGGACCCGGTGCGCCGGACCAGGACGTCGATGACCATGCGGCCGACGTTGTGGCGGTTCCGGGCGTACCGGGCCTCCGGGTTCCCCAGCCCGACGACGAGCCAGGCCTCGCTCACGGGAGCTCCTTCGGAGGAGCGGGGCTCCGGGGAATCGGACAGGAGGTCACTCGGCGGGGGCGTCGCCGGCGTCCTCGGTGCCGGCGACGTCCTCGGGGGCCTTGTCGGCGACGGCGGCCTCGGCGGCCACGTTGACGACGTCGATCTCCTCGTCGGTGAGGGCCTCGACGCCCCCGGGCAGGACGAGATCGGAGACGCGGATCGCGGTGCCGGCCTCGACACCGGTGATATCGACGTCGATGGACTCGGGGATCGACACGGCCGGGGCGGAGACGAGGACGTGGGGCAGCTCGATGATGTGGATGGTGCCGGGCGCGGCGTCGCCGATGACGCTCACGGGGATCTCGACCTCGACGCGCTCATTGCGATCCACCAGGAGGAAGTCGACGTGCTGCACCCCGGGGCGGATGGGGTGGCGCTGAACCTCCTTGGTCAGGGTCAGCAGACTCTCGCCGTCGATGTCGAGCTCGATGAGCGCGTTGTCGGTGTCGCGCAGGGCGAGGCGGGTGTCGTGCTCGTCGAGGAGGATGTGGCGCGAGTCGGTGCCGTGGCCGTAGACGACGGCGGGGACCTGGCCGGCGCGGCGGGCCCGGCGGGAGGCTCCCTTGCCGACAGTGGTCCGGGTTGTGCCCTTGAGGGTGATGGCGTTGTTGGCCATGAGGTTCTCCTCGGTCATGGCGGAGCGGCGCTCCGCGGTCGGGTGGTCCGGCGGGGCGCGACGACGCGCAGCGCCCTGCGGCACCACCACGTCGATCACGGATGCGCGCTGGTGAGCGCGTCCCTCGCCGGGGCAACACCGCCACCCTACGCGCGCGGCCCGGCTCCGGCCAAGCGGGCGGCGGCTCCGGTCGAGCGGGCGGCGGCGCCGGCCGAGCGGGCGGGCGAGCGGGCGGCGGCGCCGGCGGGCCCGGCCCCCTGATCGCGAGTCGGGCATCCTTGCACGAGTCCGACGACGCCGCCGTCCGACTCACGCCGAAATGCCCGACTCGTGGCCCCGGTGGCCGGGCACGGCGCCGTCGGACCGATCTCGAGCCGGAACCGGACCGATCTCGACGTGGATTACGACCGATCTCGACGCGGAACCGGACCGATCTCGGCGAAAGCGGAACCGGAGGGGCCGGGGAGCAGCTCCAGCGCCGCCCTCACCCGCTCCACCGGCAGCTGACCGGGGGCCGAGGGCGCGCCGCCCGCGGTGGCGAAGGTGAGGGCCGAGCCGAACACCGCGCCGGACACCCGGCTGACCGCTCCGAGGCCGCCCATGGACATCGTGACCACCGGCACGTCCAGCTCCTCGCTCGCCCGGGCCGTCACGCCCAGGAGCCGTGCGACGTCGTGAGGGTCGTGCGGCACGACCGCGAGCTTGACCGCGTCCGCGCCCGCCTCGGCCATGGCGCGCAGGCGCCCCAGCATGACGGCGTCGGGCGGGGTGGCGCCGACGTCGTGGGAGGAGACGACGGCGTCGAGCCCCGCCGCGTGCGCCCGCGCGACGAGCCCGGTGGTCCGGCCTCGGGCGAGCTCGACGTCGAGGGCCGCGGGCCGGACTCGGCCGGGCAGGGCGGCCAGGCCCTCGGCGAGCGCCGGCAGGAGCGCCCGGTAGGCGTCGTCGTCCAGCCGCGCGCCCCCGCCCTCGGCGGAGGTCCGCACGGTCACCAGCAGGGGCGCACCGGCCGTTCGCGTCGCCAGCGCGCCAGCGAGCTCGACGACATCCCGTGCCGACGGGTCCGCCCCGAGCAGGTCGGCGCGCAGCTCGACGACGTCGGCGCCCGCCTCCACGGCGGCGCGCGCCTGGGCGAGGCAGCCCTCCGCCGTCGTCCCCGTGGTGGCGACCGCGATCGCGACGCGCCCGTCGTCCGGGAGCAGGCGGCTCATCGCGCCGGCTCCGCCAGTGACAGGGCGATCCCGTCGAGGATGTCGTGGAGGCTGGTCACGGTGGTGGTCAGCGGGCGGGCCCGTCCCGTCGTCCCGGTCCGCTCAGCCGTCTCGGCCACGACGCGGGCGATCACCTCGCTCCACACGAGCGCCCCGGCGGCGATGACGTCGCGGCGCCCCGGTCGCAGATAGCCCCAGGACTCGCGCTCGGCGGCGGTGGAGTGCACGATCGCGTCGCAGGAGGCCAGGGTCGTCTCGACGCTCAGCTCGGCGCCGTCGATGGCCTCGGCGTCGAAGTCCGTCAGCCCCAGGGCGTGGGCGGTCACGGTGGTGATGGTGCCGGCCAGCCCCACGAGGCGACCGGCGGCCGAGAGGTCAACGGCCTGGGCGGCGCGGTCCAGCAGTCCGCGCACCTCGGCGCGGGCGGCCCCCTCGGCAGCGGGGGCCACGCCGTCGGCCAGGTAGCGCTCGGTGAGGCGCACGCTGCCGGTGTTCAGGCTGATGGCGGCGGTCGGGGCGTCCACGCCCAGCACGAGCTCGGTGGAGCCTCCCCCGAGGTCGACGACGAGCCGCGGCCTCGCCCCGCCGCCGTCGCTCCGCTCCCCGGCGCCCGGGAGGGAGCCGCTGAGGGAGCCGCTGAAGGACAGGCGCGCTTCCTCGTCCCCGGAGACCACCTCGGGGTCCACGCCGAGCAGGCGGCGGACCCCGACCGCGAAGTCCTCACGGTTGGAGGCGTCGCGGGTGGCGGACGTGGCCACGAAACGACGGGCGGCCCGCCCCGGCCCCACGCCGAGCTCGGCGCAGTCGGCGGCGTAGCCCTCCACGGCGGCGAGCGTCCGCTCCAGGGCGGCCGGGTCGAGCCGGCCGGTGCGATCCACCCCCTGCCCGAGGCGGACGATCTCGTTGCGGCGCAGCAACGGCTCCAGACGGGCGCGGTCCGTCCCGTCCTGGACGAGGTCGGCGATAAGCAGGCGAATCGTATTTGTGCCGCAGTCGATCGCGGCGACGCGTGTCATGGTCGGTCTCCCGGGTCGGTTCGAGTCGCTCAGCACGAGCATCGAGCAGGATCCCACAAACCGCGCTCGATGAGGACGGCGAGAGTCAGGTCCCCGATCGGGTTGACTCCGCGTCCGGCCGCCAGCGAGTGCCCCACCAGGGCGTGAAGGCACTTGACCCGGGTCGGCATGCCCCCGGCGGAGACGCCGTCGATCTCCTCGGCGCGACCGAGCTCGGCACGACGGCCCAGGTAGTCCTCGTGGGCGGCGGCGTAGGCGGCGGCCAGCGACTCGTCGGCGGCCAGGCGCTCATTGAAGTCGTCCATGAGGTGCTCGGCCTCGAGGGTGGAGCAGCCCTTCACGGCCGCGGGGTGGGTGAGGTAGTAGGTCGTGGGGAAGGGCGAGCCGTCGGGCAGACGCGGCGCGGTGCGCACGACGGCGGGTCGGCCGCACACGCAGCGCGCGGCGATGCCGACCACCCCCCTGGGGACGCGACCGAGCTGCTCTCGCAGGACGCCCAGGTCGGACGGGGAGACCGCGGACGCCGCGGTTCGGGGAGTCCGGGTCACGGGGTGGCTCCTGACGTCCTCGACGACCCGGTCGGGGCGGGAGCGGGGGCGGCGGAGGCTCCGGAGGGCGTCGACGCGGGCGGCGTCGTGGTCGCCCGACTCCGCTGAGCGGGATCGGCGGCCGGCTCCGATGACTGCTCCGCCCCGCCGGCCACCCGCGCCGACTCCCGGACGACCTCGTACCAGGGGCGGTGCTCGGAGGCGTCCGCGCTGGTCGCGCTGGAGGCGGCGTCGTTCCTGAACCGGTCCGCCCCGACGACGACGTAGGTCGTCTCCCCCGGCATGACGTAGGCCAGCCGCTCGCGGGCCTGGGACTTGACGTAGTCGTCGTCCTGCCACAGGGCGAGCTCCTCCTCCAGGGAGGACGAGGTCTCCCTCGCCCGGGCGATCTCGTCGACGACGGCGTCGTACCTGGCGCGCTGGGACAGGTAGCCGCGCAGCGAGGGGAAGGTGACGACGAAGGCCAGCAGGAGGACGAGGACCAGGATGATCGCGCGAGTGGGCACGGCCAGCCCGTCGGTGCCGGCCAGGCGCACGACGGCGCTCTCGGGGATCTCCTCGCGCCCGGCCGGGTCCGGGCCGGCGGGACCAGCGGCATCGGGGGGCGGGGTCTGCGGCTCCGGGGATGGCCCGGGCGTCGTGCGCGCGGTGCGGCGCGCACCGGGACGGGCCCCCGGGCGGGCGGGTGCGGGTCTGCGCGGCGTCATGAGGCCGATCCTGCCCCAGTACGCGAGGATGGCCGAGAGCCGACGTCGGCGGGTCGCTCGCCCTCGGCGTACCCCGCCCGAAGACCCGGCCCGAGAACGACGGCGGGGTGCGGCGGAGTTCTCCGCCGCACCCCCACGAGGGCGCTGCCGTCGAGGCCCGGGGCCGGGCTCCGCGCCGCGACCGCCCCGATCCGGAGCGCGGCCCCGGCTCAGGTCCGAATCGGATCAGGCCTTGAAGCGCGGGAAGGCGCCGGCGCCGGCGTAGACGGCGTCCTCGCCCAGGGCGTCCTCGATGCGCAGGAGCTGGTTGTACTTGTTGATGCGCTCGCCGCGAGCCGGAGCACCGGTCTTGATCTGGCCGGAGTTGGTGGCCACCGCGAGGTCGGCGATGGTGACGTCCTCGGTCTCGCCGGAGCGGTGCGAGGTCATCGTCCTGTAGCCGGCGCGGTGCGCCATCTCGACGGCCTCGAGGGTCTCGGTGAGCGACCCGATCTGGTTGACCTTGACCAGCAGGGCGTTGGCGGCGCCGAGGCCGATCCCCTTGCCCAGACGCTCGGGGTTGGTGACGAAGAAGTCGTCGCCGACGATCTGGACCTCATCGCCGATCTGCTCGGTGAGGTGCTTCCAGTCGTCCCACTCGTCCTCGGAGAGCGGGTCCTCGATGGAGACGATCGGGAAGTCCTTGATGAGCTTCTTGTAGTAGTCGACCATGAAGGCGGTGTCGCGGGCCTCGCCCTCGAACTGGTAGGTCTTGGTCTTGTCGTCGAAGAACTCGCTGGAGGCGACGTCCATGGCCAGGGCCACGTCCTCGCCGGGCTTGTAACCGGCCTTCCCGATGGCCTCGACGATGAGCTCGAGGGCCTCGCGGTTGGAGTCGAGGTTGGGGGCGAACCCGCCCTCGTCGCCCAGGCCCGTGGACAGGCCGCGCTCCTTCACGACGGCCTTGAGGGCGTGGTAGACCTCGGCGCCCATGCGCAGGGCCTCGCGGAACGTCGTGGCGCCGATCGGGGCGACCATGAACTCCTGGATGTCCACGTTGGAGTCCGCGTGGGAGCCGCCGTTCATGATGTTCATCATCGGCACGGGCAGGACGTGGGCGTTCGGGCCGCCGACGTACTGGAAGAGGTTGAGCCCGGCGGACTCGGCGGAGGCCTGGGCGGCGGCCAGCGAGACGCCGAGGATGGCGTTGGCGCCGAGCCTGCCCTTGTTGGGGGTGCCGTCGAGCTCGATCATGAGGCGGTCGAGACCACGCTGATCGGCGGCGTCGAAGCCGACGACCTTGGGGGCGATGATGTCATTGACGTTGGCGACGGCCTTCTCGACGCCCTTGCCGCCGTAGCGGGACTTGTCGCCGTCGCGCAGCTCGACGGCCTCGAAGGCGCCCGTGGAGGCGCCGGAGGGGACGGCGGCACGAGCGGAGGCGCCGTCCTCAAGCAGGATCTCGACCTCGAGGGTCGGGTTGCCGCGGGAGTCGAGGATCTCGCGGGCTTTAACTGTCTCGATGAGGGCCACTTGGTGCTCCTTGTTCTGTCGATCGATCGCGGTGATCCGGATGCGGGGGTCAGACTACCGGTCGTCGCCGACCACTTCGAGGGCGTAGGTCCCCCGTCGCCGCGCCGTTCACGACCGGCGAGCACCGGGGGCCGCCAAGGCGGCGCGGGACGCGGGACGACGACGCCGTGCGCTCGCGCCGTCGTCGACATGGTTCGCGCCCCGGGCAGGGGGGCGAGGCTCGCGGGCGTCAGGACGGGCGCGAGCCGAGCCCGGGCGGGGCGGTGGCGGCAGCGGCGTCGGGCACTCGCCATTCCCTGTTGGCGATGGTGTAGCGCGGCGACGCCTCGCCGACCAGCGACGACTGCACGGCATCGGCCTCCGCGGCGAGGGCCGCTTGACGGTCCTGATCCAGCGACTGCACGCGCTGATTGAGGAGCACGGAGCGCGCGACATCGACGCTGGCCCGGGAGTAGGAGGATCCGTCGGAGCCGTCCAGGGATGCCAGAGCGGCCCTGGCATCGTCGTCGGTCGCGGTGACACCGTACTTCCCGGCGGCCCCCTCGAGAAGCCGCCCCGAGACGAGGATCTTCAGAACCGCGTCGGCGTCCAGGCCCGGGATCCCGGACAGCTCCGCGGACGCGGTCTGAACATCCTCCTGGGACACCGAGATGGTGCGGGATTGCCCGTCCACGTCCGTGTAGGTCCCGACGAAGGCCCGGCCGGGGCGCGCGGAGCACCCCGCGAGCACCCCTCCGAGGAGAGCCACGGCGGCGGTTGCGGCGAGGAGGCGCGCGGGACGCGGAAGAATACGGGTCACGGTGAGCTCCCTGTCAGACCTGCGACGGACACGTGCACGAGCAGTGCGCGGCCGGGGCTCCGGGGGGACCCGGCGGTCCGCGGCCACGTGCGACCATGGTAGCCCGACCGCCCGCGCTTCCGACGGCCCACGCGTCGAGTCGGGCCCCTCCGCGCGAGTCCGACGACGACGGCGCCGGACTCGCGCGGGAATGCCGGCCTCGTGCGGACATGCCCGACTCGTAGCGCCCGACATCCGGGCGCCCCTCCACCGGACCGATCCCGGTGCCGAACCGGACCGAGATCGGCGAGCACGAGAGCCCTCAACACTTTTGTGACTTAAGTACGGAAAACCTATGCGTACGATGAACAGGTGTACGGCCTCGTCAGACTCCCCGGGTGCGGCGGGGGCCCATCCGCGCCGCACGTCCGACCCACCGCTGGGCGAACGGGTCGCGGCCCGCCCGGCCCCGGCCTGGCAGGACGCGTCGCCCCGACGACGGCCGATGCCTCCGAGGGAGGTTCTCGCCCGGCTGCGCCGCGGGACATCCTCACGACGCGTTCCGCGGCCACCCGCGGTACGCCTGATGAAGTGCTGTTGGTGAACGGTTAGTCCGCGCTCGACGGCATGCCCCGTTGCTCACCCGTACGACAGGATCCCGCCTGTGCCATCCAGTCCCGCCGTTCCCGTCCCGCCCTCGTCCGCGCAGCGCGCGGGGAGGGCGCCTGACGATCTCGCGTCCGCCCCTAGCGGCTCCACCGCCCGCCTCATGTGCGGCCAGCGGCCCGGGGACATCCCGCCCAACGTGCGCTCGCTGACGACCGTCGCCTCCAACTCGGCGCTGCGACCGCGTTCCCACCCCGCGGTGTACTCCGCCTCCAAGGCCGCCGCCTCGCAGTTCACGCGCAGCCTCGGCCTGGAGCTGGGGCCCTCGGGAATCCGGTGCAACGTCGTCAATCCGGGCACGACCCTGACCCCCATGCTGCGCTCCATGCGGGACGGGGAGGACCGGACAGCTCAGACGGTGCGGGGCCTCCCGCGGCTCTTCCAGACCGGGGTCCCGCTGGGACGCCTCGCCTCGGCCCAGGACGTGGCCGGCGTCGTCGAGTTCCTGGTCTCCCCCATGGCCCGCCACATCACCGTGGCGGACCTCGCCGTGGACGGAGGCGCCAGCCAGCGATGACCGGTGATCAGCAGAGCACCCAGCGCAGCGCGCGACCTCCCGCCACCGCGCCCGATCTCCTCCTGTCCTCCGGACGCTGGGAGCTCGCCGCCACCGGGGGGAGGCTGCTCCGGCCCGTCCTCGCCCCGCGTCCCGTGGACGAGGCGCACCGGATCGTGGACGAGCTGCGCCGAGTGGAGCGCGGGACGGGCCGGGCCCATCTGCTCTACGGCCTCATCCCCTTCGACCTGCGCGAGCCCGCCTGCCTGAGGATGACCGATGCGGTCGTGTGCCGTCCCAGGCGCTGGAGGGCCGCGGACGGCGCGCCGCCCCGAGGCGCGTCGGAGCCCGCTCGGGCCTCCGCCCCCGCCGCCCATCAGGACCCCGAGTACCGACGGGGCGTGGCCGTCTGCCTGGACCACCTGGGCTCCGGCGCCCTGGAGAAGGTCGTGCTGTCGCGGTGCGTCGATCTTCCCCTTCCCGAGGGCGCCGTCCCCTCCCGCGTGGCGGGGGCCCTCCTGGAGCGCCTGGCGATCCGGGACCACCTCGCCGCCGACGTCTACTGCGCCAGGGACTCCCGGGGGCGGTACTGGATCGGTGCGAGCCCGGAGGTGGTGGCCGATGTCCACGACGGGAGCCTCATGACCCTCCCGCTGGCCGGATCACTGGCGCGCCGCCGCGTGGAGGACGAGCGGCGGGCCGACCATCTGCTGCACGCCTCCGGAAAGGACCTGCACGAGCACGAGCTGGTCGTCGAGCACATCGGCGCAGCGCTCAACGGGTTCGTCCACGACCTGGACGTGCCCGCGTCCCCCTCCCTGGTCGCCACCGACACCATGTGGCACCTGGGCACCCGTATCACCGGACAACTGCCCGACGGGGTCTCGGCGCTGGAGGCCGCCCTGCGCATCCATCCGACTCCCGCCGTCTGCGGCAGGCCCGCGGCGGAGGCGGCCCGGCTCATCGGCGAGCTGGAGGGGCGCAGCCGTCAGTTCTACGCGGGCCTGGTGGGGTGGACCGACTCGACCGGCGACGGGCGCTGGTCCCTGGTTCTCAGGGGCGCCCGGATAGGCGAGGCGTCGGTCCGGGTCCAGGCGGGGGCCGGAATCGTTCCGGGCTCCTCACCTCGGGCGGAGCACGACGAGACGGGCGCCAAGCTGTCCACGATGCTGCGGCAGCTCCGGGGTCTCCTCCCGATCGCACCCGGCGACGCGGGCGACGAGCGCGCCACGGGCGCCTGAGCGCGCCGATCCGTGGTCGGTCATCGCGGTCATCGCGGTCATCGCCTGCGCCGGTACCGGGTGGCCTCGGCCTCGTAGTCCTTGTCCCCGGCGACGACGGCGCGCAGGAGCACCTCGACCCAGCGCAGCAGGGCCTCCCCCTCGATCGGCCCGCCGCCCATGCGGGCGGTGCCCGGTGCGGGCACGACGATCGTCCGGGTGGCGGGCTTGAGGACGGTTCCGGGGTAGAGACGGGTGACCCTCATGCGCGCGGACTCGGGCAGGCTGAGCGGGGCGAAGCGGATGGACCTCCCCTGGGCGACGATCTCGCGCACGCCCAGGTGGGCGGCGAGCGCGCGCAGCCGGGCCAGGGACGCCAGACGCCGCGCGGGCTCGGGGACGGGCCCGTAGCGGTCGGCGAGCTCGTCCAGGACATCGCGCACGTCGGCCTCGGAGCGGGCCGCGGCGAACTTGGTGTAGGCCTCCAGGCGCAGCCGCTCGTGCGGGACGTAGTCCTCGGGGATGGTGGCGTCCACGGGCAGCTCGATGCGCAGGTCCTCATCGACCTCGGCCCCGGCGTCCGCCTCCGCCGTCCCGTCGGGCCCGCCTCTCAGGAGGGCCTTCTTGTAGGCGGCCACGGCCTCGGAGACCATGCGCACGTACAGGTCGAAGCCGACCCCGGCGATGTGACCGGACTGCTCGCCTCCGAGCAGGTTCCCGGCGCCGCGGATCTCAAGGTCCTTCATGGCCACCTGCATGCCGGCCCCCAGGTCGGTGTTGGAGGCGATGGTGCGCAACCGTTCCAGCGAGGTCTCGGTCAGGGGCTTGTCAGAGGGGTAGAGGAAGTAGGCGTAGGCCCGCTCGCGGCCGCGCCCCACGCGGCCGCGCAGCTGGTGGAGCTGGGACAGGCCCATGCGATCGGCCCGGTCGACGATGAGGGTGTTGGCGTTGGAGACGTCCAGGCCGGTCTCGACGATGGTGGTGCACACCAGGACGTCGATCTCCTTGTGCCAGAAGTCGTCGATGACCCTCTCCAGGCGCGCCTCGCCCATCTGCCCGTGGGCGGTGGCGATCCTCGCCTCGGGCACGAGCGAGGCGAGCCGGGCGGCGACGGAGTCGATGTCCTCCACACGGTTGTGGACGTAGAAGACCTGCCCGTCGCGCAGCAGCTCGCGGCGGATGGCGGCACCGACCTGCTTGGTCTCGTAGGCGCCCACGTAGGTGAGGATCGGGTGGCGGTCCTCGGGCGGGGTGGCCAGGGTGGACATCTCCCGCAGGCCGGTCACCGCCATCTCCAGGGTGCGGGGGATGGGGGTGGCGGACATGGCCAGGACGTCGACGTCGGTGCGCAGCGCCTTGAGGGTCTCCTTGTGCTCGACCCCGAAGCGCTGCTCCTCGTCGATGACCACCAGGCCCAGGTCCTTGAAGCGGACCCGGCCGGTGATGAGCCGATGGGTGCCCACCACGACGTCGATGGTGCCATCGGCCAGCCCCGCCAGGACCTCGGCGGACTCGGCGTCGGACTGGAAGCGGGAGAGCTGGGCGACGCGCACGGGGAATCCGGCGTAGCGCTCGGAGAAGGTCTCGGCGTGCTGGGTCACCAGCAGGGTGGTGGGCACGAGCACGGCGACCTGCTTGCCCTCGGCCACGGCCTTGAAGGCGGCGCGTACGGCGATCTCGGTCTTGCCGTAGCCGACGTCGCCGCAGATGAGGCGGTCCATGGGCTGGGAGGCCTCCATGTCGCGCTTGACGTCGTCGATGGTGGCGAGCTGGTCGGGCGTCTCGGTGTAGGGGAAGGCCTCCTCCAGCTCGGCCTGCCAGGGCGTGTCGGGGCCGAAGGCGTGCCCGGTGGTGGCGCTCCGGGCTGCGTAGAGGCGCACGAGCTCGCCGGCGATCTCGCGCACGGCCCTGCGCGCCCTGGACTTGGTCCTGGCCCAGTCGGAGCCGCCCATCCTGTTCAGGGCGGGGGCGTCGCCGCCGACGTACTTGGACACCTGGTCCAGGGAGTCGGTGGGCACCAGGAGCCGGTCGCCGGGCCGGCCGCGCCTGGAGGGGGCGTACTCGATGACGACGTACTCGCGGGTCGCCGGGGTCGCGCCGTCCTTCCCGGTGCCCCTCCCGCCGCCGACCCCCCGGCGCATGAGCTCGACGAAGCGGCCGATCCCGTGCTGGGCGTGGACGACGAGGTCGCCGGGGTGCAGGGAGAGGGGGTCGACGCTCCTGCGGGAGCGGCGCGCGGGGACGGCCTTGCGCTCGCGCGGGCCCGAGGGGGCCCGGCCGGTGAGGTCGGACTCGGCGATGAGGGCCAGGCGCAGCGGCTCGGCGACGAAGCCATGTCCGGCACTGGCCTGGGTGACACGGACCACACCGTCGCCCCTCGCGATGCCGTCGGGGCCGCTGTCGGGGGCGCCGCGCCCCAGATCGGCCGGCTCGTCGAGCTGGGTAACGATGCGCGCGGGCACGCCGCCGTCGGCGAGCAGCTGGGCCATGCGGCGCCCCGGCCCGGGGCCGTCCGTGGCCACGACGACGCTCCAGCCGTCGCGCGCCAGGGAGCCCAGGTCGGTGACGGCCTCCTCCAGGCGGCCGCGGTAGCTCTTGGGATCGCGCAGCGGCAGCTCGGCGGTGTCCGGCGAGGGGGCGAGGGATGACAGGGACCACCAGCCGCGGTTCGTCGAGAGGGCCAGGGCGCGGGCCTCGGAGAGGCGGGCGAAGGCGGCGGCGGACAGGTCGATGGGCGCGGTGCCCCCGGAGGCGGCGGACGTCCAGGCGGCGGCGAGGAACTCGGCGGTGGTGGCCACGAGGTCCTCCGCGCGCTTGCGCAGGCGCTCCGGCTCCAGACCGACGACGAGGCGGTCCCCGACCAGGTCGAGCAGCGGCACCATGCGGGGCACCAGGACGGGGGCGAGGGACTCCATGCCCTCGCAGGTGACGCCCTCGGCGATCCTGCTCAGCATGTCGGCGGCGCCGGGGATGACGTCGGTGAGCCTCCGGGCGCGCTCGCGCACGGCGTCGGTCAGGACGATCTCGCGGCAGGCGGTGGCGGTGACGGCTCCGATCTCCTCGATGGTGCGCTGGTCGGCCACGGCGAAGGTGGAGACGGACTCGATCTCGTCGCCGAAGAAGTCGACGCGCACGGGGCGGGCCAGGGTGGGCGGGAAGACGTCGAGGATACCGCCGCGCACCGCGAACTCGCCGCGGTTCTCGACCATGTCGACCCGCGTGTAGGCGGCCGCGGCCAGGCGCTCGGCGGTGGCCTCGAGGCCGGCCTCCAGGCCCTTGGCGAGGCGGACGGGCTCGAGGTCGCCGAGTCCCTCGACGACCGGCGCCAGGAGGGCCCGCACGGGGACGACGAGGACGCGGATGGGGCCGCGTCCGGGGTCCGGGGCACCGGACAGCCCGGCATCGGCGGAGCCGGCGGCCCGGCCGTCCTCGGGATGGGCCAGGCGGCGCAGGACCGCCAGGCGGGTGGCGACGGTGTCCGCGCGGGGGGAGAGCCTCTCGTGGGGCAGCGTCTCCCAGGCGGGGAAGACGGCGACGTCGGCGGCGGGCAGGTAGCAGGTCAGGGCGGCGGCGGTCTCCTCCGCCTCCCGGCCGGTGGCGGTCACGACGAGCAGGGGCGTGCCGTCGTCGGAACCCGCGGCGTCGGACTCCGCGCCGCTGGAACCTTTGGAGGAGGGCGAGCCGGCGGCGGGAGCAGGACCGGCGGCGCGGGCGACTCCCGAGGCGCCCAGTGCCATGGCGGCCAGGACGGCGGGGCGCGCGCCCCGCGCGACGACGACGGAGCGGTCGGTGCGGGAGCGGCCGCCGGCTGCGGCGACGAGGTCGTCGATCGTCGGGTCGGCGAGAAGCGGGGGCAGGAGGGCGGTCAGACGCACGGCGAGCAGTCTAGAGGGGCGGCGCCCGAGGGCGAGCGCGCCGCCGGCCGATGCGGCTCGTCGCGTTCCGACGTGCGGAGGGTGATCGGGATGCGCGGTCGGGGTCCCGGCGCCTCGATGGCCCCGGGATCCCGATGAGGATCGGAGCCCTCGGATCCCAGCCGCAGCGCCCCGCGCCCCGTCCTCGACGTCCTCGCTCGCGCCGGTGAGGGACCAGCGCCCCGCGCCCGCCCGCACCCCCGACCACCGAGGAGGGAGTTGGACTTATATGATCTTCCTCCTCATCACATAGGCTCCGACGGTCAAGGCGATAACCGGGTACGCCGCGGCCGCGACCAGGAGCAAGGGGTAGTTGAGATTCGGGATCATCTCCGGATCCCGCGTGATGAGGTATCCGAACAGATTGTTCGGCAGCCACTTGCTGATCTCCTCGCTCACCTGCAGGGGGATCAGACCGAACACGATCGGCGCGATCAGGCTCACCGCGATGTAGGTTCCCAGCGCGGAAGCGGCCTGGCGGAAGACGAATGCGAGGCCCGCGGCGAACAGGCCGCTGCACATCAGGTTGAAGTTCGCAACGACTATCTGCCTCCACACAACCGGGTCGGAGAACGACACCCCGTAAGGAGTTCCATTGCTGACGAGCACGTCCTCGATCGGGATCAGCAGGATCAGCAGCGCCGAGAACACGCACACCGCGAACACCAGAGGCCACACCAACTTCGCCAGCACGAACCCGTATGGCCGTTGGGTCGCCCCGTAGGTCGTATAGATGAACCCGGAGCTCCACTCGGTGCACACGAAGACGATGAACGACGCGCCGAAGAAGATCTGCGCGAACGAGAATCCGAACTCAGGGATCTCATACAAGAAGGACGTGTTATTAAGCGGCTCCCCCCTCCCGTAGGACAAGGAGACGCTATACGAGACTGCGATGGCCACGGCCATCATCACGGCCAGGCCGACGTACGTCAGCAATCTCACCGATCGAGAGCCGATGAAAACGTGCTTCTGAATCGTGAGCTGAGCGAGTCCGGAGCGTTTGCAACTGGTCCGCATCGTCAGTTCTCCCCATTCCCCTTCAACGAAAGATACAACTGCTCGAGAGACGTGCGCTCCTCAGTGAGATGAGTGACCACGACCCCCTCCTCGTACAGGACTCGGCCCAGCGTCCCGGGCTCAACGGCCGCCACATGGACCAGATCGGAGTCGCTGGAGAACTCGTACTCCCGCCTGCGCAGAACGTCGACCAGTCTCCCATTATCGTCCGCAGCGACCACCGATCCCGATGCGCCCGACATTCTGTCCGTGCCGCCCGCCCACACGGTCCTGCCCTCCTTGATCACGACGATCTCGTCCGCCACGGCCTCGACCTCGGTCAGAGTGTGCGACGACAGGAGAATTCCGCCGCCCTCGTCGCGGAAGGAACCGAAGAACTCCCTCAACCACATGATCCCGTCAGGGTCCAGCCCATTCATGGGCTCGTCGAGGAGCAGGTAGTCGGGATGAGCGATGAGCGCCAGAGCGAGGTTCAGGCGCTGCTTCATGCCCAGCGAGAAGGTCTTGACCTTCCGGTTCTTGGCATGCATCAGATCGACCGTGTCGAGAATCTCCTCCATCTCGCTCGACGGCACCCCGTACGCCTCGCCCAGGGCCCTCACCGCCCTCACGGCGGTGAGCTCGCCGTTGACCCCCTGCCTGTCGAGCAGAGTGCCCATCTTCGACCAGGGGCTGCTGAGCCGACCGGATCGCTCGCCATCGATCTCGCTGATACCCGAGTCTGCGGATTCCAGACCGGCGATGATTCGCAGGGTCGTTGATTTGCCTGCTCCGTTCGGGCCGACGAAGCCGACGATCGACCCCGCCTCGACTCTGACGCTCACATTATCCAGCGCCGTGTGCTGCCCGTATTTCTTTTCAAGCTCGTGAGCAATGATCACGATGCCGCCTCCCGTGTTTTTCGGTACGAATTATACATCAGACTGAACCCCTCTTCAATGTCGAGAAACTCATTGAATCCACCGGTTTCAGTAATCGCACCATCTCTCATGACGAGGCTCCCCCAAAGACCCGAATCGTTCCCGCACGGTAGAGTTCGAACAATGTTATAGGACAAGTGCGCATCGTTGTGCCCTGTTTTCATCACGGCGCCCACCGGTCCCGGCGTCCCGAGCACGGGGCCGCCTGATCAGCAGAACGCCCGGGTGGGCCCCGCTCCGACCGGAGATCCCACCCGGGCACCGCGCTCGATCGAACCGATCAGTCTCCGTCACCGGCGTCGGGGCCGACGCCGGTGACGTCGCCGTCGTCGTCCCTGGAGCCCCGACGGCGCACCACAAGCAGCGCGCCGCCGATCAGGGCCACGAGCACGATGATCAGGGGCACCAGTACCGCGGCGCCGGTCATCGCCAACGGCGTCGCCCGCGAGAGCGCGCCCGAGATCGACTGGTTCGCACCCGGACCCTCGGCACCCGCGGCCGCCTGCGCGCGCGGCTCCGCGCCCGCCCCCGAGGCGATCGCCGGATCCGCGGGGCTCGCAGAGGCCTCCGCCGGCCCAGCCGACGTCTCCGCTGTCGCGGAGCTCGTCATGGAGTTCGCCCCCGCCGGCGTGTAGACGTTGACGAACTCGACCGTCGTGGCCCGCTGCGAGGGGTTCGCCGCGATCGTCACCGTCTGCGTCTCCGGGACCGCCAGGTCGTAGCCGTCAATAGCCGCCATCTTCTCGTCCTCGCTCACGGTGCAGGTCGTGCCCCCGTCGAAGGTCTTGTCGGGAGCGGCGACGTCGTTCCCCCTGACGGTCACCGCGCCGAACTGCCCGTCGGAGCAGTCGTAGATGAAGCCGAACTCCTTGCTCACGGCATTCGCGGCGTTCGCCGCCGCCTCCGCGCCCGAGGCCGTCTGCCTGACCTGGAAGGTGCCCAGGGCCGTCTTGAAGGCCCGGTTCGTCAGGGACGCAGTGGTGCTGGTCCGGGAGCCGATGGTCAGGCTCGGAGACTCGACGCCGTCGACCGAGTAGCTCGGGGAGCCCCAGCTGTAGCCCTCGGGGGCCGGGGAGGCGCTGGTCAGGTCCTCACTGAGCGTGATGGTCGTGCCCTCGGGGAAGGTTCCGGGGAAGATGCTCGACCTGCCGGTCTCGACCCGCATGACGGTCGAGCCGCTCCGACCGTCGTCGCCGAGGGTTCCGGGGGCCGTCCAACCGGCGTAGGCGTCGGCCGCGGCGGGCAGGGCGTAGCCGACCCTGACATCGAAGACGGTGCTGGCGGGCACGACGTCGAGGGCCGATCCGGTCAGGGTCGTGACGACCCCGAAGCCGCCGAAGCCGGGGTCCATCCCGACGGCGGCCTCGAAGGGCTCCACGTAACTGCGCTCGCCGCTGGCCTCCTCGCCGGAGCCGTTGAGAACGGCTCTGTTGGAGTACCGGGCGCCCATGATCGGACCGCCGGTCCGCGAGGTGAATCCCGCGCGGTGGACGATCTCGTAGTCGGTGGCCGGGGCGAAGGGACCGGTGACCCCGATGGTGGCGACCTGGCCGCGGGTCGTCACGGCGAGCTCGAAGCCACCGGCGCCGGCGCTCGTCGACTCCCGGGAGCCGGTGGTGGCGATGGCGTCCTCGGAGCCGGTGGCCGGGTCTCGCGCGTAGAGGGCCCACTGGGACGAGTCCGAGTCGAGGCTCATGCCGTCGCCGAGGGTCTCGGTGACGGTGATGGTGTCCCGGGTGCTGCCGTCAACGGCGATGGCCGACTCCCCCGAGGCCAGTCGCTCCTTGACGTAGTCCGAGCCGAAGCCGATCCTCCAGGTGATGCCCGTCGAGGAGGAGTCGATGGCGTCGCCGTTCATGGAGAACCGCCAGGGGCTGTGCGCGGAGGCGGCGCCCTCCTCGACGCCGGCCCCACCGGGCAGGCCCACCGCGACGGACGGAACCACCACGGCCAGGGCCAGGGCGATGGGCCCGAGGACGGCCACGAGCAGGCGCCCGCTGAGCGACGTGTCCAAGCGATCGGCAACAGAGTGCATGGAATGCCCTTCTGCTTGTGAGAAAAGGGATGAATTAAGGGGTGCCACCACGCTACCGCGATGCGTAATTGAACTGCAATGCCACGTAACCGAATTGCAATGCAACCGGATGCACCCGGCTCGTTGAGGGAACTGAGCTCGACGACGGAAACCGACGGGGCGGACAGAGCGCCTCGCGATCGGGACGTCGCGGCCGGTGCTCGACGACGGCCCGAAGGCGCGCCCCGTCCCCGCGGTCGTGTCGGGCTGGGCCGTCCGAGCCGTCCGGCGCTGCGTCGTCGCGACGGCCCCGCGCGGGTCGTACCGGAGCCCGCGCGGTCGTACCCGCATCCGCGCGGTCGTACCTTAGATCCCTCCTAAGGTACGACCCGGCGCAGCAGAGCACGACCGCGGGCCCCGACATACGACCGCGGGGGACCGAGGGCGCCGAGCCGGCGGCCTCCGCTCACGCCCCCCCCCACGCGCACCGCGCAAGGCGTGCAAGAGGCCGTGCAGGATGCGCGGGCTCAGACCGCCTGGCAAATGCGCGGGCTCAGACCGCCTCGGAGTCGAACAGGCTGGTCACCGAGCCGTCGTCGAAGACCGCTTTGATGGCGCGGGCCAGCAGCGGTGCGATCGGCAGCACGGTCAGGCACCCGAAGCGCTTGGAGTCGGGGATCGGCAGGGTGTCGGTGACGACGATCTCGCGGGCCCCGCAGGTGGACAGCCGGTCCACGGCCGGGCCGGAGAGCACGCCGTGCGTGGCGGCGACGATGACGTCCTTGGCTCCCGCGTCCAGCACCACCTGCACGGCCTTGGAGATCGTGCCACCGGTGTCGATCATGTCATCGACCAGCACGCAGGAGCGTCCCTCGACGGCGCCGACGACGCGATTGGCCACCGACTCGTTCGGCCGGGTGATGTCCCGCGTCTTGTGGACGAAGGCGAGCGGTGTGCCGCCCAGGGCGTTGGCCCAGCGCTCGGCCACGCGAATGCGGCCGGCGTCCGGGGAGACGACGGCCGCATTGGAGGTGTCGATGCGACGGCGGATGTAGTCCACCAGCACCGGCTGCGCCCACAGATGATCCCAGGGGCCGTCGAAGAAGCCCTGCTCCTGCGAGGAGTGCAGATCGATGCTCATGATGCGATCCGCGCCCGCCGTCTTGTAGAGGTCCGCCACGAGCCGGGCGGAGATGGGCTCGCGGCCCAGATGCTTCTTGTCCTGGCGGGCGTACGGGAAGAAGGGCGCGACCACGGTGATGCGCTTGGCGGAGGCCCGCTTGAGGGCGTCGACCATGATGAACTGCTCCATGAGCCAGTCGTTGACGCGGTCGCCGTGGGACTGCACGACGAAGACGTCGCAGCCCCGCACCGACTCGTTGAAGCGGACGTAGGTCTCCCCATTGGAGAAGTCGTAGGCGGTCGACGACAGCACCTGCGTGCCGAGCTCGATGGCGACATCCTGGGCCAGCTGGGGGTGCGCCCTGCCGGAGACGACGACCAGTCGCTTCTCACCGCTGGTGATAATGCCCGTCATGACGTGATTCCTCTCTGACGGCCGGTGAGGCCCTCGGTGGTGAGCGCGGTGGTCGCCGCGCTCGTCTCAGTGCCCCGCGGGAGCATCGCCGTCGAGCTGGCTGAAGGGCGCGACGACCGCACCGGCAGGGATCTCGACGTCGGTCAGGATGGCGTAGGCGCCCACGCGGGCGCCCTCGCCGATGCGGGTCGCGCCGCGCAGCAGGACCCCGGGCTCGAGGACCACGTCCCGAGCGAGCTCGACGGACACGTCCACCCAGGTGCCGGCCGGATCGACCACGCCGACCCCCGTCCCCATCCAGCGCTCCAGCGTGCGGCGGTTCAGCTCCGCGCCGAGCTCGGCGAGCTGAGCACGATCGTTGCAGCCCTCCACGAGCCAGTGGTCGGCGACGACCAGGGCCGACACGGGCAGGCCCGCGGTGCGGGCGTCTGCGACCACGTCGGTGAGGTAGACCTCACCCTGGTCGTTGTCCGTGCCCAGCGCGGCCAGGGCCCGGCGCAGATGAGCAGCGTCGAAGACGTAGACGCCGGCATTGATCTCCGTGATGGCGCGCTGCTCGGGGCTGGCATCGCGCTGCTCGACGATGGCCGACACGGTGCCGTCGGCCTCGCGCACGACCCGGCCGTAGCCGGTGGGGTCGTCCAGGACGGTCGTCAGCAGGGTCACGGCGTCGCCGCGCTCGACGTGCTGGGCGAGCAGAGCCCGAAGGGTGGCGGTGTCCAGCAGCGGCACGTCCCCGCTGGTCACCACGACCGGCCCTGCGAGGTCCTCCGGCAGCGAGGCGAGGCCGCAGGCGACGGCACGACCGGTGCCCGGCGTCTCGTCCTGGTCCGCGGCCACCGCATCGGGTGCCACCTCGGACAGGTGGGCGACGACGGCGTCGCGCTCGTGGCGCACGACGACGACGAGATGATCGGGGCGCAGGCCGCGGGCGGCGGCGACGGCGTGGTCGAGGAGACTGCGCCCGCCGATGGTGTGCAGCACCTTTGGAACGGCCGAGCGCATGCGGGTGCCCTTGCCTGCGGCCATGATGACGGCGGCGGCGGGTGCGGTGGAAGCCACGAGTCCTCTTCTCGCTGGTGATCGCGGGATGCACCCGACGCAGCACGACGAGTGCACACGGTCATCCTACGTCGCTCGCGGCGGGAGCCGGCGCCGCGTGTCGTCGTGGCGCCGCCCGCCCGCGGTTCCGCCCCCAGGATTCGAACCCGGGCCTCAAGGCTCCAAAGGCCTGCGTGCTGCCGCTACACCAGGGCGGAACGCCGCGCCCGGGCTCTCCCGGTCGCGCGACCGGGCGCCAGTGTCTCACGAGCGCATGATCGGCGAGAACCCGACGGCGCCGGGCGAGCCGGGGCATCCCGGCCATGCGGGTCTCGTCACGCGCGCTCGCCGCGGCGCGGGCGCCCCGCGCGCGGCATGATGTCCCCATGTCCGGCAAGGGGAGCAAACGGACCCGCATGAGCGCGGGAGAGCGGCGCGAGCAGCTCATCGAGGTGGCGCGCGGCCTGTTCGCCACAAAGGGTTTCGACGGCACGAGCATCGAGGAGATCGCCTCCCGGGCGAAGGTCTCCAAGCCCGTGGTCTACGAGCACTTCGGCGGCAAGGAGGGTCTGTACGCCGTGATCGTCGACCGCGAGCTCACCACCATCTCGACGACGATCACCCGGGCGCTGGGATCGTCGTCCTCCGCCTCGGTCACCGTGGAGCGGGCGGCGCTGGCACTGCTGACCTACATCGAGGACTCCCCCGACGGCTTCAGGATCCTCTCCAGCGGCAACGATCGGGCCTCGGGAACCTACTCCACCTTCCTGGCCGACGTCGCCATCCAGGTCTCGGGCCTTCTGGCCTCGCAGTTCTCCGACCACGGCATCGACCCGCGGACCGCTCCGCTGTACGCCCAGATGCTGGTGGGGATCGTGGCCATGCCCGCGCAGTGGTGGCTGGAGAACCGGACCATGAGCAAGGAGAAGGTGGCCTCCCACATGGTCAACCTCGCCTGGAACGGCCTGCGGGCGATGGAGCCGGCGCCCGTCCTGCGCGCCCCCGCCCAGGAGGCGGCCCGGTAGGGCAGGGCCCGGGCCCCGGAGGAGAGTGAGAGATCCGGGAGGGCTCAGTACAGCCGTTTGAGCAGGGCCAGCCCGCGCACTCGGGAGGCCCGCACCAGGGCCGCGCTCAGGCCGAAGGAGATCAGGACGACGAGCACCGAGCGGATCGGTCCGGCGCTGTGCGCCAGGTCCGCGCCGAGGGCGAGCAGCACCCCGTAGTGGACGAAGTACACCAGGCTGCCCGTGTGACGGGCCATCACCTGCCCGGGCAGCGGGGCCGGCAGGGTACGGGCCACCAGCAGGCAGAGCAGCGCCGGGACGAGCACCAGCGCGCTCAGGTAGCAGGTGGAGACCGGATCCGCCAGGTCGGCGCCGAAGTCCGTCCGTCGCCTCAGGGCGGCCTCGGCGAGCATGGCGATCCATCCCGTCGTGGCGACGGCGACGGCCGTGCGGGGCCGCCACCCGCCGGTGCGCCCCACCCATGCGCCGACGGCGACGTAGCAGGCACCGGTGAAGATGCCGTCGCGCGGGGCGAGGCTGAGCTCGTCGAGCCCCGCCAGGAGGTGCACGACGACGCCCTGACCGCCGCCGTCCGACAGCGCTCCCGTGCCCATGGCCCCGTAGGCCAGCGTCCCGACGGCGCTGAGGCAGGCCAGCGCGACCAGCAGCCGCCCCGGAGTCGTCACCCTCAGCCCCGCGGAGACCACGACGATCCCGATGATAACGGAGGGCAGGTACCACAGGTGGGTCATCCCACCGGTGAGGATGAGCCTCACCAGGTGAACGGGCCCCTGCAGGCCCTCGGAGAGCTGGTCGGGGACGATGACGGGCAGGTAGAGCACCAGCCATATGAGGTAGAGCTCGAGCACGCGCCGCAACTGGCGGCGCACCGGGGGGTTCGGCCTGCGGAAGAGGAGGTAGCCGGAGATCGCCAGGTACAGCGGGACCGCCAGACGAGCCGCACCGGCGGTGACATAGGTGTTGACGGTCGGGGCGATCCTGGCGAGGGGCGCGGTGTGGATCCATATGACCAGCAATGCCAGGACGGGCTTGACCAGGTCGATCCCGGGGACGACGGCCGCGCGCTCGGATCCGCGAGTCATGGTTGCAACTCCTCGGCCGTCTCCAGCCACGCCGTCTCGAGCTCGGAGCGCGTGTCCTCCGCGGCGGCGAGCTCCCTGCCCAGCTCGGCGAGCTCGCCAAGGCGCGCAGGATCGGCCGAGGCGGCCTCCAGGCGAGCGTGCAGGACATCGACTGCCCGCCCGGCCCGTTCGAGACGCCGCTCGATGCGGGCCAGAGTCTTCTGCGCCTCCCGTCGTCCGGCCCCGCTCAGCGCCCGGCCATCCCCCGCTCCCGCGACGGTCCCGGCGGATCCGGCAGCGGCTCCACCACCCCGGGCGCGGGAGCCCGACGCGCCGCCGCGCCCCTCCGCCGCATCGTCATTCACGACGGCCTCACGCCGCAGACGGAGGTACTGCTCGACGCCGCCGGGCAGATCGCGCAGGGCGCCGTCTCCCAGAAGGGCGACCTGGTGGTCGGTGACCCGCTCGAGCAGGTAGCGATCGTGGGAGACGACGACGAGAGTGCCGGGGAAGGAGTCGAGGATGTCCTCGACGGCGGCGAGCGTGTCGGTGTCCAGGTCGTTGGTGGGCTCGTCCAGGAGCAGCACGTTGGGCTCGGTCATGAGCAGGCGCAGCAGCTGGAGACGCCGCCGCTCCCCTCCGCTGATCTCCCCCACCCGGGTCCAGGCGCGCTGCCGGGTGAAGCCGAGGCGCTCCACGAGCTGGGCGGCGGTCAGCTCCCTGCCCCCCACGCTCACGTGCTCGCCGACCATGGCCACGGCCTCGACCACGCGCTTGTCCGCCAGGGGGTCCAGCTCGTGGGTGGACTGGGACAGGGCGGCCACGGACACGGTCCTGCCGCGCACGACACGCCCTCCGGCGGGCGCGAGCGAGCCGTCGAGCACTCGCAGGAGGGTGGTCTTGCCCGCGCCGTTGACGCCGATGACGCCGACGCGCTCGCCCGGCGCCAGACGCCAGGTCACGTGGCGGAGCACCTCGGTGACCCCCTCGCCCGCGGGGCCGGGGTAGCGGACCGTGACGTCCTCCAGATCGATGACCTTCTTGCCCAGACGGGAGGAGGCCATGGCCACGAGCTCGACGGAGTCCCGGGGAGGCGGCACGTCGGCGATGAGGGCCTCCGCGGCATCGATGCGGAACCGCGGCTTGGACGTGCGCGCGGGCGCCCCGCGGCGCAGCCATGCGAGCTCCTTGCGCAACAGGTTCTCGCGCTTGGCGGCGGCGACGGCGGCCCGTCTGGCCCGCTCGGCGCGGGCCAGTACGTAGGCGGCGTAACCGCCGTCGTAGGTCTCGACCCGCCCGGCGACCTGCGGTCGTCCGCCGCCCGGATCCGCACCGGGGACGACCTCCCACACATTGGTGCAGATGGCGTCGAGGAACCAGCGGTCGTGGGTGACGGCGATCAGCGCCCCGGCGGCGCGCCTGCCGGCGAAGCGGGCGTTCAGGTGACGGGCGAGCCAATCCACGCCCTCGACGTCGAGGTGGTTGGTGGGCTCATCGAGGATGACGACGTCGGCCTGCGCTGTCAGGACCGCGGCCAGGGCGACCCGTCGGCGCTGGCCGCCCGACAACGCGGTGACCCGGGCGTCGAGGTCCACGTCGGCCAGCAGCCCGGCGTGAATGTCGCGGATCGGGGCCCGCGAGGCCCACTCGTGCTCGGGGGCGTCGCCGTGCACGGCGGTGCGCACGGTGTCACCGGGGGCGAAGTCGTCGGACTGGGCGAGCATGGCCACGCGAGTGCCCCCCGACCGGGTGACGCGGCCGCCGTCGACCTCGCGCGCGCCCGCCAGGGCGGCCAGGAGGGTCGACTTGCCGGCGCCGTTGGGGCCCAGGAGTCCCACACGACCGCCGTCCCCGATACCGAGGGTGACGTCCTCGAGCAGGAGGCGGGAGCCCACTGCGATGCGGATGGACTCCGCCCCGAGCAGGTGCGCCATGTCAGCCCACCACCCGGGCCCCGGCCACCGGGGCATCGACTCGCGCGGTGCCGCGCACCAGCTCGGATGCCGTCAGCGCGCGGATGACGCGCGTGGCGCTCGTCGCGTCGGGCACGAGGGCCGCCACCGTCGGGCCGGATCCGGAGACGATGGCGCGCAGGGCCCCGGCGCGCTCGGCGGTCGTCATGATCTCGGCGATCTCCGGGAGCAGGGAGACGGATGCCTCCTGGAGGTCGTTGTGCAGGGCCCCCGCCAGGGCTCGGGCGTCGCCGGCGCGGAGCGCGGATGTCATGGTCTCGGGGGCCTCCGCGGGCGGGGCCCCGCCCCCGCCGGACGACCGGGCGGAGGCCAGCTCGTCGAAGCGCCGGAAGACTGCCGGCGTGGACAGGCCGCGCGCCGCGAAGGCCAGCACCCACAGGTACCTGCCGCGAGTCATGAGCGGAGTGAGCCGGTCCCCGCGTCCGTGCCCGACGGCGGTGGCGCCCAGGAGGGGGAAGGGGACGTCGGCGCCGAGCCGCATCGCCAGATCCTGCAGCTCGTCCGGCCCGAGCCCGGTGCCCCACAATGCGTTGCAGGCGATCAGCGTCGCCGCGGCGTCGGCGGAGCCGCCGGCCATGCCCCCGGCCACGGGCACGCGCTTGCGGATGGTCAGGTCGACGCCGTCGGTGACGCCGGTGGCCTCGGCCAGCAGACGCGCGGCGCGCACGGCGAGGTTGGAGGAGTCGGTCGGAACATCGACGGCGGCGTCCTCCAGGCTCAGCGTGATGCTGCCGTGGGCGGCGCGGGACTGGCTGCGGGCGGTCACGGTCTCGATGAGCCGCACGGCCTGGAAGACCGTGGTCAGAGGGTGGTACCCGTCCGCACCGGGAGCACCGGCGGACAGGAAGAGATTGACCTTCCCGGGGGCCTCGACCCGCACGGTCGTGGCCGAGCCGTGGTAGCGCTCGGCGGAGGGGACGCTGTCGTCCGCACCGGGAACGGCTCGCAGGTGGTTCATCGGATCTCCTGGGCGTCGGGGTCGGTCAGGGCGCCGACGGTCACGAGGGCCTCGGTCAGAGCCGCGAAGTCGGTCGCATCGAGCCTCTCACCGCGCTCGGACGGGTCGATACCGGCGGCGCGGAGGGCGACCTCGGCCCTATCCGGACCACCGGCCAGCGGGGCGAGAGCCCTGCGCAGAGTCTTGCGACGCTGGGCGAAGGCGGCGTCGATGACGGCGAAGACCCGCTCGCGGCCCACCCGAGCGACGGGCGGCTCACGGCGCACGAGCTCGACGAGGGCCGAATCGACGTTCGGCACAGGCCAGAAGACGGTGCGGCCGATCGTGATGCCGCGGCGGGCGGAGGCGTACCAGGCGACCTTGACGCTGGGGACGCCGTAGGTCCTCGACCCGGGGCGGGCGGCGAGACGGTCGGCGACCTCGGCCTGGACCATGACGGTGGCGGTCTCCAGGGTCGGCAGGGCGTCGAGCAGGGTCAGGAGCACCGGCGCGGCCACGTTGTAGGGAAGATTGGAGACCAGCCTGGTGGGGGCGCGGCCCGTGGGCGGCAGGCCCAGCGCGTCGGGGCCGTCGATGGTCAGGGCGTCGGCGTGCACGAGGCTCAGGCGCCCGGCGGCCCCGGGCATGCGATCAGCCACCGTGACGGGCAGGGCCCGAGCCAGGGACGGATCGACCTCGACGGCGATCACCCGGGCTCCCGTCTCCAGGATGGCCAGTGTGAGAGAGCCGAGCCCCGGGCCGATCTCCAAGACGGTCTCGTCGGGGCGCACCCCGGCCCGGCGCACGATGCGCCGCACGGTACCGGGATCGTGGACGAAGTTCTGGCCAAGAGCCTTGGTGGGGCGAATGCCGAGCGCCGCGGCCAGGCCCCGTACGGCGACGGGGCCGAGCAAGCCCGCTTCCGACGGGGCAACCGGGACGCCCGTGGGGGCCGAGCGGGAGTCCCCGGCGCCGCATGCAGCCCGGGCGGCGTCGGTGGTCGGAGACATGGGGCCCAGAATAACGGGCACCGTCCCGCCACGCGCGACCGCACTCGGAATCACGATCCGACCACGATCCATTGATGAATCGCAGCAGACCGATAAGTCAGTCGATCGAATCAGTACCAGCCGACGGACTCGGAGTGCGCCCAGGCACTGCACGGAGTGCCGTAGCGACCCTGAATATAGCCCAGTCCCCAGGTGATCTGAGTGGCGGGGTTGGTGGCCCAGTCATCGGCCACCGAGCTCATCTTGGAGCCGGGGAGGGCCTGCGGAATGCCATAGGCGCCCGATGAGGCGTTCTGAGCCTGGTAGTTCCAGCCCGACTCGCGGTTCCACAGGCTCTGCAAGCAGGAGAACTCCCCGTCGCCCCAGCCGTAGGACCCCATGAGCGAGCGGGCGATGGCCTGAGCGCCCTCGGGCGTGGTTCCGTCGCCCGAGGCATTGGCCGCCGGCGCCGGGGACGACGACTCACCGCCGCCACCACCACCGGACCCGGAGTCCGCAGGGGCGGACTTCCCACCGGTGTTGCCCGAGCCCGTGCCGACGAGGACGACCTCGTCGACCTTCTCGGTGACCACCGCACTGGACAGGGGAGTGCGCGAGACCTCGGTGCCGTCCTTCGAGACGACCTCGTAGGTGGTCCGCACAAGACCATCGACGCCCTCGGTCTCGACCTTGGTCTCCCCCTCGGGGAGGGAGTCCGTCTCCTTCTCGACCCGGCCGTGCTCCTCGGTGCTCTCCTCGGTGACGGTGTAGACCGAGTCGGACTGCCCCTCGATGGTCAGCCCGGCCGACTGACCGGCTGACGCCCCGCCACCATTGGGGCCGCCGATGGCGGCCAGACGGACCTGGGTCTCGCTCGGCGGCTTGCCGCCGTCGCCGTCACCGGCCTGGGTGGCGGCGTACGCGCCGCCCGAGACCGCAATAGACAGGGCGGCGGCGACTCCACCGGCCCGGTACATCATTGGGGCCACGGAGGTCTTGGGCGCGCCTTGAGCGCGACGACGGCCCCGAGCGCCGGTGCTGTTGGCGCCCGGCAGGCTCTTGGAGGCCAGAGCTCCAAGCTCGACGAGTGTCGTGCTCCACGAGCTGGTCTGCGAGTGTCGACCCACGGTTGAACTCCTCATGGTTGATGACTGCCCAGAACGCTATCGGACAACGCCCCGCCCGAGCAACACCGCAAGGTCACATCCTTATCACGTCCGGCCCGTCGGGCACCCCGTAGACCGACCTGGTGCTATGAGACAGGACCGAGCACATCTCCGCCTCCCCCAGCCCCCGCCGCTCCGCGAGGAAGCGCACCGTCTCCCCCATGAGGTACGAGGCATTGGGCCGACCGCGCCAGGGCCCGGGCGGCAGGTACGGGGCATCGGTCTCCACCAGCAGCAGCTCGTCGGGCACGAGGGCCAGCGCGGCCCGAAGCGCCTCATTGGAGGGGTATGTCACAGGGCCGGCGACGGAGGCGTACCAGCCGTGCTCGGCGCAGGCTCGAGCGAGCTCGGCTCCGCCGCTGAAGCAGTGGAAGACGGTGCGCTCGGGAGCGCCGTCGGCGAGCAGCACCCGCACGCAGTCCTCGTGGGCGTCGCGGTCGTGGATCTGCAGCGGGAGCCCCGTCTCCTTGGCCAGCGCGATGTGGGCGCGGAAGGCCTCCCGCTGGGCGTCGGCGCCGCGCTCCCCGGTGCGGAAGAAGTCGAGCCCGGTCTCGCCGACGGCGACGACGACATCGCGGTTGGAGCGCACGAGCCCCTCGAGCCGGGCCATGACCTCGTCGAGCGGCTCGCCATGGTGGGGACGAGCGGCCGGGGCCAGTCCGTCGGGGCCGATCTCGCGCACCCCCGCATGGAGCACGGCCTCGTTGGGATGAAGGGCCAACGCCACGCGCACGCCCGGCAGGGCGCGGGCCGACTCGATGCCGCCCTCCCAGGTCGGGGCCTCGCACGCGGAGGTGATGATGCCGGTGACCCCTGCGGCGGCGGCCCGGGAGACCAGCTCGGCGGCGCTGAGCGGGGCCTCGGACCCGGGGCCCTCGACCGGCAGCCCGGGCACCGGCAGGTGGGCGTGGTTGTCGACGACCGGCGCGGCCAGGGGCGCGACGGCGTCGGCGGGCGGCCAGGACCGGTCGCGGTGCTTGCGGCTCATGCGGATCTCCTTCTCACGCGCGGCCGGCACCGCCCGGGACGGGCGGCGCCGGCGTCCGGGGCGCTGCGCGGCTCAGGCGCCGGTGACGTCGTCGGGAAGGCGGTCCGCGTAGCGCGCGAGCTCCTCGTCCACGATCGCCTCGTCGAGCTTGACGAACACGGGGGCGGGCTTGGCCACCGGCGTGCCGATGACGACCTCGTGCCGCTCCCACGCGGGGGCGGTGGTGTAGTCCCCGGTGATGATCGGGTAGGAACTGCGCCCGGCGAAGGCCTCGGGCAGGACCCGGGGGTCGAGTTCGCGCGCCTCGCGGAGCTCGGGCATCGGGGCGATGGCGCCCCGCCCGCCCATCGCCCGGTCCACGTCGTTGGCCGCATGCGGCAGGAAGGGGGAGAGCATGAGGTTGAGGTCGGCCACCGCCTGAGCGAGGGTGTGCAGGATCGTCGCCAGGCGCCGCCAGGCGGGCCCGCCCTCCTCCCCCTTGAGCTTGAAGGGCTCGGTGTCGGCGATGTACTTGTTGGCCTCGCCCACCAGTCGCATGGCCTCCGCCAGCGCGGCCTTCTGGCGGTGGCGGGCGATGAGGTCTCCGACCTCGGAGAAGCCGGCCTCGATCGAGTCCAGGAGCGCGACGTCGATCGCCTCGGGATCGCCGGGCTCGGGGATCCGCCCGAAGCGCTTGTGGATCATGGTGGCGGTGCGGTTGACGAGATTGCCCCAGCCCGCGACGAGCTCGCCGTTGGTGCGGCGCACGAACTCGGCCCAGGTGAAGTCGGCGTCGGCGGTCTCCGGGCCGGCGGCGCAGATGAAGTAGCGCAGGGCGTCGGCCTGGTAGCGCTCCAGGAAGTCGCGCACGTAGATGACGATGCCGTGGGAGGAGGAGAACTTCTTGCCCTCCATGGTGAGGAACTCGCTGGAGACGACCTCGGTGGGCAGATCGAGGGCGCCGAGGTCCCCGGGCTCGCCGCCGCGATCGCCCTGGCCGTTGTAGCCCAGGAGCTCGGCGGGCCAGATCTGGGAGTGGAAGACGATGTTGTCCTTGCCCATGAAGTAGTACGACAGCGCCTGCGGGTCGTTCCACCAGGCCCGCCAGGCCTCCGGGTCGCCGAGGCGCCGGGCCCACTCGATGGAGGCGGACAGGTAGCCGATGACGGCGTCGAACCACACGTAGAGGCGCTTGGTGGGCTGGTCCTCCCAGCCGGGGACGGGAATGCCCCAGTCGATGTCGCGCGTCATGGCCCGGGGACGGATCTCCCCCAGGATGTTCTGGGAGAAGCGGATGACATTGGGCCGCCAGGTGCCCGAGGCCTCGCGCTCGTCGAGCCAGGCGCCCAGGGCCCGCGCGAGCGCGGGCAGGTCGAGGAACCAGTGGGTGGACTCCACGAACTCGGGGGTCTCGCCGTTGATGCGCGAGCGGGGACCGACGAGATCGGTGGGGTCGAGCTGGTTGCCGCAGGTGTCGCACTGGTCGCCGCGCGCCCCGGGGGCGCCGCAGATCGGGCAGGTGCCCTCGATGTACCGGTCGGGCAGGGTGCGACCGGTCGATGGGCTGATCGCGGAGCGGGTGACCTCCTGGATCATGTAGCCGTTATCGCGCACGGTGCGGAACATGTCCTGCACGACGCGGTAGTGGTTGCCGGCCGTGGTGCGGGTGAACAGGTCGTAGGACAGGCCGAGCGCCACCAGGTCCTCGACGATGAGACGGTTGTTGCGGTCGGCGAGCTCGCGGGCGGTCACGCCCTCCTCGTCGGCGGCCACCAGGATGGGCGTGCCGTGCTCGTCGGTGCCCGAGACCATGAGGACATCGTGGCCGGCCATGCGCATGTAGCGCGAGAAGACGTCGGAGGGGACGCCGAAGCCGGCGACGTGACCGATATGGCGGGGGCCATTGGCGTAGGGCCAGGCGACCGCGGACAGGATGTGGCTCATGGCCCCAACCCTATCGGACCTCGTCGGCGGCTCCTCCGCCCGTCGTGCGCCCCGCGGGCCCGGACGCCGCTGCGAGTCATCGGCTGCGCGGACCGACTCCGGCTCGGAACCCCGCGGGCCCGGACGCCGCTGCGAGTCATCGGCTGCGCGGACCGACTCCGGCTCGGAACCCCGCGGGCCCGGGCGCCGCGGGAGCACCTCCGCGAATCGTGTGCCCCGCGGGCCCCGGGGGCCGTATGGTGGAGGTGGCCGGGTCGCCGCGATCGCGGCCCTACTGCGTGAGGAGTGCTCCATGATGTTCCGTCCACCGGTCTCCGGATCACCGCACTTCGCCGGCCCGCCCTGGTCGGCGAGCGCGGGTCCCGCTCCGCAGACGGGCGGCACAGGGTCCGGAGCCCCGGCGGGCACAGGGTCCGGAGCCCCGGCGGGACACGACCCCGGGCCGTTCCCCCGCCCTCCGATCCCTGCGGTCGGCCCCATGGCCGTTCCCGTGGTCAGGAGCCGCAGGGCCCCGGTCGTCATGCTGGTCATCGGCGCCGTCATGCTCCTGGCGGCGATCGTCGTCGCGATCGCCTCGGTAGGCTCGTTGCTCGCCCTGTCCTCCTCCCTGGTCCGGATCAACGGGACCGGCACCACGACCATGACTCTGGAGGCCGACTCCGACTACGGGCTGTACAACAACGGGATGTCCACCTCCTGCGACGTGACCGGACCCGACGGCCAGGACGTCCCGCTGGCATTCCCAGGCTCGAGGATCAACGTCGATGATCAGATTTTGTTCGGCACGTTCACCACCACCGCCTCGGGCGACTACGAGATCTCCTGCACCACCTTCGGCTACGCCGGCCCCCTCCCGAGCGACAGCGACGACGTGCACGACATCAAGGTCTCCATCGGCGACGCCGTCGACGTGGGATCCCTGGCGAGCCGCATCATCATCACGATCGGTTCGATCCTCATCGGCATCATCGGCGCGGTCCTGCTCATCGCCGGCCTCATCTGGCTGCTCGTGCGCACCTCGGGCAACAAGAAGGCGCGCCAGACGCGGCCCGCCGACAGCGGCATCGGAGTCGGACGGTCATGACCACGTGGGCCCAGCCGCCGCAGCAGGGGCCCGGACACGGCATGGCGGGAGCCCCGCCGGCCCGACCGGCCCCGACCTCGCCGCTCGCCGCCTACCGTCGGGCCAGGCGAGTCCCGTTGAGCCTGTTCCGGGTGAGCATCACCCTGCTGCTGATCGCCGCCGTGGCGTTCATCGTCTCTCTGGAGATGGCGCCGACCACGACGTCCCGCGAGCCCGTCCCCGAGGACGGCAGCACGCGGACCGTCACCCTCCAGGCGGACACCCAGTACGGCTTCTACTCCGAGGACCAGAACCCGACCTGCGAGGTGGTGGATCCCTCGGGCACCACCCTGACGCTGTCGAAGACGTCTCGTCAGTCCGCCCTCCGCGCTGATCCGGGCCCCCAGCCCGGCCAGGTCCTCGACTTCCGCTCCACGCAGGCGGGCGCCTACAGCATCTCGTGCAGCGGCGCGCACCCGATCGCCTTCAGCACCGCGACGGTGTCCCCGGAATGGCGGCGCGCGTTCACGATCGCCCAGTGGGCGGTCGCGACGGCCGCCATCGCGGGGCTGGTCACACTCCTATCCGGCGTGCGACTGCTGGTGCTCAGGTCCCGCCGGCTCCGCTCCGCCCGGACGGCCCTCGGCGTCGGACCGGCGCCCGGCGCGCCCCGGCCCATCGATACGCCGAACCCCGCCGGTTTCACGCCCGCCGCCGGCCCGGTTCCCCCCGGTGGCCCGACGTCGGCCGCGTGGAGCGGTTCGAGCGCGACGAGCGGCCCCGGCGCCGCCGTCCAGGCGGGGTCCCCCGAGTCGCCCCTCCCCCCGTCGGGCGCCTACGGCCTGGCGCCCCAGCAGGTCATCTACCGCCCGATGCCGCCGCAGAAGCACGACGGCTCCTGACCGCCCCCCCCCCCCCCCCCGAGCGATCGGGGTTGTGGCCGCATCACTGCTTCCATGCGGATCGCGAGGCGACCAGCTCGACGCCGGCGGCGCTCAACGCAGCGCGGGCCGTTTCGCCCTGCTCCGGGGACACCGGCTCGGTCAGGTCGGTGAGCACGCGCACGGCGTAACCGTGCCGCAGGCCATCCAGCGCGGTGTCCTTGACGCAGTGCGACTCCGCCAGCCCGACGACGTCGAGCGCCTCGATGCCGGCGTCGGTCAGAATCCGATCGAGGTCGGCGCCCTCGTCGGTGACGCCCTCGAATCCCGAGTAGGCCGCGGCATAGTGGCCCTTCTTGACGCAGGCGTCCGGCTGGAGCCCGGCAAGTGCGGGGTGGAGCTCGGCCTCCGCAGTACCGGCGATCCCGTGGGGAGGCCAGGTGTCGATGAAGTCCGGCGCGGCCGAGAAGTGCGAACCGGGGTCGATATGCCAGTCCTGGGTGGTGACCACCAGCCGGTAGTCCTTCCGATGAGCAGTCGCGTAGGCGGCCACGCGCGCCGCGACGGCATCGCCACCGGCAACGGCGAGCGCTCCGCCCTCGCAGAAGGTCGGCTGAACATCGACGATGACCAGGGCCCGACTGGTTGACGTGGGGGTACCAGCACTTTCCATCATGGCCCGCACTCTATCGGATGCGGCGCGCGGTCGTCTCCGCACACGATGCGGCCCGGGGGCGCGCCTCCGGGCCGGCGACCTCTACCGGGCTCGCCGATCCCGGAGAACGAGAGCCGCGCGATACACCTCGTTGGGACGCAGGCCGACCCGTCCGGCCGCCTGCCCGGCAGCCGATTTGAGGCGCATCCCGCCGTCGGCCAGCTCCAGGGCCTCCCGTGCGGCCGCCCACGGATCGGCCGCGGCACCGGGCATGCCGGCGACGACGATGACGACCTCGCCCAGGACCGATCCGACGGTCGCCTCCACGAGCTCTCCCAGGACCGCCCGTCGCACCTCCTCATGGGTCTTGGTCAGCTCCCGGCACAGCGCCGCCCTGCGCCGGACTCCGAACACCTCCGCCATGGCGCCGAGGGTCTGGTGGACGCGACGCGGGGACTCGAAGAAGATCATGGTGCGCCGCTCCGCGGCCAGTGCCTCAAGGGCGCGGCGGCGCTCGCCCTCCCTGCGGGGGAGGAATCCCTCGAAGCTGAAGCGGTCGCTGGCCAGCCCCGACACGACGAGGGCCGTGAGCACGGCGGAGGGGCCCGGTGCGACCGTCACGGGCACGCCCGCGTCGACCGCGGCGACGACGAGCCGGTATCCGGGATCCGACACCGAGGGCATGCCGGCATCGGAGACGACGAGCACGCTGCGACCGGCACGTGCCTCCTCCAGCAGCTCGGCCGTCCTGACGCGCTCGTTGTGCTCGTGGAGGGCGAGCAGGCGGCCGCCCACCCGTACGTCCAAGCGCCGGGCGAGCGCGCGGAGACGGCGGGTGTCCTCGGCGGCGACGACGTCGGCGCGCTCGAGCCCCGCCCGCAGGCGCGCCGAGGCGTCCCCGGTATTCCCTATGGGAGTGGCCGCCATGGTGATGGTGCCGGGGCTCGGCGCGTCGTCGGAAGCAGTCGATGTTTCGGCGGAGCTCGGGGCCCGGGACCCGGCCCGCGCCGACGGGGCGTCGTCATTCATGGCCTCAGTATGGCGTCCCGCCTAGACTCGCAACCGTGACCTCACGCAGTGCTCCCTCGCCAGAAGCCGCCGCAAGCGCCTCAGCCGATGACCCGCGCCCCGCCGACGAGTCCGCTCCGGAGCCCTCCGAGCGGGAGGCGATGATGGAGACGGGGGAGTCGGCGTCCTGGAACGCCGAGCCGCACGAGGCGCCTCAGTGGGCCGCCGTCGAGGACTCGGTCCCCGAGGCCGGGGATGATTCCCCGGCGCCCGATTCCGCGCAGGTCCCGGGCCCGCCGGCCGAACGGTCCGAGGATCAACTGCGCGCGCAGCTCGGTCTGCAGCCCAAGGATCGGGTCCTGCCCGCCGCCGTCCGCATCAATGGCTGGATCGTCACGGCCGTCACGGGGATTCTTGCGGCGCTGATGCGCTTCATCGGGTTGGGTCATCCCCACTCTCTCATGTTCGATGAGATCTACTACGTCAAGGACGCCTACGCCCTGTGGCACAACGGGTACGAGTCGGCATGGGTCACGAATTCCGACGGTCCTTTCGCGCACGGTGATTTCTCGGGGCTCAAGACGGATCCCTCATTCGTGGTGCATCCCCAGCTCGGCAAGTGGCTCATCGGCCTCGGCATGGAGCTGTTCGGGCCGGATTCCTCATTCGGATGGAGGTTCATGCCGGCGCTCGCGGGCGTGGCCACCGTCGTCCTGCTGACCAGGCTGACCCTGCGGCTCACCCGCTCGCCCCTGCTCGCGGGGCTGGCGGGGCTCCTTCTCGCCATCGACGGCGTGAACCTCACCGAGTCCCGCATCGGGCTCCTGGACGTGTTCATCGGCTTCTTCTCAGTCCTGACGGTGTACTGCCTGGTGCGGGATCGGGAGTGGTCGCGAGCGCGGCTCGCCCGGGACCTGGCGGGCACCGCCCCCGGCCATCTCGCACCCAAGGGGCATCTGCGCCCGTGGCTGCTGGCGACGGGCGTCGCCGTCGGCCTGGCCTGCTCGATCAAGTGGTCCGGGCTGTATCTGCTGGCGGCGATCGGCATCCTGGTGGTCGTGTGGGACGTCCTGGCGCTGCGCCGTGCGAGGACCAGGGCGTGGTTCCTGGAGGGCGTCTTCGCGAGAGGGGTCGGCGACTTCCTGCGCCTGGTCCCGATCACCGCCGCGGTCTACGCGGCGGGCTGGTGGTCCTGGTTCCTCCACCCGGAGGCGTACGAGCATGGCTGGGCCGCTGCGCAGCGGGCGGCATACGGCACGGTGGCGCGCTCCTGGCTGCCCGATTCCCTCAATGACCTGGTCGAGTACCACATAGTGGCCTACAACTTCCATGTCACTCTCGATACCGTCCACCAGTACATGTCCAAGCCGATCGGCTGGCTCGTGCAGTGGCGGCCGACATCGTTCTACTGGCCCAGTGCCGATGAGCTCGCCGGCCAGACCTGCGGCGACGGCACTCACCACTGCGTCCAGGCCATCACCTCCATCGGCAACATCCCCATGTGGTGGTCCGCGATCATAGCGCTGGTGTTCGTCATCGTGGTTCTGATGGTCGAGAACCGGGACTGGAGGGTGTGGACGGCGCTCATCGGCTACGTCGGCCTGTACCTGCCCTGGTTCCTGTACGGCAACCGGACGATCTTCACGTTCTACACCGTGGCCTTCGTGCCCTTCGTGGTGCTGGTGCTCGTCCTCGCCCTGGGCTCGTCGATGGGAATGCTCATGCCCGTCCCGGGCTCCCCGGAGGGCGTTCTGGAAGACCGCCTCATGCGGCTCGGCTGGTTGGGCGATGGCAAGCCGCACCCCCGAGGCGCGCTGGGAACCTATCTGGGCTTCGGCCTGCGCCCATCGCGACTGCGGATCCCCTCCGAGTGGACGGGCGTGCCGGCGTGGCGGCTTCACGGCGAGGGGATTGCTCTGACGACGGTGGTCGTCCTGGCGGCAGTGGTGTTCGCAATCCTGTGGTGGCCGCTGTGGACCGGCCAAACGGTGGCCTACACCTTCTGGCACTGGCACATGCTGCTTCCCTCGTGGATCTGAGCGAGCGGCGGAAGCGCCCTGTTCCGGAGCGGTTCCCCGAACAAGGCCCTCGCCTGAATCTCGTCAGGGGGATCGGGGGAATCCACGGCGGCGTCCACCAGGCCACCGTCATGAGGTGGAGGGACGGGGGTTGATACACAAAGCCCCCCGCCGTTTTTGTGGGTGGTGGGGGGGGTGGTGTGTGCTCGGTGGTGTCCTGCTCTTCCGCGTCCTGGCGGGCGCAGTACCATTGGCGCTGGGGG
>NZ_KE386873.1:0-109830 GCF_000429265.1 Actinomyces gerencseriae DSM 6844
CGCCCGTTACCTTGTTGGTGGTCCCGGGTGGTCCGGGGCTGGGCCAGCTGCTGTGGGCACGGGTGTCTTGCCCCTGTCTTCTAATGATCCGGGGGGCGAGAGTCACCCGCGGCAGCCGGGCGCTGGTGACCGCTGATAAGGGGAACGGCCCGCTGCGTGTGAGGTCTTTCGCATACGTGGGTGCGGGACCGGTCGTCCACCGGCTGGCCCTGCACCCAGGAGCGAGAGGTGGCAGGAGAGATGGATATCGAGGACATCGACGTCTTCATCGGTACCGGGCGTCGGTAAGGCAGAGCACTGGGCTACGGCCCTGAGCCAGGAAGGGCGGAAAGTCCTCGACAGGACCCTACCCAACGACGAGGAGCGCCTGCGCGCTCTCTACAAGAAGCTGGCCGATCATGGGAACCTGCTGGTGGTGGTCGACCAGCCCGCCACCATCGGGGCCCTGGCCGTGGCGGTGGCTCAGGACATGGGCATCACCGTGGGCTACCTGCCCGGACTGTCCATGAGACGCATCGCTGACCTGACGCCGGGCAGCGCCAAGACCGACGCCAAGGACGCTGCCGTCATCGCCCAGGCCGCCAGGACCATGCCCCACACTCTGCATGCCATTAGCACCTCGGACGAGGAGACCGCAGCGCTGAGCATGCTGACTGGCTTCGACCTGGACCTGGCCCGCCAGGTCAACCAGACCGAGGGCCGGATCCGGGGCCAGTCGTTCACCCAGACCCCGCCCAGCCCTCGAGACCGTGGTGGGGCCCTGGCCGGGCGCACGACTCCGTCCTGGAGGCCCGTCGCCGCCCGGCACCGCCCCAGCCGACCTGAAGCGAGCGGGCAAGGCAAGGATTGACGCCAAGCTCAAGAAGCACGGGTGCAGGCGGCACGCCACCTGGGCAGCCCAGATCGGCTCGGCCCTGGAGCACCAGACCGTGGTGGTCGCCGGCACCGACGCCGCCGCAGTGGTTCTGCCCCACCTGGCCAGGCAGCTCATCGCCCTGCACGCTCAGCGGGCCGATGTCGCCGCCCAGGACAGTGGCCCTGGCGGGGGCCCACCCTCATGTGCCAGGTCCTGACCACCCGTGCCCGGGATCAGGGGTCCCGGCCGCCGCCGTCCTTGCTGGCCCAGACCCCGGGACAAGGACCTCCAGTCACCGGAGCCCACCTGGCCTCCTACGCCGGCCTGGCACCGGTAACCAGGAGATCGGGCTCATCGATCCGTGGCGAGCACGTCTCCCACGGCGGCAACAAGAGGCTCAAGCGCGCCATGTTCCCCTCTGCCTTCGCCTCACTGCGCTCCGACCCCGTCAGCCAGGCCTACTACCAGCGCAAACGCCAACAGGGGAAACGTCACAACCAGGCCGTCCTCGCCCTGGCCCACCGCCGCATCCCGACCCTGCACACCACGATCCGCAACCACACCCTCTACACCCCCCAACCAGCCACGAAACTACCCACCGCCGCTTGACACACCACATAGGGCCCCCCCCTTCCCGACCGCCGTTCCGCCCGGGCACGCCACTGGGCGCCGGAACGGTTCCTCCCGTTCCGTCAGCCCCATCGGCCGCCGGCCGCACCGCCGTCGTCGGGGCTGAAGACCTCGTCCACGCGCAGCTCGAACACGGCGGCGATCGCGAAGGCCAGGCGCAGCGACGGGTCGTACTTGCCGTTCTCAATGGCGATGATCGTCTGCCGCGAGACCCCCAGCGTCTCGCCGAGCTCCGCCTGGGTCCAGCGCCGCTTCCGGCGCAACCCTCGCACACGGTTCCACATCGCGGGCGGCCGGCGCTGCTCAGGTGTAGCGCCGACGGGCCAGGTAGCCCCCGAGCAGCCAACCGGCCATGAGAATCGCGAAGGCCCACATGAAGGACAGCTCGGCCAGACCGAAGACCTGGAAGATCCCGACGACCAGGACGACCGGCGCCCCGACGGCGAATCCGATGGCGAGGGACTCCACCATGACGCCGCGGGCGAGCTCGTCCGCCTCTCGCCACAGCAGCATGACCGCGCGCACGATCAGTACGATCGAGGGCAGCACGACGAGGGCGCTGAGCATCCGCCACGGCGGGGTGAGGGCGCGTCCGACGAGCAGGGCGACGGGGAGCAGGACGCAGTAGGACGCCATCGCCGCGAAGAAGCGGACGAGATAACGACGAGTGGAGGGCTCCATGCCCTGAATTCTATTCATCGGTCTCGTCTTCCCCCTCACGCGAGCGCCGCGAGCAGCAGCGGAAGCCCGAGCCCGAGCAGGTCGAGCAGCCAGTGCCCGACGACCAGCGGCACCACCCGCCTGCGCCACAGGAGCAGTCCGGCGAACATGAGCCCGATCAGGAAGGTGCGGGCAACAGCGGCGACCATCGCCCGGGGGTCGGACGGGGCGAAGGCGATGTGCTGGAGGGCGAAGACGGCGGAGGCGGTGAGCACGGCCCCGGTCAGTCCCACGCGCCCCTGGAGGCGGGGCTGAAGGTAGCCGCGGTAGAGCGTCTCCTCGGCCAGCCCGATGGTCGCCGGCATGATCACGACGCCGACCAGGGCGATCCACAGGGGCGCCGCACCGTACGCCGTCGTCGTCGGCGGCGGCCCCTGGTAGGCGATGAGATTGGCGATGAAGGAGGCGGGGACCCAGACGAGCGCGACGATGAGCCCGCAGAGCAGACCCCGGGCGAGGTCGCCTCCCCGCACGGGTCGCAGAAGATCGGCCAGGCCGCGCCCCTCGGCGCGCAGGAGGCGGTGGACCAGCAGGAGCGTGACGACGTCGATCGGGATGATGAGGATGTTCATCCACAGCAGAGAGCGGCCCGCCGCCACGAGTGCGGCGCCGATGGCGATGAGCAGGGCGGGGCGCAGCCCCATGGCCAGGGCGAGCCGGGGCCACGGGGTGGAGACGACGGGAGCCGCGGCGTCGACGATGCGCGCACGGGCACCCTCGGATGCGGAAGCAGGGGAATCGGTCATGTGCAAAATGTATGGTTTCCTTGACATTCATGTCAAGAAGCCTTCACATTTCGGAATGAAATCCTTCGCTCAGGGGACTTCCCGATGCCCACACCCCGCACTCTTTCCCTACGCTGGTCCGACGTGAGCACCACAACGCCGCGACCCGCTGCCCGCAAGCCCCGCCTCCTCGTCGTCGCCGGGCACCCCGACCCGCAGAGCTACTCGCACGCGTTGGCCCGCGCGTACGCCGACACCGCGCGCCAGGCCGGCGCCGCCGTCACCGTCATCGATCTCGCCACGACCGACTTCGACCCGGTTCTGCGCGGGGGCTACCGGACGCGCATGCCGGAGGACCCCTTCATCACCCTCTCGCAGAACGAGCTCATCACCTGCGACCACCTGGCCCTGGCCTTCCCCACCTGGTGGTCGGCCGAGCCCTCCCTCCTCAAGGGATGGTTCGACCGGGTCCTGACCCCCGGTATCGCCTATCGATACCGGCCCGGCAAGCTGATGCCCGAGCGGCTGCTCGACGGTCGTACGGCCTCCATCATCACGACGTCCCACGGACCGACCCTGTGGACCCGCCTGGCACCGGGAGGATCGGTGGCACGCGTCGGACGCTCCGTCCTCGGCTACTGCGGCATGCGCGTGACCCAGCGCCTCGTCCTGGGCGGGATGGAGGGCGAGGACGACACCCCGCAGCGTCGTCGGGACTTCCTGAAGCGGACCGCCGACGCGGCGATGCGCCAGGTCGAGGACATCAGACGGTCCCGGTGAGGACGTTGCGGAACTCTGCACGAGATACTCTGAGTGGAGTGCTCGAACTCACGGCGCGTCGGCGCAGAGCGAGGCAGGATGCAGTCAGTGCATCAGTACGTACTGCCGAGCGCGGTTGGAGGTCGCTATGACTGGTCGTTTAGTCGGCTGGGGTTACCAGGGCAGGAGCCTTGATGAGCTGGTGGAGGACATGCGGACGCACGGAGCGACACGATTGGTCGACGTCAGGCTGACGCCGATATCGCGGGTGAGGGGCTTTTCCAAGGGCCGCCTGCGCGACCGACTGGAGGCCGAGGGCCTGACCTACGAACACCGGCCGGAACTCGGCAACCCGAAGGACAACCGAGCCGGTTACGCCGAACCGAACACTCCTGCCGCGAATAAGGCGCACCTGCGCTACTACACGGAGGTCGTCGACTCCAAGGCGGGCAATCGGGAGATCGAGCGGTTGGCCACGCTTATCGACGAGGACGAGGTCATCTTCATCCTGTGCTTCGAGCGCGAGCAGGAGTGCTGCCACCGCGCCCAGGTCATTGACGCGGTCGATATGATGCGCGGTCCCGCCTTCTGCGAGAAGATCCTGCTCGCTGATCAGAAGAGCGTGCTCGCATCCGCGCGAGCACGCTGAACCTCTCTGACGGACGGGTAGTAGATGCTGAGCACGGAGAAGGACCGGCGTTTGCTCGCACTGGCGTTGTTGCCCAGGATGAAGCACGTATCTCTGCGGGGGTCGAGCATGCGGGCCTCGAACATGTCGCGCACCCACGTCCCGACGTCGGCACGGCGCATCTGGGCCCTGCGCTGAAGGGCGGTAAGCTCCCAGTCGAGCACTCCCTGCTCGTGTCCCGAGCAGCCCGCCCCCCGCACCTGTAACGATACCAGGCCTGCAGAGGCGGGTTCTCCAACGGAGGAGCGTCATTGTGCCCGAGGCCGCCGAGCGGAAGCGGTGCTTGTCGCTCCCATTTCTGCAAGGACCGCTGTTGCGATGCGGACCATCCCCTATGCGGCTTAAGGACCAAGGAGGCGTCCCGAGGGCGGACAATACCGAGGGACGTCGCGTTGACGTCTTCGCGTGTCCCGGCGATCAACCGGCACGTGGTCGTCCGCTCTATCCGGTCCATGAGCAGATATCTTGCGCTCCCGGGCTCGTATCTGCGCTCGATGGCGATGTTGGCGAGATCGACCCTGAGACTCTCGGGGCGTCCGTCCCTCTTCGGCTGCTTCACGTCGACAGCGACCACCGTGTACTTCTGAAACTGCGAAGCCGAATCAAGGTGGCGGAATGGAATCGGGTAGAGCCTCACCCAGCGCATGGGACCGGGCGATAGCGCGACGCCGGCGACGCAGACGGTGTCCTCGTATGTCGCCGAAGGCGTCGGGGTGGTTTTAACAAGGATCAGGACCTCGATTCGCCGTCCAGCCCTGTCAAGGGTACGCGCCCGCTCGATCGTCTCATCCATGCCCCGGCCCTCGTTGGCGATTCCTGTTCGACCCGAGCAGAAGCGTACGACAGCCGGACGGAAGTCCACGGATAGCTGCAAGACCGCGGTACGACGAACGGGCCGTTCCGGGCCCCGCGCGTCAGCGGCGCACGGCCGAACGGTCGCCGTGGGAGCGCCCCCGCGCCCCTCTCCGTCCCCGGCTGCTCCGGCCGGCACCGCTCCGCCCGGCGTTCCTCCGACGACCGACGCTCCTCCGCCCGCGCGGCGCACCGTGCCCGGCTCCATCGCCGCCTCCGCCGCGACCGCCGCGACGAGGCCGGCCATCGCCGCCTCCCGACCCGGCGGGCCCGTGCGTCGGGCGACCCGGTGCCGGGGCGGTGCTCGATCTGCGGCCGCCTGCGCGCGCCGTCGACGCCGTCGGGCGTCCCGCGCCCGGGACACCGCCCTTGATGGCGACGCCCTCGGGCATGTCCTCCGCGGCGACCGGGGGCGCGACCCGGCCGACCAGCGCGGTCACGGCGTCGTCGGCGGGGCGGATGCGCTCGATGCCGGCCCTGATCCCGGCCTTCCTGATCAGCATCCGGACGTCGTTCCCCTGCTCGGGCAGCACGAGGGTGACCACGGTTCCGGCGGCACCGGCGCGGGCGGTGCGGCCCGACCGGTGCAGGTAGGCCTTGTGCTCGGCGGGCGGATCGACGTGGACGACCAGCTCCACTCCGGAGATGTCGATGCCGCGGGCGGCGATGTCGGTGGCGACCATGACGTGGACCTGGCCGGATGAGAAGGCGCGCATGGCCCGCTCACGGGCGCTCTGGCTCATATTGCCCTGGAGCTCGACGGCGGGGATGCCATCCCGGGTGAGCCTGCGCGCCAGGCGCCTGGCCAAGTGCTTGGTGCGGGTGAACAGGATCCGCCGCCCGGTGCCGGAGGCGAGGCGTCGCACGACGTCGTCCTT
The DNA here is from genome assembly GCF_000429265.1 of Actinomyces gerencseriae DSM 6844. Lineage (GTDB taxonomy): Bacteria > Actinomycetota > Actinomycetes > Actinomycetales > Actinomycetaceae > Actinomyces > Actinomyces gerencseriae. The sequence continues at coordinate 6,109 of NZ_KE386873.1, forward strand.
GGCGCTCCTGTCCGCCATCATCCACACGCGGTGGTCCATGTCGGTCGGGGACGTCGAGGAGTCGACGGCGTGGTGGAGCGGGTCGTGGAGGAACTCCTCGACGATCCTGTCCACGCCGTTGTCCAGGGTGGCGGAGAAGAGCAGGCGCTGACCGCGGGCCGGGGTGGCGCGCATGATGCGGCGCACGCCGGGCAGGAAGCCGAGGTCGGCCATGTGATCGGCCTCGTCGAGAACGGTCATGCTCACGTCGTCGAGGCTGACGACGCCCTGCCCCATGAGGTCGAGGAGGCGCCCCGGGCAGGCGACGACGATATCGACGGCCCCGGCCAGGGCCCTCTCCTGGGGCCTCTGGGACACGCCGCCGAAGATGGTGGTCACGCTCAGCGAGACGGCGTCGGCCAGGGGCCTGATGGTCTCGGCGATCTGGCCGGCGAGCTCGCGGGTCGGAGCCAGGACCAGGCCGATGGGATGGCCGGCGCGCGCCACGTCCTCCTCGGCGAGGCGCTGGACGAGGGGCAGGGCGAAGGCGAGGGTCTTGCCGGACCCGGTGCGCCCGCGGCCGAGCACATCGCGACCGGCGAGGGTGTCGGGCAGGGTGGCGGTCTGGATGGGGAAGGGCGCGGTGAAACCGCGGGAGCCGAGGTCCGCCACGAGGTCCGGATCCACGCCCAGGGAGGCGAAGGTCGCAGCCGGAGTCGTCGGGGTCGTCGGAGTGCTCGGGGCCGCCGGTGAGGCCCCGCCGGCGCGGCGGGTCGCGGAGCGGGTCGGGGCAGGGGCCCGGCGGGAGGCGGCAGGGCGACCGCCGGCTCCGGACATCCCGGAGCGGGGAGGGGTGCGCGTGGTGGGCACGGTGGTGGGCACGGAAGTCCTGTCGTTCGGGACCGGGCGCACGTCGGACGCGGATCGGTCGGGGCGTGCGCGTCGGTGCGTGGAGGTGCCGGCGTTCGGGGCTCGACGGCGCGGCGCCGTCAGTGGACGTGCGCGCACCGGAGCCGAGGCACCAGCCGGGCCACGGCGGGCTGCCGGGCCGAGGACGTACTCTTCCACGCACCGCCGCTCCGCGCCATGACGTGCGCCTCACCCGTGGGTCCCGCGGGCCGAGCCCGTCCCGTCGTCCGACGTGGAAGCCGGGTCGGCGGGCGCCCGGGCCCCGCGGGCCGAGCCCGCCCGCCGCGCGGCAAGGCCGCTAGAGCACCCCGAGGCCGAGCGCGATGACGCCGATGACCACCATGGCGGTCACCGACAGGATGGTCTCCATGAGCGACCAGGTCTTGAAGGTCTGCCCCACCGTCAACCCGAAGTACTCCTTGACCAGCCAGAAGCCGGCGTCGTTGACGTGGGAGAGGAACACCGAGCCAGCACCGATCGCCAGCACGAGGAGGGCGATTTCGATGGAGGGCATGTCGGCGGCGAGCGGCGCCATGATCCCCGCGGCCGTGACGGTGGCGACGGTCGCCGATCCCGTGGCCAGGCGCACCGCGACGGCGACGAGCCAGCCCGCCAGCAGCTCCGGGACGGCGGCCTGCTGGATCCAGGTGGCGATGATGCCGGCGATGCCGGAGTCGACGAGGGTCTGCTTGAAGCCGCCCCCGGCGCCCACGATGAGCAGGATCCCGGCGATCGGCCCGAGGGAGGCGCCCACCCGGCCGGACACCTCGTCGGCGCGCAGGCCCAGGCGCGTGCCGAACAGGCGCATCGCGACCAGGACGGTGATCAGCAGCGCCACGACGGGCTGGCCGATGAACAGGGCGGCGTGCGCGAGAGGATTGGTCGTGTCCTCGGGCACCAGGGTCTCCACGACGGTGCGCAGGAGCATGAGCACCACGGGCAGCAGGATGACGGACAGGGAGGCGCCGAAGGACGGGCGCGGCCCCTCGTGGGCCCGGTCGGAGCCGCCGAGCGGCTCGGGCGCCTCGACGGGGACCCACCCGGCCATGACGCGCGCGGCCAGGGGGCCGGAGATGATGACGGTGGGCACGGCCACCAGCAGCCCCAGCCCGAGGGTCATCCCGAGGTTCGCGCCGACGGCGTCGATGGCGATGAGCGGGCCGGGGTGCGGGGGCACGAGGCCGTGGAGGGCGGACAGGCCGGCGAGCGCCGGCACACCGACCAGGACGAGCGGCTGGCGGGCGCGCCGCGCGACGATCATGACCACGGGGATGAGCAGGACGATGCCGACCTCGAAGAACAGCGGGATGCCCACGACGAAGGCGATGAGCGCCATGGCCCAGGGCAGCCGCGGACCGGACGTGCGCGCCAGGATCGTATCGACGATCTGGTCGGCGCCGCCGGAGTCGATGAGGAGCCTGCCGATGATCGCCCCGAAGGCGATGAGCACGCCCACGTCGCCGATGGTCGATCCCAGCCCGCGGGTGAAGGCCTTGAAGGTGTCGGTCAGCGGGACGCCGGCGGCGACGGCGAGCACCGCCGAGCCGAGGGTGAGCGCGAGGAAGGGGTGCATCCTGCTCCACACGATGAGCACGACGATGACGGCGACGCCGAGGACGGCCGCGATGATGAGCCGCGTGCTGCTGTCGGAATGGGTCACCGCGTCGGCGGCGGGAAGGGCCAGCATGGCTGTGGACGTCATTGTCGTCTCCGGATTGCGAGGTGACGGGTCGCCGGAAGCGGGGCGAGTGAGGGATCAGGCGTGCTCAAGAGCGGCGAGGATGGCGTCGAACGTCTCCTCGGGAGTGCCCCGCGAGACCACGGTGACGCCGTCCTCGTCGTCGTCCAGGGGCTGGAGGGCGGCGAACTGGGAGGGCAGCAGGGCGGGGGGCATGAAGTGGCCCTCGCGCAGGGCCATGCGCTCGCGCAGCTCCTCGGGGCGGGCGGTCAGGTGGATGAAGAAGACACGGCCGTCGGCGCCGGACAGGAGGTCCCGGTAGGAGCGCTTGAGCGCGGAGCAGGTGACGATGGTCCTGACCCCCTCGGCGGCGCGCGCGCTCATCCAGTCGCGCAGGGACTTCAGCCAGGGCCATCGGTCCTCGTCGGTCAGAGGGATGCCCTCGCTCATCTTGGCGATGTTGGCGGGCGGGTGGAAGTCGTCGGCCTCGGCGACGGGCCACCCGAGGGCGCGGTGGAGGTTGTCGGCGGCGGTCGTCTTGCCGCAGCCCGCCACACCCATGAGGATGAGGTGCTCAACGGAGGTGTTCACGCGATCTCCTCGATCGACGTCCGCGACGTCGCTCGACATCGTTGTCGATCACCGATACTACCGCCGCGACCTCCCCGGTGTCCCGGGCGCGCGTCAGCCCGGCTCACCGTAGGGCGGAGCGGGACGAGGCCGAGGACGGTGTCCCGGGCGCGCGTCAGCCCAGCACCGCGGCCGCGATCAGGACGACCGGGACGAAGCCGGCGGTCGTCACCAGAACCGCGTCACGGGCCAGCGGCTTGGCCGCCCCGTAGCGCGAGGCGTACATGAAGACGTTCTGGGCGGTCGGCAGTGCGGCGGTGGTGACGGGCACCAGGAGCTCCGCCCCGCGCAGGCCCAGACCGAGCCCGAGCGCCCCCGCCAGACCGGGCGCCACGAGCAGCTTCCACCCCACCGCCCAGCGCAGGGCCGCCCGACTGGCGGCGTCATGGACCGGCTCGGGCGGCACCGCCGGGGCGCCGTCGGGCAGCGGGGCGCGCATGCGCGAGGCGGCCAGGCTCATGCCCAGGGAGAGCATCATGAGCGGCACGGCGATGCGCCCGAGGGAATCGAGGGTCTCGCGCAGGTGCCCGCCGGCGACGCCGGCGAGGTCCACCCCGCCGGCATTGACCGCGACCCCGGCCACCACGGCCAGCAGCAGGGGATTGCGCAGCGGGACGGTCAGGGTCGCCAGACGCGAGGGACTGCCGCGATGGGTGGCGGAGTCCAGGATCGCGAAGGTCGTCGGGGTGATGACGAGGAGCTGGAGGAGCAGGACCGGGGCGATGGCGGCGGCGTCGCCCAGGACCAGGACGAGGACGGGGATGCCGAGGTTGGCGGCGTTGACGTAGCCGGAGGCGAGCGCGCCGATGGTCGCCTCCGCCGTCGAGCGGCGCAGCAGGACGCGGTGCAGCGCCCAGGCGCTCAGGATCGCCAGCACCTCGGCCGCCAGCGCGGCGAGCGCGCCGGGACTGGCCACCGCCCCCAGGTCGGCGTCCGCCAGGGTGCCGATCAGCAGCGCCGGGGTGGCGGCGAAGAAGCAGACGCGGGTGAGCACGGCGTCCGCGTCGCGGGGCACGGCGCCGGTGCGCACCAGCAGCCAGCCGACGCCGATCACGACGGCGAAGACGGCGAGACCGCCGACGACATCACCCACGGGCGCGCCTCAGCCGACCGGTTCGAGGTCCACCCACGTGCCGGCGTGGTCGGAGACGACGAAGGTGCGGGTTCCCCAGGCGGTGGCCCGCAGGAGGGGGTAGCGGCGCCCGCTCCAGACGGGTGCGGGCGCCACCGGGAAGGCGGGGGCCCCGTTGACGCCGGTGGGCCAGGGGTCGGTCAGGACGTGATCGATGCGATGGTCGGGGCGGGCGGCCGGATAGGTGGGGCCCTCCCCCACCTGACGACCGATTCCGAGGGGGACCAGCTCCTCGGTCCGCAGGTTGTAGTCCCCCGCCAGGAGGTGGGGGCCGGGCAGGGTGGCGAGCGCGCCCCAGGCCGCCGCGAGCTGCCGGGCGGCCGTATCGGTGCGGGTGGCCAGGTGGGTGGTGCCGACCGACAGCGCATCGACGCCCGCGGCCGCGGCGTCCGCCGGGGCCAGGGCCAGCGTGGCGGTCAGCAGGTTGCGCATGGTGGACGTCGCCAGGTCGTAGCCACGGGGGTCCCAGATCGGGTGGTCGCCGCGGCGCGAGACGGTGGCCGGACCGCGTCCGAGGCGCCTCACGCGCCAGGCGGTCACCGGGTGACGGGCGAGCAGGGCGTTGCCGAAGCCCGCCGGCGGGCGGCCCAGCAGGGCGCGGCCCAGGCCGAGCGCGTCGTCGGCGTGCTCGGTCAGGGCGGAGCGCCGGGGGCGTCGACGCAGCCCGGCGACGGGCCCGGCGTAGGCGGCGGCGAAGCGGTGGCTCTCCCAGCCGAGCAGCTCCGCCAGAACGGCGGTCTGGTCGAGGAAGCCGGAGCGGGCCTGCCCGGTGTCGACCTCCTGGAGGGCGACGACGTCGGGGGAGAGCTCGTGGATCTGCTCGGCCAGGGCCGCCAGCACGGAGCGGGCCGCCGTCGGGTCGCGGATGTCCGCGTCGGCGACGCCAGGGCCCGGAGCCTCGTCCGCCCCCGCCCCGGGAAGCGCATGCTGGATGTTGAGGCTCAGGAGGCGCAGCATGTCACCCCTCCTGCGCGCCGGCGCCCGACGCACCGCCGGCGGCGCCCGACGCGTCGGCATCGAAGGTCAGGCTCACGGAGTTCATGCAATAGCGCTGGCCGGTGGGGGTGCCGGGCGCGTCATCGAAGACGTGGCCGAGGTGGGAGTCGCAGGCGGCGCAACGGACCTCGGTGCGCACCATCCCGTGACTGGTATCGGTGCGCAGAGTCACGGCATCGGAGTCCGACGGGTCGTAGAAGGAGGGCCAGCCGCACCCCGAGTCGAACTTGGCGACGGAGCGGAACAGCTCCGCCCCGCAGCCGCGGCACCGGTAGACGCCCTCGCGCTCCTCGTCCAGGAGGTCTCCGGTGAAGGGGCGCTCGGTGCCGGCCTCGCGCAGGACGTGGTACTCCAGGGGGTCGAGCAGAGCGCGCCACTGGGCGTCGGTGCGGGCGATGGCGGCCGGGTCCAGTCGGGGGGTCGCGGCGGCCTCCGCGCCGTCCCCGTCGGTTGCGCTGGTTGCGTCGGCTCTGCTGGCGGCACTGGCTGCGTTGGCTCCGTTGGCGGTCACGGTCCCATGGTGGCCCGGCTCGGGCGCCGGCGCGAGCGGCGTTCACGCACCGGGAACGCGGGAAGGAGGCGTGACGGGGCGGCGAACGGAACGGCTGCGGGGCGACCAGGAGGGCGGGGCGGCGATCGAGGCGGTCCAGCGCGCGGAACCGCAGTAGGCCGGTCCGGAGTGCGGAGCGGCTCGGCGGCGCGGTGCCCCCGCCGCCGAGCCGCCCCTGAGGCCTCCGCCGCCGTCACCCGGTCGAACCGGCGGTGCTCCCCGCCGCCGGTCCGACCCGCCCCCGGATCATTCGAGGTACTTCTTCTGCTCGTTGGTGGAGATGATGCTCGTGGACTGCCCGGTGGCGGTGTCGGCCTCGTGCCGGGGCAGGGGCGCCTCCTCGCCCCGCCACTCGGCGTCGCGCGCCAGGATCCGGCGTCGGCGCACCTTCTCGCGCCGCGTGCGCCGCAGCCGGGAGTGCCCCTTGGCGGCGGCCCGCACGCGGGCGTCCTCGATGGGATCGTCCTCCTTGGGCAGCCGCACGGCCGTCGTCTCGGCGCCCACGCCGGCGCCGTCGTCGTGCTGAAGGGCGACGAGCTCCTCAGCCAGGCGCGCCACCTCCTCGGGCTGAGGGTCGTGGGTGACCGAGACCTGCTCGATCTCCACACGCGTGCGCGGCAGGGCGTAGGGCGCCTCCTGCTGGAGCCAGGCCACGATCTCCTCGCGGACGTAGCACTGGAGGGTGAAGACGTCGGAGGGGTTCCTGCCGGAGACGGCGATGCGCAGGGTGACCGTGCCCGCGGCGGTATCGGTGACGTCGAGGTTGGCGGTGCGGCCGTCCCAGACGGACGACGAGGCGACCACGCGGGCGAGCTCGGCGCGCACCGAGGCCACCGGCACCCGCCAGTCCAGGTCGAGGGTGAGGGTACCGGTGTGCTGCGTGCCGCGCCGCGACCAGTTGGCGAAGGGGTTCTGCGTGAAGTAGGTCGAGGGGTAGATGAGGCGGCGGTCGTCCCAGACCCGGACGACGACGTAGGTGAGCGTGATCTCCTCGATGTAGCCCTGCTCCTTGCCCAGGACGACGACGTCGTCCACGCGGATGGCATCGGTGACGGCCAACTGAAGGCCGGCGAAGATGTTGCCCAGCATGGACTGCGCGGCGAGACCGGCGATCACCGAGACCAGACCGGCGGAGGCGAGCAGCGAGCCCATGGCCAGGCGGGCGCTGGGGAAGGTCATGATCGCGCCGACCAGGCCGACGACGATGACGATGACCTCGGCGACCCGCCGCAGGATCTGCGCCTGGGTGGTGACGCGGTTGGCGCGGCCGGGGTCGCCGCCGGCGCGCACGCCGCTGACGATGCTGGCCTCGAGCGCCTTGACCAGGCCGACGACGACCCAGGTGACGGCCAGGATGACGCTGATGAACAGGGCCTGGGTGGCGTACTGGGCCCAGTCGGGCGTGGCGACCGCGACGACGGCCAGCTGCGCGCCGAGGTAGGCGCCGAAGAGTCCGCCCATGGCGTACAGGGCGGTGCGCGTGTACCGGCTGATCTCGGCGTACATGGTCTGGCGGCGTCCGAGCATGCGCAGCACGACGACCCCGATGAAGGCGAGGGCGACGCCGATGAGGAGCCCGCCCCCCACCCGCCAGGTGATTTCCCAGACATTGACCGCGGTCTCCTTGGCCGCCTCGACGGTCTGCGTGACATCGGTCGTCGGCGACGAGGTGGGATCGGTCGACGGGGAGGGATCGGTGGTGGCGGTCGCCCGCGCGGCGGGCGCGAGGAGCGCGCTCGCCAGGGCGACGGGAGGAAGGGCGATCATGCCGGCACCCTAGGACCCGGTCCTGGGAGCCGGCTGTGCGAGGACGGAGGGCAGCTCGAGCAGCACCTCGAAGTCCTCCCCCACCAGCCCCGCGCCGACCGTGCCGCCCAGCCTGCCCGCCAGCAGCTCGACGATGCTCAGCCCGAGCCCCGTCCCGGCCGGATCGGAGGACCAGCGGCGCTCCAGGACCCGGGAGGCATCGAGAGCCTCGGGCCGGCGCACCCCGTTGCGCATGCGCAGCCGGACCCGGTCCGCCGTACCGCATCGCGCATCCCCGGCCGCGCCGTCGTCCCCGGCCGCGACCCGGTCCAGCTCGACGCGCAGCCTCCCCCGCCCGTGCTGGACGGCATTGCGCGCGAGGTTGGCGATGATCCGGCGCAGGGCCTCGGGCTCGGTCTGAACGACGAGGGCGTCGGGCGCGCGGGCCTCCACCTCGATACCCGCCGCCTCCAGGGGCCCGGCCAGCCCCGCCAGGCACTGCCCGACCTCCTCGACCAGGTCCACCCGCGTGACCAGCACGCGGTCGGGATCCTCGTCGGGACCCGCGACGTCGTCGCTCAGCCGGGCGTACTCGAAGATCTCATCGACGAGAGCGGTCAGGCGATCGGCGTGGCGGGCCGCCGCGGCCAGGTGGGCGCGCCGGGTCGGGTCGAGCCCGGAGGCGGCGAGCAGCTGCTGGTAGCCGCGCACCGCCGTCAGGGGCGTGCGCAGGTCGTGGGACAGATCGGCGACGAGCTCGCGGTAACGACGCTCGTGGCGCTCCAGGGAGGTGCCGGCCTGTTCGATCTGCGCGATCACGGCGTTGATCTGCACCACCAGCGCCTCCAGGGCGCCGTCCACGAGCTGGAGGTGCACCGGGGCGTGGACACCGTCCTCCCGACGCCGGCGCAGCTGGTCGGTGATGGCGCGCAACTGGCGGCGCACCAGGATCCACCGCACCGTCGCGGCCAGGGCCACCGCCACGGCCGCCAGCGTGATCAGCGCCATCGGCACTCGCCTCCTCGGGGTCCACGGGCTCCGGCGCCCCAGCCTACGGCGGGCGGCCGAGGCCCACCGGTCAGGCGATGTCCGCCGGTCAGGCGATGTCCGCGCGCCGCAGCACCAGCCAGCCCACCACGGCCCACAGGACGAGGAAGGCGGCCGAGACGACCGCGCTCAGCGCCACGTCCGCCCCGGGGCTGGTCAGGTCCAGGGGCAGGTCGGGGGACCAGGGCGTGAATCTGAGCACCGCCGCCCCGGCGTCGCCGTCGGCGACCATCCCCGTCACGCCGTCGAGCAGGAAGCCTCCCGCCAGGCCCGCCGCGGTCACGGCCAGCGGGCGCCGCGAGACGAAGGCGATCGGCAGGCAGAAGCCCAGACGGGCCACCGCCACGAGCGCCGACACCGCCCCCAGCCCGAGCCCGGCCAGGACCCTCGACGCCGTGACCGGCCCCCCGCCCGCGTTGGCGGCGACCCGCAGCGGCGTCGTCGCCAGGAAGGGGGCCAGGTCCCAGCCGGCCGACAGGCACAGGAGCGAGCCGATGACGTACGGCAGCAGGACGACGGCGGTGACCGCGAGCGCCATGACAGTCTTGACGGCCACGTGCACGGACCGGGGCGCCGCCAGCAACCGGTCGTGGACGGTGCGGTTCTCCAGGTCGGAGGCCGCGGCGACGCCGATGAGGAGGCTCCCCAGCAGCGGCAGCGCCATGGCGTCGGAGAAGCCGGCCACCGACCCCGCGATCGACATGTCGTAGGTGCCGTCGGCGATGAGACGGGCGGATACGAAGTAGGCGACGGCCATGGCGCTCGACACCACCAGGGCGATCCACAGGGCGCGCGAGCGCGCCAGGACGTACAGGTCAGCGCGCAGCAGATTGGGCATGGGTCTCCTCCTCCGCACGGGGATCGGAACGGGTGATGGCGGTGCGGGTGCCGCTGCGAGCCGTCTCCTCCTCCGCACGGGGATCGGAACCGATGACGCTCAGGAAGTACTCCTCCAGGCTCTGCCCCTCCTCGGCGATGGTGGTGGGCACGAGGTCGCGGGCGACGAGGCCGCGCACGAGCGCCTCCCGGTCGGACGGCGGGTCGAGGAGGCGGACAGTGCCGTCCTCCAGGACGCTCAGGCGTCCCGCGCCCATCTCCTCCAGGGCGCGCACCAGCCCGGGCGCGTCCGAGCAGCGCAGCGTCAGGCGGCGGGAGCAGCGCTCGGCGAGCTCGGCGTGGTCGAGGGCCCGGCGCAGGCGCCCGCGATCCACGATGAGGTAGTCGGTGGCGGTCTGATAGAGCTCGGGCAGGTTGTGGCTGGAGACGAGGATGGTGGTGCCGCGCTCGCGGGACAGCTCGCTCAGGAGTCGACGCACCTCGACGACGCCGACCGGGTCGAGGCCGTTGACCGGCTCGTCGAGGACCAGCAGCTCGGGACCGGCGACGAGGGCGACGGCGATGCCCAGGCGCTGACGCATGCCCAGGGAGAACTCCCCCACCCGCTTGCCGCCCGCGTCGGCCAGGCCGACGAGCCCGAGCAGCTCGTCCTCCAGCGTCGGCGACGGGATGCCGCGGATGATGCGGTGCAGGTGGAGATTGTCACGGGCGCTCATGCGCAACTCCAGGCCGGGGGCCTCGATGAGGCAGCCCAGGCGCCGCAGGTCGTCCTGGGCCGGGCCGCTGCCGTGGCGCGCGGGGTGGCCGAAGAGCTCGATCTCGCCGTCGGTGGGCGTCACCAGGCCGCAGACCATGCGCATGAGGGTGGTCTTGCCCGCGCCGTTGCGGCCGATGAGGCCGTAGATGCGACCGCGCTCCAGGCGCACGTCGAGATTCTCGACGGCGGTCCCGCCCCTGTAGCGCTTGGTGAGCGAGCGGGTTCGCAGCACCGCGCCGGGGCGGGTGCCGGCGGGCGTCATGCCAGGTTCCAGGGGCGGAAGCCGGTGCGTCCCGTGATGAGGCGGCGCGCCTGCGGCTCGACGAGATGAAGGCGCTCCCCCGGCCCTCTCACGACCACCCCCAGTTCCAGGAGGTGCCCGAGCGCGTCGGTGTGGGAGTGCTTCCATCGTCGCAGCCCGAGCTGCTGCCGCGTGATCCCGGCCCCGGGTTCGGTGGCCCCGGCCGCTGTCAGAGCGGCGATGATGTCGTCCTGCGCCGCGAAGGCGACTGGCGGGTATCCCATTGCTCATCCTCTCCGTTTCACGTCCTGGGACGTGCTGGTGTCTGCGGGTCTCACGCTAGGGCCGCGGTGTTGAGGAGGGGTTGAGCGCGGCGGGAGGATCGTTGAGGAACGGTCGAGGCCGGCCCTGCGCAGTCCGACGGACGCGAGGACAGTGAGAGCCCCTCCAGCGCGAAGGAGGAAAGCCCTGGTGATGGCTGCCCGGAGTCGCCGGTGGCAAGAGCCCCTCCAGCGCGAAGGAGGAAAGACCGAGGTGACCGCGCGTCGCCTCCCGACGGCCTCAGAGCGGGGCCATGCGGTATCCCAGGCCCCAGACGGTCTCGATGTGCTCGACGTCCGGATCGAGCGCCCTCAGCTTGGCGCGCAGGTGGCTCACGTGCGTCTTGACGCCGGTGGTGCCGGCAGTGCCCGCGGCGCCGGCGGCCTCCTCCCCGGCGTCCCCGACCGCCCGGGCGAGCGCCCCCTTGGAGGCGACCCTGTCCGGAGTCGACATGAGCACCTCGAGAACGGTCAGCTCGGCCGGCGTCAGGGGCACGTCCCGATCGGCCAGGCGCGCACGACGGGCCGCCGGCTCCAGGACGAGATCGCCGTGGCGCAGCACCCGGGCGCCGTCGTCGGCGAGGCGGGATCGGCGCAGGAGGGCCTCGATGCGGGCGGTGAGCTCGTCGAGGTCGAAGGGCTTGGTCAGGTAGTCGTCGGCGCCCAGGCGCAGCAGGTCGACCCTGGTCCACACCGCGTCCTTGGCGGAGACGACGATGACCGGGATGACCGGGAGGTCCCGGGCCCGCTCGCGCTCGCGCAGGCGCACGAGCAGGCCGTCACCGGAGACTCGCGGCAGCATGAGATCGAGGACGACGACATCGACGCGGGTGTCGTCGATCAGGTCGAGGGCGGCAGCCGCCTCGGGGGCCCGAGCGACGTCGTACCCCTCGGAGGCCAGATGAGCGGCCATGAGCCGGGACAGGTCGGGGTCGTCCTCGACGACGAGGACGCGCGCATCGCCCGCCCGTCTCCGAGGGGCGTGCACGGGTCCCCGCGCAGCCCCTCGTGCATCCCCCTGCGCAGTGCCCCGCATACCGCCTCCTCCCGGCCGCCTGCGGGAACTCTAGCGGACCGGCGTCCCGGGGATCCTCGACCGCGAGGCGCCCGGCCCGGCCGCCCGCGGGAGCTCCGGGCCGACATGCTGTCCTGGGGACGTGCGGCGTGGAGGGCCCGGCCGCCCGCGGGACCTCCAGCGGACCGGGCACTGGCACGGCGCCCATCCCGGCATGCGCGGCACAACACGCACGACGTACCACGTCGAACAAGTCATGCTAGACACAGTACGACTGTCGTAGTACGCTCGTCGTAAGCAACCCATCAGGAACCGACCCGAAAGGAGCACCGAGTGATCAGCGCCGACGCCATCCGCGGCTACGTCGATCTCATTGTGCTGACGCTCCTGCGCGACAGACCCTCGTACGCCTACGAGCTCGCCAAGACGATCACCGAGGTCTCGGCGGGCGAGTACACGATCAAGCAGACCACCCTCTACTCCGCGCTCAAGCGCCTGGAGGCCGCCGGGCTCGCCTCCTCCTATGCGGACACCTCCGCCTCCGGCAAGCCCCGCACGTACTACCGCCTCACCGACGGCGGCGCCTCCCACCTGGCGGACAAGCTCGCCGAGTGGGAGGACACCAAAACCCTCATCGACCGATTCGCACAAGGACACATCTGATGGACACCATCGACACCTTCCTCGACGCCATGTTCGCCCCCTACCCCGCCACCCCTCGCCTCCTGGAGGCCAGGGGAGAGCTCCGCGCCATGATGGAGGACGCCTACGCCGACGCCGTCGGGCGCGGCAAGACCCACAACGAGGCCGTCGGACAGGTCATCACCGACTTCGGCAACCTCGAGGAGCTCGCACCCGCGCTGGGGATCCTCCCCGATATCCGCTCAGCCCGGACCGACGTCACGGACGCCGGAGCCTCCGGAGCCGCGGCAGGCTCCTCGGCCGCAACGGAGGCCGGGGCCGCACCGCTCCCGCAGCAGGAGGCCCCCGCCGGCTACCCCGTCGTCACCCTCCCCGACGCGCAGGCCCTCGCCGAGGCCCGACGCCGGACCGGCCGGCTGCTCAGCCGGGGCGTCGCCCTGTTCGTCCTGGCGCCCATCCCGCTGCTCACCGCGATCGGGCTGAACGGCGACGACGGAACGAACGCGTCCGGACTCGGCGAGCAGCTGGCGATGCTCATCGGCCTGGCCCTGACCCTCGTCCTCGTCGCGATAGGCGTCCTCATCCTCATACAGCGCAACCGGTCCTTCGTGGGTCTGGAGCACCTGACCGATGGACGGTTCACGAGGAACCCGATCGTCTCCGCCTGGGCGGCCCGCCTGCGCGTGGAGAACGAGGGCCCCCGGTCGCGCGCGCTCATGATCGCCGTCGGGCTGTGGATCATCTCGGCCATCCCGACCGTGGCCGGCGGCATCCTCAGCGACCAGCCGGGCCACTCCCAGTACCCGCTCTTCGGCGTCTCCACCACCCTCGCGCTCGTCGCCACCGGCCTGTTCATCCTCCTGCCGACCACCTGGGCGTCCTCCACTCACGAGACCCTCACCGAGGAGGGCCACTCGACCGGCGCCCCCGGGCAGTGGGATCAGTGGGACCGCTGGAGCCGGAAGGACTCGGAGAACCCCCTCGTCAACGCCATCGCCGCCATCTACTGGCCCCTGATCCTCGTGATCTTCCTGGCATGGGGATTCCTCGGCAACGGGTGGCACATCTGCTGGATCGTGTGGCCGATCGGCGGCATCCTCTTCGGCGCCGTCGCCTCCTTCATCAACGCCCTCTCCGCCGGCCGCCGGACCCAGCGCTGAGGCCGGACCCGGCCGGCCCGCCCCCTCCCCCGCCGAGATCGGTTCAGTTCCGGCGCGAGATCGGTCGAGTTGCGCACCGAGATCGGTCGCACCCAGGAGCAGCGGCCCCGCCGGCGTCCCGGGCAGAGCGAAGCCCTCGGAACCTTGTGAGTTCCGAGGGCTTTCGCGGTGGCTCCGACCGGCGTCGATCCGGTGACCTTTCGATTTTCAGTCGAACGCTCTACCAACTGAGCTACAGAGCCTCGGGATGGGATCGGCCCGGTCTCAACAGACCGGACCGATCGTCCGCGACCTCGACGGGACTTGAACCCGCGACCTCCGCCGTGACAGGGCGGCGCGCTAACCAACTGCGCCACGAGGCCTCGTTCGGCACGAAGCCATACTCTAACGAGATTGTCTTCCACTCGCACGAGCCAGTACCCCCAACGGGATTCGAACCCGTGCTACCGCCGTGAAAGGGCGGGGTCCTGGGCCGCTAGACGATGGGGGCCCACTGCCCTTGGCGTCGTCGCGCCTTGAACCGGGTAGAACAGTATGGGGCGGGACTCCCCCCGCGCAAATCTCTCAAGCGTGACCCTGCTCACCGCGGCGCCGGTGATATGAGAGGCTCCGCTCCATGAGCCCGGTGCACCTGTCCGACGAGGAATTCGAGGCGGCCGTCGGCGACGCCCTGGACGCGATCCCCGAGGAGCTCGCCGCCCAGATGGACAACGTCGTCATCCTCGTCCGCGACGAGCCCGATCCCAACCTGCTCACCGGGGCCGACTACGATGAGAACGGCCTGCCGACCCTCCTGGGCCTGTACGACGGCGTCCCGCTCACCGAGCGCGACGACGGCTGGTCGATGGTCCTGCCCGATCGGATCCTGATCTTCAAGGGTCCGCTGGAGCGCTGGTGCCCGACCCGCGAGGAGCTGGTCGAGGAGATCGGGGTGACGGTCATCCACGAGGTCGCCCACCACTTCGGCATCGACGACGATCGCCTCCACGAGCTCGGGTGGGAGTAGTCGGGAGCAGCAGGTGCGCGGACGCCGGCCGCGCCCGCGCTCGCGGGCCCCGCCCCGGCGCATCCCGTGGCGCGAGACGGAGGCGGCAGCGGAGAGAGGTGGAATAGGGTGCGGGCCATGGACGACCACCTCTTCGCCGGTCCGCCGCCCCCCACCGCGCGCCGGATGGTGGGCCGGCGCCCCGTAGTCCTCGCCGGCCTGCTCGGAGCCGCGACCCTGGCCGGATGCTCCTCTCGGGGCTCGGAGCACGGCTCGATCTCCACCGCGGGCCCCGCCACGACCGCCCCGGCGCCGACCGACCCGGCGCCGACGTCGAACGATCCGGAGCCCGAGGTCACCGATTCCCCGTCCTCGGGACCGCTGGAGGGATGGACCCTGGAGCAGAAGGTCGGCCAACTCCTCATGGTCGGCGCCGATACCTCGGGCCCCCAAATAGCCTCCATCGACGCCGTGTCCACCCATCACGTCGGCAACGTCTTCATCTCCGGGCAGACCCGCGCCGGAGCCGAGCCCGTTCGCGGGGTCATCACCACCCTGACCGACCTGGTCGGCCCCGACGCCACCCACGACACCCCGTTGCTCGTGGCCACCGATCAGGAGGGGGGCCAGGTCCAGGTCCTGAACGGGACCGGCTTCTCCTCCCTCCCCTCCGCGTCCGAGCAGGCGACCATGTCCGCGGACGATCTTCTCACCAAGTCACGGGCATGGGGCCAGGAGCTCGCCGACGCCGGAGTGACCATGAACCTGGCTCCCGTGGCCGATCTCGTCGACGGCCCGAGCCCGTCGAGCAACGGTCCCATCGGCAAGTGGGAGCGCGAGTACGGGCACGACGCCGCCACCACGCTGGACCACGCCACCGCCTTCGCCCGGG
The DNA here is from genome assembly GCF_000429265.1 of Actinomyces gerencseriae DSM 6844. Classification (GTDB taxonomy): domain Bacteria; phylum Actinomycetota; class Actinomycetes; order Actinomycetales; family Actinomycetaceae; genus Actinomyces; species Actinomyces gerencseriae. The sequence goes on from NZ_KE386873.1 coordinate 21,625, forward strand.
GGATGGAGGACGCCGGTCTCATCGCGACCTACAAGCACTTCCCGGGCCTGGGGCGCGTGACCGACAACACCGACACCGTAGCCGGTGTCACGGACGCCGTCACGACGCGCTCCGGGGACCCGGCGGTCTCCGTCTTCGCCGACGCCATCACCGGCGGCGCCAAGGTCATCATGGTCTCCTCGGCGATCTACTCCCTCATCGACTCCTCGGCGCCGGCCGTGTTCTCATCCGTGGTCGTCACCGACATGCTGCGCGGCGACCTGGGCTTCAAGGGAGTCGTCATCACCGATGACGTCTCGACCGCGGTCCAGGTGCAGGATCGAACGCCCGCCCAACGGGCGGTCCAAGCCGTCAGAGCCGGATGCGACATCGTCCTGGCCTCGGCCGACGCCACCGTCGTCGCCGATATGGCGCGGGCGCTCGTCACCGAGGCGCAGAGCGACCCAGCCCTCGCCGAGCGGGTGGACGAGTCCGCCGCCCGCGTTCTCGCACTCAAGAACGGCTCCTGAGGCCGGCCCCGCCCGAGGATCGGGGCGACGGACGACCGGATGCCGGTCCCGGGCGCGTCGACGCCGGTCCCAGGAGCGGGGCGGCGGGTTCCCGGGGCCGCCCGCCCGGGCGCTTCCCCGACGTCGGCCCCGGGCGCGGAACGGCGGGCTCACCTGTTGACCGTCGTGCCCTCCGAGGACCCCTTGGTGTCGATGTACTTGGCGAAGCAGTGATCGGCGTCGAACCCCTCGGCGCTGCACCAAGCGTTGGCCTCGTCGGCGCTGCCGTACGGAGTCGCGACGATCGTCACCCAGTACTGGCCACCGCTGTCGAAGACGGGCCATTCGTCGCTGTACAGAAGCTTGGCGTTGGAGTACTGCTGGCGCAGCTTGAGGAACTCCTGGAGCGTGGCGCGGTTGTCCCAGGTGATGCCGTCGGCGACCATCCCCGACTTCTTCGACGACAACTGCGGCACCCACTTGCCGGAGACGCCCTTCACCGAGGACTTGTCGTGATCGGCCTGCCAGCGCAGGGAATCCTTCGCCGCGGTCTCCTCCGAGGTGTTGTCCTTGCTCGTCGTGGCCGCCGTCACCGATGACGGTCTCGACGCGCCCGGGGTCACCGCGATCGGCGCGGAGCCGCGATCCGGTGTGCACGTCACGACGATGGTCGTGAGATCCATGTCATCAGCCGTGCGATAGAAGTGGCCGCTTCCGAAGTGAAGCGTGAGCGTTGTCGCGGAGTCCGAGATCATCAGCGGAGAGCCGGAGAAATCGAAGTCCCCCGAGGCGACGACGGCGTCGGCCGGTCCGGTCCCGTCGGAGCGCGACGGTCCCCTCAGCTCGACGTGGTCGTCGGTTCCGCCCAGGACGTCGCCGCTGGGACACGACGCGGTCACCTGCACCTCCACCTGGAGCTCCCCGTCCCCATTCCTGACGGAGGTCGGGGTGAAGTCCGGGGCGCTCCCGCACGCGGTCACGTAGTTCGTCGCCCCGGTGCTCGTGGGTTCGGCGGACGCCGACGCATCCTGCTTGCCATAGCGCGGCTTGTCCCGGTCGGCCCTATCGGAGCCGTTCACGGAGGTGGAATCGCGATCGTTGAGATAACTCGTCACGTACCACCCGCCCACTCCGCCGACGATCAGCAGCACCAGGGCGACCAGAACGGCCACCGGCGCACGGGACCTCGAACGGCGGGGCTGCTCCGGACCCGGCTCGATCATCTGCCCCTGCACCGGCACGAGCGGGACGCCGGATCCGGACACGGCCCAGGGCGCGGTCCCCGCCGAGGGAACGGTCGGCGGCACCGCGGGCGGCGTGGCCCCCATCGGGAAGACCGGCCCGACCTGCGGCGCCCCGCCCACCGAGGGCCCTGCGGGTCCTGCGGGCACCGGGGCCGAGGGCGCCGAGGGCGCCAAGGGCATCGAGGGCATCGAGGGCATCATCGACGTTCCCGCGGCCGGGGCCGTCGAGGCAGCCGAGGCCGTAGACGCCGCCTCCGACTGCGATTCAGTCTCGGCTCCCGCGGACGCAGCCGCCGTCGGGGCCGCCGACGGCGCTGAAGGCGCTGAAGGCATGGTCTGCGTCTGCAATCGGTCAGAGCTCGAGGACGCCGCCCCCTCGGCCTCCTCGACTCCCTCCGCCCGAGGCTCAACGGCCGCCCGCACCTCAGCAGGTTCCTCATCCGCGGCGCCGTCGTCCTGAGACGCGGCCTCGTCCTGAGACGTGGCATCCTCGGCCCGCGACTCCTCGGCCCCGACCGGAGACTCCGCATCCTCCTGCCCCGCCCGCACCCCGGCAGGTTCCTCATCCGCGGCGCCGTCGTCCTGAGACGCGGCCTCAACCGTTCGGAGCGCCGACCCGCCGTGCGGCTCGTCGGGCTCCTGTGCCTCGGACATCTCCGCTGTCTCAGTCCCCTCCGCCGACGATTCGTGGGCAGCCTCCTGCGGCGCTCCCGACCGCGTCGTGCCGCCCCCATGCGAGTCGTCCTCCTCCCGCGACGCCTCGGGGTCCTGCGACTCCGCGTCGGCCCGCGCGTCGGTCGTCCGCGGCAGCACCGCGCCACGCGCCTCCAGCTCCGCGTGCACCGCCGGATCCGACAGCTTGGACAACCACACGAGCAGGTCGGGGTAGGACGAGGGATTGGAAGCCAGCGCGGCCCACAGGTCAGGTCTGCGCTCGGCGATGGCGGCCTGCAACGGGTAATCGTTCGTCTGAGCAGCGAGGGCCTCATCAGCCTGATCCGCCGCCCTGGCGAGCTGTTCAGGATCCATGTGGGAAACCTTCCAGGAGATCTCTAACACGCACTCTACAGCACGAGCCCGCGGCCCCCTCCACGGGTGCTCCGCCCGGATCACGCGTGGGACCCGAGACGCGCGGGTGGGGCTAGGACTGTGCGCACCCGCTGCAAGGCGAACAGGTCGGCCCCGAGACGGCGAGCGGGGTTTTGACGTATTCCTGCTCTGCTCTTCATGCACGGAGTCCTACGCGGTCGTACCCCTTCTCACGCGGTCGTACCCGAATGCGCCAGGTCGTACCTTAGAGGCTTCCCAACGTACGACCTGGCGCGGGAAGGTACGACCGCACGGCCCCGCGTACGACCGCACGGCCCCGCGTACGACCCGGCGCGAGAACGTACGACCGCGCCGCACCACACGCGCACGGGGCCCGAGCGACGGCGCGCTCCGCCCGGATGAGGAAGACGACCCGACGTATGACCACGCAGCGCCCGGGAGCCCCTCAGCCCCGCCACGCCCCACCTCGGCCCGAAGCCCGAGCGCCCCGCGCCCCCACTCCGTCACTCCGTACTCCCACTATTCCCACTCCACGCGCGGCACTTCTCACCCACCTCGCCGATACGACGCGCTGTCCCATCCCGGCGGGCTCCGATAGCCTCGACGCATCATGCCAAGAGCCCTGTCACGAGTCGCCGGACGACTCGTCCCCGCCCCCGACGCGCCCCTGCCCCAGCCGCCGTCGTCCCGTGTCCGGGCGCTGCTGGGCTGGCTCACGCGCCGGGCCGCCGGGCCGCTGACGGTGGCGAGCCTGGCCGCCGTCGCCTCCAACACCATTCAGGCGATCGTGCCCGCCTTCCTGGGGGCGGCCCTGGACTCCGGTATCGAGAACGGGCTCAACGCGCGCCTGTGGTCGATCTGCCTGAGCCTGCTCCTCCTGTTCGTCGTCTACGCCATCGGGGACACCGCCCAGTCCTACGTCGGGATGCTCGCCTGGATGCGCACCAACTTCGATGTCACCCGGCTCGTGGGGCGCCAGGTCTCCGTCACCGGCGCCGATCTGCCCCACCAGGCGTCCACCGGCGAGGTCGCCTCGATCGTGGCCTCCGACGCGCAGTACATCGGCAACTTCTTCGAACGGCTCCCACCGCTCATCGGCTCCGCCGTGTCCTTCGCGGTCGTGGCCGTGCTCATGGTCTCGGTATCCGTGCGCCTCGGCCTCATCGTGATCATCGGCATGCCCCTGGTCGCCTGGATCGTCACCCTGGTCATCAGGCCCCTCCAGAAGCGCCAGGCCGTTCAGCGCGAGGCGCAGTCCGAGGTCACCACCATCACCACCGACACGGTCGCGGGCCTGCGCATCCTGCGCGGCATCGGCGGCGAGGACGTCTTCGCCCGCCGCTACCGCGAGGCCTCCCAGGAGCTGCGCCGACGCGGAGTCGAGGTGGCCGGCACGCAATCGGTGCTCATGAGCCTGCAGGTGCTCCTGCCGGGTCTGTTCGTCGCCGTCGTCGTGTGGGCCGCCGCCCGCCTGGCGATCACCGGAGGCATCAGCGCCGGCGAGCTCGTGACCTTCTACGGCTACACCGCCTACCTGTCGTGGCCCCTCATGGTCTTCTCCAGCTCGGTGCAGGACTACACGCGAGCCATGGTCGGGCTGCGGCGCCTGGGCAGGCTGCTCGACGTCGTCCCGGCCGCGGGCACCCCGGCCGAGCGCCTGAGCCTGGATCCCGCCGACGGCGCCACCAGGGCGGGCGAGATCGTCGATACCGCCTCCGGGGTGCGCTTCGCGCCGGGCCGTATGACCGCAGTGGTCTGCGCCGATCCCGACTCCTCCGCCGCCCTGGCCACCCGGCTCGGGCGCTTCGACGACGCCGACCCCGCGGTGACCCTGGACGGCCGACCGCTGACCGCCATGCCGCTGCGCGATGTGCGCGCCTCGATCGTGGTGGCCGGCGCCGCCGCCGAGCTGTTCACCGGCACACTGCGCGAGGCCCTCGACGTGCGCGGCGCGGCCGCGCCGGAACCCGTCGGCGTCGAAGCGCTCGTGGCCGCGGAGGCCGAGCGCGCGGGCATCGACGCCGTCGACCAGGACGTGCGCCCCGCCGCCGAGACCCTGCCCGGCGACGACCGGCTGCTCGCCGCCCTGAGGACCGCCGACGCCCACGACGTCCTGACCTCGCTGGACCGGGGCCTGGCCGGCATGATCACCGAGAAGGGACGGTCCCTGTCCGGGGGCCAGCGCCAGCGGGTCGCCCTGGCGCGCGCCCTGCTGACCGAGGCCCCCGCCCTCGTGCTCATCGAGCCGACCAGCGCGCTGGACTCCCATACCGAGTCGCGCGTGGCCCGCCGCCTCCGCGCCGCGCGGCGGGGGCGCACGACCGTCGTCGTCACCGAGTCCCCCCTCGTGCTGGAGGCCTGCGACGAGATCGTCCTGCTGGACGACGACGGCGAGCGCGCGCGCTCCACCCACCGGGAGCTGCTGGCCCGCGCCCGCCGGGGCGACCCGGACGGGCTGGCCTACCGGGCCGTCGTGGCCCGGGCCTACGGCGAGGAGCCCCATGAGCAGGGCCCGGACGGCGACGGCGACGATGACGGCGACGATGGCGATGACGGCGCGAGCATCGCCGGGGCCGCTCCTCGGACGGCGGTGGAGGGCTGATGGCGCTCCCCGTCGCTCCCGGCAAGGTCGCCATGCGCAAGACCTTCCGGATCATGGCCTCCTACCGATGGCGCTTCGCAGGCGTGCTGATCCTCCAGGTGGTCGCGGTCCTGGCGACCCTCGTCGCACCGCAGCTGCTGGGCCGTCTGGTCACGCGCGTGTCCACGGGCACCGGCACGGCCGGCTACGTCGACCTGATCGTCCTGGTCATCATGGCCGTCACCGTCGTGGGCGCGGTCATCAACCGCTTCGCCCAGATGCACGCCCGCACGCTCGGCGAGTCGGTCTTCGCCGATCTGCGCGAGCGCATGATGACCCGCGTCGTCCACCTGCCCCTGAGCGCCGTCGAGTCCGCCGGCACCGGCGATCTCGTGGGCCGTACGACCAACGACGTCTCGCGCATCGAGTTCCTCGTGCGCGTCGGCATCCCCCAGATCATGGTGTGCACGGTGACGATCGTGTTCACCATTGTCGCGGCCGCCGTCAGCGACCCGTTGCTGGCGGCCGGGCTGCTCGTCGTCGTGCCGCCCGTGTGGGCCATGATGAGCTGGTACCTGCCGATCTCGGTGCCCGCGTACCGGGCGAGCTCGGCGGCCTTCGCCCGTCTCAACGGCGCGGTGACCGAGACCGTGGAGAACGCCGGGACGATCGACGCCCTGGGCATCGGGGCGCGGCGCGAGGCCGTGATCGCCGCCTCCGTCGATGAGGCGTGGGGCCTGGAGCGCTACACCGCCGGGCTGCGGATGCGCCTGTTCCTCGTCCTGGACGTCGCCTGGCGGGCGCCCGTCGTCGTCATCCTCCTGTGGGGCGCCTTCCTGGCCGCCGGTGGACACGCGAGCCTGGGGGCCATCACCACGGTGTCCCTGTACGCCATGGAGCTGCGCAAGCCCATCGCCCAGCTCATGTTCTGGATCGACCTCGTCCAGATCTCGCAGGCCTCGCTCTCGCGCATCCTGGGCGTCGAGGAGGTCCCCGACGACCGCGCGCCCACCGGGGCCGCCCCGGACGGGCCCCGCATGGCGCTGCGCGACGTCCGCTTCTCCTACCGCAAGGGCGTCGAGGTGCTCCACGGCATCGACCTCGACCTCGTGCCGGGCGAGCGGCTCGCCGTCGTCGGGCCCTCGGGGTCGGGGAAATCGACGCTGGGACGCATGCTGGCGGGCATCAATCCCCCCACCTCCGGATCGGTGACGGTGGGCGGGGTGCCGCTGACCGATCTGACCGAGACCGAGCTGCGCCGCCACGTGGCCCTGGTGACCCAGGAGCATCACGTGTTCGTGGGCACCATCGCCGACAACGTGCGCCTGGGGCGCCCGGATGCCGACGACGCGACGATCCGGCGCGCGATCGAGGCCATCGGAGCCGACGCCTGGGTCGACGGGCTCGACGAGGGGATGCGCACCATGGTCGGATCCGGGCACCTGACGCTCACGCCGGCCCAGGCCCAGGAGGTGGCGCTGGCCCGCCTGGTGCTGCTGGATCCGCACACCCTCATCCTGGATGAGGCGACCTCGCTGCTCGACCCGCGCGCCGCGCGCACGCTGGAGCGGACGCTGTCCACGGCGCTGGCGGGGCGCACGGTCATCGAGGTGGCGCACAGGCTCTACACGGCGCAGGACGCCGACCGGGTGGCCGTCGTCATGGACGGGCGGATCGTGGAGCTGGGCACGCACGATGAGCTCGTGGCCCTCGGCGGGGAGTACGCGGGCCTGTGGGAGGCGTGGAGCCAGGAGTAGGCGGGCCCGGACGAGAACGGGAATCGGAACGGCCGGGGCCCCGCGCTCCTTCCCACTTTCCGCCCACCGGCCGCCGGTCCCGTCACCCGACGACCCCGCGCCCCCTCCCGCTTTCCGCCCACCGGCCGCCTGTCCCGCACGCCCTCGCCGGCCGCCTAGGCTGCCCCCATGACGATTCAGAGGATCGATCGCACGGCTCCGCAGGAGCAGGGACGGTGGCGCCGCGAGGTCCTGGGCTCCCTGAGCGGCACGGTCCTCGACGTCGGCGCCGGCTCCGGAGCCAGCGCCGACTTCCTGCCCGCCGGCGTCACCTGGCTCGCCCTGGAGCCGGCCCCCTCCAGGCGCCTGGAGCGCGCCGTCGCCGGGAGGGCCCGTTCCAGGTTGCTGACCGCAGGCGCCGAGCGGCTCCCCCTGGGGGACGCGACCATCGACGCCGTCGTCTGCTCCACGGTGCTGTGCTCGGTGGACGACCCTCCGCGCGCCCTGGCGGAGGCCCGGCGGGTGCTCCGCCGGGGCGGGAACCTGGTCTTCTTCGAGCACGTGGGAGCGGCGCCCGGGTCCGGGGCTCGCCGGGTCCAGGGGCTCATCGCGCCCTTGACGAGACGTTTCGGCGGAGGCTGCGATCCGCGGCGCGACACCGCCGCGGAGCTCCGGTCCGCGGGGTTCTCGACCCTGGAGCTGCGCACCCTGCGCACAGGGGGCCCGCTGGGCGGGCTCGCCCCGGTCATCGAGGGGCGGGCCGTGGTCTGAGCGGCGACGCCCGAGCGCCCGCCACGGTAACGGCGCGCATCCGCGGCGGCCACGAGGGCGACCAGTGGCTCCCGGGACGGGGCCGGTCATGCTTCTCCGGCGGTCACGGCGCGCATCCGCGGCGGCCACGACGGGGTCCACGGCGTCGGTGCCGCGTCAGTCGCAGCATCGCCCCGCCGATGACCAGATGAGACCCTCCGTACGAGTTTGTGAGATTCTGTGCGCGGTAGATTCACGCACAACGCTCCCACCGCGAGCGCCTGCCCCGGACGAAGGTCGATCCTATGACCCAACAGCCTCAACCACCCCGAACATCACCCGCATCCGCGGCGTCCCGATCCGACCAGCCCTCCATCGGAGAACTGATCAACCGCATCTCCGAGAACATCTCGGCCCTGGTCAAGAGCGAGATCGAACTGCTCAGGGCCAAGGCCCTGCGCACGGCGAGGACCGCGGGCGTCGGCGCGGCTCTCCTGACGGCGGCCGGCATCGCCGCCCTGTTCGGTCTCGGCTTCCTCCTGGGCGCCATCGTCGATGCGATCGCCCTGGCACTGCCGGTGTGGGCGGCCAAGATCATCGTCGCCGTCGTCCTGTTCGCCGTGGCGGTGGCGGTGGCGCTGCCGGGCAAGCGGAGGCTCGAGGCCGCCAAGGCCGACGCGCCGGACCCGAAGGCGCGGTTGAATGACGATGTCGACGCCGTCAGGGAGGCCGTCGCCTCCGGTCTGGAGAAGGGCGGTCAGCGATGAGCCCGAAGCAGTCGCGGCAGTCCCGCCCCACGAGGTCCCCCGAGGTCATCGAGGCCGCCCTGGCCGCGCAGCGCGATCAACTGGTCGGCGACGTCGAGCAGCTCGCCGCCCGCATGGCCCCCCAAGCGCTGACGGCGACGGCGCGCAGGTCGGCGCAGGCCACCGCCGCCGAGTGGCGCAGGCGGGCCGGGATCCGCACGGCCCGCCTCAAGGAGCGCGTCGGCCTGGTGAAGGACGACCCGCTGGTGCGCGAGGGCGGGACCCCGGCGGGCTCCCGATGCCCCGGGCGCTGCGGGTGCGTGAACGCAGTGGCCTCGAAAGCGGCATGCCTGTCCCCCGTCGCGGTCCGCGACCGGCTGGCCCGTCTGATCGGGGACGCCCGTGACGGCGAGCCCGTCTCGCTCTCCATCGTGACCGGTGCGATCGTCGTGCTGGCGGGGGTCAGCGCCGTCGCCACCGTCAAGGCGGTGCGCCGGTGAGCGGACGGGCCTGACGGGCCGGTCCCTCCTCACCCGCCGCAGCGCCGCGGCGCTGCGGCGGGTCCGCCGACAGGCCGCTCGCGGTTGGAGGCGCAGTCGGGCGCCCGGCCGGCACGAGCCCGCCATTCGGCGTGGGCGGTGCCACGGACACAGGGGCGGCACCGAATGGTGCTGACGCGTGCGCTCGTTGTACGGTTGCCCCACGACACATTTGCCCAAGTGAAGCGCGACCACGTGCGCGCCCAGAGATTGTTGGAGGGGGTCGAGCCTATGGGGCGCGGCCGTCAGAAGGCCAAGGCGACCAAGGTCGCCCGTAAGCTCAAGTACTTCAGCCCGGCGACCGACTACGCGGCACTCGAGCGAGAGCTCGTTTCCAGGTCGTCGAGCCCCGAGTCCGACGACGAGGTCGACTACGAGCAGCTGGCCGCCAAGTACGCGGTCGACGATGACGACTGGGACGATTCGGACGACTCGGGCGGCTCAGAAGCCAGTGGGCCGGGAACGAGTCGTCGGAGCTGACCAGGGCTGACAGCGTGAGAGGGTCGGCGGGCTGCGCCCGTCGACCCTCTCACGCGTTTCCATGCGCCCGGCCTCTCACGGCGGGCCGGTCCGGTGGCGCCCGTCGCCGGGTCTGCAGCGCGCCCGTTCCATCCCTCACGGCGGGCCGGGCCGGCGGCGCCCCTCCTTCTCGCGCATGCGACGGGCGCGCCTCTCCACGGAGATCCGGGCCGGACGGCTTGCAGCGTCCGGCGTCTTGCAACGTCCGGCGCTCGGGCGCATACTCGTCACCATAAGCGACCGACGGTCGGTTTATGGAGGTCATGATGGTCACGCAGCACTTGAGCGCCACGGTCCGCCGGACGCAGATCCTGGACGCCGCCCGCCGCCTCTTCCTCTCCAAAGGGTACGAGGCCACCACGATCGAGGACGTCCTGGGCGCCGTCGGCATCGCCAAGGGCACGCTCTACCACCACTTCCCCGGCAAGGAGGCGATCCTCGACGCCATTGTCATGCGCACGACCGACGCGATCGAGGAACGTGCGGACCGAGCCGCCCGGAATGCCTCGCAGCCGGCACCGGCGCGCTTCCTGGCGGTCGTCACGGCGGCCCGCGCGCCCCGGGAGGACATCGAGCTCGCCCAGCAGCTCCGCCTGTCCGGGAACCTGCGATTCCACATCATGGCCATGACCGAGGGCTACACGCGCCTCCTCCCCATCCTCACCCGCGTGGTCGAGGAGGGGGTCGCGGCGGGCGAGCTGAGCACCCCGGACCCGCGCGGCAGCGTCGAGGTCATCCTCGCAGCCGGGCTCACCCTGCTGGACGGCGGCATCTTCCCTCCCATGACGGAGGAGGACGCGGCCTGCGCGGAACAGCGCCGGACGGCTCTCGCACGCACGGTCGTTCTGCTCCTGGGCGCCGATCCCACCGCCATGGCCATCCCCGCGCCGGACACCGATGACGCCCCCGCGACAACGGCCGGGAGCCGCACCACCGGCGGCGACCTTCCCGCACCATTATGACGCCCCCGCCGCAACGGCCGGAGGGCCTCAGCCGGACAGTCGCCCCCGCGAGGGCCGATGCCGAGCAGATCAGGGTGACTCAGATCCGCTCGAGCATTCCGTCGCCCCCTCGAGGGCCGACGCCGACCCGGCGCAGGACGGCTCGCGCATCGCCGTCCGGACATCGGCGGCCTCGCACCGGGCCTCCTGCGGCCCAACTCCGGCGCCCCGTTCCTCGTCGTCCCGACGCGGCTCAAGGCCCGCTCGTCGGCCTGCGGCCCGGCCGGTTCGGTCGGCTCAACCGGCTCGGCTCACCGGAAGCCGCGGAAGCCGAGCCGCGGGCTCAGGAGGCGCGGTACTCCCCGAGGAGATCGACCGCGCCGCCGTCCACGCCCTTGGTGCCGGCGACCAGGCGCCCCCGCGGCTGATACTCCTCCGCCTCGTGGACGCCCCCGAGCACCCAGGCGGGGATGCTCGCCCCCTCCGTCACGCGCAGAACGGCATCGACCGACTCCGGAGCGACAACGGCGACCATGCCCACCCCGAGGTTCAGGGTGCCCTCCAGGTCATCCCACGGAACGGAGCCCAGGCGCCGCACGAGGTCGAAGACCGGCGGGACGACCCAGCCGGAGCGGTCGACATCGGCGATCGTGCCGGGGGGCAGGACCCGGGCGAGATTCGCCGCCAGTCCCCCGCCGGTGACGTGCGACAGCGCGTGGATCGGGGAGGGCGCCGCCTCCGAGCCGAGCGCCCCGATCATGGCCAGGCAGGTCTTGGCGTACAGGCGAGTGGGCTCCAGCAGCTCCTCGCCCAGGGTGCGTCCGAACTCGGGCACCGTCCGCTCCAGGCCCTGGCCGGCGTCGGCGACGACGCGCCGCACCAGCGAGTAGCCGTTGGAGTGCAGCCCCGAGGAGGCCATGGCGACCAGGACGTCGCCGGCGCGCACGCGCTCGGGGCCCAGCACCCGGTCGGCCTCGACGACCCCGGTGGCGGCGCCCGCGAGGTCGTACTCGTCCGGGTCCATGAGGCCGGGGTGCTCGGCGGTCTCCCCTCCCACCAGCGGTGCGCCGACGGCGGCGCAGGCGGCGGCGACGCCCCGGACGATGTCGGCGATCCGCTCGGGCACGACGCGTCCGCAGGCGATGTAGTCGGTCATGAGCAGGGGCCGGGCGCCGACCACGACGATGTCGTCGATGACCATGCCGACCAGGTCCTGGCCGATGGTGTCGTGGACGTCGAGGGCACGGGCGATGGCGATCTTCGTGCCCACGCCATCGGTCGAGGAGGCCAGGAGGGGGTGGCGGTGCTCGCGCAGCCCGGAGACGTCGACCAGCCCTGCGAAACCACCGACTCCCCCGACGACGGCCGACGTCGTGGTGGCGGCGACGGAGGCCCGCATGAGCTCGACGGCGCGGTCGCCGGCGGCGGTGTCCACGCCGGCGGAGGCGTAGGTGATCCCGGTGCCGGGGTCGTCGTCGGAGACGGGCACGGACTGCGGGCGGGGGCTCATCGGTTGGCTCCTTCGAAAGGGTCGGTGGTGGTGGGCCCGGCGCCCGGGCGCGCGTCCCGGGCGACGGGCCCGGCGCCCGGCAGCGCCGTCCGGGCGGCGGAGGGCGGGCTGCCCGCGGCCAGGTCGGGACGGGTGATCCGGTCCGGGGTGATGGGCGGGAGGACGGGGGGAGCGCCCCCGTCATCGGCGCGGCGGCGGTAGACGGTGGGGACCCGGGAGACGGGCAGCGTTCCCGGTACCGCGCCCTCGGCGGGCGGCGGGATGGGGTACTCGCCGGTGAAGCAGGCGGTGCACAGCTCGGTGCGCGGCTGCCCGGTGGCCGCGACCATGCCATCGACGGACAGGTAGCCGAGGGTGTCGGCGCCGATGGACTCGCGGATCCCCTCCACGCTCATGCCGGTGGCGATGAGCTCGGCGCGGGTGGCGAAGTCGATGCCGTAGAAGCACGGCCACATCACCGGCGGGGAGGAGATGCGGATGTGGATCTCGGTGGCGCCGGCCTCGCGCAGCATGCGCACCAGGGCCCGCTGGGTGTTGCCGCGCACGATGGAGTCGTCGACGACGACGAGGCGCTTGCCCGCGATGACCTCGCGCACGGGGTTGAGCTTGAGGCGGATGCCGAGCTGGCGCAGGGTCTGGGTGGGCTGGATGAAGGTGCGCCCCACGTAGGCGTTCTTGACCAGCCCCTGACCGTAGGGGATGCCGGAGGCCTGGGCGTAGCCGATGGCGGCGGGCGTGCCCGACTCGGGCGTGGCGATGACGAGGTCGGCCTCCACCGGGTGCTCGCGGGCCAGGGCCGCGCCCATCTCGTTGCGCGAGGCGATGACGCTGCGTCCGGCGATGCGGGTGTCGGGGCGGGCCAGGTAGACGTACTCGAAGACGCAGCCCGAGCGGCGCGGGCGGGCGAAGCGGGTCGAGCGCACGCCGTCGGCGTCGATCTCGATGAGCTCGCCGGGCTCGATCTCGCGCGCGTAGGTGGCGCCGACGATGTCGAGGGCGGCGGTCTCCGAGGCGATGACCCAGCCGCGCTCCAGGCGCCCCAGGACGAGGGGACGCACTCCGTGAGGGTCTCGGGCCGCGTACAGGGTGTGCTCGTCCATGAAGACCAGGGAGAAGGCGCCGCGCAGCATGGGCAGGACGCGACGGGCCGCCTGCGAGACTGTCAGCGGCGCGGGACGGCCCGTCCTCTCCTCCTCCGTCGCCCTCGCCGTCATGGCCGGCCCCTCCTGTCCCGCCGCCCCTGCCGGTTCGGCCGACTCGGCCGATCCGGCCGACATCCCTCCAGCCACGGCCGGTCCGATCGGCTCGGCACCCGCGTGGGGGTCGGCGACGACGTCGGCGCTGATCGCGCTGGCAGAACTGGCGGCACTGGCGGCGGAGCGCGTCCCGGCCGCGAGGCGGCCGCGCTCGCAGACGAGGCTCATGAGGGCGGCGATGACGGCGGTGTCCGTCGACGAGCCGCGGCCGAGCTCGCCGGTGAGGTCCTCGCCGCTGGCGGCGCGCACCATCGCCATGAGCTCGCGGGTGTTGGTGAGGTTGCCGTTGTGGGTCAGGGCCAGGGTGGAGCCGGCGACGGGCCCGAGCATGGGCTGGGCGTTCTCCCAGGTGGTGGCCCCGGTGGTGGCGTAGCGGACGTGCCCGACGGCCAGGTGCCCGGTCAGGGAGGACAGGCAGCGGTCGTCGAAGACCTGGGAGACGAGGCCGAGGTCCTTGTAGACCAGGATGTGGGAGCCGTCGGTGGAGGCGATGCCGGCGGCCTCCTGGCCGCGGTGCTGGAGGGCGTAGAGACCGAAATAGGTCAGGCGGGAGACCTCCTCGCCGGGGGCCCACACCCCGAAGACGCCGCACTCCTCGACCGGGCCGGGCTCGAGCTCGGCCCGGCGGTCGGCCGGGGCGGCGAGGTCGGCCACGGCTGGGGCGTCGTCGGACGAGACGGCGCGGATGGTGGTCGGGGCTCGGTCACCGAAACTCACGTCGTCAGTCTTCCACACGCGGCCCTCTTCGCCCGGGAGCGGGCCGCGGGGCGCCCGGCAGCGGCGCGCCTCCGCCGAGATCGGTCCGGTTCCGCACCGAGATCGGTCCGGTTCCGGTTCGAGATCGACTCGATCCAGCGACTCGGCCCCGGAGACGGAAGAATCGATCGGAACTCAGCGGCCGAGCGCCTTGTACAGCTTGAGAGCGAGAGCGGTGCGATCCCTCTGCCCGAATTTCCTCAGCAGCGCTGAGACGTCGTTCTTCACGGTTCCCCCGGCCAGGACTGACGAAGCGGCTATTTCCGAATTCGTCAGGCCGCGTGCGACGAGTTCCGCAACAGCGCGTTCACCATGGGCGAGGATTGCGAGCGTCCCATCTCTCATTCCATTCGACTGCACGACGGCGCGCGCCACTCGCGGATCGATGACCATTCCGCCGTTGATGACGGCCGCCGTTCCGGTTGCCGTAGGGGGCTCGTCCGCTCCCTCGTGTCGAGCGCGACGCCCAGCGGCGACTCCGTGGTGGTATGGCCCGTCCACGCGATGCTTCTGGGCCTGCTCGCCTCGTGGCTCGCGTTCCTCCTCATCCTCCTGGTGCCCGTGCTGGGGCCGCTTCGCCACGGCCCCGGCGAGCACCTGCGCGATCAGGATGTCTGAGGCATCCGAGGGCTCAGGCGGTGCCGGGCTCATCCATCGGGGCCTCCCGGCCGAGCACCCCGCCGCGGTCCGATCGCAGCGCGGGCGACGGCCGCGGGAACGGCCGGGACGCGGCGCGCCGGGGGGACGGCCGAGCCTCCCCCGGCTCCCGGCTCTCCTCGCCGACCCACGAGCCTCAGACGACGAGCCACAGGGCGCCGGTGAGCATGAAGCCCGCCAGCCCCGCGATCGTGGACAGGACCGTCCACGTCTTCAGGCCGTCCTTGACCGACAGTCCCATGTACTTGGTGACGATCCAGAACCCGGAGTCGGAGATGTGCGACAGGCCCAGCGCACCGAAGCCGATCGCCATCTGGATGAGGACGATCTGGATCGCCGAGTACCCGCCGGTGGCCACGGCGTCGGCGAGCAGCCCGCCCGTGGTCAGGATCGCCACCGTGGCCGACCCCTGGGAGGCGCGCAGCGCCAGCGAGATGACGAAGGCCGTGACGATGATCGGCATGTGGATGCCGACGAGCGCCCCGGCCAGGGCCTTGCCGATGCCGCTGGCCACGAGCACCCCGGCGAAGACGCCCCCGGCGCCGGTGACGAACACGATCGTGGCCACGTCCGGCAGGGCCGAGTCGAGGACCTTCCCGCGCCGCTCCAGGCTCCAGCGCTGCTGGCGGCCGATGATGACGTAGGCCAGGAGCACGGCGGTCAGCAGCGCCGTCGTGGAGGAGCCGAGGAAGCCCAGGACGGCGTGGGCGGTGCCGCCCTTCTCGGTGACCATCTGGCCGACGGTCCCCAGCATGATCTGGGCGATCGGCTCGATGATGAGGAAGACGACCGTGCCCGGCCCGGTGGCGCGCGGCCGGGCGATCACGCCCCCGGGCTCGTAGGTGGACTCGGCGCTCTCGCGCGCCGACCCCAGTGGGCCGCTCTCGAGCACGATGGAATCGACCTTGAGCATCCTCGCGGCGTAGAGGGACACGACCGCCACCACCGCGCACACGGGCATGGCGACCATGGTCAGCAGCCCGACGTCCACGCCGAGCGTGGCCGCGGAGGCCACCGGACCCGGGTGGGGCGGGATGACGACGTGGAGCGTCAGGAGGGTGGCGGCCACCGGCAGCCCGATCTTCAGCGGGTTGATCCTGGCGATGTGCGCGAAGCCGAAGACGATGGGCGCCAGGATGATGAAGCCGACGTCGAAGAAGATCGGGATGCCCAGGACGAAGGAGGCCGCGGTGACCGCCGCGATGACGCGGTGGCGCCCGAGGATCCGTGTGAAGCGGGCGGCGAGGCTCTCGGCGCCGCCGGCCGCCTCGATGACGCGCCCGAGCATGGCGCCCAGGCCCACGATGATGGCGACGGTGCCCAGGGTCTTGCCCATGCCGTCGATCATGGTCTGGACGACCTCGCCCACCGGGACGCGGGCGGCCAGCGCCAGCACCATGGAGACCAGGATCATGGAGACGAAGGCGCTCATCCTGGCCTTGATGACCAGGACCAGCAGGACCGCGATCGCGGTCGCCGCGAGGATGAGGAGGACGGTGGCCGACATTCCCTCCCCCTCAGCCCTTCTCGGGGGCGACGACGGTGATGACGGAGGAGTCGTCGCGGGCGCCCAGGCCGCGGGCGGCGCCCTGGAGGTAGAGCTGCTCGGCCGCCGCCGCCACCGGGGTGGACAGGCCGGCGCCCTTGGCGGCGGCGGTGACGATGCCCATGTCCTTGACGAAGATGTTGAGGCTGGAGCGCACCTCGGCGCCGTCGCCGTCGTAGGCCTGGAGCATGCGCGGGCCGCGGTCCCCCAGCATGAAGGAGGAGGCGGCCCCGGCCATGAGGGCCTCGAGGGCGGTCCCGGCGTCCAGGCCGAGGGCCCGGGCCAGGGCGAGGGCCTCGCCCGCGGCGGCGATGTGGACGCCGCACAGGAGCTGGTTGACGGTCTTCATGGCCTGGCCGGCGCCGGGCTCGTCGCCCACGCGCACGAGGGTGGAGGACATGGCGCTCAGGACGTCCTCGGTGCGGGCCCACGCGTCGTCGTCGGCGCCGACGACGACGAGCAGGTCGCCCTCCCCCGCGCGCACCGGTCCGCCGGAGACGGGGGCGTCGACGAGGCCCAGGCCGGCCTCGGCGAGGCGGGCGGCCACGGCCCTGACGCCGGCGCCGCCGACGGTGGAGGTCAGTAGGACGACGGCGCCGCGCGCCATGTGCGGGGCGATGCCTCCCTCGCCGAAGAGGAGCTCCTCGAGCTGGGCCTGGTCGCGCACGGCGACGAGGACGACGTCGGCGCCGGAGACGGCCTCGGCGGCCGTCGCGGCCGGGGCCACGCCCGCCCGCTCGGCGAGGGCGAGGCGCTCGGAGGCGATGTCGAAGCCGCGAACGGCGAAGCCCTTCGACAGGTTCGTGGCCATGGGCAGCCCCATGGCCCCCAGGCCGAGGACGGCGACGATCGCGGGGGCCGTCGCGGCTGCGGTTCCATCTGCGGGTGCGGTTGTCACAGTGATCTCCTTTGATCGGCCGGGCCGGTGCGGCCCGGTGGAATGGGGGTGCCGGATGGGAGGCCGGCGGGAGGGCCGGATCGGTCCCGGCCGGCGGGGTTCAGCCATTGAGGGTGGTGACGACCCGGGCGAGGGAGTCGTCGTCGCCGACGTTCCCGGCGAAGACGATGTAGGGCACGCCGGCGGCCGGCCCGTCCTGCGGCTCCCACAGGGAGACGATGCCGGGCAGCATCGGCCCGCGCACGAGGGCCCGGCTCATGCCCAGGCCGCGACTGGCGACGTCGGAGGAGGTGATGCCGCCCTTGGCGATGACGAAGCGGGGGCAGCGCGCGGCGACGATCCTCTGGACGACCTCGACGACGGCGGCGGACACGCGCCGGGCGAAGTCGAGGGACTCCTCGGCGTCGCGCCCGGCCACGAAGGCCCCGCCGCGGCGCACGACGGCATTGCCGTCGCCGAGCGCCTCGGCCGCCCGCTCGGCGACGGCGAGCACGTGGGCGTCGCGCCGGGCCGGGTCGAGCACGGAGGGGACGTCGAGGACGATCTCCGGCGTGGCGGTCGCGGCGCGCAGGGCGTCCACCTGACGGCCGGTGAGTCCCACGTGGGAGCCGACGACGACCAGCCCGCCGACGGCGTCGGACTCGGGGGCGAAGTCGGCGGGACGGGCCTCGGCCGCCGTCAGCGGGGCGCGGGGGAGCTGGCCGATGCGGGCGCGCACGAAGGGAGGGCCGACCCGGTAGACGAAGGTCGATCCGGCGTCCTCGGCCCGCTGGAGCGCCCGGGCCAGCAGGAGCAGGTCGTTCTCCTCGACGCAGTCCACGGCGATGGGCGCGCGGTTCCTGGCCGCGGACAGGGCGGCGACGACCGCGTCCTCGTCGGTGCGCAGGGCGGCCAGGTCGATGACGATCACGTCGTCGGCCCTCACGGCGCCGGCGGTCTTCTCCTCGACCCACGCGGGCAGGGCCGAGGC
The DNA here is from genome assembly GCF_000429265.1 of Actinomyces gerencseriae DSM 6844. Classification (GTDB taxonomy): domain Bacteria; phylum Actinomycetota; class Actinomycetes; order Actinomycetales; family Actinomycetaceae; genus Actinomyces; species Actinomyces gerencseriae. The sequence continues at coordinate 39,812 of NZ_KE386873.1, forward strand.
CGTGTAGCCGAAGGTCTTGTCGTCGGCGAACTCGGTCTCGCCGACGGGCACGAAGCCGGTGGCGGCGGCGCCCGCGTAGTGCGTGCCGTGGACGGTGATGCGACCGGCGTCGGGGAAGGCCGGGGACAGGACGATGCCGTCCACACGGGTGCCGGCGCGCTCGAGCAGGTCGGCGATCGTGGCGGGCTCGACGGGGAAGTGGCCGCGCAGGGTGGAGTCGGAGCGGGAGACGAAGGCGACCCGGCGACCGACGCGCTCGGCGGCGGCCAGGGCGTTGGTGACGACCTCGACGTTGACCCGCTCGGCGTCCGCGGGATCCAGGCTGCGCGAGTTCGTCATGACGTAGACGGCGCCGGCCCCGGTGGACAGGGCCCAGGCCAGGTCGTCCACGCTCCACCCGGTGATGACGGGCAGGTCGGCGACGGACTGGGTGCCGGTGGGGTCGTCGTCCAGGACGACGAGGGCGCGGGTCAGGGACGCGGCCACGTCGGCCGGGTCGACGGCGGGGCCGGCGGGCACGCCCGCCGTGAGCTCGTCCATTGTCTTCATGAGTGCACTCCTTCGTGACTGCGATTGTGACGTGCGATGCGGTTGTCGAGTAGCTGCCGCGGGCTCGTCGGCGGAGCCGCAGCGGCCCGCGGGGCGTCTGCGGTTGTCATCGGCGCCGCCCGACGACCGCCGGGCCGTCCTGGGGCGGGCCGGGGCGGGTCAGGCGGCGTACTGGAGCAGGTCGTTGCTGGTCTGGTCCATATGGGCGCGCATGGCGGCCTCGGCGGCGTCCGGGGATCCGAGGCGCAGCGCCGTCAGGATGCGCTCGTGCTGGACCACGGCGTGGGCGCGCACCTCGTGGTGGGCGGAGGTCACGCGGCGGGCCACGACGAGCTCATCGCGCAGCGGGGCGAAGGTGACGCCGATGAAGGGGTTGGACGCGGCCCGGACGATGTGGTCGTGGAAGGCGAGATCCGCTCCGACCGCGGCGTCGACGTCGTCGTCGGCGTCCGCCCGGCGCAGCTCGGCGATGGCGGCCTCCATGGCGTCGAGCCGGTCGGCGGTGATGCGGGCCGCGGCGAGACCGGCGGAGCCGACCTCGATCATGCGGCGCACCTCGAGCAGCGCCAGGCCGACCTCGCGCTCGGAGCCGTCGCGCCGGGCGAGGGCGGCGAGGCTGCCGAGGTCCTGCCAGGAGGCCGGGTCGTTGACGTAGGTTCCCGAGCCCTGGCGCGCGGACAGGACGCCGCGGGTGGCCAGGACCTTGGTGGCCTCGCGGGCGGTCAGGCGCGAGACGGACAGGTCGGAGGCGAGGGAGGCCTCCCCGGGCAGGGCGGCGCCGGTCGGGTAGGTGCCGCCGACGATGCGGCGCAGCAACTCCTCGACGGCGGCGTCAACGCGGGTCCGGCTCATCACTCCCCCTGATTCCTCTGAGGACTTGGGGAGTCTATGCGGAAGAAACACCGAATGCAACACTGCTCGCATACCGCTGACGACGCCGGCGCCCCGTCGAATTCTGCACCGAGCACCGGGACGGATAGCCCATCGAATGCGGCAGCGCGGCGTCGGGCGCGGGAGCGGGCGCACATGGGCGCGGCCTTGCACGCAGCCCTGGAACGAGAATCGCCGTCGCCAATTCCTCTGAGCGATCCGAGAGGACCGGCGATCGACGAGGCCCGCGTATGCGGGAGACCGGGGTCGAGCGAGAACGGCGTTCCCGTGCACGAGCCGCCCGGGCGCGCGGACACGGGTCCGCGCGCCCGGGCGGGCGGTGGTGCGGGATGGTGGGACGCGCCGGTCGCGGCCGCTCAGGCGGCCGCGGCCTCGACGGCCTCGACGGCCTTCTTGTTCGCGGCCATCTGCTTGAGCGCCAGCACGCCGGCGCAGGTGACGACCGCGCCGACGGCGATCGCGACGATGAACCACAGGAAGTTGTCCATGGCGAAGAACACGAACACGCCGCCGTGGGGAGCGCGCGAGCCCGCGTGCAGCGCCATGGACAGCGCCCCGGTCACCGCCCCGCCGACCATCGCGGGCGGGATGATGCGCAGGGGGTCGGCCGCGGCGAAGGGGATGGCGCCCTCGGAGATGAAGGAGGCGCCCAGCAGCCATGCGGCGCGGCCGTTGTCGCGCTCGACATCGGTGAAGAGCCTCGGGCGAATCGTGGTGGCCAGTGCCAGGGCGATCGGCGGGACCATGCCCGCGGCCATGACGGCCGCCATGATCTCGTAGGAGGCGGTCGTGGCCTGGGCGAGTCCGGCGGTGCCGAAGAGGTACGCGGCCTTGTTGACGGGACCGCCCAGGTCGAAGCACATCATGAGGCCGATGATGACGCCCAGGAGGACGCCCGCGCCGTTATCGGCCATGGAGGTCAGGGAGCCGGTGAGCCAGCTCATGAAGGAGGCCAGCGGCTTGCCCAGCAGCATGTACATGATCGAACCGGCCACGGCCGTGGTGCACAGCGGGATGATGACGACGGGCATGAGACTGCGCAGCCAGCGCGGTGCGTTCAGGCCGGAGAGCCAGGCGGCCATGTAGCCGGCGAGGATGCCTCCGATCAGACCGCCGATGAAGCCCGAGTTCGTGGCGACGGCCACCAGGCCCATGATGAAACCGGGCGCGATGCCGGGGCGTCCGGCCAGGCCGAACGCGGTGTAGCCGGACAGCGCCGGAACGAGCAGCCCCATGCCCGTGTTGCCCAGCAGGAACAGCACGGCGCCGATGTAGGCCATGAGCGAGGACCCGAACAGGGCGTGGGCGGCGGCGTAGTTCTCGTTGGACAGGTCCGGCAGGTTCCACAGGCTGGTCGCGAGGACGCCCTTGTCGGCGTCGCCGACCACGATGTTCTTGGCGTTCTCGGTGATGTCGTAGCCGCCGAAGAGGAAGCCGAGCGCGATGAGCAGACCGCCCGCGGCGACGAAGGGGATCATGTAGGACACGCCGGTCATGACCGAGCGCTGCAGCCGGCGGGCCCAGTGAACGCTCTCCTCCTCGGCGTCGTCGGCCTCGGCCCCGCCGGCGGGGACGCGCGCGGCGTTCGGGTCCTCCATGGCGGCCAGGGCCTGGTCGATGAGCGCCCCGGCGTCGTTGACGGCCGCCTTGACGCCGACGTCGACCATCGGCTTGCCGACGAAGCGGTCGCGCCCCTTGACGGGCAGGTCGTGGGCGAAGACCACCGCATCGGCGCGCTTGACGAGGGCGGGGTCGAGCCAGTCGATCTTGCCCGAGCCCTGGCCCTCGATGCTCACCGTGACGCCGCGCTCCTTGCCCGCCTGCTCAAGGGCCTCGGCGGCCATGTAGGTGTGGGCGATGCCGGTCGGGCACGAGGAGACGCCGACGATGACGGTCCCGTCCGCCGACGGCGCGGGAGTCTCTCGCTCGGCGACGGACGACGCCTCCTCGGCGGGCTCGGGCTGAACCTGCTCGGTGACGATGCGGGCGACCTCCTCGGCGCTGGTGGCCTTGCGCAGGGCGTCGGTGAACTCGACGTCCATCAGGCCGCGCGCCAGCTTGGCCAGGAGCTGGAGGTGGAAGTCGTCGGCGCCGGCGGGGGCGGCGATCATGAAGACCAGGTCGGCAGCCTCCTCATCGGCGGCGCCGAAGTCGACCGACTCCGCCAGACGGGCGAACCCGAGCGAGGGGGCGAGCACGTGCGGGCTGCGGCAGTGCGGGATGGCGATCCCGCCGGGGATGCCGGTCGGGGCGGTCTCCTCGCGGGCGACGGCGTCGCCGGCCAGCCCCTCGGAGGAGTCGGCGCGCCCCGCGGAGGCGATGACCTGCGCCAGGTACTCGATGACATCCTTCTTGCTGCTGCCGGGAAGGGCGTCTAGCCGTATGAGTTCGGGGATGATCAGTGGTGTGGACGCCTCGGCGGGCGCTGCGTTCGGGGGCATATTGCTTCCTCGTTGTCCGATGGGTGCTGGGGCCGGGTGGCGCGTCAGCGGTTCTGTGTCAGGGCGCGGGCGCGAGGCCGGGACGCCGGATGGTCAGGGACGTGGGCTCAGGCGAGCCGGGTGACGACGACGTCCTGCGCGGGCAGGTCGCCCGGCGCGGGCAGAGTCGTGCCGGGCAGCGACGCGGCGGCGGAGCCGTAGGCCATGGCGGTCCTCAACCGCTCGACCTCGTCGCCGCCGCGGACGTCGGCCAGGACGTAGCCGGCGACGGAGGAGTCCCCGGCGCCCACCGTGGACAGGACCGGCACCTCGGGCGCGGTGGCGTGCCAGGCGCCCTCGCCGGTCACCAGGACCGCGCCGGCGGGGCCGAGGGTGGCCATGACGGCGCCGAGCCCCAGGTCGACCAGGATCCGGGCGGCGTCGGCGACGGGGGCGAGGTCTCCGCTCATGGCCCCCTCCTCCAGCGCCATGGCGCGATCGGCCGGCAGGCCGACGAGCTGTCCGAGCTCCTCGCCGTTGGGCTTGATGAGGTCGGGGGCGACCTCGGGCAGGCCGGCGGCGAGCGCCGTCAGGGGCTCGTCCGAGGTGTCGACGGCGATGCGCAGGCCCGGGGCGGAGCCGCGCAGGAGGCGCACGAGGCGGGCGTACCAGTCGGCGGGCGCACCGGGCGGCAGGGACCCCGACAGGACCGCCCAGCTGCGGGCGTCAGCGCCGTCAGGACCCTCGGAGCCCGCGCCCGGGGAAGCGGCGACGACGTCGAGGAGCGCCGTCTCCACGGCGTCGATCTCCTCCGGGCCCAGTTCCGCCCCGGCCTCGTTGAGCTTGGTGGTGGTGCCGTCGGGCTCGGTGACCGCGGTGTTGACGCGGACGGGTGCGGCCACGGTCACCGCGCGCGCGCTCAGGCCGGCCGAGGCGGCCGCGTCCAGGGCGAGCAGAAGCGGGTCGTGGGCGGAGGCCGGCAGCACGGCGGTGGCCCGCTGCCCCGCGGAGACCAGCACGCGGGCGACGTTGACGCCCTTGCCCCCGGGCTCGACGACGACTCCACTCAAGCGGTTGACGCCGCCGCGGACGAGGGGACCGGGAAGGGTGACGGTGCGGTCCAGGGACGGGTTGGGAGTGAGGGTGACGATCATGGAGCGATGACCTCGGTTCCTAGGGTGGCGAGATGTGCGGCGATGGATGCGGGCGGGGGGGAGTCGGTGACCAGGAGATCGACATCTGCCAGGTCGGCGAAGGACACGAGGTGCTCCTGACCGAGCTTCGTGGCGTCGGCGAGCGCGACGACGCGCCTGGCGGCGCCGATCATGGCGCGTTTGACGGCGGCCTCGTCGGGGTCGGGGGTGGACAGGCCGTGCTCGGAGGTCAGCCCGTTGGTGCCTATGACGGCGACATCGACGCGGGTGGCGGCGAGCGCCGCGAGGGCCTCGGGGCCGACGGCGGCCTGGGTGATGCCGCGGACCTGACCGCCCAGGACGCGCACGGTCACGTCGTCGCGCCCGGCCAGGAGCGCCGCGGTGAGGACGGAGTCGGTGATGACGGTGAGACCGAGCCCGCCGGGAAGACGACGGGCGAGAGCGCCGACGGTGGTGCCGGCGTCGAGCAGGACGGTGCTTCCGCGGCGCAGCCCGAGATGCGGGAGCGCCGCCCGGGCGATCGTCTGCTTGGCGTCGGAGCCGACGCGCTCGCGCTCGGCGACGCCGGTCTCCGGCAGGGCGGGGACGGTGGCGGGCACCGCCCCGCCGTGGACCTTGCGCAGCGACCCGAGCCGATCGAGGGCGGTCAGATCGCGGCGAACGGTCTCGACGGTGACGTCGTAGCGGGCGGCGAGCTCGGTGACGGACACGCGCCCGTCACGGGCGACGGCATCGACGATCGCCCGCTGACGCTGCTCGACGTTCATGCCCCTCCTCGACCACGATGTCCGCCCGGACATCGAAATGCCCGATCGGGCTTCACCTTACGCCCGAACGGGCATGAAGGGAAGGGATCGCGGGCTCTCCCTCCCGGGAGAATATCGTCAGGCGCGCAGAAGGGGCAGGTACACGGACAGATCGCACCGCTCCCCCGAGGCGTGCAGCGCCCCGTCGGCCACGGCATCCGCCCACGCGAGACGTCCGGTGACCAGGGCGAGCCAGGTCTCGGCGTCCGTCTCGACGACGGAGGGCGGTGTGCCGCGCCGGTGGACCGTCCCGGCTACCGCCTGCGTCACCCCGTACGGCGGGACCCGCACCTCGACCGCGCGACCGGGGGCGCAGGCCGCCAGCTCCTCCAGTGAGAATCGGACCGCTGTGGCCAGCGCGCGCCGGTCGAGCGCGGAGGAGCCGTCGCCGCCGCTACCGCCGTCGGCCCACTGACGGACCGCCCGGGCGCCTGCGGCGGGGTCGATCCGACGTCGTGCTGGCACGCGGTCAGGATACGCCACCGACGGGGCCGTCATCGGGCTCGTCGAAGTCGTCGGGGGCGTCGCCTGGATCGCCGACGTCATCGGGGGCGTCGCCGGGGCGTCCGCGGCGGCGGATCAGGACGATGGCGCCCGCGACGACCAGCCCGAGAGCGATCGCACCGATCCCGATGGAGGCGCCCGTGCGCACCAGGTCCCCGTCGTGGTCCGCCCGCTCGGCCGGGGCGGGGCCGACGATGACGTCGTCCGCGTGCCTGGAGGCGAACGCACCACCGGCACCGGTTGCGGAGTCCCCGGGGGCGGCGTACGCATCGGCGGAGCCGTCGGTGGCCAGCTCGTAGTCGTAGTCGCCGACCACTGCGCCCGAGGCGTCGAGCAGCTCGATCGTGGCCAGGAAGCAGGAGCGGTCCCGGGCGGCGCTGTCGAAGGAGCACGTCCGAGTGGCGGCGCTGTCGCCGAAGACGATCTCCAGGGCGGCCCGACCGGTCTCGGGGCGGTCGGCGACGGTGGAGGCATCCACCGCGACCGCGTCGGAGGTCACCGTGGCGCCGGAGGCGTCTCGGTAGGAGTAGCGCGCACTCGTGACGCCCTTGCGCTTCTCGGAGTCGTTGGAGTAGGCCAGCCCGGTCAGGTCGAGGGCGACCGCGCGCGGACTCGTCCGGGAGATCGTGCTCCCCAGACCGATCTGGTGCTTGACGTAGGAGGCGGTCGCCGGCCGGCTCCCGACGTCGGCGAGGTAGCCGGCGACGACATCGCGGTCGATGGCGCCGGTGTTGACGGGGGACGCCTCCGACAGGGCGGCGTAGCCCTCCCCGCCCCCGATGAGGGAGGAGCTCGAGGCCACCAGGACGGTCTCGTTGTCGGCGAGGGGGGAGCCGTCGATGACGACCGATGCGATGACGCGGCTCCGGGCGTCGGCGATGCGGGGCGCCGCGGCGTCCGCGGTCGTGGCGCCCCCGACGATCTCGTCGTGGATGGCGTAGAGCTCGTCGGCGGCGCCCTGATCGATGCGGACCGAGACGTTCGACGACGTGCCCAGGGTCAGCACGCCGGGACTGCCCCCGGGCCGCCACTGCTGGGCGAGCGCGGCCTTGAGCTGGGCACCGGTGACCGTGGCGTAGCTCATCTCGTTGCCCGCCGGCTGGACGGCCTGCAGCTCGCCGCTGGTCAGGACGCCGTCGTCGGACCCGTCGGCGGCGTCCCCGGCGTAGAGGAGATCGGCGCGCACCCCGTCCGCGCTCATCAGGCCGACGACGCGCGCGGCGTCGCCGTGGGGCACGCCGGCGGCGGCCCAGCGGGCGTAGGAGTCGGCGACGAGGTCGGAGGCGGTGGACTCGGTGCCGAGGCTGGTGCCGGGCGTCGCGCCGTCGGCGGAGCCGCGCAGGAAGTCCGAGCCGATGACGGCGGCCCGCTGGTCGCCGAGCACCGCCGCCCTGGCGGAGGCCTCGGCGACGATCCCCTTGACGCCGTAGGCGTCGGCGGTGCAGTCGGAGGCCCGCAGGTCCTTGTCGGCGGCGCCGACCACGGAGACCTCGCGGGTGGCGGCGTTGTAGGCCAGCGAGACATCGGCGAGCCCCCGGCCGTCATGATCCGCCTGGACGACCGCGATGTCCTGGCCGTCGGTCGTCGTCGCCACGGCCGCCCCGCCCGCGGCCGGGTGGGCGATGCGATCGTAGCCGCCCAGGACGGCGTCGACGTCGCCGGTGAGCCGGGGGGCCATCGCGGCGGCGTCGGCGTGGGCGAGCACGACGACGACGTCGGCGGCACCGGTGCGCTTGAGCTCGGCGGCCCTGGCGTTGGCGGTGTCGACGGCGGGGGCCAGGGTCAGCGCGTCGGCGGCCGCCGGGGCGAGGAGGGATGGCAGGTCGTCGGTCATGATGCCGACGAAGCCGACCTTGACGCCGCCCGCGTTCTTGACGACGGTTCCGTCCCCGTCGCCCTCGGAGTCCAGAGCCGTGCCGGTGACATTGGCCGACAGGTACGGGAAGGAGGCCGCGGGCAGGATCCGCCCGGTGAGGTCGTCCAGCCCCTTGTCGAGCTCGTGGTCGCCCAGGGCGGAGACGTCGGTGCCCATGGCGTTGAGGACGTCCAGGGTCGGCTGGTCGTCGAGCAGCGCCGAGACGGGGGGCGAACCGCCGACGTTGTCGCCCGAGGAGACGAGGAGAGAGCCCGGATCCGACTCGCGGGCCCCGGCGACCTCGCAGGCCACGGTGGCGGCACCGGGGTCGACCACCTCCCCGGTCGCGGGGTCGGTGGTCCTCTCGATATGTCCGTGCAGGTCGGCGACGCCGAGGATGTTGATGGTGGTGACGGACTCCTCGACGGCAGTTGCAAGCGGCGGGGCGGCAGGGACGAGCGCACCGAAGGCCAGCGCCGCGAGCGCGGCAACGGCCTTCACACAGGGATTCGGTCGCATGGTGGTCCTGGTCGGGAGGAAGGAGGAAGGGTTGGAGCAAGCGTAGTCCGCGACGATGGTCGCGTCCTCCGCAGGGCACGATCGTCTCCCACCCGAGACCACACCGAGACCCCGCGAGCCGACGGCGCCCGAGCCGACAGCGCCCGAGCCGACAGCGCCCGGCCCGCCCCGAGAATGGGGCGACCCCGACGGGGCCGCTCTCTCCGGGGCGGGCCGGGCGCCATCCTCGCTGCCGTCGCGGCGGCAGCGAGGATGAGGGCGGGGGCTCAGACGATGCCGTGGGCGATCATGACGTCGGCGACCCGGGTGAAGCCGGCGGCGTTGGCGCCGAGCACGTAGTCGCCGGGGTGACCGTACTCCTCGGCCGCTGCCACGCAGGAGTCGTGGATGTCGGTCATGATGCCGTCGAGCTTGGCCTCGGCGGTGGCGAAGTCCCAGCGGGTCCTGCCGGCGTTCTGCTCCATCTCCAGGGCGGAGGTGGCCACGCCGCCGGCGTTGGAGGCCTTGCCCGGGGCGTAGAGGATGCCCGCGTCCTGGAAGGCCTCGACGGCCTCGGGGGTGGAGGGCATGTTGGCGCCCTCGGAGACGACGGTGCAGCCGCCGCGCAGCAGGGCGGCGGCGTTGTCGCCGTCGAGCTCGTTCTGGGTGGCGCAGGGCAGGGCGACATCGACCGGGACGTCCCACGGGCGGCCCTCGGTGACCAGACGCGCGCCCGGACGGCGCTCGACGTAGTCCTTGACGCGGCCGCGCTCGACCTCCTTGATCTGCTTGAGCAGGTCGAGGTCGATGCCGGCCTCGTCGACGACGTATCCCGAGGAGTCGGAGAAGGTGATCGGGACGGCGCCCAGCTTCTGGGCCTTCTCGATCGCGTAGATGGCCACGTTGCCGGCGCCGGAGACCGCGATCCTCTTGCCCTCCAGGCTCTCCCCCCTGGTGGCGAGCATGGACTGGGCGAACAGGACGGTGCCGTAGCCGGTGGCCTCGGTGCGCACGAGCGAGCCGCCCCAGGTCAGCCCCTTGCCGGTGAGGACCCCGGCGTCATAGGCGTTGCGCAGGCGCTTGTACTGGCCGAACAGGTAGCCGATCTCGCGGCCGCCCACGCCGATGTCGCCGGCGGGCACGTCGGTGCTCGGGCCGATGTGGCGGGAGAGCTCGGTCATGAAGGACTGGCAGAAGCGCATGACCTCGGCGTCGGACCGGCCGTGCGGGTCGAAGTCGGAACCGCCCTTGCCGCCGCCGATGCCCTGAGCCGTCAAGGCGTTCTTGAAGATCTGCTCGAAGCCGAGGAACTTGATGATGCCGACGTTGACGCTCGGGTGGAAGCGCAGACCGCCCTTGTAGGGCCCCAGCGCCGAGTTGAACTCGACGCGGAAGCCGCGATTGACGTGAACCGCTCCGGCGTCATCGACCCACGGCACGCGGAAGATGACCTGGCGCTCGGGCTCGACGATGCGCTCCAGCAGCGCATCGTCGGCGTAGTAGGGGTGCTTGGCGATGACGGGCTCCAGGGACTCCAGAACTTCACGGACAGCCTGGTGGAACTCGGCCTCGCCCCGGTTGCGATCGACGACCTGCTCATAGACCTTCTCGACAACTCCCTGCATGGAGGGCTCCTTCGTCTATTGGGATGATCCGCGCAGGAGCACGTCGTCGGGCAGGCGGTCTCCCGCGCCGAGGCCGAGCATCCCATCCCACCGGAAACTGAGACGAAACATCCCGATCGCTGGTTATCCCGGGGCCCGCGGGGGTTGCGCGGCCCGTCCCTCTCGCCGAGATCGGTCCGGTTCCGTGCCGAGATCGGTCCGGTTCCGTGCCGAGATCGGTTCAGTTCCGCACCGAGATCGGTCCGGTTCCGTGCCGAGATCGGTTCAGTTCCGCACCGAGATCGGTCCGAGGGCGCCGCGCCCGGCTGCCGGGGCCACGAGTCGGGCATTCCTGCACGAGTCCGACGGCGGCGTCGTCCGACTCGTCCCGGAATGTCGAGCTCGACGGGACGACGCGGCACGCCGGTGAGGACCGCCCTCCTGCGGGCATCGGACCGGCATCGGACCGGGCACCCCGTGCAGGCCCGGCCCGGATAGGCCTCGCAGTCGTAGGCAGTCCCGCGCGGTCGTACCCGGATGCGCGCGGTCGTACATTGCGTCGTGCGGTCGTACCTGAGCCCGCGCGGTCGTACGTTAGAAGCGCCCCAAAGTACGACCGCGAGTGAAAGGGTACGACCGTGCGGCCCCAGGGTACGACCACGCGGCCCCGAGTACGACCGCGCGAGCCCGACGATCCGCGTCGACAGTCGACGGCGACACCGTCCCCCGCCACGACGGCACCTTTCTCACGACCCATCCCGCGAACCCATCGATGATCCTGGTCCGCGCGCCACCAATTAGCCCCGACAGGAGATAAGGAGCTAAGAAGACCCGTGGAGCAAAGCGGGCTCTCCACTCGCCCCGGCCCGCCCACGCGAGAAGGACCACGGTGACGGTGAGGACCGCGGCCGGCGAAGGCTCGACCACGACCTCAGCACCCTGAGCACGAGATAAGGCCCGCGCACCACCAGCGGCAACCGCCCGCGCACCACCAGCGGCGCGACCAGGCTTCGGGACGAGCCCCGTCCAGGGCTCCCCGATCCGTATGCTCCCTCTCGTGACCGACGCTCCCGTTCCCGCAGGCGCACCGCGCTACACCCACGGGCACTCCCCCGCCGTCCTCGCCAGCCACGCCCACCGCACCGCGGCCGACTCCGCCGCCCATCTCCTGCCCCGCCTCCGATCGGGCCTCGACCTGCTCGACGTCGGCTGCGGCCCGGCGACCATCACCGCCGATCTCGCCGAATCCGTCAGCCCCGGGCGCGTCGTCGCGCTCGACAGCGCGCCGGCCGCGCTCGAGGCGGCGCGGGCGACCCTTGAGGAGAGGGGACTGGCCGACGTCGTCGAGCTTGTCGACGGCGACGTGCACGCCCTGCCCTTCGCGGACGGCTCCTTCGACGTGGTCCACGCCCACCAGGTGCTCCAGCACGTGGCCGCCCCGGTGGCCGCCCTGCGCGAGATGCGCCGGGTGACGCGTCCGGGCGGAATCGTGGCGGCGCGCGACTCCGTGTACTCGGCCAAGGCCTGGTACCCGCAGCCCCCCGCACTGGAGCGCTGGCGCCGGGTCTACATGGCGACGGCGCGGGCGAACGGCGGCGAGCCCGACGCCGGCAGCCATCTGCTGTCCTGGTTCCGCGCCGCGGGACTCGGCGACGCGGAGGCATCGGCGTCGACCTGGTGCTACGCGACGCCCGAGCTGCGCTCCTGGTGGGGCGGGACCTGGGCGGAGCGGTGCCTCTCCTCCTTCGGCCCGCGCGCAGTCGAACTGGGACTGGCGCGCCCGACCGAGCTGGAGGAGATGGCGATGGCCTGGCGGACGTGGGCCGCGGCGGACGACGGTTGGTACGTCGTCGTTCACGGCGAGGTCATCGCCCGCCGGTAGCGGACCGGGCGGACCGACGAGCGACGAACGGCGGCGACGTCGAGCGACGGGGTTCGGAGCGGACGAGCCACTGACGTAGCCGGACGGGCGGGGGGAGTCCGACTCACAGCGCCGCGTAGTGGGCGTCGTCGACGGGCTCGAGCCACTCGTTGGAGGTGTCCTCGCCCGGGACCGCGAGCGCGATGTGGGAGAACCAGGAGTCGGCCTTGGCGCCGTGCCAGTGCTTGACACCGGCGCGGGTGAACACGACGGTGCCGGGGGTCAGCGAGACGGCGTCCTTCCCCTCCTCCTGGTACCAGCCGGAGCCGGCCGTGCAGATGAGCACCTGGCCTCCGCCCGACGCGGCATGGTGGATGTGCCAGCTGTTGCGGCAGCCGGGCTCGAAGGTCACGTTGTGCACCCCGACCGCGCACTCGGGATCCGTCACCAGGCTCCTCAGGAAGCTCTCCCCGGTGAAGTACTGGGCGAAGGCGGTGTTGGGCGCCCCCTTGCCGAAGATGTTCTCGGAGTCGAAAACGGCTGCGTCGGTCGTGGATGTCATGACTGCTCCTGTGGAGGTGGCTGGAGGTGACTGCGGCACCGCCAGGTTAGGGGCGCCTCCGAGGCACGGCCAGGTCCCGCCAGTCCCCCTCTTCCCCCCGCACCGGCCGCCGGGAGGACGCGGGCGACGCACGGCCGGGTCCCGCCAGTCCCACTCCTCCCCTACCCCTGATGCCGCAGGCGGCGCCAGATCCTGCGCGCGGCCTCGCCGCCGGCCCGTGCGGCGCCGAGGGTCGAGGCGTCGGGGCCGTACCCGACCAGCAGCAGGCGCGGGTCCTTGGCCACGCCGGTGCGCCCCTCCATGCGGATGCCCGACTCGTACCGGGGATCGCCACCGGCCGGGACGCCGACCGGACCGGCGTTCGTCCGCTCGCGCAATCGCAGTGGTTCCAGGTGCGTCAGTGCCGCCCTGAAGCCGGTGCTCCAGACGATGGCGTCGACGTCGACCCATGTGGGCTCGGAGTAGGGATCCCACGAGTCCGGGACAGCCATCCCGCCGCCCGTGACCGCGGCGGAACCCGACCCATCGGGATGAGGGCCGATGGCCGTCGGCGAGAAGCGCACCGCGTGCTCGTCGATGAGGTCGATCATCCCCCTGGAGACGAGGAGCCCCCTCTCGACGCCGTCGACGTACCTCTGCAGAGCGGGCACGGCCGCGGGCCGCGCGGCGCCGATGGGGGCCGGACCGGCGGCGCGCGCACCGGCCGCCCGCTCCAGCGCGGCGCCCCAGATGTCGTCGGGACCGGCGATGAAGTTCGGCGGACGGCGCGTGGCCCACGTCAACGAAGCGGCATAGGGGGCGATCTCCAGGATCATCTGCACCGCGGTGAGCCCACCGCCGACGACGAGGACGCGTCTCCCGGCCAGCTCCTCGGCCCGGCGGTAGGAGGCGGTGTGGAGCTGCTCGCCGGCGAACCCGTCCCTGCCCGGGACGCGCGGTATGCGGGGATGACTCCACGTGCCGGACGCGGAGACGACCATGCGCGCCAGCCATGTGCGTCGCCCCTCCCCCGTGCGGCCGTCGACGGCCAGGAGGGTGTCACGGCGCACGGGGTCCGGCCGGCGACTCATGCGCGTCGGGACGCCGCGAGCCCCGGAGCCACCGGTCGCGCGAGCGCCCCGGGCCGACAGCGGCGCGGGCACCCCCGTGGACCTCACCGAGGTGACGCGCACCGGGCGCAGCACCTGGAGCCCCAGTGCCTCCTCGTAGCGACGGTGGTACCCGGGGACGACGACGTTGCCGGGGGCCGCCTCGTCCAGGTCCCCGGCGGGGAACCGGGGAAGATCGGCGATCCGGTGAGCCCGGCCGATCGTCAGGGAGTCCCAGCGGTGCCGCCAGGCGCCCCCGGGACCCTGCTCGGCATCGAGGACGAGCAGCTCGCTCCCCGGCACCAGGCCGCGGCGAACGAGCTCGCCCGCCGTGGCCAGCCCGGCCTGCCCCGCTCCGACGACGATGACGTCAGCGACGCCAGCGGCATCAGCGGCGTCTGCGACGTACCGGTCGGGCTCCTCGTCGTTCACGCCACCATCATGCGTCATCGACCGGGGCTCCTCCTCATCGGGTCCTCATCGGGGCCGGGGCGCTCGCGCGCCCGATCGCAACCCGCCGGCCGTCGCGCACGGCGGCTCGGCCGTGTGGACGCGCCGCCCCCTCTCGCGCGCCCGATCGCAGCCCGCCGCAGCTCATCGATCGCCGCACCGCTTCTCACGGCGCAGCGGCGGCACTCACGGGCCGGAACGCAGCGGGTCACGGCCAGGGGCGCGGCAGGGTAGCGGCAGGGTAGCGGCAGGGTAGCGGCAGGGTAGCGGCAAGGTGGCGGCCAGGGGCGCGGCGGAGTGGTGGGGCGGGAGCGCGCGGTGGCGGAAGGCCCCGGCGAAAATAGCGGCGATGAACGGCGCGATCAGGCGGGACCGCACGACGACGGGAGACTCCGAGCGAGCCGACTCGCCGAGAACGACACCGATCTGGCACCCTGCCACCTGTGCTCTCCTCTCCAAGCGCCGTCGCGGCACGCGTCCTGACCGCGCGCTCCGTGCTCGACCGACCGCTCGCCCGCCGCTACCGCATCGACGCGGTGCGGCTCCGCGAGTTCGCGGGAGTGGCCAGGTGCGGGGACCTGGGGGGCAAGCAGGTGATCGAGCTGCCCGTGCTCGCCGAGCTCTCCACCACGACGGCGTCCCGGCTGCGCATGCCCGATGGCACCGGGTGGAAGCTCGGCCAGGCGCTCGGGCACGCTCTTGAGCAGGGGGTGCGCCTGTGGCTGTGCCAGGTGCCGGCCGAGGCCGTCCCATTGATCGTGCGCGCGGTCGGCAGCGGGCTCATCCACGTCGTCTCGCTGCCCGAGCCCGTCGACGACGCCGGGGAGCCGAGTGCCCCGCCCGCCATGGCGATCCCCGCCCCCGACAGCACCGGCAGCACCGTCGTCATCGCCCTGAGCCCCCTCGCACTGCTCATGTCCTTGACCGAGGGCGGGGGCGACTCGCGCCGCTACCTGCGCACCGTGCTGGTCGGCGTGGACACCCTGCGCTGCTCGTCCCGGGCGGCGTGGGCGCTGCGGCGCAGCGGCGTCGAGGCGGTCCAGCGGTCGCGGACGCTGCGGCTGCTCCGCAACCCCGTGACCCTGGCCTACCTCTTGGTGTTCGTGTACTCCTCCCTGCGGGCCATTCCAGTGGCCTTCGTCCCCGGGTTCCACGGCCAGGTATGGGTGCTGTGGACGATCGACGTCCTCACCGCCGTGCCCTACACGTGGGGCCTTGTCCAGATGGTGGCGGGACACCGGATCCGGTACCGGCTCCTCGGGCTGGCGACCACGCTCATCACCTTCATGGCCCCCTACGTGTACTTCTGGACCAAGGGGCGCGACTACCCGCCGGAGGTGATCGTGACCGTGGTGGCGATGATCGTGGGCAGCGCCGGGATCGAGGCGCTGCGGTGGTGGCGCGAGAGGCTGATCGTTCAGGGCCTGTCGGAGGCCTCCGCAGAGGACGTCACGGCGGCCGCCCCGGAGACGTCCGCAGGCGCCTCCGAGAACTGACGGTCCTGCCCCTGGACGGATCGCAGCACGCCGACGACGAGGAGCCAGAGCCCGCCCCCGATGGACAGGACCAGCGCCGTCAGCGGACGCGCCGGGTGCGCGACGAGGAGCCAGGCCGTCCCTCCGATCCACACGAGCGCCGCGGCGATGTTGAACGAGCGGAAGCGCTTCACGCGGACCGGGTGGATGTAGTAGGTGGGCACGAGGGTGAGCCCGGCCAGGATGATCGTCACCACGATGTTGAGCCAGGCCGGAGTGCCGAGCACCCACACCATGACGGCGACGATGTTCCAGGCCGCGGGGAAGCCGACGAAGTAGTTGTCGCTCGACTTCTCGCCCTCGTTGGCGTAGCAGAACATCGAGGAGACCAGGATCACGATGAGCAGGATGCTGGCGACCGGTTTCGGCCCCATCGGGACCCTGAGGTACATGAAGACCGCCGGGATGAATGTCCAGGTGAGGTAGTCGATGACGATGTCGACCACGCTGCCGTCGAACCACGGGATGACCTCCTTGACCCGGGCGCGGCGGGCGAAGGTGCCGTCAATCCCATCGACGACGAGGGCGACGGCGAGCCACGTCCACATCCAGCCGATCTCGTCGTTGACGATGGACAGCGCCGCCAGGCTCGCGAAGACCAGCCCCGACATGGTGAAGGCGTGCACCCCCCAGGCGCAGAGGCGCGACATATGAGTATCCGAGGATGTGGGCGCGAGAGTACCGGAATCGACGATCGGAGACGCGGCAGCGGGTGTAGGAGGCACGATCAACCTTACTCAAGATGCGATGGGGATTTGCCGTAGGCTATGAGTTCTCCGGTGCCGATGCACCCCGTTGATGAGGAGCCGTGCCCGGAGTCGATCGCGGGACACGATCTCACAGCCTCAGCATATTCACAGCATATCCGGTGAGGCCATGAGACCCGCCACCGCCCACTCCCCGCCTGCGGGCGAGGTCGGGATCGGCGCGCGCGGGTCGCTCGAGCGATCGGGGTGAGGAGACGCGGCCGACCGCGGCCGAGCAGGACCGGATGCAGCCGACCGCGGCCGGGCGCGGCGCGGGGATCGGCGCCCCTCGGCCCCTCAAGGGGCCTGGTTGTCCCTGGTGGGCCAGCCGTTCTCGGTGCATCCGCCCTCGCGGGTGCGGCTCTGCTGCGCCATGACGGGCGACGTAAGACCGGCTCCCGCGCAGTACTCGTGCTCGTGCCCGAGGAAGTGGCCGACCTCGTGGTTGATCACGTAGATGTGGTAGGCGTCGATGCTGGAGAAGGTCGGGGTGCCGTAGGTCCAGCGGTCGGAGTTGAGGACGACGTCGTCCCCGTTGCGGCAGTTCCACATGCTGGCCGTCTCCAGGGGGGAGCACAGCGCGTCCGCCGTCGGCGGCGTGGCGATGGACAGGACGAAATCCGCCGAGGCGGGATCGCTCACCTGCTCGAAGGAGACTCCCTCGGCAGTGCGCCAGCCGCGGTCGTCGTTGAGGACGCTCTCGACCGTGCCGGCGGCGGCGGCCGCGTCGACGCCGGTGCCGTTCTCGGTCCGGAGCACGTAGCGGTAGACCGTCTCGGCGCCCGGCCGGGACGGGGGCACCGGATCGGCGGTCGTCCAGGTGCCATCGCCGGCGGCGTCGCTGTGGGCGAAGCCCTGCTCGTCCGTGCGCGGCGCGGGCGTCCGCGTCGGCTCGGCGCCGGGAGAGGCGCCCGCCTCTGCGGGCTCCGCGGAGGGCGACTCCCCCGTGGTGTCCGGAGACGCCCGCTCCGCGACGGGGGCGGTGTCCGCCGCCCGGGCGCCCGTGACACGGTGGACCCATATGCGCGCGCCGCAACCGATGAGCACGACGACGGTCACCAGCGCGAGAGCCCGGACGAGCTTCCACGGCTCGGTGAGGACGAGGCGACGACGGCGCGGCTTCCCGCCCGACGCGCGGACGGGGCGGGAGGCCGGCGGCCCGCCGTCACCGCCGGGCGCGCCGCCCCCGCCTGACGCGCGGTCCGGGCGGGAGGGGGCGGTGCGAGCCCTCGACCCGGCGCGGGAGCGGCCGGCCGATGTCGACGACGGGCGCGCGGGCCGCCGCTGCGGCCGCGAGGATGACGGGGACATGACTGCATAGTAGGCGCAGTCGCCTCGAGGACGATCCGCGGGCGCGGGACCCGGGAGCCGTCCGGCCGGTCGGCGACCGGCGCCGCCTCACGCCTCCCAGGGGTTGAGCAGGGTGACGCCGGTGGGGGCGAAGTCCCTCACATTGCGAGTCACGACGATCATGCCGTGGACGAGAGCCGTCGCGGCGATGTACATATCGCGTTCGGGGCGAGGATCGGGCACCTGGAGCGCCGCCGCCTGGCGCGCCACATCGGCGTCGATCAGCAGGAGCCGATCGGCGAAGGCCTGAACGACCTGGTCGTCGATCCAGCGGCGAAGCCGTCTGCCGCCCACCTCGTCGCGGCGCTCCAGCCTGCGCGCGCCGACCTCCAGCTCGTACAGGGTGACCATGCTGAGGTAGAGGCTGTTCGGGTCCTGCGCCGAGGCCCATCGCACGACCTCGGGGGCGACTCTCGACGGGGGCTTGCGCAGCTCGCAGATGACGTTGGTATCGAGGACGAGCATCAGAACTCCGGAACCTTGGCGCCGAAGAAGCCGGGAGCGAAGTCGGCGTACACGTAGTCCTCCTCGCTCATGCTGAGCCGTTCGACGAACTCCTCGCCGGTCACCCCCCGGTCCCGCTCCCCGGCGAGCCGCCGGTAGTCGTCGATCCCGAGCAGCACGTACGCGGGCTGCCCCCGATCGGTGACGATGACCGGGCCGTTGGCGGCCGCACGCTTGGCGGCGCTCACGTCCCGGTTGAACTCACGCGAGGTGAACGTCGTTGTTGCCTCCGCCATCATTCAGGCCGCCTTTGATGTAGGTACGTGTTACTACGACGCAAGGATCTCCTGCCGCGGAGGCCGCGTCAACCCCCGATTCCCCCGGTTCGGGGCGGTCGCGGCGCCCCGCCGCGCGGCGTCGGAGAGCGGGCCCCGCTGCGCGGGCCTCTCCCGCCGGGCGGTGCGGCGACCGGCCTGCGCATGGCGACGCCCGCCCCCGCCGCGGGTCTCTCACCGCGGACTCCTGTGCCACACGACGATCGACCACGGCTGCACCGCGACGCCGTCGGAGACGACCTCGCCCTCGCCCTCGGGCCAGCAGTTGTCCTCCTTCTCCGCTCCCACGGCGGTGTCGACCAGGCGCCGCCACGCACGGTCCCCGTCGACCTCGGGCACCCGGAAATCGACCGGGTCCGAGGTCATGTTCAGCATGACCCAGAAACCGTCGTCGGGGGCGTCGATGTGGATCGCGAGAGCCCGGTCGCCCTCGTTCGGGGAGCCGTCGGCGGTGGGCGCGTGGAACAGGTAGGAGACGTCGTCGCCCCCGACCGCCATGTCGCCCCAGGCGGCCTGACGCAGGCAGGCGTGCCGGCCCCGCAGCCGCATGAGGAAGGTGGTGAAGCGGAACAGAGGGTTCACCCGCTCGTCCCGGCCGTCGAAGACGCCCAGGTTGTCGTGGTAGACGGCGCCCGTGCCGTCCTCGATGCCCACCCGCTGGGGTGCGCTGGTGGCGATCATCGCGTAGTTGTTGCGCATGGCCGTGGAGTCCAGCGCCCACGGGTTGTTGTTGCCGTTCTGGGTGCGGCCGAACTCGTCTCCGGCCACCACCATGGGCACGCCGCGGGAGAGCATGAGGATCGTCCACAGGTTGCGCAGCCGCTGGCGCCGCAGCCCCTGGTCGCCCCCGGAGTCCCACGACAGGTTGTCGTCGCTGCCGCCGTCGGAGGGGCCGAAGGGGTAGGGCTGGTCGTTGACCTTCGTCTGGTAGCTGACGAGGTCGGCCAGGTTGAAGCCGTCATGGGCGTCGATGAAGTTGATCGACTTCTGCGGGCCGCCGTTGTCCTCGAAGTGGTGGTAGTCGCCGTTGACCATGTCGAGGAAGTCGGCGGTGTTCCCGTCCCCCTTGGTGAAGCGGCGGACGGCGTCGCGGTAGCGGCCGTTCCACTCGCCCCAGCCGCGGGGGAAGTTGCCCACCTCGTAGCCCCACAGGTCCCAGGCCTCGGCGATGACCTCGATGTTCTCCTCCTCGGCGAGGGCGGCGATGTCGGTCAGCAGCGGGTGCTCGTTGAAGAAGCGCTTCTGGGCGCCCCAGTCGTCGGGCTCGGCGTCGGCGGGCAGCCGGCCCAGCACGGTGGCCAGGTCGAAGCGGAAGCCGTCGACCCCCATGTCACGGCTCCAGTAGCGCAGCGAGTCCAGGACGAGCCGCCGGGCCACCGGGGAGGAGTAGTTCATCTGGTTAGAGGTCCCCGTGGCGCCGTCGACGAGGATCTTCTCGCGGGTCATCTGGTAGTACTCGGCGGTGGCGAAGCCCCCCAGGCTCGTGAAGCCGGTGGTGCTCACGTCGCCGTTCCAGTTGCCGCCCTCGGCGGTGTGGTTGTAGACGACGTCGAGGTAGACCTCCATGCCGGCGTCGTGGAAGGCGCGGACCATCTCCTTGAACTCGCGGGTGGGGCCGCCCCGGCCCTTGTCGGCCGCGTAGCGGCGGTTGGGCGCGAAGAACGACAGGGTCATGTAGCCCCAGGCGTTGGCGGCGCCGGCCCGGCCGGTCTCGGACGCGTTGGTCTCGTGGACGGGCAGGAGCTCGACGGTGGTGACGCCGGCGGCCTTGAGGTACGGCGCCAGCATCCCCGCGCCCCTGTACGTGCCCTGGTACTCGGCGGGGATGCCGGCCACGCCCTCGAAGCCGGGCTCGCCGACCAGCAGGTCCGCCAGCCGGGCCGCGGAGGGATGGCCGGTGAGCTGCGTGACGCCCGCCTCGTAGATGATGGCCCGCTCCGACGGCAGCTGCGGCTTGCCGACCCGCCCGTCGCCGCCGGCGCCCCCGGGATCCTCGGGGACGACAATGCCCTTGGGGGCGTAGGGGGCGGTGTCGATCCGACGGCGGGGCACGCCATCGACGAGCTCGCCGCCGGTGCCGAACACCCCGTCGTCGACGCCGAGGCGGGCCAGGGCGTCGGTGCGCACGTTGTGGGTGATCTCGCGGGAGTAGGGGTCGAAGAGAACCTTGTTGGGGTTGAAGCGGTTGCCCTGCTCGTCGAGGTCGGCGATGAAGCCGGCGTCCGAGCCGGGGGTCCAGGCCTCGTCGTAGGGCCAGTTGGGGCCCCAGACGCGGAATCCGACGAGTGCGCCGGCCTCCAGGCCTCCCAGCCGGGCGCGCCAGACGCCGTCGGCGCCGCGAGCGGGCAGGAAGACGGCCGAGGCGGTGGCGCCGAGCGCCTCGGGGTAGATCTCCAGCTGGACCCGGGTGGCGGCGGGGGCGTGGACGGCGAAGACGACGCCGTCGCCCTGGATGTGGGTGCCGAGCGGCCAGGTCGCATCGGCCCATGCGGTCTCATCGAGTGCGGTGATAGCAGACATGCGGGGCATGATCGCACCCGAGTCTGACCGCCGGCTGATCACGGCCCGCCCGAACGCGCCCGCCGGACGGGCCCCGGCCGAGGCGGACCGACCCGCCGAACGGGGCCCGGCCGTGACGGGCCGTTACATTGGATGCTTGAATGCACGGATGCACTGAACGCGTCGAGGACGACGCCGCTACGAGTGAGGACCGAACCATGGGGAAGTTGGGAGTATCAGCCGGATCGCGAGGCCTCCGGGCCCTCGTCGCCGGGGCCATCATCGGATCGCTGCTGTGCGTCCAGGGGTGCGCCGGCGCCGACCTGCCGGAGGGCACGTGGGTGGTGACCTCCTCCGAGGGCCACGATCTCGTGGAGGGGACGCGGCCCAGCATGGTGCTCGACGGCCGCGGCATCAGGATCGACAGCGGCTGCAACACCCTGTCCGGTCGGGTCGGCTACTCCCACGGCGTCCTGTCGGCCAAGGACCTGACGTCCACCCTCATCGGCTGCGACCCGGACCGGTTGGCCCAGGAGGAGTGGCTGACGGAGTTCTTCAGCGCCGGGGCCGAGGTCGCGCTCCAGGGCGACACGATGACTCTCACCCAGGACCGGGTGACGCTCACCCTGGAGCGGGAGTCCTGACCCTCCGGGGGACCGCGCCGGGAGTCTCCCAGCGCCGTCGAGCGCGAGCATCGCGTCGCCGGCGAACGCGGCCGTCGGCGCCTCCACCGAGAGGATGAGAGGCGCCGGAGCCCGCCGTACCCCGGGTGGACGAGGGCGGCGGCGGATTCGTCCGGCAGCCCGATGTGCACCAGGTCACCACCACGAAGACTGGGCTCATGAACACGATCACGACCACCTACCCGCGAAGCCGGCTCCTCGTCCTCGCCGATCAGCATTCTCGCCACCGCTGGACCAAGTCCGTGCAGGCGGCGTTTCTCACCGGGCTCCTCTGCCTCGTGCTCATCGGCGTCACGGGCACCCTGCTGGCGCTGATCGGAGGCGGCTCGACGACGGGCTCCAGCCGGTGACGACGGCGTCACCGCTCTTGGCGGTCGGACGCCGAGGCGACGTCCGGTGCCGTGGCGCCGCGCGCCCCGGAGCCGGCCATGAGACCGTGACGTGCCCGCTTCACCCGAGCAGTGCCGGCAGCACGCCCTCGACGCGCTCGCGCAGCTCGTCCAGATCGAGGACGAGCGGGCGACCCACCGGCCCCTCCCCCGCGGCGTCCCCACCGGCGAACCCGGCCCCGCCCTCGTCGAGCAGATCGGTGCCGGCCACGACGAGCAGGTCGCCGCCGGTGGTGCCCAGACGCGCCCAGGCGACGTCCTCGGCCTCGGCGGCCGCGGACACGGCCGCCACGGCCCACTCGGGCACGGCCACGATCGCGCGGGCCCCGGACTCGGAGAACAGGGCGGTGACGTCGTCCACGCCCTCGCCCTGGATGGCGGTCAGATCCACGCTGGCGCCGACGCCGTGGCGCAGGCAGGAGTCCACAAGGGTCTGGACGAGCCCACCGGTGGACAGGTCGTGGGCGGCGCGCACCAGCGTCTCGCCGTCGGGCCCCTCCGCCTCGCCGAGGGCCAGCAGGACACGCCCGAGGGCCATCTCCGCCTCGAGGTCGACGCGCGGGGGCAGCCCGCCGAGGTGGTCGTGGACCACGCGCGCCCACGCCGAGCCGTCGAGCTCGTCGGCGGTGGCGCCCAGGGCCATGATGGCCAGGCCCTCCTCGAACCAGCCCGAGGGGTTGGCGCGGCGCACGTCGTCCATGACGCCCAGGACGCCGACGACGGGCGTGGGATTGATCGAGGAGTCGATCCGCCCCTTGACCTTGCCGTGGGAGTTGTAGAGGGAGACGTTGCCACCGGTGACGGGCACGCCCATGACGGCGCAGGCGTCGGCCAGGCCGGTGATGATCTCGACGAGCTGCCACATGGCGTCGGGGTCCTCCGGCGAGCCGACGTTGAGGCAGTCGGTGACGGCCAGGGGCCGGGCCCCCACGGTGCACACGTTGCGGTAGGACTCGGCCAGGGCCGCGGCGGCGCCGGTGGCGGGGTCGAGCTTGGTGAAGCGGCCGTTGGCGTCGGTGGCGATGGCCACGCCCCGCCCGGTGGCCTCATCCACGCGGATGACGCCGGCGTCGTCGGGCTGGCACAGGGCGGTGCTGCCGCGCACGAAGCGGTCGTACTGGTCGGTCACCCAGGCGACGGGGGCCTGGTTGGGGCTGGTCACGACGGCGAGGACCTGCTCGGCGAGCTCGGCCGCCGTCTCGGGGCGGGGCAGGCGCGAGGAGGAGTCGGCGTTGAGTTCGTCCTGCCAGGCGGGACGGGCGTAGGGCCGCTCGTAGGTGGGGCCCTCATGGGCCACGGTGCGCGGGTCGACGTCGACGATCCGCTCCCCGAAGTGGTCGATGGTCAGGCGGCCCGAGCCGTTGACCTCGCCGATGACGGCGGCCTCGACGTCCCACGTGTCGATGACGGCCATGAACTCCTCGAGCCTGTCGGGCGCGACGACGGCCATCATGCGCTCCTGGGACTCGCTCATGAGGATCTCGCCGGCGGTCAGGGTGGGGTCGCGCAGCAGCACCTTCTCCAGGTCCACGTGCATGCCGCCGTCGCCGTTGGAGGCGAGCTCGCTGGTGGCGCAGGAGATGCCGGCGGCGCCCAGGTCCTGGATGCCCAGCACGAGGTCGCCCGCGAACAGGTCGAGGCAGCACTCGATGAGGACCTTCTCCATGAAGGGGTCGCCCACCTGGACGCTGGGCCGCTTGGCGGGCATGCCGTCCTCGAAGGACTCGGACGCCAGGATGGAGGCGCCGCCGATGCCGTCGCCGCCGGTGCGCGCCCCGAAGAGCACCACCTTGTTGCCGGTGCCCGAGGCGTTGGCCAGGTGGATGTCCTCGTGGCGCAGCGCGCCCACGCACAGGGCGTTGACCAGCGGGTTCTCCTGGTAGGAGGGGTCGAACTCGGTCTCGCCGCCGATGTTGGGCAGGCCCAGGCAGTTGCCGTAGCCGCCCACGCCGGCCACGACGCCGTGGACGACGCGCGCGGTGTCGGGGTGCCCAGCGGCGCCGAAGCGCAGCTGGTCCATGACGGCCACGGGCCTCGCCCCCATGGACATGATGTCGCGCACGATGCCGCCCACGCCGGTCGCCGCGCCCTGGTAGGGCTCGACGTAGCTGGGGTGGTTGTGGGACTCGACCTTGTAGGTGACGGCCCAGCCGTCACCGATGTCGACGACGCCGGCGTTCTGGCCCATGCCGACCAGGAGGTGCTCGCGCATCTCGGGGGTGGTCTTGTCCCCGAACTGGCGCAGGTGGATCTTGGAGGACTTGTAGGAGCAGTGCTCGGACCACATGACCGAGTACATGGCGAGCTCGGCGCTGGTGGGGCGGCGGCCCAGCAACTCGCGGATGGACTCGTACTCCTCGTCCTTGAGGCCGAGCTCGCGGTGGGGCATGGCCCGCTCGGGCGTGGCGGCGGCATCGGCGACGGTGTCGGGGTGCTCGGCGGGCCGGACCCGGTCGGCGGAGGGCGCGGGCGGCGCAGAACTCGTGGGCGCAGTGGATTCCGCAGCGATTTCAGCGGATTCGGCGGACTCAGCGGATTCGGCAGCCATGAATGCTCCTGGGATGCTCCTGGGCGGGGACGGAGTGGGACCCCGCATGAGGATACCCGTGCCGGCGACACGGACGCGCGCGGTGGCCCCGGCGCGCGCCGCGCGGCGAACGCACGGTGGCGCCCCTCCCCGCGGGGAGGGGCGCCACCGTCATCGGGTTCGAGCGGGTTCGGCAACCGACCCGCGCGCGTCACCCGACCCGCGCGAGCCGGCGGCGCCTCACTGAAGCGTGCCGTCCTTGGAGACGAGGATCATGATGAACTCGACGAGCGTCCAGATCCCGTTCGCCGTGCCGGCCAGCCCGGCGATAAGGCCGCCGAGGCCCAGGCCGGCGGCCGCGCTATCGGTCATCTGCCCGGTGCTCGCGGTGTTCACCGCTGTGACGATGGCGATGATGTAGCCGATGACGAAGATGAGGGACAGGACGAGGTGGCCGAAGCCGCGGCCCTTCTGACCACGGTAGAAGTTGTGAATGCCGAGGCCTCCCAGGAAGAAGGCCAGCAGTGCGGCGGTCGTCTTGGACTTGGGGGCGACGCCGGTGCCGTAGGCGGGCTGGCCGTAACCGGCATCGGGGTATCCGGGCTGACCGTAAGGGGGCGGGGTACTCATTCAGGTCCTCCAACTGAATTGCGGGCCTCGGAATCGGCCCTGCGATGGCACTGCATCATGACTCGTCTGCGGACTCAACGCAACCAGTGCCGCCGATCGTCGGCGGCCGCATCCTCCGATCGCGCGACACACGCCCTCGAAAGTGCCTCGCATCACACGCATGTAGGGCAGGATCGGTCCATGAGAAGCATTGACGTAGCCTCCCTGCCCATCCCGGAGCTCGAGAGCCATCTGGACGAGGTCGCCGGACATCGGCTGAAGAGCGGCATCGACGCCGCCCGCACCCTGCTCGAGGGGCGCACCGTGTGGACGGTAACGCCATCGGCCGCCGCAGGGGCGGGGCCCGCGGAGACGGTCGCCCCCCTGGTGGGCTACGCGCTCGGGCTGGGTGTGACGGCGCGGTGGCTCGCGCTGGACGCGCCCGCCGACTTCGTGCGCGTGGCGGCACGGCTCCACGCCGGCATCCACGGCGACCGGGGCGACGGCGGCAAGCTCGGCGAGAAGCAGCGCGACCTCTACGAGCACGTGCTGGCCTCGAACGCCGAGAACGTCGTCGACGACGTCCGCGAGGGCGACGTCGTCATCCTGCACGACCCACCCACCGCGGGCCTGGCTCGGGCCTTCCAACGGGCCGGCGCCGCGGTCGTCTGGCGCTGCCACCTGGGCGGCGGCCGTTCCGGGGAGGCGGCGGAGCGCGCCTGGGCCTTCCTCGACCGGTACCTGGAGGACGTCGACCTCGTCGTCGTCTCCCGGGAGGAGTACCGCCCGCCCTTCATCGAGCCGGAGCGCTGCGCCGTCGTCAAGCCCTCGATCAACCCCGACTCCCCCAAGAACCGGGTTCTCGACCTCGACGAGGCCTGGTCCGTGGCGCGCCTGGCGGGGATCTTCGACGGCGAGCCGCCCTTCGACGCGGTCCCCTTCGTCCACGAGGACGGCCGCCCCGACGCCATTCGACGAATGCCCTCCCTGGCCGGTGCGGGCCTGCCGGTGCCGACGGGGGTGCGCACGATCGTGCAGGTGGGCCGTTGGGACCGCCTCAAGGGCGCCCGGGAACTCATCGGGGCCTTCGCCTCGAACCTCGCCGTCCTCCCCGAGGACGCCCACCTGCTGATCGTCGGCCCGGACCCGGACCCGAACCGCGACGAGGCCTCCGCCGAGGTGCTCGGCGAGGTCCTCGACCGCTGGGACCTCCTGCCGGAGTCGGTGGCGGGCCGGGTCCACATCGCCGCGGTGCCGATGCACGACCGGGAGGTCAATGCGACGGTGGTCAACGCCGTCCAGCGCGTCGCCGACGTCGTCACCCAGCGCTCGCTCGTGGAGGCCTTCGGACTGCCCGTGGCGGAGGCCATGTGGAAGAAGGCGGCCGTGGTCGCCTCCGCGGTCGGGGGCATCCAGGACCAGATCGTCGACGGAGTCGACGGCGTGCTGGTCGATTCGGCCGAGGCGGGCGCGTGGGCGGAGGCCACCGCCGACCTGCTGCGCTTCCCGGCCAGGGCTCGCGAGATGGGGCTGGCGGCTCACGAGTCCGTGCGACGCGAATTCCTCCCCGACCGGCACTTGAGCGAGATCGTCGGTGCCATCGACCGCGCCCTGGAGCTCCGCGCGGACTGAGGGGCTTGACGGCCCGCGGCGGACCGACGATGCGCCGCTCCCGGAGCCCCGCGCGGACCGAGGGGCTGCTGCGGCTCCGCTGAGGGGCCGGAGCGGATCCCACCCGCCCGGCGACATCCGCTCGCCCCGCGCCGACCGCGTTATCCACAAGGTGAATCCACAGGCTTGTGCGCGCGCACGGCGGAGCGACGCCGTGACGCGATCGACACCTTGGTGGCTCGATGAGAGGACAAACCTGCCGAGCCGAGCAGGTCCCGGACCGAGGGACGCCTCCCTCGCAACCTTCATTAAACCAACGAGTCCATTGCGTCAAATCGTTGGCAGCAGGGGCCAATCCTGTGACCGACCGACCGGCGGGGACACGAGATCCGCACCACGGCGCGCCATGATCGTTATCCAACCGTGATCTTCAATGCGTGCGAGCGGCTCGGTCGCCCCTCGCTGTGTTCGCCGATGGCGGAGACTCCTCACCGCCATCGTCCACAGTTATCCACAACTGTCCACATGGCCGGGGAGTCTTCCACAGGCCCGATGAGACGGAGCGAGAAGGTGGGCTCGTCGGTGCTGTCCGGGCCGGGGAAGCAGCGGGGCCGTCCGCCCGGAGCGTCAGGCCCCTTCCCCGACACGACATTCCGCGGATTGACGCGGGGCCGTCCGCCCGGAGCGTCAGGCCCCCACCAGTGAGTCGATGGCGGAGCGGAAGAGCCGCAGACCGTCCACGCCGGTGCGCGGGCCCGCCGCGGAGTCGGGGCCGAAGCCGGGCTCGACGGCGTGCTCGGGGTGGGGCATGAGGCCGACGACGGTGCCCCGCTCGTTGCGCACACCGGCGATGTCGCGAGCCGACCCGTTCGGGTTCCCGCCGACGTACCGGAAGACGACGCGTCCCTCCCCCTCGAGGCGGTCGAGCTCGTCGGGCGGGGCGATGAAGCTCCCCTCCCCGTTCTTGAGCGGGACGGTGATCTCCTCGCCGTCCTCGAACAGTCGCGTCCACGCGGTCGAGGTCGACTCGATGCGCAGGCGCTGCTCGCGGCAGATGAACCTCTGGTGGTCGTTGCGGATGAGCGCGCCGGGCAGCAGGTGCGCCTCGGTGAGGATCTGGAAGCCGTTGCAGATGCCCAGGACGGGCATGCCCTCGCCCGCGGCCCGGACCACCTCGCTCATGACGGGGGCGAAGCGGGCGATGGCGCCGCAGCGCAGGTAGTCGCCGTAGGAGAAGCCGCCGGGGACGACGACGGCGTCGACGGCCTTGAGGTCGGCGTCCTTGTGCCACAGGGCCACGGAGTCGGCACCAGCCAGGCGCACGGCGCGGGCGGCGTCGACGTCGTCGAGGGTTCCCGGGAAGGTGATGACGCCGATGCGAGTCATCGGGTCTCCTCGTCGGCGCGCACGGAGACGACGTCCTCGATGATCGGGTTGGACAGCAGCGTCGAGGCGGCCTCCGCGGCGGCGGCCAGGTGGGCGTCGGTGACCGGGCCGTCCACCGTCAGCTCGAAGCGGCGGCCCTGGCGCACCGCGGTGAACTGGTCGAACCCGAGGCGCGGGAGGCTTCCGACGACCGCCTTGCCCTGCGGGTCGAGGATCTCGGGCTTGGGCATGACCTCGACGACGATGCGTCCCATCGGTCCTCCTGAGTGCGGTGCGGGAAGCGTCCAGGACGCAGAGTACCCGGGCGCCCGGCGCTACGGCGAGAGGACCGCGCCGATTCTCCCATCGGGATCGACCGGCGGCTCGCCGGCATTGGGCTCGACCGCCAGCGCGGCCCGGCAAATCCGTCAGGCCCGTCAGACATGGCCCAGCCAGTCGCCGGCCAGGCGGATGGCGAGCGCACCGCCGATCGCCAGGGACACCGTTCCCAGCAACCACGCCGCGCCCAGCACGAGGGCGAGGATCGCGCACACCACGGCCGCCGCCAGCATGAAGCCGCCGACGGCGCCGGCCACGCCCGCGGGGGCGTGGGCGGACTGATCGAGGGTGGAGCCGCCCATGAGCGGTGCGGGCCCGGAGTCCAGCGCCGCGCGAGACGGCCCCGCGCGCCCCTCTCCCGGCGCACTGTCGCCGGTGGCGCTCCCGGTGGCGCCGGCGGTACCGGCGGCACCGGCGGGCGACGACCGGGGCGGGGAGGCTTCCTGACGGCCGACCAGGAGACGCTGGGCGTCGACGACGTCGACCGTTCCCACGGTCAGGCCCGCGGCCGCATCCAGCACGGTCGGCGTCCAGCGCTCGCCCTCCCGGCGCACAGCAGTGCCCCCGGCCCACGCCAGGTACCCGGCGGCGGAGACGAGTCCCGCCCCCGCCAGGACGACGACGAGCCACGGCGGGATCCACAGCCGCCCGGCCTCCGCATTGGTCGCCAGGTTCATCGCCGACCAGGTCGCCAGAGCCAGCCCCACCAGGGCGAAGGCGATCCCCGCCAGGCGCTGGCGCCGCACGGCCACCGGCCAGGGACTGCGCGCCCGCTGCCCGGGCGTCGGCTCGCTCGGCGCGGCGCCGCGACCCACGCCCCAGTCGACGGGACCGCGCTCCGTCGCCGGACGCCGGTCCCCGCCCGGCGGGGTCACGAGAGCACCTGCCGCAGGATCGAGGCCAGTCCCAGCGCCATCAGGAGGAACCCGAGGGAGCCGGCCAGCAGCTGCGTCACACGGGCGAGTCCCTCGCCCGCCGTCGTCCCGGCGAGGCGCTCGTCGGCGACCCGCCCGATCGTGGAGGCCGCCAGGGCGGTCGAGAAGGGGCCGGAGACGACGTCGAGAGTGGTCAGCTCGCGCCGACCGGTCGATTCCGGGATCGCGATGTCGGTGCCGGGGACGGTCAGGGGGACCGCCAGGTCGCCCCCGGGCATCGCGGCGCCTCCGGTGCCGGACGAGTCGTGTCCGGCGCGCCGCCCGGTCCCGGAGGGATCGCGGGTGTCACGGGCATCGTGGGCGTCACGAGTACGACGTCGGGCGAAGCGCGCGCGGTTGCGCTCCAGCCGCAGACGCGGCGCATTGACGACGAGCGAGCGCGCCGGTACGCGCAGCAGGGCGAGCAGGCCAGCGCCGACCGCCACCAGCGCGATGCCGCCCAGGACGCCGGAGGTCCCGCGGGCGCCGAGCGCCGCCGCGACGGCCGCCGCGAGCATCAGCACGACCACGAGGGCGGTGATGGCGACGGCGACGGCGAAGCCCGGCCCGGGGCGGAAGGTTCGGGTCGTCGACCGCTGGGAGGAGGTCGGGCCCGCCTGGTCCGCGGGGCCGGAGGCGGTCATCGCGGCCCCGCCGTCGGCGCTGTCGGGCTTGCCGGTGCTACCGGCTCCACCGGTACTGCCGGTGCTGCTGGCCCCGTCGAGGCCATCGGACCCGTCGGCGCCGTCCGCCCCACCGGCTCTGCCGGTGCCCGCGCCGTCGGCGCTGACGGTGGTGCCGACTCCACCGGTCCTGTTGACGCTGCCTGCGCCGTCGCCTCCACCCACGCCCCCGGAGCCGGCAGCGGGGAGCCGGTGAGGCGCTCGTAGGCCTCGAGGTAGCGGGCCCGGGTGCGCTCGACGACGTCGGCGGGCAGGGCGGGGGGCGCCTGCCTCGAGGAGCGGTCCCATCCCGACGCCGGCGAGGCGAGCCAGTCGCGCACGTACTGCTTGTCGAAGGAGGGGGTGACCCGGCCGGGAACCCACTGGTCGGCGGGCCAGAATCGGGAGGAGTCCGGGGTGAGGACCTCATCGCCGAGGACGAGCCCGCCGCTCGGGCCGACGCCGAACTCGAACTTGGTGTCGGCGAGGATGATGCCGCGATCGCGGGCGATGGCCGCGGCGCGCGCGTACAGGGCGAGGGAGGTCTCGCGCAGCGCGGCGGCCGGCTCCTCGCCGATCATCGCGACCACACGGGAGAAGGGGATGTTCTCATCGTGGTCGCCGAGCTCGGCCTTGGCGGCGGGGGTGAAGACGGGCTCGGGCAGTCGGGAGGCCTCGGTGAGTCCCTCCGGCAGCGCAACACCGCACACGCGCCGGTTCTCGCGGTACTCGGCCAGGCCCGAGCCGGTGAGGTAGCCGCGAACCACGCACTCGACGGGGTGCATCCTCAGGCGGCGGCAGATCATGGCGCGGCCGGCGACGACGTCGGGCACAT
Organism: Actinomyces gerencseriae DSM 6844; assembly: GCF_000429265.1. Taxonomy (GTDB): domain Bacteria; phylum Actinomycetota; class Actinomycetes; order Actinomycetales; family Actinomycetaceae; genus Actinomyces; species Actinomyces gerencseriae. Next base: position 70,897 of record NZ_KE386873.1, read on the forward strand.
CGAGGCTGACGAGGTGGTTGGCAACGATGTCGTCCAGCTGCTCGAACCACCAGGCGGACAGAGCGGTGAGGACCCTCCCCTTGTCCGGCACGGGTGTGGGCAGGACGTGGTCGTAGGCGCTGATGCGGTCCGAGGCGACGACGAGCAGGACGTCCCGACCGGCCCACGGGGAGTCGGTGGCGGGGGCGTAGACGTCGCGGACCTTGCCGCTGGACACGTGCGTCCAGCCGGGGACGTCGGGGGCCGGGGGCAGGGAGAGGCTCATGGGCTCATTTTGCCACCGCGACGGCCGGGCTTCCTTTGCATGACCTGCATGACCTGCGAGACCACGGCGTACGACCGAGGTCCAGGGTTGACTCGAACCGACGATATCGCTACCGTGAGTCGCGTTTGCCATGCTCTGAATGTCCTTTGAATATCCTGAGTGTTTTCGGCGTTTCGCACCGCTCAGGATTGCTCCTCACCGTCCTCTCACTGTCCCTGCACCCTTCGGAAGGCGTGCGGCAATGACCGCGAATATCCACATCATTAACGGCGACCTGGAGATGGCGGCCGCCTCGATCGACTCGATTCGCGACGGTTTCCACGGCCTCGACGCCATCGGAGCCATGAACGGCGCCGAGTCGGCGATGCCCGCCTCCGCGAGCTCGGGGGCGGCGAGCGGGGCCGCCGCGGCTCTGAACGATCTGACGGCCGCCCTGGTCGGCCGGTACGGGAGGACGAGCAGCGGCACGCGCAGACTGCTGTCCATCCACCGCAGCAACGACGAGGCGGTCGCCGCGTCCCTGCCCGGCCCGTCCGGGCCCACGGCGGAATCGACGAGCCAGTGGGCGCGCGAAGGGGCTGGACTGAGCCGATGGCGACCTGGGCGAATGTATGCGAATGGCGCCCCGAGCCATTGGAGGAGTCCGCGGAGAGTCTGAGAACGATGCACGGCACGCTGACGCACCTGCGCGAGGACGCCCAGCTGACGCTCGCGCGGGTCGCGTCCCGGGGCGAGGCCGTGGACGCGGCGCGTGCGGCGCTGCGCACGTGCATCACCTCCCATGGGGAGCACATCGACGTGGTGACTCGCCTCATGACGGCCACCCGTGAAGCCGGAGACGGGGTCGCGGCGGTCAGGCGGAAGGCGCTCGCCTGCCTGGACTACGCCGACGCCCACCCTCAGGTGGTGCTCGGCCCGGACGGGGCGGTCACCGTAGCGCCCACGGCGAGCGGGACGGGCGCCGGCGGGACGCCGCCGACCGCCGATGGCAGCACCGCCGATGCGGGTCAGGCGCAGGCGCAGGCCGCCGAGCTGTCGACCATGGTCTCGTCCACCCTCGCTCTGGCAGACCAGGTCGACGCCGACTACACCCAGTCCCTGACCATGGTGTCATCGAGCGCGCAACCGGCGTCATCCGCACCCGACTCCTCCTCGTCCGATAGGGCCGATAGGGCTGACGACCCCGACACACTCGCATCTCGAGGGGGCCGTCTCGTCCCCTACGGCGGTCGGCGTCCGAGCAAGGATGGCGAGGAGGGCGGGAGCAGTGACGACACCACGGGCCTGGGAGATCCCGTTCCCGGCGAGCACGCGGACATGCCCGGCGTGGATCCGTGGCAGTACCCGGGCGACTCCGATAATGAGGGCTCCGGCCAGTACAGGCAACGTCCTCCGACTCCGCGCGACTACGCCGTTCACGAGGCCGCCACTCTCGCCGCGGGGACGTGCGCGTCGATGTGGCCGGACGCCTCGAAGAACCTCTACCACTACCTGCAGAACACCGGCAGCCACCAGGACATGGACGTCGATGGCATGCTGAACGACCTGCCCAGTCTTGACAATGATACGCAGACAGCCGTGACTACTATGGCAGGTCAGGCGGTCGATGATGCGCAGGCCTCGGGATACACCGGGCCGATGACCTATCCGTTCAATACCCCGTGGGAGCATGCGGACGCCAATCCTATCGAGAGCGACAACTGGTTCTACGCCACCGGCGGCTACCAGCGTGCCACGGACGGGACCATCACCGTGTACCCTCCTACCGACGGCAACTCGGAGTGGACCTACTCCTACGACTACCGCGCCCACACCGCCGACCGGTACAACTGGGACGGCGATAAATCCACCGAGATCTTCGGCATGACCATCACCGACAAAGAGTTGCAGGAGCTCCATCGGGCCGGGCTCGCTCAGGAGTACGACATGAGCGGGGAGTCCTCCGTCCGCCACGGGACCGGGCCATGAGCCGGCCGCGCCCACCGGCGGTGGCCGGCACCGTCCTCGCGTTCGCCCTGCTGGCGGCCTGCGGCGGCCCATCGACCCCGCGCACCACGACCACCACCCAACCGGCACCCACCCAGGAAACCCAGGAGGCCACAGTGGCGGTCACCCAGGAGGGCGCGCCCTACCCCGCGGACATGGACCACCTGGACGACATCCTGTCCATCGGCAAGGGCCACCAACTGCCCGACAACGCCCACGTGCTCTCCGTGGACCCCGCCACCAACTACGCCAAAAACAACCCAGGCGGCTGGGGCTACATCATCGCCTTCACCGCCACCGACCAGGCCATCCGCGACTACGTCACCAACAACACCGGCTATCTCGGGAAGAATATCGAGATATTCCCACAATCAAGACCCGACGACATGCGCCTGGAGGACGTCGACCTGTCCACCATCGCCAACCCCTGGAACACGGGATTCGATGACACCACCCTCCTCCTCGAGCGCCCCCTGGGACGCGGCTGGCTCATCATCCGCGGCGGATCCCGGTAAAGCCCGCACACCCAAGGAGTACGACATGAGCGGGGAGTCCTCCGTCCGCCACGGGACCGGGCCATGAGCCGGCCGCGCCCGCTGAGCCCACCGGCGGTGGCCGGCACCGTCCTCGCGTTCGCCCTGCTGGCGGCCTGCGGCGGCCCATCGACCCCGCGCACCACGACCACCACCCAACCGGCACCCACCCAGGAAACCCAGGAGGCCACAGTGGCGGTCACCCAGGAGGGCGCGCCCTACCCCGCGGACATGGACCACCTGGACGACATCCTGTCCATCGGCAAGGGCCACCAACTGCCCGACAACGCCCACGTGCTCTCCGTGGACCCCGCCACCAACTACGCCAAAAACAACCCAGGCGGCTGGGGCTACATCATCGCCTTCACCGCCACCGACCAGGCCATCCGCGACTACGTCACCAACAACACCGGCTATCTCGGGAAGAATATCGAGATATTCCCACAATCAAGACCCGACAATATGAGCCTGGAGGACGTCGACCTGTCCACCATCGCCAACCCCTGGAACACGGGATTCGATGACACCACCCTCCTCCTCGAGCGCCCCCTGGGACGCGGCTGGCTCATCATCCGCGGCGCACCCCGGTAAAGCCCAACGCTGTCACCGACCAGCGGCAATGTCCGTGCGGTACTGGCCGCCGTCGAGGTGGATGCGGGACATGGCTTCGTAGGCGCGCTCCCGGGCGGTCTGGACCGAGGACCCGAGCGCGACCACGGACAGCACGCGCCCTCCGGCAGCGACCAACCGACCGTCGTCATCGAGGCCGGTACCGGCATGCAGGATGTGAATACCGGGAAGAGCCTCGGCCTCCTCGACTCCCGTGATGAGGCCGGCAGTGAGGTCAGCAGAGCCAGCGGTTTCAGTGGCCTCGACGGCCCCGGCAGAACCAGTGGACCCGGCGGAGCCGGACGGCATCGATACGGCGCCGGGGTAGCCGGGAGCCGCCAGGACCAGGTCGACGGCGGCCTGCTCCGACCAGGTCGGCGCGGGCGCCTCGGCGAGGCGGCCGGTCGCGGCGTGGTGCAGCAGTTCGGGCAGGGAGGAGGTCAGACGCGCCAGGACGACCTGGGCTTCGGGATCGCCGAAGCGCACGTTGAACTCGACGACTCGCGGGCCGTCGGCGGTCAGCGCCAGCCCGCAGTAGAGCAAGCCGATGAAGGCGGTGCCGCGCCGGGCCATCTCATCGACGATGGGCTGGGCGATCTCGCGCACGACCTGCTCGGCCAACTCCTCGGGAGCCCAGGTCAGCGGTGAGTAGGCGCCCATCCCGCCGGTATTGGGTCCGACGTCGCCGTCGCCCAGACGCTTGAAGTCCTGCGCGGGGGCGAGCGGATGGACGGTGGCGCCGTCGCATACGCAGAAGATGGAGACCTCCGGACCGTCGAGGTAGTTCTCGACGAGGACGGAGCCGTGCTCCTCGGCGAGTCGGGCCCGGCCATGATCCATGGCGGCAACGCGATCGGAGGTGACGACGACACCCTTGCCGGCCGCCAGACCGTCCTCCTTGACCACGTACGGAGGGCCGAAGCGGTCCAGGGCCGCATTCAGCTCGGCCTCGGTGGTGCACACGACGGCGTCGGCGGTGGGCACGTCGGCGGCGGCCATGACCTCCTTGGCGAAGGCCTTGGACCCCTCGAGACGGGCGGCCTCCGCGCCGGGGCCGAAGACGGGGATGCCGGCCTCGCGCACGGCATCGGCCACGCCCGCGACGAGTGGCGCCTCCGGACCGACGACGACGAGCTCGGCACCCATCTGGGTGGCGAGCTCGACGACTTCCGTGGGACTGGTCGGATCGATGGCGAGATTGGTGGCGATCTCGGCGGTACCGGGGTTGCCCGGGGCGACGACGAGTTCGCTGGTGGCTGGGTCTGAGGCGAGGCACCGGGCCAGAGCGTGCTCCCGCGCGCCGGAACCGAGAAGCAGGATCTTCACGTCCCCAGGTTAGCGGCCCTGCCGCCCGTGGTCGCGCCCACTCGGATCGTGACACGGCGGTGGACCGCACGCGCCCCGCCCGCTTCGCCGAGATCGGTCCGGTTCCGGCTCGAGATCGGTCTGGTTCCGGCTCGAGATCGGTCTGGTTCCGGCTCGAGATCGGTCCGGTTCCGGCTCGAGATCGGTCTGGTTCCGCACCGAAATCGGTCCGGCCCCATCTTTCGTTGGATCGCTCACGCATCTCATCGGCCCAGAGATTCACTGATGAGTGACTCGGGCGGGAGAATCCGCCCCTGCGTCCCCTCCGAAATTATTCGAATGCGGAGCTCGTGTGCCACGAGTCGACCATGCTGCGATCCTGCGGGGCCGAGGTTGATTGCGACATCGCCGTCTTCCCTTCCGACCTCTCGCCAGACAAAATGATACCGAGTTCATCATCGATGTAACGGCGCACGTTGGCCGCATCCTTCCCCGCGCAGCGAGGCTCATCCCCGGACGGTACCCAGACCTTCGCACGCTCCACCCACGACCTTTTCATCGGCTTTCCGGACTTCCCCGATTTCCTCCACCGATTTCACCAACACCTCAAGGAGCTCCGCGTGTCCGACGAAGACCCAGGAAACCTAATTGTCTCGCCTTCAGAAATCACAATACCCTCAATCGGGAGCGGCGTCGTGGGACACCCGGTCGCGTACGGTTTTCCCGCGAAACCAAACCGATCTCGATGCGGAACCGGACCGATCTCAGCGAAGGGGGGGGATCCCCGTAGGAGCGGCAGTCGGCCACGATGTCGCCGTCCGACCAAGAGCACAGCCCGGCCGGAGTCACAGCCCGCGGGCCCCTCAGCGAGGTGCGACTCCGCCAAGGTAGCCCCCATGAGCCAGGCGGTTATCGTCATGGTCCGCTGGACCGCGGCGGGTCTGATCACGTCCACGCTGGGCGATCGGATGACGGCCTACCGCAAGCGGAAGGCCGGCGAGCAGAAATCCGCCACCCGAACCACCACCTGCCGGAATGGCACCTCCCATGGTCGCCCCTCCTCCACGACGAAGGAGGGCCGACCCGCATGCTGCCGCCAACCGCGGGCGCCGCGCACACCTCCGGTCCCGCGGAGCGCGAACTGGTGACCACATCGCATGCGCACTACAATCTGCACCATATGATGACGTTCATGATGTAGGAGTCACCATGCGGACCACCGTGACACTCAATGACGACCTCATCGCCAGCGCCCAGGAGCTCACAGGCATCACCGAGCGCACCGAGCTGCTGCGAGAAGGGCTGGAGACCCTGGTCAGGGTGGAGAGCGCGCGCCGCCTTGCGGCTCTCGGCGGTTCCGACGCGGAGGCGAGTGTCTCGCCACGACGGCGGAACGATCCATGGTGATCCTCGTCGACACCTCGGTGTGGATCGACCACCTCCACCACACGAACCCGAAACTTCGGGACCTGCTGCACCACGACGAGATAGGTGTCCATCCACTCGTCATCGAAGAACTGGCGACGGGATCGCTGGCGGCCAGGGACGACACCCTGAGATACCTGTCATACCTCCATCGATTCCCGGTTCTCTCACATGAGGAGCTTCTTGTCCTGGTCAGAACCCATGCGCTGTGGGGACGAGGCCTCAGCCCGGTTGACGTGCACCTGCTTGGCTCCGTAGCGCTGGTTCCCAGCGCACTGCTGTGGACTCGAGACAAAAGACTGTTCCGGGCGGCGGAGGAGCTGGAGATCTCCTATCTCGGCGGCTCCACCGCGTGAGGATCGATACACCAGTCGCACGCTAGCCTCGACGCGGGACCGCCATGCCCATGCCTTTCTCAAGAATCTCGCGTTCTCGCTGCATGCTCTCGTCCCGCACGGGAACATACCGACCGCTCTCACGGGTGGCGCCGTACGCGACGCCCCAGAGCCAAATGGCCTCGCACCGGGCCACCAGCCTCTCCTGTCGTCGTTGGAAACCGCCCCACGTGACGCCGGCGCCATCCAGGGCGATACCCCGTCCGCCGGCGCACGCCAGGAAGATCCTGTCCCCGACGACGAACAGGCCGGAGCGGGACTCCGGCCACGCGCAGGACTTCCCACCAGCGCGGATCTCCTTGTCATCAACGATCACCCGTTGAAAGCACCCATAGATCCTGTACAAGGGAGGGGCCATGGACAGGGGACCGAGAATGAGGAATAGAACTGCGTAGAAACGGTCGGATGCGCTCAGCGGCGAGGACTCGAAGAGCAACTGCTGACCACCCATCGCGAGGAGCAGAACCCCCAAGCCTATGAGGAACATGCCGCCATTGCAGAAATGCTCCTTGATCCTGCGCCAGGCCGGGACGCAGAACACGAGACGGCTCCTTTGCGCGATCTCATCGGCTCCATGGCTCTGACGCGCCCTCACCAACCCAGGATCCTCCCAGCCGAGGTCAGTATCCGACACGATCCAGCCTTGCCCGTCGACGTAATTCAACAGAGCCCTGAGAGCAGCGGATCCCCTTTTACGAGAGTCAACCAGAGTCGTACCGAGAACACAGCCGGGAAGCCTGATGACATCATCGAGATCACCATTAACGAGAGCGATCCGAGTTCGGTCGATTCCGCTTTCAGCCCCAGGGCCGCTCATATCAAACGTCGAAAGAGTGAGCCTCGAGAGCACCGACACCCAGGGACGCCGCTCCGTGAACAGCAGGCGCCTCATTTCAACGCCATACTCGCTCAAAACAGTCCTGCGCCGTAAAACGTTGACAGCCCAGACCGTCGGGATGCTGAGCAGCACAACAAATATCGCATCGTCAGAACGATCGAACCCGCTCGTCAACGGATCCAGCATCTGCAGGGCCAGTAGGGCCATCCAGATGGCTCCGACAACAGCCACAGGCACCGCAAGACACCGAATGAGCACTGAGCGCCGCAGGATCAGCCGCCCATCGGGCATCTGCATCGTCCACCCCCGCAGTGACGCATCCCCACCTGAGCGACCAACCGTGAAACCTCCGGAGGAGGACTTCCTCCCGCCATCGCCGGACATCCTCACGTGAAACCCCATCGCGCATCACCTCGCCCGCTCCATTGCAACAGAAAATGAAAACGGGGGCTCCGACCGGCGAAACGGTCGGAGCCCCGTCGGATCCTGCCCAGGACAGGAGGGAGTCAGCCGAGATCAGGCCTTCTTGGCCTCGGCGATGCGCTCGCGGAAGGTCGCCAACTGCTCCTTGACGGCAGCGGGCAGCTTGTCACCGAACTGCTTGAAGTACTCCTCGGTGTCGTCCATCTCCGCGGCCCAGGCGTCGGGGTCGATGTCGTACATCTTGTCCCAGGTGGCCTTGTCGACGTCGATGCCCTCGAGGTTGAAGTCCTCGAACTTCGGGTACAGGCCGGTGACGCCCTCCTCGGCCCCGACCTCGCCGCCGGCGCGGCGGACGATCCAGTCCAGGACGCGGGAGTTCTCACCGTAGCCGGGCCAGAGGAACGAGCCGTCCTCGTCCTTGCGGAACCAGTTGACCTGGTAGACCTTCGGGAACTTGTCACCCAGCTCCTCCTGCATCTCCAGCCAGTGGCCCCAGTAGTCGGCCATGTTGTAGCCGCAGAAGGGCAGCATGGCGAAGGGGTCGTGGCGGAGCGCCCCGACCTTGGCGTCCAGGGCGGCCGCGGTGACCTCGGAGGCCACGGAGGCGCCGATGAACACGCCGTGGGCGGGCTCGTACTGCTCGGCGACCAGCGGCACGTTGCTGGCGCGGCGACCGCCGAAGAGGACGGCGTCCACGGCGACGCCCTCGGGGGCCTCCCAGTCGGGGCAGATGATCGGGCACTGCGAGGCGGGCGTGGTGAAGCGCGAGTTCGGGTGCGCGGCCTTCTTGCCGGCCTCGGCATCGGCGGGCGTGTAGTCGTTGCCCTGCCAGTCGATGAGGTGCTCGGGCAGCGGGGCGTCGATGCCCTCCCACCACACGTCGCCGTCGTCGGTCAGGGCGACGTTGGTGAAGATGGAGTTGGCCTTCATGGTCTCCATGGCCATCGGGTTCGTCTTGTAGGACGTGCCCGGGGCGACGCCGAAGAAGCCGGCCTCCGGGTTGATGGCGCGCAGGCGGCCGTCCGGGCCGGGGCGCATCCAGGAGATGTCGTCGCCGACGGTCTCGACCTTGTAGCCCGGGATGGTGGGCTGGAGCATGGCGAGGTTGGTCTTGCCGCAGGCGCTCGGGAAGGCGGCGGTGACGTGGTACTGCTTGCCGGTCTTCTCGTCGGTCAGTCGCAGGATGAGCATGTGCTCGGCCATCCAGCCGTCGCGACGCGCCATGGTCGAGGCGATGCGCAGCGCGTAGCACTTCTTGCCCAGCAGGGCGTTGCCGCCGTAGCCGGAGCCGTAGGACCAGATCTCGTTGGTCTCCGGGAACTGAGTGATGTACTTCTCGTCATTGCAGGGCCAGGGGACGTCCTGCTCGTGCTCGGCCAGCGGCGCGCCGACGGAGTGCGCGCAGGGGACCCAGGTGCGGCCCTCGCTGATGAGGTCCATGGCCTTGGAGCCCATGCGCGTCATGATGCGCATATTGACCACGACGTAGGGCGAGTCCGTGATCTCGATCCCCAACTGGGAGATCGGGCCGCCGAGCGGCCCCATCGAGAAGGGGATCACGTACATCGTGCGGCCCTTGTAGGTGCCGTCGAACTTCTCGTGGAGGATCTTCTTCATCTCCACCGGGTCGTACCAGTTGTTGGTCGGACCGGCGTCCTCCTCCTTCTCGGAGCAGATGAAGGTGCGGGACTCGACCCGGGCGACGTCGCTGGGCAGCGACCGGGCGAGGAAGGAATTGGGGCGCTTCTCCGGGTTGAGGCGGGTGAACATGCCCGACTCGACCATCTCGGACGTCAGGCGGTCCCACTCCTCGTCGGAGCCGTCGCAGAAGTACACGTTCTCCGGCTTGCCGAGCTCGGCGAGGCGAACGACGAACGCGATGACGTCCTCAGGAGCGTTGGCCGGCGCAGCAGCGCGAACATCCTGCTCAGTCACAGTCATATGAGTCCCTTCCTTGGATTCTTGCGACTCTTACTGTCGACTCAATCCTCTCCCATCGGCCCGTTCGGAGCACGCCCCTTAGGTCCCATCGACACCACATCCGTCACATCCGTCACTTTCGGCTCGTGTTTCCGGACACATCCGCACCCGTGTAGCGTCGAAGCCGTGAAGACCCGACGTCGCACCGCCCTGACCACCGGAGCCGCAGTCGCGGCCGCAGCGCTCGGCCTGTCGGCCTGCACGGCTCGCATGGACATGACCATCGCCCCCTCCGATACCTACGACGCCACCCTCGTCATGCGCGATACGACCGGCACGGTGCTGACCGGCGACACCGACTGCCAGGACTACGCGGACCCCTCCCTCGTGGGCGTTCCCGCCGGCACCGCCGTCAGCTCGACGCCCGTCGGCTCGGTGGACGACGCCGAGGGCGTGGGCTGCGAGGTGACGGTGACGGGCGTCAGGATCCTCGACGCCGAGGAGGCGAAGGAGTCCGGCACCGCTCCCCTCGTCGCGCGCGACGGCGACCTCTACGTCGTCACCCTCTCGGCGGTGGCAGCCGGTCTCGACACGGCCCCGAACGGCTCCGCCGGCGCGGACTCGACAGCGGCGGGCACGGACTCCGCAGCCCCCTCCGCCCCCGCGCCCCCCTCCGCGTCGTCCGGCTCGCTCAGCTCCATCGTCGATGCTCATCTGTCGATCACCTTCCCCGGTGCCGTCGTGGATGCGGGCGGGGGAAGCGTCTCCGGGCGCACCGTCACCTGGGAGGGAGCCGACGCCCTCGCCAACGGCGTGAGCGCCTCGGGCTACGCGACGCCGAACGAAGGGGTGAGCGCCTGGAGCCGCTTCAGGCCGTGGGCCGTCGCCGGCGTCGTGGTCATCGGGCTCGGTGCGGGCACCGCGGGCGCAGTGCTCGCCATGCGCCGACGCCGGTCGGCCCCGCAGCGGGCATCGCGCGGCTCCGCGGGCGATCGGCGATCCGGCTCGAATCGGACGTAGCAGGAGGCGGGCCGACGTAGACTTCCTCACTATGCACGCTCCCCACCTTCTCCGCGGGCTCGGCATCGCCGTCATCGTGTCAGCCGTCCTCACCCTGAGCGCCTGCGGCATCAGTTACGACGTCACGATCCACGACGACGACACACTCGACCAGACGATCCTTATCTGGGACTCCGGAGGAGTGATGGGGAAGTCCGACTGCTCCGCGGAGGGAATGGGCGCCAGCGGCGCCACGGCCCCCGCCGGCGCGGACATCACCTACACCTTCACCGACCATAACGGGGATCCGGCCTGCCGGATAAGCGCACGGGGCATCCCCGTCTCGGAATTCAGCGGCTCGAACAATTCCATGTCCATCACGCACAATGATGGGAAGTTCGACGTCACAGTGCCGTCGGGCGACGCGAGCGCCAAAGCCCTCTACGACGACTCGGACTCCAGCTACTCGGTGACCTTCCCCGGAAAAGTCATCAAGGCCTCGGGCAACGCGACCATCGACGGCAACACGGTGACCTGGAACAACTATCTGGAGGAGAACGGAGACCTGCACGCGGTCGGCAAGGACTCTCCGGACCGGCCCTGGACGTGGGTCGCCATCGGCGTCGCGGTCGTCGCCGTCGTCGGAGGCAGCATCGTGCTGACCCTCGCGCTCACCACCCGCGGGAAGAGGCCGCCCGCCCAGCCCGGAGTGCCCGGGCTCGAGTACGCCCAACCCGCGCAGCCGGCCCCCGGCGCTCACGGTCACGTCCCGCCGGCCCAGCCCGACTACGGCCAGTTCCAGACACCCGCCCAGCCCGCCGCCGGCTACGCCGGGCCCTGGACGCCCCAGCCCGGCGGTCAGAGCGCCCCCGGCCACGTCCAACCCGGGCAGCCGGACTATCCCCAGCCCGGCGGTCAGAGCGCCCCCGGCTACGGGCCGTACGGCCCGTACAGCAATGGGCAATTCTGATGAATCGGTGAATCGACCGTCCCCGAGTCACGGTCGAGCACGATCGAGCACGATCAGCGCAGCCCTCATCCCGACTCCGATCGAACCCGGGCGCGGAGGGACGGCACGAGCGCGACAGGCGGAGAGTCCTACCGGTCAGCCCGGCGGGCCCCGTCCCGTAGACTCATCCGCATGCGCACCCTTCTCCGCAACCGCCTACGTCATCTGACAGCAACCGTCGCCATCCCCGTTCTCGCACTCGCTTTCGCACTCGTCGGCCTCGTCGGCGCCTCACCGGCCGTCGCCGCTACAGGAGACGTCACGAGCTCCTTCGATATCACCATCCACGAGAACGACACGTTCGACATCACCTTCACCATGAAGGTCGAAGGCGCGTCCCCCAGCCTCTACTGCACCAAGGAGCTGCTGGATCTCGACGACCCGGGTACTGACGTCGACGTCAGCACCCAGAGCGACCAATGCATCCTGTCCGCGACCAATGGGGACATCGAGAGCACGAGTGACGACGATGATTTGTCCATCAAGCACGAGGACGGCAAATACATCTTCAAGGCATCCAATTTCTCCGACCTGAAGGAGGCGAACACCTCCATGGCGGTCACGTTCCCCACCAAGGTCACGGACTCGGACAGCCATGCCACGGTGGACGGCAACACGGCCACCTGGTCCGATATCGGTTCCCTCACCTCGATCAACGCCGAGAGCAAGGACTCGTCGGGACTGCTCGGGATATGGATCATCATCGGTATCGTCGCCGCCGCCGTCGTCGGAGGCGGCATCGTGCTCATCATCGTACTCACCACCCGCCAGAAGAAGCAGCCCGTCGCACCGGTCGGCGCCTACGGCCAGCCCCAGATGCCCGGTCAGCCCGGGATGCCCGGTCAGGCGTCTCCCGGTTACGTCCAGCCCGGCGGCCAGCCGGCACCTGGGTTCGGCCAGCCCCAGACGCCCGCCCAGCCCGGGATGCCCCAGCCCGGGACGCCCGGTCAGGCGTCTCCCGGTTACGTCCAGCCGGGGCAGCAGCCGTACAACCCCAACGGCGAGGGACAGTACTGAACCCGTACTGAACCGCACCGCGTCTGCTTCACCGTCGTGTTCGCCCGGGTCCGGGCCGCTCGGGCCACTCGGGACCGGGGCGGACGCCCGTGCGGAGCGGTCGATGGTGGTCAGGAGTCCTCCGGATCATGGGGAGCCCGCAGCACGGCCGTGACCCTGGGTATCGTCATCCCGTAGAGTACAGGGCCATGCACCTCCCCCACTCCTTTCGACGGCTCGCCATGACTGCGGTCGTCCCGGTCCTCATCGGCACCGCCGTCGGCTCGCCGGCCGCGGCCACGTCCACCCCGAGCCCCGACTCGGACGGCTCCTACAGCTTCTCCGTCACGATCACCGAGGAGAGCCTCGTCGATGTGGATGCCACGGTCAAGGGCAAGCAGGTTGATTCAATGAACTGCGATACCGACGACATAGAGGATAGATTCAGCTCCAGTGTCAAGGTCCAGGCCAAGCTGGACTCCAAGAACGACACGTGCACGCTCAAGGCGAGCGGCATGACCGTCAGGGAGTTCAACAACTACTTCAGCGCAACGATCGAGCACGATAACGAGACCTTCTCCTACGAGGATCACTCATATCTCACCCGCTTCGACGAGGCGGAGATCTCGGTGACCTTCCCGGGCAAGGTCTCGCGGGTCTCCGGCGGTGGCAAGCGCTCGGGGAGCACCGCCACGTGGAAGAACGCCGAGAACGAGACCGCCACTATCGAGGCCATGGGGGCCGACCACGGCACGCCGCCATACCCCGCCATCATCATCGGCATTCTGATGGTCTTCGCGGCCGTCGGCGGACTGTCCTACTACCTCCTCGTCGTGCGCAAGAGGAAGCAGACGGCCTACGCCGGCCTCCCCATGAATCCCGGCGCGCCCCAGCCCGGTTACGCCCAGCCGGGCGCGCCCCAGCCCGGTTACGCCCAGCCCGGCGCGCCCCAGCCCGGTTACGCCCAGCCCGGCACGCCGCAGCCCGGTTACGCCCAGCCCGGTCAGCCCGGCACGCCGTTACCGCCCGCCCCGGCCCAGCCGACCGCACCGCCACCGCCCGACCCCGGTCAGGCCTGAGTCGGGCGGATCCGAGGCTCCCGCCGGGACCGGACGGACGAACCCCGGCGCGGCCGCCCGACACCCCGAGATGTCGAGCCGCCGGGCATGAGCCCCGGCATAAACTGCGGGGATGAGCTCCCTCATCAGACCATCCCGCACCGCTCTAACAGCGCTCGCACTGTGCGCGCTCGCACTGGTCGGCATCGTCCCCACCTCCGCGGCCGACATGCTGGACCCGCAGTTGAAGGCGAGCTATGAGTTCACGATTCATAAGGAGGAGACAGTCGACCTCACCGCGACGATGACCGCCGCCGGGCTGTCGGACGACAACTTCTCCCAGTTCTGCAAGAAGGAGAACTTCCCCACCTTCGAGGGCGCGACCCCGGACACCGTTGAGCAGATCGAGCAGGACGGGAAGCCGGCGTGCAGAATCTCGGTCGCGAACCTGTCGCCGGATGAGATGTCGAGCGTCACCTGGTCGGTGACCCACGAGGACGGCCGCTTCACCTTCTCCGCGACGACCTACGCCGATCTCGATGACACCACGATGACCGTGAACTTCCCGACCAGAGTCGCACAGGCCAACGCGGACGGGACGATCAACGGGAGCAGCGTGACGTGGACCGGGCTCGCCAGCAACACGGCGATCGAGGCCACGGCCAAGGACTCCTCGGGACCGCCCTGGATGTGGATCATCGCCGGCGTCGCGGCCGTCATCGTCGTCGGGGGCGGCGCAGCACTGGCCATCGTGCTGCGCTCCCGCGGGAGGAAGCCGGGCGGGCGACTGAATCAGTAGGCGATCGGAAGCCGAATCAGGCGGAGCGCGTCCATGCGGCGGCCCGGCGCCCGATGCGCCGGGCCGCCGCCGCGCGACGCATCATGACGCCGGCGGCCCGTCGTCGTGATGCCGGCGCGCCGATGGGTCCTTCCGGGTCCTTCCCGCGGCCGCCTCAGCCGAGCAGCGCGTGGCGCGTGATCGTGGCCTCCCGTCCCGGACCGACACCGATCGCGGACACCCGCGTGCGGGCGAGCTCCTCGATGCGCAGCACGTAGTCGCGGGCGGCGCGCGGCAGGTCGGAGAAGTCGCGCGCCCCGGTGATGTCCTCGCTCCAGCCGGGCATCTCCTCGTAGATCGGCCGGGCATGGTGGAAGTCCGTCTGGGTCAGCGGCATCTCGTCGGTGCGCGCGCCGTCGATGTCGTAGGCGACGCACACCGGGATGGTCTCGTGACCGGTTAGGACGTCGAGCTTGGTCATGACCAGGTCGGTGAGCCCGTTGACGCGGGCCGCGTAGCGTGTGACGACGGCGTCGTGCCAGCCGCAGCGGCGAGGGCGGCCCGTGGTCACGCCGTACTCCCCGCCCTCGGAGCGCAGGCGCTCGCCCATGGCATCGGTGAGCTCGGTGGGGAAGGGCCCCTCACCGACGCGAGTGGTGTAGGCCTTGACGACGCCGACGACGGAGTCGATGCGGGTCGGCCCGACCCCGGTGCCGGTGCAGGCGCCGCCGGCCGTGGGGTTGGAGGAGGTGACGAAAGGGTAGGTGCCGTGGTCGATGTCGAGCATGGTGGCCTGACCGGCCTCGAACAGGACGGTCCGGCCCTTATCGAGGGCGTCGTTGAGGACCAGGGAGCAGTCGATCATCATGGGGCGCACGCGGTCGGCGTAGGCCAGGAGCCCGTCGGCGACCTCATCGGGGTCGATGGCCGGGCGGTTGAAGATCTTGAGGAAAAGGCCGTTCTTCTGGTCGAGTGCGGAACGGATCTTCTGACGCAGGATCGACTCGTCGAAGAGATCCTGGACGCGCAGGCCCACGCGATTCATCTTGTCCGCGTACGTGGGTCCGATCCCCCGCCCCGTGGTGCCCAGCCGGCGGGCACCGAGGAAGCGCTCGGTGGTGCGGTCCAGCACCCGGTTGTAGGAGGGGATGAGGTGGGCGCCGGCCGAGATGCGCAGGGACGAGACGTCCTTGCCGCGCGCCTCGACCTCGGCGATCTCGCTGAAGAGCACGTCGAGGTCCACCACGACGCCATTGCCGATGATCGGGACGACGCGGGGGGTCAGCACACCCGCCGGCAGGAGATGGAGGGCGAAGGCCTCGCCGTCGATGACGACGGTGTGGCCGGCATTGTTGCCGCCATTGAATTTGACGACGTAGTCGACGTCCTGGCCGAGCTGGTCGGTCGCCTTGCCCTTCCCCTCGTCCCCCCACTGAGTCCCGACGACGACGACGGCTGGCATGGGCTTCTCCCCTGTTGTGACGGCAGCGCGGAAGCACCCGCACCGCGCACCAGCCTACCCGAGAGCGCCGCGCCCATGGGGTGCGAACGGTCCGCGCCCCGCGGGACGGCGCCTGCCGCCGCATTGCCGCCGAGCAGCAACTCCGGAACGGTCCGCGCCCCGCGGGACGGCGCGCGCGGAGCACGCCTGCTCGTCGTCGCCGATCCGGACGCCGCCGGACGACTCGCGGAGCGGGCCCGGGATATGACGACCCGCGGAATGGAGCCGGGATACCCGGTCTTGACGGGGCCGAACAGGAACCATAACATCGTTACTGTAGATAACGACGTTATTGACCAGGATCTCCATGAGTCGCAGTTCCGAGCAGACCAGGGCGCGCATCCTGGATGCGGCTATCGCCGAGTTCCGACACCGCGGGTACGCGGGGGCGAGCCTGCGCCGCATCGCCTCCGCCGCCCATGCGACCACCGGCGCCATCTACAACCACTTCGGGAGCAAAGAGGGACTGTTCGACGCACTCGTGGGCGAGTCCGCGGAGCGACTCGTCTCGGCGTGGGCCGCCGGCAGGACGGGGAGCGGCTCCGGTGGCCCTGGCCCCGCGACCGGTCCCGGCGGTGGCCGGGGCGAGACGGCCCCCGGATCCGATGGCGGTGCTGCCGACTCGGAGGCGCTCGCGCACTCAGTCGGCCGCACCAACGACCTCCTCGCTCTCATCTACGACGACCTCGACATCTTCGAGCTCCTCCTGTGCCATGCGACGGGAAGCCGCTACGAGCACTTCCCCGAGCAGCTGGTGCGGATCGAGGAGGAGGCCTACCGCAGCCTGCCCGGGCTGACGGACTCGCCGGCTGACCGGCTCTTCGCGCACTCATTGGCCTCCAACGGCCTCGAGGCGCTGCGCGCCGCGGTCGATCACGGCCTGACCCGGCAGGAGGCCCGGCAGTACATGGACCGGGTGACGCGCTTCCGTCTCAGCGGCTGGGCCGGACTCCTGGCTCAGTCCCCCAGCGCCCCGCCCGCCCCCGGCACTTCCCCCGACGATCCTCGGACAGGAGAGCGCTCATGATCCTCAGCACCGCCCTGGGACGCCTCACCGCGCAGCAGGTGGGACGCACGCGGACCGGGTCCCCCGTGATGAGAATCCTCGGCATCCCCTACGCGCGGGCCAGGAGATTCCGCTCCCCCGTCCCCGTCGGCGCTCCGTCCGGACAGGCCCCGGTCAACTCCGGCCTGGGCCACTGCTTCCCGCAGCGCCTCGTGCCCGGGGCCGTCAACATCGCTCTGCGTCACTTCCAATTGCGCCCGGAATGGCAGCCGCGCCACGACGTGATGGGCGAGGACTCCCTGCGGGTCAATGTCTGGACATCCGGAACCAGCGCACCCAAGCCCGTCCTCGTGCTCATCCACGGCGGGGACTGCGGCTCCGGGACGCTGCCGGTCTACGACGGCACGCACCTGGCCGAGCAGGGCATCGTCGTCGTCACGGTCACGTACCGCATCGGTGCACTCGGGCACCTGCACGTCGTCGACGGCGATCGGGTGAGCTGCGACCGCGGCCTGCTGGACCAGCAGATGGCGCTGCGATGGGTACGGGAGAATATCGGGGAGCTGGGCGGGGATCCGGACAGCATCACCCTCCTCGGGCACTGCGGAGGCGCCCAGTACGCCCTCTACCAGGCCCTCAACCCGGACAACGTCGGCCTGTTCCACCGGCTCATCCTGTGCAGCGGCCAGAGGGCCGCACCCGTACCGCTGGACCCCGATGACGAGCGCAGAGCCTTCGCGGACCTCCTGTCCGACAACCGTTTGTCGAGCTATCGGGAGCTGGTGGGACTACCGATCGAACGCCTGCTGCGCTTGCGGATGCCCCGGGCGAGTCTGTCCACCACCATGGACCGCCCCTTCTTCTCCACCGACCCGCGCGTCGTCCTGCACGACGGCGCCTTTCCCCGCCTGCCCGTCCTGATCGGGACCACGGCGGACGAGTTCTCGATGATCGAGATGCCCATGTGGTACAGGCGCATGGGCATCGCGACCCGAAGCCGGGATCTCACCCGGAGAATCAAGGAGGTCTACGGGCAGCACGGCGAGCGCATCGCCGCCGAGGTGCGGGAGGAAGCGGAGAGCGTCGTCGACCTCCAGATCCGGATGATGGAGCTTGTCGTCTTCCACGGAGCGGCTTTGAACCTCATGGACCGGTTCTCCCGATTCACCACGGTCTACGGGTATCGTTTCGAGGGCGTGCCCAGGGTGTACGGCGGACGACCCGGCTCCTACCACGGCGCCGAGGTGGTGTTCCTCTTCGGCACGCTCGACCGGATGCGCGTCCCGGTGACCGCGGAGAATCGCGCCGTCGTCGAGCGGGTCCAGAGGGACTGGCTCGCCTTCATGCGCAACGGCGAGATCCCCGACCGCCCGGTCTTCGAGCCGGAGTCCAGCCGCATCACCCGCTACTGCGACGACGGCGGGGTCCGCACGGCCGCGTTCCCGCACGCGGGTCTGCTGCGGAGTCTGGAGGGGACAGGACTATCCACCGACGTGGTGAACGCCTACATGCGGCGTCGGTGAGAAGGCGGGAGAAGCGCGTCGGGCGGCCGATCGGGCCGGCTCGTCCGCGGGAGGCGGCTCTCGCCGCTCCTCGGAGGCCGGGTCTCCCCGGCCTCAGCCCGGCATAGGCCTCAGCCCGGCACGGGCCTCGAAGACCTCGCGCTCGCGCTGCCAGTCGGCGAACCGCAGAGGAATGTAGCGACCGGACTCCCGGGTGGCGCCGTTGGCCGTACCCCAGCGCCAGATCTCCTCGCACTGCGACGCGGCCAGCGCCTCACGCCGTGCGAACCCACCCCGGCCACCGCCGGTACCCGGCAGAGGAACGGCACGCCCGCCGCCGTCCACCATGAAGACCCGATCCCCCGCCACGTACAGGCTGGAGCGGGACCCGGGCCACGGGTACTCCTTCCAGCCCGCACGAATCGCTCCACGGTCCACGATGGTTTTCCGGAAGAACCGGCGCATTCTGACCAGAGGAGTCATCACACCGGCCAGCCCCAGAACCAGGCCTCCGAGTCCGATGAGCACAGTCTTGGTGTCCCCTCCGGGCTGATGCAGGGCCAGGACCCCGATCACGCCGAAAACCACTCCCGCGCAGAGGAGGAGCAGGCCGCCGTCGAACAGGAACTCCCGCACCCGACGCCACGCGGGAGCGCCGTAGATCAGAGGCCCGCTCGCCGCGCTCCGAGCGGCTTGGATACTCCGGGCATTCCGGGACGCCTCCGCCAACTCCGGCTCCGCCCGCACGGTCCCGACGTCGGGGACGATCCACCCCTGGCCGACTGCGAAGGCCCAGATCCCCTCCAGGGCGAAGCGGGCCCTGGTGACGCAGTCCTTGCTGAAGAACCGGAAGGTCCCGCCGAAGATGCATCCCGGCATCCTCATGACGTCGTCGGGCCCGCCGTTGACCAGCATAAGCCGACATACTCTGTAATGAAATGAGGACTCCGAGGACTCCGGATTCGATAAATCGATCTCACGCTCCGAGAGGGCGAATCCCGAGCGCGTGGCCGGCCACGGCCGCCTCTCCGTGCGGAACAGGCGGCGCATGTCGATGCCGTGGGCGCTCAGAACCGTCCGGCACCGCAGCACGCCGGCCCCCCACAGCAGTATTGGGAGATTCACGAAGAAAAGAAGAAAAAGGGAGAAAACGGTAAGAGAATCCAGGGCGGTCCGTCCCGTGATCAGACCAACCAGCCACGGAATGGTGAACAACTGGATGAAGGCGGTGTGGAGCACAACGATCCCCGCGACGACCCGTGCCGCGATCGACCGGCGCCGGATGAGTCGGGGTCCCGTCGCGCCGCTCGTCTTCACCCGCGCCCAGCTCCTCAGGAAGGAGTCGAGGGCCTGCGGGGCGACATGGGGAGGAGTCCACCCCACGCCGTCTGCTTCCGGGAAATCAGCACTCCATTCCATATCGTTCTCCGTGAATAGTCGCTCGTCGGCCAGGAGATCCCGAACGGGCGCGGACCAGATTCATGTGTAAGACCCGAACGGGGTGCCCCACCGCCCTATTCCGGCGGTCGCACAATCGGGACCCGCTGGCCCCATGACTCATCCGTCCATTCCGGTCAGTCATCACTGTATCCTGATACGCACCCGATGGTTCGGCGCGGCGATGGGGACCGCTCCCCGAATGCGGGGCGCACCCCCGGCATTCGGCTCCGGGCGACCATCCGGGCCCGATAGGTCCCCGAATGCGGGGCGCGCCCGACGACGATCTTGACGGCCCGGCCCGCCCGTCGCGCTCGCTCTCCGGGCGCGGGTCGCGCCTCTCCACCCGATTGCAGCGGCGGACCACCGGTTCGGACCGATCTCAGTGCGGAACCGAACCGATCTCAGTGCGGAACCGAACCGATCTCAGTGCGGAACTGAACCGATCTCGAGCCGGAACCGGACCGAACTCGACGCGAGCCGGCACGGCACTGCCCCGGCACCCGCTGTGCGGCGGGTGCCGGGGCAGTGAGGAACCAGCGAGGACGCCGACGGCCGCGGGCCGGTCAGCCTCGGGCCGCTCCCCTGACGGGGACGGGGGTCACTTGGCCGCGGAGCCGACGGAGCCGAGGCGCTCGCAGGCCTCGACAACACGGGCGGCCATGCCCTTCTCGGCGGCCTTGCCCCAGGCGCGCGGGTCGTAGGCCTTCTTGGAGCCGACCTCTCCGTCGATCTTGAGCACGCCGTCGTAGTTCTTGAACATGTGGTCCGCGACCGGGCGCGTGAAGGCGTACTGGGTGTCGGTGTCCACGTTCATCTTGATGACGCCGTTGCGCACGGCCGTGGCGATCTCCTCCGCGGTGGAGCCGGAGCCGCCGTGCATGACGAGGTCGAACGGGGAGGACTTGTCCCCGACCTTGGTCTGGAGCCGGTCGCCGAGGCGCCCCGCGACCTCGTCCTGGATCTCGCCGAGGAGCTCAGGGCGGAGCTTGACGTGGCCGGGCTTGTAGGCGCCGTGCACGTTGCCGAAGGTCAGCGCCGTGGTGTAGCGGCCGTTCTCGCCCAGGCCGAGGGCCTCGACGGCGGCCCACGCGTCGTCGGCCGTGGTGTAGAGGTTGGCGTTCTCCTCGCCCTTGATGCCGTCCTCCTCGCCGCCGACGGCGCCGATCTCGATCTCGAGAATGGTGTTGGCCTTCTTGCTCATGGCCAGCAGCTCGACGGCGAGCTTGATGTTGTCGTCGAGGGACTCGGCGGAGCCGTCCCACATGTGGGACTGGAAGGCTGTGGGCTCGCCGCGCTTGGCCTGCTCGATCTCGATCTCGAGCAGGGGCTTGAGCCAGGTGTCGACGAGCTTGCGCGGGCAGTGGTCGGTGTGGAGGGCAACGATCCCCGGGTAGAGGTCGGCGACCGTGTACGCGTAGGCGGACAGGGCGAGGGAGCCCTTGACGCGGTCGGCCCGCGAGGAGCCGGACCAGTATGCGGCACCGCCGTTGGAGACCTGGATGATGCCGTCGGACTCGGCGTCGGCGAAGCCCTGGAGGGCGGCGGAGAGAGTCTGCGACGAGGTGACGTTGATCGCGGGGATGGCGTACTTGCCGGCCTTCGCGCGATCAAGCATATCGGCGTAGGACTCCGGGGTTGCAATAGCCACTGTGTGCCTCCTGATAGTCAGTGAATGGGCAGTGGTGTGTTCTCGATTCTTCCACGGATCGGGGCGACCGGGTACCGGATCATGGTCCCGGATCGGCCGCGCGCCGGGCACGGCCGGTGGTCACGCGCTCCACTCTGAGCGATACTCCTTAGCACTCTCCGGTCAAGAGTGCCAGAATCGAGGTGTCCGGAAGGGGCGCGGGAAGCGCCCTTCCGGTGCTGCTCCGGACGGTCCGGCGCAGTGACCGCATGAGAGACCGCATAGAAACCGCATGGAGATGGTTGACATGGCGACAGCAGCATCCTTCGACCCGTTCCGCGACCTGGACCGCCTGCTGACGGGCGGCATGGTCCGCACACCCGCGTCCGTGGGCATGCCCCTCGACCTGTACCGGAAGGGCGAGTCCTTCATCGCCCGCATCGACCTGCCCGGCGTCGACCCGTCGACGATCGACGTCGATGTCGAGGACCGCACCCTCACCGTCCGCGCCGAGCGTCCGGCCGAGGAGTCCGACGGCGTCCAGTGGCTCGCCCATGAGCGCCCGTCCGGGACCTTCGCCCGGCAGCTCACCCTCGGCTACGGGCTCGCGCTGGACCGGATCTCGGCCCGGTACACCGACGGCGTTCTCACGCTCACGATCCCGGTCGCCGAGGAGGCCAAGCCCCGCAAGATCGAGGTCACGCACACCTCGCCCTCGCACCCCGTGATCGAGGGCGGTGACGAGGCCTGACGCCTTTCGGCGTCCGCAACTGCGCGGGCCGTCGACGCCGGGGACGGCGGCGGCGGCCCGCCGCGCGTCATGCGCGGAGCGCGCGTGCAGCCTCCGATCGGGTGGGCCGGGGCCCGCCCCCGGGACGTCTCGCGACGGGCTCCGCCGTCGTCGAGAGTCGAGGTCATATGGGCGCCCGGCATGCCGGCCCGCGTTTCAGTCCGGGGCCGGCCCACCATGCTGAAGGACCCAGGCGTGCATGGCGACGGCGGCCGCCGCGGCCACATTGATGGAGCGCGTCGAGCCGTACTGGCCGATGCGCAGCAGCCTGGAGCACCCGGAGAGCAGTGCGGGCCCGATCCCCTCCCCCTCGGAGCCGAAGATCATGAGGCAGCGCTCGGGAAGGGGCTCGCCCTCCAGTCGCCGAGAGCCTGGACCGTTGTCGATGGCGACCACCTCGTACCCCGCCTCAGCGGCCCAGGCGAGCAGCTCGGCGGGCTCGGGATGATGGCGCACATCGAGGTACCGGTTGGTGACCATGGCGCCGCGCTTGTTCCAGCGGCGTCGGCCGACGATGTGGACTCCGGCGACGTTGAAGGCGTTGGCCGTGCGCACGATGGAGCCGATGTTGAGGTCCTGGCTCACATTCTCGATGGCGATGTGCAGTGGATGCGCCCGGGCGGCGAGGTCGGCGCGGATGGCCTCGACGCTCCAGTAGCGGTAGCGATCGACCACGTTGCGCCGGTCGCCCACCGCGAGGAGCTCGCGATCGTAGCGGGGGTCGGTCGGCCAGGAGGCCTCTGCGCCGGGCCAGGGCCCCACGCCCACGGCGGAGGCGTCCAGGTCCAGCGGACTGGTCCGGGACCGGTGCTCGCCCTCGGGCAGATCGCCCACCCGCTCCGGGGCACCGGCACTCGCAGCCGCCCGCGTCCTCCGAGCGGGGGCGGCACGGCTCGCGTCATGAGTCATGGCAGTATTCTGCGCCCCGAGTGAGAGTCTCCCGCTCTCGCGCCCCGTCGTCGGACACGAGTACCCGCGCGTCAACCGGGGAGCAGGCAGCACATCCTCGACCATCCGCGGTTCGTCCACCGAGTACCCGCGCGTCGACCGGGGAGCAGGCCGTCGTCGCGCACGGCGAACGGCGACTCCCACGCACTTTCACGGTGGCCGCACCGCCGCACCGACGATCGGCGCGATTCCGAGGATCCGTCACAGGCCTGAGCCGGGTCGAGCGCAGAAGTGCGTGAGAGCATCAGTTCTCGAACGCCGAACGGCCCCTCAGCCGAGTCCGAGGTCGGCCAGGCCCAACGCGGCGTAGTAGGGCAGCCCCTTCGGCTCGATGCGTTCGCGCGCACCGGTGTCGCGGTCCACGACAACGGCCACGGCCAGCACGGTCGCCCCCTCCTCCCGCAGCGCCTCGACCGCCTCCAGCGGGGAGCCACCGGTGGTGGAGGTGTCCTCAAGGACGACCACCCTGCGGCCGGAGACCTCCGGCCCCTCGATCCGACGCCTCATGCCGTGGTCCTTGGCGGCCTTGCGCACGACGAAGGCGTCGAGGTCCAGGCCGCGCGAGGCGGCGGCATGAAGCATGGCCGCGGCCACCGGATCCGCTCCCATGGTCAGGCCCCCGACGGCGTCGACGTCGTCCGTGCTCAGACCGGCCTCCTCAAGCATGTCGAGCATGACGTGGCCGATGAGGGGGGCGGCATCGTGGTGCAGGGTCGCCCGGCGCATATCGACGTAGAAGTCGGACTCGGCGCCGGAGGCGAGGGTGACCCGGCCGCGCACGACGGCGAGATCGGTGACGAGCCGGGCCAGACGGACGCGCTGGGAGTCGTTGGTACTCACGGGCTCAGGCTAGGCGACCCGGCCGCCGAGATCATACTCGGCTCCCGTAGCGGCATGACGCGAGATCGGTCCGGTTCGGCTCGGTGTCCTCAAGACGTCGCGCTCCGGTCAAGCCGGCACGCCACCGTGCGACCTCGCGAGTCGGGCTTTTCGGCGCGAGTCGGGCGGCGGCGTCGTCGGACTCGCGCAGGAATGCCCGACTCGCGGCCCCGACTCCCGGGCGCGCCGCCGTCGGACCGATCTCGACGCGGAACCGGACCGATCTCGAGCCGGAACTCGACCGATCTCGGGATCGGGATCAGGGGGCCTTGAGCGCCTCGATCGACCGGGCCATCTGGTCGGGGCCGAGCAGCCCGACATGCGTCTCACGGACGACACCGTCGCCGTCGATGAAGAAGTGCGAGGGCACGCCCATGACCCCGTACGCGGCGGAGATCTCCTGGCTCT
The DNA here is from genome assembly GCF_000429265.1 of Actinomyces gerencseriae DSM 6844. Classification (GTDB taxonomy): domain Bacteria; phylum Actinomycetota; class Actinomycetes; order Actinomycetales; family Actinomycetaceae; genus Actinomyces; species Actinomyces gerencseriae. The sequence continues at coordinate 95,537 of NZ_KE386873.1, forward strand.
GATCGGCCACCTCGGTGAGGCCGCCACCGTCGCCACCGCTGCCGCCATGATCACCGCCGCGATTGCCAACACGATCGGAGTAGGAGCGCACCGCGGACGCGCTCTCCCCCACGTAGACCACGACGACCTGGACGTCGTCGCCGTGAGCGGTGACGGCATCCCGCACATCGGGCATCTCGGTGCGGCATCCCGTGCACCAGGTGGCGACGAACATCAGCCACACCGGCCTGCCCCGCAGCTCCGTCAGCGACACCTGCCGGGAGTCGATGTCGGTACCGGCGAAGGCCGGGGCGGCATCTCCCTGCGTCGGGGCCCTCTGCGCGCCCTCGACGTCCACCTGGGTGACCACGGCCGTCTCGGCCTGCGGGTCCTCGGAATCGTTCGGCTTGATCGCCCACCAGGCCGCGATGGCGATGGCGAAGGAGGTCACCAGGAGGACGGCGACCTGGCCGAACCCGGAGCGGCGGATCCTGGCCCGCCAGTCCGCCTTCGCCGAAGGCGTCGGTTCCTCCTCGACCGGAGGCTCTCCCACGGGCGCCGGCTCCGGCTCCCCGACCGGCCCGTCACCGGACCCGGGAAGCTCGACCGGATCGTCCACCGGCTCCCCGACCGGCTCCTCGTCGTGATCAGGCATAGGAGTGCAGGCCCCCGAAGAACAGGTTGCCGAGGTAGGTGAAGATGACGGCGCTGAAACCGAGGATGAGCAACCACGCCGACCTGGAGCCCCGCCAGCTGCGGGTCACCCGCGCGTGCAGGTAGGCGCCGTAGATCAGCCAGGTGACCAGGGCCGCGGTCTCCTTCGGGTCCCAGCCCCAGTAGCGGCCCCATGCGACATTGGCCCAGAGCGCGCCCAGGATGAGCATGAGCGTCAGCATCGGGAACGTGACGACCGTGGCCTTGTAGCCGAGGTCGTCGAGCACCTCCGGCCTGGGCCAGCCCTTCCACGTCACGTATGGCGAGAGCAGGTACATGACCGCGGCCGCGAAGGAGACCACCGCCGCTCCGTAGCCGATGGAGGCGGTGAGCACGTGCAGGGTGAGCAGCGGGGAGTTCTGCAGAGCCGGCATGAGCGGGCTCGGCTGGTAGGACAGCGTGGAGGCGTAGATGAGCATCGCCAGGATCACCGGTAGCACGATGATCGACACGGTGCGCACGCGGTAGCGCCACTCGAAGGACACCTGCGCGAGGATCATGCCCCAGGCGAAGGAGATGGCGAACTCGTAGTGGTTCGAGAAGGGGGCATGACCGGTGGCGATCGTCCGGATGACCAGCGACCCGGTCAGCAGCACCAGGCTCAACTGTGTGGACTTGGCGGCCCACCAGGTGACGGTGAATCGCTTGATCGGGGCATGACGGATGCCCCCGGTGACCGCCACCGTACGGTCGCCGTCACCAGTGTTGATGACCACCGTGCCGGTCGGCTCGGTGGCGACGGCCGCCGCCACCGCCGCCCGGGACATCCGGGCGGCGAAGAAGGCTCCCAGATAGGCGATGGTCGACACGACGACGAGCGTCGTGGTGATGAGCAGAAGGGCTTGGGAGTACTCAATCATTGGCTCGGGTCCTCTCATCGGCTCGGGTCATGTCGCTGCTGACGCGCACGGTCATGTCCGTGAAGAATCTGGTGAACCCGGAGTCCTGCCGATCCGGTGAGGCCATCTGGACGAGGGCCCCGTCATCGGTCTCGGTCACTCGCACCCACATCCGCTGGTGCCGGAAGAACATCGTCATGCAGGTGCCGACCATGAGCAGGACGAACCCGAACCACACGATCCCGATCCCCGGATCCTTCTTGACGATCATCCCGGTGAACTGCTGCTCCCGCTCGAAATCGAAGGTGTAGGCCCCCACGGTCGCGGGGACTCCCGTGTCGAGCACGGCCTCACCGACCGGGGTGCTGGTCTCGCCCTCGTGCACCTCGATCTTCATCTGGCCGGGCTCGATGCCGGTGCCGGTCTGGCCGGAGGCCGCCCCGATGACGAAGACGGTGTTGCCGTCGGGCAGGGTGGTGCGGCCGTAGGTGAGCTTCTTGTCACGGGTGGTCCGGTCCAGGGCGACGCCGTCGTGGAAGACCTCGGCGCCGGAGTCGTCGGTGATCGTCAGGACGGCGGCCACACCGAAGTAGGCCTGGTGGAACACGACGCCGTCGTAGCTCAGTGGTGAGTTGATGCGCACCTCCCGGTTGGCCACCTCCTCGCCGCCGTCGTAGATCGCCAGATCGGCCACGTAGTCCTTGGGGGAGCCGTCCTCGTAGTAGGTGTCCTGGAAACTCCTCGCCTCGGCCACCAGGGCGGTGCCGTGGCCGACATCCTTGGGGTGGCCGATGGTCAGCGTGAACTCCTGGTCGCTGAAGCCGGTGACCGAGGAGACGACGAAGCCGGCCATGATGATGACGAAGGCGGTGTGGGCGAACGCGGTGCCGAAGGGTCCCCAGCGGTTGCGGTCGATATAGGCGTTGCGCCCCGGTCCCCCGTCGTCGACGATGAACCGCATGCGGTGCCCGCGGGCATCGGCGCGAATGACCTGAAACGCCTTCTCGGCGCTGACCGGGGCGGTGAAGCGGGAGCGCAGCCGGGCCCGGTCGAAGAACCGGGCGGTCACCCTGGTGCGCGGGTGGCGGGCGGCGTTCCAGATGACCGGCAGCCGGTGCACGGTGCACGCGATGATCGACAGGGCCAGCAGCGCCATGACGACGAGGAACGGGACCGAGGAGAACATCGTGAAGACGCCGGCGGTGCGCAGGACGTCGGTCCAGCCGCCGAAGACGCTCCGGGCCGACTCCACCCACCGGGCAGCGGCCTCCGGGTCGCCCCTGACGGATGAGGGCATCTGCGGGAAGAGCACGCCGAGCAGAGAGAGCGTCCCGGCCAGCAGGAGGAGGACCAGACCGACGGCCTTCTTGTAGAAGAAGGCGTAGATCTGCATGAGGACCTGGCCGGGGGACAGGGCGGCCTGGTCGTCAAGACCGTCCATCGGACCGGAGCTGTCCGTCCGGTCCGGCTCGGGGGCCCGGTCCGGCCCGGAGATAGTGTCGTCGGTCATCCGTGTCTCCTCAGAGTCCGAACTGCGGGATCAGCCCGGCCAGCTTCGCGAACAGGTTGGTGATCATGAGAAAGCCGACGACCACCAGCAGGCCCCCGCTGGCCAGCGAGACGCCCGCGTGGTGGCGTCGGAACCAGTCGAAGCGCCTGGTGACCCCCGCCGACCCGAGGGCGACCGCGACGATGGGGACGCCGAGCCCCAGGCAGTACGCGACCATGAGGGAGATGCCCGACCAGGCGGTGGCGCTCATCGTCGCCAGGGCCAGAATGCCGCTGAGGATCGGGCCGATGCACGGGGTCCAGCCCGCGCCGAAGACGATGCCCATGAGGCCTGCGCGCAGCGCCGACGCCTCTCGCCCGCCGGACGGCATGGCGCCCCTGACCAGGGTGTCGAACAAGCCGATGCTCAGGAGCCCCGCCACGTGCAGACCCATGAGCACCAGGACGGCGCCGCCGATGATCCGGGCGTGCACCGCATAAGGGCCGAGCGAGCGCCCGATGAGCCCCATCGAGGCCCATACGGCGATGAAGACGGCGGAAAAACCCGCCACGAAGCACAGCGCATTGATCAGGGCAGCGCGCCCACTCACCCGTCGGGCGCCCGTGCCCACGAGCTGGCCGACGAAGGCCGGGACGATGGGGAGGAAGCAGGGCGACGCGAAGGAGACGAGTCCCGCGAGCAGGGCCACCGGAAGCGTGATCTCCACGGCTAGCCCCCGGTCGCCGCCGTCGGGGCCGCCGAGGCGGAACCCATCCGGCCCTGGTGGGCGCGGACGGACGCGGCCATGTCCGAGTCGGGTGCGATCGTGAGCACCTTGTTCCAGCACTCCGTCGCCCGCCCGGCGTCCGGCGGAGTGCGGGCCATGTAGAGGAGCCCCAGGTTGTACCAGGGCTCGGCGACGTCGGGGGCCAGCTCGGTCGCGCGGAGCCAGTGCTTCTCCGCGGCCTCGTACTGGTTCGACTGGTACTCCGCGACGCCGATGGTCAGGAGCGCGTCCAGGTTGTCGGGCTCGACGTCGAGGATCTGCTGCAGGTAGGTGATCGCATCCTGGTACAGGGCCGCCTTGAGGTACATCTCGCCCAGCTGCTGACGGGCCGAGACGTTCGTGGAATCCGCATCGGCCTCGGTCTTCAGCCTGGTCTCCTGCTCGGTGTCGACCGGTTCGGCCTCATCCATCTGGGCGATGGCGGAGGGATCCGCGCTGGAGGTGACCGCCGGATGGTTGGACGGCATCGTCATCTCGGAGGCGGCCCCGTCACCCGCCGTCTGCCCCATCTGCCGGATGATGATGACGACGGCGGCCGCCAGAAGCATGACCAGCACCAGGTTCACGCGGGAGACACCGGTCCTCCGCTGCAGCCTCGACGGCGTGCGGGGGCGGTTCCTGCTCTCTTCGCCAACCGTCCGAGCGGTTTCCGGGTCGGGTTCCGGTCCCTCATCATCGGCGAGCAGGTCCTCGACGTCCGCCGCCTCGCCGGGCTCGTCGCCATCGCCCGGACGCCCACCATCCGGGGGCTCACCGCCATCGGCCGCCGGCGGATCCGCAGCCTCGCCGGGCTCGTCGCGGTCGTCGCCACCCGTGCCAGTACCGACGCCCCCATCCGCGGACTCGGCACCATCCCGGCGCGACCGCTCATCCGGGGACTCGGGCTCGGCGTCCGGCGCGCCCGAGTCGTCGTCGCCGGCCGCCAACCCGGCCAGCTGCTCGTCGGCCCAGTGCCTCAGGTGCTCAGGAGCGGTGGCGAGGAAGGCCGCGAGCTCCTCCCGATCCACTCCGCCGTCCTCAGACCGCATCGTCCGCACCATTCCCCGTCGCCGCTCCCCTCTGCGTGACCGCGCTCGCCCACGGCCCCTTCCGAGGCCCCGTCACTTATCCCCGCTCGGCATGTGCTGCTCCGGCACCGCCGGGCCGACACCGTTGCTCACCTCGACGCCGCGCAGCGCCAGCTGGCCGGAGCGCGCCCAGTCGGTCGCCTGGTTGAGGATGGAGATCGAGTAGGCGGGGGCGTGGAAACCGCGTCCGTTCTCGGAGAACGAGTAGTCGACGACGAACTGGGCCTTGCGCTGGTAGTCGCGCGCCGCCGTCAACTGCTCCTCGGTGGCCGTGCCGTCGTTGGCAGCCGTGGTGATGTCGGTGATGAGCGAGTCCAGGGCGGTGAAGCTCACGTTCAGCGAGGTCTGCCAGCGGCCCTGGATGCCCTCGACCCGTTCTCTCATCTCGTCGGCGGTCGAGTGATGGCAGGTGAGGCAGGACGAGTTGATCGTGTCGTCGTTGGCCATCGGACTCATGATCTGGTGGTTCGAGACCTTGGCCGCACCCTCGCGGTTGTACGACATGTGGCAGTCGGCGCAGGTGACGCCGTTGGCCGCGTGAATGCCCTGCGACCAGGTCTCGAAGTCGGGGTGCTGCGCCTTGAGCACAGGGGCGCCGGACTCCTCGTGGGTGAAGTCGGTCCAGCCGACTTCGTCGTAGTAGCTCATCTCGTCGTAGACGGTCAGGCCGTTCTTCCACGGGAACGTGAGGGTCTTGCCCTCACCGGCGAAGTAGTACTCGACGTGGCACTGGGCGCACACGTACGTGCGCATCTCCTGGTTGGTGGCATCGCGGTTGACGTCGTAGTCGGCGATGCCCTCGGCGGCCTTGGCCCGCTTGATGCCGTCCGCGAATGCCGGGCGAGTGATCCTCAGCTCCATGGTCTGCGGGTCGTGGCAGTCGATGCAGGCGATGGATGACGAGGCGTGCTGGTAGGCCTCGTCATAGCTCAGCGCGTTCATGGCGTCGAATCCGGCCTGACGGTCGCCGTCGCCCAGCTCGTCGTAGACCTCGGGCATCGAGGCGTGGCAGTTCAGACAGGTGCCGGGCTGCTTGAAGCGCGCGGCGGTGCGCTCGGTGTACCGCTGGTCCTGGAGCGCCCACTCGTGACCGCGGGGCTCGGTGTAGTCCACGGCGAAGGCGTAGCCGCGCCACATCCTCTGGGCCCGGGTCTCGGAGTCGATGCGGGAGATCGTGTGGTACTCGCGCGGGTCGTCGGCGGTGGGATCGACCTTGACGAAGTCGCCGTCGGTGTCCTCGGCGGTCTTCTTGTACTGCTCGTACTCGATGGGGAAGTTCTCCCCCCACACGGCCGGGTCGTAGGTCGTGTCGGTCAGCTGGACCACCTGGGCGAAGGGGGACTTCGCCTCCTGCTTGTGCTCGAAGATCGTGATCAGCAGCCAGGTGAGAGCGGCCGACGCCATGGCGACGACGATCAGGACGGCGATCGGCACCCACCTCCTGCGCGGTCCGGTCCGGGTGACGGGCCCCTCCTCGGGCTCCTCATCCCCGGTCGCGCCGGTCGTCTCTGCCGCCTCGGTGCTCATGCCGCATCACCTCTTGTGGCCGACGCCGTCGTGACAGCGGATGCACGACACCGTCTCGCCCTTGCGAGTCGAACTGTTGGTGGCCTGGTCGACGAAGTCGCCGTGGCAGTAGAGGCAGGCCGCCTCGGTGATCTCGCGATTGTGCTCGCGGATCTGGATATTCTCCGGGTAGTTCTGGAAGGTGAACTTCAGCGAGTGCCAGAAGCCGTTGTCCGCCTTGTTGATGTACTTGTAGACGAGATTGTCGTGCGGCGCGTGGCAGGAGTTGCAGGTGGCCACATCATGGTGGCTGCCCCTCTGCCAGCCCTCGTACTCCTCCTGCATGGCGTGGCAGTTCGCGCAGGTGGCCGGATCATCGCCGAGGTAGCTGGTGACGCCCGAGTACTGGAGAGTGAAGACGCCCACCCCCAGGAGGACGCCCATCATCCCCGCGAGGGCGATCCCCGTCCATCCGGCGAAGGCATGCGTGAAGCCGCGCCACAACGACACGATGAGACGTATCACGCGGCCCCCCTTGCACTCCGTGACGACCATGCCCCGATCTCGTCGCGCGTCGTCGTCGATGCCGACACCCGCCGGGTACCACAAGGATAACACATCGTGTCGTAAAAATTGAGAGGAGGCCCCTGGGGCGACGCGTGCTCATTGGCCGCCTCGCGGCGGGACCCGGCGTCGGGGCGGCTCCGGGGGTCCGGCGCGGGCAGGGGCCGCCCGCACCGAGCTCCGGGGGAGGGCGGAGCGGCGGCTCAGGCCAGGGCCGCGACAGCCGCCTCGTAGTCGGGCTCCTCGCCGATCTCCGGAACCTGCTGGGCGTGGAGCACGGTCCCATCGGCGTCGAGCACGACCACCGCGCGCGAGAGCAGGCCCGCCAAGGGGCCGTCGGTCAGGGTGACGCCGTAGTCCTCGCCGAAGGTCGAGCGGAAGGCCGAGGCGGTGACGACGTCGTCGAGCCCCTCGGATCCGCAGAAACGAGCCTGAGCGAACGGCAGGTCCTTCGAGACGCAGACGACGGTCGTGTTGACCAGCCCCGCGGCGCGCTTGTTGAACTCGCGCACGCTCGTGGCGCACACGCCGGTGTCGACCGACGGGAAGATGTTGAGCACAACGCGGCGACCGCTCAGAGACTCGGACGCGAGCGGACCGAGGTCGGCGCCAACCAGCTCGAAGGCCGGGGCGTGCGAGCCGACAGCGGGCAGCTCGCCGATAGTGCGGACGGGAGAACCGTGGAACGTAATGGAAGCCATGCACTCATCATGGCACCCAATGGATTAAGCATCTAGTGAGATACAGAACCTTTGGGCGAGGTCGACCCGTCGGATCAGGTACGAGCCCCGGCTCCGCGCCGAGCGGGCCCTCTCGGTCCCCGCCTCCGGTGCGCCAGCGCCGCGCGGACGCCCCCGCGCGCGCGTCCTCAGTACTGCGTGCGCGCGCTGCCGTGCCCGGCCACGCGTCGCACGAACCAGCGCGGGGCGATCCGCAGAACGGCATTGGCGGTCCGGTATCGCACGCTCGGCGTGCAGATGACCCGCCCCCGGCGCACGGCATCCAGGGCGGCGCGCGCCACGTCCTCGGCCCGCAACCAGACGACGTCCGGCCAGGCCGTCTCGTCCATACCGGCCCGTTCGTGGAACTCGGTGCGGGTCAGACCCGGGTTCACCACGGTCGCCGTCACCCCGGTACCGCGCAGCTCGGAGACGAGTCCCTCTGTGAAGGTGCGCACCCAGGCCTTATGGGCGGCATAGGTCCCCATGGCCGTCAGCGCCGTGACGCTGGAGATATTGAGAATGGCGCCGTGCCCGCGCGCCACCATGCCCGGGAGCGCCGCATGGGTGAGTTCCATGACCGCGCTCACCATGACCGCCAGGGCGCGGCGCTCCTGTCGCAGATCGCCTCCGACGAAGACCTGCCCCACGGCGAACCCCGCGTTGTTGACGAGCAGGTCGATCGGACGGGCGGCGACATCGCCGACGCGTGCGTGCTCGGACGAGGACGTCGCGCGCGCCACGGTGGGCTCCAGCCGCAGTCGTTCGGCGACGGCGGTCAGGCCCTCGGAGGTGGACAGGTCCGCGGGCAGTACCTCGACGCCGACGCCGGCGACCTGGCAGAGCTGCTCGGCGACGGCGGTCAGGCTCTCCCGACTGCGCGCGACCAGGACCAGATCGTGGTGGGCCTCTGCCAGTTGCCACGCCAGCTCGAGCCCGATGCCGGAGGTGGCCCCGGTGATCAGTGCGGTTCCCATGGGACGAGCCTAGATGATCGAGTTGTGATCGTGCGTCAGTGAGCGGGCGTGGGCGGCACCGTGGAAGGAGCCCCGCACGGGACCCGGCCGCGCGGATTCATCCCGCCCCTCGGGGCATCCCAGCCAAACCCGCCGTGCGGGTTCGTCGGCAGCTCCTGTCGGAATGGGGGGCGCCACCCCGTGCGGGCCCCGGCCGCGCATCGCCGCCGCTACCCTGAGCGCATGCGCCTGGCCACCTGGAACGTCAACTCAGCCCGCACCCGCATCGACCGCATCATCGCCTTCCTGGACCGCCAGGACATCGACGTGCTGGCCATGCAGGAGATCAAGTGCAGGCCCGAGCAGTTCCCCCGCGAGGCCTTCGCGACCGCGGGATACGAGTTGGCCGTGCACGGCCTGGACCAGTGGAACGGAGTGGCGATCGCCTCGCGCGTGGGGCTCACCGACGTCGCCGCGTCCTTCCCCGGCCAACCCGCGTGGGCCAGGAAGGAGGATGCCCCCGCCGTCGTCGAGGCCCGAGCGCTCGGCGCGACCGTGGGCGCGCGAGCCGCCGACCGGACGGACTCGCCTGGAGCGACCGCGCCCGAGGCGGACGGGCCGACGTCGGGCCCGGTGCGGCTGTGGAGCCTGTACGTCCCCAACGGGAGGGAGCTCGACCACCCGCACTACCGGTACAAGCTGGCATGGCTGGCGGCACTGCGCGAGAGCGCGGGGCAGTGGCTGGCGGAGGACGCCGGGCAGTCGCTCGCGCTCGCCGGCGACTGGAACGTGGCACCGCAGGACGAGGACGTGTGGGACATGAGCGTCTTCGACGGGGCGACCCATGTCTCGGAGCCGGAACGAGCCGCCTTCCGGGCATTCGAGGAGGAGGGACTGAGCGAGGTGACCCGCGGGCGCGTCACCAACTACACCTACTGGGACTATCAGAAACTGCGCTTCCCGCGCAACGAGGGGATGCGCATCGACTTCGTCTACGGCTCCGCGGCGCTCGCCTCACGGGTGACCGGCGCGGCCATCGACCGCGACGAGCGCAAGGGCAAGGGCGCCTCCGACCACGTGCCCGTCATCATCGATCTCGACTGACATCGCCCGAGCGGAACGCGTCGGGGATCAGAGGGCGAGGATCTGGTCGCTCAGCTCGGGCCAGTGAGCCGCATGCGCTCGGCCGAAGGGTCGCGCACCCAGGAAGACCGCCTGACGCCGCGCCTCCGGGTCGACCCAGATGAAGGAGCCCGACTGCCCGAAGTGCCCGAACGTCGCCGGGCTGCTGGTCGTCCCCGTCCAGTGCGGACGCTTGCGACCGCGCACCTCCACACCCAGTCCGAAGTCATTGGGCGCCTGCCGCCCGTAGCCGGGCAGTATCCCGTCCAGCCCCGGGAACACCACCGACGTCGCCTCCCTCGCCGAGTCCGCACTGATCAGCCTCGGCGCGGCGAGCTCGCGGGCGAAGACCGCCAGATCGCGAGCGCTGCCCTCGCCCGAGTGCGCGGGCGATCCGGGCACGAGCACGCTGGACATGCCCAGCGGCTCCAGCACCGTCGTCTCGATCCACCTCTCAAGGGGCGTCGCCGTGGCCTCCTCGATCCGCTCGCCGAGGATCTCGATGCCGCGATTGGAGTAGATCCGCCGCGTCCCGGGCACGGCCAGAACGGCGTCGGAGTCGAAGGCGATGCCGCTGGCGTGCGCCAGGAGGTGGCGCACCGTGGCGCCCGTCAGGGCCGGGGCGGGCACGGCGCAGGAACCAGCCGGGGCGGGCACGGCGCAGGAACCAGCCGGGGCGGGCACGGCGCAGGAACCAGCCGGGGCGGGCACGGCGCAGGAACCAGCCATGCTGCGCGCCTCACCCGGCTGCGCCGGAGCCTCCAAGTCGAGCAGGCCGCGCTCCACGGCGACCAGCGCGCTCCAGGCCACGATCGGCTTGGTCACCGAGGCGAAGGGGAAGATCTCATCGACCTCCCCCGCCTCGGCCAGCACGCGCGTGCTCCCATCCGTCTCCAGCTCCGAGGCCATCACGGCCACGGGGAAGTCGAACGCGGCGAGCGCGGGCAGAGCGGTCGCCGCGGGGAGAGCCGCGGGCAGGGCAGCGGGCCTCCCCGCGGCCGCGCCCGTGAGCGGACCGGTTCCGTGCGCCGGGGCGGTCCCGCCCTCGGCCAGCGCGGATGAGCGGTGGAGTGAGGGGGAGGTCCGCGTCACGACCGACTCAGCTCAGGCACAGGAGCTGATCGTGAAGAACCTCCAGAACGGGTGCCCGAGAGGCCGCTCCCGCGCCCAGCGCTCGTGCGATCTGAGTGGTGAAGGAGTCCACGCGCCTGGAGGAGTCTCGCAGGTCGTAGTACTGCCCGACCTCGGCGTCGTAAGCGGTCAGCGCGTCGAGGTGGTCGTCGAGCTCCGGATAGGAGTCCGTCCCGACCACGATCTCGCGCGGCAGGCGGGGCTTGTACTGGGGGTCCTGGGCGGGGTGGCCGACGAGCAGACCGAGGACCGGGTATGTGCGCACGGGCAGATGGAGCGCCTCGATGACGCGCCGGACGTCACCGATGATCGAGCCGAGATAGGTCGTGCCGAGCCCGAGCGACTCGGCGGCGACGACGACGTTCTGCGCGGCGATGACGGCGTCCTCGACGCCCTGGAGGAACAGGGCGGTGCGCCCGAGGGGCTCGAGAGAAGCGCCGGCGCGCTCGCGCAGAAGGGCGTTGCGATGCAGATCGACGACGAAGACGAGGAGCTCGCCACGGTCCCCGCCGACGTAGGACTGGCCCGAGGCGAGATGGAGCTGCTCGCGCACGGCGGGGTCGAGGACGCGGATGACGGTGACCTGCTGCTGGAAGGACGCGGTGGCGGAGTGACGGGCGACGTCGAGCAGCGTGGTCACCGTGTCCTCGCCGAGGGGCTCGTCGGTGTAGGCGCGAATGGTGCGATGGGCGAGCTGAGCGGCGATGGTCGAGTTGGTGACGGGAGTCGTGGCGGGCACGCGCAGAGACGCGGGAGCGGACGTCGACGGCGTGGGCGCGTCGGCGGGCACGGGGGAGGGCGCAGGAGCGGGCACGGCATCGGTCATGCTCCGGAGCCTATCCCGGTTGCCGGACCGCGGGGCCAACACGGACCGACATGGTGGGGCGAGTTCGACGACGCCGTCTCCGACTCGCGCGGAGCAGCCCGACCGCGGATGGGGCCCTCGCGGATCGAGGCCTATACGATGCCGTCGATGCCCTTCTACCACCGCCCCGGCCGCGCGCTGCGCCCGCTGACCGCGCGAGCCTCCGCGCCCGCGGCGAGACGGGTCGAGACGCCGGTCGCAGTGAGCGCCGCCGAGGTGGGCTACGCGGTCATCGACCTGGAGACCACCGGCCTGTCCCCCGCCAGGGACCGCATTATCGAGATCGGTCTGGTACTTCTGGCGCCCGACGGCTCCACGCAGAGCAGCTGGACCACGCTGGTGGATCCCGGCGCGAGCGTCGACGTGGGCCCCACCTTCATCCACGGGCTCGTCGCCGACGATCTCATCGGTGCCCCGGGGCTGGCGGATATCGCCGACCTGCTCGTGCGCGATCTCGCCGGTCGCGCCGTCGTCGCCCACAACGCCCGCTTCGACGTCGGCTTCCTCACGCAGGCGCTGGGCTCGCTCGGCCATCTCAGTCGCGGGGCCCGCATCCCCCGGGTGTGCACCATGGAACTCGCCCGCACCTACATCGTCACCCCGTCGCGGCGCCTGGTGACGTGCTGCGAGGCGGCCGGCGTGCCGATCGGCAGCCACCACTGCGCACTGGACGACGCCCACGCCTCGGCCGGCCTGCTGCGCCGCTACATGTCCGTGGGCCGCGAGCGCGGCGATAGTCCCGTCGCCTGGTCACGATCCCTGGAGACGGCGGCGGCCTTCACCGCCTGGACATGGGACGAGGCCGCCGCCCGGGCGCAGGAGGACCGGCTGGTGCCCCGCAGCGGCCACGGCGTGCTGCGCCGACCGCGCGAGTTGCGGAGATCCATCGGCTGATCGACCGCTCGGGCACCGGACGACCTGCGCCGAGTCGGCCCGGTCCGACGGTCCAGGACCGACTCGCGCGCGTCATCGGGTGCGGCGACCACCGACCCGCGCCCCCGCCCGCCCAGGCGACCGACTCGCGCGCGTCGGGTCCGGGCTCAATCCAGGGCGACGAGGAACCCGTCGTCGTCCACCGCCACGCCGTGCGCGGCAGCGGCGAGCACCTGGGCGATCCGCTCGATGCGCTCGCGGGCGGCACCGCGGGCGCGTCGGGCCACCCGGGAGATCGTCTCGCCGCGAGCGTCGGCGGAGTCGCGCGGCAGCCAGATGACGCCGTAGGACACCACGCCCGCGGACGACGCCCAGGCCTCGCCCCGCACCGCCAGGGGCATCTCGTCGGTGCCCAGGACGCGCACCTCGATGGCGCCCCGGCTGGGGATGTCGGGATCGACGTCGGCGACGACGGCGTAACCGTCGCGCATCTCCTCGATCGGCTCGCCCGTGGCCAGAGCGCGGTCCTCGAGCTCCCCCACCTCGCGCCGCTGCTTCTCCGCCCGGCGCCACGCCTCATCCAGGACGTCCTCGCCGATGGACTCCACGAGTCGTTCCAGAGCCTCCTGACCGATGGCCTCCAGTCCGCCGGGGCCGAAGATGTTCGTGGCGTCCATGCGCAGGCTGGCACCGGGCGCCACCTCCCTGATGAGCGTCACCGACGCGTCCGGTGCGATCCACACGGGCGCGTAGACGGTCAGGGATGTGGACGTCTCCGGATCGGGGGTCAGGAGCACGGGCCGCGGCTTGCCTCCGGGGACCGCGGGGTCGCCCGCCAAGCGCAGCGCTCCGGCCAGACGACGGGCGATCGCCCGCAGCCGGGTCAGGGCGATGAGCTCGTTGCCGGTGGGCTGGGCCAGCGGGAAGGCGTCGGACAGTGCGTCGATGCCGGTGAGCGCGGCGGGCAAGGGGCCGCTGCGCGTCGGTTCGCACTCCAGCATCATGACCTGCGCGGCCCAGTCCGGCAGGCCGAGCATCCCCCGCAGCTCATCATCGACGGCCCAGGGCCCCTGAAGCTCGATGCCCGGGAGGAGCTGGAGGCGAGAGGCGCCGACCCATCCGGAGTGCAGGTCCTGGGACATGGCGAGGGCCTCGACCTCATCGGCGGTGATGTCCGCGGCCAGAACCAGCAGGTGGTGGGTATCGACACGTCCCACGGGCAGAGCGCCGAAGGCGGAGAAGGTGCCGGTCTCGGTGGGAAGGGACAGAGCGAGGTCGCCCGAGCCTATGCTCACAGCGGACGCGACTGCGCGGTCGCTGCTCGCAGCGGGCGCAGCCGCGTGCCCGCCGGCTCGACGGGCGGCGCTGGGGACCTCGCGGGCGGGGTTAGAGGCCCGACGGGCGGAACCGAGGGCCTCGCGAGAAGGGGCGGCGGTCCGAGGGGCGGAAGCGGAGGCCTCGCGGGCGGCAGACGGAGTCTCGCGGGCGGGGTTAGAGGCCCGACGGGCGGGAGCGGCGGCCCGACGACCTCTGCCGGCCCGACGGGACGCATCATCACCGCCCCCGGCAGAACCACCAGTCCCACGGACCGGACCGGCGGCCCGGCCCGTACCACCCCGGCGCCCCGTCCCTCGGGGCGCGTAGGCAGGAGCAGCGGCCTCGCGAGCGGGACCAGGGGTCTCA
>NZ_KE386873.1:110140-303046 GCF_000429265.1 Actinomyces gerencseriae DSM 6844
GCGGAACCGGCGGCCCGACGACCTCTACCGGCCCGACGGGACGCACCGTCACCGCCCCCGGCAGAACCACCAGTCCCACGAGCCGGACCGGCGGCTCGACGCCCTGTATCGGCAGCCCGACGGAGTGGCTCGCCGGGCCAACGGGAGGGCCCGTCGGCCCGGTGCGTCGTCATGCCTGCACCTCGGTTCCGGCCGAGGACGCATCATTGAAGCGGGTTCCCCCCGAGATCGATTCGCTCGGATCCTCAATGCGTATCCGGCGGAAGGACATGTGGCCCCGTGACGCTGTCGGGCCGCGCTGCCCCTGGTAGCGCGAGCCGTGCGCACCGGAGCCGTAGGGAGCCTGAGCGGGGCTGGACAGGCGGAAGAAGCAGAGCTGGCCGACCTTCATGCCCGGCCACAGCTTGATCGGCATGGTGGCGGTGTTGCTCAACTCGAGCGTGACGTGCCCGGTGAAGCCGGGATCGATGAAGCCGGCGGTGGAATGGGTGAGCAGGCCGAGACGCCCCAGGCTCGACTTGCCCTCCAGACGGGCGGCGACGTCGTCGGGTAGAGTGACGCGCTCGTAGGTGGAGCCGAGCACGAACTCGCCGGGGTGCAGGACGAAGGGATCGTCGGGGCCGACGTCGATGACGTGTGTGAGGCCGTCCTGCTCCACAGCCGGGTCGATCACCGGATAGCGGTGGTTGTCGAACAGGCGGAACCAGCGGTCCAGCCGCACATCGATCGAGGCGGGCTGGAGCATCTCTGGATCATAGGGTTCGAGGACGACACGGGCGGCGTCGAGCTCGGCGCGGATGTCGCGATCGGAGAGGAGCACGGGTCGATTGTGCCATGCGCCTGACGCTGCCCCACGGGGGTCGCGATCGGAGAGGAGCACGGGTCGATTGTGCCATGCGCCTGACGCTGCCCCACGGGGTTAGCGCAGTCGGCGCAAGGCCCGCGCCGGCGCGCTCGCAGCGGGAGGACGCGCCGGTCGCACGTCAGCTGGACAGGGGGATCCCGCGGGCGTCCACGCCCCACGGCTGCGAACCGGGCTGCGCGCACAGGATGAGGATGCCCTCGACGAGCGCCCAGATCTCAATCCCGATAACGATGAAGACCCCGATGACGATGAAGCTCAGGATGAAGCCGATGATCGTCCCCACCAGCTGGCCGACGGCCTTGTTGGTGTAGCCCAGATAGAAGTTGTGGACGCCGAACGAGCCCAGGAAGATGCCGAGCAGACCGGCGGCGACCTTGGACTTCTGGTCGTAGTAGGCGCCGGGCTGCTGGAAGCCCATCTGCCCCGGGTCCGCCCCCGGATAGTAGCTCTGCTGGGCCCCGGGGCCCGCCGCATAGGCCGCACCGGGCTGCTGGTAGCCCGCCTGCTGATAACCGGGCTGCTGGTAACCGGGCTGCTGGTAGCCCGCCTGCGCACCCGAGGCCGCGGAGGAAGGATAGGGGCTCTGAGCCGAGTAGGGGGCCGCCGCCTGGCCGCTGTCGGCGCTGGGGGTGCCGCCGCCGGGCATCGCCTGCGGATATCCGGAGGGGTCATACGCGTTACTCATCAAGGGCCTCTCACTGGTGGGGAAGGGTCGCCCGAGTGACGACCCCGGCCCAGGCTAACGGGTCTGCGGCCCGCATCTCCACAACTGCGGGGGGCGGAGTACGACTCGGAGAGCCTGATTGGACACGTTTTCACGTTCGGGGCCACGTGAGGTATGCTGCTCCAGCACCTCACGGCAGGTGAGCGCGGGTGTAGTTCAATGGTAGAACTTCAGCTTCCCAAGCTGACAGCGCGGGTTCGATTCCCGTCACCCGCTCCAGCAGGGCCCGGGGCCGCAGCGGTTCCGGGCCTCATTCTTGACCCGGCGTTCCCGCGCCTGTCGCCCGCCCCTGACCGCCTTCGCCTCGTCGCGCCTCTCGGCCCGGCAGGGGTTCAGCGCCTGCGCCCGGCGGCCACGAGCAGCAGACCGCCGATGACGGCCGCATTGTTGAACATCCCCGACACCGCCGCGCGGCGCTTGGCCTCGTCCTCCAGCTTCCAGAAGGGGTGCCCGACGACCGTCGTCGGGATGAGCATGCCGATGAGAGCCGCGGCGGACAGGCGCGGCGCCACGCCCAGGGCGAGGGCCCCTCCGGCGATCGCCATGCCCGCGCCGTTGAGCCGGACCAGATCCTCTCCCGCCACGTCGATCATGACCCCGTACTCCTCCTTGGCGGCGTCGACCTTGGGGGCGAGGAGATGCGCGCCCTTGACCTGGTTGATGCCGCCGCTGACGAAGACACCGGCCAGAAGGCCTCGGGCGAGGAGGTGAAGAGGACCGGTCATACGTGCGCTCCTTGGGGTGAGTGGTCCAGATGCGTCTTCGCCCCAGCGTATCGGTCGAAGCCGCCCGGCGCCGCCACCTGGCCGCCCGGGTCGGCGCCCGACGAGGAGGGAACCCGACGAACAAGTGTTCGAGAAGCCGACTCTTCCGCCGACGGCGCCCGGCGAGGAGGGGACTCAGGTCAGGGCGTTCCATATGCTCGACGCCACCGCGCCGGTCGCCGCGGCGTCGACGAGGAACCAGGTGGCGAGCCACAGCACCGCGGGCACGCCGGTGAGCGCCGCCAGCGTGCGATGATCCTGCGCGCCGTCCCGGGAGACGGCGACATCGCGCAGGGAGTCCCAGGCGCCCACGAGCAGTGCCAGCCCCACCCCCGCGACGATGCCCGCGCGCAGCGGGACTCCGGCCACGGCGTCGCCCCACCGCCACAGGACGAACGTGAGCGCACCCACGAACGCGACGAGGAGCACCGTGCGCACGGAGCGGGACATGACCAGGAGCACGACCAGAACCACGGCGGCCAGGATGAGGACGAGGCCGCTCCAGCCTCCCAGCGCGGCGAGGGCGATGAGAGCGCCGAGCACCGCCGGAGTCGGGTAGCCCGCCCAGGTGGTGAAGATCCGTCCGGGGCCGCGCTCCTTGCCGGCGGTCACGGCATGCCCGGCGAGGTTCTTCTCGACGACGAAGCCCTGGAACCTGCGGCCCACGAGGACACCGGCGCCGGCGTGCCCGGCCTCGTGCACGATGGTGACGAGGGTGCGCCCCCAGCGCCGCGCCGTCGGGACGACCAGCACCGCCGCCAGAACCGCGAGGGCGATCCACAGGGCGTACCGGCCCGAGGCGCCGTTGGACAAGGGAAGGGCGGCGTCGGGCCACCACGAGTTCCAGTCGATGTTCACGGCGGGAAGTGTGCCAGGTATGGCTGCAAGGAGCCTGTGCGGTCCGGGCCCGGGCCTCAGCCGCGGAGCACCCGGGGGAGGAGGGCGCCGTCGTCGGGCTCGCACCGATATGCCCGACTCGACGCCCGCCAGCGCCGCCGAACCGATCTCGAGCCGGAACTCGACCGATCTCGGCGAAGCACGACCGATAGGGTTCCGAGCATGACCGACCGCCCCTCCCGGCTCGTGGTGGCCGCCGCCGTCGTGGACCGTCTGGCCGGCCCCACGGCCATGCTGTGCGCCGCCCGCTCCTACCCGGCCGAGCACGCCGGCCAGTACGAGCTGCCCGGTGGCAAGGTCGAGCCCGGCGAGGCGCCGACCCGGGCGCTCGCGCGAGAGCTGGCCGAGGAGCTCGACCTGGTCGTGGCCCTGGGCCCCGAGGTCCGTCCGGCCCCCGAGCTGGCCGTGACGGCCCCGCCCCGGGACGCCGCCGCGGACGGCTCCTCCACCCGCCTCCCCGGCGACGACTCCCCCGCCTGGCCCGCCATGCACGGATACCGGATGCGCGTCTGGCTCGCGGAACCGGCCGACCCGGACCACGGACCGCGATGCGGGCGGGCGCACACGTCGGTGCGATGGGTCGCATGGGACGACCTCGAGGCGCTGCCCTGGCTGCCCGCCGACCTGCCCATCCTGGCGGCGATCCGCGCAGCGGCGGACGCTTCGGCGCCCCGTCCCCCGCACGTCGTACGTTCTATATGACGGTTATCGCATTTCCGTCACCTCGTAGGTTAGGGTGATGGCATGCCGAAGATCATGGGAGGTTCGCTCGCCGAGCACCGCGAACGAACCCGCACCGCCTTGTTCGATGCGCTCTCGAGGCTGATGGCCGCACGCTCCTTCGACAAGATCACCCTGTCGGACGTCGCCGCGCACGCCGGCGTCGGGCGCACCGCGGTCTACAACCACTTCGCCGACAAGGAGGATCTCCTCCTGGCCTTCATGGAGCACGAGACCGCCCGCTACGCCGAGGAGCTCTCCGCCGCGCTGGCGGGCGTCGAGGACCCCATCGATCGGCTGCGCGTCTACGTGCGCCAGCAGGCCCTCATCAAACGGCACTTCCACTTCCCCGCGTCCGGCCCGCTGGCGAACTCGGTCTCCCGCGGAACAGCCGGTCGGCTGCGCGCGCACGCCGGGCTCATGGCGCAGATGCTCGCCCAGATCCTCAACGACGCCGTCGCCGACGGGGCGATCCCGCCGCAGGACCCGGCCCAGGTCATCCCACTCGTGCACGCCTGCGTCATGGGCGGGCGCCCGACGCCGACGGACCCGGTCGCCCGCACCGCCTACCTCGACGCCCTGGACACCTTCGTGCTGCGCGCGGTGGGCGCCTCCGCACCGGCGCACGGCGTCCCGATGGTGCCCCCCACCCACGCGACCCAGGAGGTCGGCGACGAGACGCGGGCCGGGATCGCCGGGCCCGCCGTCCGCGCGGTCGCCGGCTGACCGCACTCCCGGCCGTCCCGTCCTCGGCGTCCCCAGTGGCCTCAGCCCCAGTGGGGAGGCACGTCGCGCAGAAGCCGGCTGTCGTTGGCGCCGACGCTCTCCTCGTCGCCCCGGTACCCGAGCGCCTCGTCCTCGCGCGCGAGCGCGTCCGTCAGGGGGTCGATCCCCCGGCGCCGCTCGACCTCGGCGTCCGCCTCGGGACGATCGCCGCGCGCGACCCGCGCCCGGTCCTGCGGCGAGAGCGCGACGGCGCGCCGCCGCCGGCTCAACGGGTCCGCCGCACGGCGTTGGAGAGCACCGCGCTGATGCCCGCGCCGTGACGCGTCAGCGCGAGCGCGGCCCGCAGCTCCTCGATCTCGGCTTCCTCGTCGCGCTTGACGCCGTCGGAGCGGATCCACGCCATCATGTCGTCGAGCTGGTCATCGGAGTAGGCCTGCAGCGGCAGCCCCTCGACGATCGGGGGCCGCCGGGTGCGCCCGTCGTCGGCGCCGTGCGCACCGACGGCTCCCGGCCGCGTCGCTCGGGGACTCGCCTCAGGCCCACGAGCGCTCCTCGGCGGTGGCGGCGCCGCGGGCTCGGGCGGTGGCGGCGGTGGCGCCGTCTCCTCCACGTGCGCGGGCGGCGCCGGCTCGCGGAGCACCTGCTCGGCCCTGGAGCGCGCGGTCAGGACGGACATCACCAGCGCCTCGACCCGGCGCGCCTCCGCCTCGGGATCGACGAAGACGCCGGCGGAGAAGGCCGTGTGCACGAGCCAGCCCCGCCGCTGGAGTCGTTCCACCCAGTGGCGGTCGCGGCGTCGCAGGCTCGGCTCGGCGACGTAGGCGTCGTCGTCGGTCAGCACGGCCACGAACAGCTCACCGGGGTAGTCGGGGTGCCCGATGGCCAGAGGGATGCGCGGACCGCCGGGCACGCCGTAGCGGGGCACCACCTCCAGTCCTTTGCGCCACAGGTGCTCGGCGAGATCGACCAGGAGCCGATCGGGCACCGCGGCGTCCTCGATCTCCACGGCGTCCGTCCCCGAGGCGCGCAGGAGTACCTCGCGCAGCAGCCGGGCGCCCGGGGCGTGCAGCCGCTCGGGGTCGAGGTCGTCGGGCCCCAGGCAGGAGACGACCCGCGTGCGGTTGCGCGACACGCACAGCGCCTCCACGAGCCCCACCATCCCGCCGGCCCGGGAGACGGGGCCGAAGCTGTGGATGGTGCGGCCGTGCGGAGTCTTGGCGTAGCCGACGGAGACAATGGCGTGGTCCCGGCGCAGCGAGCGCGCCTCGGACAGGTCCACGACGACGAAGGGCTCGGCGATCCCGGCGGCGAAGAACTCCTCCAGGGCCACGGAGCCCGCCACCGCGGCGGCGGCGGCCCTGCGGATCTCCTCGGCGTGCCGTTCGTTGAGAGCCACGACCGCCAGGGAGCTCTCGGGATGGCTCAGGGCGTGGTCGATGACCAGATCGACGACGTGCTCGACCTCGGCGGGTACCGACTCCACGGCCATCTGGCCGGGTGCCGGCATGCCCCGCCCTTCCACGAGGTCGAGGGACAGGTTGGACGTCCCGGGCGGGGAGGGCACGGCCTCGACGACGCCCTCGTAGCCGTTGGTCGCCAGGAAGGCGGCGATTCGCGGGTCGAGGGTGTTGCGACCGGTGGGCAGGGTGACGCTGGGCAGCAGCGGCCCGAGCTCGGCGGCCAGACCGGAGGTCGCCCGCCGCGGGTCCCCCACGACCAGGACCTGCTCGGCCCGTACGAAGGCCGGCATCACCTGCGCGACCGGCATCTGGGCGCTCGCGTCCAGGACCGCCAGATCGACGACGGCATCCGGCGTCAGCACCTGGGGGACGAGCGTGGGCGGGACGATCCACACCGGCTTGGCGATCAGGGACACCGGGTGGGCCGCGATGATGTCGCGCAGCGGAACCCCGTCGTCGCGGGACAGGGCGCGGTACAGCTCGCGAGCGTCATCCTTGTCGGCCTCGACGGCGGCGCGCACTCGGCGGGCGCAGGCGTGGGCCACGGGAGCGGCCAGCGAGCCCGCCTGGGCGGTGTCCAGCTCTCGCAGCGAGTCGGCCATGTCGTTGAGGGCGCGGGCGTCGAGCCCGCCCAGGGCCGGGTCGTCGCGCAGGATCCGCGCCAGCAGCGAGGACCACCAGCAGTAGGTGAGCTCGTCCTCGATCTGGCCCGAGTCGATGCCGCGGTCGGCCAGGTCCTTCGCCAGCGGCACCAGGCCCAGGTCGTCGAGCTGCGCCGTGACGCGACCGAGCTCGGGGAGGATCTGAGCCGTGGTGTCGTCGTCGGCCAGGGCGCGCACATGGGTCTTGAGGTCCCCCAGGCTCATGTCCATGAGGTCCGGGGCGCCCTGCGCGCGCCCGAGCACGGGCTGGACCTCGGCGACGGCCCGGCGGGCCCGAGTGGCGATCGTCCTCATCTCGTCCAGCCCGGACGGAAGAGTGGGCCATCCGCCCTCGGGATCGTGGCGCCGCCAGACCTCACGGCGCTGCTGGACCTCGACCAGCTCGGCGTGCAGGTCATCGACATCGCGCCCCGGGCGCACGAGGTCCTTGGCCTGCCGGATGAAGCGCCGACGGGTCGAGGCGCTCATCTCGATGCTGCGCTCCTCGCGCCATCGCCTGGAGGCCGTGGCGATGACCATGTCCGCGGCCGAGCGCTCGAAGACCTCGGGGATGAAGATATCGAGGGAGTCGCGCACGCCGTCGAGCATGTCGAGCTGCTCGCACCAGTCGGCGAGGGTGGAGGCGCAGGTGAGCCCGGTATCGGAGGCCACCTCGGCGGTGTGCCGCAGAACGGCCGGCAGGAGCTCATCGGCGAGCCGGCCCAGCTGGGCGAGCACGTCGGTGGCCTCGTCGATATCGGTGATGCTGATGCCGTTCCAGACCGACGAGCGCGTCCGCGGGGAGAAGACCCCCAGCATGTTGGCGCGAGTGAGGAGGGCGACGGCACGGCTGCACCCGTCGTCGTCGAGGCGCTCGAGTCGCTCCGGCGCGATCCGCTCCTTGGTGCGCGCCCGCACGCGCCCGGTGGTGAGGTCGGCGAGCCTCTGCAGGGCGTCGTGGGCGGACACGCCCCAGGGCTCGCGGCGTCTGTGGAGCGCCTCGACGTACCGGGTCAGGTGCGCGCGCACGGACGTCAGGCGCTCGCGCATATCGACGATCGCGGCGACGTCGAGCGCGGGCGGCGTCGCCCCGAGGGCCTCCTTGATGCCCTCGCCCGCGTGACGGCGCCAGGAGGCGTCCTCGGTCAGGTCCAGCACGATCTCGCCCAGCCCCAGGTCTCGCAGCGCATCCGCGACGGCGTGCCCGTCGGCGCTGGTGGCGGGCACGTGGAGCACGGTGCGGCCCGAGGCGGCGGCGTCGGCGGCGATGGCGGCCAGGGACGCGGCCGCGTCGGAGCCGGGCGGGGCGTCCAGCAGCAGCGAGGCGCCCGAGCCGACGGCCTCGACGGCGTCGAGCTGCGCGGGGTCGAGGTCGCCCGCGCCGCGCTCGGCGCCGGGCGGGCGGTCCTCGGCCCCGGGGGCGGGCAGCTCGACGTCGAGGGCGTCGCGGGCGATGTCGTCCCCGGCGAGCGCGGCGACGAGCGCGGAGGTGCGGGCGCGCTCGATGGTGGCGTCGAAGTCCTCGATGAGAGCCTGACCCGGATGGACGAAGGCCCCCACGACGAGGCGCTCGTGAATCTCGAAGCCGGGCAGGTACTCCCGGCCCAGGCTCCCGATGCGCGCCAGAGCGGCGCGCGGGGTGAAGCCCTCCGCGGACAGGGCGGCGTGCGCGATGGCCTCGACATCGGTGGTCGAGCCGTAGCGCTGCAGGGCCCGGGTGAGCACGGGGTTGACCTCGATGGAGGGGTCCAGGGTGAGCGAGGGCTCGGCGGTGGCGCTGGACAGCCGCACGGGGCGCAGGAGCACGGGGGCGTTGACGTGACGCACGATCATCCGGGCTCCGGACGCGTCACCGTGCTCGGCGGCCCTGGCGTCGCGGCGGGAGGCCGACATGCCCGATGCGGCCGACGGCGGTGTGCCCGCCGCGCCCGACGCAGCCGATGCCGGCGCACCCGCCGCGCCGGCATCGGCCGGGCTGACGGGCCCGGGATTGGCCGGGCTCACCGTCTCGGGGCTCGCCGGGCTCGCGGGTGCGGCGGGACCAGCGGAGTCGCCCGTCGCGTCGCCCGCTCGGGGCCGCGGGGCGAACGGGGCCATGAGGCGGGGCGCGGGTTCGTCGGCCGGCACGGTCTCGGTCCAGGTCGCCACGCCGATGGCGAGGTAGACGGGGGCGACGCCGAACTGGCGGGCCAGCAGATTCATGTGCCCCGCGACATCCCTCAGGCTCTGGCGCGCCCGCCCCAGGGCCTCGTGCTCGCGCACGAGGTTGCCCAGGTGCGTAGGACGTCCGGCGTAGAGCTGCGCCAGCCCGGAGGGATGGGCGGTCGTGAGGTCCACGACAGCATCGAGCAGTCCGATGTCGTCCAGGCTGGAGGCGCCCCCCACGTCGATGAGCTCGTCGCGCCAGGCGGTCAGGGCATCATCCACCAGGGCCCGGCGCTCGGGGGACACGGGAGGCGCCGGAGGCTCGACGGGCGGAGCGGGTTCCTCCTGCGGCACGGGCGGCGATGGAGTGGACGCGACAACATCTTCGGGCTGACCCGTCGGCTCGCCGGCGCGACGCCGGCTGCGTCCGAATGAGAAGAGTGAAGGCGTCATATACCCAACATATCGGCAGGAGGTCGCCGAAGGGCGCAGGCACTCCGACCCGAGCCACGACATGTTGGGCGGCGCGGGTGTGACCTCCTCCGCCGATCTCGGACCGGCTCCAACCCGGTTGCGGCCCGGTCGGATCGCGACCCGGAGCTCTCTCGAGCCGGTCCTCGGCGTCGAGATCGGTTCGCCTCCGCACCGAGAGATCGTCCGGGGTTCTCGCGCGCCGAGCGTCGGCCCGACCGCACCCGAGGGCCCGGTTGAGACCCGGCGGGCCGGTCGAGATGCGGAGCCGCCCGATACGCGAGAGGCCCGCCTGCTCGGGCTGGTGGCGGGGCCGGCATCCAACGGAGCCGCCCGATACGAGAAAGGTCCGCCCGAGCCGGGCCGCAACGTCCTCACGCAGCGAGGAGGCCGCCGGATACGCGAGGGGCCCGCCCCGATGATCCATCGGGGCGGGCCCCTCGCATCATGTGCCCCCGGCGCGATTCGAACGCGCGACACCCGCTTTAGGAGAGCGGTGCTCTATCCCCTGAGCTACGAGGGCCCGCGCCCAACCCTACCGCACGCGGCGCCGAGGCGGAGCCACGGGGCCGCGGCAGGATCGAGATGCTCCCGCTGCTCGGACCTTCAGGCGCGCCCCCAGGGGATGCCCTGGCTGCGCCCTCCCGCGGAGGCCTCATCCTTGGTCCGGGCGGGCACCACCATGACCGGGCAGGACGCGTGCGACAGGACGCCCTGGCTCACCGAGCCCAGCAGCAGCCCCGAGAACCCGCCCCGGCCGCGTGAGCCCACGACGACCAGGTCCACGGCGGTGGAGAACTCCGCCATGAGCTCGGCCGCGTTGCCGTCCAACGCGTGACGACGCACCACCACCTTGGGATGTCCCTCGATCGCGTCCGCCACGGCGCGGTCCAGGCCGGAGCGGACGTCGGCGAGTACCTGCTCCCGATCAACGGCCGCCGGCAGCCACGCCAGCGCGCCGGCGCCGGAGGCCATGGGCACGGCGGCGATGGCGGTGAGCTCGGCATCCCAGACATCGGCCTCGTGCACGGCCCAGCGCAGCGCCTTGCGGGCCGAGTCCGAGCCGTCCACGCCGACCACGATGCGGCGCACGGGCGTGTAGTCGGAGCCCTCGGTATGACGGGGAACCACGATCGCGGGGCAGTGGGCGTGGGCCGGCAGCGCCGACGAGACGGTTCCGAGCAGGCGGTCGGCGAAACCGCCGCCGCCGCGAGTGCCGACGACGGTCAGGGCCGCCTCGTCGGACAGGTCGACGAGCACTCCGGCCGGGTCGCCCGTCTCCAGGGAACTGGTCACGGGCACTCCCTTGTCCCGGATTCGGGCGACCGCCTCATCGACGACGGCCTGGGCGCCCGACCGCACGGCCGTGTCGTCGAGAGCCGCGTACCCGCCGTCCAGGGAAGCAGTGGTGAAGGAGGGCAGGGAGTACGCGCACAGGATGTGGACCCGCCAGTCCTCGCAGGCGGCCCGGGCGACCGCCCAGTCGACCGCACCGAGCGACTCCGGTGATCCATCAACTCCGACCAGGATGACTCCGCCTTCGGACATGACTTGTGCCCCTTTCTCCAGGCGCCGGGAATCCGATACGGATCATTCTGCCTCGCGATGCCGTGTGGTCAAAGCCACTGAACGCCACCGCCTTGTGTGGCTTGCGTCAACAAACGAGTGTCCTGCCTCAGCCCGGGCTCCGGAGGCTCGAGGAGGGTCGTGGCTCGGGCGGGACCCCGGGGAAGAAGGCGGGCCCCGGGGGAGAGCGCGGTTCCCGGCCAGAGGGCGGAGCCCGAAGAGAACGGGCCCGCTCAGAGGCCGGTGTCCGGAGGAGCACGGCCAGGGCCCGACGAAGGCGGGCAGAACCCAACGAGTACGGGAGGCGCAAGCGCGGGAGGCGAGGAACGCGAGAAAGCGGCCGTCCCGAGGGGACGACCGCTCCACCGCGCCGGCGCGACGACCTCAGCCGACTCGCACGTAACCGATCGGGGTCTCGTAGATGTCGCGGTAGACGACGCCGGTGGACTCCGTGCCGGCATCGATCATCTTGCCGTCACCGGCGTAGATGCCCACGTGGTGGCCGAAGTAGACGATGTCGCCGGGCTGGGCCTCAGCGGCGGAGACGAGCCTGCCCGCCGAGCCCTGCGCCTGGGCGGTACGCGGAAGAGAGATGCCCATCTGCGCGTAGACGTACTGGACGAGGCCCGAGCAGTCGAAGGCGTCCGGCCCCGCGGCGCCGGAGACGTAGGGCCGACCGACGTACTGCATGGCGATCGCCACAGCGCCCCCGGCGTTGGATGCGGGTGCCGGGGCGGGGTTCGACGTGGAGCGCCCGGAATCGGCCGCGTTCTCCGTGGCCGAAGCGTTCGTGGCGGTGGTGGAGTTGGAGGCCGACTCGTCGGTGCTGGTGTTGGCCTGCGGTGCGGGCTGCTCGACGACGGGAGCCTCGGCGGTCACGTCGGCAGCGACGTCGGCGGCCTCGGTGGAGGCGTCCGGAGAGACGTGAACCGCGGCATTAGTGGATACCGCCGCACGAGCATTGGCCGCGAGCGTGCCAACACCGGCCTCCTTCAAGGAGCCGGCGGAGGCCTCGGCCTCCGTGCTCCCGGCCGCGTGAGCGCCCGAGGCGATCATCGTCAGCGCGAGACCCGAGGAAGCGGCAGCGGCGAGGCTGCGGCGCGCCACCGGGGTGACGGACGTGACGGGACGGGCATCCTTGCGATGACGAGCCTTGGTGCTGGACATTTCTCTCCTTGTTGAGCTGCCGAGGTGAGCTGTCGGGTTCGGACTGGAGAAGCCCGGCCTGCTCTCGCAGACTTCACCCCTGAGGTTCGCGGAGCGCAGCGCACCGCGATCCATTCTGTGGTTCCCCCGTTCCTGCCATAGCTTGGGAAAGGAGCCCCAGTTCGAGCGGCAGGACGAAGCCTCGAACCGAGGATCACGAGGAGGGCCTCGCAACAGGGGCAACGGTACCCGAGGGAAGCCCGGCGTGTCACGGCCAGATCACGCACACGACTGTGGGAGATCACACTTTTGTTTCGTGCGCCTCCTCCCCCAGGATGAAAAACCGTCCCCGATCTTGAGAAACTGAGACCGGGGACGGCCTGGGACGCGAAGAAACGCGCCTCTCACATACGGAGGAAGGTACCGCCGGACCGGACGGGGAGGTAGCGAACGCCGGTGCTCTCGTCCTCGGCGGAGACCATCATGCCGTCGCCGGCGTAGATGGCGACGTGGCCGGGCCACCAGATGACGTCGCCGGGCTGGGCCTCGGCAGCCGAGATGGGGGTGCCGGCGCTGCGGATCCCCTCGGACGAGTGGGGCAGCGAGGTGCCGAACTGGCCGTACACGTAGGACACGAGACCGGAGCAGTCGAAGGCGCTCGGCCCCGAGGCGCCCCACACATAGGGGGAGCCGACGTACTGCATGGCGAGGGCGGCGATCGAGCCGGCCGAGGAGGCGGGCGCCGGAGAAGCGGGGGCGGGCGACTCCTCCGCGGAAGCCGCCGGGGCCTGCTCCTCCTCGGCCGGTGCCTGCGCCGGGGCCTCCTCCTGAGGAGCGGCCTCCTGGGCGGCGGGCCGCTGCTCGACGACGGGCGCCGGGGCCTCGGCGGTGACGTCCGCGACCGGGTCGGCGGCCTCGAGCCTGGACGTCTGGGACGTGGTGATGGCCGCGTTCGTGGTGACGGCCTCACGAGCGTCATTGGCGAGGGTGTCGACCCCCGTCTTCGTCAGCGCACCGGCGGAGTCGCCGACGTCCGCGCCATCCCCGGCGGCATTGGCGCCGGAGGCGATGATTGTGAGAGCCAGACCCGAGGATGCGGCGACGGCGAGGCCGCGGCGGGCAACGGGACCGGCGGTGGACAGCGGGGTCAGCGGAGGAGCGGCCTTGCGGTGACGGGCCTTGTCGCTTGAAGTCACTGAATTTTCTCCTGAAGAGCCGACGGAGTTAGCTGTCGGGTTCGGGCGGGAGACGCCCGGCCCGCTTGCGCGGGCTTCACCCCAAGGCTCGGGCCAACCGCGTGGGCGGGACCCGAGCCGGAGAAAGTGGTTCCCCCGGGCCTGCCGATGGTGTCTTGAGTACGATCACGGAAGAGGCGAGGCACCGGCAGGCTTAGGCTCTGCCCGCCTCTCCACAGCCGACTTCATCGACTGCGCCAATTACGTTAGCGGACTTTTACCTCCCGTGTGAAGCCGGTGGACGCCGGACCTCTGTGGGATCACCCACGCGCCCGGGCCCCTCGTCACAGCAGCCGCGCCACCCGCCGCGGACCCGGGAAACTCGGGGAAAACGACGTCGGTACCGCCCGGAACCCGTCGTCGTCGAGGCGCCTCCGCGCACCCCGCCGGAGGAGGGGCGGAGGCGGGAGGCGCCGAGCCCGAGCGGGAAGGCCGATGGAACGGGGAAGGGGAGCGAGTCCCGTCGGGCGAGGGCGCGACGGCTCATCGCAGTGAGACGCGACGGACGACCGTGGCAGTCCCCGGCGGAGCTCATCGGGCGCGGGCGAGATCGGACGGGACTCGGCCCGCATGCGCTCACCTGCGCAGGAAGAGATGGGGCGCGAGGTCGCGGGAGAGCATCACGGGCTCCTGCGTGGGACCGGCCACGCGCACGCCGCCGGAGGCCGCACGCAGACGGACCGTCTCACCGACCCGGATATCGGCGTCCTCGACCCGGGCGATGAGCTCGGCATCGGCCTGAATGGGCTCGCCCACGCGCGAGACGACCGCACTGGTCTCCCCAGATCGGCTCAGGTGCGCCGCGCTGACCTCATCGGCGGCGGGCGCCGGGCGCGCCGCGGCGTCCAGGGGGATGTCGTTGCCGAACGGGTCCGTGTCGGTGTCCCGGAGGATCTCCGCCAGACGCTCCTCGACCTGCTCGCTCATCACGTGCTCCCAGCGACAGGCCTCCTCATGAATCAGGCGACGGTCCATGCCGATGACGTCGAGGAGCAGTCTTTCCGCAAGTCTGTGCTTGCGAATGACCTCGGTGGCCCGGGCTCGACCCGTCTGCGTGAGCTCAAGCGACCGGTTCTCCGCCACATGAATGAGGCCGTCGCGCTCCATACGGGCGACCGTCTGGGAGACCGTGGGCCCGGAGTGGTCGAGACGCTCCACAATGCGCGCCCGCAGGGGAGGAACGCCGTCCTCCTCCATCTCGTAGACGGTCTTGAGATACATCTCCGTCGTGTCGATGAGCTCACTCACGCTCAGCGCCTCCTCGCGATTCGACGGCGTCGGGCGGACGCCATGCGGGCGGCGGGTCCCGACCGGCCCGCGCCCCGGATTCCACAATATCCGGGCGTCATGGAGCCAACCCGCGATACGGCGGAGAGACCGGGCCCCGCGCCCCGGGGCTCCCGGTTTCTGCCCCCGCCGATCTCCTCCAGCATGTACAGGCCGAGCCCCGCGCCCAGGGGCTCCCGCGTCCCCGCCCCAGCCGCGCCCACCGGATGCCGTCGGGCGGGGCGGGGTCCCAAAGCCCTCCTCGCGGGCCCGAGGACGCCTTGAGCCGCGCCGCGTAGGCGGCCGCCTGCCGGCGGCTCTCCTCGCGGGCCCGAGGGCACTGCCTGGCGACGTCGATGATGTCGCCCCGTCGGGGCCGGCGGCTCTCCTCGCGGGCCCGAGGGCACCGCCTGGCGACGTCGATGATGTCGCCCCGTCGGGGCCGGCGGCTCTCCTCGCGGGCCCGAGGGCACCGCCGAGCGCGCCGCGGCTCACCCGGCGTCGTCGTCCGGCGAGGAGCCCCGCCGCGGCGGCAGCGCCCGCCCGTGCGATCCGCCCGCCGACAGGTGGCGACGAGTAGAGGAGTAGGTCAGGCTCACGTGCCAGTGGCGGCGGGCCCACACGGCTGCGATCAGGGAGACCGCCACCGCCGCGGCGCCGCCCACCAGCAGGGACGTGCGCGGCCCCCAGGTGTCCGAGACCCACCCGATCAGCGGCGACCCGATCGGCGTCGTCCCCAGGAGGCACATCATGTACAGGCTCATGACGCGCCCGCGCATGTCCGGCGCGGTGGTCAGCTGCACCGTCTGGTTGGCGGCGGTCAGGACGGTGAGCACGCACAGCCCGACCGGGATCGTGGAGGCGGCGAAGAGCCAATAGCTCGGCATGACGGCCATGACCAGCGTGAAGGCTCCCAGGAGGAACGAGGCGCCGACGACCGTGCGCACGCGCGGGGAACGACGGCGCGCCGCCCACAGGGCGCCGGCGAGCGAGCCGATCGCGAAGACCGAGGAGACCGTGCCGTAGGCGTCGGACTCCATGGCGAAAGCACTGCGGACCATGGCGGCCATGGTGACCTGGAAGTTCAGCGTGAGCATCGAGACCACCGAGATGACCACGATGATGACGATGATGTCCGCGCGGTGGCGCATGTATGCCAGTCCCTCGCGCACCTGTCCCTTCGCCCGCGCCGCGCGGGGGAGATCGTAGAGCTCGGAGACGCGCATGGTCATCAGCACCAGGGCCGGGAACAGGAAGGTGAGCGCGTTGACCAGGAAGACCCAGCCCGCCCCGATCCAGGCGATCACCAGACCGGCCGCCGCGGGTCCCAGCAAGCGGGCGGCGTTGAAGGAGGCCGAGTTCAGGCCCACTGCGTTGGCGAGGTCTCCGGCGGGGACCATCCGCGCCACGAAGATCTGCCGGGCGGGAGCGTCATAGACGCTCGCGACGCCGGTGGCGAGGGCTGCGAGATAGACATGCCACAGCTGGGCGCGCCCCATCAGGACGTCAACGGCGAGGAGCGCCGAGACGACGCCCATCGCCGTCTGGGTGATGACGAGGAACCTGCGCTGGTCCACACGGTCGACGACGAGCCCGGCGTGCGCGCTCAGAAGCATCGCCGGCAGGAACTGGAGCGCGGTCGTCATCCCCGTGGCCGCTGCGGAGTCGTCGGTGAGAACTCGCAGCACGAGCCAGTCCTGGGCCACGCGCTGCATCCACGTCCCGGTGTTGGCGACGAGGGCGGCGCAGAACCAGAGACGGTAGTTGTGGAACTTCAGCGACTCGAAGGTGCTGCTCACGGTCGGAACGACTCCAGCTTCTTTGAGAGGACGCGCAACGCCCTGACGGAGCGGCGGGACCCTGGGACTCGGGGTCGCCGACGAGTGCAGCGGGCGGGTCCGGGGCGGGTCGGCCGGCAGCCGAGCACTGGCCGACGGGCGAGCCGTCCCACCGGTGCGCAACGGGTGCCCGCCGACGGGCCGCCGCCCGGCTCCGGTGCGGGACGGTGCGCGTGCGATGTCGTGCGGATCGATTGATTTTACGCCCGCGATGCCCGGGCCAGCGCGACGCCGGGGTGGGGACAACGCCGGGGGCGGAGGGCGACGGTGGGGCCAAGGCGGGAGCGGCGCTCTCGGGCCCGCGAAGGCCGGGCCCGCAGTCGTCGAGATCGGTTCGGTTCCGTGCCGAGATCGGTCGAGTTCCGCGTCGAGATCGGTTCGACGGCGGCGCGCCCGGGGGCCGGGGCCGCGAGGCAGGCATTTCGGCGCGAGTCCGACGGCGGCGTCGTCGGACTCGCGCCGAAATGTCGACCTCGACGGGGGCGAGGCCGTGCGCCGGCGGGAGTCGTTCCCCCATGAGCGCCGGACCGCTCGCCCCGCACGGGCCCGACCGGCACCGCGGGGTCGTACCCGACGCCGCACGGTCGTACCCTAAAGCCCCCCTACAGTACGACCCGGCGCCGCAGCGTACGACCGCGCGAGCCCGGGTACGACCGCGCGAGCCCGGGTACGACCGGCCCGAGGCAACGGCCGCCGGCCCCGTCGGACGTACGACCGCACGAGCAACGGCACCACCGCACAACCCTCCCACCGCACCAGACCCCACCCGACCCATCACCCCCACACCCCGACCACGGCCACCCACCCCGACCGCAAGCCGCACAGCACGTCCGTCCGACAACCACCACCCACCACCTGCCCCGCCACGAACCACCCCACCGCACAACCACGACAACGAACCGAACTCGAGCCGGAACCGAACCGAACTCGACGAGGGAGAGAGGGGGAGGGCCGCCGGCGGTTACCGGCGCGCGCCGGCCACCGCCGTCGTCGGCTCACACGATCCCGAGGATCGCCTTGATGGGTGCGAGCGTGAAGTAGATGACGAACAGGAGGGAGGCGCCCCATATGAGCGGATGGATCTCCCTGACCCGCCCGCGCGCCAGCTGAACCACCAGATAGGCGATGAAGCCCGCGCCGATGCCGTTCGTGATCGAGTAGGAGAACGGCATCATGATGATGGTGATGAAGGCCGGCAGGGCGACCTCCGGAGACTTCCAGTCGATGTCGGTCACCTGGGTCATCATGAGGAAGCCGACGACGACCAGCGCCGGGGTGGCGGCCTCGTACGGCACCATCGAGACGACCGGCGCGAGGAACATGCTCAGCAGGAACAGGACGCCGGTGACCACGGAGGCCAGGCCGGTGCGCGCGCCCTCCCCCACGCCCGCCGCGGACTCGACGTAGGACGTGTTGGAGGAGACACCGCCCGCGCCGCCGGCGATCGCGGCAAGGGAATCGACGGCGAGGATCTCGCGGGTCCTCGGCGGGTTGCCGTCGGCATCCAGGAGGTCTCCCTCGGCGCCGATCGCGATCATGGTGCCCATGGTGTCGAAGAAGTCCGCGAGCAGCAGCGAGAAGACGAGCAGGACGACACTCACGATGCCGACCTTGTCCAGGGAGCCCAGCAGGCTGAATCGCCCGAGAGTGGCCGGATCCGGCAGCTCGACTGGGGAGCCCGACAATGACGGGACCGACAGGG
Organism: Actinomyces gerencseriae DSM 6844; assembly: GCF_000429265.1. Lineage (GTDB taxonomy): Bacteria > Actinomycetota > Actinomycetes > Actinomycetales > Actinomycetaceae > Actinomyces > Actinomyces gerencseriae. Next base: position 128,307 of record NZ_KE386873.1, read on the forward strand.
CCCAGCCGGTGAGGTTGACCGGCCCGGCGTCGGGGTCGTCGTTGTAGGCGCCCAGGTGGACGACGGCCTCGATGACAGCGGCGAGCACCGTGGAGGCGACGATGCCGATGAGGATGGAGCCCTTCACCCTGCGCACGTGCAGGATGAGCATGAGGAACAGGCCGAGGAGGAAGACGAGCACGGGCCATCCCTGAAGGGACCCGCCCAGCCCCAGCTCGAGCGGAGTGCCGCCGGCGCGGACCACCTTGGCGTCCACCAGGCCGATCAGGGCGATGAACAGGCCGATGCCGACGCTGATCGCGGTCTTGATATGGGCGGGGACCGCTCTGAAGACGGCCTCGCGGAAACCGGTGAGCACCAGGATGAGGATGATGACGCCCTCGATGACGATGAGCCCCATGGCGTCGGCGTAGGTCATGCCATTCATGCCGACGAGCGTGTAGGCGATCATCGCGTTGATGCCCAGCCCCGCCGCCAGAGCCATGGGGTAATTGGCGACCACTCCCATGAGGATGGTTATGACCCCGGCGATCAGGGCGGTGCCGGCGGCGATCTGCTCGGTGGTGCCCAGCGGGGCGATGCCGTCGTGCGGGGTGGACAGGATGAGCGGGTTCAGCACGAGGATGTAGGCCATCGTGAAGAAGGTGACGACGCCGCCGCGAATCTCGCGGGCGAGCGTCGAGCCGCGCTCGGTGATGTGGAAGAAGGCGTCGAGGGCGGAGCCGCGGGAGGCCGCCGTCCGGGAGGTGGGGGTGTGCGTACTCACAGCGTGATTCTTCCAGACGGAATCGGGTGGCGCTCGCCGCGCTCGTCACGTGGACATCTCGATCCGACGACTCGCGCGCCGCTTCCGCATGCGGCACGGGTCGCCCCAGGTCATCGTGCCTCTCCCTGCCTATACGGGGCCGCTTCCGCATGCGGCACGGGTCGCCCGACGCCGCCGGGCCGGGCGGCAAGACTGCGGGGCCGGGTGGGAACGCCGCCGGGCTGGGCGGGAGCCCGACGGCGTGGGAGGCTGGCTCCATGAAGATCCTCCTGACTGAGACCGGTTATATCGACCCCTCCCCCATCCGCGACGCGGGGCACGAGGTCGTCCTGTTCAGCGAGGCCGAGCCCGTCCCGGCCGAGCACCGCGACGCCGAGGGCCTGGTCCTGTGGGGCGGCGGCGGACCCGGGAGCGCCGATGTGCTGGCGGAGATGCCCGGATACCTCACTCGACTGCGCTGGATCCAAACGCTGGCCGCCGGACCGGACAACGTCCTGGCCGCCGGTTTCCCGAACTCAGTGGCGATCACCTCGGGCCGCCACTTCCACGACCGCACCGTGGCCGAGCACGTGGCCGCCCTGGCGCTGGGCTGCGTGCGCTCCCTGCCGACGGCGGTGCGCGCGGCCGACCGTCACGAGTGGGAGCCGACCCTGGGCGGCGCCCATCCGGTCCACGACCCGGAGCGCCTGACGACGCTGTTCCGGGCGCGAGTGCTCATATGGGGCTTCGGGGCGATCGGGATCACGACGGCGCAGCTGCTGACCGCCTTCGGGGCGAGTGTGCGCGGGGTCGCGCGCTCCGCCGGACAACGCGCCGGGTTCGAGGTCATCTCGGTCGACAACATTGAGTCGGCCCTGCCCTGGACCGACCTGCTGGTGATGATCCTGCCGAGCACGCCGCAGACCGCGGGAGCGTTGAGCGCCGAGCGGCTCGCACGGCTGCCACGCCGCGCCGTCGTCGTGAACGCGGGTCGCGGCACGACGATCGACCAGGAGGCCCTGGAGGCGGCCCTGCGCTCGGGCGCCATCAGCGCGGCGGGCCTCGACGTCGCCGATCCCGAGCCCCTGCCCGCCGACTCGACGCTCTGGGATGCTCCGAATCTCCTTCTCACTCCGCACGCCGCCGGAGGCCGGGTGGTCGGAGCGGTGGAGCGGATCATCGCCAATGCGGCGGTCGTCGACGCGACGCCGCCCGGTGAGCCGATCACCGGCCTGGAGGCCCTGGTCACCCGCTGACGCCGTCCGGGCGCGCCGCCATCGCCGCCGGCCCGGACCGATCTCGACGCGGAGTACTACCGATCTCGGCGGGGAAGGTGAGCCTCCAGCTCGGTCAGGCTCGCAGGTCCCACCACCTCGGGCGCGGCGCCGCGCTCCTGCAACCCGGCCTTCAGACTCGCGACAGCATCCCGAGCGGCGGCCGCCCGTTCCGCGGGCTCGCCCGCAGCCGCGCGCCTCTGCGCCTCCTCGGCCTCGAGCGCCTTCGACTGTCGCGCCGTCGCCCTCCGGGCGCGACGCGAACGGGACGAGCGCGCAGTCTCGTCCTCCTTGCGCGCGACGAGCTTCTCGACCGACTTCCCCGGCTTCCCGGGCTTCTCCGTCCCCTCATCCGGGGCCGGCACAAGCGTGATCGCCATCGCACGGGCGCTGCGAGCGCGCTTCGCGTCGGCACGGCCTTCCCCCGCCCTCGCGGACTCGCGCCCCCCGGCGCTCTCGGACGCCGCCTCCGCCTCAGCCCCGCGACACCCCTCTCCGGGAGGAGTCCCGGCCCCGGCCCGGTCGGCCCGGTCGCTCATCCGGCTGCGCCCACCACGGATCGAGGAGCCATCGGTGCCGAGCGGCTCCATCAATCCCTCATCCATGCGCGACGGCGTCACCGGCCAGTCGGAGTCCTGATCCGGCAGGTCGGTCTCGGAGTGAGCACCGCAGCCGTGGTCCATGGACACGACCCGGCCATCATCGACGGCCAGCTCATTGGCGCAGACGCCGAATACTCGACGCATCCGCCCGGCCATGGGCAGGAGGAAGCCGCAGGACGAGCAGGTCGCGTCCGCCTTGCGAACGCCATCCGCATCCGGACCATGGTCGCCGTCGTACCACCGCTGGGCGGCGCGTTGGATCCCTTCGAAGCTGAGCACGCGGGCGCGTCCCAGGTCGAGCTCGTCGAGGGCGGTCCTGTCGCCCTCCTCGCCCGCGGCCTCCCAGCCGGCCTCGAGACGCTCGTCGGTCTCACGCCGGGGCAGGCGGTCGGAACGAGCGAGATCACCGGAACGGAGACGATCGGCCCAGGGAACCCAGGGCGGGGCGAGGAGCGCGCCCTCGCCGGGCAGGAGCTCCAGCTCGCAGACCGTCGCAGTGCGACTGCGCGGAGGCCGAGCCATGGTCACCGCCCAACGCCAGCCGTTGTAGCCGGCCAGGTTGCACTCGAAGAGGTGGGTGACCAGACGTTCGGCCTGCAGCTTGGCCGCCGTGTGCTCTCCGACCGACAGCGGCTCGGTGATCTCCCCCAGGGCCGCCCGGGCGCGCTCGACGGCGGCCGGGGAGGTGAGGGTCCGGTCCTTGGCGGCCGCCGTGCTCTCGGCCCTGGTCGGCAGGGAGCCGGGCCGCTCGACGGCGGCCGGTTCCGGAGTGCCGTTCGAGGCGGCTCCCGCGGAACCGGTCGTATTCGATGCGTCTGCGTCAGTCACCCTTCCAGTGTAGGGGGCGGCGCAGACGGGTCGACCAGTGGGCCCGGGCGGCGCACCCGGTCCGCACGAGGTCGTGTCCCCGCTTTCCGATACGGCCCGTCGAGTCGGGCTTATCCGCACGAGTCCGGCGTTCCGGGACGAATCGGGCGTTCCGGGACGAGTCGCGCTTCTCCGCGCGAGTCCGACGGCGGCGTCGTCGGACTCGCGCAAGGATGTCCGACTCGCGATTCCGGTGGCCGGGCGCGCCGTCGCCGGACCGATCTCGATGCGGAACTGAACCGATCTCGACGAAAGGGGGCAGCGGGGCCACCCGGATCCGCCCCGCCCACCCGCTCCTCACGCCCGGCTCCACTCATCACCTACTCAGCACTCACTCAATATTCACTTGGTATTCACTCGGTATTCATTCAGTATTCACCGACACGATCCGGTGAACAGCCACCGTCAGCTCCGTCTGGCGCACGACGTCGGCGATCCGCACCCGTCCGGACTCGACGGCGAGCACACGAGCCCTCCGCTCCTGCACGGCGCCGTCCGTTCCCGCCAGCCGCAGCCGCACCTGCTCCCGTGAGGCCTGGGCCTGACGCAGCAGGGCCAGGGCGTGGGCGGGGTCCGTCGCGGCGCTCGCGGGCATTCCGGAATCGACGCGCGTCTGCTCTCCCGTGCGCAGACGGGAGACCAGGGCCGCGAGCTCGCGCGCATCGTGACGGCGACGGCGAACCGCGTGCTGCGAGCCGGGACGCGCCGGCTCCGGCGCCCGCGCCTCGCCACGCCGGCCCCTCTCGGCATCACCCGCGACGAGCAATCGACCGGAGGCGTCCTCCAGGACGGGGGCGCGCCCGGTCGCCCGCAGATCGCGCAGCACCCTCGCGGGCGACGCCGAGGAGGCCAGGACGCCAGGACCGATCTCCGTCAGCGCCAGGTCGCCCAGCCGCGCGTCGGTGACGAGGCCGGCCGCCACCGCCGGGTCGTCCACACGCAGAAGACTGGCGGCCGCTCGAACGCGCACGGCGCCATGACGGCGGACGGCGTCCTCGATGAGCACTGTCAGGGCGGAGGGCAGCGGGGTCGGGCTGTGCGCGCCCAGCGCCTCGATGAGCCCGTCCCCGGAGCAGCCCGCGTCCAGGGCCCTGCGCACCGAGTCCGCGGTGAACCTGACGGTCACGGCTCCGCCGCGCGACTCGACCACGGCGCAGCGCTCGAGCACCGCCGCCAGCGCCGGGGCGGGGCGCCCCGGGACGATCGCGGTGAGGTCGGACTGAACCAGCAGCATATCGACCGGGTCGGGAAGATCGGCGGCGAGCGCCTCCTCCAATCGGGTCAGGAGCTCCTCGCTCCCGTCATCCCCGTCACCCGGCCACTCGGCCCCGGCCCCGGCGGCATCGGCGTCGTCTCCCCCCTTCGGGAAGCCCGCCAGAAGGCGCCCGGCGCGACTCAGCGCCCCGCCCCCGGTCAGGCCGAGCAGCTCGGCCTCGGACAGCACCGCCGTGACCGCGCCCTCGGGAACGGGCCGCCGCGGCCTGGCGAAGGTCAGCGCGGCGCGCACCCACGTCGGGGTCACCGCCGTCCCCTCGGGCAGCGAGTCGAGCAGAGCCAGGACACGGCGACGCAGGGCGCGGGCCCAGGCGGCCTCGACGTCGGCGCCCAGTACCGGGCGCAGGGTGCCGTCGTCGCCGCGCCGGCCGACGAGCCAGGCCGTGCGAGCACTGGTGGCCCACGCGGCCGCCAGTGCCGCCCACCGCTCGGGAAGCTCGGCGGACAGCCAGGCGGCAGCCGTTCGAGCGGGCACCCAGGTGGCCCCGGCGTCATCGAGCCCGAGCAGTCCGGCGGCGGCCGCGGCCTCGATGAGGGTGGCGGCAGTGGCGGGCTCGACGTCGAGAACCTCGGCGGTGCGGCCCAGCGCGCGCACGCCCACCCCTCCGGTGCGTAGGACCGGCCCGCCCTCACGGCCCCACTCGGCGAGCAGGGCGGCCACCAGGCGGACGGCCTCCTCGCCGTGGCGAGTGGCCTCCGCGGCAACGGCGTCGGCGGGCAGAACCTCCAGATCGGCATGGTCGGGGGCGGCCAGGGGCTCGCGGGACAGGAGGCCGCCGCGCAGCGCGAGAGCGACCTGCCGGGGCATGACGAAACGGGTGCGACCGGCGGTGTCGTGGTCACGCACCAGCCAGCCGCGCCGGACGAGCTCGACCGCACCGGGCGCTCTGCCGCCGGCCCGCAGCGTACCCACGGGCGGCCCCCAGGCGAGAGCCTGCAGCATGCCGAGCGCCGCCTCGGACACGTCTCCCGGATCGGCCAGGAGCGCGGGGAGGGCCGGCGGGAGAGCGGGCGGATCGTCGGTCAGGGGCCCCAGGCCGAAGGGGTGCGGACCGAAGGCGTCCGCAAGGCCCGCCACGGGACCGGCCTCGATCACCAGGGCGAGCCGGGTGAGCCGCTCCAAACGGGCGACGACGCCCTCGGGCTCCAGACCGAGGGCGTCGGACAGGGGGGCGGCGTCCTGAGAGCCGAGGGCGACAACGGCCTCGGCGACGGCGAGGGTGGGGGCGTCGAGGCGGGCCAGGGCCGCCTCCACGCTGGGACGCGCTCCGGCGCGTGCCGCGAGCGCGGTGAAGGAGGCCGACGGCGGAGCGATCAGATCGGGACGAGCGGTGAGGAGCCCGGCGACGTCGGCGTCGGGCAGGGCGGCCAGGTGAGCGGCCAGCTCCTCAAGGGTCGCACCGGTGACGTCGGGGGCGCGAGCGCTCCGCTCACTGCGCGTCTCGTCGCCGCCCTGCCGTATACCTGTGTCCATTCTCACTATTCTAGTGGGCCTGCGTCCGCCCGCCACCCGAGGAGCCGCGAGGCGATGGCCCGCGATGGCCCGGTCCGGAAGCCGCCCATCGGCTGCCCGCGGCCCGCTCGCCTGCTGCCCGCCGTCCGTCCGATGGCCCGCTCGCCTGCCGCCCATTCGACACCCTGGCCGCCGCGCACCGCGCCGGTTACCGCGCATGAATGAGCAGTGTCAGTGCCAGCGCATCAACCGAACCGCGTGCGTCGACCGCGTCGACCGACATGCCGGGGCCCGTCGTCCCGGGCTTCCTCCCATCCCACCCCGCCGCGACCGACTTTGCCGCCCTGCGTCTGATCTGGCCCCCAGTGGCCGACCCGGGCGAGGCCGCGGACGTCGTGGGACTCACCATCGCGGAATTCCTCCCCCGACGCCTTCTCGCCCTGGGCGCGGTCCTGGCCTACCTGCCCCTGGTCAACGACTGAGGCCGGCCGGACCCGCGCCCCGGCGCACGACCGTAGCGGTCCGGTATCACGGAAGCAGTCCGAGGAACACGTCGCCCGAATCACGGCGCGAGCGCCACGGGACTTGGGATACTGCCCATCATGTCCGACCCTGCGACGCCCGACGGCCCCCTCATCGTCCAGTCCGACAAATCGGTCCTCCTGGAGGTGGCCCGCCCCGGCGCCGATGATGCCCGTCGCGCCATCGCCCCCTTCGCGGAGCTGGAGCGGGCGCCGGAGCACGTCCACACCTACCGGATCACCCCGCTCGCCCTGTGGAACGCCCGCGCCGCCGGCCTGGACGCCGAGACCGTCGTCCACGTCCTCATCAGCTACTCGCGCTTCCCGGTGCCGCACGCCCTGCTCACCGAGATCGCCGAGACCATGGGCCGCTACGGCCGCCTCCAACTGATCACCGATCCGGCCCACGGCCTGGTCCTGCACGCCACCGACGTGCCCGTCCTGGAGGAGGTCCTGCGCTCCAAGCGCACCAAGGGCCTGCTCGGGACTCGCCTGTCCCCCGCCGACGTCGTCGTCCACCCCTCCGAGCGCGGCCATCTCAAGCAGGTCCTCATCAAGCTGGGCTGGCCCGCGGAGGACCTGGCCGGCTACGTCGACGGCGAGGCGCATCCGATCGTCCTGCGCGACGACCCGGCCGGGGTCGAGGCGCACGAGCCGGGAGCCTTCGCGCTGCGCCCCTACCAGTCCGAGGCGGTGGACTCGTTCTGGGCGGGCGGGAGCGGCGTCGTCGTCCTGCCCTGCGGAGCCGGCAAGACGCTGGTGGGCGCCGCGGCCATGGCGAGGAGCTCGACGACGACTCTCATTCTGGTCACCAACGCCGTCTCGGCTCGCCAGTGGAAGGAGGAGCTCATGCGCTTCACCTCCCTGGGCGAGGACGAGATCGGCGAGTACTCGGGATCCCGCAAGGAGATCCGGCCCGTCACCATCGCCACCTACCAGGTCCTGACGACCAAGCGGAAGGGCGTCTACCCGCATCTGGACCTGCTCGACTCCCACGACTGGGGACTCGTCGTCTACGACGAGGTGCACCTCCTGCCCGCACCGATCTTCCGCATGACGGCCGATCTGCAGGCGCGCCGCCGTCTGGGGCTGACCGCCACGCTGGTGCGCGAGGACGGCCGGGAGGACGAGGTCTTCAGCCTCATCGGCCCCAAGCGCTACGACGCCCCCTGGAAGGACCTGGAGAATCAGGGATGGATCGCCCCGGCTGTGTGCACCGAGGTGCGCCTGGCCCTGGACGCCAGGGAGCGGATGGCCTACGCGACGGCGGAGAAGGAGGACAAGTACCGCCTGGCGGCGGCCACACCCGCCAAGCTGCGCGTGGTGGACCACCTGCTGGCCCGTCATCCCGGGGAGTCCTCACTGGTGATCGGCCAGTACGTCGATCAGCTGGAGGAGCTCGCCGAGCATCTGGACGCCCCACTCATCACCGGGACCACCACCGTGCGCGAGCGTCAGCGGCTCTACGACGCCTTCCGCGCCGAGGAGGTGAGCACGCTCGTGGTCTCCAAGGTCGCGAACTTCTCCATCGACCTGCCCGGGGCCTCCGTGGCCGTGCAGGTGAGCGGCTCCTTCGGGTCCCGGCAGGAGGAGGCCCAGCGCCTGGGGCGGATCGTGCGGCCCAAGAGGGGAGGGCGCCAGGCGCACTTCTACACGGTCGTCACCCGGGACACGATCGATCAGGAGTTCGCGGCCCACCGGCAGCGCTTCCTGGCCGAGCAGGGCTACACCTACGACATCATCGACGCCGACTCCCTGCAGTAGAGGCGGCGGGGCGGACGGCGCGGCGCCCGTCGCCGAGCCGGCCTCCGAGCGCGCCCCGACGAGGTCGGCATTCCTGCGCGAGTCGGACGACACCGGCGTCGGACCCGCGCAGGAATGCCGACCTCGCGCAGACATGCTCGACTCGTGGAGGGCCGGCCGGGAAGACCGGACCCGACGGCGCCGGCGTGCGCCATCAGCGTTGTGCGACGGCGACCCTGTGAGCCGCTCGGGCGCGCGCGTCGCGCACCAGGACCCGGGCCAGGGCGCGGCCGAAGGCCTGAATGACCGGCTCCACCTCCTCGGCCTCGGCACGGGCGCGCGCGCCCGCCTCCACGGCCTCGGCGGGAAGCTCGACCGTGGACAGCGCCCCGGCCTCCTCCCCCACGGCAACGCCCATGGCCCGGGCCGTCGAACGGGCCCGCCAGTAGTCGATGCGCGCGGGAGTTGACTCGGGATGGTGCTGGAGGGCCAGGAGCTTGCCCGCACGCCACGCCTGCACCGGTGCGCCCGATGAGGAGGCCAGCAGCGTCGCCCCCTCGGGCAGGCGGACGACGTCGTCGTCATGGGAGACGATGACGGGCAGCCTGGTGCCATCCCGGGTGGGGACGCCGGCTCGGACCGCGGCGCGCACCGCCTCGTCGACGATCTCGGAGAAGGCCGCGTCCCGCTCGGCGTCCTCGGTCAGCTCCAGCTCGACGACGCCGCCCTCGCCTCCGTGCGGGGAGGGGACCGCGGTGGCGCCGCCCAGCGCCTCGGCCGCCACCTGGGACCCCAGGCAGATGGCGACCGCGGGCACGCGCTCATCCACTGCGCCCCGCAGCAGGGCGCGCAGGTCCGCGAGCCAGGGGTGAGCGGCGTCGTCGTGCGCGCTCATGGCCCCGCCCAGGACGACGAGCCCGCTGCCGATCTCGGACAGGTCGGGGATCGCGTCCCCGGACCAGGGCCGCACCATGTGCAGGACGGCTCCCTCGGCGAAGAGCCATTCGCTCAGGCGCCCCAGAGGCGCAAGAGCCTCGGGCTCAACCACGGTGATGACCGGAGCGGATGCGGGCGCAGCGCGCCCCTCGGGCTCGGCGTCGCGAGCAGCCTGCGCCACCGTGGATGAGTTCGGGTTATCAATCATGGCCACTAGGGTGGACTGACCCTGTCATAGGCGCAATGTGAGCATGTTCGCCCGTCCAGCGGTGCGCCGCTGGACGGGCGGGCGGAGAAGCACGGCCCGCATCGCCGAGCATGGTGACCCCGCCCCCGGGCGGGCGGAGAGGCGCGAAGGTGCTCCGCGAGCCACCGGTCGACTACGGATTCGCCCACAACCAGCGGCTGACCTCGGCCCAGACCTCGGTCCCCAGCACGGGTCGCAGCGGAATGGCCGAGGAGGGGCCGTTCGGGTCGACGACGGGGTTGGAGTCCTCCATGATCTCGTAGAGCATGGTGGTCACGCCGAGGGTCAGCATCTGCCCGGTGGCGGTGAAGCCGTCCCTGTCCCGGTCCTCCCGCATGCGCATCGCCATGGTCCAGCGCCCGGTTCCGGCGTCGTGGACGAAGTCGGAGGCGCGCGGTCCGCTGGCCCCGATGTCCCGCATGATCCGCGCGGCGGCCTCGATGTCCGCGAGGCGCGCGGCGGCGGCCAGGGTGTCGAAGACCTCGTCGGGGCCGTCGTCGATCATGGGGCGGGGGTACAGGTGGTCGTTGGCCAGGGCGATATGGGGGACCTCGACGTCGTCGCAGGCGTAGAGGTGGATGCCATCGGCGTCGTACCGTGTGACGGTGCAGCGGGGTGCGGCGAGCGAGATGATGAGGTCGCGCACGGGCACCGTGTCGGTCGGGTCGAGACGGCGGAGGGTGTACCGGGCGTCGGCGGCCATGAGACCCGCGAGGACCTCCCGAGCCGCCGCCGTCGGGCCGTAGGGGTCGATGACGCCGAGGTCCTCCAGACCGACGAGGGCCCCCTCGGCGTAGGTGGCGCGATCGGCGACGGGACCGGTGACCATGCGTTGGAGAACATCCCACTGGGCCGTCTCCAGGATGATGACGCCGCGGTCGGTGTCGAAGGAGCTCATGCTGCGACCTCCAGGGTCTCGCTCATGGAGAGGAACTGCTCGGAGACGGTGCCGAACTCGCGGGTGGTGCAGGTGAAGGTCGCCGTCCACAGGTTGATGCCCTCGGGGGTCTCGTCCAGCCAGGCGATCTGGAACACGGTGAGGGCCTGGTCGTCGAGGATGTAGATGCCACTGCGCAGACGCCGTCCCTCGGGCGGGCCGGCGGCCGCGAACTCGTCGATCATGCGCATCCCGGGGATGCTGTCCGCCATGACGCGGGCGGAGCCGACGAGGACCTCCGCAGGATCCTCCTCCGGGCTCAAAGAGGTGCGAACGACCACGAGGTTGGGGGCGTAGGCGGGCGTGCTGGGCACGGCCGCCGCCACGTAGCGGACCGTGTCTCCGGCGGGGTCGAGCATGCCCGGCGGAAGCTCCTCGGGGGTGATCGTCCGCCACCCCGGGGCGAGCTGGACGTTGATTGTGTCGCGCATCGTTCTCCTCATCCTCCGCGTGTGTTCCCGACCCGGTGGCCCCGGGGCGACGGGGCACCGCCGAGCGGCTCGCCGGCACGGCCACAAGGGTAGCGTCAGCGCGGCATTCACCCGATTCCAACAGACTCCATCCGGGGCCGGGCCGGGGCCGCCCGGGCCCAGCCTAGGCCCGCTCGGGTCCAGCCGGGGCCGCCCGGGTCCAGCCGGGGCCGCCCGGGTCCAGCCGGGGCCGCCCGGGCAGGCCCGAGTCCGCCCGAAGGCGGGGCCTCGGCCCGCCGACGGCCGATACTCGCGCCGGCCCCTCCTACTGAGTGTCGACTATTGAGTACCGACGGAGGGGGTGACGGAGCCGATAACGCATCGACTCTTCTCCAACTACCCCTTCCAACTACCCCTCCGAATACATCGGCGCCGGGAAAACAAAGCGGAATCAGCTCCAGCACCTCCACCACCATCCCCGCGGCCCCGGGCAATCTCACTGGGACCCCATCACGCGCGAAGAAAACTATAGAGAGAATTCCAGCGAGCACCGATTTGATACCGGGATATGATGGAGGCATCTTGGTGGCGGCATCCGGATGCCGCCCAGGATGTTCATCGGAGATTTTTCGCGAGCCATCCACTCCGTTCGTCATACACTGATCAACGAGTCCGCCCCCTGACGACATCAACGAGAAGAAAATATGACGACCGCATCTTCAATTGTTCGACGCACCGCCACCGCCGGCACAGCACTCACTCTTCTCATCGGATTGTCCTCTCCTGCCGCGGCCAGCAGTGATCCCGGCGGTTCTCAGCGCTTCGAGACGGACGCCACAACGGGTGCTCAGTTGGCAATCAGCGGAGAGGGCGACTGTGACACGCTGTCCGTCGAGGTCACATACTCGAAGAGCCCTTCCGTCGATGCCTCCATAGAGTACGACATCACGGACGACTGCCATGTTTCCGGCATCGAGGGTACGGAGTCTCCCTCGACCGCTTCAGCGCCGTCCGCCCAGGTGGATGAAGTCGGGGATGAGGCCGCATCGTCCTGCAACTGGATCCATTCCTCTCAGACTGTTCAGGATATTATCAATATCGACATCGCCAAGCACCGACTCAATTCGCATCGCTGCTGGGATGATTCATCCACCTGGATGACTCGATGGACCGCCACGTCCTCCACATCAGTGTCCTGGAACCACCCTTCAGGAAAGCCGGTTGAACTTCAGTTCGATACGTCACCGGCCGAAACCGCGACCACGCGAACATCCGCCTCATTCCATAGCGACTGGCTATGGTGCAACTTCAGAAGCGATTGGCAAGAAATTGAGTTGAGGAACACCAACGTCTCGTACGACGACGGGACCTACAGAGTCACCTTCTGGCAGAGTCGCTCATGCCCGGGCACTCACATGGCGACCGCGTCCAAGAGCAATGACAACCCCGAGTGGTGATGACCCCCGATGTCGGTTCCGACTCTCCCGGTACTCCACCGCCCGGTCGCCTGGGCGCTAGCGGCGATCACCGCGCCGATGGCGCTGTACGGGGCGTGGGTCGCCCTCGTCTACGACGGCGGCACCTCCGTTCTGATCCCCTTCGCGTTGGTCAGTATTATCGGCACCGCTCTGGCCATCGTCGGAGCGGCCAGGCGCAACGATGCTCTTCTGGGCACCGGCCTTCTTCTTCAAGTCGCGTGCCCCATCGGATTCGCCTGGATCGCCGCTCTCGCCGAGGCGGTGATCGGAGCGGCCCTCCTCGTGCGCCTTCTCATCGGGCGCGTGCGGGCTGCGCCGAGTCGTCCTCCTCACCGATGACGGCGGGAACCTTCTCCTCGGGCACGTCCGGGTGTCCACATCTGCCGCAAAGGCCCGGATCCCGCCGGAATGCGCGAGAGGAATCGTTGATATTCCGGGTTTTCTCCGCCGCCGATACTGGCTCGGGACTCCTTTGCGGAAGATGTGGACATTGTGCCGCCCAGATGAGTCCGGCTACGCCGCAGAAACCCCACGGGCCCCATCAGGAGGCCGCACCCTCACTCTCGTGCCCCATGTCTCCACCGCCACGCGCGCGAAGGGGCCGCTCCTGGCCCGAAGGGGGCAAGGGTGAGCCGGGTCCACCGCCACGCGCGCAAAGGGGCCGCTGGCCCCACCGAGAGCTCCCGGCACGGCCAGCGGCCCGTACGCGCGAATCCACGTGGCGGGCCTCATTCGCGCCCACGCCTCCCAGGCCGATGATCGCGAGGTGGTCATCCTCAGTCAGGATGACCGGAGGCGTCGGGGCCACCACTCGGGTAGCCCGCGCGCCGCCACACCTCCTCAGCCGCATCGGCGCCTCCGGCACTACCACCCGCACCCGATTGCGCGGCCCGCCGACTCCAAGATTACGGCACCACCGCACAACCCTCCCACCGCACCAGACCCCACCCGACCCATCACCCCCACACCCCGACCACGACCACCCACCCCGACCGCAAGCCGCACAGCACGTCCGTCCGACAACCACCACCCACCACCGGCCCCGCCACGAACCACCCCACCACACAACCACGACAACGAACCGAACTCGAGCCGGAACCGAACCGAACTCGACGGCGAGGACCGAGAATCGACGGCGGCCCGCCGTCCTCCGTGCGGAGGGCGACGGGCCGCCGTCACACGAACACGCGCGGCTACCGCATGACCGGGATCATCATCAGGACCGGCGTCCCGTGAGCGTCACTTACCCTGATTGGCGACCGCGGCGATCTTCGCCTCGGCCTCGGGGTCGAGGTAATGACCGCCCTTCTCGACGGGCTTGAGCGTCTCCTCATCCAGCTCGTAGACCAGCGGAATACCAGTGGGGATGTTGACGGCTGCGATGTCGTCGTCGGAGATGTCGTCGAGATGCTTGACGATGGCGCGCAGCGAGTTGCCATGCGCGGCGATGAGGACGACCTTACCCGTCTTGACCTCGGGGATGATGGTGCCCTCCCAGTACGGGAGGAGACGGGCGAGGACGTCCTTGAGGCACTCGGTGGCGGGAATCGGCTCACCCGCGTAGCGGGGATCGGTGTCCTGGGAGAACTCGCTGCCGGCCTCGATCGCCGGCGGCGGGACATCGTAAGAGCGGCGCCAGAGCATGAACTGCTCCTCGCCGTACTCATCGCGCGTCTGCTTCTTGTTCTTTCCCTGAAGCGCGCCGTAGTGGCGCTCGTTGAGACGCCAGTCGCGCTCGACCGGGATCCAGTGGCGGTCGGCGGCGTCAAGGGCGAGATTCGCCGTCGTGATAGCACGGCGCAGCATCGAGGTGAAGAGCTTCTCAGGCAGGACCCCCGCCTCCTTGAGCAACTCACCTCCGTGCACGGCCTCGGCACGGCCCTTCTCGGACAACGGCACATCGACCCAGCCGGTGAAGAGATTCTTCGCATTCCATTCGCTCTCGCCGTGGCGGAGCAGCACAAGGGTGTAAGCCATGGCTCTATCTTGCCAGGCCGCGGCAGACACGGCCAGGCCCCTGAGTCCCAGTGGACGCAGGGGCCCGAGTCGCGCGTCGGCCGCGGCGGACGTGTGACGACGAGATCAGTTGGCGGCGTCGTAGGCCTCACGGACGGAAGCGGGGATGCGGCCTCGGTCGGAGACCTCATAACCATTGGAGCGCGCCCACTCGCGCACCTTCTGCGTGTTCGAGGAGGTCCTGGCGGCCCCCGCGCGGCGGCGGGTGCGACGTCCGCTGACACGCCGGGCCTTGACTGTCCATTCTTCAACGGTCTCACGCAGCGCTGCTGCGTGGTCGTCATTGAGATCGATCTCGTAGGTTACGCCGTCAAGGGCGAAGGTAACGGACTGAGTGGCCTCGGAGCCGTCGATGTCGTCCACAAGAATGATCTGAGTCTTCTGCGCCATAGCACACACCTTTCGGGTTGGCGGTCCCCGCTTTCCAGCGAGCAAATCATTGGTGACAACGCTAAGCGCAAAGAGAATTGAATGCAAGCCCGAACAGCGACCGATCTATCCGCGTCCGATCCCGTTTCCGCCGATCTCGATGCGGGTATCCACCGGTCTCGGCGAGAGGGTGGGGAAGAGCGGGCGCCAGCGACACCGGCGGCGGGGAGACCCGAGAGGGGCGGCGAGGGGGCGAAAACGAAAAATCCCGGGACCTCGGGGTCCCGGGATGAGGCGTCTGCGGAGAGCCACCTGTGGGAATCGAACCCACGACCTATTCATTACGAGTGAATCGCTCTGCCGACTGAGCTAAGGTGGCGTGCTACGAGCGCAGCGGGTCGCACATTACCGGCCTCGGAGCACGTCGCGCAAACCGCGCGCCAACCACGCGGAAGTGGTTCTGGACACAGGCTCGGGCCCGCACCGCCAACGGCGGCGCGGGCCCGCGGCCCGGACGATCCCCGGGACCGCGACTCGCACTCACGACGCCGTTCCCCGCAGTCGCGCACCCACCGGAAGCGTCATTCCCGGGACGCGGGCTCCCCGCGCCGCGCAAGCGATCTCGATCCGCGAGTCGCCTCCCTCGTTCTTCTCAATTGACGTATCCCGCATCGATGACAGGGGGTGGCCCCCACCACCCCTCTTTCTTCATTTGAATGGTCCGCGCACCGTACGGAGCCCCGCACCGCCCCATACTCCGCGACCGCCACCTGAGCCCATCAACCCGTCGCGATCCGCCACGACCGGCGCTCCGCCGCGCCCCGTCATGACTCCCGCACTCGTCGCGCCTATTATGCCCGCTATGCCAGCAGCTATGCCGTCCGAGTCCGCACCCGGCGTGCACATCACCTATACCGGTGGAACCATCGGGATGATCGACTCCCCTCATGGGCTCGTGCCCAGCGCCGAACTCGGCGAACGGCTCTTCGCACATTTCAAGGGCACCGACCTGGACGGGCGGATCTCTCTCACCGTCCTCGACCCTCTCATCGACTCCGCCAACGCCACTCCCGACTCGTGGCAGGCGATCGTCGACGATCTGCGCGAACACCGCGCCGCGGCCCCGGCGGAGAGCGCGGCGGGCTCCGAGAGCGGGCAGAGCGCAGAGAATGGGGAAAACGCGGGGAGAGCAGAGAGGAGGGGGAGCGCGGAAGGCCCGGGGACTGCAGGGGGATACGTCGTTCTTCATGGCACCGACACGATGGCCTACACCTCGGCCGCGTTGTCCTACGCCCTGACCGACTTCGACCGGCCGATCGTCGTCACCGGCTCCCAACTGCCCCTGGGCGTCGTCGGCTCGGACGCGATCCCCAACGTCACAGGAGCCCTGCGCGCCGCCACGAGCGGGCTCGCGCCCGGCGTCAGCGTCTTCTTCGGGCACCATCTGCTCGCTGGAAACCGCATCACCAAGACCAGTTCGTGGGCCTTCGACGGATTCTCCTCCCCCGGCGCGGAGCCTCTTGCAGCGGCCGGGGCGCCCTGGCGGTGGGCGCCCTCCCGCGCGTCCGGCGCGGGCTGGTCACGGCCCCTGCCGTACGCGCGCCACGACGTCGTCGTCATCGACCTCGTCCCGGGCATCACCGCCGCCCGGCTGAGGGCACTGGTCACGCCCCTGCCCGAAGCGATCATCCTGCGGGCCTTCGGGGTCGGCAACGTCCCGAGCGCGGAGCCCGGGCTGACCGACGTCGTCGTCGATGCGATCGATGCGGGCGCGGCCGTCGTCGTCGCCTCCCAGTGCCACGAGGCCGAGGTGCTGCCGGGTCGCTACGAGGCGAGTGACGCGATCGCGCGGGCCGGGGCGGTGGGCAGCCGCGACATGACGCTGGAGGCGACCTACGCCAAGGTGCAGTTCCTCCTCGCCCAGGGACTGCGGGGCGCTGAGCTGGCCGAGTGGATGAGCCGGTCGATCGCGGGCGAGCTCACCGAGTCGCACGACCGCTGAGCCCGGCGCCCGGCGGCCCGGGAGCCGCCCCGGCCCGCGCAGCGCCTCCGACGGCGGAGCCGCGCATCACGGTGCGAGCGGGCTCACCGATGTCGGTGATCGCAGTGGGATCCGCCGCGCCCCCGCGAGCGGGCCGGCCGCCGCGCAGCGCCTCCGACGACGGAGCCGCGCGCCGCCGTCGGGACGATCCGCCGCGCGCCGGCGGGAGTCACGCGGGGAGTGCCGCCCCGCGCGGATAGGCGCTGTCGACCCGCCGCGCGCCGGCGGGAGTCACTTGTCGGCGGCGCAGGTCAGTCCCGCCTCCGGCAGTCGGCCGGCGAGCAGGTAGGCGTCGACCGCGTCGGTGATGCACCTGCCCGCGCGCCCGTAGGCGGTGTGGCCACTGCCCTCCCACGTGAGCAGGTGGCCGTCGTCGAGCTGGGCGGCCAGGGCCTGGCTCCAGGCGTAGGGGGTGGCCGGGTCGCCCACGGTGCCGACGACGAGCATCGGAGCGGCTCCGGAGGCGCGGATGGGCTCGCGCGCCCGGGTCGACTCATGGCCCCAGGCCTGGCAGTACAGGTCCGAGTAGGTCAGCTCCTCCCCGAAGGTCGGCGAGGCCGCCTCGATCTCCTCGGCCTCGGCGTCCCAGGACTCGGTGTCCCCGGCGACGGGGTAGTCCAGGCAGTTGATCGCGCCGATGGCCTCATCACCGTTGCTCTTGTAGGTGCCGTCGGAATTGCGAGAGGAGAACAGGTCGGAGATGGAGAGTAGAGTCGAGCCGTCATCCTGGTTCATGGCCCGGTCCAGGCCCTGGGTGAGGGACGACCAGGACTCGGGCTGGTACATGATCCTGAGAACCGCATCCAAGGCCAGCGAGTACGTCAGCGGCCGGCTCGAATCGGATGTCTTCAAGGGCAGGGTCCGGGTCTGCTCGAGGAAGTCCCGCACCTGCTTGACCCCGGAGTCGACATCGCCCATCAGGGGGCACCCCTTCTTGCTCTGGCAGTCCTCGACGTAGGCTCGCAGAGCGCCCTCGAGGCCCTGCGCCTGGCCCAGGGAGACCTGTCCCCCGGTGAGTGTCGGGTCGACCGCACCGTCGAGCACCATGCGCCCGACGTTGCCCGGGAACAGCTCGGCGTACGTGGCCCCGAGGTAGGTCCCGTAGGAGTAGCCCAGATAGCTCAGGGCGCCGTCCCCGACGGCCGCCCGCAGAACGTCCAGGTCACGGGCGGCGGACACGGTGTCGATGTGGTCGAGCAGCCCCTGGACACCGGTGCCGGCCTCGCACTCGCCCTCGAGCCTGGTGGCGCGCTCGGTGACATCGGCCCGCGCCTCGGCCGCCGAGGTCTTCCGGGTGTTCCGGTCATCGTCCTCGCCCGAGCGCTCCGCATCGAGCTCGGCATCGGTCAGGCACTCGACGGCGGTGGAGCCGCCCACGCCGCGCGGGTCGAATCCCACGACGTCGTACGACTCGAGCAGGTCGTCGGACAGATAGCCCTTGACGTTCTCGACCAGATTGACGCCCGAGCCTCCCGGCCCGCCGGGATCGACGAACAGGGAGCCGATACTGGTGCCGTTCGCCGAGCGGCGCTTCAGGGCGATCTCGATGGCGGCGCCGCCGGGATCGTCGTATGACAGCGGAACGGTGATGCGCGCGCATGAGTAGGTGCCTGAACCGGTATCGGCGTCGGACCCGGCCTCCCGCATGCCGCCCTTCTCCCCGCACGGATACCAGGAGACCTCCTGACCGTAGAACGTCTCCAGCCCCGCCGGCGTGGGCGCCGGGTCGCCGTCGGCGATGGGCGTGGGAGCGACCGCGGGATGACTGCCGCAGGAGGTCGCCGTCACAGCCGTCAGAAGGGCGGCCGCCGCCGCGAGCGCGCGACGGGCACAGGAACGCGTACGGAAGATAGTCACGTCAACAGCCTACGGCCCCGGTTTCCGCACGCTCCTCCTTCTGAAGGGGGACTTCGGCGCCCTCCCCCGGCCCGACCGCAGCCGCCGCCGTGGCTCGCGGGAGGACTCCTGCGGGGCGTCCGCACCGCCGCGCACCCCGCGGGCCCGCCCGGGGCCCGCGGAGCCGCAACGGGGATCCGTCAGGGTCTCCCGTCCGGGCGGTCCCGGCATTAGCGTGATCGGCATGAGTGAGAAGGCCCCCACCTCATCCACGACGGGCGTCCCCGCACCGGCGGACGCCCGAGCCGAGGTCAAGGACTTCCTGACGACCAGGCGCGCCAAGATCACTCCGCAGATGGCGGGGCTGCCCGTGGTCGGCGGGAACCGCCGGGTTCCCGGTCTGCGTCGCGAGGAGGTCGCCATGCTCGCGGGCGTGAGCGTCGACTACTACACGCGCCTGGAGCGGGGCCGCGTCGCCGGCGCCTCGGAGGAGGTCCTCGAGGCGCTCGCGTCCGCCCTGCAGCTCGACGACGCCGAGCGCCGGCACCTGTTCGACCTCGCGCGCTCCGCGTCCCCCACCGGCCGCGCCCGACGGCGTCGTTCCCGCGCGGACGGCAGCACGCTGCGGCCGAGGATGCAGTGGATCCTCGACTCGATGAGCGCTCCGGCGCTCGTGGAGGATTCCCTGAGCACCTACGTCGCCTCGAATCTCATGGGGCGGGCCCTGTACTCCCCCTTATTCATCGATCCCATGCCGCAGGCGGGTCAGAACGCCAACATGGCCCGCTTCATGTTCCTCGACCCTCGCAGCCATGATTTCTTCCCCAACTGGGCATCGGGCGCGGAGGACCTCGTGGCCATGCTGCGCCTCGCCGTCGGAGCGGGCCCGACGGACGAGCGTCTGACGGCGCTCGTGGGGGAGCTGTCCACGCGCAGCCGCGACTTCTCCGAGCTGTGGGCCCGCCACGACGTGCGCTACCTGTGCCGTGGCGAGAAGGTCGTCCACCACCCGGTGGTCGGCGAGCTGCACCTGGCCTACGAGCCGATGCCGCTGACGACGGCGCCGGGCCTGCGCATGACGGTCTACGCCGTCGAGCCGGGATCGCCCAGCCAGGACGCGCTGCGCCTGCTCGCCTCCTGGGCGGGCACGGAGTCGGCCCCCGCCGCGAGCCAGGGGTCAACCGCCTCGACGGCGTGCCCCTGAGCGGGCCGGATCGCAGGAGGCGGACTCCGCGAGGTCCGCGCGCTCCCCGGCACCCCCGCCACGAGGCGAACGTGCCGGTGCGAGACCGACATTCCTGCGCGAGGCGGGCATTCCTGCGCGAGTCGGACAACGCCGTCGTCGGCCTCGCACCGAAATGCCCGACTCGTGGTCCCGGCGACCGGATGCGGCGCCGGCGGACCGATCTCGAGCCGGAACTCGACCGATCTCGGTGCGGAAGCGAACCGATCTCGGCGAAAGGGGGCGGCGGCAGTGCCCGAGGTGCCCGCGACGCCCTCAGGCCTGGGGGCGCAGCTGGACCATGAGGGATTCGACGGCCAGCAACGGAGCGGCGTTGGAGCGCAGCCGCGCCCGGCACTCCTCGATGGCGGCGATGCGCGCCAGGGACTGCTCTGGGCAGGTGGAGGCGGCGACGCCGTCGAGCGCCTCGGACAGGTCGATATTGACCCGTTCGACGTCGCTGCCCATCTGGGCGGCGAGCACATCACGGTAGAAGGAGAGCAGATCGATCATGGCCCGGTCCAGGACGTCGGTGCGGGCGCGCCTGGCGCGGCGCTTCTGGTCCTCCTCCAGCTGGCGGACCTGAGCGCGCAGGGCGGGCGGCACCCTGGCGCCCCCCTCCAGGCCCAGCGCCCGCAGCAGAGACGTCCTCTCCCTCGCGTCGCGCTCGGTGGTGGCGTCCTTGGCCTCGGCCTCAGCGGCCTCGACGAGCTCGGCGGCCGCCAGGACGGCATCGCCGACGCTGCGCAGGGACACGGGCGCGAGCAGGAGCCGGCGTCGGTGCTCCCAGGCGCCCGGATCGGTGGCCAGGTGCCGGGCGAGCCCGATGTGCGACTGGCTGGCCCTGGCGGCCCGCGCGGCGAGACCCGGCTCCGCGCCGTCGCGGCGCACGAGCAGCTCGGCGACGGCGTCGGCCGGCGGGATGCGCAGGGTCACCAGACGGCAGCGGGAGCGGATGGTGGGCAGGACGTCGTCGGCGGACGGTGTGCACAGGATCCACACGGTCCGGGGCGGGGGCTCCTCGATGGACTTGAGCAGCACGTTGGTGGTGCGCTCGGCCATGCGGTCGGCATCCTCGACGAGGAGGACGCGCCAGCGACCGGTCCAGGGGCGCCGCTGCGCCTCGCCGACGAGGGTCTTGACCTCCTCCATGCTGATGAGGAGCTTCTCGGTGGCCAGGCGCACGACGTCGGGGTGGGAGCCGGCCATGACGTCGCGGCAGGGCTTGCACTGCCCGCAGCCGGGGACCGGGCCGGTGCACTGCAGGGCGGCGGCGAAGGCGCGGGCGGCGACCGAGCGGCCCGATCCGGGCGGGCCAGTCACGAGCCAGGCGTGGGTCATGGCCGAGCCCTCGGGCCCGCCGGATCCGTCAGCGGGGTCGGTGGGGCCGGCGGAGGTGGCGCCGTCGGCGAGGCCGGCGGCACCGGCCCCATCCGTGGCGACGGCCGAAGGGGGCTCCGCGACGCCCTCGCGCGCCTCGGCGACGGCGCGGGCCGAGCGGGCGGCCGCCTCGAAGGAGGAGACGACGGCCTCCTGCCCGACGACGTCGTCCCACACGCTCACCGCGCGCCCCCACGGTGAGCGGTCGCCGCGGCGACGAAGGCCTCCAGGCCCACGAGCACGCGCTGGTGGGCCGTCCCGCCGCGCTGGAAGCGGGCGCCATGGCGCTGAACGGCGCCGACGGCGGCCTCGATGACGTCATCGGCGACCTCGTCGACGGAGCGATCGGCGTCGATGACGACGAAGCGGGCGGGCTCGGCGTCGGCGAGGGCGAGGAACTCGGCCCGCAGAGCGGCGTGGAAGGCGCCGGGCTCGCGCTCGAAGCGATCCTTGGCGCCGCGTGCCATGGTGCGGCGGGCGGCGAGGCCCGGGTCGGCGTCGAGCAGGACCGTCAGATCCGGGAGAAGGCCGTCGCTGGCCCACAGGGACAGGGCGCGGACCTCCTCGGGCCCCAGCGCCCGGGCGGCCCCCTGGTAGGCGATCGAGGAGTCGAGGTAGCGGTCGCTCAGGACGACGGCGCCGCGCTCGAGGGCGGGGCGCACCAGCGTGGCGACGTGGTGGGCGCGGTCGGCGGCGTACAGGAGCGCCTCGGCACGGGGAGCGATGTCGCCGCCGTGCAGGAGAAGCTCGCGAATGGAGCCGCCGAGGTCGGTGCCGCCGGGCTCGCGAGTCAGGACGCGGTCGACGCCGGCGGCGGCGAGGAGGTCGGCGAGGATGCGGATCTGGGTGGTCTTGCCGACGCCGTCGCCGCCCTCGAAGGAGATGAACAGGCCCGGGTGCGCGGAGCCGGGCGCGTCGGGCGCCTCGAGGGCGTCCTGCGGGCGAGAGGCGCTGTCGGTCACGGTCCCAGCGTAGCGGGCCTCGTCGGCGAATCCGCGCCATCGCCGAGATCGGTTCAATTCCGGCTCGAGATCGGTCCGGTTCCGGCTCGAGATCGGTCCGACGGCGCCGCATCCGGTCGCTGGGACCACGAGTCGGGCATTCCTGCACGAAGCCGGCATTTCTGCGCGAGGCCGACGACGTCGTCGCCCGACTCTCGCAGAAATGCCCGACTCGCGCGGAAAAGCCCGGGCCGGCGGGCACCGCCGGAGCGGCCCGGCGCGGCTAGTCCTCCTCGGCCTGGTTCTTGATCGTGTTGTAGTCGCCGAGGTCCTGAATCTGCGGGGTGTTGCCGGCCCACAGCACGGTGTTGAACCTACCGGTGACGGTGACGCTTCCCGTGTCGCGCACGTAGACGTGGACGCCGGTTCCGTTGACGATGACGTTCTGGGCGTAGTCGACCACGACGTCCACGTGGTCGGAGTTCACCGTCAGGTCAGTGACATCGCCCTCGATGACGATGTTCTTGAAGCTGCGATCGACGACGACCTGACCGTTGCTCGGCGTCATCGTCATGTTCTTGTCCTGCTGCGCCGTCACCCAGTCGTCGTTGGTGATGGTGACCCCGGCGCCCGGGCGCGAGGGATCGGCGGACGGCAGCGGCGGCAGCGCGGTGGGCGAGCCGCTCGGCGACGGCGTCGTCGAGGGCACGGGCACCGACGGCGAGTCGTCGATCCGCCTCGTCGTCGGCGTCTGCGACGCGGAGGCCGCGGACGTGGGGGCCCCGGAGGATGCACCGGAATCGGAGGGCGCCTCCGCGGCGCCCCCGGAGCTCCCCGAGCCTCCGCCCGCGCGGTCCAGGGTGATCGAGCAGGCTCCCAGCCCCGCGCTCAGGGCCAGGGCGCAGGCCAGGGCGACCAGGCGGCGCACGGGGCGGGACGGCGCAGGACCACCCGCGGAGGCGCCGGAGCGGGAGGCGGCGGGGCCGAGCGAGCCCGCTGAGGACAGAGGGCCGGATGAAGACGGGGAAGGGGTCGGGGCCGCGAGGGACTCCGGGATCGCGGAGGCGATGGTCATGGGATGCTCCTTGTGGATTCCTTAACGGATTCCTTGTGAACTTCTTGCGGGTGAGGACGGGAACGGGTCAGAAGACGGGGATCATGATCTCGACACGGCGGTTGAGCTGGCGCCCGGCCGGGTCGTCCGAGCCGTCGGGAGCCGTGTTGGGCGCCACCGGCTGAGTCTCCCCGTAGCCAACGGCGGTGAGCTGGGTGGAGGTGGCGCCGGACGCGCGCAGGGCATCGACGACGGCCTGGGCGCGCTGCTCGGAGAGGGTCTGGTTGTAGGCGTCGTCCGCGACGGAATCCGTGTGACCGGCCACGGTCGCCTTCGGAGCACCGGCCTGGGAGAGCACCCGGGCCAGGGACGCGAGCACCTCGTTCGACTCCGGGCGGATCTGGTGGGAATCGACGTCGAACAGGATGCCGGCGTCCAGGGAGATGGCGGTGCCGCAGGACTGCACCGGTTTGATGGCGTCGATCGAGGGGAAGGACCCGACCTTGCCGACCGGCGACAGGGGCTCGGCGGCAGTGCTCTGGCCGTTGACCAGCGCCGTGCCATCGCCGCGGTTGAGGATGGACAGCGACCCATCGCTGTAGGTGCCCGTGCCATCGCCGTTGTTGACGATGCTCACGGAGCCGCGCTTGTAGGAGCCCGAGCCGTCGCCGTTGATCACGGTGCTCTCCCCGGTGGTGGAGTCGGTGGAGGTGCCCGAGCCGTTGGTGTTGACCGTCACGGACAGGTGCTCGTCCACGTAGGTCCCCGAGCCGTCGCCGTTGGTCACGATCCGCGTGGTCCCGTCCGTGTAGGAGCCCGACCCGTTGCCGTTGTTGACGACGGTCGCCTTGCCGTCCGTGTAGGAGCCCGAGCCGTCGCCGTTGTTGACGACGGAGCCGGTGGCGTCGGAGGAGGCGACACCGCCATTGCCGGTCAGGACGGTGCTGGTGGAGCCCAGGTAGATGCTCCCGGCCTGGTCGCAGCGGGCGGGTGAGACGGTGACGCCGGGGACGGAATCGACGGCGGCGGTCTGGTCGGAGGTCAAGGAGCCGCGGTCGGCCGTGAGCAGGCCCATGTCGGGCAGAGTGAACAGGGGGACGGGCGGCGCCTCGCCCAGGGCGTACCCGGGCACCGTCGTGCCGGCCGAGGCGGAGGCGGACGCGGAGGGAGTCGCCGGGGCGGCCGAGTCCGCGGCCCGGGGGCTCGTCGCCTGAACGGAGGCGGGGGCGGTCGACGGGTCGGCGGCGCCCGCCTCCGAGGAGGGCGCCGCCACCGGAGCCGAGGCGCGGCAGGCGCCCAGGGCGAGGCAGGCGGCACTGAGCAGGACCGCGCAGGCGACGGGACGCCGGGGGCGCACTCCGACAACGGCGATGCGGGCGTGGGTGACGTGATTCATGTGGATGACCCTACGATCGGGATGTCGCTGCGATGTCATCGCCCTGTCGCGGTCCTGCGACAGGCGGTGCGCGCAACCGGCGGTGCGCGCACCGTGGTACTTTCGCGGTATGACGCTCTTCTCGGGTACTCGTCTCGGGCACCTGGCGGCAGCGCTGGCGGTCCTCGTCCTGGTCGTCGCCCCGACGGCGGCCTGCCGGTGGAGTCCCGGGAGCGCGCGGGACGAGACGGCGGCTGGCGACTCCTCCGCGGCGGAACCGGCGGAATCCGGGCAGGCCTCGTCGAACGGCGCGCCCGCGGGCCTGGAGCCCTTCTACGACCAGGATCTGTCCTGGAGCGACTGCCCGGACGGCGCCGTCGGCTATCAGTGCGCCACGGCGAGCGTCCCGCTGAGCTACGACGACCCGGCCGGGCAGACCGTCTCCATCGCCCTCAGGCGCCTGCCGGCCTCCGACGGCGGAGCCGAGCTCGGCTCCCTGTTCCTCAACCCCGGCGGTCCGGGCAGCAGCGGTACCGGCATGGTCGCGTCCGCCGCGTCCGCGTACACCCCCGAGATGCTCGCCTCCTACGACCTCGTCGGCTTCGACCCGCGCGGCGTCGGCGACTCGACCCGTCTGACCTGCTGGTCCCCCGACGACCTCGCGCACGTCGGCGACGAGGACGGCGACGGCAGTGGTGACGGCGGTGACGGCGGTGCCGCCGGAGACGACGCCGCGGGCGCGGCGCCCTCCGACGAGGCGGGCGGGGACGCCGAACCCCCCGAGCCCTCTGAATCCGCTGGCCCCGCCGGCCCCGGGGCCGCGCCGTCGGACGACGCCTCCCCCGCCCCGACGATCGACGACATCTTCTGGACGTCAACGGTCGCCAAGGGCGCGGCCGACGCCGCCGCGTGCCGGAGGTACTCCGAGATCCCGGATCTCATCGATCACATGGGCACGTTCGACACGGCCCGGGATCTCGACGTCCTGCGCTCCGCGGTCGGCGACGAGCGGCTCGCCTACCTCGGCTACTCCTACGGCACCTCCATCGGCAGCGCCTACGCCGAGCTCTTCCCCGGCAATGTCGGGCGTGTCGTCCTGGACGGCGCGACGGACCCGACGCTGACCCGCTCGGAGACGGCCGACGCCCAGTTCGCGTATCGGGAGAGCCGGCTGCGGGCGTATCTCGACTACTGCCTGGGGCAGGACGGATGCCCGGTCACCGGCACCGTCGATGAGGCCGTCGCGCAGGTCACCACCTTCTTCAAGAGCCTGAACGCCGCGCCGCTCACCGTCACTCTGGACGGACGGACCAGCCGGATGGACGGCTCGGCGGCCTTCAACCGCGCGCAGAGCCTGTGGCTGGCCCGCCCCGAGTACTGGGACGCGCTGACCGGGGCCCTGTCCCGGGCGATGACCCGGCGCGACGGCAGCGAGCTCGCGCGCGCGAGCGCCCTGGCGCCGGAGTCCGGCCAGATCACGACGCCGAGGACTCAGGAGGAGGCGCGCTTCGCGATGATCCACACCGCGGTGACCTGCGCCGACTCCCCCGACGTCGCCGATCGGGCCGTATGGAACGCGAACGCGTCGCGGGCGTCCGAGGAGTACCCGTTCATGAGCGCCATGGGCTCGCTGCCCGCCGGGACCGACGCCTACTGCCACGGCTGGGGCGTCGTCTCGGCCTCCGCGCCGACCGCGACCCGAGCCCCCGGCTCGGCGCCGATCCTCGTCGTCGGCGTCACCGGGGACTCGCAGACCCCCTACTCGTGGGCGCAGTCCCTGGCCTCGCAGCTCGACGCCGGGCACCTGCTCACCGTCGAGGGCCACCAGCACGGCGCCTCGCTGTCGAACGCATGCGCCACCTCGCGCGTCAGCGACTACCTGGTCGATGGCTCGCTGCCCGATGAGGGGGACGTCTGCCGGATCGATCCGCTACCCGCCGACGTCGCCGACGAGCTCGCGCAGTAGAGCCATGAGAACCGCGGTGGCGCTCGGAGCGGCCGGGCGCCCCGGCCCGAGCCCTCGGGCCGGCGACCCCGTCGGCCCCGGCCCGAGCGCTCAGGCCCCTCCCGTCGGCCCCGCCACCGGAAGCGCCAGCCACACGCGCGTGCCCACTCCCTCGCGCGAGGTCATGCCCGCATTCCCGCCATGGCGCCTGGCGATCGTGAGCACCAGGGGCAGCCCCAGCCCGGAGCCGGGCAGCGCCCGGGCGTTGTCGGCACGACCCAGCTCGCGGAAGACGAGTCCCATCTCCCGCTCGGGCACCCCGATGCCCGTGTCGGCGACCTCGATCGTCACCATGCCGCTCTCCTCCCGGCCGCGCACCTCGATCGCTCCGCCGGCGGGGGTGTACTTGGCCGCATTGGACACGACGTTGTAGACGGCCGAGTAGAGGAGGTCGCCGTCACCGCGCACGTGCGGCAGGGGCCAGGGGATCGACGGCAGGTCGAGGCGGATGCGCACGGCGACCCCGCGCCCGGCGGCCTCCTCGATGACGGAGGTCACGGCGTCCTGGACCGTCTCGGCGAGATCGACGTCCTCCAGGTCGAGGGGCGCCGCCTCGAGCTCGGAGAGCTTGCGCAGGTCGGTCAGCAGACGGCTCATCCTCCGGGACTGGGCATCGACGACCTCGAGGTTGACGGCGATGGCGGGAGAGGCGCTCTGGGAGGCGTCGGCGACGGCGGCGCGCACCGCCGTCAACGGGTTCTTGAGCTCGTGGTCGAGGCGGCGCAGGAAGTGACGGTGCTGCATGCGCGCCTCCTCCTGGATCTGACGTCGCAGGCGCCGGCGGTCGGCGTTCCGACGGTACCGGCCGACGATCATGATCAGCGCGATCAGGAGGACGACGACCAGGACCTCGCCGACGACCAGCGCGGGCGACGCCGCGATGCGCAGGCGCAGATCGCCCCACAGCAGTTGCGTCGCGGCGGTCAGCACCACCGCGACGCCCAGGAGGAGAACCCATCCCACCAGGGCGGGGCGCAGCAGCCGGTCCTCATCGGAGGACGGCCCGCCCTCGCCGGTCCGGGTCACGCGTGGACCTCGGCGCGGAAGCGGTACCCCACGGAGGGGACGGTCTCGATGTAGACGGGCGCGGAGGCGTCGTCGCCCAGGACCTGGCGGATCTCCCGGACGCGGTGGTCGACGGCCCGCGTCGAGGAGGCGAAGTCGATGCCCCACAGGGCCGACAGGAGCGCGTCCCGGGTGTGGAGCTCGCCGGGATGGCTCATGAGGTAGTCCAGGAGCGTCACGGCCTTCGGCGTCAGGGAGAGCTCGCGCCCCCGCAACTCGACGCGACGCGCGGGCCGGTACAGGACGAGGTCGCCGGACACGAGGCGGGTCGCGGCGGTCAACGGCTGCCTGGTCCCCCGACTGCGACGCAGGACCGCGCGGATGCGGGAGGCGAGCTCGGCGGGGTCGAAGGGCTTGGACAGGTAGTCGTCGGCGCCGTCGTCGAGGGCGGAGACCCGCTCGTAGGAGGCGTCGACCTGGGTGAGCAGGATGATGGGCGTCCAGGCGCCGCCGGCCCGCACCCGCCGCACCAGCTCCCGCCCGTCCATGCGCGGCATGAGGACGTCGGAGACGACGATGTCGACCTCGTAGGCGGCCAGGAGATCCAGCGCCTCGACGCCGTCCGAGGCGAGCATGACCCGATACCCGCTGCGCTCCAGGTAGGGGCCGAGAGAACGGCGGATGGGGGCCTCGTCATCGACGAGCAGAACCGTGGCGGGCGAGGAGGCCGGTGCGGCGGGCCGGGTCATGAGCGCCCTTCCGAATTCACAGAATTCACTGAGCCCGCAGAATCCGTAGAATCCGCTGAATTCACTGGACTCGTCGAATTCGCCGAGCGCGCTGAATCTGCAGGATTCACTGGGTGAGTTTCCCGGTGGTGTTGCCGGCGCCCTGGTCCTGGATGTCGGGGTCGTCTTCGAGCCAGTGGACGGTGACGCCGGAGCCCTGGATCACGAGGTGGTCGATGTCGCGCGCATAGACCACGACATCGGATCCCTGAATGGTGAGGGTGTCAACGTCCTCAGCGGCGATCCTGGTGCTGGCGCCCTGAATCGTCAGGCTGTCGAGGTCGCCCACCAGGTTGAGGGTCTCGCCCGCACCGGGGACCGCGTAGCTGCCGGAGACCTGTTTGCGCTCGCCGTTGCTGAGAATGTCCTTCCACGTGGGATCGGTGATCGCGGCGTCCTCGGCGTCGCCGCCGTCGTGGTCGTGGTCGTCGTCGCCGCCGTGGTCATCGGAGTCCTCGGTGCTCATGGAGCCCCGGGGGCTCGCGGAGCCGTCGGCGCCGGCCGAGCCGCTGGAGCCGGAGTCCGCCTTCTGGGCCTGGGAGGCCGCAGGCGAGGCGGAGGAACCGGAGTCGGAGCCATTGAAGGACATCGAGCAGGCGCCCGCCGACAGGGCGAGCGTCAGAGCGGCGGCTCCGGCAAAGGCGGTCCTGGGAAGGTGCATGTGAGTCAGTTCCTCTCGGGAATCAATCGGGGAATTCGTGCGAAACGTATCCTACCTGTCGGTTCTCCTCAAACTGTCGCAGCTCTGTCGCAGGGCTGCGACGGCGGCCCCGTGATACGGCCGGGCCGGGAGTCGGGCATTTTCGCGTGAGTCCGACGGCGCCGTCGTCGGACTCACGCAGGAATGCCGGTTTCGTGCAGAAATGCGCGACTCGCGGCTCCGGCCGCCGGGCGCGCCGTCGTCGGAGCGATCTCGGTGCGGAACCCGACCGATCTCGAGCCGGAACCCGACCGATCTCGAGCCGGAACCCGACCGATCTCGGCGCGGAACCGAACCGATCTCGGCGTTAGGAGGACGAGGACTTGTCGGCCCGGGAGGCCGTCGATTTCCTGCGGGAGGTCGTCGATGCCCGGGCGGACTTCGACGACTTCTGAGCGGTCTTCGTCGTCTTCCTGCGGGTCGTGCGCTTCTTGACGGGGCCCTTGGCGCGCTTCTCCGCGAGCAGCTCGTAGGCGCGCTCCGGGGTGACGGTGGCCGGGTCGTCACCCCGCCGCAGGGTCACGTTGATCTCCCCATCGGTGAAGTACGGCCCGAAACGGCCGTCCTTGATGACGACGGGCCGGCCGGACTCCGGGTCCGTGCCGAGCTCGCGCAACGGGCCGCGGGCGGCGGCCTGGCCTCGACGCCGCTTGGGCTGCGCGAAGAGCTCCAGGGCCTGCTCGAGGGTCACCGTGAAGATCTGCTCCTCGGTCTCCAGGGAGCGCGAGTCCGTCCCCTTCTTCAGGTACGGGCCGTAGCGGCCGTTCTGGGCGGTGATGTCGACGCCCTCGGGGTCCTGGCCGACCACGCGCGGCAGGCTCAGCAGGTCGAGGGCCTGCTCCAGGGTCACGGTGGACAGGTCCATCGAGCGCAGCAGGCTGGCCG
This sequence comes from Actinomyces gerencseriae DSM 6844, assembly GCF_000429265.1. Lineage (GTDB taxonomy): Bacteria > Actinomycetota > Actinomycetes > Actinomycetales > Actinomycetaceae > Actinomyces > Actinomyces gerencseriae. Next base: position 158,412 of record NZ_KE386873.1, read on the forward strand.
TGCGGGGCTTGGGCCCCGCCGTCTTCGCAGACCTGGCGGACTTGGTCGTCCTCCTGGCCCTCGTCGTCCTCCCGGACGGCTCCCCGGGCTTGTCGGTCTTGTCGGCCCTGGCGGTCCCGGAGTCCTCCTCGGGCTCGGGGAGCACCTCGGTGACGTAGGGCCCGTAACGGCCGTCCTTGGCGATGATCGTGTGCCCGGTCGCCGGGTCGACGCCGAGCTCGCGGCCGTCGTCGGCGGCCCGCTCGAACAGCTCTCGCGCCTTGGCCACCGTGAGCTCGTCGGGGGCGACGTCGGCGGGCACGTTGGCCCGTTTGCCCTCGGAGTCCTCCAGATAGGGGCCGTAGCGGCCCACCCGCAGGGTGATGCCCTCGCCGATCTCGATGGAGTTGACGGCGCGGGCGTCGATCTCGCCCAGATTCTCCACCAGGGACCTGAGGCCCTGCTCGGCCTCGGTCCTCTCCGTCCGCGTCGCGCCGTCGCCGCCCCCGGCGGGCTCCTGCGCGCCCTGTCCGAAGTAGAAGCGGGTGAGCCAGGCGACCCGGTCCTCCCGCCCGGCGGCGATGCGGTCGAGGTCCGCCTCCATGGAGGCGGTGAAGTCGTAATCGACCAGCTCGGCGAAGCTCTCCTCCAGCAGGCGGGTGACGGCGAAGGCGAGCCACGTGGGCACGAGGGCCTGACCGCGGTGATCGACGTAGCCGCGGTCGGAGATCGTGGACATGATCGCCGCGTAGGTGGAGGGGCGGCCGATCTCGCGCTCCTCCAGGGCCTTGACCAGGGAGGCCTCGGTGTAGCGCGGCGGCGGCGTGGTCTCGTGGCCCGAGGCCCGCGAGGACAGGGCGGTGAGCTCGTCGCCGGCGCTCATCGCCGGCAGGCGCGCGTCCCTGTCGCCCTTGGCGCCGGCCCTGCCGCCGGACTCCGACTCGTAGCGCTCGGCGTCGCGCCCCTCCTCGTAGGCGGCCAGGAATCCGCGGAAGGTGATGACGGTGCCAGAGGCGGTGAACCCCGCCGTGGAGAAGGCCGGGCCCGCATCCCGCGAGTCCCCGCCCGCGGTGCGCAGAGGCACCTCGACCCTCACGGTGGCGGTCGAGCCGACGGCGTCGGCCATCTGGGAGGCGACCGTGCGCCTCCAGATGAGCTCGTAGAGGCGGAACTGGGAGCCGGTGAGCCGGTCCGCCACCTGGGCCGGGGTGCGGAAGTGGTCCCCGGCGGGGCGGATGGCCTCGTGGGCCTCCTGGGCGCCCTTGGCCCTCGAGGCGTAGACGCGGGGGCGCTCGGGGACGTACTCGGCCCCGTAGAGCTCGGCCACCTGGGCGCGCGCCGCCGCCACGGCCTGACCGGACAGCACCGTGGAGTCGGTTCGCATGTAGGTGATGAAGCCGTTCTCGTACAGGCTCTGCGCCACCCGCATGGTCTCGCGCGGGTTCATGCGCAGCTTGCGGGAGGCCTCCTGCTGGAGGGTGGAGGTGGTGAAGGGGGCCGCGGGGCGGCGCCTGTAGGGCTTCTCCTCGACCTCCGCCACGCGCGGGCGGCCGCGCTCGACGGCGTCGGCCACGGCCCTGGCCCCGACCTCGTGCAGGTGGACGGCGCCGGCCTCGACGGCGGCCGGGCGTAGCGCGCCGGCGTCGGTGAAGTCCCGCCCCGTGGCGACGCGACGTCCGTCCAGGGTCGCCAGGCGGGCGGTGAAGGCACCCTCCCGGCGGGCGTCGTCGGCGGTCGGCGGAGCGGCGACCGGCCCCGCGGTCCCGGGGAGTCCTGCGGAGTCAGCGGACTCTGCGGACTCGGTGAACTCGGCCTCGACCCCCCAGTAGCCGGCCGCGACGAAGGCCATGCGCTCGCGCTCGCGCTCGACGACCAGCCGGGTGGCCACCGACTGGACGCGGCCGGCGGACAGGCCCGCACGTACCTTGCGCCACAGCACGGGGCTGACCTCGTAGCCGACCAGGCGGTCCAGGATGCGCCTGGTCTCCTGGGCGTCCACCAGATGGACGTCCAGGTCGCGGGTGCTGTCCAGGGCGCGAGTGACGGCCTCCCGGGTGATCTCCGTGAAGGTCATGCGGCGCACGGGCACCTTCGGCTTGAGGACCTGGAGGAGGTGCCAGGCGATGGCCTCGCCCTCGCGGTCGTCATCGGTGGCGAGATAGAGCTCGTCCGCGCCCTTGAGGGCCCTGCGGAGCTGGGTGACCGTCTTCTTCTTATCGGGGTTGACGATGTAGTAGGGCTTGAATCCGTCCTCGACGTCGACCGCGAACCTGCCGTAGGGGCCCTTCTTCTCGGCGGCCGGCAGCTCGGAGGGCTGGGCCAGGTCGCGGATGTGGCCGATGGAGGCCTCGACGTCGAAGTCCTCGCCCAGGTAGGCGGCGATGGACCTGACCTTGTTGGGGGACTCGACGATGACGAGCTTGGTGGACACGGCTGCCTTCCTCGCGTTTCTTCCGACGGCACGGCGCCACCGCGGGCCCGCTCGGAGATGCAGGAGGCCGCCGGGCGGCCTCCTGCGGGTGACTGTAACGCATGGTCCGGCGCAGCCGGACACGGATTCGCCTCGCGGTCTCACCCGAGCCGGGCGAATCCCGGCGTCGTCGGCGCCGGACCCGTCCACGACGGCGCCCGGCGGGCTCGCCGACCGGTTGCGCCCGCTCGCCCGTCGGTCGACTCGCCCGTCAATCGACCTGGGCCAGGGCCGACCGGAGCAGTCCGAGGCGATGACGGATGACGGCCTCGTCGAAGGGCAGGTGCAGGCCGCGGCACTCGGCGGCGAGCGCCGCCATGCCGCGCACCTCGGGGGCGCCCCGGTCGGCGAGGGAGGCGGCCTGGGCGACGGCGCCGGAGGCCCCCCGGCCGCCGTGGCGGTCCACCCAGCGGCTCAGACGGCGAACCATGCGATCCAGGCTCGGCGTGATGCGGCCCAGCTCGGCGTCGAGCGCCGCCGCGCCCTCCTCCACCTCGATGCACAGCGGTCCGAGTCGGGAGAAGCCGTCATCGAGGGCCCCGCACAGATCGTGGATCGACCCCGCGGGATCCTCCTCGCTGCCGTCCAGGACGGACCGGGCGAAGCGCCCGACCATGAGCGTGAGCAGACGCATGAGCGCCACCGAGAAGCGCAGCTCGAGCACCGACTGGCGCAGGACGTCCATGCGGTCGGGCAGGGCGCGCAGCGCCGGCGTCGTGGCACCGGACAGCTCGATGACCTGGGAGGCCAGGGCGTCCGCCCTGTCCATCGTGTTGAGGGCGCGCCCGCCGACGACCCGCCCGAAGGCCTCGGTGCGGTTGGCCACGTCCAGGAGGACGTCCTCGGTGCCGGCCATGGAGGTCAGCAGCCGCAGGTACTCCTCGAGCTCGAAGACGAGCAGGTTGGTGTCCCTCTCGATCTGGCCGACGACCGTCAGGATCTGGGTCACGGGCCCGGCCACCGGCGGCGGGGCCGGGACGCGCACGCCCGCGGACACCAGGGCGGAGATCTCACGGGGCAGCTGCTCCAGAGTCATCGCCTGCAGCGACTCGATCCCGATGGCTCCCAGCTCGCGGGCCAGTTCGCCGGCGCCGTACTCGCCGATCTGACGGCGCGAGGCGCCGCGCGCGGCCGCCTCGCGCTCGCGGGCGCGCACGACGCGGTAGATCTGCTCGGCGGCCTGCTGCGTGGCGGTGTCCAACGGCTTGGTGCGCACCGACAGATAGCCGCCCTGAATCGGCACGATGGTAGCGAAGACGCGGTAGTCCAAGCCGTCCGCCGCGCGGTTGAGCACGTAGGCGCACACGGGCAGGCCGGCCTGGAGGTCATTCCACATGAGCTTGAAGACGCCGGCCGGCATATCCAGGTGCCGGATGATGTTGTGCGGGGCCCTGATCAGCCTGTCGCGCGTGTAGCGCGACAGGGTGTCGAATGTGCGGTTGGTCCTCAGGATGACGCCCTTGGCGTCAGTCGTCGAGAAAAAGATGTCGTCCGGCCCGAAAAACCGCTCATATCCGACCTGAGACTCCACGTCTGCTCTCTCCTGAATGCTCGTCGCGCGCCCCCGCGAGCGGGGTGCGGCGTCTCATGTCAACTCAGCGATCGCACTGGACACTGAGTTGCTAGCGTCAACCATAGCACTCGCATTATAGGAGAGATCCAGACCCCGGCAACGCGCGGCCAGCGCGGCCAGCGAGGACATCTCCGGGAATCCCGTGGCGGAGAGGCTCTCCGCCTCGCCCAGCAGCGCGAGGACGTCCCCCTCCGCGCCCTCGCGCAGAGAGGCGTGCTCGCTCTGCAGCGCACGCAGCCAACGATCGAAGGGGCGCCTCGTGCGATCGAGATCGGAGACGACGAGACGCATCGCACTGTCGAGCGCGTCACGCCGAGAGCCGAGATCGTCGCAGGCGGCGCCAACGGCCTCCAGATCGGCGCCCAGGGCGCGATGCAGGTCGGCCATCGCGGCCGGAACATCCTCCTCCGTGCCGTTGACCACCGCGGCGGCGTACGAGCCGAGCACCAGGGTGTGCAGGCGCATGAGGGAGGCCCGGAAGCTCAGCGCCTGGACGGCCCGATACAGCGAGACGACCGTCACCGTCAGGCCGGTCAGCTGCTCGACGGCGTGACCCGTGCGCTCGGCGACGCGCAGGCCCACGTCGGGCACCGACGACTCCGGATCCTGACTGTCGAGCATGCCGACGAGCTCGCCGGTGCGGCGCGCCCGGTCGATGATCGCGGGGGCCTCCCGCATCCAGGCGCCCAGACCGTCCAGCAGCGAGCGGCAGCCGCTCATCTGCCCCACGAGCGTGTCGCTGTCGCGCTCGATGTCATGGGCGCCGTCGAGGATCGTGGCCGCCGGCCCCTCCATCCCCTCCTCACGAGCCGGAACACGCACGCGCCTGCCGATCAGGAGCACGGCCTCCGTGGGCAGCGACGCCGTGCTGAAGGCCGTCAACGAGGAGAACCCGAGGGCGTCGAGCTCGGCGAGCAGCGCCTCGGCGCCCTTCTCGGCCACCTCGCGGCGCGAGGCGCCCTGGTCGGCCGCCTCGCGCTCACGCGCCCGCACGCGGCCGTAGATCTCGCGGACCGTGGCGAACGCGCTCTCGTCGAGCGGCTTGGTGCGCACCGAGACGTACCCGTCCTCAATGGCCGTCACCGTCGCGAAGACCCAGTAGTCGCGCCCGTCCCCGGCCCGGTTGAGCACATAGGTGCACACGGGCCGCCCGGCCTGGAGATCGTCCCACATGAGCTTGAAGACGCCGGCCGGCATGTCGTCATGCCGGATGATGTTGTGCGGCGCGCCGACCATCTCCTCGCGCGGGTGGCGCGCGAGCGTCATGAAGGTCTGATTCGCATTGCGGATGACGCCTTTAAGATCGGTCGTCGAGAAGAAGACGTCCTCGGCGCCGAAGAGGCGCTCATTGCCCTGGATGGTTTCCACGCAGTGTCCCGGTACGGTAGAAGTGAAATCTATGCATCGGTAAGCCTGCCTCACGCTGCGGCACCGGCGCACATCGTCAATGGTTACAAAGGCGTAACACAGCCTCGGAATGGCCTATAAGCGGCACATATCACACTCGTTTCCCATACCATCGTCCCATCATCGGCCCATCGACAACGGGATACCCGTCACACAGTCCCGGCACAGGAAACTTCTGTTGGATAGGCGCATGACCACCTCCGCTGAGACCCTCACTCGCCCTGACGGCTCACCCGTGCGCGTCCTCGTCGTCGACGACGAGCAGATGCTGGCCGACCTGCTGGCCTCGGCGCTGCGCTACGAGGGGTGGGAGGTGACCACCGCGGGCACCGGCGTCGCCGCCGTGCGCGCCGCCCGGGAGATCGAGCCCGACGTCATCGTCCTGGACATCATGCTGCCCGATTTCGACGGCCTGGAGGTCATGCGCCGCATCCACGGCCGCCAGGCGAACGTGCCCATCCTCTTCCTGACGGCGAAGGACGCGGTGGAGGACCGCGTCGCGGGACTGACCGCGGGCGGCGACGACTACGTCACCAAGCCCTTCTCCCTGGAGGAGGTCGTCGCCCGGCTGCGCGCCCTCCTGCGACGATCCGGGGCGAGCGCCGAGCAGCAGGACGACCTGCTGGAGGTCGGGGACCTGCGCATGAACGAGGACTCCCACGAGGTCTGGCGAGGAGAGGACGAGATCCGCCTGACGGCCACCGAGTTCGAGCTGCTGCGCTATCTCATGCGCAACCCGAAACGGGTCCTGTCCAAGCCCCAGATCCTGGATCGGGTGTGGAACTACGACTTCGGCGGGCAGGCGAATATCGTCGAGCTCTACATCTCCTATCTGCGCCGCAAGATCGACAAGGGCCGTGAGCCGATGATCCACACCATGCGCGGCGTCGGCTACGTGCTCAAGCCCGCCGGTCCGAGCGGACCGCAGGGCTGAGGTCCGCCCGGTTCGGCCCGTGAACGCCCCTCCGCCGTTCTCCGCGCTCCATCCGCGCAGCCTGCGCACACGACTCGTCGTCGGCGTCCTCGGCCTGGTGCTCGTCATGGCCGCCGCGATGGGAGCGCTCTCCACCCTCACGCTGCGCCACACGCTCATGAACCGTCTCGACGACCAGCTGACGGCGGCCTCCCACCGCGCCGACGTGCGTCGTCACGGGACGAAGCACGACGAGTCCGCCCTCAACGACGACGCCCGCAGGAGCGCGGAGGACGCGGAGGACGCGGCGAACGGGGAGAAGAGGGAGGAGCCCGCCGACCCGTCGTCCGCCGGCCCGACCGCGGCGCCGTCGTCGGCTTCCTCCGGGCAGCCGCCCGGCGCCTGCGAGACCCGGGGCCCGGACGGGGCGAAGCCGGTTCCCGCGGGTCTGGACGCCGCCGGGCAGCCCACCGGCACGCTGACCCTGATCGCCTCCGGTGCGCGCGACGACCAGAACGACGGGGGCGCCGATCTCGCCTCCTCGACCGTGACGGCCGGGTACATCGACGACGACGGCCGCTACCAGGAACTGACCCGTGCCGAGTGCGAGGCGCTGCTGTCGCTGGAGGCCAACGGACGGCCGGTGACCGTCGACATCGGGTCCCTGGGCTCCTACCGGGTGCTGGCGGCCAAGGACGCCGAGACCGGCGACATCGTCATCACGGGCCTGTCGATGAAGGTCGACAACGCCCTCGTGCGCACCCAGCTGCTCATCGAGGGCGCCATCGCCGTCGCCGGCACCCTCGTCGTGGCACTGGCGGGGCGCGTCATGGTGCGCTCCTCCCTGGCGCCCCTGGCACGGGTCGCGTGCACGGCCGAGCGCGTCGCCTCCCAGCCCCTGGCGCACGGCGAGGTCAGCATCGACGAGCGGGTGCCCGAGGCGGATCTGGGATCCTCCCTGGAGGTCGGCCAGGTCGGTTCTGCGCTCAACACCCTGCTCGGCCATGTCGACGAGGCCCTGACGGCGCGCCAGCGCAGCGAGACCCAGGTGCGGCAGTTCGTGGCCGACGCCTCCCACGAGCTGCGCACACCCCTGGCATCGATCCGCGGCTACGCCGAGCTCATCGCCCGGGAGGGGGCCGACGCCGCCCTTCCCGAGGAGGCCGTGCACGCCCTGGACCGCGTGCACTCCGAGTCGCTGCGAATGACACGGCTCGTGGAGGACCTGCTGCTCCTGGCGCGTCTCGACGCCGGGCGCGAGCTCCGGCACGACGAGGTCGACCTGGTCGGCATCCTGCTGGACGCGGTCTCCGATGCGCACGCCGCGGGCCCCGACCACACGTGGGATCTCGATCTCGCCGTTCTCGACGCGCCCGCGGACCTGAGCGAGGACGAGCTCGAGGACTTCGAGCCCGAGCCCCCACTGGTGCTGGGCGACGAGGCGCGCCTGCGCCAGGTGATGGTCAACCTGCTGGCCAATGCGCGTGTTCACACTCCCGCGGGCTCGCACGTGACCGTGACCCTGACGCGTCGGTCGGCCGCAGGGGCCGATGGCGGCTCCCGGGACGGTGCGGGGACCGAGGCGTCCGCCGGGCCCCCGGCAGGGGCAAGAACTTCCACCGGCTTCTCGGCGAGGGCCGGCGTCCCCGGCGGCCCCCCGGCGAGGGCCGTGCGCGGGGGCGAGGAGCTCGTCATCACGATCGCCGACGACGGCCCGGGCATCGACCCGGAGGTGCGCAGCAGGATGTTCGAGCGTTTCGCCCGCGGGGACGCCTCGCGGGAGCGGAGCACCGGGTCGACGGGCCTGGGCATGAGCATCGCCCTGGCGATCATCCAGTCCCATGGCGGCACCCTCACCGTGGACTCCCAGCAGGCTCCCGAGGGGTCGCCCGAGGACGCGCCGCACGGCACCGCCTTCACGGTGACGCTGCCCGCCGCCGAGTAGCGGGCCGACAGGAGTCAAGGGCCCGGAACTGCCCATACGCCACCATGCGGGCCGGCGACTCTCCCTCCGGAGGCGCGCAGCGCCGACCCGGGCGGCGACGCGTGCGCGCAGTCGGGGCGTCAGTCGAGTCGCTTGTGCCGCGCGGTTCCCCAGTCGGTCAGACTCACCAGAGCCGCCATCGCCAGGCAGGCGACTCCCACGACCGCGGCCGACCCGGTGGCGTAGGAGGCGAAGAGCACGCGGCGGGAGGCCAGCTCATCGGCTCTCGCCCAGACCCACACCCCCAGCACCACCGCCACCAGCGTGCTGCCCGCGCCGAGCACTGCGAGGAGCGTGTTCCCGGCCTTCTGAGTCCGCAGGCGCGGAAGAGTCGGCGTCGTCGCGCGGACCGGACCATTCTCCGGTCCCCGCGCCGCGCCTCCGTCCGATCCCCCGCCCGAGTCCCCCGCGGCCCCCTCGGCACGCGCATGCGGAGCGGCTCCGTAGAAGGCGGAGTCCCAGGCTCCCCCGGCCACGGCAACGGCGCCCCAGGCCACGGGAACGAGAACGGCGGCCAGCACGTCGGAGGGGCGGTGCCACTGGCACACGAGGGTGGAGTATCCCATCGCGATGGCGAACAGCGCCCCCGCCCAGGCCGACAGCGCCCGCCATCTCCTGCCGGACAGCAGGATGAGGGCGACGGCGGCCGAGGTCGCCATGGTCGTATGGCCCGAGGGCAGGGTGTTGGCGTTGTCCCAGCGCGCGGAGATGTCGTAGTCAGGCCGCCACAGGATCCAGTACTTGAGGGCCTGAGCGGACAGGTTCGACCCCACCACCGCGATGACGGCCCACACCGCCCGACGGTGACTCCTCCTGAGCAGGCCGATGAGAAGGATGACGGCGACCAGGCCCGCCGCTGCCTGCATGGAGACCACCGAGAGCAGGGTGCGGGCGTGGCCGGTGACGTAGTGCGCCCCGATCTCCGAGCCCTTCAAGGCGGCCGCCTCCAGCACCTGCCCCCTGTGAGAGAGCACGAAGACTCCCCACAGGCAGAGGACCGCTCCCAGGCAGAACGCCGCGAGCAGCGCTCCGCGCAGGCGCATGCGCTCGGCGGGGGTACGAGCGCGTAGACGGAAAGGTGCCACCGGCAGATCGTAGGAGCCGATCCTGGGAGTGTCGGTGGGACGCCTCGCCCTATCGAGTACGACGTGCGCCACACAGGACCGTCGACCACGACCTCCGAGCAGTCCGGAGCTCCCCGCCGGGGCCCGCGATCACCGGCGTGTCGGCGCGCCCGTGCGGCATGGCGACCGCCGACCGGACCGGCGGGAGAGCCGTCGGAGCGGTCGAGGCGACCGAGGACGAAGCCGTGAGACGTCGGGCGCGTTACGGGAGCAGCAGGATGCCGTCTCCCGCCAGCGCCCGTGCGGCCGCCACGAGGTCGGCCCGCAGCGCCTCGGCGTCGGCGCCCGGCAGTCCCATCAGCGCCGACACCGCACTCGCGATCTGGGCCACGCTCAGCTCGCCATCGGCGACGTCCACCAGTGCCGCGAGCGCGGTGTCGGCGCGCACCGCGCGGCCGAATCCCCCGCCCTGGCGGATGAGAATGAGGGTCGGGTCGCTCGCGCCGGGTCGCAGATGACGTTCCTGAGTGACGTCGGGGGCGACGACGGGGTGGAGCGCGGCGACCTCGTCGTCGCTCATGGCGGCCAATCGACTGCGCACGGCGACGACCTGCGCCACGTGCTCTCCCAGCGGCCCGGACGGTGCGGCGCCCACCTCCTCCAGGATCCGCCACGGCTCGCGCCGACCGTCGTCGGATGCGGGACGGTGCAGGATCAGATAGCCGAGGCCGATCCCCTCGATGTCGCGGGCGGCGAAGTCGTCGATCCAGGAGCCCAGCCGGGCGTTGAAGGCGGTCTCGTCGCGCTCGGGGGAGACGCCGCCGTCGCGCAGCCACATGGCGGCGTACTCCACCGGGTCCTGTCCCTCGCGCTGGATCACCCAGGCGTCGAGGTCGTCCGGCAACCAGGCGCGCACCTGCTCGCGCCAGTCCCGCCCGCGGTGATGCTCCCAGTTGCCGAGCATGACGGCGGTGCCGCCGGGGCTCAGGTGCTCGCCGACGGCGGGGACGAGGACGGGCAGCAGCGGAGCACCGGCGTCGCGGTACTCCATGAGGGGCAGACCGGCCTCGCGCACGGAGGACGGTGTGAGGACGAAGGGCGGGTTGGAGGCGATCAGATCGAATGCGCGACCGGCCAGGGGCTCGAGGAACGAGCCGCGGATCAGCTCGAGGCGATCGGGGTCGGTGCCGGCCAGGGCCGCGTTGAAGGCGGTGAAGGCCAGAGCGCGCTCGGAGATGTCGGTGGCGGTCACGCGGTCGGCGTGTCGCAGGAGGTGAAGGGCTTGAATGCCGCAGCCGCAGCCGAGGTCCAGGGCCGTGGCGACGGGGTCGCGCGGGGTGAGGGAGGCCAGTGTCAGGCCCGCCCCACCGATGCCGAGAACGTGGTCGGGGGCGAGCTCGCGACCGGTGGTGAGCTCGCCCAGGTCGGAGGCGACCCACCAGCGCACGTCGCCGTCGCGGTCGTGGGCCTCGTGAGGGCGCAGATCGACGGCGGCGCGCACGACGGCCGGGGCCGGAGACCCGGTGGTCGCAGACCCGGCATCGGCGGAGGAGGCGCGCGCCGGGGCGGACGGCGGCTCCGGGGCGGAGCCCGGCGCCGGGGCGGTGTCGGCGGCGTCGGCGTCGGGGGACTCGTCCCGCCCGACGGGGACGACGAGGCCCATGGCGAGTGCTCCCGCGGTGCGGGTGCGCCGCAGCACCGCGTCGAGCTCCTCCGCGGGGACGGGCTCGCCGAGCATGAACAGCGCGGTCAGAACGGCTGCGGGACTCGGATTCGCGCCGGCAGCGCGGTCCTCGGCGAGCACGGCGCGCAGGGCCCGCACCGCCGGGAAGAGCAGATCGCGGCGCAGGGCGTCGTCGGCGACCGGGCCCAGGAGGTGCCGGGTGGACTCCACGCCCCAGCCCGAGGCCTCGAGGTCGGCGCGCAGGGAGGCGATCCGCTCGGGCGAGGCGGTGGGAGCGGGCGGCGACGCGGGAGCGGCTGATGCGGTCACGCCCGCGACGGTACCCGGACCGACTCGGTCCGTCTCAGTCCGCCGGGCGCGCGGCGAGCCCGCGGTACTGGACGAGCTCGACCCCCGACGTCGTCGATATGGCTGATCAGCATGAGCCCGTCCGTGCGGTGATCCTCCGCGAAGGCGCGCAGCGCCTCTGCCCCCCACCGGGCCAGCGAGAGGCATTCATAAACTTCCCCGGCCTTCTTGTCGAAGATAGGTTGTTGAAACTTATCGCCTCTGACTCTAATGTGATGCGCGACGTCCGACCGCCAACGAGTCGCCGCGCCAGTGGGCCTCGCACGACGGCGCAGGCGGGGCCGCCCGGCGCCGACCGACGCGGCCCCGGACCGACCGACATGACAGACCGCGACCGACCAGCAACATCAGGAGAGAGTCCTCATGCCCGTTCTCACCATCGGCGACCGCTTCCCCGCCTACGAGCTCACCGCCGTCGTCCCCGGCGATCTCAAGGACATCGAAGCCGATCGCCCCGAGGACTACTTCACCACCGTCTCCTCCGCCGTCCCCGAGGGCACCTGGCGGGTCGTCTTCTTCTGGCCCAAGGACTTCACCTTCGTGTGCCCCACCGAGATCGCCGCCTTCGGCGATCTCCACGAGGACTTCAAGGACCGCGACTGCGAGGTCGTGGGCGTCAGCGTGGACAACGAGTACACCCACTACGCCTGGCGTCGCAGTCACGACAAGCTCCAGAACCTCCCCTTCCCCATGGCCAGCGACCTGAGCCGCGAGCTCGTCGAGGCCCTGGGCATCAAGCGCCCCACCGGCGAGGCCGACCGCGCCACCTTCATCGTGGACCCGAACAACGTCATCCAGTCGGTCTCCGTGACCGCCGACTCCGTTGGCCGCAACACCGAGGAGGTTCTGCGCCAACTCGACGCCCTCCAGTCCGACGAGCTGTGCGCCTGCAACTGGAGGGCGGGGGCGGCCGCCATCGACGCCCTGTCCGAGATGAAGGACTGAGTCCGGTGGTCGCTCGACCGCCGAGCCGGCCGTTCATCTCAATCCGCTCCACCACCGGCAATCTCACGAAAGACGAGGATCACCATGACCATCGCCACCCTGCGCTCCGCCCTGCCCGACTGGGCCAAGGACCTGTCGCTCAACCTGTCCACCCTCACCCGCGCCACCACGCTGACCGAGCAGCAGCGGTGGGGCACGTTCCTGGCCGCGGCCGCCGCCACCCGTCACGAGTCAGTCCTCGTGCAGGTCTCCGAGGAGGCCCGGAAGCACCTGAGCGATGAGGCCCGATCCGCCGCGCTCGGCGCCGCCTCGATCATGGCGATGAACAATGTCGCCTACCGCACGCGCCACTTCCTCGGCGGCGACTACGACAACGAGCGCGTGGGCCTGCGCATGAACATCATCGGCACCTCCGGCGGCGTGGAGAAGGTCGACTTCGAGCTGTGGATCCTGGCGGTGTCCACCATCAACGGCTGCGAGAAGTGCGTGACCGCCCACGAGGCCACGGCGCGCGCCGAAGGGCTGAGCACCGAGCAGATCTGGGAGGTCGTACGCATCGCCGCCACCCTTCAGGGCGTCGCCCAGGCGGTGGCGGTCGTCGAGACGCTTGACTGACACCGGCGGACCCGCAACGACGAGAGGGTTCACGACGCAGACCAGCGGCGGACCGGCGACGTGCGAGCCTCGGCGGCCCCGCGCACCCGGAGATCCGAGGGGGCGGATCCCGCGCGGTCGTACGTGAATGCGCCCGGTCGTACCAGACGCCGCGCGGTCGTACCTTAGAGGAGCTCTAAGGTACGGCCGCGCGGTTTGATGTACGACCGCGCGGGCTCATGTACGACCGCGCACAGTGGATGAGCGGCGCGTCGTCCGCGCTTCCCGAACCCGCACGCCCCGGGCCGCCCCGATGACGGCCGGGATGGGCCGGGGGACCGAAGGCCCAAGCCGGCTCCGAGACACTCCAGTTCCCGAGACGCTCCGACCGACGCGGCCCGAAGGGATCGGGACCGCGCCGGGGCTACGACTGCCGCGGGGGCGCCGTGACAGGGCCGCCGCCATCACCCGACCGCCCGCAACTTCTCCTCAGCCCCCGCTCTCAGTCGTCCGGGTCGACGTCGATAGCGCCCTGAACGTCGTTGAACAGCAGGTTGGCGATCTCCGACTGGACCATCTCGACCTCGGGCACGTCGGTGAGCTCCAGCGGGTCGTCCGAGCTCGTCTGCAGCCACAGGGTGCCGCACCGGAAGACCCGGTCGGTCAGGTCCTGGTCGTGCTGGACGTCGCTGATGCGGGTCAGGGGCAGGTCATGCCCCGTCTTGTTGAACACGCCCGATCTGGTGATGACCCGCTTGGACGTCACGGTGTAGCTCGTGGTCACCCACCGCACCCACGGCACCACGAGCAGCGGCACGCTCGCGACCAGCACCACCGCCCAGATGCCGATCAAGCCCCAGGGATTCCAGGAGCCGGGGACCAGCACCGAGCAGACGATGCCGAGTGCGAGCAGCACGATCTCGAGAATGATCCGCCACAGGAGGACCTTGATATGAGTATGCATGTGCCGCACCACGACCTCGTCGCGGCTGAGCAGCTTCTTCGACAGAGTCATGAGCACATCGTGCCATGCCTTCGCGGCCCGCACGGGCCCGTGACGGTCTCCCCATCCCCACGGTCGCGCAGGTCTCCCGAGCCGGGCGGCCGGCGCCCGTTCCCACTGCCCACGCCGCCCGGACCACGGGGCGCGCCCGCCGCCGCGCGGTCCGCGACACTCAGCACCGCGCGATTGTCATTCGATGAGAATCGCGTCCAGGCCATCGACCGTGGGCACATCGCGTTCCGGAGATCCGCCGTCACGGCGCAGGTACACGACGCAGAGCCCCGCACCGAGGTCGCCATCGACATCCGCCCAGGGGTCGTCGCCGATCATGAGGGCGTGCGACGGGGCGACCGAGAGACGGCGGCACGCCTCCTCGAAGATCCCCGCGGAGGGCTTGGACGCCCCGAGCTGGACCGAGGCGAGCAGAGGCCAATCGGTCTCAAGAGCGCCGACGGCGGCCAGCTTCTCCCGCTGCGGCGCCTGGTCCCCATTGCTCAGATACGCGACCGTCAGCGGGCCGCCGGGGCGATCGGCTCCCGCTCGGCGGAGACGGGTCAGGAAGCCGGGCACGTCGTCGTAGGCGCGCCACAGACTCCGATACACCTCCCGGTAGGCGCGCATGTGCGCATCGGCCTGCGCATCCGACAGCGTCGCGCCGTCGGGCACGAAGTCGCGGATGCGAGCACGCAACTGGTCGCCGAAAGCGAGCTCCCCCATCTGGTAACGGGTGAAGTACCTGCGATCCAGAGTCTCCCACAGCTCGGCGGTCTCCCCCGGCCCGAGGCTCCAGCCCGGCAGTGTGGAGGCCCACTGATAGGAGGCGACGTCGGCGGCACCGCGGTGGTCCACGAGGGTGCCGTCGATGTCGAGCAGGATGGCGCGGACGGCCGCGGGAACAGTGAAGATCGGCATGGGGCCAGTGCGCCCGAGGCCGCGGAGATCGAGGAGCCGCACAGCGAGCCGTCCGGACCGCCCCGACCGCCCATGCATGCCGAATCATCCCCGCTCGCACGGGGTGAGCCGCCCGGACGCGCCCGGGCCTCCGCAGTCACCAATGCGCTTATCCGCTCCACGCGACGTCCGCTTCAGCCCGCCCGCTCCACCGCTCGGCGCCTGCCGGTTCCCGGACTCGCGGCCCGGTCATCCCGACCATAGCCCGTCGATGAGACGCCTGCCTGTCTCCGGACAGGCGGGTGCAGGGCACCGCGGTCGATTCGTGCAGGCTGTGCGGCTGCCGGCTCCCGGATGGGCGGGCGTAGGCTGATCACGAGCACTCGTGACGACGCGCCCCGGCCGGTCGCGGGTGCCTCCGCGTGATGGGCGCCGCTGTCAAGGCCGGCGCCCCATGGATGAGGAGACTCGATGAGCAAGACACCAACGCCCTCCACCAGCACGCCCGTCCCGAGCGAGTCCGCCACCGCCCCCGATGGATCGACGATCGGAGGAGCAGCACCGCCCCGCCCGACGCAGCCCGACGATGCGCCCGCCACGGTCCACGGTCGGATCGTGCGCCCCGCCATCGTCCTGGTCACCTGCTGCGCGGCGCTGTTCATCTCCTCCATGAACGTCGCCCTCATCAACGTGGCCCTGCCGGTGATCCGCGCGAGCCTGAGCGCCTCGACGACCCAGCTGCAGTGGGTGATCGACGCCTACACCCTCATGATCGCCGCCCTCCTGCTGGTCAGCGGCTCGATGGCGGATCGCTTCGGCCGCAAGCGCGCCCTGCTCGTCGGGCTGGTCCTGTTCGCCGTGACGTCGGCTCTGTGCGCGCTGGCGCCCACGGTCACCTGGCTCGTCGTGGGGCGCGGCCTGCAGGCCACGGGCGGGGCACTGCTGACGCCGGTCGCCCTGTCGATCATCTCCGCGACCTACACCGATCCGGCGAGGCGGGCCGCCGCGATCGGCGTCTGGGGCGCCGTGGCGGGCCTGTCGCTCGGGCTCGGGCCACTGGTCGGCGGGCTGCTCACGGACACCATCGGATGGGCGGCCAACTTCTGGCTGAACGTTCCCGTGTGCCTCGTCGCGGCGATCGGGGCCGTCCTGTTCGTCCCGGAGTCCCACGCCGCGCGTCCCCGCCGATTCGACCCGGCCGGCCAGATACTCATGTTGGGACTCCTGGCGGGGGCGGTCGGCGCCCTCATCGAGGGTCCGGAGGCCGGGTGGTCCTCATCTCTCGTCCTCACGCTGGCCGTGCTCGCCGTGGTCTGCCTCGCGCTGTTCACCGTGGTGGAACGACGCGTCGCAGAACCGCTCGTGGATCTGCGCTTCTTCCGCTCGGCCGCCTTCAGCTCCTCGGTGCTCATCGCGGTGATGGTCTTCACCGTGCAGGGCGGCTGCCTCTTCCTCGTCCCGCTCCTGCTGCAGGGGCCCTTCGGCTACTCGGCGCTCATGACGGGAGCGCTCATCCTGCCCATGGCAGCGGTGCTGGCCCTCAGCTCGCCGGTGTCGGGGCGACTGGTAGGTCGCCGCGGGACCCGCCCTTCCCTCGTCATCGGCGGGGCGGCGATCTCGGTCGCCAGCGTCATGCTGGTATTCATCAGCACCGGGACCCCGGCGTGGTACCTGATCATCGCCTTCACCATGCTGGGGGCGGGGATCGGCTTCATCAACCCGCCCATCACGACGACGGCGGTGGCGGGTCTTCCCCTGTCCCAGGCGGGAACCGCCTCGGGACTGGCCTCGGCCTCGCGGCAGGTGGGAGTGGCCCTCGGCGTGGTGGTGGCCGGCCTGGCCGCCAGCACCGACGACCTCCGTCTCACGGCGGCCAGTCACCCCGTCTTCCGGCTCACGGCGGTTCTCGGGCTGGTGGTCGCGGCCCTGGGTGTGGTCTCCACGACCCGGTGGGCGCGGGGCACTCGCCATCGGCTCGACGCCCTCTTCAACGCCTCGGACGCGTAGTCGGACGCCCGAATCGGACGGATCGGATTCGCACGTCGTTCGCCCACCGAACCGCTCCCCATCGCCCCGGAGGACCACGGCGCATCACGACAGGAGGATCGAATCATCTGCGGGAGTCGCCGGCGCCTCAGCCGTGCAGCAGGTCCAGGCCGACGCTCGCCACCACCGGCGCGATCCCGAGCACGACGAAGGCCGGCAGGTGGCACAGCCCCAGCGGGAGCACCAGCCGCACCGCCAGCCGCTCGGCCGCCTCCTCGTCGGCCGCTCGCCTGCCGGCGCGCAGCGAGGCCGCCGTCCCCTCCAGCAACGGCGCGGGAGACGCCCCGTCCTCCCAGCCTGGACGCAGGCATCCCTCCAGCCGCGAGCGACGCTCCCGCCATGCCTCGTCGTCGGGAGCGTCCCAGGCCTCCTCCCAGTCGGCGCCCAGCAGCAGCGCCCGACCCGCAACCGCCAGCTCCTCCTCGTCCAGCGCCTCGCCGAGGGCCCGCAGCGCTCCCGGCAGGGACGCTCCGCAGGCCAGGGCGGCGGCCGCCAGGTCGAGCACGAGCGCCTCGTCCACCCCGCTCGACGACGCCGTCGCGGCGGAGACCATTCGCGCCGTCGCCCGATGGCCCACGATCATGAGGCAGATGCCGGCGGCTCCC
The DNA here is from genome assembly GCF_000429265.1 of Actinomyces gerencseriae DSM 6844. Lineage (GTDB taxonomy): Bacteria > Actinomycetota > Actinomycetes > Actinomycetales > Actinomycetaceae > Actinomyces > Actinomyces gerencseriae. The sequence continues at coordinate 175,918 of NZ_KE386873.1, forward strand.
AGCACGCTCCCCAGGCCGCCGTCGAGCAGCACCTCCTCGGGGCGAGCGCCCACGGCCGCCCCCAGCAGCAGCCCGACCGGCGGCAGCACGGCCAACAGCCTGGCGGTCGCCCTCGGCCCCGACAGCGCGGTGCGACGCGAGGCCTCGGCACGCCCGGACTCGGCGACCCCGCCGGCGACCGCCTCCAGGATGCCGGCCAGGGGCGCGCCGAGCGCCGCGGTGAGCCGGCACGCCGCCACCGCCCCGGGCACCGCCGCCACGGCGGCCCGACGTCGCTCCCTGGCGGCCCTGCGCCCCGGAAGGGGCGGGTCCCATGTCCATCTGCCGCGCAACCGCACCGGCCACCAGTGCTCGGGGACCGCGTCGGCCAGCTCCCGCAGGGCGGGCGGGACACCATCGTCGCCCGGTTCCGCTCCCTCGGACACGCCGTTGCGCGCCAGGCTGCGGGCCCATGCGCGCTGCGGCGTCGCCCCGGCGCGCAGCAGGGTGGCGACCTCGGTCAGGAGCAGGCCGACGTCGAGGTCCGCCAGGGACCGCACCGGGGCCCGCCCACCCGCTCCCCGCCCGGTCGTGGCACCGGTGCGGTGGGGGCCCGGACCGGCGGGACGCCCGCGCCTGGCCGGTATCCCTATGACGGCGGCCGCCAGCGCCACCAGCAGGCCGACCGCGATCACGTCGGGGTCCACAGCGCACCGCCTCCCAGCACCGCCGCGACCGGAGCCGCCCCGATGCGCTCCGCCAGTCCGTCGGCGGCCGGCCCGGCGCTGACGATGCCGTCCCGGGAGACCAGGAGCGCGTCCTCGCAGACGAGCCGTCCCTCTGCGTCCCGGCGCAGCAGGCCGACGCCGGCGATGCAGCGCCGCGTTCGGGGCGGACCGGAGCCCCTCGCCGTGCCCGGAGAGAGCCCCGCGTCGCGCTGGTCCCGCAGCGAGTCCAGCGACCCCCGTAACAGCGCATCCGGCTGCGAGTCCCCATCCGGACGCGCGGGCGGTCGAAGCGCATCCGCCCGCGACGGGCCCTCGTCCAAGGCTTCACTGGTGCGACGCAGGTGGACGACGGCGTCCAGGGCGCTGACCGCCTGGGCGGCGACCGCGGTCTCGTCGAGCCCGGCCAGAGCCCCGAGCGCCGTCAACCGGGCGGGGACGTCGGCCGGGGAGTTGGCGTGCAGGGTCGCCCAGCCGCCCTCGTGGCCGGTATTGAGGGCGGTGAGCACGTCGCGCACCTCCGGGCCGCGGCACTCCCCCAGGACGATGCGGTCGGGCCGCATGCGCAGGGCGGTGCGCACGAGCGCGGTCATGGGCACGGCGCCGACGCCCTGAACGTTGTCGCCGCGCTCCTGGAGGTGGATGACGTGGGGGTGATCGGGGCGCAGCTCGGCGGCCTCCTCGATGCACACGATGCGTTCGGTGGCGGGCACGAGGCCGAGGAGAGTGGCCAGAAGCGTCGTCTTGCCGGTGCCGGTGGCCCCGGTGACGAGGCAGGATGCCCGTGCCCTGACGAGTTCCGTCAGAACCGTCTCCAGGCCGGGCGCGATGGTGCCGGCCTCGACGAGCTCGGCCAGCGTGAAGGCACGACGCCGCTTGGTGCGCAGGCAGATGAGAGTGCCGTCGGCCGACAGGGGCGGTAGGACCGCATTGAGGCGGGTGCCGTCGGGCAGGGTGGCATCGACCACGGGGCTGGCGTCGTCCAGCCGGCGCCCGCAGGAGGCGGCCATGCGCACCGCGAGCGCGCGCGCCTGCGGCTCGGGCAGGGCAGCGCCGCGGGCGGCCTCCAGACCGCGGCCGCGATCGATCCAGGTGCGTCCGGCGCCGACGAGGACGTCGGTGACGCCGTCGAGCTCCAGCAACGGCTGGAGCACCGGACCGGCGCCCTCGACGTCGGCGCGCACGCGGCGGCTCAATCGGGCCAGGCCGCCGGCGCCGGTGGTGGGAGCCGCACCCGTTCCCAGGGCGCGCTCCAGGCCGACCCCACGCGCCAGCGCCCCGCGCACGACGGCGAGCTCGTCCTCCGCGGCGCCTCTGTCGTCGACGCCCGTCGCGGCTCCGGAGGACAGGACCTCCCCGGGGCGGGGCCGACTCCCGCCGGGCCCCGTTGATCCCGTCCCTCCCTCGGAGGGGACGCGGAGGACGGGGTCCGCGCATGAGCTCCCCGTGCCCATCATGCTCGCTGCGCTCACCATGGCCGGTCAGCCTCGAGGAGTCCGGACGCCACGGCGCGGGCGGCGCGCCGGGTGCTGCCGCGGCCCCTGGTCGGGTCGTCGCCGCGCGCCACCCGCTGGGTGACGGCCCGGTCGTTCGGAATGGTGGCGACCACCGGCGCCCCCGTCATCGCCTCGAGGTCATCGGCGGTGACGTCCTCCCCGATCGAGCGCACGATCAGCGCCTGCGAACCGTCCCCGGTGGGGCCGGCACGGGCGATCAGGGCCTCGGCGGCGACGGCCGAGCGCAGGTCCAGGCCGGTCACGAACAGCGCGAGGCAGCCGGGCGGGAGGGCGGCGCCGCGCGGAAGATCGACGATGACGAGGTCGTGGTGCGCGCGCAGCGCCTCCAGGGCGGGGCCGACGGCCGTCGGACCGGGGGCGCCGCCTCGCCCGTCTCCGGTCAGGATGGGCATGCCGAGCCAGGTGGGCAGGACGGGGACGAGGCGATCGGGGCGGAATGCCGCCTCATCGGCGGGGAGGTCCCCCCACCGCAGACCCGGGACGACGTCGTCGCCGATGAGCAGGCCGAGGCCGCCCGCCGGATCGGCGTCCAGGAGCGCGACCCGGGCGCCCGCGGCGGCGCAGGCCCGTGCGAGGTGGAGCAGGAAGGTACTGGCCCCCAGGCCGCCGCGGGCCCCGACGACTGCGACGATCCGGGCGCGCGGCGGATGCTGGGCGCTCAGCAGGGCGGCGACAAGGCGGTCGGCGCCGTCGGGCGCCGCGAGCGTCTCCAGGGCGAGGACGCTCAGACGATCGTCGGCGGGGGCGTCGGCGAGCGCCTCCGCGGAGCCCAGAAGAAGGAGGGCGCCGGCCGTCCCCATGAACTCGACGGCGGCGCCGGTCACATCTTCCGCCCGGCACAGCGCCGGAGCGCGCCCGGTGCAGGCGCGCACCAGGGCGAGGACGTCCCAGGCCAGGGACTCGGACCCGGCCGGGGACCCGGTGGGGGCCTCGGCCAGGGCGCCGGACAGAGCCGTCGCCAGGACCTCGGGCGGGAGCGCGCCCGGAGCGATCCGGCCGGCGGAGGCGTCCGCACCGGCGGAGGCGTCCGGGCCGGCGGGGAGTACTGGTTCGAGGACGTCGTCGAGGACGATGAGGACACCGACATCGGGCGTCGGCGGCGTGTCATCGGCGGGCACAGCGGGCGGGGAGGCGAGCGGATCAGACGGAGCCGGCCAGTCCGGAGGGGGCAACCGGTCCGGCAGGGTCGCAGCGATCCGCGGGCCCGGAGCGTCGCGAACGGTCGAGGGGGCGATCAAGTGGGGCACGGCGTCTCCTCCAGTCCGGATGGGATGCATGGGCGCATCTCCTTGCACTCCCAGAGTGGGGCCGGCCGCCGCGCCGTCGCATCCGATCGCCGCGACCCCTGTGGAGTAGGGGAGCAGCACGGTTCCTGTGGAGCCCCGAGAGCGCGGCCGAGCACCCGCGGCGACCGCCCCACCGGGGCCTCGCCCCATCCCGCACCGCCGGGTATCCTTGTGGCAACTATCACAACGAAGAGAAGCGGCGACGAGAGAAGCAAGGATGGCGGACACTGCGACGACCCCGCGGGGCCCCGGCCCCGTCATCAGGAAGGACGACGTGCCGATCGAGCCGGGCGCTCGGACGATCGACGGCTCCCCCGCGCACACCTGCGCCTACTTCGATCTCGACAAAACCATCCTGGCGACGTCGAGCGCACTCGCACTGGGCTCCCCCATGCGTCGCAGCGGCCTGATCTCGACCGTCTCATTGGTGCGCGGCGTCATCGCCCAGCTGCCCTACCTCCTGGTGGGCGCCGACGAGAACCAGACCGGCCGTCTCATGGAGCGCCTGGCGCTCATGTCCGCGGGCGTCGAGCGCGCGCACTTGCAGGAGGTCGTGAGGGACGCCCTGGCGACCGCGATCGAGCCCGCCGTCTACGCCGAGGCCCTGGCTCTCATCGAGGCGCACCACCGGGCCGGTCACGATGTCGTCGTGGTCTCCGCCTCCTCGACCGAGATGGTCGAGCCGATCGCCGCGCTCGTCGGGGCGGACCGCGCCGTCGCCACCCGCATGGAGGTCGACGCCGAGGGCCGCTTCACAGGCCGGATCGAGCGCAGTCTTCTCCACGGGGCGAAGGTCGACGCCCTGCTGGCCGACGCGAGCGCTCACGGCATCGACCTGGCCCGCTCCTGGGCGTACTCCGACTCCATCTCCGACCGTCCCATGCTCGAGGCCGTCGGTCACCCGGTCGCCGTCAATCCCGATCGGGATCTGCGGCGCCTGGCCGGCGAGCGGGGCTGGCCGGCGCGGGACTTCGAGCGGCCGATCCGAGTGCGCGCGCGCCGCCCGGGACTGCGGGCGGCACGCGCGAATCGCCTGGCCGGTGGCGCGGGGCTCGTCCGGGTCGCGGCCGGGCCCGTCGTCGCCGTCCTCGTCATCTCCGTCATCTCCGTCCTCGCCGTTGCCGTCACGACGACGGCGCGCCGGGAGCGCGAGGACCGGAGGCGCTGATCGCCACGCGCCTCAACCGGCGGCCGTCGTCCCGGCCTGGATCGTCCTGCAGATCACCTGCGCCTCCTGGATCCCCATGAAGATCGCCTCGGCCTGCCACGCGACCCACGCCACGACGCCGTCGTGGGTCCCGCTCGCGTAGGCGGCGGCCGCATCCGCGTAGGCGGCCGGCATCCGGGCCGCGTACTGATCGGGGACGGCGACCCCGGTCGGCTCGAGCCCGTCCCGGGTGATGAGATGGCGGACCAGCAGCCGGCCGACGGCGGCATTCCCCACGAGAAAGGGCCGCGCCGTCACCATCTCCCCGTGCACGGCGGCGGCACGCACGAGCGCGGGCGCACCTGACAGGCCGATGAGCCGGGTCAGCCCCTCCAGACGCGCCGTCAGGGCCTCGCCGTCGGGGGCGGGGCCCGGCCCGCCCTCCATGGGCGCGGTCCCGGCGGGCCGGGGAAGGGCCACAGCACCGAGCGGAACGCGCCCGGCCACGGCGATGGGCCCGGTGACGTCGCGGTGCAGGGCCGCGAGCAGCGCCCGGGGACTCGGTTGGACGGGCCTCGAGTCGCCGCGCAGATCGGGCATCCAGGAGGCCAGGCGCGCCCCGGCCCTCCACAGGCCGGCCACGACGTCCAGCGAGGGATCGCCCGTGGACGCCTCCGCGAGGCCGCCCTCGGCGACGGCCCCGCGGAGGACGGAGGAGGGCACGACCACGCCCTCCGCGCCGCCGGAGGCGATCGCACCGCGCACCGCCGCCTCGGCGCGGGCCTCGCGCCATCGACGGCGCAGGGCCTCGTGGAACCTCAGCTCGGCCGAAACCCGGCGCAGAGCCTCCTCGGCGCGCACGACCCGCGCATCGGAGGCGATCGCGCGCAGCGCCCGGACGAGCGGATCGGCGCCGTGACGACGCCCCCGCGCGCCCCCGCGCACCCCCGGCCCGGCCCCTCGTCCGGCATCCGGCCCTGGACCGATGCCCACCGACGTGCTGATCACCTCTCCACTGTAGGCGCGCCCGCATGCGGCCCGGCCCGGCTCGCCCGCGCGAGTCCGTCGACGACGTCGGACTCGGTCCCGGGCGCCGGGGCCGCCGCCCCCGGCCGGGCGACCGGGCCCGACGGGCCGCGCCGAGCCCGTCGAGTCCGACCGTGCGAGACGACGCCCCGGCACCGATTCATCTAGGCTTCGAGCCGTGACCCCCGCACAGTCCCTCAGCGCCCGCGCCCCGTCCCCGACGCCGCCCGGCGGCGTGCCGATCGCTCCGCGCCCCCGTCGAGCCGACTACCTCCTGACCGCCGCGGCCGGGATCGTCCTGCCCCCCATGATCATGGCCCCGCTGGGCATCGCGTCGTACGCCGCCGCGGACGGCCGGCTGCCCCTGGCCGCGCTCCTCATCGCACTGGCACTGGCGGTGTGCTCCACGGCTCAGTGGTTCTTCGCCGTGCGCTCCTCGCTGGGCGGTCTCGTGGCGGGCCTGATGGCACTGGTCGTGCAGGCGATCGTGCTCCTCGCCCCGCAGGGCGCCCAGTCGTCCCCCATGCCGTGGGCACGGGCCTTCATACCCACCGGCACGCTGCTGGTGACGGCGGGCGTGCTCCTGGGCGGTTCGTGGGGCATGCGGCGCGCTCGCCGCTCCGGACGAACCGACGCCCGCCTGGCGATGCGCCTGGCCGCGGCCGACCGGACCATGGGCGTGACACCACCGGCCCCGCCGTCCAGGCGTCGCGACCACGTCCTGTCCTTCGTGGTGACGGCGACGACGATCCCCGCCGCGCTGGTGCTCCTCCAGCACGGATACGCCGAGCTGGTCGGCCCGGGCGGGGACTCGTCGGGTCTGCCGACGGCGCTCGCCGCCCTCGCCCTGCTCGTCCTGGGCGCCCTCATCGCGGGCCGCTCGACCCTCGGCGCCCGGGTGACTGGACCGCTGCTCCTCCTGGTGGGCCTGCCGATACTGCTCCACGGCGTGTGGCCCGCGGCGCCGGGAGCCGCCCGGCTCTCACGATGGCTGCCCGATGATCCGACCGGGGTGGGCGTCATGGCGAGCGGCCTGCTGCTCATGACGGTCGGATGGGGGGTTCACCTGGCCAGGCGCCGGGGCCGGGCGGACGAGCTGGCCGGACTCAAGAGCGCAGAGTCGGCGGCGCCGGCGAACGACACCGACCACCCGTGATGCGCACCGCGGGCCCCTGCGGGCCACGCCGGTCCCCGCGGGCTCCGCGAACCACTGCGAGCCGCAGCCCACAGCGGCGACCCGGCACGCCTCCCCGTGACCGGCCCGCCCCGCGACTACGGTAATGGTGGAGAAGGAGGCCCCGTGAGCACTGACAACCCCAGTCGTCCTGAGGACGAGGAGCCCGACCGCACTGCGAGGGGCGGCCCCGTCGACGCCGGAGGCGCCCCCGCGGCCGAGGGGCCCTCCCCGGAGGCGCAGACCCCCGCACCGATGGCGGACGCCGACGGCGGGATCCCCGCCGCGAGAGAAGAGCCCGTGCAGATCGACACGGCTGCGGCCCCGGTGCGCTCGCAACCGCTCGGCCCCGGAGTGGGAACGGCCACTCCGCTCACGGGCACGAGCGCCGCAACCCCGCGAACCGGCATGGGCGCAGCCGCCCCGCAGCCCGCCGCCCACGCGCCCGGCACCGCCGGGACCGGCACCGCGGGCCCCCTCGCGCCCGACGCGGCCGCGTCCCCCGCTCGACCCGCGCCGGACGGGGGGCCGGGACGGGCCGCACCCGCGTCGGACGCCCTGTCCGCCGCCCTGTCCCCCGGAGGGCCCGCGACGGATCCCCTCAGCCTCGAGAAGCCCGAGCCGCTCTCATTCGCCTCCGGCGCCGAGCCGCACGACGAGGCCGCCGGATCCCCCGTCGAGGACACGGCGGTGCGCCGCCGCTCCCTGCTCACCGCGGCCCAGTCCGCCCCCGAGGGGACGCCGGACGCCGTGGGCCCGGCACCCGATGCGCCCGCCGCCCCGGCGACCGCGGTTCCCGGTGCGAGCGGGCCCGCGAGCCCCGCCCCGACGACCGGCGCGAGCACCGAGGGGGAAGCCGGAGGGAGGCCGGCCGCCGACGGCGCGGAACCGCGGAACCGCACGAGCAGAACCAGGAGCAGGTCCCACCGTGCGGACGCGGTCGACGACGACGTCCTGCTCGACGGCTCCATCGTCGTCGGCCACCCGAAGTCACGGGCCGGAGCCCACTGGGCCGGCGTCCTCGTGTCGGTGGTGGCGCTGCCCGTGGCCTGGTTCTTCCTCCATGACGGCGCCGCCATGGCCACCGTCCGCTCACCGGACTCCTACGCCTTCGACCTGTCGGCCCGCGGACTGACCGAGCTGGCCGTGGGGGCCCTGGCGCTCGTCATCGCCATGTGGGTGGCGCGCCTCACATCCGTCGGCAGCATCACGGTCGGCGTCATCTCGATGCTGCTGGGGCTGCCCTTCCTCGTCGCCCCGGGCGTGATGACGGATGCCTTCTCCCCCTTCCTCGGCGACCTGAGCACCCAGTCCGCCCTCGGCCAGAGCCTGAGCACCTATCTGTGGACCGACGCGGTCACGGGCAAGTTCCTGGTCCTGGGCGTGTTCATGGCGATGCTCGGCGTCGTCTCGCACTCGGCCCGTCGCGCCGGACGTCACGAGCAGGAGGTCATCGAGCGAGGGCACCGCGCGGAGGACTGAGGGACGCCGCGCGTCGGTTCCGCGCGGCCGCGGGGCCCGACTGCCGCGTCTCCCGCCTCCGGGCCCGGCTCGTCTAGCCTGAGGACGTGCCCGACCCCGCCGCCCCGCCCGCGCCGTCCATGACCTCGGCGCGCGACGCCCTGCGCGAGGCCGCGCCCGTCGTCATCGGCTACGTGACCCTGGGGCTGGCCGCCGGCATGCTGCTGGTGGCCGAGGGGCTGTCCTGGTGGTGGGCGCCGCTGTGGAGCCTCGTCATCTACTCCGGGACCATGCAGATGCTGCTCGTGCCCCTGGCCGGGGCGGGGGCACCGCTGGCGGCGATCGCGGCGTCCACCGCCTTCGTCTCGGGACGGCACGTCTTCTACGGGCTGGGATTCCCACTCGACCGCGTGCGCGGCCGCCTTCCCGCTCGGCTCTACGCCGTCCACGCGATCACCGACGAAGTCTACGCGCTGCTCGCCTCCAAGGACCGCAGCAGGATGAGCGGGCGCTACATCGTCACGGTCGAGGCGGTCAGCCACCTGTCGTGGACATCGGGCACGACGGCGGGGGCGCTGGCGGGCACCGGGCTGGCGGCGCTGGTCGGCGAGGACATCGAGCTGCTGGGCTTCGTGCTGACCTCGTTGTTCGTCGTCCTGGCGATCGAGAACTGGAGGAACCATCCCGACCTCGCGGTCCTGATCATCGGCGTCCTCGCCGGCGCGGCGGGCATGGCGATCGGCAGCTCGGCGGCGCTGCTCAGCGCCCTGGGCGTGCTGGCGGTGGGGCTCATCGCCCTCTACGTCCGGCGTCGTCGGGCCCGTGCACGGGCCCGACGACGGGACCCCGACGCGGGGGCGGACGCCGCCGCGACGCGCGGGTCCCAGGAGGACCGCTCATGCTGACGGACCCTCGGATCGCCATCGCCGTCGTCGTGGTCGCGGCCATCACCTTCGCCTGCCGCATCGCCCCGTTCGCGCTCCTGCGGGGCCGCGGCGGCGGCCCGCTGGTGGACTTCCTCTCCTCGGCCATGCCGCTGGGGGTCATGATCGTGCTCGTGGCCTACACGCTCGACGGAGTCGGCACCGACCCCGCCACGTGGCTGCCGGCGCTCGCCGGGATCGGGACGACGGCGGGACTGCACCTGTGGCGCCGGTCGATCGGCCTATCGCTGATCGGAGGGACCGGGATCTACGTCGTCATCAGCCTCCTCCTGGGCTGAGGCCGCGCACGACGCGGCCCGCGCACGGCTCGCGCCACCCGGATAGGCTGAACCGGTGCCCGTGATCGTCGCCCGCCCCGGCCCCTGGACCCATCGCGACCTCACCGCGGGCGGGACCCAGTTCCACGTCGCCCTCGCCGGACCCGAGGAGCTCCCCTCCCCCGCGGGACCCGACGAGCCCGCCGCGGGCGCCGAGAAGCCCCTGATCCTGCTCGTCCACGGCTTCCCCGAATGCTGGTGGACGTGGCGGCACGTCATCGGCCCCCTGGCGGAGGCCGATCTCCGCGTCGCCGCCGCGGACCTGCGCGGCTTCGGCGGCTCGGACCGACCGCCGTCGGGCTACGACCTGGCGACCCTGGCCTCCGACCTGGCCGCCGTCGTGCGCGCGCTGGGACACGAGCGGGCCGTCGTCGTCGGGGCGGGTCTGGGCGGGCAGGTCGCGTGGGCGCTGGCGAACCAGGAGCCGTCGACGACCACGGCGATCGTGCCCGTCGGAGCGCCGCACCCCATGGCGCTGAGGTCCTTGCGCGGCAGGGTCGTCTCCGGGGCGGCGCTGCAGTACCTGTGGCTGAAGTCGCCGATGCTGCCGGAGCGCTCGCTGCGCACGACGGCGGGCATGGACCGCCTGCTGCGATCCTGGGCGGGCCCGCGCACCAGGCAGGAGGTGGCCGAGTCGGCCGGGTACTACGCGACCCTCATGGCGCGACCGGGGGCGGCGCACTCGGCACTGGAAGCGGTGCGCCGCACGAGGCTCGGCCGCGAGGAGATCGCCTCCCTGAGCGAGCCCGTGAGGGTCCCGGTCATGAGTGTGCAGGGCGAGCTGGACCCGGTTCAACCGGCTCAGGCCTATGCGCGTGATGTTCACCACGTCGCGGACCACCTGCGGCAGGTGACCGTGCGCGGCGTCGGGCACTTCCCCCACGAGGAGGCTCCGGATCAGTTCCTCGACGCCCTCCTGCCCTTCCTCGCCGAAATCGAGCCGACGAGGCGGTGAGACGGCCGGGAGCCGGATCGGCGCCCGGGTCCCCTTCCCAGGGCCTCAGACGCCCACCCGCGGGCACAGTCCGGCGTCGGCCAGCACGCACTCGCCGCAGCGCGGCGCACGCGCGCCGCACACCGCCCGCCCGTGCTCGATGAGGCGGTGGCAGCCGTCGGTCCATCGCGCCGGATCCCACAGCGCGGCCAGATCGCGCTCCACCCGCACCGGATCCTTCGACGTCGTCCAGCCCAGGCGGCGCGACAGGCGGCCCACATGGGTGTCCACCGTGATCGCGGGCACCCCGAAGGCGTCGCCCAGCACGACGTTGGCGGTCTTGCGCCCCACTCCGGGCAGGCTCATGAGGGCCTCGCGCGTGGGCGGCACGACGCCGCCGAAGCGCCCGGCCAGCCCGTTCCCCAGACCGATGAGCCGCCCGGCGCGGGTGCGCTGCATGCCCAGCGGCCGCAGCAGCGCCTCCAGGTCATCGGGCCTCGCGGCCGCCAGCGCAGCGGCGTCGGGGAAGGCGGCGAAGAGCGCGGGGGTGACGGTGTTGACGCGGGCGTCGGTGGTCTGCGCCGACAGGACCGTGGCCACGAGGAGCTGGAAGGGCCCGTCGTGGTCCAGGGTGCAGCGCGCGTCGGGATGAACGACCGCGAGCGCGTCGTCGACGGCGCACGCGCGCAGGGCCACTGACCCGAGGGTCCCGGTGGCCCCGGGGCCGTCGACCGGCGACGCGGTCACGGGGACGCCCCCTCGCGCCTCCCCGCGCCCCCTCATGCCGCCCCTCGCATCGTCCTCTTCCGCCCCCCTCATCGTCGTCATAACGCCATGCACCTCGCCATGCACCTCCGCCCTCGGAGGGCTTGCTCGGATCACAATCGAGACTACAATCCTCGTCCGCGTGCCACAGGTCACAAACCGTGGCAGGATATGGCACAGGGCTGCCCGCCGAAGGCCGGGACCAGCCGATCAACCCCACAGGAGGACCTTCGTGGAAGACAGCATCATCGCCAGAATCCCGCTGTTCGAGGGAATGAGCCCCGAGGAGCAGGACGAGTTGCGCGCCATGATGACGCAGACGACTCTGCGTCGTGGCGAGACCCTCTTCACCGAGGGGGACGCCGGCGATCGCCTCTACATCCTGCTCTCCGGCAAGGTGAAGCTCGGCCACGCCTCGGCGGACGGCCGCGAGAACCTGCTGGCCGTGCTCGGCCCCGGCGAGGTGGTCGGCGAGCTGACCCTGTTCGATCCGGGCCCGCGCTCGACGACCGCCACCGCCGTCGCCCCCACCGAGCTGCTCGCGCTCGAGCACGGCCAGCTCATGGGCTTCATCGAGTCCCACCCGACCCTGGCCAAGGACATGCTGCGCGCCCTGGCCCAGCGCCTGCGCCGCACCAACACGGCGCTGGCCGATCTGGTCTTCTCCGACGTCCCCGGGCGCGTCGCCAAGGCCCTGCTGGACCTGGCGGACCGCTTCGGCTCGACGACGGAGGACGGCGTGCACGTGCCGCACGACCTGACCCAGGAGGAGCTCGCCCAGCTCGTCGGCGCCTCCCGCGAGACGGTCAACAAGTCGCTGGCCGAGTTCGTCTCCCGCGGCTGGATCCGCCTGGAGGGCCGCGCCGTCACGCTGCTCGACGTCGATCGCCTCCGTCGCCGCGCCCGGTGACGCCCGGCGACATGCGCCCGTCGCGCCGCCGCTCCCGCCGCCCGCGCGGGGACGGCCCTCGCTGCTGGCGTCCTGAAGGCCCTGCAACGGCTTCCGCCGCCCGCGCGGGGACGGCGCCCCGGCGGGCGGCCCGCCGGGCGCATGCCGCCGGGGTCCGCGACGCGGAGCTCGGGGCGAGTCGTCAGGCGAGCGGGCGCTTCATGTAGGCGACCAGGTTGTCCGAGCCGGCCGGGCCGGGCACGACCTGGACGAGCTCCCACCCGTCGGCGCCCCATTGATCGAGGATCTGCTTGGTGGCATGGGTGAGCAGGGGGACGGTGGCGTATTCCCAGGTGGTCATGGGGCGAGCCTACGGTCAGGGCCGCGCGCGGCGGAACCGGCCGCCTCACCTCACACGGGCCAGGATCCTGGGGGCGCGGCGGGCGTGTATCTCGGCCACGAGGTCGTCGTCCTCCTGCCGCAGCCACTCGCTCCAGTCGGTCACCTCGGGGAAGCGGCGCAGCAGGGCACGGCGCTCACGCTCGGTCAGTCCGCCCCAGACCCCGAAGGAGGAGTCCGAGTCGAGGGCCTCGGCGAGGCACTCCATGCGAACCGGGCACGAGAAGCACACGGGCCGGATATCCCGCTGCTCGGCGCCCTTGCCGAAAAGCTGATCTGGATCGACATCGGCGCAGGCCGCTCGGACGGCCCAGGTCTGATCGGTCGTCGTCATCTTCTTCTCCCTAGTTGAGTCGACCGACTGCGCTGTCGGCCGCATCACACCGACGACCGTATGTCAAACGTCGGCCCCACGCCAAATCCAGCCCGGGCCCGATCCGTCCCGGCCCGATCCGGTCCCGGACTGGGACCGGACTGGGACCGGGCCGGGCGGAGCCGCCCCCGGGGCGCGGCCCGGACGACCGTCGCCGCGAGACTCCTAGGGCTTTCTCAGGCCGATCGCGTCGTAGCCCACAGCGCACCGCAGCGATTGCCCGTAGGCTGAGACCATGTCGACGTCTTCCTCCCGCGGCAGGTCGCTCTCGTCCGCCCAGGTGGTCTCCATGCTCCTGGTCTTCGTGCTCCTGTCGAGCGCCGGTGGCATACTCACCGCCGGGTTCGCCATGCCCGCCGTCGGCGCCGCGGCCGCCATCACGAACGCATCCGCCAACTTCTTCGACGAGCTGCCCGACGACTTCAACGTCCTGGAGCCGAGCCAGATCTCGACCATCAAGGCCTCCGACGGCACGCAGATCGCGCAGTTCTACGCCGAGAACCGCATCGTCGTGCCCCTGTCCGAGATCTCGCCCACCGTGCAGAACGCCATCATCGCCGTGGAGGACCAGCGCTTCTACCAGCACAAGGGCGTCGACCCGACCGGCATCATCCGGGCCGTCGTCTCCAACGCCAACGGCGGCTCCCAGGGCGCCTCGACCCTCACCCAGCAGTACGTCCGCAACGTCCTGGTCGAGGCCGCCATCCAGGAGGACGACCCCGCGGCGCAGTCGGCCGCGACCGCCCGCTCCGCCGGCCGCAAGATCCGTGAGATCAAGTACGCGCTGACCCTGGAGCAGAAGCACTCCAAGCAGGAGATCCTCGAGGGCTACCTCAACATCGCCGCCTTCGGCCCGTCGACCTACGGGGTCGAGGCGTCCTCCCAGCATTACTTCTCCCACCCCGCCAAGGATCTGTCGATCACCGAGGCGGCGCTCCTGGCGGGCCTGACCAACGCGCCCGGCGCCTACGACCCGATCGCATACCCGGACAAGGCCAAGGACCGCATGAACTGGGTGCTGGACAAGATGCTCGAGGAGCAGTTCATCACCCAGGAGGAGTGGCAGGCCGGCCAGGACACGAAGATCGAGGACATGCTGCACGTCACGGAGACCGTGGGAGGCTGCGGCACCGCGGGATCGGCGGCCTACTTCTGCGAGTACGTGAAGTCCGAGATCGAGAACTCGGAGCTGTTCGGCGCCACGCGGGACGAGCGCAGCAAGCGGCTCCTGCGAGGCGGCCTGACCATCACCACGACGCTGGACATGAGCAAGCAAGCGGCCGCCGACGCCGCCGTCCAGGAGTACGTGCCCACGGGCGATCCCTCCAACGTCAAGGCCGCGCTGTCCTCCGTCGAACCGGGCACCGGCCGCATCGTGGCCATGAGTCAGAACACGAACTACGGCCTGGCCACCGAGGAGGACAGCTCGACCACGCAGATATCCTTCAGCGCCGACGCTTCTCACGGCGGACTGGAGAACACCGACGGCACCTCCGGCTTCCAGCCCGGCTCGACGTTCAAGGCGTTCGTCCTGGCGGAGTGGTATCAAGAGGGCCACTCGGGGTACGAGACCATGAACACCAGTCCGGCCACCTTCGGCCCGTCGTCATGGCGCATCTCCTGCGACCCCTCCAAGGCCGACACGTGGACGGTCGGCAACGCCAACGCCTCCGAGGGCGGCACCCACAACGTCATACAGAACACCGCCATGTCCATCAACGTCGGCTTCGCCAGGATGACGCAGCAGATGGACATCTGCGACATCACGCGCATGGCCGCCAACCTCGGGGTCACCACCAACTCCGGACAGGCGCTGACCCCCACGCCGTCGATCGCGCTGGGCTCGCAGGAGGTCACGCCCCTGCAGATGGCCAGCGCCTACGCGGCCTTCGCGGCTCACGGCGTCTACTGCCGCCCGATCGCCATCGACTCCATCACCGACGCCGACGGCAAGCCGACGGAGGTGCCCTCCGCCGGGTGCACCCAGGCGATGGACGGCACCGCCGCGGACAAGACGGCCCAGACCCTCACCCACGTCCTGAGCGACAAGACCGGCACCGGCAAGGACGTGCCCCTCAACGGGCGCCAGGCCGCCGGGAAGACCGGGACGACCGAGTCCATGGACAATGCCTGGTTCACGGGCTTCACCCCGCAGCTGTCGACGGCTGTGTGGCTGGGGCACTCGGAGGGGTACTCCTCGATGGACCACCAGTACGTCGGCGGCCGCTACTACCAGACCATGTACGGCTCGGACGCTCCCGCCCCGCTGTGGAAGATGTACATGGACGCGGCGCTGGCCGGTCAGCCCGCCGTGGGCTTCAACCAGGTCGGTCTCAACGTCGCGCCGGCGGGCGCATCGTCCTCGGACGGATCGTCCTCGGACGGCCAGAGCGCTGGCGGGGCGCAGAACTCGAGCGCCTCCGGGGCCCCGCAGAGCTCCGCGTACGACGTCGTCAACGCCTCCGCTCAGGCGTCGGAGCCGCCCCGGGGCCAGGTGTCCCAGGGCACCGGGGTGCCCTCGCAGCAGGGCGACGGCCAGGACGCCCGGGGCCCGGCGGCCTCGAACGACTGGGGTCCCCAGAACATGTCCAAGAACGGGAGCTGACGGGTGCCCGCAGCTCACGGCGCGGTCCGCTCATGCGCCCGCGCCGCTGTCGGCGCGTCCCTCGCGGGGCTCGGCCTTCTTGGTTACGCGCTCCTCGAGGCGAGCCTCCCCGTACTGCGGCGCGTGGACGTCCCCGTCCTGGCGGCCGGCGAGCCGCCGGTGACCCTCCTGCACCTGAGCGATCTGCACCTGACCGACCGGACCGAGGCTCGGGTGGCCTGGGTGAGGCGCCTCGCCCGCCTGAGGCCCGATGTCGTCATCGACACCGGCGACAACCTGTCCTTCGCCAACGGTCTGGAGCCGTTGGGACGCGCGCTCGCCCCATTCCTGGGGCTTCCCGGCGCCTTCGTCCTGGGAGACCACGACTACCGCACGACGGTCTTCAAGTCGCCCACGCGCTACCTGCGCTCGCACCCGAGCCCGGTCTACAAGGACCTCGACGAGGCGCACGTGGCGCTGCCCTGGACGGAGGTGCGCGACCTGCAGGCCTCGGGCGGCTGGGCGGACCTGACCAACGCTCGTGGAACGATCTCCGTCGGCGGACGGAGCATCGAGCTGGTCGGCGTGGATGACCCGCATGCCGAGCGCGACGCCTTCCCGCCGGCGGCGTCACCGGCGGGCGCGACCGGGGACGGGCCCGCGATCCGCGGCGGTGACGGCCGCCCGCTGCGGATCGGGTTGCTCCACGCGCCTTACCGGCGCGTGCTGGACGCCATGTCGGCCGACGGCGTGGATCTTGCGCTGGCGGGGCACACGCACGGCGGCCAGCTGTGCCTCCCCGGCGTCGGCGCCCTGGTGACCAACTGCGACCTCGATCGCGGACGGGCCTCGGGCCTGTCGCGGTGGCCGGGGCGCACCGGGACGGCCGGCGGCATGCACCTGTACGTCTCCGCGGGCCTGGGCACGAGCCCCTACACGCCCGTGCGCGTGGCCTGCCGCCCGGAGGCCACGTTGCTCACCCTGACGCCCGTCGCCCGAGGCTCCTGACGTCGGAGGGATCCGACGCCCGTCCGCCGAGCCGCGCCCCTTCGCCGAGATCGGTCCGACGGCGTCGTACCCTGTCGAGTCGGACTATTCGGCGCGAGTCCGACGACGACGCCGTCCGACTCGCGCCATCATGTCGTCCTCGTCCCGCAGAAGACCCGTGCGCGCTCGAATACGACGGCTTCGGTCCGCGGCGCCGCGCAGACGTACGAGGGAGCGGCGCAGCGCGCTCCTCCGCCGGTACGTGATCGATGCCTCTTCAGCAGGGTTTCCATCCGTCCCGACAGGACGACTATCATGTCGTCTGCTGCACGCGGGGTGTGGCGCAGCTTGGTAGCGCGCTTCGTTCGGGACGAAGAGGTCGTGGGTTCAAATCCCGCCACCCCGACGATGTGGAGGCTTCACGATTTGCTCATGAGGTCTTCGAAGAAGGGTAAGAGGCCGCCAGGTCGACTACCCCGACCATTGACTCACCCTCAAATCCGCGTCACGGGCCTCCCCTGACGCGGGTTCTTGTTCCATTTCGTTTGCTTTCGCACTCCCCATGCCATCATCCAGCAACCTCTGCGAGTCCGGCATCCCCGGAGACGGGGCGACGATGTCACGCGTCACCTCAATGCGACATCGTCGTCTCGAGCGGACGCGAGGCCGCCGCCTAGCCCAATCCCCGGTTCACCCGACTCAACGTCCAGCGCTTTGCTGAGCTTTTCATCGCACTCGTCTTCGCCGCATCACACGACCGCGTCCAGCCCGGCCTCACTATTCCCCGTCACTGCCTCGCCCGGCCTTGACGCCGCCCACCGCCTCATCTCGCGGAGCGGCCGCGACTGCGATGACAAAGATCCGTGGAGCGTCACTTACCTCGGTTTTCTCGAAGAAACGCTCAGCGTATTTGAGGCGCTAGGCGGCCCGATGCAAGCGCTGAGAGCGGCTCGCATTGCCGCGTCGCCGGATTTTATATCGAGCCAACGCTACGACAGGACAGCTCCAACGCCGGAGCTCAGGACCTCGAAGTCGAAAACTTCACCGCCCAGGAGGACGGTTCCAGCATCGAGGCCCGCTACGAGGATGAGACGATCTGACTGACACAGCGCCTGATATCCGAGCTCTTCGGCACCACCCGAACCAATATGGCTTATTCATAGAGGGTGCTTAGGGCGTTTTCCGGTAGTTGCCTGTTGCTACGTAAGATGCGATTTGTTTCCTAGGTACTTCAGGTTTCACACCCGAATTCTCTCAGGAACAAGCTGCTGCTCCATCCAGGGACGCATGCCCCGACAAAGCACCCCAAATGCCCCCATGAATAATCCTCAAGGCGTTCAAATCTACCACGAGGGCCCGGATCCCGTCGGAACGCGCGAGAATGATCGTTGATATTCGGGATTTTTCTCCGCCCACCGCAACGATCCCCGGATGCGCTCGCAGCACCACCAGCAAGAGGAGGAACTGGTCCAACCGCGCCAGCGAGAAGACCTCATCGAGACAACGACGACAATCTACTACTACCCCTTGTCGTGGGTTCAAGTTCCATCACCCCGACCACAGCCGTCATGCTGCTGGGCGGGCACGCGGTGGACGACGGCCGCATCGTCCCGCAATCGGTCCTCAACGGTCGAGGCGGCCGAGCCCCCGCGCGAGCAACGATCATCCGGGCCCGGATCCCGCCCCGCTGTACGTGGCCGGGCCGGACAGCAGGATGCGGGGCGGGCCGGGCCATCCGCCCCGCCTCGCCCCGCCGCCCGCGGCCGGGCCGGACAGCAGGACGATCCATGACGACCAGCGGCCCCTCGCACCCGCACCGCGCCCGCGGCATGTCAGCCACCGATCAGGAACGTCCCCCGCCATTCCTCCCTGATCGCGTCCGCGAGAGCGCAGGAGAAATCCTCATAGCTGATCCTCCTTCGGAGGAATCCGCGCTCATCATCCGAAGGATCCACCTTCGTGTAACGACCCGTGCGAGGACCTTGCGGCTCATAACTCGGCGGAGGAATCAGATAGGCCCCATGATATCGATCCCCGCAGCCCTCAAGGTGATCACGGAGTGCGGCGTGAGCGGCCCCGCGCGGAAGCGTCGGCGCAGGAAAATCCGGACTCTCCCAGAAACGACGCCCATCGCCCAGACGCAGAGCCCCCGCACCACCGACGTGGATGAACTGGACATCCTTCGTCGCATCCCGTGCGGCGATGAGTCGCTCATGGCAATCGACCAGGGCCATCCGCGGAATATCCTCCCGCAATCGAATCGCATTCACGACGACATCGATGCCCGTGAGCGCCGCAACCATGCCGGCGTCGTCGTCCATATCGATGACTCGAACGCCATCGGCCCCCTCCGGAGGCGTCCGACACCCTTTTTCATACGACGCCCGGCGCATGCCGGCATACATCACGGCACGGTTCGGTCGATTCCTCATGACGGCCATCCCGGTGCGGCCGGTGGCGCCGAGAACAAGCACCGATCTCATCGGGAGGCCCCCTTGCGAACGACGACGTCGAGGATGACGAGGGAGGCCGAGGCGCCCGCGAGAAGGGCGGCCAGCGTCAGAGTCAGGGCGCCGAACGCCCCGATCGTCCCACCGACAATCGCCCCGATGCTGGCGCCGACGAAGAGGACGAACCCATTGATGGCCATGCCGCTGCCGCGATACGGCGCCGCAGTGTCGCCGTAGAGCGAGATCATGGAGGGGATGGCGAGCGCCACCCCCGCAACATAGACGACACTCGCACCGACGACGCCGATGATCGTCCGCGACAGAATCATCTCACCGAGCATGCCGATCGCGGCCAGACCGAACCCGCCCTGCGCCACCCGGATCATCCCGATGCGCTTCGACAGGGCGCCCGCGCCCATACTGAGAAGCATCGCCGGGAGCGCCGCCAGCCGGATGACGATGATACTCGAGGTCGCCACATGAAGATCCTCAAGATGACGCCCCATTCCGGTGTACAGGGCCACGAAGGACAGCAGCAGCGTCACATGCGCGATATCGAGGAGAGCAATAGCCGGCCTGATGAGCAGAGCCGCGAGGTTCTCGAACTGCCGGAGCAGCGACATGGATGGGCCGCGCCCCGGGACGTCGGCGACAACGGTGATGATGAGCGCACATATGAGTGCGAGAATCACGCCGCACATGATGAAGAACCACGGCCAGCTCGCGCGCAGCGCGATGGCGGACGCCAGGACCTGTCCGACGATGCCGGCCACCAGGAAGGCGGTCGACATCGCGCCGATCGCCCTCGCCCGACGGCGGGGAGCCACCGCCTCCGTCAGGTAGGCCAGGGCAACGGGTGCGAATCCCGAGGCCGCCGCCCCCTGGAGAGCGCGCAGCACCGAGAGCATCGACGACGACGAGACCGCCGCGCACGCGAGGGTCGCCGCCGCGAGCACTCCGATCGACACCACCATCACCCGCTTCCGCCCATATCGATCCGAGACCGGCCCCCAGACGAGGAATCCGAGCGCGTACGGCGCGCTGAAGCTCGTCGAGAGAGCGAACGTCGCATCACCGCCCATCGCGGCGCCGACGGGGCCGAGCAGCGGGATGGCGGCATACAGCTGCGTGAGCACGAGGAGCGCCGCGACGACGAGGACGGAGACGGCCATCCCGTGCGCGGGATGGGCCGCCGATGCCCCCTCCCCGGGACTCGCCGCCGGGCGGGACGCCCCGTCGCTCGCTCCCCCGATCGCCTCGTCGGCAGCCCCGTCGCTCGCTCCCCCAGCAGCATCGTCGGCAACACCGCCGGTCGCCGCTCTCTCGACCAGCCCCTCGACCGCTCTCACGGCCGCTCCTTCAGCCGCCTCAGCGACCCCGCAGCCCGCATGAGTCCGCTTCCGAGTCATCCCGACCACCTTTCTCCAACGGGAACGTTGGAGTCAACGTAGTACACTGCGCGGAGAACTGCAACGACAGCGTTGGAAATGAGAACGGGAGGCGCCGCATGGCATGGGACACCGAGGGGACCAAGCGCAGGATCATGCAGGCGGCGACGACCGAGTTCGCGGAGCACGGGCCCGACGGCACGACCGTTGAGCGGATCGCCAGACGAGCGGGGGTCAACAAGGAGCGGGTCTACAACTACTTCGGGGGCAAGCGGGCCCTGTTCGCCACGGTGCTCCGCGACGAGCTGGCGAACGTCGCCCGAGCGGTGCCGGTGGCCTCCTTCGCCACCGAGGACATCGGCGAGTACGCGGGGCGCGTCTACGACTACCACCGCGAGCGCCCCGAGCTCATCCGCCTCCTTCGCTGGGAGGCGCTGGTCTTCGACGGCGAGGTTCCGGACGAGGAGGTGCGCCGGGCGTACTACGAGTGCAAGTCGGACGCGGTCGTCGAGGGCCAGGAGGCCGGGACGGTCACCGCGAGCATCGACGCTCCGCACCTGATGATGCTCGTGCTGTCCATGGCCGGTTGGTGGTCGACCGTCCCCCAGGTGGCGCGGATGCTCTGCGGCCCGCCTTCCGATGAGGAGCACGCCGGGCGGCGGGCCGCCGTCGTGGCGGCCGCCCGCCGTTTGGCCGACCCCGGGGCGGACTGACTCCCCAGGCCGGGACCCGACGTCGAAGACGGGTCGGCTTCCCCCGGTCCCGACGACGGGAGAAGCGGCGTCGTGGAATCATCGGAGCCTTTCCCGACGTCGAGCAGGTGCTCGCGCCGTTCGGCGAGACCGTCGAGCTGGTCGAGAGCGTTGCGGCCATTGGTGGCCCACGCGATGACCCGCAGGTCATCGGCCCGGTTGACCATGGGAGTCAGGCCCATGCGAGCGGCCCGCCGGTCGTCGACGACCATGACGGAGATCGTCCGACCGGCGTCCTCGTCGCCCGCACGGGCCGCTCCATCGACGGGCGCGGTCATGCGGCCTCCCGGTGGGGGATGACGGCGTGCAGCCTCCATCCGTCAGGGGCGGGGCCGGCGCTCAGGGCACCGCCGGCTCCACGGACCGCGTCGGCCAGGTGGGCCAGTCCATGCCCGGACGGCGGGGCCCCGGGCGACGGCGTCCCGACGGGCTCCACGGGCGATCGCATCATCGGCTCCACGGGCATCGCGCCGTCTGCGGCGAACCCGGCCTCCCGGACGCTCCGACCATCGTCGGACACCGTGACGCCGGTCGAGCCCTCGGCGTGCTCCAGGGCGATGATGACGCGGGTGGCGCCCTCGGCGTGCCGCATGGCGTTGGTCAGGGCCTCGCGAACGACGGTGAAGACGACGCCCCCGAGGGCGGCGTCCTCGGGACGTGGCCCGGTCTCCGCCAGGGCGACGGCCAGGCCGGTGCGGCGGGTCGTCTCCAGGACGCCGTCGAGATCGTCCCATCCGCGGCGGGGCTCGGCGGCCGGCTTCTCGGCAAGAGCAGTCCCGCCGACAGGGCCGGCGGCGGGCTGAAGGGCGTCGACGGTGTGGCGCGTGTCGGCCAGGCCCTCGCGGGCGAGGGCGTTGATGGCGACGATGGCCTCGTCGAGCTCGGCGTCCCCGGCGGCGCCCGCCAGCCCCTCGGACAGGGCGATAATGGCGGTGAGATCGTGCCCCACGGAATCGTGCAGCTCGGCGGCCACTCGGGCCTGGTGCCGGGCGGCATCGCGTTGCGCCATGAGCCGGTGCTCGGCGGCCTGGGCGGCGAACTGGGCGTCCCCGTGCTCCAGGGTCTCCCTGCGGGACCGGGAGCTCACCGCCGCGGTGACGACGACGGCGATCAAGAAGATCTCCGGCGTGATCCATTCGAAGAGATATGCGCGGTCGACCACGACCAGGGGAAGGGCCCAGCCGGCGAGAACCATGAGCGGGCCGATGATGCGCTGGACTGCTCCCGCAATGGTGAGCACGGAGTAGAGGGCCACCAGCGGAGGGAACACGACGGTCCCGGCCGCCGGCCCCGGTCCCCACAGGTCCACGCTCGCGGAGATCAGACCCATGAGGACGACGGTCGCCAATGGCCAGCGCCGCCGGCAGAGCAGGGCCGGGACGATGAGCAGGCAGAGCACCAGCAGCGGCCGGATGTCAGCCCGGGGCTCGGTGGGCGGAACCTGATGACTCGCGACGAACATCTGGAAGGACTGGAACAGGCCCGCTATGACCGCGACAGACCACAGGCCGACGGCGGACGTGCGCCACCAGGCCGCGACGCGGTCCAAGGGGGTCCGCGGAACTCTCGTTGCCGTGGGCCGCGGGGCCGCGCTCATGAGACCCGGGCGGCAGCACGCCGCAACGCCATCGTCCGCACCGGAGCCCGGGTGATGGCGAGCGCGGTGGATCTCATGAACGGGCGAGCCCGAGCCGCCCGCCGCAGCTCGGTCGTGGATGCGAGGTTGTTCGCTGCTGTGCTCACGGAGCCATGGGACCCCATCGCCGCGCCCGCGCGCACCGCCGGACCCGAGGCTGTCACCCGTGGGGTACTGCTGCGGGCCAACGGCCCGGCGAGTCGGAATGGCCCGCCGCACCCGCCCGTCCGCTCCGGTTGCCGTCCGCCTCTCAAGAGAAGGTGCGATCAGGCGGACGAGTCCTCCGCCGACAGTGGCCGCAGATCGAGACGCGCATCGGCGGCGCGCTGCAGCAACTCGTCATCGTGGGTGATGAGCAGGACCACCGCGCCCTGGCGGGCGCTGCTCCTGATGGCGTGCGCGATCGAGTCCAGGTGACGCCGGTCCACGCCCGAGCTCGGCTCGTCGTAGATCACGATCCGCGCTCCGACCTGCCGGGTACCGGCGATGACCAGCCGCTGCTGCTGGCCTCCCGATAGCGCCAGCGGGTGCTGCTCGGCGAATGGCAGAAGATCGAACTCGTCGAGCAGTCGGTCGACATCGCCGACGGCGGGCGCGGTTCTCGATGAACCCGCACGGGTCGCTGCGAGCATGATCTCGGCGCGGACACTGTCGGTGAAGAGCTGGCGCTCCGCATCCTGCATGACGATCGCACTCAGGCGGAGCCGCTGTCGCGGGGAGAGGGGGGTTCCGTCGAGCGTCATGGTGCCGCCGTGCGCCTGGAGGCCAGTGATCACGCGGGCGAGAGTGGTCTTGCCCGCCCCGTTGGGACCGCGCACTGCCGTGACGCCTCCGGCTGGGACATGCGCGGAGTCGATGGACAGCACCGTGCGCCCCTTGAGGGCGCACCGCACATCCACGAGTCGAAGGCCATCGGCCCCGGCCCGCTCAGGCACCCCGGGCGCTGCGGGTGACGACGCCGCTGCGTCGTCGTCACCGGACTCGGGCGCCGTGCTCACCGCTATGCTCGCTCCAGTCGCCTGGATGGACGGCAGAGCGAGCGGAGGAGGCGATCCGATGCTCCGGAGGCCATACCGTTCGATCGCGGACGGGCCGAGCTCGGAGAACTGTTGCGCGGTCCACGAGCGGAAGACTCGTCCGCGCTCGAGCAGGACGAGTCTGTCCGCGATATCGATGAGGTAGTGCAGCCGGTGCTCGCTGATGACGATGGTGATGCCGCGTTCGTGCAACTCGGCAACCATGGAGGCCAGGATCGCCACGGCATCGGCGGACAGGTTCGAACTGGGCTCGTCGAGCAGCAGAATTCCCGGATCATGCCCGAGCGCGGCGGCGATGGCGACGCGCTGCTGCTGGCCGCCGGAGAGCTGCAGCAGGGGACGCTCCATAATCCCGTTCAGCATGAACCGACGCATGAGCGTCTCGACGCGCGCCTGAATATCCGCGGGCTCAGTACCGAAGTTCTCCAGGGCGAAGGACAACTCATCGATGACCGTCGAGGTGAAGAACTGACGCCGCGGGTGCTGCAGCACCGTGCCGGTACGTCTCCCTATCTCCTCGAGAGCGCTCTCTCGCACGTCGAGGCCGGCAACCGAGATCCGACCGGACAGAGCCCCTTCATGAAAATGCGGGATGAGCCCGTTCATCATCCTCAAGAGAGTGGATTTCCCCGACCCGCTCGCACCGCACAGCACGACCAGCTCGCCCGACTCGATCGCGAGATCGATGTCGCTCAGAGTCGACACCTCCGACGTCGCGTACTGCCAGGTCGCATCAGTAACCGCAATCATAGGAAACCTCTCATGACCCAGCAGGCCGCGGCGAGGACACCGGTGATCGCGCCCCAGAGCAGATCGGGCCGCCCCAGCCGGGGAGGCACGCGACTGGTCGGCCGTTGATACGAGCCGAGCCCTCTCAATAAGGCTGCGGCAGTCAGATCGTCCCCCACTCGCAGTGTCGAGGCGATCACCGGGACGGTGAACCGGCCAATACTCAGGACGGGATGTCCCAGTAGGGACCGCCAGCCGGCGAGCCCCTGCAATCGCATCGAATCGACCACCGCGGACGCCTCCGCCAGGACGATGGGCATGAACCGCAGCACGACGGCGATCGGCACCGTCAGCGCTCGTGGAACACGAGCCGCCCGCAGCGCGGCGGTCACGGTCCCGGGAGTCCCGGTGCGGAAGAAGTGCAGGGCCACACCGTAGATGGCCACGAATCGCAGGACGAATGCGGCAGCGACTCCGACGATCACGGAGAAGGTGGACATCACCAGGAGCGGCAGGCCATGCGCGAGGAAACCGAGCATCACCGCGACGACGGCCAGTACGCCGGCATGCCGCCAGGCGCGGTCGGCGACGGCCAGGAGGAGACCGAGCCCCGCGCCCGCGGGGACGAAGACATCCCCTCCCGGCGCCATCACCGCGAGGCTGGTGACGATGATGAGGACAACGCTTGTTCGCGGATCGGTGTGTCGCCACCAGGACCGCGCAGGGCCCCGCCTCGACGCCTCAGACGCCTCAGACGCCTCAGACGCCTCGGCGGCATGAGGCACGACCGCATCCGTCGGAGCCGGCCGTACGGTCACGCCAACCCTGCGCGGGTGAAGTTCTTGCGCAGCAGCCCCAGGGCGATGACCCCGCCGATGAAGCCGAGGACCACCACCGCGATATCGAACCCGATGAGGACCGCGGGCGTCAGAAAGGCATCCAACCCAGCGGAGTAGTCCGCCCCCATCCGCGTCATGGACGGAGAGCTGAAGAACGACTCACGATCGTAGAACAACGGAAGAAGCGGGGCTGTATTCCACACGGAGAAGATGGTGTAGGAGATGACTCCCGCCCAGCGCGAACGATAGCCGGTCGCCGCCAGCACCAATTCTATAATTATGGACAGGACGATCGTAATAGCGATCGACAGCGGGGGGAATCCGACGATCAGAAGAACGATTCCGAGCACGATCGCGAACAGCCCCACCATTCCCGCATGCCTCACCCGCGAGAGGAACAGCATGAAGGGAATCGCCCCGATCACAACGCTCAGTCCGAGCGTCGCCAGCATCATGACCGGGGTGAGGAAGCCGAATATGGTCACCGCGAAGTAGAGCACGATGTAGATAGCGAGGAAGATTCCGATCGTCATGAGATCACGACCACTCATCGCGAGCGTGAATCGATTCCCCTTCGGAGTCCCACCAGAAACGTCATTCGACATCTTCAGTCCTTTCATTGCGAGTTGCGCACAGGCCGTGAGCATCAATTCCGACGAGGCTCGCCGGCACTCACCGGCCCGCTGGCACCACCAGGTGCAGCGCGCGACGCCCGCGCAGACTATCACACCGTTCACATGGCGTCATGGGGGGGGTATCGTCAAAGCCGGAGAGACGATCGCTCGATGGCGGGACGTTACCCAACGTTTATAGGCACCGACGGGTATCGTGACGCGAGCCGTCGGAGCCACCGGACATGTCTCGCCGGCCGCCCCCCGCAACGGCCCGGAACCACGTCGCGCCGCACAGCGCCACGCCCATGGCACGCCGATGTCATCGCCGGCGCCCGCCGACGCAGCGCCCGGACCCCGGCGATGACATCCAACACGACCCGCATTGGTATCATGCGCGCCATCACGGCTCACGCGATCACCAGGGAGGCGACGATCACGAGCACCATCGACATGTCATACCACCTCGGCCTGACGCCGAGGGCCATTATCGACGCCGCCGTCGAGGCCTCCCGGGGGGACGGCCTCGAATCATGGTCCCTTCGCGATCTCGCAGGACGACTCCATGTCACACCGCCGACGCTCTACCACCATGTCGGCGGACAGGAGCTCCTGAGGCAGCACGTGGTCGGGCGGGTCCTCACGATGATCGACTTCCCGACCGAGAGCGGCCCCTGGCGGGAGTGGTTCCGTTCGGCGCTGTTCCCGGCACGGCCCGTTCTGGCGATGTACCCGGGAACGGCGAAATGGCTGCTGCTGCACGGACCGATATTCACGAGCATGGTTCCCGTCGTCGATGCCGGTATCGCATCCCTGCAGCAGAGCGGATTCGGGGAGATCACCGCATACGCATACGCGACCCTCTTCAATACGGCCCTCATGACGATCGCCTCGGCGGACGACAAACTCCGTCATGAGGAGGCCGGTATCCGCGACCACGCAACGCTCATGAGCAAACTCAACGATCTCGCCGACACGAGTCCGGGGATGTCGCTTCTCGTTCACGATATGGCGGCCCAGTTCATGGGCTCCGCCGACTCGTCCGCGGCGGCGCGCGACCGCTACTACCGTTTTGTTGTCGAACGCCTCATGGACGGCCTTGAGGAAGCACTGAGGAATTCCTGAAGCGCGCCTCGCGCATGAGTCCTCCCATCTGCGCCCGCCCGCCGGGGAGCCGCATTCGCATCACGAGCCTGTCCATAGGGGCGCCTGGTGCGTTCCGGCGGGATCACCGGGATTACCGGGACTACGTAGTGCCGCTCAAGGCGGCACGGGGACCCGACTCACCGCCCCGACGGCCCACGAGTCCGCGCCGCCGTCCCGACGGGCCCGGCGTGAGCCGGGCCCGTCGGGACGAGAATCGGGCCGGAGAACCCGGGAGCTCCCACGCCTCCACACGCCGCGCCGTCCGCTCGGGCCGTTCGACGACTGGCGTCTGTAGCATGGAGCGCACGTGTTCCGCGCTATTGGTGAGGGGGTCGCGGCAATGCTCCGTCGTATGTCCGCGACATTGCGCGCCCTCCCCCGCCACCTGCCCGAGGCCACGCTGTCCGCGCTATTTGCCCTGCTGTTCCTCGCCTGGAGCTGGCTCACTCTGGCCGGCTGCACCTCCATTCTCGACGCCCACGCACGCCCTCCCATTCTCCGACCGCGCTCCTATCCGGGTCAGATCGCGGAGGCCCTCTCACTGGTCACCCATCCCGTCGTCATTGTCATCGCCATCGCCGTCGTCGCCATCTTCTCCTTCAGGCGCCGCATGCGCCGCCTCTCCCTGGCGCTGGCGATCGCCGCCGCGGGCATCCCCCTGCAGGTGGGCCTCGCCCTGGCCACCCACAGGCCGCGGCCGCACACGGCCTTCGCGGACTCGATCTCGCACATCGGGAGCGCCTACCCGGCCAGCCACGTCACCGCCATGACCCTGGGCGCCTGGGTGCTGGTCACCCTGACCCGCGCGCACCGGCGCGGCACCTCCTCGGTCGCCCAGTGGACCACCATCGGCTCCGGCGCGGTCGTGCTGACCGCCGCGTGCCAGTGGATCATGGGCCTGGCGCATCTGTCCGACATCGTGGGCGGACTGCTGCTCGGCATCGCCGTGGCGAACCTGGCCCTCAGCGCGGGCGGGGTCGACTCGATCCTGTCCGCCTGGGCGCGGCTGGAGCTGCTCCGCCAGAGCGAGGGCAAGCGCGCGGCCATCATCCTCAACCCCACCAAGTTCGACGACCTGTCCCTCCTGCGGCGGCGAGTCGAGGCCGAGGCGCGTACCGCGGGGTGGCGCCCGACGCTCTGGCTGGAGACCACTATCGACGATCCCGGTCATGAGCCGACGCGACGCGCGCTGGGGCTCGGGGTCGACCTCGTCCTGGTCGCCGGCGGCGACGGAACGGTGCGGGCGGTCTCGGCCGAGCTTGCGGGCACCGGCACGCCCATGGCGCTCCTGCCGTCGGGCACCGGCAACCTGCTCGCCCGCAACCTCGGCGTGCCCCTGGACACCGACGCCGCCCTGCAGCTGGCCCTGCACGGTCGTCCCAGGGCGATCGACGTCGTGCGCTGCGAGACCGGCGGCCCGGACGGCGACGGCGTGCTCACCCAGCGCTTCGTCGTCATGGCGGGAATCGGCCTGGATGCGCAGATCATGGAGAACACGAGCGACGACCTCAAGAAGGTCATCCGCTCGGGCGCCTACGCGCTGGCGGCGGTGCAGAACGCCGCGCCGAACCCATTCACGGCCACCGTCACGCTCGACGACGACGAGCCGACCGAGCAGCAGGCGGTGATGGCGCTCCTGGGCAACGTCGGCACGATCACGGCCGGAGTGCCCCTCTTCCCCCAGGCCTCGCCGTCGGACGGGAAGGTGGACCTCATGCTCGCCAATCCCGACCGTGTCGTGGACTGGGCGCGGCTGGGCGCGCAGATCCTCACCGGCCGGGACCAGGAGGGCTTCACCACGACGTCGGCCTCCCGCGTGCGGATCGCGACCGACAGGCCGGTCCCCTTCGAGCTCGACGGCGACACCGTCGGGACGACCCGCTCGCTGACCGTCGAGATCGAGCCGGGGGCGCTGCTCGTCGTCGCGCCGAGGCACTGAAGGAACCCGCGTTCTCACGCCTCATCGGGAGGGCCGGCCGGCTCGGCCCGCTCGGTCAGCTCCGCCGGCTCAGTCAGCTCGGCCAGGAGCGCGTCCAGGGCCGACCTCCCGGCGGGGGACAGACCCGCGCGGAGCTCGTCGTCGAGGCGCCGCGCGGCATCAACGCCGAGGGCGAGAAGCCTGCGCCCCTCGGGGGTGATCTCGATCGCCCGGGCCCTGCGGTCGGTTCGGCTGAGCGTCCTGCGAACGGCCCCGAGCCGGACGAGCTGATCCACCAGCGAGACGACCAGGCTCGGCGCCACGCGCAGCTGGTCGGCGACGTCTCGTTGGGAGCTCGCCAGCCCGGCATCGACGACGGCGAGCAGACCCACCTGCTTGTGGGTCAGCCCGGTTCCGTCGATCCGCTCGGAGAACGCCCTCGTCACCCGGGCTCCGAGCACTCCCAGCCGGAAGCATGCCGCCGACAGGATCGCAGCGCCGCCTTCTTCTCCCATGACCTGAATGATACAGTATAGAATCATTCAGTTTTGAACGATCCATGGAGGTGCGATGTCGATGCCGTGGCCACTGGTCCTGCTGAACACGATCATGGGGGTGGGCTCCGCCGCTGCGGCCGGAGCGGCCGTGGCACGACCGCGGCTGCTCGCCCCGCATGACGGAACGGACCGCGACGACCGCTTCTACCCGTCCATGTACGCGGCGCGGAGCATCCCGCTCGGGCTGATGGTCACCGCCGTCGTCTGGCTCGAGCCCGACCCCCTGACGCCACTCGTTCTGATCGTGGCGGCGCTCGCCCAGCTCGCGGACACGGCCATCGGCCTGTCGCACCGGCTCACGGGCATGGCGGTCGGGGCGGCGATCGCCGCCGCGTGCCATATCGCCGGCGCTCTCGTCCTGCTCTGACGGAGCCGCGCGCCTCCCGCCCGGCACGCTCGCCGACGACGGTAGTAGCCTGACCGCGCGGGAACGATGCTCGAAGCGGCATCGCGGTGCACCACGACGAGGAGGACGGGGAGCGAGGATGACGAGGCGCAGAGGTGGCGCGGCCGGGCGGCCGGACGGCTACCACGCGGGGCTCGACGCGGACAAGGTGATCGACGCCGCCGTCGAGCTCTCGCGGGGCACCGGGCTGGCGGCGTGGACGCTGCGCGATCTCGGCGAGAGGCTCGGCGTCGCCCCGTCGGTCATCTACCACCACGTGGGCGGCCGCGAGCTCCTGAGCCGCCACGTCGTCGAACGGGTCCTGGCCCTCGTGGGCCTGCCGACCGCCGTCATGCCGTGGCGGCAGTGGTTCCGCGAGACGCTCTACCCCATTCGGCCCGCACTCGCCGACTACCCGGGCACGGCCCGGTGGCTGCTGATGCACGGGCCCGTCTTCCCCGGCATCGCACCGGTCGTGGACGCCGGAATCGCCTCGCTGCAGCAGGCCGGCTTCGGCCGGGACACGGCTCTGGCGTACACCTCGATGGTCAACACCGCGATGATGACGATCGCCACCATCGACGACCGGCTCCTGCACGAGGACGACGGCCCCCGCGACCACGCGACCCTCATCCGCGACCTCGGCCGGATCGCCGCCGACAGCACCGGCATCTCCCTGGTGACGCGCGACCTGCTGACCCAGTTCACCGGTCCCCAGGAGGACATCGCAGCGGCCCAGGACCGCTACTACCGCTACACCCTCGAACGGCTCATGGACGGCCTCGAGGCCAGCCTCCACGCCGACTCGCGCGGCTGACGGCCCCGCGGCCGGGCGGGGTCGCCGTCTCGCCAATGCCCCGAGACTTGAACATGCTCGAGGGCCCCGCGGCCGGGCCGGCTCGGCCGTGCCCGCACGACCGCGTCCGCCCGGACCGCCGTCGTCCCGCGCGAGGAGATCCGGTCCATCGCACCCCACCTCGGGATGTCGCACCTTGTTATTAGAATCTCGTTCACATAGGCTGCCCTCGGTTCCGGCGGCAACGCGGCCGCGGGAGGAGAATCGTGAGGAGAGCAGGACATGAGTGCTTCGCAGCGGGAGGGCCGTGAGGCGACGTCCTCGCAGGTCGGGATCGTCCTGGCGACGGTCTTCCTGACCTACCTGGGGCAGACGACGCTCAACCCCGTCATCGCGCCGCTGTCCCGGGAGGTCGGGCTCCACGAGTGGCAGATCGGCTTCACCATCAGCGTCGCGGCGGTCATGGTCGTCCTCACCAGCCAGACCTGGGGGCGCCGCTCCCAGTCGTGGGGGCGCAAACCGGTCCTCGTCGCCGCCCTGGCGATCTGCGCTGCGGCCATGGCGCTCTTCGCCGTCGTCGCGGCCCTGGGCACGAGGGGAGTCCTGAGCAGGACGCCCCTGTTCATCCTGTTCGTCCTCACCCGCGGGCTGCTCTTCGGCACGGCGCTCGCGGCGATCCTCCCGACCGCCCAGGCCTACGTCGCCGACGTCACCTCGAGTGAGGAGGAGCGCGTGCGCGGCATGGCGGGAGTCGGCGCATCCCAGGGCATCGCCTCGATCGCCGGGGCTCTGGTCGGAGGGCTGCTGTCGGGGATCTCCCTCATGGCATCGGTCGATATGGTCCCGGTGATCCTGCTCGCGGGCCTACTGGTGGTCGTGGTCGCCCTGCGCCGGGAGACCCGGACGGAGCTGGTCGCCGAGCCCGCGCACGTGAGCCCCTTCGACCCGCGGGTCTGGCCCTTCCTCGTCGCGGGGTTCGGCATGTTCACCGCACTGGGGCTCATCCAGGTCGTCACCGGCTTCCTCGTGCAGGACCGCCTCGCCCTGGACGCGGACACGACCGGCCTCGTCACCGGCGGGGCGCTGCTGGCGGCCGGCATCGGGCTGGTGCTCGCCCAGAGCGTCATCGTACCGCGCTCGACGTGGGCGCCCTCCACCCTGCTGCGCGTCGGCACCTGCCTGGGGGCCATGGGCTTCGCACTGCTCGCGATCGACGGCGGACTCGTGCTCATCGTCATCTCGGTGACGGTGATCGGCATGGGCATCGGCATCGCCATGCCCGGCTACACGGCGGGTCCCACGCTGCTCATGAGCCGTGAGGAGCAGGGCGGGCTCGCCGGTCTGATCGGGGCGACCAACGGGCTGACCTATGTCGTCTCACCCACGGCGGGCACGGCCATGTACGGGCTCTCACCGATCCTGCCGATCGCCGTCGGGGGCGGGATCCTCGTTCTCGTGCTCGTCTTCGTCCTCGCCCACCGCCGCTTCCGCCGGGCCCCGGAGGACGGGGAGAGCGGTGCTGAGTGATCGCCGAATAATGATGAGGAGGCCGACGGCGCCGGGGCGTGCGAGAACGGCGCCGACGGCGGCCAGGGCGGGGATGAGGCTGGGCGGGTCCCGGTGAATCGGAGCGAGGACCTCGCGGCTCCCCCGCAGGGTCCGCGATCAGGCCGGCGCGACCACCCCCAGCCCACGGCGGCGCGCGGCGATCCGCATCTCACGGTCGTACGTGAGAAGGGCATCGGAGCGGATGTCCAGGGCGACCGTCAAATGAATGGCGTCTGCGGAGCGCAGCCCCGCCGAGTCTCCGGCGGCATTCAGCAGATGCTCCCTGGAGACGTCCACGAGCTCGACTCCCGACAGCAGCGTCGCGACCGCCTCCTCATCCAGCTCGCGACGGCGCCTGGCGGCGCAGTGGAGCTCCGTGTAGAGAAGGAAGGACGAGCACAGGGCGATATCGCCCGCACTGTCAGGACTGTGCGACACGGTTTGATTGAGCCATCGCGCCAACGGCTCCGACTCATCCTCCTCGATGAGGAGCTTGAGCGCCGCGGACGTATCCAGGTAGTAGATCGTCACCGTTCGCCGCGCAGATCATCCAGCACATCCCGAGATGCGATGCCGGTTGCGCGCCTCAACCGGGCGAAGTCCACACGGGCCCTCGGAGTGACGGCCCCGCGCCGCCTGAGAAGAGCAAGACGCTCGCCGCCCATGGGAGAGAGCAGAGCCACCGGCTCCCCGTTGTTGGTGACTTCGAAGGTCTCCCCCGCCTGAACACGACGAAGGATCGACGCACTGCTATTGCGCAACTCGCGATGCGTAATCGTGGACGCCACGGCCATCACCTCGTCGCAAACGTAGCACACGAGTCCTCGGAGTGACGCTCCCGCGCTGCACCACCTCGAAGCGATCGACTCCAGCCCCGGCCTGCTCGAACTGCAGGGTCACAGCGTGTCAGTCCTCCGGAACGCCACCCACACCTGGTTCCGCGACCTCTTCCACTTCGACCAGTCCTGAGCCGCGACCCGGCTCCTGGACTCCCTTAAGAACTCACTCCAGGCCCTGCCCGGCTGACGCCGACGGACGCCCCGCGCCCCGGTCGCCGCCCCGGAGGCACGGCACGATCGCATGCCTCCTTCCGGCCGTGGGAGGGGGGCGCCGTTCGCTAGCATCCCTCCATGGGCTGCGAGCGCGTACTGCTGTCGGAAGGATCGAGCCTGACGGCCCGCGAGTTCGTCACCGTGCTGGGCGCCCGCGGAATCGATGTCGAGGTGGCGTCCCCGACCCGACATCCGCTGGCCTCCTTCAGCAGGTGGTGCCGAGCGGTACGGCGGGTTCCGCCCGCCGGGTCCGACCCCCTCGGCTACCTGCGTGCGTTGGATGCCCTGCTCGCCTCGGGGCGCTACGAGGCGCTGCTGGCCACCCATGAGCAGGCGTGGCTGCTGGCCGCGGGACGGCGGTTCCTGCCGCACGCCTCCGGGCGCCTGGCCGTCGCCGGCGCAGAGGCCTTCGAGCGGGTGCAGTCGAAGATCGCCTTCGCACTCCTGTGCGACGAACTCGATATTCCCCAGCCCGCCTGGCACGAGGTGAGGGACGAGGCGGACCTGGATCGCGTCGGGTACCCGATGTGGGTCAAGGCCGCGCACTCAACCGCGGGCAGAGGCGTCCGTCGGGCCCGGGCGCGCACCGAGGCGGCCGCGGCGTGGCGGGCCCTCCGGGTCACCGGAGGGCCCGGGGAGGGCGAGAACCGCGGAATCGCGAGCGCTCCCACGGAGGCGCCCGCCGGGGTCGCCGAGGTCATGGTGCAGGCTCCGGCCGCCGGGGCCTACCGGCAGGTCGCCGCCCTGTTCGACCACGGCCGGCTCGTCGGGGCGGCCTGCTCGGAGCGCATCGGGCTCGGAGCGGGAGGGTCCGCGGCGGCCCGCCTGTCGGTGTCGGACCCGGGCGCGGTCGACGCCGTCGTCCGCCTGGGTCGGGAACTGAACTGGCACGGCGGCCTCACCTGCGACTACTTCGCCGACGGCTCCGGCCGGAGACTCTTCATCGAGTGCAATCCCCGCACCACCGAGCCCGGCAACGCCGCCGCGGCGGGCGTCGACCTGCCGGCGCTCTCCATCGCCCTGACCACAGGACGCCCGCTCCCCCGGACACCGCTCATCGCCAGGGCGGGAGTGCGCACGCGCTCGACCATGGCGCTCGCGCTGGGCGCGGCCGAGGCCCGGGGGACCCGCCGGGCGGTCGCCGGCGCACTGGGTCGCGCCCTGACCGGTCGCGCGCCCCTGCGGGGCAGCCGCGAGGTCCTCACCCCGGTTCACCGGGACCCGCCCAGTCTCATCCCCGCCCTGGCCGCCGTCGGCGCCGTTCTCGCACGCCCCGGCGCCGTCACGGCCCTGGCGGGCGGCGCCGTCGACGCCTACGCGATCACGCCGCGCTCCATCGCCCGGCTGTCCTGAGCGCGGTCTCCGCTCCCGGCCGGGCCCCGCTCCGGCGGCGGCGCGGTAGCCTGTCGTCATGCCGGTCCCGATCCGAATGACGAAGATCCATCACGCCTGCCTGACGATCGACGACGGGAGCACGAGGATCCTGCTCGATCCCGGGAAGTTCGGGCCCCGCCCGGGCCTGGACGGAGTCGACGCCGTGCTCATCACCCACCGGCACGTCGACCACCTCGACCCGGACCTCGTCGCGGAGGCGCTGCGTCGGGGAGTCCCCGTCTGGGCGCCGGGGGACGCGCTCGGGGACATCGGTGATCTCGACGGCGTCGGGGCCGGCGGCCCGCACGAGGCGGTTCCGGGCGCGGCACTGCGCATCGGCTCCCTGTCCGTCCAGGTGGCCGGCGAGCGCCACGCCGAGCTGCACCCGACCCTTCCGGGCCCGGAGAACCGCGCCTACCTGATCGACGAGCGGGTGCTCGTCACCGGCGACGAGCACCCGGTCCCGCCGAGCCGTCCCACCACCCTGGTCACGCCCATCGACGCGCCCTGGCTGCGCGCCACCGACCTGATCCGCTACGTGCGCGACGTGCACCCCGAACTCGTCGTCGGCGTCCACGACGGCCTGCTCAACGCGGACGGGCTCTCGGTCGCCCGCCACGTGATCGACTCGCTGCGGGACGAGGGCGCGACCCGGGCCACCATGCTCTCCGACGGCGAGTCGATCGATATTCCCGGGTGACCGCGGGCTCGATGACGACCGCGCGTCCGGCCCCGGCCGGTGCCCGTGAGCGGAAGCCCGGATTCGGCGGCTGGGGGCAGCCGCCGGCTTCCCCGATGAACTTGCCCGAGGAGGAGCTGAAGGCCTCGGAGCCGGAGCGCCCCGACTCGCAGTCCCGGCCGCTCGGACCGATCTCGGTGCGGAGCTGAACCGATCTCGACACGGAACTCGACCGATCTCGACACGGAACTCGACCGATCTCGGCTACTCCCAGCGGAAGAGCCTCGCCGCGAGCGCGCCGCAGGCGATCCCGAAGCCCAGCAGGATCACGGCCGACCCCCAGTGCGCGCCCCATCCGTCACCGGCCCACAGGCCCTGACTGAGATAGGTGAGCTGGGTCAGCGGCGAGAAGCGGGCCGCCGAGCGCACCCCCTCAGGCAGAACGGCCAGCGGCACGGCGGCGCCGGAGGTGAAGATGAGCGGGTACAGCACGAGGTTGCCCACCCCCTGCGCCGCGCCCGGGGTCCGGAAGCGGGATGCCAGCAAGTAGCCCAGCGCCAGGAAGGCCGCCAGCCCGAGCAGGGTGGCCAGGAGCGTCCCGACCAGGGCGCCGACGGAGGCCGGGCGCACTCCGAAGCCGAGGATGACGACGGCGTACATCGCCGCGATCGAGGCGAAGGTGAGGACCAGCCGCGAGACGACGTCGGCCGCCAGGTAGGGGCCGGGCTGGAGCGGGGTGGCCCGGAAGCGCCGCAGCACCCCGGCACTGCGCTGGGAAGCCATGTCCACCGGCACCATGATGGCCGAGGTGATGGCGATGACGATGCCGGGGAAGGCGGTGAAGTTGGCCTCCAGGAAGCCCCTGCCGCCGAACTGCGGGGTGGGGTCGTTGCCGAAGATGAGGCCCATGACGATGATGAACACCGGGGCGAAGGCGAGGGAGAAGACGACGGTGACGGGGTCGCGCAGGGTCCGCAGGGCGGTGACCCGGCACAGCTGACGGAAGGCCTTCATGGGTCTCAGTCCTCCTCTCGCATCGAGCGGCCGGTCAGGGCGAGGAACACGTCCTCCAGGTCGGGGGCCGACACTCGCACGTCGCTCACGGTGGGGCCCGTCCTCTCGATCGCGTCGATGATCCGCTGCGGGAAACGCGTGCTCGTCGAGCGCAGCCGCACTCGGCAGTCGCGGACCGACACGTCGGAGACGCCCTCCAGGCCGTCCAGCACCGAGTCGGGCACGGGGCTGGACGTGCGCAGCCGGATCTCGGCGCCGCCGCCCAGGGAGGCGACCAGGTTCGGCACGGTGTCGAGGGCGATGAGGCGCCCGTGGTCGACGACGCCGACCCGGTCGCACAGGGCCTCCGCCTCGTCCATGTCGTGCGTGGTCATGAGGACCGTGGCGCCGCCCTCGCGGATGGAGCGGACCACGTCCCACATGGCCAGACGGGCCTGCGGGTCGAGAGCCGTGGTGAGCTCGTCGAGGAAGACGAGCTCGGGCCGGTTGATCAGAGCCAGGGCGATGAACACGCGCTGCCGCTGGCCGCCGGAGAGCTTCTCGACGTAGGCGTCCCGCTTCGCGGCGATCCCCAGCTCCTCCAGGAGCTCATCGGTATCGGCGGGGTGGTCGTACAGGGAGGCGAAGAGGCTCATCGCCTCGCGCACCTTGATCTTCGGCGGCAGCGCCGCCGTCTGCAGCTGAACCCCGATGCGGGTCCGCCAGGCCGGGGTCGGGTGCGCCGGATCGACGTCGAGCACGCGCACGCTTCCGCCGCTGGGGGTGCGCAGTCCCTCCAGGCACTCCAGGAGAGTGGTCTTGCCCGCCCCGTTCGGCCCGATCAGGCCGACGATCTCGCCCGGGCTCACCTCGAAGGAGACCCCATCGACGGCGACGAGCTCGCCGTAGGTCCTGGTCAGGTCGTCGACGACGATCGCC
The DNA here is from genome assembly GCF_000429265.1 of Actinomyces gerencseriae DSM 6844. Taxonomy (GTDB): domain Bacteria; phylum Actinomycetota; class Actinomycetes; order Actinomycetales; family Actinomycetaceae; genus Actinomyces; species Actinomyces gerencseriae. Next base: position 213,254 of record NZ_KE386873.1, read on the forward strand.
GGGTTCATCGCCCCTCCTCGGTGCGCGTCCAGGAGGTTGACGGCGATGCGCCGGGGCCCTCGAGAGGGTCGCCGGCCGAACCGGCGTCGCCGCTCGGGTCCTCGGTCGGCGGCGCCCCGGGCACCGTGCCCGACGTCGTACCCGGCACCGCGCCCGGCCCACTCGGCATCCGTCCGTCGAGAGTCGAGCGCACGAGCATCGCCAGGGGGTCGTCCGGAGCGCGCTCCAACAGGAGTCGCAGGGGGATGAGTGCCAGCCCCTGGGCCGGATCGGTCAGGACGACGAGCTGATCACCCGATTCGAGGCCGAGGTTCTTGCGGGCCTGCGCCGGGATGGCGACCTGTCCCCGCTGCCCGACGGTGACCGTTCCGAAGAAGCCCCGGCCATCGGGGCCGATATGGACGGGATTGCGCGGCACCATGGTTACTCCTGTCTCTCTCTGCCAGTAACTGGCATGTTCATCATGTATGACATGTAAAACATGCATTGCATCCAATGATGCACCCATTCCAGCGCAAAGGCAAGAGGAGAGGGGAGCGAGGGGAAGAGAGGGGGCGCCGGCGAGCGGACCCGGCGGTTCGGCGCTCCCCGAGTTCCGCGCGGTCGTACGCAGCAGCGCGCGGTCGTACCTTCCCGCGCCAGGTCGTACCTTAGAGGGCTTCTAAGGTACGACCGCGCGGACTCACGTACGACTTCGCGGCGGCGCGTACGACCGCGCGAGCCCGGGTACGACCGCGCGAGCCCGGGTACGACCACGCGAGCCCGAGTATGACCACGCGAGCCCGGGTACGACCGCGCGAGGCTCTCGCGGCAGCACAGCGCCGGACGGCCCGGTCCGGCGCTCAGTTCACGTCTCGCTCAGGGCCCGAGGACGCTCAGGGCCTGAGGATCTCGCCGTCGTCGCTGACCCGGGCGATGGCGATCCCGTGGCGGGGCGCGGTCAGGAGCAATCGGCTCACGAAGTCCCCGGCCCGGGGCCAGCTCACCGAGATGTACATGTACTGCGGAGCGAATCCGTAGTCGACGATGTACTCGTCGATACCGGGGCGGGCCTCGCATGTCGCGTCATCAACGGCGTCCGGGCCATTCAGAGCGGGGAAGTACCGGCGGAGCTCGCGGTACAGGGATCGCAGGGAGGGAGTCATCACCGCCGGTTCGAAGCCCGTCTCCAGCGGCTCGTCCCCCTCCCACCAGGCGGGGAAATCGGCGTCGGAGATGAAATCGGGCTCGAAGACGAGGATGTCGTAGCTCATGGTGCTGCTCCTCGGCGGATGCAAGAGGCGGATGGATGGTCGGCGGACGGGATCGGAGGCGAACCCGGGTCGGAGGCGGATGCGACGGCGACGTTCGTGCGCGCGTCGGTGGACGTGACGCGGTCCCGAGTCGGCGGATGCGGCGCGGGACGGGAAGCGCGTCGAGGAGGGCCTCCACGACGCGGTCCCGGATCAGACGCGGACGCGGCGCAAGAGCTCGGGACTCGGCAGGGCGCCGTCCAGGACGTAGTCGCGGAAGAAGGGCACGGCCTGCTCCCCGGTGAGGATCTCCTCGGGATGGAGCCTCGTGGTGTAGGTGGACCCGCCGCCGACGTCCCAGGACAGCTCGACCCAGGCCTCGGGGTCCTGGACCGGTTCGCGCGCCACGACGTAGTGCACGTGGCCCTCCTCGTCCGTCACTCTCGCCTCCAGGGTCAGGTCCGTGCAACGCCCTCCGACCTGCATGTAGGTGCTGACAGCGGGATCATCGCCGTCGACCTCGGTGATGTTGTCGGCCCCCTCGGGCAGGGCCCACACCCCGCAGGAGAAGAAGGTTCTTCCGTCCAGGACGCGCGGGTCGGTGAGGCAGCGGGTGAGCTCGGCGAGCACCGACTCGGGAGTCTGCTCCCAGTCGAAGCCGTCGCTGAAGCCCAGCTCGAGCCCGACGGTCCACGTGGCGAATCTCCTGGCCATAGTCGCTCGACAACCTCTCACTTCTCATCCCTCGGTCGTCCGAGAACCGCTCGGGCGACGACGTCGGCAGGACCGGAGCGCCGGCCCGGTCGGGCATCGCGCGGACGACGCGCCCGCCCGCGGGTGGCCCTAGACTAGCGCCGCCCCGTCGTCGACCCGCAGGAGCCGCACCCATGGACCCCTCCCCCGCATCCCTGCGCTCCCGCGTCACCGTGGCCCTGGGCCGAGCCGCCCGCCTGGTGTCCCGCCTGCGCGGTGGCGGCTCGGGCGGAACCGCGCTGCCCGGTCTCGTCGTCGAGAAGATCGACCCCGGGTTCCTGGCTCGCACCCTGGACAGGCTGCCCATGGGCGTGATCGTCGTGTCGGGCACCAACGGCAAGACGACGACGACGAAGATGGTCGTCCAGCTCCTGCGCGAGCAGGGGTTGAAGGTGCTGACCAACCGCTCCGGGTCGAACTTCGTGCGCGGGGTGCTCGCCTCGCTGCTCACCGAGGTCGATGCGGGCGGCCGCCTGGACCACGACGTCGCCGTCCTGGAGCTCGACGAGGCCCACGCAGTGCGCTTCGTGCGGCTCGTCAAGCCCCGCCACGCCCTGCTGCTCAACGTCATGCGCGACCAGCTCGACCGCTTCGGGGAGATCGACTACACCGCCTCCCTTCTGCACAAGGTCGCCCTGGCGACCACCGGCTCCGTCGTCGTCAACGCCGACGACCCGCGCCTGGGCTCCGAGGGATTCACCGGGGACCTGACCGCCCACGTCGTCTCCTTCGGCGCCGGCGAGGCCCTGCGCGCCCTGTTCGTCTCCGACGACGACCTGCGCGCCGGGACGGCCCGGGCCGAGCGATCCGGGGCCGGCGACTCCGAGCCCGACGTCGGGGGCGCCCGTCCCGAGGGGACCCGGACCGACCCGCCCGAGCCCGCGGACACCGACCCGGCGTCCGCGCAGGGCCCTGACCCGTCCGGTCCCGCGAGCCCGGGGGCCTCGGCGCCTCCGACGCCGCGCGTGAGCCTGCAGTCGCTGAGCGGCCAGGACGCCGTCGTGCGCGTGGATGGCGCCGACCACGACGTGACCTTCACCATCCCCGGCATCCACAACCAGCTCAACGCCTGCGCGGCCCTGGCCGTCGCCCTGGAGGCGCTGGGCGACAGAGCGGACCTGCCGGGGCTGCTGACGACCCTCGCCCGCGTCCAGGCGGCCTTCGGGCGCGGCGAGGTCCTCGCCCTGGACGGCCGCGACGTGCAGCTCTCGCTCGTGAAGAACCCCGCGGGCTTCCGCATGGGACTGCTCACCGCCGCCGAGGCCGTGCGCTCCGGCGGCCCCGAGTCGGTCATGATCGCCATCAACGACGAGTACGCCGACGGCCGCGACATGTCCTGGCTGTGGGACGTCGAGTTCGCGGGCCTGCGCGCCGAGGGGGTCGCCGTGGTCACCGGGGTGCGCGCCTGGGACATGGCGCTGCGGCTGCGATACGACGAGGTGCCCGTGGGAACGGTCGAGCCCGACCTGACCAGGGCCGTGGCGCTCCTGCGCGAGGCCGCCGGGAAGGCCGATGACGGGGCGGGCCGCCCCATGCGCATCTTCACCACCTACACCGCCATGCTCGCCCTGCGCGCCCACCTGGCCGAGCTCACCGACGTCGAGGAGGCCCTGACATGAGCGAGCCGACCTACCCGCACGCCACCGAGGGCGCCGCCCGCGGGCGCCTGCGCCTGCTGCAGCTCTACCCGCGAGACATGAACATCTACGGCGACTGGGGCAACGCCCTGGTCCTGGCGCGCCGCGCGCAGTGGGCGGGCTACGACGTCGACCTGCTGTCCTACGACCCCGGCGACGAGCTCCCGGAGGACGTCGACCTCCTCGTGGGCGGCGGCGGCCAGGACTCCGGGCAGGAGCGCATCAAGGAGGACCTGACCGCCCGCGGCCCGCAGCTGCGCGCGTGGGCCCGCGACGGCATGCCCATGCTCGTCATCTGCGGGCTCTACCAGCTCTTCGGACGCCGCTTCGTCACCGGCACCGGCGGGCAGATCCCCGGCATCTCGATCTTCGACGCCGAGACCGTGGCCGGCAGCGGGCGCTTGATCGGGAACATCACCCTGGAGTCGAAGAGCTTCGGCAGGATCGTCGGCTACGAGAACCACTCCGGTCTGACGACGCTGGCCCCCGGGGTCGCGCCCTTCGGCCGCGTGCGCTCCGGGGACGGCAACAACGGCAGGGACGGGACCGAGGGCGCCCGTGCCGACCACGTCATCGGCACCTACCTGCACGGCTCCCTGCTGCCCAAGAACCCGGCCGTGGCCGACTGGCTCCTGGCCCGCGCCGTCGAGCGCGCCGGCGGGACGTGGGAGTCGGAGAGGCCGGGCGGGCTGGATGAGCGCGCCGACGCCTGGGCCGAGAGGGCCCGCAGGGTCGCCGCGAGCCGGCCGCGCTGAGATCGCCTCGGCTCAGCGGCGCCGCACCCGGCGAGCTTCCGGTTCCGCGCACTCATTCGTGGTAACTTCCGGTTCTGCCCACTCGTTCGAGGCTCGTGGAGGCCGTCCATGTCCGAATCCATCGCACACCAACCGCACGCAGAGGTGCTCACCGGCCCGGACGCCGAGCAGGAGCTCAGCGGGATGGGACTGGCAGTCGCTCCCTTGTCCCGCGCGTGCGTCGAAGGGCTGCGGACCGCCGTCAATCAGCACTCGTCCTTCGAACCGAACATCGCCCTGGGGTTCTCCATCTGGGCGAAAATCGTGGGCTCGCTGCGCACCCTGCTCGACGAACGGGGGTGGCGATCCCACAACACCGCCAACGCCCCGCGGTCAGTCAACCCGGACGGCACGATGGCCATCGCGGCGATCGGTGGCGACGAGAACACCGCATGCGCGAGTTCCGATCCGAGCAATGCCCGCGCTCGTCGGAAGGGGTCGACGTTCGACGCTGAGGTCAAGAACAATGGGGAGGGAAGCAGCGCTCCCGGATTCACCCAGCCCTGCCTCGACCTCGCCCTAGGCGACCTGGGCGACGACGGCACTCGATTCAACGACTTGCGCACGTGGATGCTGCTCTACTTCTGGGACCGCAGGGCCGATGAGTTGCGTCTTGAGCTGTCGCTGCCGATCGCCTGCGAGGACGGTGTCGTCACCCGGTGGAAGACCCGCATCATTCTGCCCGCGCAGGACCTGTCGAGCCAGGATGATCTGCGCAGCAACGACGACGTGCCGTCGCCACCCGCGCAGGACGTGGACTTCGAGATCACCGCCATCTCATGACCCTGGAGCCCTCGCGAATCATCCTGGCGAGACAACGAGCGGGCCTGCCCAAGACCGCTCTGGCCCGAGCGGCGGGGGTCGCCCCGCGTACGGTGACGACCTGGGAGTCCAGAGGGGCCCCCTCATCACGGTTGAGCGACATCGCCGGCGCGACAGGAATGCCGGCCGAGTTCTTCTCCGGTGGAGTGATCGACCTGCTCGAGGAGGATCAAATCTTCTTCCGGGCACGACGACGCTCGCCCTCCGCCCTCCTGCACCGATCAGCGGCCTTCGGATCTCTCGGCATCGGGTTCTACGACTCCATTCGCCGGCGCTTCAGAACTCCTGCGCTCAGCATGCCCGAGGCGGAGCCGGGCGACTCTCCCCGACAGGCCGCGCGAGCCCTGCGCCTGGCCTGGAGAATGGGGATGGGACCCGCTCCCAACCTGGTCCAGCTGGCCGAGGCCCACGGTATCCGGGTCCTCGGCATCCCGCTGGCGGACGCCGCGGTCGATGCCTTCAGCTTCTGGGCGCCCGACGGACGCCCTTTCGTCTTCCTGTCCCGGATCAAGACGGCGGAGCGCTCGCGCTTCGACCTGGCTCACGAGATCGGTCACCTGGTGCTCCACTGCGACGTCACTGGAACCGGGGAGACCACCGACCGGGAGATCGAGCGCGAGGCCGATGTCTTCGCCGCCGAGCTCCTCCTGCCCACCGAGGCCCTGCGCGCCCGCGTCCGCGGCGCGCCCTCCATCGAGGACCTCATGAGGATCAAGAGCACCTACGGGGCCTCGGCCATGGCGGCCGCGCGCTCGATCCGCGACGCCGGCCTCCTGTCGGAGTGGGGCCATCGCCAACTGGTGGCGACGCTCACGTCACGAGGATTCCACACGGGCGAGCCGGGGAGCGCTCTGCCCTATGAGAAGTCGCGGGTCTTCAGCACGGTGCTGGAGCGCCTGAGGGCCGAGGGGGTCGCGGTGGCCGACTGGGCGAAGGGCATCGGTCTGCGGCCCGACGACGTCGCGGACTTCATGTTCGGGCAGGCTCTGCGCGCAGCGCCCGACGCCGACGCCGACGCCGCCTCCCCGCAAGATGTCTCCGGCGGTGGCGCTTTTCCACCGGCCCGGCCGAGCCTCCGGGTTGTGACATAGGCGGGCGCCGGCCCGCGTGCTCGCCATTCCGTACTCACCCCGGTCCTCCCGGAGGACCCGGCAACATGCCGGGACCATCCCCCATCGAGGCCTCTCTCCTCTAGGCTCAACGCATGGCGACTCCCGAATTCCGGAGTGGGGGCGGGTGGTGACCGCCCAGTGGCCCCACTGGGCGGTGGCGACCACGGGCGGCGACGGGAGCCCTCCCAGGGGCCATGGCCAGAGGATGGGCTCGGTCCTTCGTGCGGCTGTTCAATCCGTCCACCGTCGTCGCGATCCTCGTGCTCTTCGCCTACGCCCTCCAGTGCATGTCCACGGCCGCAGCGATGCACTGCGACACCGCCACCCGGAAATAGCCGGCCATCGCCTGCACCTGCATGCTCATCATCACCTGGGTCATGGCGGCGCCCCGCACGCTCGTCGCCGTGTTCATATGATTGAAACGATGACCGGACACGCGACAGGACGTTCAGGAGGGGTGGGGCAGCCGTGCCCGTCGTTCCCACGCACCCGGTGACCACGCCGGACCCCGACGTGCTGCGGTGGGTCGTCCCCGACGGCCTGCTGCCCTTCACCGGGGAGGTGGCCCGTGCACCGGCTCTGCTTCAGGCCCTCATTGATGACGGCACCCTGAGCTCCGTGCGGGTCGACGGCGGCGCGGTGCTCACCCTCCTGGGGACCGGCCGCAGCTGGCGCCAGGAGGGGGCCCGGGTGCGCAGTGCGCTGGTGGACGCCCTGGGCGCCCCGGGCTCCTGGGAGGGCAGGCAGGCGGCCCGCGCCTCCGGGCCCGACGACGCCCTGGAGTCCGCCGCCCGGCAGATCGCGAGCGGCTCACTGGGGTCCTTCGTCAACAGCCACGGCGGTTCGCTCGTCGTGCGCTCGGTGCGCGACGGCGTCGTCGAGATCTCCATGGAGGGCGCCTGCGACGACTGCCCGGCCGCCGAGATCACGATGCATGCGCGCTTCGAGCACCTGCTGCGGCGCCGCTGCCCCTGGCTGGTCGAGGTCCGCCGGGTCGAGGGGTAGGGGGTATCGCCTCGTCGCCGCGCCGGGCCCGCCCCTCCTTCGCCGAGCCGGGAGGATGTCGCGCAGCCCCACCGTTGCCCGTTGCGCTTCGCGACGTTCACCCGGTTCAAGGCTGCGGGGCTCGATGTGCACCGTGGTCAGGGCAGGGGCGGCCAGAGCGCCGGAGAGCGACGCAAGATCGACCTGAGCCGTGTCAGAGAGACCAGATAGCCTGACGATAGAGAAGCCTCACCTTAAACTGATGTGGACGATGCGCATCGTCCGCATCGAGACCTAGGGCGGAACAGGACTCCGAGGAACTCCGACGATATCCGAGGACATCATGGCGACAGCAGTCTCACAGCACAGCACATCGGCCTCCACCGGCACCACGAGCACCCCGCCTCCGGCGGAAAGATTCCTCTCCGACCTGCGTGTGGGCACCACGAGTCGCGTGGTCGGCCTTGTGGAGGACACGGCCAGCGGCCCCATCATCAGGCGGCTGAGCAACTTGGGCTTCGTCCCCGGCAGGGTCGTCACCCCGTTGCGCCGCGCCCCACTGGGCGACCCGGTCGTCTACCGCGTCGCCGACTACGAGCTGTGCCTGCGCCACCACGAGGCCCGCATCGTCCGGGTCGAGACCATCACCGAGGCCGACGACGCCGTCGAGGCCGCGGCGGAGTCCGCCACAGCGGCCGAGGCGGAGACGGGAGAGACGGTCCCCTTCACCGAGCCGGTCGCCGAGCCCGCGCGAGAGGGGCAGCGTCAATGAGCGACCACTGCGCCGCCCACGAGGTCCCCGGCGCCCCGGACTGCCACTGCGGTTCCTCCAGCTCCAAGACGCTGGTGGCCGGGGCTCGGCGCATCGCTCTGGCCGGAGCCCCCAACGCCGGCAAGACCTCCATCTACAACGCCCTGACCGGCCTGCACGCCAAGACCGGCAACTACCCGGGCGTCACCGTCACCCGGTCACTGGGGACCTGCCGGATCGGCGGGACCGACCTGACGATCGAGGACCTGCCGGGCGCCTACTCCCTGGACCCGATCAGTCCCGACGAGCAGGTGGTGCGCGACGTCCTCACCGACGCCTCGCAGGCCGTCTCCGTCCCCGACGCCCTGGTGGTCGTCGTCGATGCCACGACGCTGCGGCGAGGGCTGAACTTCGTGGCCGAGGCCCTCGCCCTGGACCTGCCCACCTGCCTGGTGGTCACCATGACCGATGAGCTCAGCCGCCGCACCGGGAGACTCGACGTCGAGGCCCTGGGCCAGGCCCTGGGCATCCCGGCCGTACGGGTGGTCGGCAACCGGGGCATCGGCATGCCCGATCTGCGCGAGCGTCTCACCGAGATCGCCGACTGGCAGCACCCGCCGCTGCCGCCGCCCACCGACCCCGGTGAGGTCGCCTCCTGGGCCGACTCGATCCTGATCGCCGCCGACTACGAGGCGCCCCAGCAGGACCGCACCACGGCCGCCGTCGACCGGGTACTGCTCCACCCGGTCCTGGGCTCCCTGGTGTTCTTCGCCATCATGTACGTCTTCTTCCAGGCCATCTTCTCCTGGGCCGAGCCCTTCAAAGGAGCCATCGAGGACGGCTTCGGAGCGCTGGGGACCGTGGTGCACGGCTGGCTCGACGACTCCCACCCCCTGCTGGCCGGGCTCGTGGGCGACGGCCTCATCGGGGGCGTGGGCTCGGTGCTCACCTTCATCCCCCAGATCATCACCATGTTCCTCATCATCGCCGTCCTGGAGGGCGTGGGGTACATGTCGCGAGCGGCCTTCCTCATGGACAAGATCATGAGCCGGGCCGGGCTGGAGGGGCGGGCCTTCGTGGCGCTACTGTCCTCGTTGGCCTGCGCGATCCCCGGGATCATGGCCACCCGCACGCTTCCCAGTGCCAAGGACCGGGTGGCCACGATGCTGGCCGCCCCGCTCATGACCTGCTCGGCGCGCCTGCCCGTCTACGTCCTGCTCACCTCCATCATGGTGCCCGGCGACGCCAGGATCGGGCCCCTGGGAGCGCGCGGCACCGTCATGTTCGCGCTCTACCTGCTGGGCGCGGTCTCCGCGATGGCGGCCGCCTGGGTGGTCAAGCGCCTCACCGACCGCGGCGGGGTGCTCCTGCCCTTCTACATGGAGATGCCGCCCTACCGGCTGCCGCGGCCACGCGCCGTCGCGCTCATGGTGTGGGACGCCTGCAAGGGCTTCGTGAAGAAGGCCGGCACGATCATCACCCTGACCACCATCATCCTGTGGGTGCTGCTCAACGTCCCCATGCGCTCCGAGGAGCAGTTCAGTGCCCACTGCGCCGCCAACGCCGAGTGCGCATCCGTAGCAGCAGCGGTGGAGGAGCCGTCGTCGTCCACCGTCAAGGGCGACGACGGCGAGACCGTCACCGACCCCGAGGAGCTGGACAAGCTGCTGGAGGCCCAGAAGACCTCCTACACGATGGACAACTCCTGGGCCGCCAAGGGGGGCAAAGCGGTCCAGCCGGTCCTCGAGCCACTCGGCTTCGACTGGCGCATCAACGTCGCGGTGCTCTCCTCACTGGCCGCACGCGAGACCTTCGTGGCCACACTCGGCCAGATCGCAGCCGCCGAGGACCCCGAGGAGCCCAGCGCCCACCTGGCCACCATGACCTACCAGCAGGACACGCTGACCAACAAGGCCGGCGACAAGCTGTTCAGCCCCGCCACGATCGCGGCAATCCTCGTGTTCTTCGTCTACGCCCTCCAGTGCATGGCCACGGCCGGCGCGATGCGCCGCGAGACCGGCACCTGGAAATGGCCGATCATCGCCTACACCTACATGCTCGTCACCGCCTGGATCATGGCCGCGATCACGCGGTTCATCGTCGCCATGCTCGTGTAGGCGGGCGGGGACGGCGAAGCCGACCGTCTAGGCTCGACGCATGGCGACTCCCGAGTTCATCGTGTCCCTGCGGCAGAAGATCGGCCACGAGCAGCTGTGGCTTCCCGGCGTGAGTATCACCGTCGTCGACGACGCCGGCCGCCTCCTGCTGGGGCGGCGGACCGACAACGGGCAGTGGGCCGTGGTCTCCGGCATCCCCGAGCCCGGCGAGCAGCCCGCGACGGCGATCCGGCGCGAGTGCCTGGAGGAAACCGGCGTGGACGTCGAGATCCTGGCCCTCATCGGCGTGGAGGCCGGTCAACCGATCTCCTTCCCCAACGGCGACAACTGCGTCTTCATGGACATCAACTTCGTAGGACGGCCCCGCCCCGGCACGACGGCGCGCGCTCACGTGGCCGACGACGAGTCCACCCACGTGGGCTGGTTCCGCCCCGACTCGCTCCCCGAGCCCCTGTCGGACTCCAGCGCCGCCCGAATCGAAGCGGGCCTGACCTGGCTGGCCGACCCGGTACCAGGAGCCCGCTTCCACCCCGCGTTCTGACAGCGATTCCGAGGACTTCACCGTCTCCACCGACTCGACCGCCCCACTGTCTCCGCTGCCTCCGCCAACGGCCCGCTCTGAGGCGCCGCACCGCGGCATGATTCTGGTATGACTCAGAAGATTGCGGTGAGCCTGCCGGACGAGCAGGTCGTCTCGATTCGCCGTGCGGTCGAGCAGGGCAGGGCCCCATCGGTGTCGGGATTCATCAGCGCAGCGGTCGCTCGCGTGCAACGGGAGGACGACCTCGCACAGCTGCTGGACGACCTTGATCGCGAGCCCGGCCCCGCGTGGACGCCGCAGACATGGCCTGGGCGGACAAGGCGCGGGGGCGGCTGTCGCAAGCACCACCCGCCCCCGCCGTTTCCGGCCGCAAGAAGGGCGAGGAGGCGGCGGTCAGGCCTCGGGCACCTCGATGCCGACGCGCCGCAGGCCCTCGGCCTGCTCGCTGCCGGGGTCCAGGGGCCTGGCGGCGGTGAGGACGACGCGCACGCCCTCGGGGGTGATGACCTCGACCTCGCAGGAGTTCCACGGGGTGACGCGCGGGCCGGTGACGCTGCCCGGCCGACGCTGCTCGCAGGCCTTGGCGATCTCATCGATCTGGGGCAGGACGCAGGCGAAGCTGACGCTCATCGAGGGGACGGAGGCCAGGGAGGGCTCCTGCGGGGCCGGCACCAGGAGAACGTCCTGGAAGGCCCAGCGGCGCAGATGCACGAGCCGGCCGGGAATGCTGAACAGGGTGAAGAAGCCCAGTGCCTCCGTCCAGAAGTCGACCGAGGCGTCCAGGTCCGACGTCGGGACGGTGATGAACATCGGCATGCCGTAGATGCCGCGGAAGGGCTCGGGCGGTTGGGCGTCCTCACTGGGCGTGGGAACGGGGCTCATCTCGAATGCGTTGAAAGTGCTCATGCGCGCAGCCTCATCCCTCACGCCACGTGAGGGTCAAGACAGATCCGAGTTGCGGTTCCATCTACCCACCACCGCTGCCGACGGCCCTACAGCGGGGCGGCATCATAACGGCATCATCGCGGAGGCGACGAGGTTGCTGCGCGGCAGCGGCTCGTCGCGGCCGAGCGCCCGGCACCAGTCATCGGTGGTGGCCACCGCCGCCCAGTTGGAGTGCAGCAGCGCCATGAGCGCGGTGTGCACCGTGCGGGCATCCGCCCTTCCGGCGCAGTTGCGCAGGTTGATGGCGCCGACGGCGTCGGAGAGCACCTCCGTCGTCAGGCCGATCGTCTCGCCCCAGGCCGCTGAGGCCAGGATGCAGTTGTTCGCCATGAACCCGACGAGCGTCACGGTGTCGACGCCCTGCTCGTGCAGCCACGCGGCGAGGTCTGTTCCCGCGTAGACCGACCCGCGGCGCTTGACGACGCGCTTCCACTGCGGGGTCCGCCGGCGCTCGATGCCCGGGCAGAGCTCGAAGCCCTTCCCGCCGGGGGCGAGGATCGCGCCGCCGGGCGGGCCGGCGTGCTGCACGCAGGCCACCGGGAGTCCGGCGTGCTCGGCGGCGTCGAGTGCCCGCTCGATCCGCTCCAGGCAGTCGCTCAGGCGCGGGTGGCGGATGCGCAGCGGCAGGTGGGCGTACTCGTTCTGCACATCGACGAGGACAAGCGCCCGGCGAGGGACGGTTCGGACTAGTTCATCGAGATCAGTCACGGTGTCTCCAGAGGAGCGCGCGTCGGCGCGGTGGTTGCATCGTCCCGCCCAGGATGTGCGAACGGACCGCCACCCACCAGTGGCGCATATGCTATTCACCGATGAATTCACGCCAATCGGCTCGGTGCGCGCCCAGCACCTGTCGGACTCCGAGTCGAACCGGGACCGTTCGGGGAGGCCGTATGCGCATCGCCGTCCACGCCTTCGACGGCGTCACCATGTTCCATCTGTCGATCCCCCAGATGGTCTTCGGCACCGTGAGCCGGCTGGGTCTGGCCAACTGGCGGGTCTCGCTGTTCACCACCGACCTCGAGCCGGCGCCATCCACTGGGGACTCGACGGACTCCGCGTGCACGGACCGCACCGACCCGGCGCAACCGTCGGACCCGGCAACCCCGGCGGCCTCGCCTCCCTCCGCCTCCATCCGCACCTCGGAGGGCTACGTCCTCAGCGGCCTGGGCGGTCCGGACCTGGCGGGGGAGGCCGACGTCGTCGTGGTCCCGGCGTGGTTCGCAGACGGGCGTCCCGCGGGACGACGCCTGCGCTCACTGCTGAAGGCGGCGCACGCCCGGGGCGCGAGCGTCGTCGGCCTGTGCCTGGGGGCGATCCCGCTGGCCGAGGCAGGCCTCATCGGCGAGCGCCGGGCGGTGACGCACTGGCGGGCCTTCGAGCCGCTGGCGCGCGAGTACCCGGAGATCGCGCTGGACGAGTCGGTCCTGTACGTCGACCACGGCGACGTCCTGACCTCGGCGGGTGCGGCGTCGGGCCTGGACGCCTGCCTCCACCTGGTGCGCACGCGTCTGGGCGCGCAGGCCGCCAACAAGGTCGCGCGCCAGCTCGTCATCGCACCGCATCGCGAGGGCGGACAGGCCCAGTACATCGAGCGGCCGGTGCCGCGGCACGCCGACGACGCCCCGATCGGCCGCACGGCGGCCTGGGCGCTGGAGCACCTGGACGAGCCGCTGCCGGTGGAGCGGCTGGCGAGGACGGCGCGGATGAGCACCCGCTCCTTCATCCGCGCCTTCCGGGAGGCGACCGGCGCCGCGCCGGCGGCCTGGGTGCGCGCCCAGCGGGTGCGCGAGGCGCAGCGCCTCCTGGAGAGCACGGATCTGGCGGTCGAGCAGGTGGCCCCGGCCTGCGGCTTCGGCAGCGCCGTCACCATGCGGCAGGCCTTCGCCCGGGCGCTCGGCACGACGCCGTCGGCCTACCGACGCCGCTTCCGCGCCGCTTCTCCCGACCCCGCCGGCGGACGGGATCACTCCACGGGCGGCTCGACGACGAGCGGAGCCTCGTCCGGCGCCCGCACCTCGGCCCGGGGCGTCGGCTCCAGGCCGAGGCTCACGTGCAGCCTCTCCCCCCGCTCCCCCACGGCGTCGTAGGCGAGCCGCGGGTTGTCCAGGGACGTGACCTCGGTGCGGGCCCGCACGAGCCAGGGGTGGCGCCGCCGCAACCCGATGAGGTCCTGGTGGAGACGCAGCATCCAGGCGCCGTACGGGGCCAGGTCGGCCGGGGCGGCCGGCAGGGCGGGGCGGACCTCGTCGTCGCCGCCGAGGGTCTCGGTCTTGACCCCGCGGAAGGCCTGCTCGTCCCCGTAGTAGACGCTGGGCACGCCACCCACGGTCATGAGCAGGACGACGGCGAGGGCCGCCTTGGCGCCCCCGATGCGGCTGGCGACGCGGGTGACGTCGTGGTTGCCGACGAAGGTGGCCGGGGTGAAGGCCGCCATGAACTCGTTGTGACGCCTCAGGCACCAGTCGAGCTCGTAGAAGTTGACGTCGGCCAGCGAGCTCCAGATCGCCTTCCACAGCTCGTACTGGGTGACGGTGTCAACGGTGGAGGCGGCCACGAAGCCGGCGTAGTCGCCGTGGATGACCTCGCCCATGAACCAGGCGTCGGGGTGGCGCTCGCGCACGGCGGGCAGGACGCTCGCCCAGAAGGCGGGGTCGATGCCGTAGGCGGCGTCCAGTCTCCAGGCGCTCGCGCCGCGGTCGAGCCAGTGGGTCAGGATCCGCACGGCCAGGTCGCGGACCTCCGGCGAGCCGTGGTTGAGGGCGGCCAGCGACTCGTGCCCCTCGAAGGTGGCGTAGCCGGGGCCGGCCCGCCCACCGCTCTCCCCGCCGGCCGCGTCGTCGAAGCGGAAGAGGCCCCGCTCCCCTCCCCCGGCGCGGGCCGCCCGGAAGAGCGGGTGCTCGGTGCCGACGTGCCCGAGGACGCCGTCGAGCATGAGGGCAAGGCCGCGGGCGCGGCAGGCCTCGGCGAGGCGGTCGAAGGCGGCGTCGTCGCCCAGGCGGGGGTCGATGCGCAGGTGGTCGGTGGTGTCGTAGCCGTGGGTGGAGGAGGCGAAGACGGGGCCGAGCGACAGGCCGTTGGCACCGAGCTCGACGGCGTAGTCGAGCCAGGGCTCCAGGCGGTCCAGGCGAGCGGGGGCGCCCGTGCGACAGGGCCCGCTCTCCGCCAGCGGGTCGCCGGGCGCGGGGCGGATGGGGGCGCCGGTGGCGCCGAGGGGATAGACCTGCCACCAGATGACGCGGTCGGTCCAGTCGGGGGCTGCAGAACAGCTTATTCCAAGTGACTCACTAGCCATGCCTCCAAGGATGCCGCTGGACCCGCTAGCATGTCAAGATGCCGCCACGCACCGACAGGCGTCCGCGCCTGCGCATGGATCCCGCCGAGCGCCGCGAGCTCATCCTGTCCGCCGCGAGCCGCGCCTTCGCGAGCCGCCCGTACGAGGAGGTCTCGCTGGCCGAGATCGCCGAGGAAGCGCAGGCCTCCGAGGCCCTGGTGCACAAGTACTTCGCCAACAAGGCCGGCACCTACGCCCAGGTCCTCCAGCGAGCCGCCGACGAGCTCGCCGAGCGGACCAGACGGGCCGCCGACGCCCTGCCGGCCGGCTCCTCGGCGCGCGACCGGGTGCGCGCCTCGATCCTGACCTACCTGGACTTCATCGCGGAGCGCTCCCCCGGCTGGATGGCCTACCAGATCCTGGCCGGGCACGAGCCGGGCGAGGCCGCCCAGGTGCGTCAGGCGGCCCGAGAGTCGGCGGTCGAGGCGCTGGCCGACGTCGTCGGCGGCAGTCACGGGTACCGCGACGAGTTCGCCCTCTGGGGCTACCTGGGATTCCTCGACGACGCCTGCCTGCGGTGGGTGCGAGCCGGCTGCCCGGCCGAGCAGCGGCACAGCCTGGTCGATGCGGCGCTGGGCTGCCTGGAGGGGGCGCTGGGCGATTGGCGCGCCTGAGCGGGGCCGCTCAACGAGCCCCGATGCGCCCGTGCCGGTAGCCTTGTGACATGAGTTACGATGTCCTGGTCTTCGATCCCGCAGCCGTCTCCGACGCGGACTTCCCCGCCTGGTGGGTGGAGCAGGCCACCTGGTCCGAGAACCACTCCTACTCCGACCCGGCAGTGACCACCCCCGAGCTCCAGGCCTTCTACGCGGACATACACCAGCAGTTCCCGAACATGAATGGACCGGACGCCCCGACCGATGAGGAGCTGGACACCGATCCCGATATCGAGGATCGCCTGGCCGACTACAGCATCGGCACCCGCCTCATCTACATGGCCTTCCCCTGGAGCCAGGCCGCGCACGCCCTCACCGCCGTCGAGACCATCGCCCTGCGCAATGGCGTGGCAGTGGCCCGTGTCAGCGACGACTCCTCCATCCAACGCCCCTGACCCCGTGCCGACCTTCACCGAGATCGGTTCAGTTCCGTGCCGAGATCGGTCCGGTTCCGTGCCGAGATCGGTCCGGTTCCGGCTCGAGAGATGCTCCCGCTCCGTCCGGCCGCTTCAAACGGGCGCGGGCCGTTCGAAGCGGCAGCACCTCGGCCCCGAGACGCGCAATCGCTCTCAGCCCTCGCGTGGTACTGGTCGCGGCGACACCGGACCAGGCTCGGCGGAAAAGGGGCAACAGGAGACGATCGGTCTCAGACCTCCTCGTACTGGGTGATGACCGGGGCCTCGTCGGAGAGCTCGACCAGCCGGGGGATGAGGGTGGTGAAGTGCTCGGAGGCGTTGTGGGCATCGATGGCGGCGGCGTCGGCCCAGCCCTCGACGAAAGCGAAGGCACCGGCGTCCTCGCGGGAGACGACGAACTGGTAGGAGACGTTGCCGACCTCGGCGAGGCTGCCGGCGACCAGGCGGCGACCGAGCTCGACGAAGCGCTCACGATTGGCCTCGGGAACTGCGAAAGTGGCAACGATGGTGATCATGGAACTCCTCGATCCGGTCCGTCGGCGGCCCTCCGACCGTCATGACGCGGCCCCATGCTATCGAGGATCGGGTCAGGCCCGCGGCTGGCGCTCCGCCCACTCGCGCGGGCTCACGCGGGAGCCGGTGTAGAAGGGCGTGTCCTGGCGCACGTGGAGTCGGGCCTCGGTGTAGCGCTGGTGGTGGATGACTCCCTCCAGCCGGTCCAGGGTGTCGGCCTCGAAGGCGAGGACCCACTCGTAGTCGCTCATGCCGAAGGCCGCGAGCGTCGAGCCCTTGACATCCGGGTACTTCGAGAAGCCGTTGCGGCCGTGCGCGGCCATGATGCGCGAGCGCTCCTCATCGGGGAGCAGGTACCAGTCGTAGCTGCGCACGAACGGGTACACCATGCACCAGTCGCGCGGGGCGACGCCGCCGAGGCAGGCGGGGATGTGCTTGCGGTTGAACTCGGCCGGGGTGTGCAGGCCCATGCAGGACCACACGGGCTCCAGGTAACGGCCCAGAGCGCTGGCGCGCAGCCGGTGGCTGGCGTCCTGGAGCTTCTCGGGGTCGTCGTCGAGCCACCAGATCATGAGGTCGGCGTCGGAGCGGAACCCGGAGACGTCGTACCAGCCGCGGGTGGTGACCTCGGACTGGTCGACGAAGTAGTTCGACTCCCCGACCAGCCGACGGCGGGTGTCCTCCAGGGCGGGCAGCGGCGCCACGAGGCAGTAGACGGCGTAGAGGGCGTAGTGGAGGCGATTGTTGACGGCGTCCAGATCGACGTCGGTGGCGTCCCGCGGGTCGCGGTGGGGGCGGCGCTCCTCGTCCTCGAACCGATGCAGGCGGGAGTCATCCCGGCCGGGCTCGGCAGTGGGCTGGGGGCTGTCGTGATTCGTCATCACAGGCTTCCTTCGTCGGCAAGAGCAGTGTCGTGAGCAGTATGCGGCCTGGCGGGCGCTGACGGGAGGGATTTCGCGGTCGGGCCGATCCCGTGGGCGGAGCGGGCCCCGGGGCCGGGGACCGGATGGCCTCCCGCGCCCGAGCCGCCGGTCCCGTGACCGCGCGCGGAGCGGGTCTCCGCGCGACAGCACTGGGGCGGGCACACGGTGTGGAAGGGACCGGTGCCGGTGGTCGACGCCGGGCGGGTCTCCTCGCCCCGCGCCGCGGCGGCGCGCTCCGCGAGGATGTCCCCCAGCGAGGACACCAGGGCCGGGTGCGTGCCGGCGGTCGCGGCCCGCACGTAGGGCAGACCCAGGCGGGCGGCGGTGTCCGCGGCCTCGGTGTCGAGGTCGAAGACGACCTCCATGTGGTCGGCCACGAACCCGATGGGCGCGACGACGACGCCCGCGGGCGCGGCCACCGGCGCGCCGTCGGTCAGGCGCCCGGCCACGAGGGCCTCCAGGTGGTCGTTGACGTCCGGCTCGAGCCAGCGGGCCTGCGGCGGTCCGGAGCGCGAGCAGAAGACGAGATCGTGATCGGGCGCCCCCTCCAGGCCGAGGCGGTCGGTCAGGGCGGGCAGGAGGACCTCGATGAGGCGACGGTGCTGCTCCACGTAGGAGATCTCCGTGGACAGGTCCGCGGCCACGCCCGGCTCCGGGGGCGGGACCGGGCGGGCCGTCCGGGCCGATCGCCCCCGATCGCCGTCAGCGCAGCCCGCCCGTCGCGGACAGTCCGCCGAACCCCCGGCGCTCCCGGACGGGCTCCCCGGTCGCCCCCCGGCGTCGTCGCCCGGATGAGCGGCCCCCTCGGGGACACCCCCGGCCCCGGCGCGCCCCGGGCCGCCGTCCCGAACCTCACCGGGACCGGGCGACGAGAGCCGCTCCATGGACTCGGGCACGGAATGGGTGACCAGGACCAGTCTGATGCCCTCCGGGGCGACGCCCCGACCGACGAGCCGCCCGTAGGCCTCGGCGATGGCGTCGACGTTGGCCCGGAGCATGCCCTCGGTGTTGTAGAAGGGGCGGGTCTTGTCCACCACGAGTCCCACCGGCGCCCCGCCGGCACCGCCGACCCGCGCGGCGGCGTCGGCCTCGGCGCCCCGCCCGGTCGCCCCGTCCGCGCCCTCGGCGAGCAGGGCCAGCGCACCGGCCACATCCTCGCGGTACTGGCGGCAGCCCGAGTAGGAGGCGTAGGCGGAGGTCGTGATCGCCAGGACGCGGCGCGCCCCGCCGTCGGCCAGGGCGCGCAGGGCCTCGGAGACGAAGGGGTGCCAGTTGCGATTGCCGATGGCCACCGGCAGGCGCGAACCGCGGGCGGCGAGCTCGGTGCGCAGGGCTTCCAGGAGCTCGGCGTTGCGGGCGTTGATCGGCGAGACGCCGTTGAAGCGGCCGTAGTGGCCCGAGACCTCCAGAAGGCGGGAGTCGGGCACGCCCCGGCCGGCGGTGGCGTTGCGCATGAAGGGCAGGACGTCGTCGGGGCCCTGCGGGCCGCCGTAGGACAGCAGCAGGACGGCGTCGTAGGGGGCCAGTGGATCGCTCATGAGCGCCCTCCCGAAAACGCGGGGATCCTGGCGGGCCCCTCCGGGCCATCCGGTGCCGCGAACCGCTCGGCGAGCGCCCCCGGGAGCGGGTCGGGGGCCGGCGCGGGCGAATCGGCGACCGGTCCCTCGAAGGCCCCGGTCGACGTCCGGCCCTCCTGGTCGGCGGCGTCCGCCGCGGACGCCCGTCCCCGCCGGGTCGGGATCGTCGGGAGGTCGGCGGCCCCGCGCTCGACGCCCGGGTCCCGCGCCTCCCGGGCCCCCTCGTGGGCGGGGCAGGCCGCGGGCGGCCCGCCGTCGGCGCGCAGCCCCGACGCGATCCGCGGGCCGAGCACGACCTCAAGGGCCTCGAGGTACTCCCGCTCGCGACCGTCCTCCCCGGCGGCGCGCGCGGCGACGGTGGGGTGGTGCAGAAGACGAGCGGCCAGATGGTGCAGGGCGCGTGCGGCCTCCTCGGCGTCGACGCGTCCGTCCGCGACGTGCAGGCGGGCGACCTCCTCCTCGACGACGGCCTCGACGCCACCGCGCAGCCGTCGCACGACCGGGTCCATGCGGCGTCCGGCCCGCATCCGCTCGAAGCTCGCGACCTCCCGGGCGATGATCCGCCGCGCCGCCTCGACCTGGCCGGCCTCGACGTCGGGCACGGCGCGCTGCACGCTGGGCAGATCGATGAGCAGGACGCCGGGCAGGGCGCCGACGGACCGCTCGACGTCGCGGCTCAAGGCGAGATCGAGCACGACCAGGGGTCCCCCGTCGGCCGCTGCGCCTCCGCCGGGCTCAAGCCGATGCCCGAGCCCGGGACTCCCCCCGGCCGCGACGCTCCCTGCGCCGCGATGCGCGGCCGGGCGCACGGCCGACGACACCAGCTCGCGGGTCAGGACGGGAGCGCCCAGCCCCCGGCAGGTGATGACGAGGTCGGCCAGCGCGAGCGAGCGCCGCAGGCCGGCCCCGTCGACGGCGCGCACGCAGTGCCCGGCGGCGAAGTCCCGGGCGCGGTCGGAGCGGGAGTGGACCTCGATATCGTGAATCCCGCGGTTGCGCAGAGCGGTGACGGTGGCACCGGCGTAGGCGCCCGTGCCGACGATGAGCGCGCGCACGCCCTGCGGCGGCAGGTGCCGCGCGGCGATCTCCAGGCCGACGGCGACGACGCTGCGCCCGGCGCCGGCCAGCGCGGTCCTGGCGGCCACGTGCCGCGAGGCGGCCGAGGCGTGCTCGACGACGCGGGTCAGGGCGCCGGTGACGGTGCCCTCGGCGGTGGCGAGGATCAGGGCGCGGCGGAGCTGGCCGGCGATCTCGCGCTCGCCGACGACCATCGACTCCAGGCCGGCCGCAGTGGCGAAGAGCTCGTAGTGCGCGGCCCGGCCCGACCAGAGGCTCAGGCGCACGGGCCGATCGGATCCCGATCGCTCGGCGAGGAAGGCGGTCACGTCGTCGCGCAGGGTCTCGGCCGGCAGATCGTCGGGGGCGTCCAGGAGGATCGCCAGACGGTTGCAGGTGCCCAGGACGAGGGCGCCGTCGAGGCCCCGGACGGCGCGGAGCAGGTCGGGCCCGAGGCGGGCGGAGACGCCTCCCAGGCGGGAGACTGCCGCCAGGCCCTGAGCGCGATGATCGGCGGAGAGAAGATGAATAGTCACAGTGAGCGCCAGTCAAGCACCCGTCGGCGGCGGGACTCCACTTGACACCCGCGATAGGGGCCGGAGCATCGGGACAGGGTGTCAGAATTATTTCGCGACAACGTGTCCCATCATTGTTCCCGTTGCCCTTACTGGCATCCCGCGCCCCGGCGGGATCGCCGAGGATGCGTCGCCGAAATAGCATCGGCTAGCATTCAACGACAATACGGGGTGTCGCCTCGAACGTATTCAGGATGATTTCATGATGGATTCCTCACCAAATTCGAGCGGGGACGGGCTCGCCGCCGACGCGATGCCCGCCCTGCTCGAAGCGCTCGGGGGCGGGCGTCCCGCGCGCACGCCCGTGTGGTTCATGCGCCAGGCGGGGCGGAGCCTGCCGGAGTACCGGGCCCTGCGCGAGCGCACCGGGCTCGACATGCTCGACGCCTGCCTCACCCCCGAGCTCGCGGCCGAGATCACGCTCCAGCCCGTGCGCCGCCATGGGGTGGACGCCGCCGTCTTCTTCTCCGACATCATGGTGCCGTTGCGCCTGGCCGGCCTGGCGGTGCGGATCGAGCCGGGGGTGGGCCCCGTCATCGACGACCCGGTGCGCACTCCCGACGACGTCGCCCGGCTGACCGACCACCGCTACGGCGCCGACGCCGCCGGACGCGCGGGCGCGCTCGCCGTCGAGGCCGGCGTGCGCATCGCCGTCGCCGAGCTCGGCGCCCCCGGCGCACCGGGCGACCGCGAGGCGCTCGACGAACGCGCCCGCGCCGGGCTCGCCGAGTCGCGCGGACGGGCCGCGTGGACTCCTCTCATCGGCTTCTGCGGGGCTCCCTTCACTCTGGCCGCCTACCTCGTCGAGGGCCGCCCGAGCCGGGACCACCTGGCGGCGCGCACCCTCATGCACGCCGACCCCGCCGCCTGGGAGAGGCTCATGACCTGGTGCGCCCGGGTGACCGGAGCCTTCATCGCCGCCCAGATCCGAGCCGGGGCCAGCGCCGCCCAGCTCTTCGACTCCTGGGCAGGGGCCCTATCGCCCGCGGATTACCGCGAACGGGCGGCTCCCTACTCCGCGCTGGCGCTGGGAATCGCTCGTGAGGCCGTCTCGCCCACCACCGGCGGGAGCGTCCCGCTGCTCCACTTCGGCACGGGCACGGCTCGCATCCTGACGGACATGCGGGGCGCGGGGGCCGACGGCGGGTGCGCCGTCGGGATCGACGACCGCACGGACCTGACCTGGGCCATCGACGAGCTGCGCGCCGCCGACGGGGGGCGGTTCGCCGAGCGGCACCCGCACCGGCGCCGAGGACCGGTCGTCGTCCAGGGCAACCTCGACCCGGCCCTCCTGGCCGCCCCCTGGGAGATCCTGGCGCCCGCCATCGACGCCTGCCTGGAGGCGGGGCGCGCCGCCGACGGCCACGTCGTCAACCTCGGCCACGGCGTGCCGCCGAGCACGGATCCGGATGTGCTCACCCGCGCGGTGGCCCGCGTGCACGGCTCGGAGGAGTGGGAGCGCGTCGCGCTCGCCGGCTGGGACGGGGCGGCGCGCTCCGGCTAGGACGGGGCGGCGCGCTCCGGCCGCGACGAGTCGGGCATTTCGGCGCGAGGCCGACGACGGCGTCGTCCGACTCGTCCCGGAATGCCCGACTCGTGATTCCTGTAGCCGGACGCGGCGCCGTCGGATCGATCTCGAGCCGGAACTGAACCGATCTCGATGCGGAACTCGACCGATCTCGGCGTAGCGAGCGGTATGGCTATTCGACTCGGCTACGACGACGGACATGCAGCGCGACGGCGGCGCTGACGACGACCGCCAGGGCCGCGGCGATCGGGACCGCGGCGGAGGCTCCGAGACCCGTGCGGGCGAGCGCGGCGGGTCCCCCCGCGGTGCTCGGGGTGGCGGTGGGCGGGACGATGGCCGGGGTCCCACGACCCCCGGACTCGCCCAGCACGCCGGAGGCCCCGTCGGATGCGGCATCGGCCGGATCTGGCACGGCGCCCGCCGAATCGGCCGCGGGCGCGGCGCTAATGGGAGCAGCGGGATCGGCCGTGGGCGCGGGCGGCTGCGCACCGCCGGCGACCTCACCGACGCCGGCCTCATCCTGGGTGGGGAGGCCGGGGGCGGGGTCGCACTCGTCCCCGATGCCATCGGAGTCGTAGTCGGTCTGCCCCCAGTTGTAGACGTCGGGGCAGTTGTCCGACTCCCTCGGGGTCTGGTCGCCGTCATCGGTCACCATGATCGAGGCGGTGGCCGTCGAGCTCCGCCCATCCGACTGAGTCGCGCGCACCCCGACGACGCCGTCGAGCTCGTCGGCGAAGACGTGCTCGACCTTGGGCGCGGTGGTGGTCTGGTCGAAGGCGCCGTCGCCGTCGAAGTCCCACTCGTAGGAGACGATCCGGCCGCTCGTGGCGTAGGACGCCGCCGCGTCGATGGTCAGCGGGTCACCGGCCCGGATGACGTAGTCCCCCTGGATCCAGGCGAAGGGCTTGGACTGCTCGGCCGTCAGGGCATCGCCGATCAGGTCGGGCAGCCCATCGGGGGAGGCGGAGTCCACCACGTCCGCCGCGTCCACCACGCCGCTGCCGCCCGCGGACGCCAGGGTTCTGAAGGACTCGGAGAAATCGGAGGCTCCCGGGCCCGCGGCGCCGGAGGTGTCGATGGCGTGGATGCGGACCGGATCGGCCGCGTAGGCGGCATGGGCCACCGAGGCCGCGGTGTCACCGGTGCCGGGCTCGGGGTCGGCGGCCGGGCGGTCCCCGATGACGACCACCTCCTTCCTCACCCCGGACCGCCAGTCCAGCCCCACGGCCTCCATGATGCCCGAGTAGACGGGGGCGCTCGCGGCGCCGGATGCGTCCGGCGTGCTCGCAGCGCCCCGGGAGGCGGAGTCGCCCCGGGAGGCGGAATCGCCCGGCGTGCTCCCAGCGCCCGGCGTGCCGGAATCACCGGGTGCCCCGGATGCGCCGTCGCTTTCGAGGGCCAGGGCGTCCAGTCCGTTCTCGATGGCGGTCGCGTCGGAGGTGAAGTCCACGTCGGTGCGCGCCGGCCGGCCGTTCGGATCGTCCTGGGAACGGCCCGCGTAGGACACCAGGGCGAAGCGGCAGGAGGATGAGGACGCCGCGGCCCTCTCGGCGATAGAGCGCATATTGGTGCGCATGGCGGCCACGTCGTCTCCCATCGAGCCCGCGCCGCTCACCGCGAAGACCACATCGAGACCCGCACTGGCGGGCGCGACGGGCCTGGCGTTGCCGGGCACGCCCACCTCGTCCTCGATCAGCTCGGCGATCCGCTCGTGACCGATCTTATTGGGGCGGTAGAACATGCTGGAGTCGAGGCTGGCATGCGACGCGGTCCTCCCGTCCTCGTCCAGGGACCCCTCGGTCTCCAGGAACTCGTTGATCCATCGGTACTCGTTCCGTCCGGCGGCCAACGGATCGGGCTCATGACCGGAGAAGGCGGTCATCGTGGAATCGATGTAGGTGACCTTCAGGGTGCTCGAGTGCGCGGTGTTCCACTCGTCCACGAGGGCGGACTGGGACTCCCTGGCCCTCTCGCTCAGGCTTCGCACCCCCGTTCCGGCGCCGTAGCTCGCCCCGCCCGCGCCGGCGAGCACGTACTCCTTGCTGCCCATGGACAGATACGGGTAGCCGACCAGC
The DNA here is from genome assembly GCF_000429265.1 of Actinomyces gerencseriae DSM 6844. Lineage (GTDB taxonomy): Bacteria > Actinomycetota > Actinomycetes > Actinomycetales > Actinomycetaceae > Actinomyces > Actinomyces gerencseriae. Next base: position 237,592 of record NZ_KE386873.1, read on the forward strand.
ACCACCTGCGCGCCGTCGGCCAGCTTGGCGTCGAGCTTCTCCAGGATGCTCCGGGTCTGCGACCTCACGCTCGGCACGGCCACGCCGCCCTCGACGGCCTCGCTCTCCAGACGGCTGTCGGCCGTCTGGACGGTCTCCCGGCAGCCCGATGCGCTGCGGAGTCCGACCATGAAGCACCGCTTCACGATGTCCGGGAAGTGCACGTCGTTGCCGCCGATCGTGAGCATCACCAGGTCGGTGTCGGACGGCATCTCGCCGATCTGCTCATTGATGACGTCGCCGGTCGTGCTGCTGCTGTGAGCGAGATTCGTCAGAGTCGCGTGCGCGCCCCGCTCGTTGAGCCAGTCCACGTAATGATGCGCCCAGCTATTGCGACTGCGGTACGCCTTGCCGCCCGGATCGTCCGGGTCCTCGGCCTCGTAGTCCCCGGCGCCGCTGCCGGCCGAGTAGGAGTCCCCGAGCAGGGCGACGTTCAGCGTCACGTCCTGCTGCCCGGCATCCACCGCCTGCGCCGGCGCCTGGAGCGGGGGCGGACTCAGAATGCTCAGGCTCAGAAGGCCCAGGAGGCTCAGGAGAGCGGGAGCCGACAGGACGAGGGGGAGCACCGGGAGGGGACGCGCGCGTTTCATGATGTTCATCAGGGACCTTTCAGGGGCGGCGGGAGCGGCAGGAGCGAACGAGGAGCAGCGAGGACGAGAGGACCAACAGGAGCGGAGGAGACGAATGGGAGGCTATGGGAGGCAGAAGGGGACGACGTCGGCGACCGACCCCGCCCTCGCCGCTGCCGCTAATAGAGGAGCTCGACCAGGACGAGCGTGTAGAGCGGATCCGACGACGGGGCCTCCGGGTACCGAGTGATCGAGAGACGAATCCTGCTGCCCTTCAGGGGACCGGGCCTGCTACCGGTCCACAATGAGGGCAGAAGGTCCGGATCGGCGGTCCACCCCTGCTCCTGGGCGTAGGCCGCCAGGCGACTCATGAGGTCCTTCGAGGTGGACCCCTCGTCGCGGAAGCAGCGGACCAGGCACATCGACGAGGTGCACTCGGTCGAGAACCAGCCGCTCGGCTCGGACTCCTCGATCCCGAAGGCCTGCAGACCCAGGAGCACCGTCGAGGCCATCGGGTCGGCCTTCAGCGCCCGCAGCTTGACCGCGTCCTCGGCGAAGTACCCCGTGGGGCCGTACATCCAGCAGGCGCCCCCCGCCGCGACAGCCGCACCGCCCAGCAGGCACCCCAGCACACGCCTGCGCGACGGTCTTCCGCCCGCGCGAGGGGCCAGGGGGGCCGACAGCACCGGGGGCGCCGGGAACGGCGGAGGGGCAGAGACCGCCGCAGACGCGGAAACCGCGCTCCTGGGCGCATCGTCGGGAAGCGATTCGTCGTCATGGTAGGCGGAATTATCAGGAGTCAGGGAACTCACCCCTGAAAACTAACGAACCGACTACGCAGCGTCAATGCCCGTATCGGCACGCCTCCGACAGCGTATTCTCAGCGGGTCCCCAGCGCGTCGTCAGCGCCGCCGCCCATTGTGTGCCCGGCCCTCGCAATGGCACCGGTACAGTCTCCGGTTGAGGACGCCCGCGACGTCCTCAACCGCTTCGGGACCGTTCCACGCCCGGGTTCCATGCGCGTTCCGCACATCTCGCACATTCTGCACATTCTGCACATTCCATGCACAGGACGATCATGACGCCTCACCCTGACTCCCCCGGCGCATCGCCGCGATCGGTCACAACCCGCGCCGAGATCGGTTCGGCACCGTCCCGGCGCTCCGACCACCCGACCGCCGGGACGTCCGTCCAGCACCGGGATGCGCTCGTCGTCGGCGGCGGCGTCGCCGGCCTGACGGCGGCCTGGGAACTGACCCGCGCGGGACTGCGGCCGCTCGTGGTCGAGGCCCGCGGCTACACCGGCGGGCTCGTCGCCGCGGGCGTGCTCGCCGGGGTGCGCGTGGACCTGGGGGCGGAGGGCTTCGCCGTACGGGGCGACGCCGTCACGAGCATGGTCGACGCCCTCGGCCTGGAGATCGTCGGCCCCGCGGGCGGCGGGGCCGGGCTCTTCCTGCCCCCGGGCCCGGGCGAGCCGGTCCCCGACGACGACCCCGCCCGCGGGTGGAGACTGCACCGCTTCGTCCGCGATGCCCTCCTCGGGATCCCCGCCCGCCCCCTCGCCGACGACGTCGTCGCCATCATCGGCGCAGCGGCCGCCGAGCGGGCCGCCCGAGACTCTCGCCTGGGAGATGCCGGCACTCGCCCCGGCGACCCGACGGACCTGGCGTCCTTCGTGCGCACGCGCATGGGCGACGGCGCGCTCGACCGCCTCGTGAGCCCCATCGTCTCGGGCATCTACTCCAGGGACCCGGCGGTGCTCGCCGCGGACGCGGTCCTGCCGGGGCTGCGAGAGGCCACCGCCCGGCTCGGCTCCCTGCAGGCCGCGGTCGGCGAGGCCCTGGAGCGGCGGCGCGCCCGCGGGCGGGGCCGGAGCACGGCGGACGCGACGACCGCGGGCGGGCTCACGCGCCTGACCGACGCCCTGCGCTCCTCAGTCGAGGCCGCGGGGGGCGATGTGCTCACGCGCACGGGCGCGCAGTGGCTGCGACCCGCCGTCGGCGAGCCCGCCACCGGTCTGCGCGCCGACGAGCCCGGCGGCGCACCCGTCGGCGTGGAGGACGGCGGCGTGATCCCCTGGGACGTGGCCGTCGCCCCCACGGGTCGTGGCGCGACCCCCTCGGACGAGCCGGTCCCCATCGGTCCCGTCCGCATCGTGCGCGCGCCCCGAGTCGTGCTGGCATGCTCGGCGCCCGCCGCTCTGCGGCTGCTCGCCGGCGCCGGCGCCGTGGATGGCGCGGAGGGGGGCGAAGGACTCCGCGACGGCCCCGGAGTTCTCGGAGGCCCTGGAGGCTCTGGCGAGGGCCGGTGCCGCACGGACCCGACGGCACCGATCGGCGCCCCGATCGCCCGCTTCATGCTGGCGGTGCGCGCCCCGGAGCTGGCGGGCGCGCCGATGGGCTCGGGCCTGCTGGTGGCGAACGCCGGCGGGGATCGCCCGGTGCGCGCCAAGGCCCTGTCGCACCTGAATGTGAAATGGCCGTGGATCGGGACGGAGCTGGCCGCCCTGCACGGCCCGGACGCTCATGCGCTGCGCCTCTCCTACGGGCGCCTCGGCGAATCGCGCCCCGAGGTGGACCTGGATCTCGCGCTGGCCGACGTCCGGGCCCTGACCGGCGTGCGGATCGACCCGTCCGACGTCATCGACTCGGCACTGGTGCGGTGGGACGACGCACTGCCACCGGCCACCTCCGAGCACCGCGAGCGCGTCCTGCGCCTGCGCTCCCGGGTCCGGTCGCTGCCGGGGCTCGCGCTCACGGGGGCGTGGGTGGCCGGCACGGGGGTCGCCGCCGTCGTCGAGGACGCCCGTCGCCAGGCCGGTGCCGTGACCGCCGGCGGCGCGGGTAGCCTGCACGCGCCCCTCATGACCCCCGCCGCCCCGGCGCCTCTCGTTGGAAGGAGACACCTGTGACAGAACCCGCGGCCAGGACCGTCAGACTCGGCACGCGCGGCTCGGCGCTCGCCATCACCCAGTCCGGGCTCGTCGCCCACATGATCGCGCAGCGAGCGGCGGAGCTCGGCCTCGATCTCGCCGTCAAGATCGTCGAGATCCGCACCCAGGGCGACGTGGACCCGAGTGCGCTGACGCGGCTCGGAGGCATCGGGGCATTCGCGACGGCACTGCGCGAGGCGCTGCTCGACGGCGACTGCGACCTGGCGGTCCACTCCTTCAAGGACCTGCCCACGGCGCCCGTGCCAGGGCTGCGCATCGCCGCTGCGCCGCTGCGCGAGGATCCGCGCGACGCCCTGTGCACAGTGGGCGGTGCGGACGGGAGGCGCCTGTCCGAGCTGGCGCCCGGGGCGCGCATCGGGACGGGGTCGCCGCGGCGGGCCGCCCAGCTGCTGGCCGCCCGCCCGGACCTGCGGATCGTGCCGATGCGCGGCAACGTGCCCACGCGCTTGTCGCGGGTCCTCGGGAGGGGAGTGCGGGAGGACGGTCCGATGGGAGCGGCGCGCGAGCCGGACCTCGACGGCGTCGTCCTCGCACTGGCGGGTCTGCGGCGCCTCGAGCTGGGCGGTCATGTCAGCGAGATCCTGCCGGCCGGCACGGGAACGGGGCCCTCCGTCATGGTGCCGGCCGCGGGCCAGGGCGCACTCGCCGTGGAGACCCGTGAGGACCTGGAGCGGGAGGACCCCGAGCTGGCGCAGGTCCTGACCCACATCGACAGCCCCGGCACCCGCGCGGCCGTCACTGCCGAGCGCGCGGTGCTGGCCCGACTCGGAGCGGGATGCGCCGCACCGGTGGGCGTCCTGGCCGCGCCGGCCGTGGCGGGCGGCGACACCCTGCGTCTGGAGGCGGTGGTGGCCTCGCTCGACGGGCGCACCGTGGTGCGCGAGTCGGCGATGGCGCACCTGGACGAGGCCGGGGCGCTGGGCGAACGCGTCGCGCAGGCCCTGCTCGCGGCGGGCGCCGCGTCGGTCGCGGATCTGCGGGCGGGCACTCCGACCAGGGGGGACCTGCGGTGACCGGCCCAGCCGCGGGCCCCGCCTCGCCCCAGGCCGCCAGCCCCGCTGGTCCCAACTCGTCCTCCGAGCCCACGGTCCCTGCCTCGTCCGAGGCCGCCAGCCCCACGGGCTCCTCCCGGGCCGCCGGAGCCCCGAGCGGCGTAGCCTCCGCCTCTCCCACGGGACGCGGCGGCCCGCTGGACGGCCGCCGCATTCTGCTTCCGCGGGTCAAGGACGAGGACGCGCTGGCCGCCGCACTGCGCGCCGCGGGAGCCGAGGTCGACACGATCGAGGCGACCCGCGCCATCGCCGGGCCGTCCGAGCCGCGCGCCCGCGCGGAGGCGGCGCTGGCGACGGGCGCCTACGCCTGGCTCATCGTGTCCTCGCCACGCGCACTCGACTACGTCGACCTGACGGGGCTTCCGACCGGTACGGGCCTGGCGGTCGTCGGCCCCGCCACCGCTCGCCGCGTCGCACGGGTCATCGGGCGCCGGGCCGACCTCGTGGCAGGGGGCTCCTCGGCCGCCCTCCTGGAACTCACTCCCCTGTCGAACGGTCCGGCACCGGGCGCCGCCGGAGCGGCGAGACGGATCCTGCTGCCGGGCTCCGCGCTGCGCAGCACCACCCTGGTCGACGGGCTGACCGAGGTCGGCTGGGAGGTGGATGCGGTGCCGGTCTACACGATGGAATCGCTGAGTCCCGCGGAGCTGCCCGACGGCTTCGCCCAGCGCTGGTCGGACGGGGTTTTCGACGCCGTCGTGCTCACGGCCGGCTCCTCCAGCCGAGCGCTGGCCGAGCTGGTCGGACCGCCGCCGGTCTCCACACGAGTGGTGGCGCTCGGGCGCCCGACAGCCGCGTCCGCCGGCGAGGCCGGTTTCGTCGTGGACGCCGTCGCCGCCTCCCCCACCCCGCCCGGCGTTCGCGCCGCCGCCATCGCCGCACTGTTCCCCTGAACTCCCCCGAGCGTCACCCGCCGCCCGCGCCGCAACCGGCCCCGCACGAGAACGACCCGCCTCGGACGCACGAACCGCCCACCGGCCCCTTGCGCGCCCGCCACCGGTAACGCAACCAGATCACCCTCGCGACACCAGCCCCCCCGCATGAGAAGGCACGCCCCATGACCGTTTCCTCGACCCGCCCGACCGAGCGGACGGCCGGCCCCACCGCCCGCGCCGCAGCCGGCTCGGCCGCCCGCGCCGCAACCGGCCCCGCTTCCGGTCCACCAGCCGGCCCCGCGGACGACACCGCAGGCGGCCCCGAGACCGGCCCCGCAGCCGACTTGCGCGCCGGCGCCCTGCCCACCCCCTCCGACCCCGCCACGTCACCGGCGGCCGACGTCCTCGTGAGCAGGGGCGTCCCGGGGCCGGTGGTGCCCGCCGTGCGGCCCCGCCGTCTGCGGCGAACGCCCGCCCTGCGGGGACTGGTCGCCCAGACGAGGATGAGCCCAGCCCAGCTCATCCTGCCGGCCTTCGTGCGCGAGGGCATCGACGAGCCGGTCCCGATCGGCGCCATGCCCGGCGTCGTCCAGCACACCCTGGACTCGCTGCGCCGCGAGGCCGCCGCCTGCGCGGAGGCCGGCGTCGGGGCGATCGACCTGTTCGGGGTGCCCGCCGCTCGCGACGAGACCGGCTCGCGGGCCTGGGCCGAGAACGGGATCCTCAACCGCGGGATCGCCGCGGTGCGCGCCGAGGTGGGCGACGATGTCGTCGTGTGCGCGGACACGTGCCTGGACGAGTTCACCAGCCACGGTCACTGCGGGCTCGTGCGCCCCGGGCCGGGAGCGCGCGCCGGGGAGGTCGACAACGACTCGACCCTGGCGCTGTACCAGGCGATGGCCGTCTCCCAGGCGGAGGCCGGGGCGCATATGGTCTCGCCCTCGGGCATGATGGACGGGCAGGTCGCGGCGATCCGCGCCGCCCTGGACGCCACCGGGCACGACGACGTCGCCATCCTGGCCTACTCCGCGAAGTACGCCTCGGCCTACTTCGGTCCCTTCCGCGAGGCCGTGGACTCCGCCCTCAAGGGAGACCGGCGCACCTACCAGCAGGATCCGGCCAACCGCCGCGAGGGACTGCGCGAGGCGATGCTCGACGTCGAGCAGGGCGCGGACATGGTCATGGTCAAGCCCGCCGGCCCGTACCTGGATGTGCTGGCCGACGTCGCGGCCGCCAGTCCCGTGCCGGTGGCCGCCTATCAGGTGTCCGGCGAGTACGCGATGGTCGAGGCGGCGGCCGCCAACGGGTGGATCGACCGCGGACGGGTCATCGCGGAGTCGGTGCTCGGGATCGTGCGGGCCGGCGCCGATACGGTGCTCACCTACTGGGCGCGTGAGATCGCCGAGGGGCTCGACTGAGGCGCGCCTCCCGGACCCGACCCGCCGGCCAGCGCCTCCGCAGCGGAGGCCCGGGGCGCGCTCGGGGACGCCCCCGAGCCCGGCCCGCCGGCCGGCCGGCGCTCTCATCGCGCGGCGGCCGCGTCCGTCCTCCATCAGTGCGGGACGACGTCGGGGCGTGTCCGCCAAGACCCCGCCCCACCTGCCCGTCCTCCATCAGTGCGGGACGGTGGGAGCGTGGGGCTCCTGTGGCCTAGCAGGACTCGTCCGGACAGGAGGGTGTCCAAATCTGCCGCAAAGGCGTCGCGGGCCGGCATTGACGGTGAAGCAAGGCCCGGAATACCAACGATTCTCTTCGTGCACCCCGACCGGTCCCGGGCCTTTGTGGCAGATTTGGACACTCCGGCGCCGAAACGGGCTGCTCCGGGGTATCCCGGGACGGGCCTCACCCGGGAGGGCGGCGCAGGCGCACCCGGGCGCGGGCATCGGCTCTGGACCCGCGCACCGGGTCCCGCGTCGAAGCGGCTGCCGGCGTCGGCTCCCAGGATCTCCGGGGCCTGCGCGCGTCGAGCCAGCAGGGCTGCGGCGGATCGATGCGTGGCGGCGGCGACCGGGGCCCGCGCACCCGGACCTGCGCACGTCGGTCCGGCGGAGATCGAGCCGGTCCTGCCGAGGTCGAACCGGTAGAGTCCGCTCCGGTGATACTCAACAGCTCGACCGGCCCATCACCGACCCGCCCACCACCGACCGACCCGCCGCAGCAGGAACGATGACGCCCTCGCACTCGACTCCGACCACCAACGCCTCCCTCTTCGACGCCGCCCGCGCCGTCATCCCCGGGGGCGTGGACTCCCCCGTGCGCGCCTTCGGGTCGGTGGGCGGTACGCCCGCCTTCATCGAGAGCGCCCGGGGCGCCCGCGTCATCGACGCCGAGGGGCGCGACTACGTCGACCTGGTGGGGTCGTGGGGCCCGGCACTGCTCGGGCACGCCCACCCCGCCGTCGTCGAGGCCGTGCGCCGGGCGGCGTCCCGCGGCCTGTCCTTCGGCGCCCCCACCGCCGCCGAGACCGAGTTGGCCGAGGCGGTGCGGCGCCGCGTGCCCGCGGCCGAGCGGGTCCGCTTCGTGTCCACCGGCACCGAGGCGACGATGACGGCGGTGCGCCTGGCGCGCGGGGCGGCCGGTCGCGACCTGGTGGTGAAGTTCGCCGGCTGCTACCACGGGCACAGCGACGGGCTGCTGTCGGCCGCCGGCTCCGGGGTGGCCACGGGCGGCCTGCCCGGGTCGGCGGGGGTGCCGCGGGAGGTCGCCGCGCAGACGATCGTGCTGCCCTACAACAACCCGGCCGCCCTGGAGGAGTGCTTCGCGGAGCGCGGGGAGGAGATCGCCGCCGTCATCACCGAGTCGGCGCCCGCGAACATGGGGATCGTGCCGCCCGCACCCGGTTTCAACGCGGCGGTGCGGCGGGTGACCGCGGCGCACGGCGCGCTCATGATCGCCGACGAGGTGCTGACCGGCCTCCGAGTGGGTCCGGCCGGGTTCTGGGGTCTGGAGGCCCTGGACGGTTGGGCCGTCGATCTGCCCGACGGCGGCGCCGCGGTGGCCTCGGCGCCGTCGTGGCCGGGAGCCGACTGGCGCGAGCGGGCGGCCTGGGTGCCGGACCTGCTGACCTTCGGCAAGGTGGTGGGCGGCGGCATGCCGCTGGCGGCCCTCGGCGGGAGGGCCGACGTCATGGAGCTGCTCGCTCCGGCCGGGCCCGTCTACCAGGCCGGGACGCTGAGCGGCAACCCGCTGGCCACGGCGGCCGGGCTCGCGACGCTGGAGCTGGCCGACGACGCCGTCTACGCGACCGTCGCCGCCCGCGCGCGCGAGATCGGACGGGTCGTGGGCGCGGCGCTGGACGCCGAGGGGGTGGCGCACCGGGTGCAGCGCTCGGGCTCGCTGTTCTCGGTCATGTTCGGACCCGACGCCGCCGAGCGCGGCGTGCGCGACTACGACGGCGCGCGCGCCCAGGAGGCGTGGCGCTTCGGGCCGTTCTTCCACGCGTTCCTGGAGGCGGGTGTGGCCCTGCCGCCGAGCGTCTTCGAGGCCTGGTTCGTCTCGGCCGCGCACGCCGACGCCGAGCTGGAGCGCATCGCGGACGCGGCGCCGGCGGCGGCGCGGGCCGCGGCCTCCGCGCGGCCCGAGTGATTCCCCGAAGTGATCGCCGAGTAGCGGCGTCCCGCCCCGGCGGGTCATTTCCCGGTTGACCCGCGAGTGCCGAGGTCGCCCCGACCATCTGCGCCCTCATCGCATACGTCCGGACAGCCATTCACTTCCGGCGGTCTCGGGACTAGGCTGACATCGACCGTGCAGTTCTCGATCCTTCCAGCCCTGACCCGACGAGTACAACGACCGATCGCCACGCGCATCGCGCACGCATCGATGATGATGAGATTCTCATGACTCCGCCCGCCCTGCAGATCTGCTACAGCACGACCTCCACGATCAGCACGACCGTGTCCAACTGCGCCGACGTCATCACCGCGACGTCGGGCGACGAGGAGGTGCGCACCTCCGGCGGCCTGAGCGGGGCCGGCCTGAGCCTCAAGGCATCGAACGCCGCGGACTCCGTCTCCACAGCCAGGAGGAGATTCTCATCCCGGCTCACCGACCACTCCACCGGCATCTACGACGCCACGCGAGGCATCGCCGCCGCCGACGAGGCGGCCGCCGCCGACGTCCCGCGGCTCGGCGACTACTGACTCACTCGGGCCGGCCGCGCTGGAGCCGGCGCTCGGCAGCGCCCACGGCTCACCCTCGATCCTCTCACCCCCTCGACTCTGACCATATCGGAAAATTTCGGAGATGCGATGACGACTTTCGATGATGTCCTGACCTGGAGCGGCACGTCCCTGTACGACGCCGGGGACGCGCTCAAGGCGGTCGCGAACAAGTACGAGCACGTGTACGACGAGCTGACCGGTCTCAGCACCGACGGCCTCGAGGGCAAGACCGCCGAGGCGGAGGCCAAGGCCCGGCGGATCCTCGCCGACGACGCCATGGACCTGTGGACCGCCCTGGGTCACTCCGGCAACGATCTCATCGACGCCTCGACCACGGTCGACAGCCTCATGAACCAGGCCTGGGGCATCAAGGGCCGAGTGGAGGCGCGAGAACTGACCATCACGAACGGCATCGTCGAGGTCCCGGACTCCTACCGGGTTCGGGGATTCGCCGACGATGTCCACTCAGTCCTTGCCTCCTACCAGGAGGAGGTCGATCGCCTGATGGAGCAGGTCGAGGACACGGTGGTGCTCCTGCAGGGCGTCTACGACGACATCGCCGGCCTGGACGACACGGCCCTCGGACCGCGGGCCGATGTGGTCAACGCCGGGAAGCAGGAGCCGGACCCCTCCTGGACGCCCGACGAGGTCAACGACTGGTGGACGGCCCTGAGTCCCGAGGAGCAGCAGGACATCATCACGAACAACCCGTGGTGGATCGGGAACCTGAACGGCATTCCCATGAAGGACAGGGACGCCGCCAACCGGGTCTGGCTGCCGATCATGCAGAGGGAGATCGACCAGCAGGTGGAGGACTTCAGCGGGCCGAAGACGAATTCGCCCGGGCTCACCGCAGGCGGAAACGAGAGTCTGCTGGTCCAATCGGCCCTGACCCCCGAGTACGCCGCCCTGCTCCAGAAGCAGAAGGACATTCACGCACTGTCCGCCATGTTCAGTGAGGATTCGGACGCAGCGGGCCGTTCACTGCTGGTGCTGGACAACTCCGGGGACCATCTCCGGGCGGCGGTCGGCTCGGGCGACGTGGACGGCGCCGCCCACGTCCTCGTCTACACGCCCGGCATGACGACCACCGTCGCCGGCGGCCTCGCCGGGGACGACGGACAGCCTGGCGGGAGTGTCAAGAACACCGAGAACATTATGGAAAAAGTCGATCCAAGCTGGGCGAAACCCGGCGATCAGAATTCCGAGACGGTGGCGGGCGTGACCTGGCTGGGATACGATGCGCCCAATTGGGGGGAGACCTTGACCTTTTCCACGGGCACCGTCCTCAATGACAACGAGGCAGAGAAGGCCGGTCCGGACCTCGCCGGTTTCTACGACGGCGTCCAGGCCACCCACCACGGCGACCCGCACCTGGTGGCGGGCGGCCACTCCTACGGGTCCACGGCCACCGGATACGCGCTGCGGGAGACGACGGCGCCCGACGACGTCGCGATATGGGGGTCTCCCGGCGCCACGACGGTGGATGCCTCCGATCTGAACATGCTGCCCGACCACTCGTACGCCGCGGCCGCGAACGGTGACGTTGTTGCAGCCTCCGGCGTCTACGGCGGGAACCCGACCACCGATCCGGACTCCGACTTCACCGCCCTGGACACCGACAAGCAGGACGGTCTGGGCTCGTCCTCCATGCATTCGAACTACACCAACCCCGGCACCACGTCGCTGCACGATCTCGGGAACATCCTGGGCGGCGACGATCCGGACTACGTCGATCGCTGAAACCCGGGAGGCCCGCTCATGAACACCAGCAACGACGATCCGGGTACCACCAAGTGCCCCGGTCGCACCCGTTCCCGCGTCTGGTGGCAGCGGGGGGCGGGCGTACTGCTGGTGGTCGCCTTCGCCTACGCCACGATCTACGGCTGCGGCACCTTCCTCATCGAGGGGATCAACCCCAACACCAAGCCCGAAAGGTTCACCGGCCCCCGCCCCGACATCCCCATCACCCAGGCCCGCACCGACACCCTCAACCTCCTCCTGACCATCTACGACACCCTCACCCGTGAGCACATCGTCGACGCCTGGGTCCCCCCAGCACCAGGACCCGGCGGAGGCGGCTACCAAGCCCGCATCGGCGGCGAATACAACGAACCCGTCTGCCCCGAAGGAACCACCAACGAACGCTACTTCCTGGCCAGAGCGGCCAGAACCACCCCGAGAGACGATCCCCAGACCGACCGCGAGAACGCCGTGATCGAGGAGATCATGGCCCCCCACGGCTTCATCAACGACACCCGCCGCAAGGAGTACCGCAGGCTCTCCGACGGCGCCCGGATCTACTTCTCCGGATACGCGATCGTGATCACCACCGGCTGCCACCCCGGCACACCATTCCAGGACTGGCCCACCGGCACCGAGGCCGTCCCCGACTACCTGCGCACCACCGGCCGTGGCGCAACCGAAGACCGCGACGTCTACCCGGACACCGACACCTGGCCCACCCAGACCCCCACCAACCCCATCCCCTCACCCGCCACCGACCAACCACCACCCCAAGCAACACCACCCCAGGCCACACCAACCCCCACGAAAACCCCACGACCCGAAAGAACCCCACGACCAAGGAAAACCCCACGACCCAGGACAACCCCATGACCTCCGAACCCGAAGACACCCACAACACGCCCCCGGCCGAGCCCTCAGGGCCCTCCTCCGAGTCCCCCGAGACGTCCTCGGACAAGTTCTTCTGGGGCCTCAGCAGAGCCTCCCGGTGGAGGTGGGGCACTCTGGCCGTCGTCACCCTCGTCCTGTACGTCGTGTTCGTCGTCCCCCTCTGGCGCATGTCCTACGAGACCCATGCCCGTGAGAACGCCCCTCGTGCATTCACCGGAACCGGCGACAACATCCCCCTCACCCAAGCCCGCTCCGACGCACTCGCGCTCCAGGTGAGGATCTACGACGCCCTGACCCCGCTCGGCGCAGGCGAGTGGACACCGCCGGCCGAGGGCACGCCCATCTACCAGGCCTTCCGGGATACGTGGATGGACTGCCCGTTCGGCAAGGCCGGAGAATTCTACGACCTCGCCTCGGGAGGGCACCTCGACGACCGCGAGGCCGCCCTGGCGGCCGTCAGCCCGATCGCCGAGGAGGCCGGCTTCGCCGTCGCCCCCGATGATCAGACCAACCAGCCCGGAGCCACCTTCTACCGGGACAGCGACAACGCCTCCATCTCCCTGCGCCTGGGGGTGACCACCTCCGTCGTCGTCTCCACCGGCTGCCACAAGGGCGCCGCCCTGAGGGGATGGCCGTCGGGCACCGACGTCGTCCCCGGCTACCTGCGCACCACCGGCCGCGCCCCGCAGGCCGGCGGCAACGGGACCTGGGACGACTGAGAGCGGGCCGCCGGGCCGCTGCCGCAGTCCGGGCCCGAACCGCCCAGGCGCCCCGGCGCCCGTGACGGTTCTCCCGACGGCGCCCATGGGCCGGCGGGGTGTGCGACCCGTTCGGGCTTCGGCCCCGCGCCCGCTTCCGGATCGTCCTTTTCCGCGTGGACGTGTGACCTGTTCGGGCCGACCAGGGAAGAGTCAGGGGACTCCCGGATACCGATCGAATTCGGAGAACGGCACGCTTGAGTCATGACACAGCACTACCCGTCCGACCCGTCCCTGTCCGCCCGCACCGAGAGCTGGCGATCCACGCTCCCCCGCCGCTCGTACCGCCGACTGATCGCCGGAGTCTGCGGCGGGCTGGCCGAGTACTGGGGCGTGAGCCCCACGCTCGTGCGCCTCGCCTGCCTCGCCCTGGCCCTGCTCCCGGGGCCCATGTGGGTCGTCTACGTCGTCGCCTGGATCCTCATGCCCGAGCCCGAGTGAGCGGCGGGCGGACGGCCGCCGAGGACGACGGCGTCTCCTCTGGGCCCCGTTCCCGTTAGACGGACATAGATGTAGGTGATCATGAGGTCGGCCAGCGGCCACAGCACGATCCATCCGACCAGGCTGACGCAGCCGACGACGGCGAGCGCAGCGGCGGCCAGGACGGGCCCGCCGGCCCCCGGCCGCCGCATGAGGGCGAAGGACTCGGCGAAGGCCCCTTTTCGCCGCGGCGCGGTGGACATGGCACAACGCGTGGCGAATATCCAGAAGTAGACGAGGACGAACCACAGCCCTCCGGCGAGGGAGGCGAGGCCGATGATCCCGCACGCGAGCATCGTGGGCAGGGCCCGATGCGCGTTGGGCAGCGTGACCAGGTGCCGTGGTCGCAGATGCTCGCCGGCGGCCACCGCGAGCGAGGCCCGGGTCTGGGAAAGCATACCCATCCAGATCATGCACACCGTGGTCAGCAGCGACGGTATCGTCCACGGGTCGCTGAGGTTGGGCGCGAGGTGGAGCACGTCGAGAATGAGATAGGAGAACCCGATCCCGGACCCCACCCACAGGACACCGGGCAGAAACAGCACCGGCTGGCGCCGCAACTGGGTCACGGCCCAACGCAGCGACGCACGAACCGTCAGCGAGGCGGGCACCATGCTGGGAGGCGTCCCGTCACTCGTGCGGCCAGGAGGGCGGCGTGCGCATCATCATCTCGGGAAGCGGCAGGTCGGAGCCGGGTATGACCGCCTCGTACACGCCCGCCTCAATGCGCGTCATGCCGCGCTCTTCCGCCGCGTAGGCGTTCAACGCCAGTGACAGGAGCCGGAACTGGCCCTGACCGGCCCGCCCGGCCAGCAGGCAGGGGAGTCCCTTCCATGTGACGCGCGTCTGCATGAAACCGACCTCGGCGATCTCACCGGGTTCCAGTGGCGCGGCGTCAGTCCCGGACGCGAGGTTGTAGACCTCGACCAGCGCGTCGTCGTCGGAGACGACCAGGTCCGCGGGGTCCGAGGTCTGCTCGCCGCGCCTGCGAACCTGCGGCCCCAGAAAGGGGTTGACCGGCGCCAACGGGGGCGGCGCCTTCAGCGGGGTGCCCTCGGGAAGGACCCACCCGATACGCGCCCCGCCGTAGGTGGCGATCAGGCTCTCGGGCGAGCCGTCGGCCTCATGCTTGATCAACTGGGCCCCGGCCCTCAGACGAGTCGGCTCCACATAGGACAGGGCCGCGATGGGATCGCCGGGCAGCTTGACCATCCCCCGCCCGTCGAACGGGGGATGCTCCAGGATGGGGCCCTTGGTGATCGCCTGCTCGGCCGACGTCGTCCCGCCCATGGCAGCGATGGCCCGATCAGTGGGCCACAGGGGGAAGCGCAGAGTGGCGATACCCGCCACCCGCGTCTGCTCAGTGACCGGCCACTCCAGGAAGAGCGCCTCGAACAGCTCACGGGAGGTATCCGTGGGACGAATGGCCCTCGCATCCACGGCATAACCGTGGACCTGGTCCTCACCGTGACCGATGTACCGGTCGAACATCTCCTTGTTCACGAATTTCTCAAGCCAACGAGCCACCGGAACTCCTTCACGTCAGGTCGCATCAGGACAATCTATTGTGCCATGTCTCATGTCATGCCTGTTCGGCATCCACTACCCGTGGCCAGGCCGGCCAGGCGCCGTGGTCCATATGAGCCTCAACACGATAGCGGCACTCATCGGCGGGCAGGCCCCACATCTCCAGGAAGTGCCACAACCCCGCCTCCGAATGCCGGGAGATCGACACCGGGAACCGAACATCATCCAACTCATCCAAACGCACCGGACCGATCAGCTCATCGAACCCGACCGAACCACCATCCGAGTCACCCGAACCACCCCGCACCGACTCCTCCCCATCAACCTCATCAACCCACGGCGCCACATAGGCGTAGGCGTAGGCCACACGCACCACCTCCACCTCACGCCCCCGCCACCAAGCACGCACACGCCCCACCCATAGGAGTCCCTCGCACTCGTCGACAAAGAGGTCACGGGACACCAGGTCCCCATGGAGCTGCCGCAGCCCCAGCTCCGCCGGAGCCCGGCACCAACTGTCAACCTCGATGTGAAAGCCGGGCTCACCCCAGTCGTACCGAGTCCCAGGCGAATCAACCAGCGGATACGGGACACCGGCATAGACGAGGTACTGCCCGGAGGCCGGGACGGGACCGCACAGCGGCGACGGCCACCGCCGGGCGTCCACCCCTCCGGAGCGCTGCGGGCAGGCCCACGCATCGAAACCCACCGGGAACACGAGCCGAGACGGATACCCGGACGACACCGGATCACGCCGCACCTCCAACGAGTCCCGTTCCTTGCACAGGACGGCCGTGCGCTCGACCACCACCTGCCTCAACGCACCGAGCCCCACCCACCGGCCCTCACCGGCGTCACCGCACCCGCGAACACGCGCCCGCTCACCCCACACCTCCACCACCTCAACAGGAGACTCCTCCAGCACCGCCCACGACACCGCCTCGAACCCCGACACACCAGCATCCGCGGGCACCTCCATCACCCACACCCCACGATCCGGGTCAGCCACAAACCCCTCCGGGCACGGCACCGACCCCGGCACACTCACATGCTCAGGATCACCCTCGACGTCCCAACGGGCCACCACACCCGCAGGCAGAAGATCCACCCAATCATGACGCCGCACCCTCGTCGCATACGTCCCGGCCCACACCGGACCGGTCAACGACGGAGCAAGACCACCGAAACGCTCCTCCCACCCCGACAACGAACCACGACGCAACGGATACAACGGCATAACCGGCCCGCACCACGAAAGCGGCGCCACACCACCGGCCCGCGGCCAAGACTGCCACACCCCACGCTCAAGACGACCCTCCACCTCACCCTCAGCATCCTCGGCCAACCCCCACACCCGCAGGAACGACCACGCCCCCGCCCCCGGCCTGCGCCTGACCTCCGCCTCGAACCGCACATCCTCCAACTCATCCAACCGCACCGGACCAACCCACGACGTCAAACGCCCCCGCCCCCTGACGACCACGGTCTTGAGATACGCACGGGAATAGACAACCCGAGTGACCTCCACATCCTGACCCCGCCAACGAGCCCGCACTGTCCCCACGTTGATCTCGCCCTCGCTGCGGCCAGCCGCCAGCGGCTCACTGACAAGACCTCCCCCGTACGGGCGCATCGGCAGACCCACCGGCCGAGGCGACCACCACCCGTGCAGAACCACGTCATAAGCCGACTTGCCCGTCGCCATGTAATGCATTCCCGCAGACCCACGCGGGTACAAGCGCCCGTCCAGGACGATGTACCACTGACTGGTGCAGGGCACAGGGGCCGCCCACGGAGAGTCCCACACCTCCAGCGGCAGACCACCCGCCCGCTCCGGCGAACCCATGGCATCAAAACCAGCCGGGAACATCAACTCCGGCACCGGACGCCTGTTACTGCGGATACGAGCCTCCTCCACCTGATCCGTCATCCGCGGATTGCAGGCGCACCCCACCAGACGATACGTCTGCCGCACGACCACATCCCGCAGCGCACCCAGATCCACCCACGCACCACCACCATCGCCCCCGCACGGATCGGCACCGCCACCCCCGTCACCGGCGTCCGCACCCCCACCATCCGCCTCATCACACGGAGCCCGGCGAACACGCGCCCGCTCACCCCACACCTCCACCACCTCAACAGCCGCACCATCAAGCACAGCACGAGCCCGCGCCACGAAACCCTCGACCAGCGCACGCCCGGGCAGACGCAGCACCCACGCATCCCGACCAGCATCCGCCACGAACCCCGGCGGACACGGACCCCCCAACGGCACTTCCACCAAACCCGCATCACGATCCCACCGAGCCACCACACCCGGCGGAACCACATACTCAAAACCACCCCCCACCGCATGAACACGCACACGCATCACATACACCCCAGCCCACACCGGACCAGTCAACGACGCACACGCAACAGTCAACTTATCGGAATCCATCGACCCTCCCGGAATTCGGCCATCACCACCGGCTGCTTGGCCAGCGAACCTGGATCGTCGCTCGACGTCGGAGTCTTCTCGGTCAGAGTACCGAGCGCACTCACGCCCATATCGAAGCCCCTCGACTTCTCACACCACATAGTACGGCTTCATTCACAGGGGTTGCTGGCCGAAGGCGCCCCTCCGACCAGACAGTAACGATCCTGCAGACGCCGTCCACGATGTCGACAGGATCACCCCGAACACCTGCCGCAGAGGTGAGGTACGGTGACCATCTCATCGTCGCGATTCTCGGGCGGGTCCTGCTGCTCATTCGAATCGGAAACCTGACCATCGCCGTGTCTCAGGAGTGAGAAGACGTGTCTCATCCGCACCCCTACTACGACTACAAGGTCGGCGACCAGGTCGCCATCACAACCCTGGCGGGTCCGTGCATCGCCTTCGACGAGGGCCTCGCGGACTTCATCCACCTGGTTCGGACCACCACCGACAAGGACCTCGTCATCACGATCCCGCCGAAGGCGCGGCTGACCCCGGCCTTCGACCGCCTCGTGGACGCCACCGGCTGCATCGTGCTCGTCCGGGAGAGCTCCGGGGGATACCGCGACCTCCGCACCGGCCGTTGGACTCCCGAGATCCGCCCAGCCGCTTCGAACCGCGACGACCCTCGGATCGTCGTCTCGGAGGCCCACTTCCAGCAGGACGACCTGACCCCCCTCCTCACGGTATCCGCCTCGATCTACCACCGCGCGCGACTCTCCACGGTCCTCGGCCGCGTCGCCGAGCTCATATGCGCCCATTTCATGCCCGAGGGCACTGTGCTGAGCTGGGCGCGAACCGAACCCGCCGGCGCCGTCTGGGACCGCAAGACCTTCACGAAGACCGCTCGGGACAACACGCCGGAAGCCCACATGATTCTCGCCGCGCACGGTCCCGGCCGCTCGGTGGCCTCGGGCTCCATGACTATCAACCGCACTGAGAACGGTCTCGAGGAGTACCTCGAGATGACGGTGCTCCCCACTCACATCGAACCCGCCTGGTGGCAGGATCGGGTCAACACGTTCCTCCAGGCGGTGGGCACCGAGCTCAAGCCCCAATTCGCGCTGGTCCTCCGCACCGCGGGCAACGACGACGGGACCCTCCCCCCGACTGCTCGTACGGTCCCCACTCCGATGGCCGTCCTCATCGGGGCGCCCGGTATCCGTCGGTTGCGGGTCGATCCCGAGGCCGTTGCCAGCAAGCACGGGGGCTCGGTCACCGGACGCGGCCGTCGCCACGGCGTCCTCATCCCGCTCGACTCCGGCCGGGAGCCCGCCTGGGACGCGATGTCCAGCCTGCTCAGCACACTCGACGGCGACAACGGCAATCTCGCCCGCGTGCTCGCGCCCAAGACAAGTGCGGGTCCGGCCGCCGCGCCCTCATCCCATTTCGGCCCCAAGAGCCAGGACTGACATGGCACGAGGCACAGATGCGGCCATTCTCGACACCGCCCGTGTCAGGCGGAGCCGACTCATGAGCGCCCTCGAACGCGGATCGGCCTCCGGTCGCACGCGCGCGATCGGTCCCCGGCTCCTGGGCTCACTCGTGGCGAACAGCACCGCCCCATCCGACCGACCCTGAGGAGCGATCTTGCCTCGTATCGTCACCATCATCTCGCCCGAGATCCCCAAGACCCCCATGTTCGTCAACGCCACTCTGGCGCGCACCCCGAAGTTCACCCTCAGCCCGACCCCCGACAACTCCATCCTGGGCATCGTCCCCCACGACATGCCGTCCCGTCCCGCCATTGAGACTCCGCGCCCCTTCTTCGTCGTCGACCCCCGCGAGGTCGAGAGGATCGTCGGTGCGCAGCCCCCGTCCGCGTGGGAGCCCGCGATCCTCACGCACTGCTACGTGCCCTACGGCGCGGACTACGACATGTGGATCGACGTCGCTCTCGACGTGGCCGGCATGTGCGGCGGCTTCGCGGTCCTGAAGGGCGAGGTCATCCCCTTCCCCGAGCCGTGGCACTGGTCGCGCGGGGAGGACGGCCGGTGGCAGGCCGACTCGGACTGGATGGACGCCAATGTCGCCGCCTACCACGAGCGCACCGGCGGAACGAGGAACTCCGCCAGTACGGGGGACCTCAACCGCTGACGGCGGTCGTCAACGCGCCCTCGTAGGCGTCCACGTCCTCCTGCGCGAAGGCGCAGATGACGATGCGCAGGCCCGCCTCGGGGTGCGCGCCCAGCCACCGGTCGATCACCGAGACCACCAGTCGGGCGGCCTCCTCCTCGGGGTAGCCGAAGACCCCGGTGGACACCGAGCACAGGCCGACGGAGTCCAGTCCCGCGTCGGCGGCGACGCCGAGGACGGACCGGTAGGAGCTCGCCAGGAGAGCGCGGTGCTCCTCGGTGACCCCTCTCTCGACGACGGGACCGACCGTGTGGATGACGTGCTCGGCCGGCAGGTGATACCCGCCCGTGAGCAGGGCGCGCCCCGTCTCCTCCGGGCGGCCGCCGCGCCCCTCCATGTACTCGGCGCACTCGGCCCGCAGGCCCGGTCCGGCGACGGCGTGGATCACGTTGTCGATGCACGTGTGGCCGGGCACCCGGCAGCCGAGCATCTCGGCGTTGGCGGCATTGACGATCGCCCCCGCGCGCAGGGTTGTCAGGTCGCCCCTCCACAGGGCGACGCGCTCCCCCAGCGGCCCGTCGACGCCGTGCGTGGCGGACAGGGTCGGCAGGGCCCGCGCGTCGGGGGCACCGGCGTCGCGGACGCGCTGGGCGGCCTCGGCCGCGAGCATCTCGTCGAGGTCCTCGCGAACGTCGTCGTCGGGGATGGGCCGGGGAGGACGGATCGTGAGC
This sequence comes from Actinomyces gerencseriae DSM 6844, assembly GCF_000429265.1. Lineage (GTDB taxonomy): Bacteria > Actinomycetota > Actinomycetes > Actinomycetales > Actinomycetaceae > Actinomyces > Actinomyces gerencseriae. Next base: position 257,931 of record NZ_KE386873.1, read on the forward strand.
AGCCCGTCGAGAAGCCGGCGCAGCTCGACCGGTGGGAGCTCGGCCAGCGCGGCGGGCGGCGGGAACGCGGCGACGTCGCCCGCCCGAACGGCCTCGGTGGCGAAGTGCTGCGTGAGGCGGATCAGGCGGGCGACGTCGGCGTGCGCGGCGGCCGGTACGGACTGCGGCATGAAGTCAGGCTAGCGGTCGGCCAGCAGTCGGCGCGCAGCCGGACCGATCTCGACGCGGAACTCGACCGATCTCGGTACGGAACTGAACCGATCTCGGCGACGGGAGAGCTCCGCGGGCCGGGCTGCGGCGGTTCTGGCGCCGGAGCTCAGGCGCTGTAGTTCTGGGCGGAGAGGAACCAGCTCTGCTGCTCCAGGCGCTGGGTGTAGTCCTCGAGGATGCTGGAGGAGGAGGGGTCGGCCTCGTCCACGGCGTCGTGAATGTCGCGCAGCGTCGTGGTGACCGCGTTGATGGCGGCGACGATGTAGTCGACGGCGTCGGAGGTGATGACGCCGCCCTCGGGGGCCTCGGGCACCGAGGTCTGAGCGGCGATCGTCGCGGGACGGGCGTCGGGGTAGGCGTTGATGGCGCGCATGCGCTCGGCGAGCTCGTCGGAGCCCTCGCGCGCGATATCGACGACCTCGTCGAGGTTGAGGTGGAGGTCGCGGAAGTTCGGGCCGACGACGTTCCAGTGGATCTGCTTGCCGACCAGGCTCAGGACGGTGATGTCGATCAGCGCGCGCTGGAGGTCGGCGCGCAGCTCGGCGGAGGCGGTGAAGGCGGGGGCGACGGGCGGGTTCTTGACGGTCTTAGCGCTCATGGCCATCACCATACGATCCCCTCCTGCCGATGGCCACGTCCTATCGCCCTGAGGAAACAGGTCGAACACCACGTCCGGCACCCGCGCCCGGCCGGTCCGCGCGCCCCTGCGCCGGAGCGGCGCCCGCGCCGGCGGTCCCCCACGGAGGACAGATCGCGCCCTCCCGGTTCGCGGGGCCGGGTCCGCGCACTGTCATGGATCCATGAGCACCTCAGCGAACACGGCAGTACTCCCGCAGTGGGCGACGCCGGAGCGGCGGACCGTCCGGACCGGCCGACGACTCCCCCGCCCGTCCAACCAGCCGGCCGCCCCCACAGCGGGTCAGGCGGGCCCAGCCGGCGCCCCGTCCATCCCGGGCGCCCCGGCCGGTGTCCCCACTCCGGCCGGCTCCGCGCCCACGCCCGCGGCGTACCCGGAGGTCCCGGCCGCTCCCTCCGCCCCCGCCCGCGCCGCGACCGCCCGCCCCGTCCCGGCGCAGGCCCCCGGCCGCCCCCGGAGCCCCCGCGCCGACGACCTGGTCGTCACCACCGACGGCCTGACGAAGACCTACGGCGGCTTCCACGCCGTCGACCACGTGGACCTGCGGGTCCCGCGCGGCGGCATCTACGGCTTCCTGGGCCCCAACGGCGCCGGCAAGTCCACCACCATGAAGCTCCTGCTCGGCCTGACCCGCCCCACCTCCGGCACCATGAGCGTGCTGGGCCACCCGGTGAGCCCCCGCTCGTCGCTGCCGTCCGGCGCCATCGGCTCACTCATCGAGGGCCCCTCCTACTACCCCAGGCTCACCGGCCCGGAGAACCTCGCCATGATCGCCGACTACCTCGGCCTGCCCCGCGCCCGCGTGCAGCACGCCCTGGCCACGGTCGCACTGACCGGCCAGGAGAAGAAGCTGGTCAAGGACTACTCGCTGGGCATGAAGCAGCGCCTGGGACTGGCCATGGCGCTGCTGGCCGACCCGCCGCTCATGCTCCTGGACGAGCCCACCAACGGCCTGGACCCGGCCGGCGTCGCCGAGATCCGCGAGCTCATCGTGTCCCTGGCCCGGCAGGAGGGCGTGACCATCATCGTCTCCTCCCACATCCTCAGCGAGATCGAGCAGATGGCCGACGTCGTCGGCATCATCTGCGCCGGGAGCCTGCGCTACCAGGGCCCGCTGTCAGGCCTTCAGGACGAGGGCGTCATCGACTTCACCGTCTCCGACCCGGCGGGCGCGGCCGCCCTGTTCGCCGAGCAGCGGATCGCCCACCGGGTCCGCGGCCGGACGGTGCGCACCCCCATGCTGCCCGACGAGGCGGTGGGCGGGCTCGTGACCCGCATTGTGCGCGCGGGCGGCACGGTCTTCCGGGTGCAGACGGTCCGCAAGACCCTGGAGCAGGCCTTCCTGGAGCTGACGGACCCGCTCGGCCACCCGCACCGGCCCGGCCCGGTCGCGGACGCCGCCCCGGCGCTGTCCGCTCCCGGCACCCGCCCAACGGCGGCCCCGCCCGGCCCCGGCGCCCGCCCGGCGCCCGCGGCCGCGGTTGCCGCCCCCGCCGCCCCGGCGCCCGCGGGAACGGCCAGCGCCGCCCCCGCCGCCCCCCTCACAACCGGACGGGAGGGCCGCTGATGAGCGCCCTCGGCATGGAGCTGCGCAAGATCAAGCGGCGCCGCTTCTGGCTCATGGCCGCGGGCGGCGCCGGCCTGGAACTGGCCTGGGTCGCGGCCGCCACCGGCCAGCGCGCCGGGGGCACGGCCGAGCAGCGCCTGCTGGGGTTGAGCCTCAACGAGAGTCTGAGCCTGTGCGCCATGGTGTTGCCCCTCGTCGCGGCGCTGCTGACCTCCCGCCTGGCGACGGTGGACACCGAGGAGCGGATGGGCCGGCTGCTCACCGCCCTGGGGCAGCGCGGGGCCGCTCGCTTCGACGCGAAGCTGGCCCTGGGGTCCCTCGCCGTCGCGCTCGGGCAGGCGTCGCTCCTGGCGTTCATCGCCCTGGTCGGTCCCGGCATGGGGCTGCGCCCGACGGCGGCCTACCGGGACTCGCTCTGGCCGGCCCTCGTGGTGATGCTCGCCGCCTCCGTCGCGGCGACGGCGGTCCAGCTGGCCCTGGCGACCTGCGTCGACAAGCAGGGGGTCGGGCTGGCCGCGGGCGCGCTGGCGGGGGTGCTGTGCTCGGGGCTGCCCTCCGCGCACCTGGAGGCTCTGGGCTGGCTGCTCCCCTGGGGCGTCGCCGTCGCCGGCAACCCCTTCTCCAGCCTGGCCTCCTTCCGGGCGCACGCCCCCGTCACGGTCGCCCACCCGTGGGCGGGCGCCCTGTTCGCCGTCATCGCCGCCGCCGTCTGGGTCGCGGCGGCCAGACTCGCCGTCGTCCACAAGGAGAACCACCGATGAGCACCTCGACAGCACTCCCCCTCCCCGCCGCCCCGGCGCATACCGCGCGACCCCCGCGCCCCCGGCCCGCCGGGCCGTCGGTACGAGCGGCCTGGGCGTGGGAGAACCGCAAGGCCTCCAACCGCTGGTACTGGGCGGCGCTGGCGGCGCTGTGCGCGCTCGGGATGGCGGGCGGCTGGTACCAGTACACCTCGTTCCGCGCCGAATTCGACGCCCAGGGGACGACCTGGCTCGCCGTGTGGAGTCAGGCGACGCTCCTGCCGACCATGCTGTTCCTGCCCCTGCTCGTGGCGGCGCTCACCGCGCAGACCGCCGCCGGCGAGCACCAGGGGCGCAACTGGCAGCGCATGAGCGCCAACCGCCTGCAAGGCGCCATGGTCGCGGGCAAGCTCCTCCACATGGCGCAGACCGCGCTGCTCACCGCTCTGGTGCTCCTGGGGGAGTTCATCGCCACCGGGCTGCTGCTCGGCTTCGACCCGGCGGGGCTCGGCCCCTACGCGGCGCGCCTCGTCCCCGTCGCCCTGTCGATCCTGGCCGTCGAGGTGTTCGTCGCCTGGCTCGGCGTCGTCATGACCTCGTTCGCCTCGGTCATGTCCACCGTGCTGGTGGCCACCATCGCCGGCTGCGCCGTGACGCTGATCGTCCCTCCGGTCTCGGCCCTCTACCCGCTGTCGCTCATGACCGCGGCCTGCGCCTCTCGTGACCCCGGTAGCATCGCCTCCATGGGGTCCATCGCGCTCGCCTCCGCCATCGCCGCCGCCTGGGCCCTGGTGTGGACGACGGCGCTGCGGCGCGCCGCCGGCCGGGTCTCATGAGCGCGGCGCCCTCCCGCGACCTGGGGCTCATGGCCCCGCGCGAATCCGCGAGCACGCCGACACCGCCCTCCCGCGGCCCGAGGCCCGCGATCCCGCGGGTGCCGCGAACCCCCCTGGACCGGCTCGCCGCCCGATGGCGCGCGTCCGCCGCGACGCTGTGGGCGGTGGCACTCGCCATGGGCCTGTTCGAGCTGCTCATCGCGGGTCGGGTCCTGATCATCCAGCCCCGGGCCGATATCCGACCGCTGCTGGGGCTCGCCCTGCTCGTCGCCGCGGCCCTGCTCGGCAGGCGCCGCCGGCCGCTCGCGGCCGTCATCCTGACCGGCCTGGTCTGCGCGGGCGTGGGCCTGTGGGGGCCGCAGGACGCGACCTTCACGATCCCGCCGCTGGTGGCCCTCTACTCCCTGTGCGTCATTGCGGGGACGACCCAGCGCATTGTCGGCCTGCTCGTGGTCTTCGCCTGCTGGACCCTCCCCCCGGTCGCGACCAGCCTCGCATCCCCCCTCATCGGCTGGATCACGCCGGAGGTCCTCCTGCTCGCCGTCGTCGTCACCGCGGCGGCCACCTCCCGGTCCCGCCGGGAGGCCCTGGAGCACGGCGACGCCCTGCTCGCCGCCCAGGCCGCCGAGCACCGGCTCATGGCGCAGCGCGACGCCGCCCGCCGCCAGGCGCGCGTGGCCGGCGAGCTCCACGACTCCGTGGGGCACTCCCTGACCGCCATTATCGCCCTGACCGAGGGCCTGGCGGGCGCCGCCGACGCCCCCGAGCTCGACGAGGCCATCACCACCGTCAACACCCTCGCCCGCGAGAGCCTGGCCGACACCCGCAGCGCCGTCGACGCCCTCCAGCCCCGCCTCGAGGCGGACGATCCGGACGGCGACGGCACCGCCGACGACGGCGCTGCCAGCACCGCCACCACCACCGTCGGTGCCGGCGCCGTCGACGGGAATCCGCCCGCGGAGCCCGATCGCGCCCACAGCTGGGACGACCTGGCCGCCATCCTGGACACCACCCGCCGCACCGGGCTCGCCGTCGCCCTGACCGAGACCGGGCCGCGCCCGCAGGACCCCGGTGTCGCCGACGCCGTCTTCACGCTCGTGCGCGAGGCCCTGACCAATGTCATGCGCCACGCCGACGGCGCCACCCGGGTCACGGTGGCGCTCGATCACGCCCCCGGCCGCACCGCGGTCACCGTCGTCGACGACGGCGCCGTCCGGCCCGTCGCGAGCGGGATCCGGGACGACGCGCCCCGCTCTCAGGCCGGCCCGGACGACGGGGCGGACAGAATCGGCGCCGACGGGACCGGCCGGGCGGGGCCGCCCGCGAGCGTCCCCGCCCGCGCCCACGGCCTGGCCGGGCTGGCCGCGCTCGCGGCCGCCCGCGGCGGCGCGCTCGTCGCCGGTCCGACGGACGCCGGCTGGCGCCTGCACGCGACCGTCGCCCGCGGGAAGCGGTCATGACCGGTCCGACCATCGCCGTCATGGTCGTCGACGACCAGAGGCCGACCCGCATGGGCCTGACCCTCACGATCCACAAGGCCGAGGACCTGCGCGTGATCGCCCAGGCGGTTCACGGCCGCGACGCCCTGGAGCAGCTCTCCGGCCTGACCGCGCGGGGCGAGCACCTGCCCGACGTCGTGCTCATGGACATCCGCATGCCCGTCCTCAACGGCATTGACGCCACCGCCGCCCTCACCCGCCGCTACCCGACGATCAGGACGCTCGTGCTGACCACCTACGACCAGGACGACTACGCCTTCGGCGCCCTGGGGGCCGGCGCCTCGGGGTTCCTCCTCAAGGACACCCGCAGAAGCGAACTGCACCAGGCGATCCGGGCGGTGGCGGCGGGCGACGCCGTTCTCACCCCGCGTATCACCCGTCAGATGCTCAACCAGCACATGACCCGTCGGGCGGTCACGCCCGAGCAGCGCGATGCGCGGAGGCGCCTGGGGGCCCTCAGCCCCAGGGAGCGGGAGGTGGCCGGCCTGGTCGCGCAGGGGCTGACGAACGCGGAGATCGCCGGGCGCCTGTTCATCCAGCCCGACTCGGTCAAGAAGTCGGTCACACGGATCCTGGGCAAGCTGGGGCTGCGCGACCGCGTCCAGCTCGTCATCATCCTGCGCGACGCGCCCGATGTCCCGGGGTGAGGCGTTGGGGGCGGGCCCCTCGGACCCGCCGATCGGCCTGGGCTCCCCGGACGGGCACGACCGCTACGGGGGCGGGTCCCTCAGGCCTGCTGGTCGGCCGCCTGCGCCCGCTCCTCGGCGATCTTCTGCTTGAGCTCGACCATGTCGAGCCCGCGAACCTGGTCGATGAGGGCGTCCAGCGCCTTGGCCGGCAGTGCTCCCGCCTCGTGATAGACGAGGACGTCGTCGCGGAAGGCCATGAGGGTCGGGATGGAGGAGATGCCCAGCGCGCGCGCCAGCCCCTGCTCTGCCTCGGTGTCGACCTTGGCGAAGGTGATGTCGGGATTGGCCTCGGAGGCCCGCTCGTAGACCGGGCCGAACTGCCTGCACGGGCCGCACCAGGAGGCCCAGAAGTCGACAAGGGTGATGCCCTCGCCGCGGACGGTGGAGTTGAACTGCTCGCCGGTGATGTTCGTGGTGGCCATGGTGATTCCTTCCGGGACTCGTGTACCGGCAGACGCAACGGGGCCCGGGTCCGGTGTATTCCGACGGCACCGGTCCGGGCCGCCGTCGGGAGCGCCCGGCGGCGGCCCGAACCCGACGGGGCCCAGTGGGGCCCGGTGGCGGCCCGGGCCCGGCGCGTTCCGGTGCGCGGCCGGGGCGCGGGCCGGTGGCCCGTCGAGTCGCGGCGCCACGGGTTCGCGCCCGTCGGGCACTACAGTGGCCCGATGCGATCAGCCGGTTCGGCGAAGAAACCCCGCTCCTCCCCGCTCCAGGCCCTGGAGCCCCTGCGCCGGTGGCACCTGCTGCTCGGCCTGCCGGCCGTGACCCTCTACATGCTCGGCAATGCTCTGGCAGGGCTGGGGCTCGTGAACTCCCCGTGGCCGGGGCGGGTCCTGTACGTGATCGCAGCGGTCATCCTCGTGTCCATCATCCGGACCTCCTGGATGTCGTTCAGGGAGCGGGGGTGGCGGGCCGTGCTCGACGTCCTGCTCGCATTCGTCCTGGCCTTCGCCCTCAATGCCTTCGCGTGGCCTCTCGTCGTGCAGGTCCTGGGTCTGCCCGGCGCCGACACCAACCAGGAGATGGTCAGAGCCCTGGTTCTTCGAGCGCCGATCCTCATGGGTCTGATGGTCGCGGTCGCCGGCCCCGTGGTGGAGGAGGTGCTCTACCGCTTCGTGCTGCTGCGCCCCCTCCTGAAGGTCAATTCGCCGCTGGCGCACGCGTCCGTGGCGCTCGCTTTCGGCTTCCAGCACGTGGCGGCAGCGGTGCTGGTGAACCACGACGCCGCCCAGCTGTGGAACATCATCCCCTACGCGGTGTTCAGCCTCATCCAGTCCGTGCTCTACGTCCGCCAGCGCAGTCTCATCGGGCCGATCCTGGTCCACGTCCTGGTCAACGGCCTGGGCCTGGCGACCGTGCTGGCGGGCTCAACCGCCTGAGGTGTACTCGTTTACGAGCATCTCCCGCGCCCGATGTTCGGGAAGTGACCGTTGTCTGCAATCCTCCCCCTTAAGATGTCACACAAGCGCCCTTAGACTGACATCATGGATCTGAGCATGTTCGTCAACGACGACATGGGAGAACTGGTGGACATCGCCGGTTCCGACCCGGTTGCCGGCGACTGGCGGCACAAGGCCTTCATCCCCGCGCCGCTCGGCGACGACGAGCCGGTCCTCAGCGGAAGCACCTACCGGATGGTGGCGGCAGCCGGCCGCGCGCTGGCCGCGCTCGACGCCACGGCGCAGCAGCTGCCGAACCCGTACCTTCTGCGGATGCCGTCATTGCGGCGCGAGGCGCAGTCGACGTCGGCCCTGGAGGGGACCTACGCGCCCCTGCGCGAGGTACTCACCGCCGATGACGACGCACCGGACACCGCCGAGATGCTGGAGATCCTCAACTACGTCCGCATGGCCAACAGCGGCTTCTCCTGGACGCAGGACGGCCGTCCCATCACCCTCGCCTTCATCGAGGACCTTCAGGGCGAGCTCATGAGGGGTACGCCGCTTGAACCGGTATCCGGCAGACTCCGCGACGGTCAGGTCATCATCGGACGCCAGCCCGGCGCTCGGCCCGGCGCCGCCCCGATTCATACAAGCCGATTCGTCCCGGCGCCGCCGGGAGATCGCCTCCACTCCGGCGTGCGCGCTCTGGTCGACTGGCTGCGCCGGGACCACAACGGGAGCATCGATCCGATCATCTCCGCGGGCATGGCCCACTACCAGTTCGAGACCCTCCATCCGTTCCGGGATGGGAACGGGCGCCTGGGCCGGTTCCTCATCGTGCTCACCCTCCTCGGCTCACGCGTCCTCAGCGAGCCGACGCTGACGGTCTCCCCGTGGTTCGAGGAGCGCCGCCCCGAGTACTATGACGCCCTTCTCCGGGTGAGCACCCACGGAGACTGGGACACCTTCCTCGCCTTCTTCTCGCAAGGACTCGCCGCCGCAGCCGCCGGCACGCGCGCGCAAATGCTCGCCCTGGCCACCGTGCACCACGACCTCAAGGAGACGGTGCGCTCGTCCCGTCTGCGGTCGGCGCACGCCTTCGACCTGGTCGACTTCGCGGTGGCGAATCCGAGCTTCACGGTGCGCAAGGCGGAGAAGGTCCTCGGGGTGTCCTACGGACGAGCGAACACGCTCATCGGCCAGCTGGTCGACATCGGAGTGCTCGAGGTCATCGAGTCGCACTCGCAGCCCCGTCGCTTCGCCGCCCCCGCCGTCCTGAAAGTCCTGCTCGCCTGACCCCACCCAACCGGGGACGTTCCGCGCGGCCGGCTGCGCGCCGCTCCGGGCGGGGACATCCTGCGCGTTCGGGTACAGGATTCCTGTCCCCGAACGCGCAAACCGCACCCGTCGGCGGCAAAGTGTCCCCGACGGCGTACGCGAGTGACGGCCTCCGACCCGGCGACTCCGATAAATTGGACACCGTGGAGCCATCTGAGGACGGTCCTTTCCTGGACAGGCTCGCGTCCGCCCGCCTCACCGCACGCGAGCTCGACGTCGCCCGTTTCTATGAGGACAACCTGCCCGGCGCTGCCCTGCTCAACCTCGAGGAGGTCTGCCGCGCCGTGGGGGTCTCCTCGGCGACGGTGGGCCGGTTCGCGCGCAAGCTCGGATACTCCGACTTCCGCGCCATGAGCCGAATCCTGCGCGCCGGCGTGCGCGAGGAGCTGTCCTTACCGGTCGAGCGCCTCCGGCGGATGCACGACGACGCTGCGCCGTCGCCCCAGTCCGTCCTTGAGCAGCGCGTCGGCTCGGCTCAGGAGGTGCTCTCCGGATGCTCCTCCGCGATCGATGCGGAGGCCTTCGCCCGCGCCTGCGCACTGGTCGGCGACGCCGATCGCCCCCTCTACCTGGGTGCTGTCGCCACGGGACGGCCCCTCATGCAGTACTTCGGCCTCCTGCTGTCCTACCTCAGAGGCGGTGTCACCGTCTTGGACGGCACCGACCGCTGGGCGCACGCCCTGACCGGGCTGGAGGCCGACGCCGTCGTCCTCGCTGCGACTTTCGACCGTCACCCGGTTCCAGTCGAAGCCCTGCTGCGCCTGGCAGACCGGCGCGGCGCCACCTCGATCCTCCTGACCAACCGACGCACCGGTCCGCTCGCGCCCCTGGCGGACATCCTTCTGACGACACCGCTGGCCACCCAGGAGGCGATGTTCCGGACACGGGTGGCCACACTCGTCGTCCTCGAGGCGATTCTGGACGCGGTGGCGGCCGAGCGCCCCGAGCACCTCCGCGCCGAGAGAGTCGAGGAGACCTTCACCCTCATGCGCGGTTACCTGTAGCGGCTCCGCCAACCGCCGAGCTCCGCCTCGGCCGACGCGCCATCGCACCTGCACCGGTGGACGTCTCGGAAGAACGAGCGTTAGTTTATTTCCGTAATCCAACAGCATCGTCACTAAACTGACGATCGGCTCCGCTCGCCCTGGAGGAGACCGCATGCCGGCCAAACCAACCATCGTCACCGATCCCCTGACCAACCGCGGCACCGCTTTCACCGAGGAGGAGCGGCGCCGGCTCGGACTCATCGGCCGCTTCCCCTCCGCCGTCGAGACCCTTGACCAGCAGGCGGCTCGGACCTACGCACAGCTGACCACCCAGCCCACGAACCTGGACAAGTACGTCTTCCTCGACCAGCTCCACAACCGCAACGAGGTCCTCTACTACCGGGTGCTCGCCGACCATCTCGCCGAGCTGCTGCCAATCGTCTACGACCCCACGGTCGGCGAGGCCATCAGGAAGTGGAGCCGCGACTACCGCCGGTCGCGCGCCGTCTACCTGTCCGTGGACCGCGTCGAGGACGTGCGCCCCTCCCTGGAGGGCCTGGGTCTGGGGCCCGACGACGTCGACCTGCTCGTGGTCTCCGACGCCGAGGAGATCCTCGGGATCGGGGACTGGGGCGTCAACGGCACCGACATCTCCGTGGGTAAGCTCGCCGTCTACACGGCGGCCGCCGGTATCCACCCCGAGCGGACGATCGCCGTCAACCTGGACTGCGGCACGGACAACGAAGCCCTCCTCAATGACCCCGCCTACCTGGGCAACCGTCACGCGCGCGTGCGCGGCCGGCGCTACGACGCGCTCATCGACGAGTACCTGTCCGTCGCGGCCGGTCTCTTCCCCCGCGCGCTGCTCCACTTCGAGGACTTCGGGCCGTCCAACGCTCGCCGCATCCTGCTGGCCAACCGCGAGAAGTACCGCATCTTCAACGACGACATGCAGGGCACCGGCGCGATCGTCATCGCCGCGGTGGTCTCCGGCATGAAGGTCGCCGGTCAGAACTACGCCGACCAGCGCCTGGTCGTCTACGGCGCCGGTACCGCAGGCACCGGTATGGCCGACCAGATCCACGCCGGCATGGTCCGCGACGGGCTCAGCCCCGACGAGGCTCGCTCCCGCATCTGGCTCATCGACCGAGCGGGCCTCGTCACCGACGACATGGAGGGCCTGCCCGACTACCAGCAGGCCTACGCGCGGCCGGCCTCCGAGGTGGCGGACTGGACGCGCGAGCACGGCAGAATCGGCCTGCTCGAGACGGTGCGTCGGGTTCATCCCACGATCCTCATCGGGACCTCCACGGACCACGGCGCCTTCACCCGTGAGGTCATCGAGGAGATGAGCAGCGGCGTCGAGCGTCCCATCGTCCTACCACTGTCCAACCCCACCGAGCGGATCGAGGCCATGCCCGCCGACATCATCGCCTGGTCCGGCGGCAAGGCGCTGGTCGCCACCGGCATCCCGGTGGAGCCCTTCGAGTACGAGGGGACCACGTTCACGATCGGCCAGGGCAACAACGCCCTGCTCTACCCGGGCCTGGGGCTGGGGGTCATCGTCTCCGGCGCGAGCCGGGTGACCGACGGCATGCTGCTCGCCGCCGCCCAGGCCGTCGCGAGCCAGGTGGACCCGACGGCGCCCGGTGCGGCCCTGCTGCCGCCGGTGGAGAACCTGCGCGCCTCCTCGGCAACGGTCGCCGTCGCGGTCGCCCGCCAGGCCGAGGCCGACGGCGTCGCCACCGTGAGTCACGACAACCTCATCCAGGCGGTCCAGGACGCCATGTGGCAGCCGGTCTACCCCGAGGTCGTCTGAGAGGGGCGGCGCGAAGGTCCCCGTCCGTGTCGAGCGTCCCCGCCGGAAAAGGTCCCATGGACAGGACATGCCTGGCGCCCACAGACTTGACGCATCCGACGTCGTCGGACGAGCCCAATAAGCTGCAATCGCCCCGCCGTGATGTTTCAAGGAAGACACCCTATGGCGATCTACATCCGTTCACGCCCCACCACCTGGGTCGGGGCACTCGGGGTCCTGAGCACGCTGGCTGCCATCGGCATCGCAGCCCTCTACCCGTTCGTGCTGCTCATATGCGCCTTCGCTCTGGGATCCCTGGACGAAGCCATGACCGACCCGTACAGGACAGACCTGGGGATCGAGCCCGCATCCATTCTGGTCACCGTGACGGTCTTGTACAGCTTCGTGCTGACCGCGTTCTGCTTCGGCGCGGCCTCCTGCTTCAGAGGCGCCGACAACTGGTTGGCCAAGAACGCGACCGTATCGCACCGCGACATCGCGGACGCCAGATTCCTTCACGTCGCGCAGGATCCGGAGAGGCGCTCGGCGGGCCTGCTGTGGGCGATGCTCGCCAGCAACCTCCTGGTGGCCTCCCCGATCATTGCGATCGCTGTTCCGCACACCCTGTTCTACAGCGAGTCCACCCAGGAGCTGGTCGGTGCGGCCACCGTGATCGTGGTCCTCCTGCTCATCGTGAGCTTCGTCCTGCTGGTGCGTACCGCCGTGCGCCGTCGGTCGAGCGCGGTGCACCTGACCCCGCGCGGCATGGCCGTTGCGAGCATGGAGTCCTTCAGCCTCGCCCTGCCCTCCAGCCGTGACGATCTCAGAGCCCAGGAGGCGCCGGCGCGCCGCGGCAGGGTGCAGGTGCAGGCCGTCTACTCCCCGCCCAGCGGGGGTTCCGAGCCGGGGGCGCCCGTCCTCATCTCTCGGCTCAGCCTGACGGTGACGCCATCGCAGCTCGACGACGCCCGTTCCCAGGTCGAGGCACGACTCGACGAGGTCTGGCGCGCCTGCGAGCTGGTACGCACCCAGCCCGAGCAGGACGAGGACGCCGGACCGGAGGCGGCCTCAGAGCCTGCACCACAGCCGACGCCCTCCCTGAATTCGGAGGCGTCTCCGGCGGCATCACCCACACAGCAGGACACCTCCGAGCAGGCCGCCTCCGGCTCCGAGCAGACGGGGACATCCCACACGTAGGGCTGCACCCCTTCACGGCTGGGGACATCCTGCGCGTACGGGTGCAGGATTCCTGTCCCCGCCGGCGTCGAAGGCCCCCGTCAGTGCCGAATGTCCCCGACGGCGCGGGCGCACCACCCTCTACACGGTCGGCAGCGCAGACCTGTTCATCGTCGCCTCAGCGCCGGTCATGCCGGAGGCGGAGCGCGAGGCCGCCACGCAGGCACAGGTGGCAGCCCTCCAGCAGCAGGTCAGTGAGCTGAGCCAGCCCATCGACCGCCTCCTGGAGGAACGCGGCTCGGGTAGCTGACCGCATCCGCCCGCCTTCCGGTCCGACGTCGGCCGCACGGACACCGAGCCGGGCATTCTTCCCGGAGGCCAACAGAACTTCTGTCGGAACACGCGAAACATGCCCGGCTCGACGAAGTAAGGAGAGGGCGGGGAGCCGGCTCAGCCCCGCGCGCTCCGGATCTCCGCGGCCACCAGCTCGGCGAGCTCGACGGCGTTGAGGGCCGCGCCCTTGCGCAGGTTGTCGCCGACGGCGAAGAACTGCAGGCCGTGGCCCGGCGCGAAGGCCTGATCGGCGCGCAGGCGCCCCACGAACGTGCCGTCGCGGCCGGCGCCCTTGAGGGGGCTGGGCACGTCCTGGTAGGCGACGCCGGGCGCCGCCTCCAGCAGCTCGCGGGCGCGCTCGACGCTGATCTCGCGGGCGAACTCGGCGTTGACGCTGAGCCCGTGGCCGGAGAACACCGGGATGCGCACGCAGGTGCCGGAGACGAGCAGGTCCGGGATCTGAAGGATCTTGCGCGACTCGTTGCGCAGCTTCTGCTCCTCGTCGGTCTCACCGGAGCCGTCGCCGGCGTCGCTGCCGGCCCAGGCGACGGCGTTGAAGGCGATGGTGTCGACGTAGACCTCCGGCGCGGGGAACTCGACGGCCCGCCCGTCCAGGGCCAGGCCCTCGATGTCCCCGTCGGCGACGGCGCGCACCTGCCCCGCCAGCTCGGCCACACCGGCCCGCCCCGAGCCGGAGACGGCCTGGTAGGTCGAGACGATGAGGCGGATGAGCCCGGCCTCCTCGTGCAGCACCTTGAGGGCGGGCATGGCCGCCATGGTGGTGCAGTTGGGGTTGGCGATGATGCCCTTGGGCCGCTCGCGCAGGGCGTGCGGGTTGACCTCGCTGACGACGAGCGGCACCTCGGGATCCCCCCGCCAGGCCGAGGAGTTGTCGACGACGACGGCCCCGGCCGCGGCGAAGCGGGGGGCGTGCTCGCGCGAGGCGGCGCCCCCGGCTGAGAAGATGGCGACGTCGATGCCGGCCAGGTCCGCCGTGGCCACGTCCTCGACCTCGACCTGGGCGCCGCGGAAGTCCACGACCGTCCCGGCGCTGCGGGCCGAGGAGAAGAAGCGCACCGAGCGGGCCGGAAAGCCGCGCTCGGCCAGCATGGCGCGCATGACGCGCCCCACCTGGCCGGTGGCCCCCACGACGGCGACGACCACGCCGTCGGCCGGGCCGACGTAGTCGTTGACGAGGCTGCTCTGGTTCTGCTGGATGCTCATCGTCCGGTCCCTCCGTAGACGACCGCCTCGGCGGCCTGGGCGTCGAGGCCGAAGGCGGAGTGGACGGCGCGCACGGCCTCGTCGAGCACGGCGTCGTCGAGCACGACCGAGATGCGGATCTCGGAGGTGGAGATCATGTGGATGTTGACCCCGGCCTCGCTCAGCGCGCTGAAGAGTCTGGCGGACACGCCCGGGTGGGAGCGCATTCCGGCGCCGACCAGGGAGAGCTTGCCGATGTCGGGGTTGAAGTGGAGGCTCTTGAAGCCGAGCTCGTCCCTGGCGGCCTCCAGGGCGGCGCGGGCGCCGGCGGAGTCCCCGTCGGGACAGGTGAAGGAGATGTTCGTCGAGCCCGTGCCCTCGGCGGAGACGTCCTGGACGATCATGTCGATATTGGCGTCCGTGCTCGCCACGATCGCGAAGATGCGGGCGGCCGCGCCGGGCACGTCGGGAACGCCGACGAGGGTGATCTTGTCCTGGCTGCGATCGTGGGCGATACCGGAGATGACGGGGGCTTCCACGTGATCCTCCTTGGCGGAACTGAGGGGGCGGGCCCGGGCCCGGGCGTTGATGGCATGACTGTGGGCGGAGCCGACGGAGGCGGAGGTGGGGGCGGCCGTGCCGGCCGGGGCCACGACGCGCCCGGTGACGGCGTCGACCATGGGCGGGGCAGCCGGGACGGGGGCGACGCCGCCGTCCGGCTCGGCATCACCGGCCCGATCGGCGCTATCGGCGCTGCTCCCGGAGAAGGGGGGCTCGGCGATGATGGGCGGCACGAAGGCGCCCTGGCGACGGCCGTCGTAGATCCAGGTGCCGGTCTTGTCCGAGAAGGAGGAGCGCACGTGGACCGGCACCCCGAAACGGCGGGCGTACTCGACGGCGCGCAGGTGGAGGATCTTGGCGCCGTTGGCGGCCATCTCCAGGGTCTCCTCGCTGGAGAGCGCCTCGATGCGCCTGGCGGTCGGCACGATGCGGGGATCGGCGGTGAACAGGCCGTCCACGTCGGTGTAGATCTCGCACACGTCCGCATTGAGCGCGGCGGCGAGCGCCACGGCCGTCGTATCGCTCCCACCGCGGCCGAGCGTGGTGACGTCCTCGACCTCGTTGATGCCCTGGAAGCCGGCGACGATGGCGACGGCGCCCATCTGGACGGCCCGGGCGATGCGCTCGGGCAGGACGCCGACGATCGAGGCGCGCCCGTACTTGGAGTCGGTCAGGACCCCCGCCTGGGCGCCGGTGTAGGCGCGGGCCGGGACGCCGAGCTCGCCCACGGCCATGGCGAGCAGGGCCATGGCGATGCGCTCGCCGGCGGACAGGAGGATGTCCATCTCGCGGGCGGGGGGCGCGTCGGTCAGGGCGGCGGCCATGTCGAGCAGGTCGTCGGTGGTGTCGCCCATGGCGGAGACGACCACGACGACGGTGTTGCCGGCCTCGCGCGTGGCGACCACGCGCTTGGCAACACGTCGCATCGCCTCGATGTCGCTGACGGACGAGCCGCCGTACTTCTGCACGACCAGTGCCATGTGGCGCTCCTCGGGTTGTGGTCACCGCCGGCCACGGGAGGGGGCGCTGCTCACGCGGTTGGCGCGACCGGGCCCACCCCGGCGTGGCAACCCGCCCAGCATACGTGCGCTCCGAGCCACGGGCCCGCTGAAACACCCATCGTGAGACGACGACGCCGACTCGCCGGGGACGTCCCCGCGGCGGCCGGGCGGGCGGGGAGAACTCACCGCCCCGGGGTGGTTCCCAGCCGGGGGCACGGCCCATAGCATGGATCCATGAGCATCGAGGTCACAGATGTGACGCGCTTCTTCGGCTCCACGCGCGCGGTCTGGCGGATGAATATGACCGTGCCCGCGGGCGCGGTCACCGGGCTCGTGGGCTCCAACGGGGCGGGCAAGACGACTCTTCTCCTCATGCTGGCCGCACTGCTGGCCCCCGACACGGGCTCGATCAAGGTGGCGGGACTCGATCCGACCACCCAGTCGCGGGAGGTGCACCGGGCGGTGGGGTGGATGCCGGACGCCTTCGGCACCTGGGACTCGCTGACCTGCACCGAGATCCTGCTGACCTTCGCGGCCGCCCAGGGACTGGACAGGGCCACGGGTCAGCGGCGCGCCATCGAGATGCTCTCCGCCGTCCACCTGGAGGACATGGCTCAGACCCCGGCGCGCGTGCTCTCGCGCGGGCAGAAGCAGCGCCTGGGACTGGCCCGCGCACTGGTGCACCGTCCCCAGGTCCTGCTGCTCGACGAGCCCGCGGCGGGCATGGACCCGCGCTCCCGCGCCGACCTGCGGGTCCTGCTGCGCGACCTCGCCTCAGCCGGCGTCACCGTCCTGGTCTCCAGTCATATCCTGTCCGAGCTGGAGCAGATGATCGACGGCGTCATCTTCATGGCGCACGGCCAGGCGGTCCTCCCGGACGCCCCGACCACCGCGGGCGCCCCGTCGGGCCCCGAGCCCCCGCGCCCCGACGGTGCCGACGGCGCTGGCAGTGCCGACGGAGTCCAGGACGACGAGGGCGCCCTTGCCCCCGCCGCGACGGGCAGGGTCCTCCCCCAGCCGCTGCAGCGCTGGTGGCGGATGCGAGCGCTGGACGCGCAACGACTGTCGGACTGGTCCGCCGGGGCCTCGGTGCGGGCCAGGGCGTCCGAGGACGGCACGGTGAGCCTGGCCGTGCCCGACGACGCCGTCGCCGCTCGCGTCCTGCGGGAGGCGCTCGACGCGGGGGTCGAGGTGGTGTCCTTCTCCCCGGCCGGGGGATCCCTGGAGGAGATCTACCTGTCGATGGAAGGAGAGCGGCGATGAGCTGGTCCGCCGTGCGCACCGTCGCGGTGCTGGAGCTGCGTCAGCGCGTGAGGTCCACACGCTGGCGGGTCATGCTGGTGGTGTGGGGCATTGTCCTGGTCCTCCTGTGCGGGGGCATGGCCTCGCTGGCGTCGATGAGCGGGGATAGCGTCGACAGGGTCGTGCCCTCCCTGTACGACACGGCGCTCTGCTTCGTCCTGGGCATCGGCCTGATCGTCGCCCCGACGCTGTCGGCCACCTCCATCAACGGCGATCGCGCCGACGCGACCCTGGCGCTTCTGCAGGCCACCACGCTGCGCTCCCAGGAGATCGTCGTCGGCAAGCTCGTGGCGGCGTGGTCCGCCGCCCTGGCGTTCCTCGCGGTGGCCCTGCCCTTCCTGGTCGTGCTGACCCTGGCGGGCGGCGCGTCGTGGACGGCACTGCTGGGTCACATGCTGATCCTCGTGGTCTCCCTGGGAGCCGTATGCGCCATCGGCCTGGGGTTCTCGGCCGCGACCGCGCGCACCTCGGCCTCGGCCGTGCTCACCTACCTGGCCGTCGCGGCGCTGGTCATCGGGACGCCTCTGGCCACGGCGATCTCGGCGACGGCGGTTCAGGGGGAGCAGACGCAGATCATCTACACGACGGACTACGACGCCTCGACGAACGACCGCCGGGTGTGCAAGTCCCAGCCCCAGATGTACACCGAGGACATCGTGCACACCGAGCGGATCTGGTGGATGCTCATCCCCAACCCCTTCGTGGCGCTGGCCGACGTCTCGGCGCGGGCCCCGGCGCCGAGCGCGTATCTGTACGACTACTCCTCGGCGGCCCAGCTGGAGATGATGGGAGCGGCCGTCGACGACATGCGCGACAGCCAGCCGGCGGAGATCGTCGAGAACTACTGCGATGAGGACTCGGGGAGCTTGCTGATCTCCGGGGACGACTCGTACGAGCCGGACATCGCGCACCTCGTCTTCTGGCCCGTGAGTCTGATCGTGGTGCTGGGGCTGGGGGCCTGGTCGCTGACGTCCGCGTCGCGGCGCCTGCGCACGCCGGTTCGCAGGCTCGCTCGAGGCACGCGGGTGGCCTGAGCAAGCGGGCGAGTCCATCCCCCGCCCTCCCGCTCCCCCTTCGCCGAGATCGGTTCAGTTCCGCACCGAGATCGGTCCGACGACGGCGCGCCCGGGCACGACGAGCTCATCCCATGACCCCGGGCGGGTTCGCGAGAAGGTCGTCGTAGGTCCTCTCCTGAGCCGACCCGGATGCGGTGTACGTGCCGACGGAGTCCTCCTTGGCGAGGGCGAGAACGTGCGTGGCCATCGGGGTGGCGACGTCGGGCGCGACGACGTAGCGGGCCGAGCCCCCCTCGACCCATGCTCCCGAGTCATAGCCCTTGACGTAGATCGCCCGAACGTCATCGTCCGTCAGGCCCTGCTCCTGGTAGTACACGAAGAGCTCGCCGACGTCGTCGAACTTCCAGACGTCCTTGGCGCCGATGATCTCCCCGACATGCCGCATGTCCGCGATGTGCATTCCGCAGCGCGCACAGGTGTCGCCGGGCTCGATCTCCACCGGGCCGTCGGAGGTCCGCTCCTCCTTCCCGCAGGCCGTCAGACCACTCGTCACGACCAGGGCGGACAGAGCGGCCGCGCCGCCGAGGAGGACGCGCCGTCCCAGAACGACATCGGTCTCGTGGATCATCTCGGTTCCCTCTTCCCCTCGGCGATGCAGCCGATAGCCGATACAGCAAGGACACGCGCGGAGGATCGGCCGGGCCGGGCCCCGGCACCTCGGCCATCCCCGAGACCGGAGGCGGAAGCTGACTCGACGTGTCCTCCTCACGCTCTCACACCGGGAAGTACACGTCTCTGGCGAAGCTCGCCACCTCGTACTCGATCCCCTCGGAGTCTTTGAAGAAGAAAGCATAGTAGTCGACGCAGTACTCGGGCCAGTAGCGCGGAGCGTGGAGGATCCGCGCCGGGATCCGGCGGACGGCGTCGTGAACCGAGTCGACCTCGCACGGGCGATCGACTCGGAAGGCCAGGTGGTGCATCGCGCCCGCTCGGCGGCGGCTGACCGGATCGAAGGAGTACTGCGGGCGCTCGGCTACGATTCCCAGGGAGAATGCCGCATGGTGGTACTCGACGAGCCGGTAGTCCCGGTCCCGGACGACGGCGCGCTCCTTGAGCGCGAGATCGAAACCCAGGAGAGGGAGCAGAGCATCGTAGAAGCGCTCCGCCCGCTCAATATCCCGCACCGTCACGTGGATGTGGTCGATCCGAGGTCCCGCCATCCGTTCACTCCATCGTTCCGTCCCCGGGGGTCCGTCAGCCCTCGACGAGGCGCCGTCCCTCGAAGGCCCGGCCGAGGGTGACCTCATCGGCGTACTCCAGGTCGCCGCCCACAGGCAGGCCCGAGGCCAGTCGGGAGACCGGCACGGCCATGGTGCGCAGCATGCGCGTGAGATAGGCGGCGGTGGCCTCGCCCACGACGTCGGGATCGGTGGCGATGATGACCTCCTCGACGCCGTCCCCCACGCGGGCGAAGAGCTCGCGCACCCGAAGGTCGTCCGGCCCGACCCCGTTGATGGGGTCGATGGCACCGCCGAGCACGTGGTAGAGCCCGCGGTACTCGCGGGTGCGCTCGATGGCGACGACGTCCTTGGGCTCCTCCACCACGCAGATGACCCGCTGGTCGCGACGCGGGTCGCGGCAGATGGCGCACTGCTCGGACTCGGCGATATTGCCGCAGGTCTCGCAGAAGCGCACCCGGGCCTTGACGGCGCGCAGGGCCTCGATGAGGCGCTCGACGCTGGCCGAGTCGGCGGCCAGGATGTGGAAGGCCATGCGCTGCGCGGACTTGGGGCCGATGCCGGGCAGCTCACCGAACTCGTCGATGAGGTCCTGGACGGCGCCCTCGTAGACGGCGGGCATGTCAGCGTCCCTCCTGGGTCACAGTGATCTCCTCCAGCACCCTCGCCCCGAGCAGCCGCTTGACCACGTCAAGGCCGACGACGCCCGCCTCCTCGGCATCCTCGTCGTCCTCGCTGGGAGCATCGTCCTCAACGGACGACGCGAAGGCCGTCGAGGACGCCGCCCGCGATCCCGGACCGGGGAGCGACTCCCCCCGGGCGGCCGCACGAGCCGCGGCCCGGGCGGCGGAGACCCGGTCGTGAGCGGCCCCGGCGGGCGCCCAGCCGGTCCCGGAGTCCTCGGGTCCGTCCTCGCCCTCATCCTCGGGCGGGGGCTCCTGCGGGATGGGCCTGCCATCGGAGAAGGTGGCGGGGCTGTCCCAGTCGATGGGGGCCAGGCCCTCACGCTCCCGGGGCTCTCCGTGCTCCTCGGAGTGCGGCGTCGAGGAGGACTGCGGCGTAGTCGGGACGGATGGCGGGGGCGGTGAGGGGGGCGCAGCCCCACCGGGCAGCGTCGGCAGAGCATGCAGACGGTGGACGGTGGCAAGGGGAGCGCCGTCGGCCGGTTCCGGCACGGTGTCGGACACGGTGCCAACCGGCTCCGGTGCGGGCGACGCGATGGCACCGGACGGCAACGGCGGGGAGGCCACGGAGGTCGCAGAGGCCGCTGCACCGGGGGACGCCGTCGTTCCCGGGACCGGGCCAGCCGGGGAGGCGGCGGACGGGGCCGGGCCGACCGGCCTCGGCGTCTCGACGGGCGGCGAGGCCTGATCGACGCGGCGCGCGTCGGTGGGGTCCGGAAGACCCGGGGACTCCGAGAATTCGGAGTACCCGCCAGAGTCCTGTTCCGCGGACGGGGACGAGGCGGGCCGAACGGAATCGATCACGGGGTGACCGGACTGCGGACTCAGTGGTTCCGACGTCGGTTGGTCGAGGCTGTCCGGAGAACACGAAGTCCCGGCATCGTCGCTCGGGCCGGCCTCCGATGGCTCCGGCCCCTCGGCCCGCCCCGCTCGTCCAAGGCTCTCATCGGCGGAGCTCCGGCCACCGGGGACGGCGATGACGCCCCACCCGTCGTTCTCCACCGCCTCCGGGGACGCGGTGCCGGCCGGAGCCCGGGTCCGGGAGGCGGCGCGGGTCGATTGCGCGCTCGCCTCCGCACCCGGGACGGCCGATCCGCTCGGGCCAGCCGGGCCGCCGGACCGTCCGCCAGGGCCGCTCGGGCCAGCCGGACCGCCGGGGCCCGCTGAATACCCGCTCGGGCCAGCCGGGCCGCCGGACCGTCCGCCAGGGCCGCCGCCCCCGCCCGGATCACTCGGGCCGCTCGGGCCGCCCCCGCCCGGGCCGGCCAGAACGGCGTGCACCTCCAGCCCCAGTCCGAGCGCCTGGTGCAGGGCCCGGGAGAGCACCGGGCCGTGACCGCCGTTCTCGAATGCGTTGACCAGGCCCTGCCCGCTGAAGATGACCTCGAAGACGTCGCCGTTGATGCCGCCGGGTTGGGAGTTGGGGCCGACGAGCGCCCAGGTGGCGCGGCGCGAGCGCTTGGCCGCCTCGAGGACCTCCTCCCAGCGACCGCGGATCATCTCGGCGTTCGCCGCCGCATCGCCCTGTCCGCGGCGCGACGAGCCGACCGGTGGGGCCCCGTGCGCACCTGCCGGGTCCGCATGCGGACCGGCTTGTCCGGCGGGCCCCGCGGGGCCCGCCTGCGGGGGACCCTGAGGCGAGAGCGTCTGCGCAGGCGCGTCCCAGTCCACCGGGGCGGTCCCGCCCCGCGCCGCCGGCGAAGGGCCGGGTGCGGCAGGAGCGATCGACGGATCGGGGGCGGGAGCGCCCGATGCGGCGGAGGCGGGGGCCGCGGGAGCCGCGGGTCCGGTGGCGACGGCCGCGGGCGACGCCGTCGGAGCAGCGGCGGCTGGTGCCCCGGCGGCTGGTGCCCCGGTGGGCGGACCACCCGGCGCTCCGGCGGCGGGCCCGGCAGCGACGGGCTGCGCCGCGCGCGGGGAGGAGTCGGTCGTCATGACCCGGCCGTCGCCGACCCCCGTGCCGACCGCGCCGGGCTGCCGCGCGGACGGAGCCGTCGGAGCACCCTCGCCCGGAGCCGCGGCGCGCCGCCCCGGCACGAGCAGACGGGCCATGAGGAGCTCAAGCTGGAGGCGCGGCGACGTCGCCCCGACCATCTGGGAGAGAGCCTGCGCCGTCACATCGGCCGCTCGCGACAGGCCGACCGCGCCGATGGTGCGCGATTGCACCTCCATGCGGGCCAGCTCGTCGTCGGGCAGAGAGCCGAGCGCGGGGCCGGCCTCCGACCCCGCCAGAGCGATGACCAGCAGGTCGCGCAGGCGCTGCAGGAGGTCCTCGACGAAGCGCCGCGGGTCGTGCCCGGAGGAGATGACGCGGTCCACCACCCGGAACACACCGGCGCCGTCGGAGGCGGCCAGGGCGTCGATGCAGGCGTCGAGGAGAGTCGTGTCCGTGTACCCCAGGAGGGCGACGGCGCGCTGGTAGTCCACCTGCCCGTCGATCGCGCCGCCGATGAGCTGGTCCATGACGGACAGGGTGTCGCGCACGCTGCCGCCGCCGGCGCGGGTGACCAGTGGGAAGACGCCCGGGCCGACCGCGACGTCCTCGGCACCGCAGAGGTGGGCGAGGTACCCCTCGAGCGTGTCCGGTGCCACCAGGCGGAAGGGGTAGTGGTGGGTGCGCGAGCGGATGGTGCCGATGACCTTCTCCGGCTCGGTGGTGGCGAAGACGAACTTCACGTGCGCCGGCGGCTCCTCGACGAGCTTGAGCAGGGCGTTGAACCCCTGCGGGGTGACCATGTGGGCCTCGTCGAGGATGAAGATCTTGAATCGATCGCGGGCGGGGGCGAAGGAGGCGCGCTCGCGCAGATCGCGGGCGTCGTCGACGCCGTTGTGGGAGGCGGCATCGATCTCGACGACGTCGAGGCTGCCCGGGCCGCCGGTGGCCAGGTCCCGGCAGCTCGCGCACTGCCCGCAGGGGGTGTCGGTGGGGAAGCGCTCGCAGTTCAGGCAGCGCGCCAGGATGCGGGCCGATGTGGTCTTGCCGCAGCCGCGCGGACCGGAGAAGAGGTAGGCGTGAGTGACGCGGTCGCCACGCAGCGCAGCCATGAGCGGGGCGGTCACGTGGTCCTGGCCGATGACGTCCTGGAAGGTGTCGGGGCGGTAGCGGCGGTACAGGGCGGTGGTCACGGTCCGAGCCTAATCGGGACCGACGACGCCGTGTGACGACTCCCCTCCACAAGATCGGCCGAGCGAGCCGCGGGCTCGGCCCCGGGGCGCGCGGTGTCCCCTCAGCCGGCCGACGTCTCCTGGGCCATGGACCTCTCGGCCCGGGGCGCGGTGTCCTCCGGGGCGCACTGCGACGCGGTCGTCGCCGTCCCGAGCCGCCCCGGCGCGCCCTCGTCCCCGCCCCGGGCGAGCGCTCGGCCGGATACCGGAGGCTTCGACGGCGAGGACCCCTCGCGCACCCGCCAGAGCCCGCTTACCCTTGCTACCTTCCGGTCCTGGGGGATTCACTGGATGACGCCGCACGAGGGGCCGGGGATGAGTGTACCCGAGGTCGGGGCCTCCCCGCCCGCCGCGGGGCGCACGAAGGTCCGGGAAAGCGCGTGACCGATGCCACCGCAGACGACTGGCCCCGCTGTGCAGCCGTCCGATATATTCCATGTCCGTTGCGCGCGGTCGGCACGCTGCCGCCGGTTGCGCGGAACACCCGGAGGATTCGCCTAGTGGCCTATGGCGCACGCTTGGAAAGCGTGTTGGGTGCAAGCCCTCGGGGGTTCGAATCCCCCATCCTCCGCCATGTCGATGAGCGGTGCGGCCTCGGCGGCGCCAGGGCCCTCGGGTCCTCCTGGGCGGAGTACGTCATCGGGATCGAGCGTCGATTGCCCCAGCAGTCGCAACTGCTCCGGACTGGGGAACCTCATCCGTCTCAGATCCCCGGCGTTCACCTGCGTGTGCCCCGAGAACACGCGGAAGTAGGCGTCCACTCGTCTGGAATTGAGCCATGCCACCAGGCCAGCCGCCACGTCCATGTCCAAACCGCTCCCGGCCCGGTGGATGTAGTTGAGCTTGTTGTCGAAGGCGGGCGGCCGATCATCCGACCACAGGGCGGCCACAATCCGTCGTCTCTCCTCCTTCGCGGAGAATCGCTTGACCAGGACATAGGCGCCTGCGGGCACGAGCAGCCTGGAGGAACGCGCCGGATCCGCCTCGAACCACTGGGGCTTGCGAAGCGCACTACGCGGATGCGCGATCCTCGCGCCCACGATATTGGCCGGGTAGACCATCGGCGCGGTGCTCTCACCGGGAACGGCCCTGAGAAGGTCGCGGGACCGGAAGTCCACGACTCTCCCCGTGGAGACCGACAGCCCGAGGTCCGCCAGTGCGCACCGCGCCCGCTCCACCCATGACACCGCAACGCCGTCCTCATCGGAGGCGGGGACGAAGATGAAGTCGCCCGTGACCACCTGAGAGTAAGGCACCGTTCGCGTCACGGGGGCCTCCCGGTGATCCACCGAAGAGGACAATCGGACCGTTGTCGGCGCCACCCCCCGGGTTACTGAGACGATAATCGTCTCCTGGAGCACTCCCAGGTCCCCGAAGACCTCCGAGCGCGACCGGAACGTATGAATGGAGTCAATACCGAGCCGGGCGAGCAAGGCACGACGGAATTCCGAGAAATAGACCCCATTCATCCATGAACGGGGCGTGATCGAGACCTGCTGCCCGCCCTCGTCCAGGAGCAGGGATCCGAGTGCCATGAAACCCGCGTAGATATTGGGCACCGCGATGCCCGCACCGCGCAGGGCGCGGTCGAGTGACGATCCCGAGCGAATCTTGCGGTACGGAGGATTCTGGATCACCAGGTCGAAGCGCTCATCCGTGCGCAGGGCCCAGTCCACGAAGTCCTCCTCGACCAGGCGGGTCCGCACCCCCACGTCCTCAAGGTCGGTCAGGGTCTCGGACAGGACACCGCGAAGCCTTTCATCGATCTCGACCGCGGTCACCGCGACCCCCAGTCCCGGCGCCTCGCGCCGCAGCCGGTCCACGACGGCGGCGGACAGGACGCCGGATCCGGCCCCGGGATCGAGGACGCGGAGCACGCCGTCCCGCGGTAGACGGGGCAGACGGGCCATGAGCCCGGCGACTGCCACCGGCACTGCCGCGGCCGCCATCGTCGGGCCCGCGCCGGCGTACCCGACCTGACGACAAGGAGCACTGCGGTAGTGACATTGCGCTCGTCGAGACGCGCCCGCCCCGGCCGCGACCGGAGCGGCACGGCGGCTAGCATGGGTGCGTGATCTTCAAGGCAGTCCGCGAGCGAGCGCCCTACCCCGAGCATGAGCTCGTGGGGCAGCGCAACTGGACCGAGATCGCTCCGCGCCAGGTCCGCCTCGACCAGCTCACGACAACCCGGGCCACGCTGGACCTGCGCAATCTCCTCGACGACGACTCGACCTTCTACGGCGATCTGTTCGCCCATGTCGTCTCCTGGCACGGCGAGTTCTTCCTCGAAACGGGCCTGCACCGGGCACTGCGCGCCGCTCTCCAGGGACGAACCGCGATCCACGCCCGGGTCCTCGAGGTCGATGACGTCGGCCGCCCGACGTCCCCTCCCCCGCCTCCGAGGGTCTGACACCAGACACCCGGAGCCGACTCGTCCACTACTCTGGAGCGCGTGAGCAGCACCGCAGACCCCCGCGCCGAGTACCGCCGTCGTCTCAAGCACCGTCAGACCACCGTTATCGGCGGAATGGCAACGTTCCTGGCACTCCTGGTGATCATCTGCCTCCTGGTGTGGTCCAACGTCCTCCCGGTCCCCTACGACCCCGATTTCTCCTCCGACAAGGACGACAGGGAGAAGGTCGTGCAGCCCTGCCCCTTGTCGGAGGCGAAGACGACGGACGTGTCCACCATCCCCGTCAACGTCTACAACGGCTCCGACCAGACCGGACTGGCCACCGGGGTCGCCGACCTCCTGAGCGACTCGGGTCTTACCGTGGCCAACACCACCGACTGGCCCAAGGGCGAGTACGAAGGCGAGATCGAGCTGACCACGTCCCAGGCGGGACTGGCCAACGCCTACACCCTGGCCAGGGTCTTCACCGGTACGGTCGTCGTCCAGATCGACGAGACGCAGGACGCGAGCGACCCGACTGTGAGCGTCGTGCTCGGGAATGACTTCAAGAACGAGATGCTCTCCGCGGCGGAGGTCGCGCAGATCAAGGCCGGGGAGCCCCTCACCGCCCCGTCTCCCTGCGCGCCCGTGTCCGCCGCCCCCTCGGCCTCGGCCACTGACGCGGGCTGAGGCCGAGGCCGCGAGCGAGCCGAGCGACAGGTCGAGGGGGGACGACGCCGCGGCATCATCGCTCCCGGCCGGGCGCGGCGGGACCGGAGCCGGGGGATCGGACCCGGCGGGACCGGAGCCGGAGGATCGGACCCGGCGGGACCGGGGCCGGGGGTGGCCGGGGGTCAGGACTCGCGCAGGGCGTCGGGCACGGAGTCCTGCGCGGTGTCCCGCCCCGAGTCCTGCTCGGCGTCCCCGGCGTCCCGCCCGGTGCCGCGCGCGGAATGACGCCTGGAGTAGGCCGGGCCCTCCAGCTCGGTGCCGGCGGGGGCCGAGGCCGGGGACGCCTGCTCCAGGTTGGTGCCGCGCGCCTTCGAGACCCATCGCATGGTGTGGTGGATCGCGATCGCGGCGACGGATCCCAGGGCGATGCCCGAGAAGGTCATCTCGCCCCAGTGCCAGGTGTAGTCGGCGATGGCGACCACCATGGCCACGGCCGCGGTGTTGAGGTTGACGGGGTCGGAGAAGTCCACGCGGTTCTGCACCCAGATGCGCACGCCGAGCATGCCGATCATGCCGTAGAGGATCGTGGCCGCGCCGCCGAGCACGCCGGCGGGGATGGTGGCGATGATCTGTCCGAACTTCGGCAGCAGGGAGAGCCCCAGCGCGGAGAGCGCGGCGACGACGTAGGCGGCCGTGGAGTAGACGCGGGTGGCGGCCATGACGCCGATGTTCTCGGCGTAGGTGGTCGTTCCCGATCCCCCGCCCGAGCCGGCGAGCATGGTGGACACCCCGTCGGCCAGCAGGGCGCGGCCGGTGACGTCGTCGAGGTTCTCCCCGGTCATCGCGGACACGGACTTGACGTGCCCGATGTTCTCGGCCACCAGCACGAGCACGACCGGAACGAACAGGCCCAGCAGAGTCGCGTCGAAGGCGGGGGCGCGGAAGGCCGGCGCCCCCACCCAGCCGGCGTGCGAGATCGCGGAGAAGTCGACCTCTCCGCGCGCGCAGGCGGTGACGTAGCCGATGAGCACGCCGATGAGGATGGCCAGACGCCCGATGATGCCCTTGAACAGGACGGTGATCAGCAGGATCGAGATGATCGTGACCAGCGCGGTCACGGGCGCGGACTTGACGTTGTTCCAGGCGCTGGGCGCCAGGTTGAAGCCGATGAGCGACACGATCGCGCCGGTGACGATCGGCGGCATGAGCCGGTCGATCCAGCCGGCGCCGGCGACATGGACGACGACGCCCACCAGCGTCAGCGTCGCGCCGGCGGCGACGACGCCGCCCTGGGCCAGGGCCGCCCTGTGGGCGTCGATCGGGCCCCCGCCCCCCGCCACGTAGCCGGTCACCGCCCCGATCGGGGCGATGAGCGCGAAGGAGCTCCCCAGATAGCTGGGCAGGCGCCCGGAGGTGATCCCCAGGAACAGGAGTGTGCCGACGCCGGTGAAGAACAGCGTCGTGGACGGGTCGAAGCCGGTGAGCAACGGCACGAGGAAGGTCGCTCCGAACATGGCGACGACGTGCTGGACGCCGATGCCTATCGTGCGCGGCCAGGTCAGCCGCTCGCCCGGGGCGACGACCTCGCCCGGGGCGATCGAGCGGCCATCTCCGTGAAGGCGCCAGAGTCGGGAGGGGCCTGAGGGGAATGCGGGCACTATGGGCTCCTGTCGCGGGAGGAAGACGGGGCGGCGGGGCCGAACCGCGGAGGAGCGGCATCGCGCGCGACAGGGACTGACGACGCCGGCGGCGTCGAGCCCGTGAACCTGACAGTGCCCTGCCAGGCCTCCAGCATAGACGGCGCCCGCGGGGATGTCGCATCGTCCCCCGGGAGGCGCGGGAGGCGATCCGGGGCGGCGGTCCCGGGCGGCGGGCTCTCATGTTCTCGGCGTCGTGCCTCGTCCGAGCGGATGAGGCACGACGCCGAGTCCGAGGGCATGATGGCCCCATGAGCCAGGAGCAGCCCGTCGACCCGACACGGATCGTGCCGGAGGGCTTCGTCTTCCCCGGGACCGAGGTCCTCGATCCCCGAGAGGTCTTCGCCGGCCCCGGCTATCAGGCCCCGCAGCAGCGAACCGACCCGGTGGCCGTCATCGCCCTCGTCATGACCGTGTTCACCCTGTTCCCGGGTTTCGGCGCGCTCGCGGCGCTGACCGGCTGGTGGGCGCTGCGCCGGCTGCGGGGGAGCTACGCCACCGGGCACGCTCAGGCGTGGCTGGGAGTCATCGCCGGCTCGGCGACGACCGCGGGGTGGCTGTGGCTGTGGTGGGCGTCCACCTGAGCGCGGGCGCGGGGTCCGGGGCGACGACGGCCGTCCCGCGGACGACGACCGTCCTCCCCTCCCCCCGGGAGCGAGCGGGGGATCCGTGAGATGTTTCTGAGACATGACCATCGAACCCCATAGGCTGGTGAGATGAAGCCCTTCATCATGGTGTCGACGCGCCCCGAATTCGAGGCTGCGCAGAACGAGTACGAGTCCTTCCTGTCCCAAAGCGGCCTGCGCCGCGAGGACCTTCACCACGTGCTCCTGGAGGAGATCGACTTCCTCGATGCCTTCACGGCCGGCGACGTCTCCGGCGTCCTCGTCGGGGGAAGCCCCTACGATCTCTCCACGCCGGAGGGCTCCAAAACCCGTTCCCAGTTGCGCGTCGAGGAGCAGGTGCGCGAGCTGCTGGCGGTGGCGCTCAAGGAGGGCGTGCCGGTGCTCGCCACCGGCTTCGGCCTGGAGGTCCTGGCCGGCTACCTCGGCACCCCGACCTCCCGGGAGTTCGGCGAGGAACTGGGCGCCACGGAGATCTTCGTGACCGCGGAGGGGCGCGAGGACCCGCTCCTGGCCGGTCTACCGCAGGCCTTCACGGCGCTGGTCGGCCACCACGAGGGCGTCGGCGACGTCCCGGCCCATGCGACGCTGCTGGCGTCCTCGCCCGACTGCCCCGTCCAGATGATCCGCGTGGGCGCCGCCGTGTACGGCTCCCAGTTCAATCCCGAGCTCGACGCGGAGCGCTTCGCCCAGCGGGTGTCGGCCTACGCCGACGCGGGCTACGGGGACCCCGGCCTGGTGGAGACCATTGTGTCCGAGGCGCGCAGCACGTCGGAGCACGTGGCCGGCCGGGTGATCCGCAACTTCGCGGCCCACTTCTCGCGCGACTGAGCGCGGACGGCGAGCGCGTAGAGTAAGCGCAACGAGGTGCGGGCGGGGCCGCCGGTGCCAGCGGGCGCAGCCATGCGTCGAGTCGGACGCCCGGCTTCTCGCGCTCCGGGGTGCGGTCGGGGTCATGCGGGACGATGCGCGTGTCCGAGCGGAAGGCCGGCGATTCTGCCGATTCTGTTGGCTCTGGACCGTCGGGGTGCGCGGAGAGCGGGCGGCTACCCGCTTCACGCGCTGGTCGACTCCTCGTGATGTCGGAGTGCGCGCGGCCGGCGATGGGCCTGCCATCCGTCACCTTGAAGCCGTGCGTGCTGCCGGGATGCGTGGGACGGGCGAGGTGGTCCGGTGCGTCCGGGTCGCGCGAATCGTGCGCTGGAGAGTTTCTCGTCTGGAGCCGTGTTCGCCGGTGCTCGGGATCGCGCGGTCGCACATCCCGGCACGCGGTCGTACACCCCAGCGCGCGGTCGTACACCCCGGCACGCGGTCGTACACCCCAGCGCGCGGTCGTACCCTCCTGCGTCAGGTCGTACGTTAGGGAGGATCTAAGGTACGACCGCGCGGGTTCACGTACGACCGCGCGCCCCCCGGGTACGACCGCGCGAGGCTCCCGCACCACCTTCCTGCAACTCGGGCACCGTGTCCGCATCGTCCCAGTCCCGCACGCGTCGGACCCCGCCGGGGCGTAGTTGGTGACGGCCTCGATACCGCATTCCCGCACGCCTCGGAGAACCCGGCTGCCGCGCCTCCGGCACCCCGACGCCCGAAGAGCCGCTTTCGGCGCGAGACTGGCATTTCGGCGCGAGTCCGACGACGCCGTCGTCGGACTCGCGCAAGGACGCCCGACTCGCGGCTCCGGCGGCCGAATGCGACGTCGTCGAACCGAACTCACCGCGGAACCGGACCGATCTCGAGCCGGAACTCGACCGATCTCGATGCGAAGGGGGTGGCCGACGCCGGGGCGCGCGGTGTAGACCAGACATCATGAGCGATCTGACCAGTGCTGTGGACGCCATCGCCGCTCTCATGAGAGGACGGCGCACTCTCGCGGTGACCGGGGCGGGGATCTCCACCGACGCCGGGATCCCCGACTACCGGGGCGTGGGCACGACGCCGGTCGAACCGGTGGATTATGAGCAGTTCGTCACCGATCCGGTGTGGTACCGGTGGGTGTGGGCCCGCAACCACGCCACATGGCGGCTGCTCGACCCGCTGACGCCGACGCCGGGGCACACCGCCCTGGCCCGGATGGAGACGGCGGGGCTGGTCACGGGCGTGGCCACTCAGAACGTGGACCGGTTGCACTCCCGAGCCGGTCAGCGCATCGTGTGGGAGCTGCACGGCGCCTACGACCGGGTCGTGTGCCTGACATGCGGGCGCGTCATCCCCCGAGCCGAACTGGACGGACGGCTGACGGCGCTCAATCCGGACTACCCGCGGGAGACCGACCCGGCGCGCATCGCGATCACCCCCGAGGCCGACCGCTCCGCGGCGGAGGCCTGCGATTTCACGACGGTGGCGTGCGAGGTGTGCGGCGGCCTGCTCAAGCCCGATATCGTCTTCTTCGGCGAGGGGCTGCCGGCCGCCATGGACGAGGCGATGGATGCGGCGAGCCGCTGCGACACGGTGCTGGTCGCCGGCACGAGCCTGGCAGTACTCACCGGGCTGTGGATCGTGCGTCAGGCCCTGGCCAACGGTGCCGAGCTCGTCGTCATCAACCGCGGGCCGACCGCCGTCGACGACCTGGCCGGCGTCCGCGTGCAGGACGGGACGAGCGAGGTGCTCACCCCGCTCGCGGAGGCGCTGAAGGCCTGACTGCCCCGCGCGTCCCGAGACCCGGGCCCCTCCGCGCGCCCCCACGCGCGGAGACCCCGGGCCCACCGGGTCGACGAGCAGCTCGCCAATGGCTGCGCGCTCCCACGCGCGGAGACCCCGGACATCGAGTGCGCCCCGTCCTCCTCCCCTCCTGCGGACGCGCGCCCTCCCGGCTCCAGCCCGCCACCGAGCAGACCTCACCCGAAAATCCTCCCCTTGTCCTTCTTCGACGCCTTCGCGCAACGCCCGGGCGTACCCGCCCGCGATCTCGGCCCTGGCCTGCATCGATAACCCACTTCCCATGCCCACCACGGTCCACGCACGTCGCGGGCAGTCCTACCTGAGGCACCGAACCCACTACGCGGGCATCCCCGATGAGTCCCGTCGGTCAGTGGGCAGGGCGGAGCGGTGCCGGCCATAATGGTAGGGAGCCACCCGGCTGCTACCGGATGACTCCCCTGGCAGGGGGGCGGCTCAGCCGAACCACTTGCTAGGGCATCCACCAGGACACCGACGGCCCGGACAAGGCGAGCGATAGAGTTCAGTAGTTCGCTCACCTTCCGGACCGTTCCCTTTACTCTTGCGGACTTTCGCGTGCCGACCTTTCGGCTTGGACACGGCCCTCACCTCCTTCCCAACTCCTCTCCTCCCCGGCAAGGACACATGAACGTTCCGGGGGAAGGCGCCGAAGGGAGGCGTGCTCCATCATGCCAGCCCGCACTGACAGCCTGCGCTTGGTTCCACTGCGGTTGCGGGCTCGCGATGGCTGGACATTCCCCTGGGTCTCAAGAGTGCGACTCACGCAGCCGCCGGCGCCGCCCGCGCCGAGCACAGCACCACCCCTGGGGCGAGGTCAGGGCCGACCTCGGGACGGACGTCGCGGGCAGTCCTACGCGAGGCATCGAGCCTTCTTCGCAGGCGTCCTTGATGAGTCTCGTCGCACCCTGGACGGAGAACACGCCATACCCCACCATGGGGGTCATGACCTCCCCGGGCCGCCCCTCTCCGACGACGTCATCGAACGCCTCCGACGCGTCCTACGGCGTCCCGCCGCCGGCCGCCCCCGGCCCACCGCCGCCGTACGGGGCTCCCCCGACGCCCTACGGCGCCCCTCGGACGCCCCGGGCGGCACCACGGCGGAGCGGCGCGGAGGTCGCCCATCTCATCCTGGTCATCCTCGCCCTGGTCATTGATCTGGCAGCGTCCCTGCTCGACGTCGTCACCTCCTTCACCGAAGGGGCCTCCGGCCCGGTCCCGCACATCCTCTCCTCGCTGCTCTTCAACGCCCCCCTGTGGCTGATCCTGGGCGCCCTCCTGCAGAGCCTGAGACGGCGCCCCTCCGCCTTCGCGACCGCGGCCTGCGTCGCCGCGCTCATCAATCTCACCGCGAGTGCGTCGGTGTTCAGGCCCCTCCTCGAGGTGGGACTCATCCTCGTGCTCCTCATCATCCTGATACTCGGGGTGGCGGCGGCGCTGAGCATCGCGTCCAATCATCGTCTGGACGGGCGCCCCGCAGGGGTGACCCTGGCCGCTGGAACAGCGCTCGGGATCCTCGCGCGGTTCCTCATGAGCCTCGTCTACCTCGCCGTCGCCATGACGACGCCGTACGCCGGGCCGTACGCCGGGCCGAGCTTCTTCATCGGCCCGGAGATCGGTCCGTGGATGGCTCTCTGGCCGAAGGGAGTGGATCTTCCCCCGAATGCGGCCTGGGCCCTGGCCATCGTATCGGCGCTCGCCGCCGCCGTCGCCCTGTCCGTCCTGCCGCGGTCCCGGGGCACGAGAGCATGGGCGCGTCTGAGTCTGGGCACCCTCGTCTCGACCGCGCTGCTCGTTACCCTGGGAGCCGTGCCGCTCTCCCCGGTCTTCTACAGAGCAGTCTGGAACCTCGAACCGCGCACCGGCGTCGCCGCGATCCTCGTCGGAGGCCCACTGCTCGCAGCCGTATCACTGGCCTTCCTGCCGTCATGCCGACGCTGGTTCCTGCGCGACCCGCTCGGTCCCGCTCCCGCACGCACCGCGCAGGATCGGTCCACGCAATTCGGCGGGAGCGGCGGCCCCACCCCCGCCGGCAGCAGGCAGGGGCCATGAGCATCGCCTGTTTCACCGCACCCTCAAGCCCTCCCCGCCCCGCACGGGACAGGGGCGGGCCGTCGGGGGCCGCCCGCCCCTCCGGTGACCCCGCCCCCGCCCGCACTGGAGGAAACGGGGACGACGGCGGTCGGGACGCGGAGCCGGTGCCCCCCGCCCCGTACCGGAGAGACTCGCGGCGACCCGCTAGTCGCGGGCGCAGTGCTCGACGAAGTTGCGCAGCACGGCCCACGACTGGCTCACGTCCTGGGCACGGGTCCAGGCCTGGACGGCCGGCAGCTCGTCGGGGTCGAAGTAGCCGTGGTCGGCGTAGAAGGCCTGCCGGTGAGCGAAGGCCTCGCCGTCGAGCTCGGGGTGGAACTGCGTGGCATAGAGGTTGGTCCTCATGCGGAGCATCTGGACTGGGCAGGGCCGGGAGGTCGCCAGGACGACAGCACCGGGCGGGGGCGTGAGGATGGCGTCGTTGTGCGCGACGAAGGCCTGGAAGGTCGGCGTCATGCCCGCGCACAGCGGGTCGGCCAGACCGGCCGCGGTCAGGGTGATCTCGGGGGCGCCGACCTCCTCGGCGTAGGTGTCGTCGATGACGGCGCCCTGGTGACGGGCAAGGGTGCCGATGCCGTAGCAGGCCCCGAGGAAGGGGAAGTCGGTGGCGACGACGCGGTCGAGCAGAGCCGCGAACTCGGCCTCGACACGTCGCTGCGTGGCGGTCTTCGCGTACTCGGGCGTGGTGGTGTTGAAGGGGGAGCCGCCCACCATGATGCCGGAGTACGCGTCCAGATCGATATCGGGCATGGGAGCCGACTCCAGGCGAACGCGACGCAGGTCCCTCTCCCGCAGGCCGGTACGGGTGAGAAAGGCTTCGTACTCGGCATCCGCCGGGGCGTCGTCGTCTCGGGTGGCGAGCAGGATGAAGGGCTTCACGAGCGCACTTTAGCGGTAGCCCGAGCACGGGGACCGTCGATCCCGATGAGCGGGAGGAGGGGGCGGCGCAGACCCCCTCGGGCGGGCCCTCGTCAAGAGCGATCGGCGGCAGGAGGCGGGAGCCGGTGGGCGGCGCAGCCGTCAGTACGGATCGATGCGGATCAGTGCAGGCCGGTCAGGACGGTCTCGACCGCGGCGCGGACGACGTCGGGTGCCGGCACCCGGATGAGTCCGGCGCTGTGCGCGCCCGCCCTATGCTCGGCGCGTCGTCCGGTGGTGACGGGTCTTTCGGCGGACTGATCGGCGATGGCATCGACATAGGCCAGCCCGGCGACGCGGACTCCCCGGGAGGCCAGGGCCATGGCCTCGGCGACGGAGTCGGTGACGACGCCGTCGGCGCCGAGCGCGGCGAGCACGCTGGCCTCGGCACGGGTGGGGCGCAGCGGCCCTGGGGCGAGAGCCAGGACGCCGGGCTCGCGCACGCCGTCGAGAGAGGACAGTCGTGCGGTGAGATCCTCGTCCCAGGCGGCCTCGATGACGCCGAGAGCGGGGAACAGCGGCGCACCGGCGAGATTGAGGTGGTCGCCGACGGGGAGGAAGTCCCCTGGCTCGACGCCGCCGAGGCCGGTCGCGCGGGTGATGAGCAGCGCGGCGCGCACACGAGCGGCGGCGGTGCGGGCGAAGGCGGTGGTACGGCGAGTGGGTTTGCCCTCGAACAGGGAGGTGCGGCCGCGTGCGATGAGAATGCTGAGGCCGTCGTGCTCGTAGGATTGGAGGGAGTCCTCCAATCCTGTGAGACTCGGCGCGGACACGCCCGGAAGGAAGGACAGCCGCACGCTGGAGGCCGGGCGCCCCCAGGCTTCCCTGAGCTCGGTGAGGAAAAAAGGCTCGGCGATGACGAGGAGATCGTGCTGAGGGCGGCCGGTGGCCAGGAGGATCGATGCTCCGGCGGGATCGTCATCCCAGGGCGCGGTTTTTGGTTGTGCGGTCACACGTCCTCCCTCTGCTCACGTACGGTTCCGATAGGTAAAGCCTACCGGCTCCCTCGCCAGAGGGTGTTTCTCCCAGGAAAAGAAGAGGGGAGCACCATCCGATCGTCTTCTCGACCCTCTCAGCCCACCATCCGCTCAGCGGTCGCTCATCGGCCGTGCGATCACATAGTCCGGTCGTAGTAAAAACGGGCCGTTCCGACAACGACCGAGTACGCGAAGGCTGCCACTTTGATGAACAAGGATATCGGAAGCGATGTGAAAGATACCACGAAAAGAATGAGCATGATCGGCAAGGCCGTCCTGCCGGCGACCACCCACATCTTCTGCTTGACCGCCCTGTCCCGCTCGTCCCACACACCGTCCATCTCGCGGCTGAGCATGGTGTCGTGGCCGCGACGCCCCCTCACGAGCAGGAGGATCAGCACGATCGCCGCAGCGAGAAGGCCGATGGCTCCGCCGAGCGCGGCGGACCGGGCCTGATCGTCGGCGAGTCGCGGTCGGAGAATGAGAAGCGCCGCCGCGACGACGACGCAGGCGACGAGATACACGCGCTCCCAGAAAGCCCTGCGACGCCGCCCGCGCTCAGCAGAAGACGCGGAGGCCGGGGGGCGACTCTCCGGTATCTCAGACATCTCAGGCATGGAAGATCTCCTCGACGGCGCGCCCGAAGAAGCGCGCAATGGCGATGGCGAGCGGTAATGAGGGATCGTACTTCCCCTTCTCGATGGAGTTGACGCTCTGGCGCGAGACACCGAGGGCCTTGCCCAGCTGCGCCTGAGTGAGCCCCTTCTCCTCACGCAGCGCGCGCACGTCATTCTCCACGCCGGCCTCCTTCACCGCTGGGACCGATCGTAGCGAAGACGACGCAGGACGAGCGCGGCACCGGCGACGAGGAGACCGGCGGCCACCACGGTGCTCCATCGACCCGGGAAGAAAAGCGGATCGCGATTGGCGACGACGCGAGAGGCGGTCGGGAGCAGCAGGCCGGCGCACTCGATCAGCCCTTCCCGGCGGGTGCCGGGAAGGGCGCCGCGGACGCGCATGACTCAGTCCTCGGCCGGCCAGTTTGCGGAGCGGACGGCCGCGGAGCGCCGGGCGCGGGAGAGCGAGCTCCTCACGACGTCGATCATGACGACGGCGAATCCGACGATGACCAGGCCCGCGGCGAGCCCCATGAGGAAGTAGTGGTCGAGCAGGGCGCCGATGAGCAGAGCGATCAGGCCGACGCCGAGGATGACGGCGGCGATCCTGGCGGACAGGGACATCTCGCGAATGGTGGCGAAGGGCTTCATGACTGTTCTCCTCACTCCTGTGCGCCGCGCCGCGGGATCAAGGCCCGTCGGCGCGTGTCGCGTTTCCTTGACATGAAAAGTTTGCTTGACATCGACGAGCTTGTCAAGCTTGCTTGGCAACGTACCCGCCCGACCCGCCCGCCTTCGTCGAGATCGGTTCGGTTCCGGCTCGAGTTCGGTCGAGTTCCGGCTCGAGTTCGGTTCGTTGTCGTGGTTGTGCGGCTTGCGGTCGGGGATGGTCGGCCGTGGTC
Organism: Actinomyces gerencseriae DSM 6844; assembly: GCF_000429265.1. Taxonomy (GTDB): domain Bacteria; phylum Actinomycetota; class Actinomycetes; order Actinomycetales; family Actinomycetaceae; genus Actinomyces; species Actinomyces gerencseriae. The sequence continues at coordinate 294,859 of NZ_KE386873.1, forward strand.
GGGGTGTGGGGGTGATGGGTCGGGTGGGGTCTGGTACGGCGGGAGGGTCGTGCGGTGGTGCCGTTGCTCGCGTGGTCGTACGTCCGACTGGGCCGGCGGCCATTACTTCGGGCCGGTCGTACCCGGGCTCGCGCGGTCGTACATGAATGCGCGCGGTCGTACGCTGCGGCGCCGGGTCGTATCTGTAGGGAGCTTTAAGGTACGACCGCGCGGCATCGGGTACGACCCCGTGGATCTGGGTACGACCGTGCGGCGTCGGGTACGACCACGCGGTGCTGGTCGGGTCGGGCGCGACGTGGCCCGGCGCTCGTGGAGGAACGACTCCCGCCGGCGCACGGCCTCGCCCCCGTCGAGGTCGACATTTCGGCGCGAGTCCGACGACGCCGCCGTCGGACTCGCGCCGAAATGCCCACCTCGTGCCGAAATGCCCGCCTCGCGGCCCCGGCCCCCGGGCGCGCCGCCGTCGAACCGATCTCGACGCGGAACCGGACCGATCTCGACGAGGGGGCGAAGGGGAGAGCATCGCCGTCGACCACAATGAGTGCGTGGACCGAACCGCGCCCGACCCGCTCGCCCGGCTACTCGCCGCCCCTCCTCCGCTGCCCGCCAGGGAAGCCCTCCCCCGACTCCGCGAACTGCTGACCGGCGTTCCGGCGCGCGGAGTCGTCGTCGCCGCTCCGCCCGGCACCGGCAAGACCACCCTCATCCCGCCCCTGGTCGCCCAGGTCCTCACCGCCCCGGCCGGTGACCGGCGCATCATCGTCACCCAGCCCCGGCGCGTCGCCGCACGCGCCGCCGCACGACGCCTGGCGGCTCTGCTCGACGAGCCTCTCGGGGCGACCATCGGCTACGCGGTGCGCGGAGAGCGGAGAACCGGCCCGCGCACGCGCGTCGAGATCGTCACCGCCGGGCTGCTGCTGCGCCGTCTGCAGGCCGACCCCGACCTGCCCGGCGTGGCCGCCGTCATCCTGGACGAGGTGCACGAGCGCTCCCTGGAGTCCGACCTGCTCCTGGCCCTCCTCCTGGACGCCCGGGCACTGCACGAGGACCTGACGATCATCGCCATGTCCGCCACCGCCGACCTCGAACGCCTGCCCGCCCTGCTCGGCGGCCCCGACAGCCCTGCCACCGACCTCGGCGATTCCGGCGCCCCCGGCCCGGAGGCCCCCGACGCCGTCCGGTCGGCCACGGCCGACGCCACCGTCCCGCCGACCGCGGCCGGCCCCACGACGCCCGTCGTCTCGGTCGGCGACCCGCTCCACCCGATCGAGGAGGTGTGGACGCCCCCGCCGCCGCGCGTGCCCCGCCTGGGCCCGCGCGGCGTGCCACGGGAGTTCCTGGCCCACGTCGCCGCCACCGCAAGGCGCGCCCTGACGGAGCGCACCGGCGACGTGCTCGCCTTCCTGCCCGGGGTCCGGGAGGTCGACGACGTCGTGAGCCGCCTGCGCGAGTCTCCGTCGTCGGACGTTGACATCCTGCCGCTCCACGGACGACTGAGCGCCGGTGCGCAGGACGCCGCTCTGGCGCCCTCGCCGCCGGGCCGCCGACGCGTGGTCGTGGCCACGAACGTCGCCGAGTCCTCCCTGACCGTGCCCGGAGTGCGCGTCGTCGTCGATGCGACGCTGACCCGGCGACCGCACCTGGACGTCGCTCACGGCATGTCGGGCCTGGTGACGGTCGGAGAGTCCCGCTCGGCGGGCATCCAGCGCGCCGGGCGCGCGGGGCGCGAGGGCCCCGGCGCCGTCTACCGCTGCTGCTCGCCGGTGGATTGGGCACGTGCGCCGCAGGCGCCCACACCGGAGATCCTGTCCGCCGACCTGACCCGCGTCGCCCTCGAACTCGCGGTGTGGGGCGCACCGGGAGGAGCCGACCTGGCCTGGATCGATCCGCCACCCGCCCCGGCCATGGAGGCCGCTCACCGCACGTTGACGCACCTGGGCCTGCTCGACGGCGGCGCGGGGGCCAGCGCATCACCACTGTCGGCGACCGCGCTCGGGCGCGCCGTGGCTCGGATCCCAACCGAGGTCCGCCTGGCTCGCGCCCTGCTGATCGCCCGCGGGATCATGGGAGCCAAGCGGGCCGCCGAGGCGACCGCCCTCCTCAGCACCGGCCTGCGACCGCCCGGAGGAGACCTGACCGCGCTGGCGCGCAGCGTGCGTGACGGCGGCACGCACACGGGCACGTGGAGGGCCGAGGCCCGCCGCCTGGAGCGAGCGGCCGAGCGCCTCGGCGCCCGGGACGCGTCCCTCGACGCCGCGACCGCCACGCCCCCGACCGCCACGCCCACCACCCTGGCCGAGGCGGTCGCCCTGGTGTCGGCGCTCGCCCGTCCCGAGTGGATCGCTCATCGTCGCGGCCCGCGGCCCGCAGCCGGGTCACAGGCCTCCTACGCGAGCGTCGGCGGGGCGGGCCTGCGCACTGCGCGAGCATCCGTCCTGGGCTCATCGCCCTGGCTGGCCGTGGCCGACGTCGATGCCGCGCTCGGCCGCGGAGAGGCGGTCGTGCGGGCCGCGGCGCCGATCGACGAGGCTCTCGCCCTGAGCGTCGGCGAGCCGTGGCTCGTCGAGGAGGACCGGACCGTGTGGGCCCGGGGCCGGCTCCGCTCCGAGCGACGACGGCGCCTGGGCGCGATCATCCTGACGACGACGCCGGGCGGCACGCCGTCACCGGGCGCCACGACCGACGCCGTAGCGGAGGCGTGCCGAACCGAGGGGCTCGACGTCCTGCCGTGGGGAGAGGCCGCCGAGCTGCGGGCGCGCCTGGCCCTGCTCAACCGCGAGCTGGGCGAGCCGTGGCCCGCGATGGACGACGGCGCGCTCCTGGACCGGGCCGAGCAGTGGCTGCTGCCCGCGGTCGAGGCCCTCGCCACCTCCGGGAGGCGATTCGATCTGAGGCGGCTCGACGTCGGCGCGGCACTGCGGGCGCTGCTGCCGTGGCCGGAGGCGTCCGGCCTCGACGAGCTCGCGCCGCAGCGCATCGAGGTGCCGTCGGGCTCGCGCATACGGATGTCCTACGTCGGCGAGCAGGGCGAGGCGCTCCAGCGGCCGGTGCTGGCGGTGCGCGTGCAGGAGTGCTTCGGCTGGGCGGACACGCCCCGGGTGGCGGACGGCCGGGTACCGGTGCTGATCCACCTGCTGTCCCCGGCGGGGCGGCCGGTCGCGGTGACCGACGACCTGCGCTCGTTCTGGACCGGACCCTATCGGCAGGTGCGCGCGGAGATGCGGGGCAGGTATCCCAGGCACGCCTGGCCCGAGAACCCGTTGTCGGCGCCGGCGACCCGTGGCGCACGGCGACGCGGCTGAGGCCCCGGCGCCCGGGGCCGGTCCGTCGGGACCCGGGGGCGGACCGCCGCCAGGCGCTGGAGCTCCAGCAGGGCCGGGCCCAGGACGGCGATGTCGACCAGTGCGCGCCGGCCGGACCCGTCGCCCGGAGCCGGAGCCCCGACAGGGGCCGAGTCGTCGCCGGGGGCACTACACTGGCAAAACGACCGGCACTGACCAATCGCGTACTCCGTAGAGGCACCGAAGAAGAGGAACCGAAAAGAACGAGATGGCCACTTTCCGACGCCAGTTGCAGAGCACCCCTCCCAGCCCCGGGAGCGTGGGCCCCCGGGCGCTGTGGCTTTCCTTCGAGCGCCACCACCATCGGATCATGGTGCGCACCGTCGCGGGCGGCGCCAACTACGTGGCCCACAAGATCGATACCGCGGGGTCGCCGGACATCCTCGGCACCGTCGCCGGCAACGACTCGGTCATCGTCATCTGCGCCGACTCGGAGGCGGCCATCGAGCTCACCGCGCGCCTGAGCGGCATCCTCTCACCCACACCAGGACTTTAGTCCTGGTGCGAGTCATACATATTTATTCATCAATCAACACATCCCGGCCGCCCACCCTCCTCTTCCGGAGGAGCCTCATGCGACGATGACGCATAAAAGGATTCTTATGCATCATCGATTCAATAAATTAACGACGCCAGACCCGGAGACACCGCCCCCGGCGCCCCCTACACTCGTGGTGTCAAATAAGTAGTTCCACAAAGGGGCGGAACATGGCATCAGAATCGTCCAACGATTCATCCACTAAGGATCAGTCATCATCGCCGGCGAAAGTCTCACTGGCTGTTCTCACCGCACTCGTCATCGGCTCGATGATCGGCGGGGGGATATTCAATCTCCCGAAGCAGATGGCCGCCGCAGCAGCGCCCGGCCCTCTCATCATAGGGTGGCTCATCACCGGGGTCGGAATGCTCATGCTGGCAAAGGTCTTCCAGGGCCTGGCCGTGCAGCGGCCCGACATCGACGCAGGCGTCTACGGCTACGCCAAGGAAGGATTCGGCAACTACCTGGGATTCTCCTCGGCCTGGGGATACTGGGTCAGCGCCTGGATGGGCAACGTCGGATACCTCGTCTTCCTCATGACGGCGATCGGGGTCTTCCTCCCGGGCTTCGGGGAGGGCACCACGCTGCTGGCGACCATCGTCTCCTCGGTGCTCCTGTGGCTCTACCACCTGCTCATCATGCGCGGCATCCGCGAGACGGCCGTCCTCAACGTCGTCGTCACCGTCGCCAAGATCGTGCCCCTGGTCGTCTTCGTCATCATCGGGGTGATCGCTTTCAAGCTCGATACCTTCACCGCCGACTTCTGGGGGAGCAGCAGCGACCTGGGCACCACGCTCACCCAGGTCAAGGCCATGATGCTGGTGACGGTCTGGGTGTTCATCGGGGTCGAGGGCGCCTCCGTCTTCTCCGAGCGCGCCCGTGAGCGCAGCGACGTCGGCCGCGCCACCATCACCGGCTTCGCCTCGGTGCTCGCCCTCCTGCTGCTCGTCAACCTTTTGAGCTACGGCATCGCGCCCCGCGAGGACATCGCCGAGCTGGATGACCCCTCGATGAGCGGCGTGCTGACCGAGGCCGTCGGCCCGTGGGGCGCCAAGTTCATCGCCGCCGGCCTGGCCATCTCCCTGATCGGCGCCCTCCTGTCCTGGTTCCTCATGTGCGCGGAGATCCTGCGCGTGCCCGCGCTCGACGGCACCATGCCGCGCTGGTTCTCCCGGGAGAACAAGAACGGCACGCCGGTGGGCGCGATGTGGCTGACCAGCGGGATGATCCAGCTCGTCCTCATCTGGACGTACTTCGTCGGGTCGAACTACACCCGCCTCATCCTTCTGGCATCCGCGCTCATCCTCATCCCCTACCTGTTCTCAGCGGCGTTCCATCTCATCAACTCTTTCCGCAACCGCGAGAGGAGCGGAATCGGGAATATCATCATCGGCACCCTCGGGACCGCGTACGCGATCTGGCTCCTGTACGCGGCCGGACCGACCTACCTCTTGTTCGTGGGCCTGTTCTACCTGGCGGGAACGCCCTTCTACATCGTCGCCCGGAAGCAGGCCGGGGAGAAGATCTTCACCACAATCGACTGGATCGTCCTCGCTATCTTCTCATTGACCGCGGTATACGCGATCTACGGACTGTACATGGGATTCTACGCGGACGCCCTCTCCGGCTGATGCCGAACGGCCTGGCGCCCGCTCGATAACGACTGGAGACAGGCGACAGGAAACAGGAAACAACCGATCGATTCACGAAAGGACATCATGAGTACCTCAACCACCGGAGTCTGGTCCGAGGCCGGAAAGCTTCGCACCGTCATGGTCTGCGCACCCGGACGGGCGCACTCCTTCCTCACCCCCTCGAACTGTCACGACCTCCTCTTCGACGACATCCTCGACGTCGAGCGGGCCCGCACGGACCACGCGGACTTCGTCTCCCTCATGCGCGAGCGCGGCATCACGGTGCTGGAGTTCGGCTCCCTGCTCACCGACGTCCTCGACGTCCCCGAGCACCGCGCCTGGATCCTCGACCGCCGCGTCACCAGGGCGACCATGGGCGTGGGGGTCGCGGAGGGCCTGCGCGGCTGGATGGACGAGATGCCCAGCAGCGAGCTGTGCGACTACCTGATCGGCGGGCTCTCGTCGGACGAGGTCCCCGAGGACGTCCTGGGCACCGGCATCGCGCCGTACCACGTGGGCACCGACGAGCCGGAGATGCTCATCGCCCCCCTGCCCAACTCGATCTTCACCCGCGACTCCTCCGCCTGGCTCTACCAGGGCCTGTCGCTCAGCTCGATGTTCTGGCCCGCCCGCAAGCGCGAGACCATGCTCGTCAAGGCGGTCTACCAGTTCCACCCCATCTTCACCGCCAGGCAGTTCCCCATCTGGTTCGACGCCGCCGAGGGCGACCAGGGGCACTCCTTCATCGAGGGCGGCGACATCATGCCGATCGGCAACGGCGTCGTCCTGGTCGGCATGGGCGAGCGCTCGACCTACCAGGCCGTCAGCCGTCTGGCCCACGGGCTGTTCGAGCAGGGAGGGGCCGAGCGCGTCATCGCCGCCCGCATGCCGCGCGACCGCTCCACCATGCACCTCGACACCATCTTCACGTTCTGCTCCGAGGACGTCGTCAACATCTACGAGCCCGTGGTCTCCAACCTCACCAGCTTCTCCCTCGAGCCCTCGGACACGGAGCCGGGAGGCATCAGGGTCAGGCACGAGGAGGCCGCCTTCCTCGACGTCGTCGGCAAGGCGCTGGGCACCGACCTCCACCCGGTGGCATCCCCGGCGGGCCGGCTGGGCGCCGCGCGCGAGCAGTGGGACGACGGCAATAACGTCGTCGCCCTCGAGCCCGGCGTCGTCGTCGCCTACGACCGGAACTACGGCATCAACGCCTCCCTGCGCAAGGCCGGCATCGAGGTGCTCGAGATCCCCGCGGCCGAGCTCGGCCGCGGTCGCGGAGGCGGTCACTGCATGACGTGTCCTGTTGATCGTGATGCGGTTGTCTACTGAGTGGTCGTCGTTCGTCGTCGCTCGTTGTTGGTTTTGTCGTCTGTTCGTCTGTTTCACTGGTTTTCGAGGAGTTCTTCATGTGCGTGTCGTTGTTGGGTCGTAGTTTCCTGCGGGAGCTGGACTTCAGTGCCCGGGAGTGGGAGTCCCTGCTGGATCTGGCGGCGCGGTTGAAAGCCGACAAGAAAGCGGGCCGCGAGGTGCAGTGCCTGCAGGGACGCAATATCGCGCTGATCTTCGAGAAGACCTCCACGCGCACGCGCTGCTCCTTCGAGGTCGCCGCCTACGACCAGGGAGCCCGGGTGACCTACCTGGACCCCGCCGGCTCCCAGCTGGGCCACAAGGAGTCGGTGGCCGACACCGCCCGGGTGCTGGGCCGCTTCTACGACGGCATCGAGTTCCGCGGCAAGGAGCAGGAGCACGTCCGGGCCCTGGCCGACCTGTCGGGCGTGCCGGTGTGGAACGGCCTGACCGACCAGTGGCACCCCACCCAGATGCTCGCCGACCAGCTGACCATGATCGAGCACGCCGGCCGCCCCCTGAACGAGATCTCCTTGGCCTACCTGGGCGACGCCCGCAACAACGTGGCCAACTCCCTGCTCATCGCCGGCGCCCTGATGGGCATGGACGTGCGCATGGTGGGGCCGGCCGAGCTGCAGACGCCTCCCGAGGTCGTCGCCCAGGCCCACACGCTGGCCAAGACCAGCGGAGCCCGCATCACCATCACCGACGACCCCGCCACCGGCGTGCGCGGAGCCGACTTCCTGTACACCGACGTGTGGGTCTCCATGGGCGAGCCCAAGGAGGCCTGGGACTCCCGCATCGCCCTGCTGCGCCCCTACCAGGTCAACGCCTCCCTGGTGAAGGCCACCGCCAACCCCGACGTGAAGTTCCTCCACTGCCTGCCCGCCTTCCACGACCGGGCCACCACCGTGGGCCAGGACATCTACGACAAGACCGGCATGAACGGCCTGGAGGTCACCGACGACGTCTTCGAGACCAGCACCAACGCCGCCTTCGACCAGGCCGAGAACCGCATGCACACCATCAAGGCCGTCATGGTCGCCACCCTGGCCGATCCCCCCTACCCCACCACCACCGGCACCACCACCGGCACCACCGGCGCCGACCGGGAGAACCGCGAGGAGGACGCCCGATGAGAATCGTGGCAGCCCTGGGCGGCAACGCCCTGCTGCGCCGCGGCGACAAGCCCGACGCCGACACCCAGATCCGCAACGTCCAGACCGCCGCCGCCCAGCTGGCCGCACTGGCCGCCGACCACGAGCTGGTCATCACCCACGGCAACGGCCCCCAGGTCGGCGTCCTGGCCCTGCAGTCCGCCAACG
>NZ_AUBN01000009.1 GCF_000429265.1 Actinomyces gerencseriae DSM 6844
CACACCCCCCCCACACCGGGGGGACCCGCACCGAGCACGAACCCGCGTCCACTATGCAGACCACCACCAACCCACCCCCACCCCCGAACAAACGGCGGCGGCGGGGGCCGGAGGACCACAACCACCCACAACACCACAGAGCAGCACGCGCACCACACACCCCACCACACGTCTCGGTGGTCATAGCGGGGAGGCAACGCCCGGACCCATCCCGAACCCGGAAGCTAAGACCCCCAGCGCCAATGGTACTGCGCCCGCCAGGACGCGGAAGAGCAGGACACCACCGAGCACACACCACCCCCCCCACCACCCACAAAAACGGCGGCAAACGGGGGAAACAAACAACAACCAGACGTGCTCCCTAGGTCTTCCGACCGTGCCTACGTCCGTTTGCATGGGCCACCATTATTACGTGAATATCCCATACGACCCCAATCATCCAGAGCCGGAGCTCGAAGCCGATCGGCTCATGCTGCAATCGGCAGTCGTGCTTCGCCTCGGTAGGCTCATGCTGGCCTCGGGAGCTGGCTCCTATCGTGTGAAGTCGTCAATGGCGAGGGCGGCCTCGGCAGTCGGGTTGGATCGTCATGAGGCCACCGTGACCATGACGGAACTCGTGACCTCGTCTTTTGTTGGCGAACGTTTCCGTACGGAGACCTGCGAAGTGCGCCGCGTTGGTGTCAATGTGGACCGCCTCGAGGCTCTACGGCGAATCGTGCACGACCTACGTGCCCATGAGACGGTCGAGCACCTTAACCGGAAGCTCGACGAGATCGAGGGGATGCATGCCCTGTACGGCGGCTTCGCCAACGCTGCGGCGTCCGGCGTGGCATGCGCGGGGTTCTGCTTCCTCAACCAAGGAGGGTGGGTCGAGTGCCTGTCCGTTCTCGCTGCGGCTTTCATCGGTCAGTTCGTGCGGCGACAGATGCTCGGGCGCCAGTATCAGCACTTCTTCACCTGGATGGTGTGCGGCGTCGTCGCCTCCGGGGTCTATATGAGCATCGTGAGCCTGCTCCACGTCACGGGTGCCGTCACCGGTGATCATCAAGGTGGAATCATCTCCGCGATCCTGTTCCTCATCCCCGGGTTTCCCATGGTGACCTCCATGCTCGACCTGGCGCGTCAGGATTTCTCCAGCGCCTTGTCCCGTGCCGCTTACGTACTCGTCGTTATGGCGTCGGCGGGCGTAGCCGTGTGGACGGTGACCTTCCTCTTCCACTGGGAGGTGGGGGCGACCGATGTCGCCGTCCCCAGTGGTTTCCTGTTGCATGCACTGCGGTGCTTCTGCTCCTTCATCGCGGCTTACGGTTTCGCCATGCTCTTCAATGCGGGGGCCAAGGCCTCGTTGCTGGCGGCCGTCGTCGGCGCGTTGGCGAATACGGGACGCCTTGTACTGATTGACGAGTTTCATGTGCCGTGGCAGTTGGCCGTGGGCCTCGCCGCCGTGACCATCGGTCTGCTCGCGCAGCTCTTCGTCTCGCGCGCCTCCCTGTCGCGTGTCGCCCTCTCCGTGCCTGCGGTCGTCATCATGATCCCGGGTGTGCCCTTCTACCGGGCGATCTCCGCGCTCAATAATCAGACCGTTGAGGCGAACGTCGCCGTTGGGCAGGCCGCGGGCAACCTGGCCGAGGTTTTCTTCGTCATCACTGCGATCGGAGTCGGTCTGGCTGTCGCACGAATCCTTACCGACCACAACTGGCGTCATGACGTCGCCACGTCCGAGCATGTCATCCTGCCCGAATCACACGGAAGTGCTATGGAACGGGGCCGCGGCTGAGAAGGGGACTGCGGGCCATGAACCTCGGCGTCGGAGCGGGACGTGAGCGCTGGGCGTGTTACGGCGTTGCGTGCAGAAGTTATTCTGACCGACGGAAATCGATTTCCGTCTCGAAGACATCCAGAAGACGTTGATTGAACAGGACGAAGCGGATGAGGTCCACGGTCGTGCCGGCGGACGGCTCGACCGTCGCTCCGTCTTCCTCGTCCGATGGCGATGGCGCGTCCGTCGGCTCGCAGGTCCTGTCGCTTGTCCTGAGATCGGTCTCGTCCTTGGAGATGGTGAAGGCGTGTGCAGCGGCAATACCGATTCGGGCGACGTCGCGCGCCTCCCAGCCGTAGACCCCGGCTGAGACCGCGGGGAGGGAGACGCTCGTGCAGCCGAGCTCGTTCGCGAGCCTCAGCGAGTTCACGAAGGCGGCGCGCAGGAGTGCGGGATCAGTCTGCCCCGCGTGGCGGTTCGGCCCGACCGTGTGAATGACCCACCGACAGGGCAGGTTGAAGGCGCGCGTGGCCACAGCCTCGCCAACGGGGAGCCCCTTCGGCAACGCGGTCCGCCGCAGTTCTTGACAGGCGCGGAGCAGGCGCGGGCCCGCGGCCCGGTGGATGGCGCCGTCGACGCCTCCTCCGCCGAGCAGGCTGGAGTTGGCCGCGTTGACGATCGCGTCGGTGCTCTCGCGCGTGATGTCACCGAGGACTGCTTCAATGGTCATAGCGTCACAGGCCGCCGAGTACTTGGGCGATGAAGATCTTCACGATCATGGCTACCGGGTAGACCATGGCGTACCCCAGGGCCACACGCGGGTCGGCGCCGGTACGCTCATTGGCGAAGGCGAGGACGGCGGGCTGGGTCTGCGCCCCGCCCAGGAGGCCGGACAGACGCGTGCCGCCCATCTTCACGACCCATCTCATCGAGATGTACAGGCCCAGACCCACGATCGTGGTGATGATGAAGCCAGTGAGGAGGATCTTCTGCCAGTCACCGCCAGTGAAGGCATTGGTGATCTGGCCGCCGGCCTTCGTGCCGGCCTGGGCCAGAAAGATGAGCAGCCCGAACTCGCTGAGCACCGCTGTGGCGGTGAAGGGCATAGCGGTCACGAAGTTCCTGATGCGGCCGATCTTGCCGAAGATCAGCCCGACGATGAGCGTGCCCGCTGCCGATCCAATGGAGAACGTCGCCCCGGTAGGGGTCAGGAACTTCCACTCGCCGATGATGATGCCCACGGCCATGCCCAGGCCCAACGCGACCGGGTTGATCGACGACAGGCCGCGGGAGGAGTCGCCGAAGAAGTTCGAGATCTCCGCCATGCGTCCTGTGGGTGCGACCACGCGGACCCGGTCGCCTTGCTGGAGCACCAGGTCGGGGGTGCCCACCATATCGGTGTCACCGCGGCGAACACGGGAGACGGTGGCTCCGAACTTGTGGTCGATGTCCAGCTCGGCGACCGTGTGGCCGGCGAGCTTGGGGTCCGAGACCGTGATGCGCCGGAAATCGAGGTACCTGCGGTCCTCGATCAAGGAGTGGGAGGAGCCGTGCCCGAGAGCCGTGATCACCTGGTTGGTGGCGTCCTGGGATCCGACGACGGTGACCAGGTCATCCTTGAAGAGCTTGTCCTCCCGGGCCGGACGCGTGATCGGGCCCTGCTCGCCGCGGCGCAGACGGGAGAACTTCAGCTCCCCGGAGATCGTCTCGGCGATGTCGCCGATCATGGGGCCGTCGGAGCGTTCCACTCGGATGGTGCGGTTGACCAGAGGGGACGGTGTGTCCTTGTCGCTGCGGCGGTAGCGCAGGGCCAGCAGGCAGAAGAAGAGCATGCCGACGACGCCGTAGAGGTAGGCGACCGCGTAGCCCACGGTGGCGATTGCGGTGCCATTCGGGTTGCCCGCGAGGACGGCCGCATTACCCGCCGCGGCCAGGGCGGGGGTATTGGTGATCGCACCGGCGTAGGTGCCCGCGATCATGGGGGCGCTCATACCCAGGGCGCGTCCAATGCCGAGGCCCGCGATCGCCGCGATGATGAAGGCCGCGAGCATGAGCGCCAGCGGTCCGAGGGCGGTGCGGATGACGTGGAAGAAGTTGGGGCCGGACTGGACGCCGATGGCGAAGGTGAAGACCGCCAGGCCCAGCGTGCCCAGGGGCGCGGGGATCTCGACGGCGACGCCCTCGGAGACGCCCAGCGCCGCCAGGGCGATGCCTGCGAACAGCACTGCGGCAGCACCCAGACTCACGCTCTTGACCTTGATATGTCCGACGAGCATACCCAGCCCGACAAGCAGGAACAGGACGAGAACGGAGTTCTCGGACAGGTGGTGAAGCAGACCGATGACCACGGGTGAAGGAGCCTTCCGACGCCGCTGCTCGTCGGTGCGCAGCGGGAGTTGACGTACGAAGGACCAGTCTAACTCCCGTGCTCATAGGTCTGCGCCGCCTCGGATAGCCGGGCATCGGCGATCCTGTGGGCAGGTGCGCACCATATTCGTGATTCCACGATGCGAGATCGCCCCTCCGGCCGTTCGACTCGCATCATGAGACCTTCTACGGTTGGGGGCGGTCGGCCGTGAGGCCGGTCCCGATCGCGTGGATCGCACAGAGAGGAGGGCGGAGGATGGCACGCGGCAACGCTCCCTCGGCCCAGCAACCGCAGGACCACCAGTTGATGACGGGCGCCCAGGCGCTCGTGCGCGTGCTGGAGAGGGTCGGCGTCACCGACATCTTCGGCATGCCCGGTGGAGCCATCCTGCCCTTCTACGACCCGTTGCTCGCCAGCGATACGATCCGTCACGTGCTCGTGCGTCATGAGCAGGGCGCGGGGCACGCCGCCCAGGGATACGCCATGGTCACCGGTAAGCCGGGTGTCTGCGTGGTCACCTCCGGGCCGGGCGCCACCAATCTGGTCACCGCCATCGCCGATGCCCATATGGACTCCGTGCCGCTGGTGGTGATCACCGGTCAGGTCGGCACCAGGGCGATCGGCACCGATGCCTTCCAGGAGGCCGATATCGTCGGTGCGACGATGCCTTTCGTCAAGCATTCCTTCCTCGTGACCACGCCCGAGGAGATCCCCGCGCGCGTCACCGAGGCCTTCCACATCGCCTCCACCGGTCGCCCGGGGCCCGTCCTCATCGACGTCACCAAGAACGCTCAGGAGGGCATGACCGAGTTCCAGTGGCCGACCGGGCTCGACCTGCGCGGATACGCGCTTCCGGGCAGACCGAACCAGCGCCGCCTGGCTCAGGCCGCCGAGGTCATCGGTGCTGCTGAGCGACCCGTGCTCTACCTCGGCGGTGGTCTGAACCGGGCGGGTGTGGCGGTCGAGCAGCTCACGGAGTTGATCGAACTCATCGGAGCCCCCTTCACAACGACGCTCACGGCGCTCGACGTCATGCCCACGGATCACCCTCTCAACCTGGGAATGCCCGGGATGCACGGGACCGTGGCCGCCGTCGGAGCCCTTCAGCGAGCCGATGTCGTTGTCAGCCTCGGCGCCCGCTTCGATGATCGTGTCACGGGCAGGCCCGACACCTTCGCACGTCGTGCGGCGATCATCCACATCGACGTCGACCCCGCCGAGATCTCCAAGATCCGCACCGCGGACGTGCCGATCGTCGGCGACCTGGTCGACGTCGTCCCGGCTCTCATCGCGGCTTGTCGTGCGCAGTTCGCCGAGGAGCCGCGCGCCGAGATCGACCAGTGGCTCACCGAGGTCGCACACATTCGTGTCACCTATCCCACTGATTGGACCGATACTGACGACGGTCTTCTCCAGCCCCAGGAGGTCATCACTCACCTGGACAGGGCCGCCGGTGAGGACACCATCTGGGTCACCGGGGTCGGTCAGCACCAGATGTGGGCGGCCCACTACCTGCACTTCTCCCGACCGCGTTCCTGGCTGACCAGCGCTGGGGCCGGCACGATGGGCTACGGGGTGCCTGCGGCCATGGGCGCCAAGAAGGCTGCCCCGGATCGCCCGGTCTGGCTCATCGATGGTGATGGCTGCTTCCAGATGACCAATCAGGAGCTGGCCACCTGCACGCTCAATGATATTCCGATCAAGGTGGCTATCATCAACAACTCGTCGCTCGGCATGGTGCGCCAGTGGCAGACGTTGTTCTACGGGCAGCGATACTCCAACACCGATCTGCACACCGGGGCCGGTACCAGGCGCATTCCCGACTTCGTCAAGATGGCCGACGCCTACGGAGCCGTCGCCATGCGCTGTGAACGGCTCGAGGACCTCGATGACGTCATCGCCCGGGCCAATGTCATCAATGATCGGCCCGTCGTCATCGACTTCATCGTCTCCGCGGACGCTCAGGTGTGGCCGATGGTGGCCGCCGGGGTGTCCAACGACGAGATCCAGCACGCCCGCGGCATGAGCCCGGTGTGGGAAGAGGAGTGAGCGCCGTGAGCGAGAAGCACACATTGTCCGTTCTGGTGGAGAACAAACCCGGCGTACTCACACGCGTCTCGGCACTGTTCACACGACGCGGCTTCAACATCCACTCCTTGGCCGTGGGCCCCACCGAGCACGAGGACGTCTCGCGCATCACGGTGATCGCCGATGCCGAGGGGCCGGCCATGGAACAGGTCACCAAACAGCTCAACAAGCTGGTCAATGTCCTCAAGATCGTCGAGCTCGACCCTGCCGTCTCCGTTGGTCGCGAGCTCTTCCTCATCAAGGTGCGCGCCGATGACTCCAATCGCACTGCGGTGCTGCAGATCGTCGATCTCTTCCGAGCTCACGTCGTCGACGTGTCCCCGACCTCGGTGGTCATCGAGACGGTCGGCTCGGAATCGAAGGTCAGGGCACTGCTGGAGTCCTTGAGCCCCTACGGGGTCAAGGAGATCGTCCAGTCCGGTGCCGTCGCCATTACGCGCGGGCCGCGATCCATCACAGATCAACTCAAGGAGAAATGAGAATCCATCATGGCAGCTGAGAAGTTCTACGACGACGATGCCGACCTGTCCGTCATCCAGTCCAGGAAGGTCGCCGTCATCGGCTACGGTTCCCAGGGGCACGCTCACGCTCTGAACCTGCGCGACTCCGGCGTGGAGGTCGTCGTCGGCCTGCGCGATGGCTCGTCCTCGGTGGCCAAGGCCGAGGAGGCGGGTCTGCCCGTCAAGTCCATCGCCGAGGCGGTCGCATGGGCCGACGTCGTCACCGTGCTGGCTCCCGATCAGGTTCAGGCCGAGCTCTACAGGACTGAGATCGAGCCGAACCTCAAGGATGGCGCCGCGTTGCTCTTCGCCCATGGCTTCAATGTTCACTTCGGCTACATCGAGCCGTCGAAGGACATCGACGTCATCATGGTCGCGCCCAAGGGGCCCGGGCACACCGTACGCCGTGAGTTCGAGGCCGGTCGGGGTGTGCCCGTGCTCGTGTGCGTGGAGCAGGACGCCTCCGGGAGCGCCTGGCCGCTTGTCCTCTCCTACGCCAAGGCCATCGGCGGCACCCGCGCCGGTGCTATCAGGACCACCTTCCGCGAGGAGACCGAGACCGACCTCTTCGGCGAGCAGGACGTTCTGTGCGGTGGCTTGTCCAAGCTCATCCAGTACGGCTACGAGGTGCTGGTTGAGGCCGGCTATCAGCCCGAGATGGCCTATTTCGAGGTCTGCCATGAGATGAAACTCATCGTCGACCTCATCAACGAGGGCGGCATCTCCAAGCAGCGCTGGTCCTGCTCCGACACCGCCGAGTACGGCGACTACGTCTCCGGCCCGCGCGTCATTACCCCCGATGTCAAGGAGCACATGAAGGAGGTCCTGGCCGACATCCAGAACGGATCCTTCGCGAAGCGCTTCATGGACGACCAGGCGGCCGGCGCGCCGGAGTTCAAGAAGCTCCGGGCCGAGGGCGAGGCCCACCCGATCGAGAAGACCGGCCGAGAGGTCCGTGCCATGTTCGCCTGGCGCTCCGATATCGACGAGGACTACACCGAGGGCTCCGTCGCCCGCTGAGTCGTGCGACGGCGATCACGGGAAGGACGACAGACGTCGACGGGCGGGTTCGCGGTCTGCTTCGGCGGGCCGCGAACCCGCCCGGAAGTCACTCGACTCTGCGTGCGGTCGACCGGATGGGCTGGAGGCGCCGGTGCGCGAGAAATGAGGGGGATGCGTATGCTCACGCGCTTCGAGGTCTCGGGCTTCAAGAGCCTGAGGGACGTCGCCGTCGATTTCGGACCCTTCACCTGTATCGCCGGGCCGAACGGCGTGGGGAAATCGAACCTCTTCGACGCGACCCGTCTGCTCTCCGCCTTTTCTCGCGCGTCGTTCTCAGAGGCTTTCAGTGAGATCCGTGCGGGTGACGGTCAGCGCGGGACTGTCCGCTCCATGCTTCCCTCGAGGTGCTGTCCGGCAAGGGTGATCTGCGGTTGGCGGCGGAGCTCATCGTTCCTACGACGACGAGAATCGCGGGCCGCGATATTCGCCTGAATAATGCGTTCCTGCGCTATGAGATCGAAATCTCCGCCAACGATGCGGATGGAGTCGCTCCGCACCTCGGTGTTGTCCGCGAGTCCCTTGCGCCTCTGAGAATCGAGTCCCTGCTCGACCCCATGCGGCCGCTCTGCGCCGGCTACGTGGTTGAGGTGCGTCGGAGATGGCCTCGTGGTGATTCTTGTCCTTCGAGCCAAGCGCCATACGGGCCATGGACGGCGTCGACGAGGTCGGTTCGATCTCCACCACCGGTGCGCGCATGCCCGCTTGTCTCCATCAGCGGCAGCAGCGCGACGGGGAGGCGGCCTATGACGAGGTCCACCGGGCCGCGGTCGTCCTCGTCCCGGGCGATGTCCGTTCTGTCCGACTTCCAGGCGAAGCGGCTGTGAACCGCACCGATCTCGGTGATCTCGGTGCGGAACTGGACCGATCTCGATGAGAAGGAGTCGCTCGCAGCGTTTGCGCTACGGCTCCGCAACCAGGGGCGATGATCCGCTCCGCCCAACGGCCCGCCATTCGGAACCCTCGTCTCGGATGAGGGGTGCACGGCATAGGGTCGGCTCATGATCCAGGTGCAGAAGCAGACCGTCAGGCTGGCAGTGATCCCCGGGGACGGCATTGGAAGAGAGGTCGTTCCCGAGGGACTCAAAGTTCTGGCTGCCGTCCTGGATGGTACCGGTGTCGAGCTCGCCGCCACCGACTTCGACCTTGGAGCCGAACGCTGGCGCCGCACCGGCGAGACGCTCACAGACGCGGATCTCGATGCCATCAAGGATCATGACGTCATCCTCCTCGGCGCCGTCGGCGATCCCTCTGTCCCCTCCGGCGTCCTCGAACGCGGGCTGCTGCTGCGCCTGCGCTTCGCCCTGGACCATTACGTGAATCTGCGCCCCTCCACGTACTACCCGGGTGTGCCCACTCCGCTGGCGAACCCCGGCGATATTGACTTCGTAGTCGTCCGCGAGGGCACCGAGGGGCTGTACTGCGGCAACGGGGGAGCGGTCCGTGTGGGAACTGCTCACGAGATCGCCACGGAGGTGAGCGTCAACACCGCCTACGGGGTGGAGCGAGTCGTGCGCTATGCCTTCCAGCAGGCGCAGGCGCGTCCGGCCAAGCACCTGACCCTGGTCCACAAGCACAACGTGCTGGTCAATGCGGGTCACCTGTGGCTCCGCACCGTCGAGGATGTCGGTACCGAGTACCCTCAGGTGGCGGTCGATTACTGCCATGTGGATGCCGCCACCATCCACCTGGTCGCCGACCCCGGCCGCTTCGACGTCATTGTCACCGACAACCTCTTCGGCGACATTCTCACCGACGAGGCAGGCGCCGTCACCGGCGGTATCGGTCTGTCCGCCTCGGGGAATATCAACCCCGACCGAGCCTTCCCGTCCATGTTCGAACCCGTCCACGGATCCGCCCCCGACATCGCGGGACGGGGCGAGGCCGATCCGACCGCCACGATCAGCGCCGTCGCCATGCTGCTCGAGCACATCGGGCAGCCCGGACCCGCGGCGCGCGTGCGCATCGCAGTTGACGCCGATATGGCCGCGCGGGCGGTTGCCAACGCCGCCGGCAGGCCCCTCGTCCGCTCCACGAGCGAGATCGGCGATGCGATTGTCGCGGAGCTCCGGGCATGATCCGGCCCTGAGGCGGGACTGGCCGCCGGCGGGCTCTCAGGAGGTTGCTGTGCTGGCGTGCTGGGCTCGACCGTCGGTTCTCGATGAGACGACGATTCGGAACCGGTCAGCATGCGAGAAGAACCGATTGGGGTGGTGAGTGCGGCGGTACGCTGACCGGCATGTCTGAGAACTCGGCCGATGCTCCCACGCCCAGCTCCCTCGAGACGCCCCTGGCGCGCTCCGCCGCCGTTGCCGTTCCCGGAGCCGATGCCCTCGCCGGTCGCTTCCCTCTGACTCCCGGAGCCGATGCCGTTGACGAGGCCGAGCGTGCGCGGATCCTGGCCGATCTCCATTTCGGCAGCGTTTTCACCGATCACATGGCGCACGCCCGCTGGACGCGGGGCGTGGGGTGGACCAACCACGAGGTCATGGCATACGGGGAGATCGCCCTGTCTCCGGCCGCTGCTGTTCTGCACTACGGTCAGGAGGTCTTCGAGGGGATCAAGGCCTACCGTCACGCCGACGGCAGCATATGGACGTTCCGGCCGCGTTATAACGCGGCTCGGTTCAACGTCTCCGCCCGTCGTCTGGCGCTGCCCGAGCTGCCTGAGGAGGATTTCGTCGCCTCGCTGGTGGACCTCGTGCGCGCCGACGCCCAGTGGGTCCCCTCGGGTGACGGCGAGTCCCTCTATCTGCGTCCCTTCGCCTTCGCCTCGGAGGCCTTCCTGGGCGTGCACGCCGCCAACGTCGTGGATTACTACGTCATCGCCTCCCCCTCGGGCGCCTACTTCACCGGTGGTCTGAAGCCCATCAGCATCTGGGTCACTCAGAACTACCACCGTGCGGGGCGCGGAGGCACTGGGTTCGCCAAGACAGGCGGCAACTACGCGTCCTCGCTCCTGCCCCAGGAGGAGGCGGATGCCAAGGGCTGTGATCAGGTCTGCTTCCTCGACGACGTCACCGAGCGCAACCTCGAGGAGCTCGGCGGCATGAACATCATGATCGTCGATGACGACGGAACGGTGCGCACTCCTCATCTGACGGGCACGATCCTGGAGGGCAGCACCCGTTCAGCGATCATCCGTCTGCTCACCGACGCCGGTCGGCGGGTCGTGGAGGATACCGTCAGTCTTGAGGGACTGTTGAGCGACATCCGCTCCGGGAAGGTGCGTGAAGTCTTCGCCTGCGGGACAGCAGCCGTCGTTGTGCCATTGGGGCGTCTCAAGGGCGAGGGGTTCGACGTGACGATCGACGGCAGCGAGGTCACCAGTCAGGTCCACGACCGCCTCACCGGCATCCAGTACGGCACCTATGAGGATCCGCACAATTGGATGTACCGACTCGCGTGACTTCTACGAGTCGGACGGGAGCTCCTCCGACGGAGAGCTACGGGGCGGCAGTGACCAACACGTAACCTGATTGATGCGATTCGGCGTGCGAGGCTGGTTCCTGGGCGCCGCGAACAGGTGATTGCATAGGGCCATGACTGACACCACCCCGCGTCATCCCTCCCCATCGGCCGCCACGCCTCTGGAGCCCGCCGATCCTCCCGTACCGGTCACCGACGGTGCCACCGTCCCCCGTCGGTTCGGTCGCGGCTGGAGACTCGTTCTGTTCTCCGTACTGGGAGTGGTCCTGGTTCTCGTCGTGGGGACCGCCGCCGCCGGCCTTTGGGTCAGGCATGCACTGGGCAACAACGTGGAGACCTTCGCCGATCCCTTCGCGGGGCTAGCCACACGTGCGCCGCAGCAGGCGGTTCAGAAGGGGCAGAAGCCTGCTACGAACTTCCTCGTGCTCGGATCGGACTCGCGTATCAGCGCGGGCGACCCCTCTCAGTGGGAAATCGGCGCCCAGCGCACCGATGCGATCATGATCGTGCAGGTCAGCGGAGACCGGAAGAGGGTGTCGGTGATGTCCATTCCGCGTGACTCCTGGGTGGATGTCCCCGGCCATGGGCAGGCCAAGATCAATGCTGCCTACGCTTATGGCGGGCCTTCTTTGACGATTCAGACCGTTGAGCAGCTCACCGGTATCCACATTGATCACTTCGTCATCGCGGATTTCGAATCATTCAAGAATCTGACCGATGAGATCGGCGGTGTGACGATCAATCTGAAGACTCCGCAGACTCTCGCGGGAACTGAGTTCAATGCCGGGGCCCAGTTGCTCGACGGTGAGCAGGCTCTTGCTTATACGCGGGAGCGCAAGACGCTGCCGAACGGGGACTTCGACAGGGTCAATCGGCAGCAGGCGTGGATGCGGGCCATCGTGGCGCAGGCTCTGAGCAACAGCACCCTGTCGAGTCCGTCGAAGCTGTACTCCTTCCTGCACGCGGTCACAGGCACCATGGCGGTGGATGAGGGATTCACGATTGATGACATGCAGAGCCTGGCCCTGGAGATGCGGAGCCTGCGTTCCAAGGACATCAGCTTTATGACCGCGCCGACTGCGGGGACCGGCATGTCCAATGATGGGCAATCAATTGTCAACCTCGATCCGGATGCGGATGCGGCGCTCTTCGAGGCTTTCGCCGGCGACACCGTCGAGGAGTATCTGGGTGCTAATCCTGAGGCCGTCAAGCTGCTTCCGGCCACAGTGAACTGAACGAGATCGATGACCATTTTCCTTGCGGCGCCGAGGCTCCGATCATCGGTTGCCGGGTGTCTATTTTTTGTATAAGCGTCCAGGAGTATTCGACGGCGCGGTCAATTGTTATACCCCTGCAACGCCCCGGGCCCCGCCTCCGATCGCCGCTCCCATGTCCGACCTATACTCTGGATATCATCAAGAATCAGGCGTGCGACTGTGCCCATCCCATGACTACAAGACTCTGCGAGGGACGAGAAATGGCTGAAAGCGACCGGAGGCGCGCGGTTGGGACGAGAAAAAGTCCGAACGTGGCTATGCTCACCCTGCACAACGTCAGGAACTATGGGTCGGTACTGCAGGCATTCGCCACCCAGAGGCTGATCGAGAATGCCGGTGCGCAGTGCACGGTGATCGATTTTCGACGCCAGGGGATAGGGGATGACGCTGCGAGCTACCTTTCGGGAAGCCGATATTCTCGCATTCCGTTGGCTCCGCGGATATACGCCGCGGTGCGGGGGCGTGATGCCCGGAGACGATCACTGGTGTTTCGCGACTTTATTGCGAGAAGGGTGCACTTGACCTCCGAGCACTATGGTTGCTTCGAGGATCTCGATCGAATTCCGTTTCAGGAATACGAGGCCTATTGTGTGGGTTCCGATCAAGTGTGGAATATCGATTACAATCGTGATAACCGCCCGTTCTACTTGTCCTTCCTTCCCGACGGCGCCCGTCGTTTCTCCTTCTCCTCGTCCATCGGGATGGTTGCATTCCCGAAAAGCGAGGAGGGGCGTGCGAAGGAAGCCCTCTCGCTCTTCAGCGGATTGTCGGTGAGGGAGGCGCGGGCGTATGAATATCTTACGTCGCTCGGTCTCCAGGCCGAACAGCACGTGGATCCGACCCTGGCTCTTCCCGATGATTACTGGAATAGGATCGCATCCGCACCCATCGTGGACAGGCCATACATCGCGGTCTATCAACTCAATCGTAATCCTCTGCTCGTGGACGCAGCAACTCGCATGGCAAGAAGAACCGGATTGCCCATGGTGAGGATCGATTACTGGCCGACTATGCGCATGCCCAGCGTCAGGAGTTATGTGACGCCTCCTGTGGAAGACTTCCTCAGCCTGCTCAAGAACGCCGAGTTCGTGATGACGGACTCTTTCCACGGCATTGCTTTCTCCCACATATTCGAGACGCAGTTCGCCGCCGTGCCTCCTTCCCGGTACGGTGGTCGTATCCTATCGCTTCTTAACCTTCTGGGAACCGATGGGAATCTTATAAAATCGGTCGGTCAGATTGATGATATCGCTCTTCAATGGGGAAGTCTCTCTTTTGATCGTCAGCGCCTCGATCACGAGCGCCAGCGTGCCTCGGAATATCTGCACTCACAGGTCTCGCGCCAGTGAGCGAAACGTCCTATCGGCCCGCTTCGCCTTCTCCGCATGCGCCGTCGGCGGAGACGGGCCCCGTCCTCGGGGCGCTGGGGCACCGCGTGGGGCGGCACGACTCGGTCATCAACCCGTGCCGATCCTGAAGCGGACATGGGGATGAGCCTGTGAACCTGAGGGTGCACGGCAGGCGCGGTGCGGGCGACGGCCTCCTTCGGGCCGTTGCCGAGCGTGACGCGGGTGAGCCGGATGGTGGATCCGGGAACGCCAGGAGTGGCACGATAGGGCAGTGGGCGGCGCCCGCCGGCTGATGCATCGGATTCCGCAATGAACTCCTTCCTGCTGGCCGGCCCTTCGTGTGTCATCCGCTGATACATCCTCGGATCCCGCCTCCTCCGACGATCACTCGTCACCGGACAGCACAGGCCCGGTGAAAGAGTCTAGAAGTTCCCTGCATGCATGAATGGAGTGATAGGAATGGTGGTGCTGAAATCGTGGGTGAAGGCTCACAGCCCGGCGCTCGCGGCGCGACTGTACAGGAGGTTCGCCACTGTACGGGAGTATCTGCGGGACTTTCGCGACTACGCCCGGTCCACGGACTGGGAGGCTGGAAGCACGGGACGTCGACGCCGCCCTGAGATCGATCAGGTGGAGTGCGCCTCATCGAGGCTGATCATCGCTTCTCACGGATTGGAGAAGGGGGCGGCGCTGCCGCGGGTGCGCCGCCCCTTCGGCATTGCGCGGCGGCAGGAGATCGAGGGCGTCCTCGGGTCGCCTGCGCAGATCAAGCTGCTGCCGACTTGGTTGGTCGAGGCTTCCCGATCCGCGCTCCGGCAGCATGCCGAGTTCAACGCCACGGGTGCGGTCGGCGACGACCTGACTCCGGTGGGACCGACGCGTACGATTGCGTATTCCGCGGAGCAGGTCGAGGAGTTCGTGTCGGCCAGGCATTCGGTGCGGAACTTCGACACCGCTCGCCCTGTTGCCCGCGATCTGCTTGTCGAGGCGGTGCGCATCGCTGGGCGCACCCCGTCGGTATGCAATCGTCGATCGTATCGTGCCCACCTCGTCGATGAGCGCGGGGCCATTGACCGGGCGCTTGAGCTTCAGAACGGCAATGCGGGTTTCCGGGGCAGTATTCCCGCCCTCTTCATCGTCACCGAACGGCGCTCGGCGTTCGTGGGAGCCGGTGAGCGGAATCAGCGCTGGATCGACGGCGGGCTGTTCGCGATGACCCTGGTATGGGTTCTCCACGGGCTGGGGCTGGAGACTTGCTTCCTCAATTGGTCTCAGCGCAATGCCGTTTCCGACGAGTTGCGCAGACGTATGGGAATCAGCGCCTGTGAGGACATCATCGTCATGATCGCGGTGGGCCATGCTGCATCGGGATATCGTGTCGCGCGTTCATTGACCCGTCCTCTGGACGACATACTCGAGATTCACGGCTGACCGGTGGTTGTGGTGCGCGCGGCGTTCAAAGGAGAGCGGATCGGACGAGCACTGGTCATGCTCGGAACCTTCATGGGCCCGCTGTCGCAGTGGTTCGTGTTCTGGCTGCTCGCCAGATCGGGGGGGCCGCGAGCACCGGGGGAGTTCGCCACCATCATGGCCTATGCCACGCCGGTCTTCGTCGCATCCGGATGGGGGCTGCGAAGCACGTGCATCACCCTCCGGGAAGAACATCCGTTCCCGGCGTTCCTGAAGTTGCGGATTCTGGGGCTCGGGGTCGGCCTCGGGCTGATCGTCGGCATTGGTGTCCTCTTGGGACTGCATCCCATTCTCGTCGGGGCGGTTGCGGTCATGAAGATCGCCGATGGGGTTCTCGACCTGCTGTACGCACCACTGCAGAAGAATGAGGATCTCCTGTCCTTCGGGATGCTCATGGTGCTCAATGGAATCGTCACCGCGTTCGGGGCCCTGGTGCTCGCCATGTGCAGCAGCTCGCCAGGAGTCATCGTGCTGGGCTCATCACTGGGATCCGTCGTCACCATGGTCGTGTCGATACCGGTTGTCCGCGCTCGTACTGGACGGGGCGGCGGAAAGACGCCGGAGGGGCGCAGCGGAGAGCTCGCGCATCTGATCGCAGTATCGTCTCCTGTGGCTGTTTGGCAGGTGCTGGCGGTACTCGGGGCGAATCTGCCGACGTGGATCGTGTCGTTGATGGGGACGTCGGCGGATGTCGGAAGGTTCTCCGGAGCCGCCTACATCCTGACAGTCGGGTCGTTGCTGGGAGCCTCGCTCAACTCGATGTATATCGGGAAGTACCGGACCGTGGTAGCGCGTTCGGGGTCCGCGGAGCTTGTTCCCATCGCCGCCGATGCTGTGAAAAGAATTGTTCTCGGTGGAGTCGCCGCATCAGTCGTCGTGTTCGTCGCGGGAGTCGATGCGTTATCGATGGTGTACGGAAGCGGTTTCGAGTTCTCCCGGTCGTTCCTGGTCTGTCTCACTGCATCGGCGGTGCTGACCGCGGGGGCGCAGATCACGAATGCCGCGCTCCTGGCCTTGAATATGTATGGAGATCAGATGCTGGTCGCCATCTGCTCATTGGTGCTGAGTCTGGTTGTTATTCTTCCATTCTGGATCAGCGGGACCGGAGGCGGTATGTGGGCCGGTGCAGCCTGCGCGGCGGTGGGGAGCGTGACTAAGATCGGCTTGTCGTGGTGGTACGTCCGAAATTCTAGGAGGCTTTTCTCGCGCAGGATCGTGTAAAAACGAGGACCTGCTCAGGCGGAGCCTTCCCGGGCGATCACCACTCGTAGTGTTCTGAACAGTACTCGAATATCCATGGACAACGTCCAGTTCTCCACGTAGAACAAGTCGAACCGAAGCGCCTCCTCCCAGGTGAGGGACGAGCGGCCGTTGACCTGCCACAGGCCGGTCATGCCCGGCTTGGTCAGAAGACGGCGGGAGGCGGTGTCGTCGTATAGTTCTACCTCCGCGGGCACTTGGGGCCTGGGGCCGACCAGGCTCATCGTCCCTTCGAGAACGTTGAGAAGCTGCGGAATCTCGTCCAAGGATGTGCGCCTCAGGAGCTGGCCCACCCGCGTGATCCTCGGATCGTCGGCGACCTTGAATAGGGGCTTGTCAGATTTCCCCTGCTGAGCGAGGAGCGCGGCGAGCTCGGCGTCGGCGTTCACATGCATTGTTCGGAATTTCCATATACGGAATTCACGACCGTTCAGACCCACTCGTGTCTGACGGAAGAATACCGGTCCGCGGTCCTCCACCCAGACGAGCGCTGGGATTATCAGCCACATCGGCGCGAGTGCGACGATGAGTGCGGCGGATAGCAGGACGTCGAATAGTCGTTTCAGGAAGAGCCTGGCGCCGTCGAAGCGCGGAACCTGAATCTCGATCAGGGCGATTCCATCGACCGGGCGCAGATGAATGCGAGGACCAGCGACATCGAGCATGGACGGGACCATGACGAGTCGGCTCGTTGTGCCCAGCACCCAGCTGAGTCTGCGTATCTCCGACGGATTCAAGCCGGAGCCCCGTGCGATGACGACTGTGATCCCGTCGGCTCCTTCGACGGTCTCGAGTAGATAAGAGGCGTCACCGATCACGGGCGCTGCGAACTGCTCGTCGTCGGAGGGTGTCGTATTGACGTCGGATAAGAAGATACCTGAAATTGTCAGTCCCAGCTCGGGACGACGAGCGACCTCCCTGATCACGGCCGGCACCGACTCCGAGGAGCCGACGACGAACGTGGGATGGGTGAATGCCCCTTTTTTGCGTGCGTTCACAAAACCCCGGCGCGCCAGCCAGCGCCAGACGAGAAGGGAGGCCAGTCCGGTCGGCAGGGCGACTAGGAAGTAGCCGCGAGACAGCTCGACTCCGGCGAGATAGGAAACCAGGGCAAGGCCGCCGAATTCGGTGATCGTTGCCTGGAGGACACGATGGTACTCGTCGGGACCGTAGCCGAGGAGATGTTCTCTGTACGACTTCATGGCCGCCAGGAGAAACCACCAGGTGAGGGCGATTCCGGCCCCGAGCGGCATGTAGCTGGACAGTACGCCGTGGTGGATCGTGACGATGGAGGCGTCACCCGGACCGAAACGCGCGAGGTGGCTGCCGAGAATGTCAAGTGAGATGATGACGAGGTCACCGATTCTCAGAGCGCTTTGAAAGAACCTGGTCGTGGTGACGATCGTGCTTTCACGTGCCCGACGGTCGGGAGGCGACTGGTTCATGATTCGTTGATCAGCGCTATCGGTACGGGGGTCTGGAAGACTGGAGGATGAGGGACGTGGAAGCCGATGAGTCGCGGTGATGGGGGTACGGGTGTGCATCTATCTGTTCCTCCAGGAAACCCTGCTGGTGAGAAGGTCAAGGTTCTCCGTGATGACTCGCGCGGTTCTACGGGCTGCTTGTCGGCCACGTCCGTACGGGTCGCTTATCCAGTCGCTCGGCTGTGCGAGCGGGCGACGCTCCATGACGGTCTCCGTCAATGTCCACCATGGGATGATGAGATGATTCGGAAAGTAGGATAGGACCGCCCCCGTCTGCCCGAGCGCGAGTACCCGGTCAGCCGACTCGGGATAGTTCGCGAAGATCCAGTCGTGATGTTCCGGGGCGAAGACGATGAGAATGTCGGCCTTTTTTAGGATTCTCCCGTTGAGCTGTCGGGCTCGGTGACCACGAGCATCGAGTCCTAGATCCGCAGCGAGCCCTGAGAAGGAAGCATCAATCGCGTGTCCGACCACGGCCATGGTGCCCGCTGATACGACATCGACTTCCCTCGTCGCGGGACTGGCGCCGAAGTAGCACGCGGCGAACGCCGATCGGCAGATGTTGCCCGTGCAGACGAATACAACGTGAGGCCGGTGGGGCGGATTTCCGCGAGGCGCCTGGTTATGGGTACCGATCTTGAGCCAGGGAGGTGGTTGCGTCACTGTGCTCTACAGTCCTTCGCGGAGGGGCCCGGAAAAATTGTAGAAGGTCTTCCCCGGAACATCGTCACCGTGCCCTGGTCTTGAGTGCCGTGGACGTCGTTCTGCGGTTGTCGGTGCGAGCCCGCCATGTCTGGGCGTCCGCAGACGCCCACCTGCTGGCGGTCGAACGTCGCTCCCTCAGCATGGCGACGAACTCCTCCATGGACGCCGCCTCCGCGGTGCCGCCGACTTGCTCGGCATCGGCGTGCCTGACACCAGGATGGGATTGGGACGGGACGGCGGACGGAGTCGTCGCGTTTTCGGAACTCGTTCTGGAAGAAGTCGCGGGATGTGAGGATGGAATGCGGTCGGCGGCGGCGTACCCGTATACCGTTTCACCATAACGCAGCCGGTCGAAGGCGGACGATGGAACCTGGTTCAGGGCTATGCCGAGGACGGTTCCCCCTCCCTGACGGATGCTGGCGGCCGCCTGTCGCAATTGGTCCTCAGTGGTACTACCGGAACGGATCACGAGGAGGACCCCGTCGGTGTGCTCGGCGAGCGCGACTGCATCGGTGACCGGTAGCACAGGAGGCGCATCGACGATGACGACATGATCGCTGGCGAGATACGACAAGAGGTCGGACATGCGCGTGGAGCTCAGGAGCTCCGACGGATTGGGCGGAATATCGCCGGCTGGAATGATCTGCAGCCCGGGCACGGGCGAGGTGACGAGCACACTCTCGAGCGAGGCCGCTCCGACAAGAAGATGAGAGAGCCCGGGATGGTGCGGATCGATATGGAACGTGCTGTTCATGGTCGGTCGCCTCAGGTCGCCCTCCACGAGGATGACGTCCAGTCCCGACAGCGCCATGACTCGTGCGAGGTTCGCTGATACCGTTGACTTTCCGTCCCCCTGCATGGCGGACGATACGATAAAACTGCGAAGCCCCTTGTCGATATTCGTGTATCGAAGATTGGTGCGCAATTTGCGGAGTGCTTCCTCGACCTTATGATCCGGGGTCTCGGTGTAGCGGCTCCTTGAGATCTCTGCGGAGCGCGGGATGATGGCCAGAACCGGTTCGTCGACGACGGAGCCGACATCCGACTGGGACCTCACGCGTTTATCGAGGGCGTTGAGGATGAAGGCCGCGGAGTAGCCGATAAGGACACCTGCCGCGACGCCCGCCCCGATGTACTTGGGAGGGGACGGGGAACGGGTGGCTCCGGACAGCCTCGACGGAGACATGAGCGCGACGCCGACGGGTGAGTCCTCGCCGTCGAGACGCTTGATCTGCGCATCCGCCTGGCGGATCGTCTCATCGGCTATCGCCTGGGCGTCCTCGGCGGAGGCGGCGCTCGCCGAGACATCGATCGTCAGGGCGTTCTTCTCGTTCTTGGCTGATATGGAGTGAGACAGTCTCACCGGAGTCGTTCGCAGGTCCAGTGCGTCTATGACTCCCTGTGCCACGGACTCGGAGGTGAAGACCGGGACGAACGCCTTGACCTTCTGGGAGGCGAGTTGCGACGCGGCGTAGTAGGAGTCGGTCTGCCTCTGATCCCCTCCGTCAGAGGGGACCGAGACGCGCACATAGGCCACGGCCGATGCGGTGTAGGTGACGGGGGTCAGCCATAGGACGATGAATGAGAGGACGATACCGAGGAGAAGACCGGCGAGAATGGTGCTGAGTCGCCGCCGCGTGATCGTGAGAAGGTCTTCGAATGTCATACGATTATCACCGACCGGGATGTAAGCGCATGTGGGTCTTCTCACCTGTGGGAGGGGACGAGGAGGGGCGGGGAGTGCGGATCACATTTGGAGCGTACAACGATGTCCTCCGCCTCACCGCCATGCAACGGGATTTTGTGGCTGACTCGTTATCCTCGATGTTCGAAAGTCTCAGTTCCGCATAGATCCGGTCGCCGGGGCCATTTGCGGGGATACGGGTAATTCTTTCGGCGCTAAAGTGCGATCGCACGGGCGCCTTTGCGCCAGGACCCTCCACCGTGCTGATCGGCGTCGGCGCCCGTGCCGCCCCCGAAGGGCATGAAGGAGGCTTGAAGGGCCGCGAGGGACCTCGAGGAACGAGGGCACCGGAGGGCCAAGAAGGATGTGAGGACTCTGGAGGCCGAGGTATGCCGACACTCATCAATGCGCGTGCCCTGGTCCACGCCGGTCTGCTCGTGACTGCCGTACTGGATCAGGCTCCGGGATCGTTCCAGAGGGCGTCGGGCGAGCCGGGGCGCAAGGCGCTGCGGGCACGTCCATGAGTCGTCCGGGAAGGGCCCTGGGGCGTCTGCACCGTCCTGTGCTCACCGTCGTCATCCCGCTCGACGGCGATGTGCCGGACACGGGCAGTGGCCTCGAGGGCATTGCGGATGCCGTATCCCTCACCGCCTCCGCTCCTCGTGAGGCCGGGGTCGCCGCGCCCGCCCCTACCTCGGATGGCGTCGAACCGACGATCCGGTCGGTTCTCGGCCAATCACTGGGGGATCTCGAAGTGCTCGCGGTCGCCGGAGCGCCCGGGGCGGGGGGAAGGGTTTCGCCCGCCGTGTCCGCAGCACGGCACCTGGCCGAGCAGGACCGCCGTGTACGAGTCATGCCCGAGGCGGGGATCGCCGCTGCCATGCGCAGCGCGCGAGCGTCCGTGCTCACCGTCCTGAGCCCTCACGAGATCGTCGCTGACGGGTCCTATGAAGCCATGATCTCGCAGCTGGCCGCCTCCGGGTCCCAGGCCGTCATCGGCGCGGTGCGGCCTCCGGGCAGCGCTGACGCGCCCGGCGGCCTGCCGACTCGGAGCCGCGCTCAGCTGGTCGACGTGCTCGACGCCGTTGAGGAGCCTCTACCGGGCCGTATCCTGGCGCGTACGAGGCTGTGGCGCCTGGTCTCTCCGGATGACCTCTCTGTCGAGGCGACGACGGTCAGAGTGCTGATATCGGCCCCTGCGATCGACGTTCTCGACCGTTGCGTCCTGGTGCGCCCCGTGCCCCGGGGCGTCGACGACCTGAGGTGGGATCGCAGCGTGGCGCGTGCCAGGGCCCTTGCGGAGGCGACGGAGGGCGCCCCTGCTCTCCGCAGTCGTCTGCTGGGGGCGTGGATGCGCGATGAGGTGGTCGATATGGCGGTGCGCGCAGTCGGCCGTTCCTCCGAGTACCTACAGCGTTTGCGCACCGACGCGGGCAGTGTGCTGCCGGGCGCTTCCGATGCCGCCTGGGAGCTGCTGCCCCTGCTCGACCGCGCACTGGTATGGGTGCTGGCTCATGGCACGCGCGCGGACCTGGAGGAACTGGTGGGTTCGCGCATCGAGGACACCACCTCCTGCCCGATCCAGCTGACCGGAGATCCGCACTCGCCGTTGCACGCGATTCCGCCTGTGCTGGATCGCATCGCCGCCCTGCCCGTCGACTTGCTCGTCGTCCGGTCATCGGACATGCGGTTGATCGTCGCGGCGTCCTCGTGGTGGAGGACGCCGTACTGCCTGGAGATCAACGGCCTGGCGTATGTGCGCGGCCTGTCCGCCGAGGATGCGGGGAGCCTGTTCATCGAGGCGTTCGATGATGACGGCGTCCTCATCGCCAAGGGACGCGCCATGCGGAGGCGCGCTCCGGAGGCCGACATCGATGCCGATGATCCGTGGCACAGCCACGTGGAGGAGGGCTTCACCGCTGCTCTTTGGCTGGCGGAGGAGAGGTGCGATGGAAAGCGGGTGCGACTGCGAGCGGCACTGACGGTGGCGGGCCAGGTCACCGCCTCCTGGCTGCCCGATGCACCGAGAGCGGGCGGAGAGTCCTCCGGCCAGCCGCACGCAGCCGGTACCGCCGCAATGTCGAGAACCGACTCCACGCGGTCGGAGGACCTCACCGTCGACTCCGCCTGCATCGAGGACGGCCTTCTCACCCTTGAGGGGCGTGCGCCCCGGACGCCGGGACGCATCTTCATCGCGGCGCATTCCCGGCAGGGGGACTATGAGCTGGTCAACGGCCGTTGCCGGCCCGGGACCTGGCGGGCCACCGTGGATCTGTACGACGCGTCCCTGGCATCCGGCGATCATGCGTTGATCTGGAGTGCGGGCCCGGGGCGCTCCGGCGCGTGCCTCGCGGGAGCCTTCCTCAGCGCCACCCCTGTGGAGCTGACCGGGCAGGCGCGCTCCGTCCGCCTTCGCGCCGGCGCCGACCGCCATCTGGTCCTGACCGTCATGGCTCCCCTGACGACTTTCGAACGGTCGCGCTACGGACGCGCTCAACTCGTCTCCCGCGACCCGGGACCGTTGAGGAAGGGCATCGTCTTCGAGTCCTTCGGCGGGCGCTCCGTCGGCGACAATCCGGCCGCCATTCTGGCGGACCTGCGCGTTCACGGCCCGAAGGTGCCGATGTGGTGGACTGTCATGGATGGTGCGATGAGCGCGCCCCCGGGGTCCACGCCGGTGGTCCGCGGCTCACGGGCATGGTTCCAAGCGCTTCGCACCGCTCGGGTCATCGTCACCAACGACCACTTGCCCGACTGGTTCTACAAGAGACCCGGTCAGCGCATTGTCCAGACATGGCACGGCACGCCGATCAGAAGGATCCTCTTGGACGCCCCGCCGCAGACGGTCAGCCTGCCCTACCGGCGGCTCATGGCGCGCCAGGCGCCCCAGTGGGACCTCCTGCTGGCCCAAAGTGATGCCGCTGCTCACGACCTGCGCTCCTCCACGGCGTACACCGGCCGGATCCTGGTCGGGGAGCAGCCTCGCAATGTCGCCCTGCTCGCCGACGAGGAGGAACGTCACCGGATCGGCGACGAGCTCGGGATCAGCCCCGGCAGCCGGGTCGTGCTGTACGCCCCGGCCTGGGACGGGCCGCTGCTCGACGGCGGCGCGGTCCCACAGCAGGCAAGCCCGTTGGACCCGACGGTGCTCGCCGCGCACACGGATGCGACCGTCCTTGTGCGCGACCATTGCGCGAAGCGTGGGAGCTGGGCGGGGACGCGTCGCGCGACCGTCATCGATGTCGACGATTATCCGAGTGCGGAGAGCCTCATGCTGATCTCGGATGTACTGGTGTCGGACTACTCGAGCATCATCTTCGACTATGCCCTGACTGGCCGCCCGACCGTCCTGTACACGCCTGATCTGGATCGTGATCGCGGCGTCGAGCGGGGGGTGTACCGGGGCTGGCCCGAGAACTCCGGTTTGCCGGTCGCGCTCACGCAGGCCGATCTCATCGAGCGAGTGCGCGAGGCGCTGTGCGACGTGCGGGACGGGGAGCCGGACCGCCTGATCGACCCCGCGCCGATTCTGCGGACGCTGGAACGGGTGCGCACCTGGATCTTCGAGGCCCTGGCCGACGAGATCTGAGCGCACCGGCCCGACGGCGCCCCGCTCCGGGCTCGCCTCAGGCGGCCGAGGGCATGCCGCGCGGCGTCAGTGCGGGCGCCGTCTCGGCGACGCCCGATCTGGCAGTGGACTCCATCCAGCGGCTCGTCATGGCGCCGTGCAGGTCCTGGTGCGCGCTCTCGCACAGGACGTCGATCGCGCCCAGGGCCGACATGGGAACGGGAGGGACTGCGACTCGCGAGATCAACGGATGCCGGGTCCGCGCGCGGATCTCCTCAGCGTCGAGGAGCCGCTCGGTCATCCTCTCTCCCGGCCTGATCCTGGTGCAGACCACATGCGCATCGGGGCAGCCGTGGACAAGGGCGAAGCGCCGCGCAATCTCCTCGAGATCGTGCGGTTCCCCCATGTCGAGGACCAGTGCATCACCGCTGCGGCCCATCACGGCCGCTTGCATGACCAGCCGGCACGCCTGGTCAGTGCTGATGGCGAAGTGTCGCACTCGTGGATCCGCGATCGTCATCGGCAGTCCCTGGTTCAACTGGGAGGCGAGCGCCTGCAGCATCGGGCCGTCCGGGTCCAACACGTCGCCGAAGCGTACCGAGACGAAGCGGTGACGCTCGTCCAGGCGTCGTCCGAGTGCTGAGGTCAGGCGCTCCGCCACACGCTTGGAGCAGCCCAGCACGCTCATGGGATCAGCGGCCTCATCGGTGGACATATTGATGAAACAGCGAATCTTGTACGCCGAGGCCGCCAGCAGCAGATCCCGCGTGGCCACGACGTTGGTCAGGAACGCCTCATCGGGAAAGCGCTCGGCGAGAGCGGGACGACTCAGGCCCGCCGCATGGAAGACGATCGTCGGGCGGATCTCTTCGAAGAGGGCGTCGATGAAGCCGGGACTGCGCAGATCCCCCAGAATCAGGTCGGGGGAGTCGAGCATCGGCTCTCCGTCCAGGGACAGCTGCACATGGTGGAGAGCCGTCTCGTCGCGGTCCACCATGACGAGTCGCTCGGGCTCGTAGCGAGCTATCTCATGGCACAGCCGGGAGCCGATGGCACCGCCGGCACCGGTGACCAGGACCCTTTCACCTGTCAGGTGGGCGGCGATCGCATCGACATCGACGTCGATCGTGCGCTGCTCCAGCAGGTCGGTCAGCTCCAGCGGGCGGAATACTCTGGTACTGCGGGCGATCGAGGCTCCGGGGCGTCGTGAGGGCATCCTGCTCGTGACTTCGGTGGGCGAAGGCATGACTCGAACCTCCATTCCCAGCGCGTCCGCCCGCCGTACTGCATGGTCGATGCTCCTCGGGGAGGCCGGCCAGGTCAGAAGCACCGCGTCCGCCCTGGTCCTCCGGGCGGTTCGGTTCAAGGCGCTCCATGGGCCCATGACCTTCACGCCGCGAATGCTCCGGTCGTGCGTGGCGGGGTCGTCATCGAGGACGGCGACCGGTTGGAAGACGGAGCCGTTCTCCTCGAGCATGAGGCCGATCGCCTGGATGCCGCCGTATCCAGCGCCCAGGACGATGACTCGGCGCGGGCGTCGTGCACCGGGGCGGGGGCGCGATCCGATCATTCGCAGGAGGGCCCACCGCGTCATCAGATGAAGCATGAGCGCCAGCGCGCTCGCTGCCGCAACGGTCCTCACGGGCATGAGGCGATCGCCGAGGAGGAGCGGAGCGGTCATGAGAACGGCGGAGATCAGCGCATCGGCGAGCAGCAGCCGAGGGATCGCGTCGATCGCGATGAGACGGGAACGATCCGCCGGTAAGATGACGCGGGCGACCCTGTGCAGGCCGACCGCCAGGACCAGGGTCGATCCCGCGGCGAGCCCTCCGCCTCCACGCCCGTCGTCGACGTCGAGACACGCGACTGCAGCCACGCTGATCGCCCACACGGCTGCGTCCATAGCCGGTGCGGCACCGCGCGGGAGCCGCGCGCGGGAGCCCTCAGTGATCGGTGATGTCCGGCTCGAATGCGAGGCCGCACTCATTGAGACTCCGTTCCTCGCGTTGAAGAGGCGCGGGCGAACTCGTTCCTCCAACGGCCGTTCATGGGTCGCCGCAATGCTCCCGAGCATCGAGTCTCCTGCAACACGAAAGCGGGAGGCGATGCAGAGCACCGCCGATAAGGACCGGAATACGGTAGCGCGGCCCCGCGTCCCGATCGCCGTCGTCCCCGTTTCGTTGCTCAGTCGTAACTACGCGGTGGATCGGCGGAGGGCGCCGTCGGGAGACCGTCGCAGGAGGGCGGTCGATCCGCCGTGGACAGGCGCGGAGCCGCGGTCGTCCGTCGGCAGACCGACCGCTTCCCGTGGGGGGCGGGTCCGTCAGGGGCAACCCCGGCGGCCATGGGCCCTCGGCGGTCAGCCGTCGTGCTGGACGACGTCGAAGCCCATCAGCTCGACGCTCATGCCACGGCGCTCATCATCGGCATGCTTACCGGTCGGACGGGCGGCCGCCCACGCCTCGTAGTGCTCGCGGGAGTCCCAGCGAGTCATGACGAAGTACCGATCCTCGCCGCTCACGGGACGCAGGAGCTCGAACTCCAGGAAACCCTCGGCCGTGTCCACCATTCTCGCCCGGGCCGCGAAACGGCGTTCGATCTCGGGACCGGCGTCCTTCGGGAAGGTCAGCGCGGTGATATTGACGTAGGTCATCGAGGACTCCTCACGTGATGAACCGGCAGGGGCAGGACCCCTCCGAGACTAGCCGCCAACGGACCGGTGGCAACCGTCGTCGCCCATTGGCGAAGAGCG
Organism: Actinomyces gerencseriae DSM 6844; assembly: GCF_000429265.1. GTDB lineage: Bacteria > Actinomycetota > Actinomycetes > Actinomycetales > Actinomycetaceae > Actinomyces > Actinomyces gerencseriae. Next base: position 26,753 of record NZ_AUBN01000009.1, read on the forward strand.
TCAGCCGCCGACCGCTCCCGCGGGGTTGATTCTTCCAGGAGGGCGCCGTCACACATGCCGGTTGTGACCGGGGCCGAAGTAGACGTCGTCGAGTGTGGCCGTCAGCAGGTTGCGCTCCCTCAGGATGTCGATGATCTGTCCGTACAGGTGTGTGACTGTGGGGAAGTTGGCGTGCCCGATGACGATGTGCTGGGCCAGCAGCCACTTCTGTGCCTCGCCGAGCAGGACGTCCTCGGTCAGCAGCCCGGAGTCGCCGAAGGAGCCGTACCACATGGTCGAGGTCGTGTATCCCAGCTTGGCGCACACCGAGTCCGTCAATCCGTCGCGGTAGCCGTAGGGCGGCCGGATGAAGGGCGTGCCGGTGACGCCGTAGGTGCTGTTCAGGAACTCCTCGCACTGGGAGACCTCCGAGATGATCCCCGACTCGTCCAGCGATGTCAGTCCCGCGTGCGTCACCGTGTGGTTACCCAACTGCACCTGCCCGGACTCCACCAGTGGCGTCATCTTGTCCTTGCAGTCCGTCCAGCCGGGGTAGGAGGAGGTGACGAAGAAGGTCAGTCGGACGCCCGAGTCCCTGGCGAAGTCGAGATAGGCGTCCACCACCGAGGAATCTGCTCCGTCGTCAACAGTGATCGCCACCGTGTCACCCGCATTCTCGGGCAGAGCCGTGATGATGGAGTCGAGCTCGGTCGGCTCCGGCAGCGGAGGCGGGCCGTCCTGAAGCCATAGGGGACTGCGCGACGGGGTGGGGGAGGGCGTCGGGCTCGGCTCGGGCGACGGCGAATCCTCCGGAGTGGTCGTCGCCGGTGAGGGGGAGCCTGCCCTGTCGTGCGCAGTCGAGCAGGAGGCGAGGGCCGCGGCCGTGCCGGCGGCGAGCATGAGCATGAAATCGCGTCGCTGCACGATGGATATCACCTTTCGTTGACGTAGGCAGGGGACCCAGGCACGCGAAGCATGACACGTACGAGCGCAATCCTCGTCCTCCTCGCGGAGGAGTCGAGCACGAGACGTTGCGCGAGAACGGAAATGGCGGAGCAGCCGCTGCGCTCCGCCGGGCCGGCGGCCTTGGTGGGGCGATCGCCGCAGCGGGAGCGCTCAGGGCCGGATCCCCGCGGCCCGCTGGTGACTTGGGCGCGATACCGCTTGGGCGGCCGCCTCCGTGCCGGTGCGCTGGGTGCGCTACCGGGCCCGAGGCCGCCCGATGGTCGTCTAGTCGGCGAGGCGATGTCCGGGCTTCGTGAGCTCCAGACTCGCCAGGTGTTTTTGCAGCCTTTTCGACATTGGAAGGAAGGTGCTGAGAGTCAGCCCGCCGGACAAGAGCGCCCCGATTACCGGAATTGCCTTCGCGGCTCCGTTTGCAAATGCTTTTTTTGTCAGGCTTGCGCCGAGGTATCCTGCTACCTTCTTCACCGTCGGATAGAGGATTCCTTTGGTGAGTGCCTTCTGTGGGAGCTTCTTCGCAACATTTGCGGCGATCATCGTGGCGACCTTGGTGATGCCCTCTTGAGCGATCACGACGCCGAACATGACGCCGATGAAGAGTGTGAGAACGCCCTCGGCCGCTTCATCGAGTTCTTCGTCCTTGCTGTCAAATAGGTCGGGCCAGCCGTAGATGTATGCCAGTTTCTGGGCTATGCGCAGCATGTGGCCCATATATTGAGCGACGTCGGCGGGGATCGTGCCAATCATTGCCAATCCACCGGGGATGCCCGCCGCGGTGGATATCATGGTGACATTCCTTGTCTCATGAGTCACGGAGGTGTTGGCCGCGTCGGTAATGACCGTCAGTGGAATGCCCGCAGCGGCGGGGTTCTCGGCGACGGCGCGGTCGATCTGCTCCTCCGTGCAGTGCCGCTTCAATGCAGTACGCAGGTAGGACTCTCGATCGATGCGGACGCCGGGCAGCTTTGCGGCGACATTCAGAATATCGGAGACCCGTGATTCCGGTTTCACAATTTTTTTGCTTCGCGTCATGCGCCCCATGCTAGGAGTGATCTCCGACGACTCGTTAGGACGTTTGTCGCACCTTCCCGGTGCTCAGATCCGATCTTTGGTCCTTTGGGAAGTTGTTGCCGTGCCCGCGTTCATTGATCCAGGTGTTGATGATAATGATGCATCTGAGGTATTACGGGAGTCGCTGCACGCGACTCCGGGCTTGATGAGGCCCTATTATTCACTACAATCCATGCGAACAAGGACAATGACGTTCCTGTCGGCTACCGCGGCCCACTTGATGACTGTCCGATCCGAACCTCCACGCCGGCTCCCTCGCCCGGGCGCCTCGGGCCAAGGCTCAGGGGGCCGGGGGCAGTACTAAGGACGGACCCCAGCGCCTTCATGGGCAACTCCCCCTTGGCGGCGGCCCGAACCCGACCCGCCCGGGGTGGCTGACGGGGTTTGAACCCGCGACCTCCTGGACCACAACCAGGCGCTCTGCCTACTGAGCTACAGCCACCATTTGCGAGCGAGTCGCAACGAGTCGGTACTTTATCGGCTCACCCGCACCCGTACCAACCCGCTTCCCGTGCACTGCATCACGTGCGCGGGATGAGTGGTCGGTCGGGCGTCACGGTCGTCGCAGCAACGCCGACGTCGGGTGCGCCGAGACATCCTCCGCGACGGCCCTGCACTCCTCGCTCGTGGGACCCTCTCCCGCGGGGAAGAGGACCTTGCGGTAATAGCGCAGCTCGTCGATCGACTCCAGGATGTCCGCCAGGGCGCGGTGCCCGCCGCGCTTCTCGGGGGAGTGGAAGAAGGTGCGCGGGTACCAGCGCTTGGCGAGTTCCTTGATCGAGGACACGTCCACGACCCGGTAGTGCAGGTAGTCGATGAGCTGGGGCATGTCGCGCGTGAGGAAGGCCTTGTCAGTGCCCACGGAGTTGCCCGCCAGCTGAGCCGTGCGGGGCTGAGGCACCAGCGATCTCACGTACTCCAGCACTGTGCGTCGGGCCTCGGCCGTGGTCAGCCCCTCCTCGAGCTCGTCGAGCAGGCCGGATGAGGTGTGCATCTCGCGTACGAAGTCGCCCATCTGCTCCAGCGCGGCCGCGGGTGGCCTGATGAGCACGTCGATCCCCTTCTCAAGAGGCTTGAGGTCGTAGTCGGTGACGATGACCGCCACCTCGATGAGCGCGTCGACGCCCAGGTCGAGGCCGGTCATCTCGCAGTCGATCCACACCAACGGGTCAGCAGTCGTCATCTGTCGGCTCACGCCGGCCGAGTCTAGTCCCGGGTCGCGTCCCCGGCCGCCGTCGATGCGGTCGCCCGGCCGGATTCCGGGTGGCGAAACCCAACTGCCCCGGGATCGTTTCCAGTGCGATCCCGGGGAGATCCGTGCCCCCGACAGGACTCGAACCTGCAACCATCGGATTAGAAGGCCGGTGCTCTATCCATTGAGCTACGGAGGCGAACGGCCCCAGCGTACGGCATGCAGGGCACTCGTCCCCATCAACGGCGCGGCGCTGAAGTCCCACCGGAGTCCTCGACGCCGGTATCGTGGTAGATGCTCGGACGCCTTCGCGTCCGCTTCTCACATGTCCGCATGCTGTCCGCATGTCGTGTCCAAGCCTCCCCAACATCGTCCTGAAAGGACTCCCGTGCCCCCCACCGCGTTAGCCGTGCGACTGTCCGCAGCGCCCGCCTACGTCCAGCCGCAGATCTTCACCACGCCTTTCGTCGTGGGGCGTCTGCCCGAGTGCGACGTCGTCATCGCCAACTCCTCGATCGTCTCGCGTCGCCACCTGCGCGTCTCGCCGACACCTCAGGGGTGGCTCGTCGAGTGCCTGTCCGAGAACGGGATGGTGGTCGGCGGGCGGAAGATCCCGCAGGTGCTCGTCACCTCTGCGATCCGCATTCACCTCGCCGACGGGTCGGGTCCCGGCCTGGATCTTGTCCCGACCCAGGCCCCGGCCGGAGGAGTCCCGTCCTCCGCGCCGATGACGTCCGCCTCGACCTCCGGCGCGCATGCCGCTCCGGCCTCCGGAGCGGCACCGGGAGGCCCCGCGAACGCGGTGACCGCCGTTCCGCCCGCCTCGCCCGCGGGCGGTGCCGCTCCCGGGGGTCCCCGTGTCCAGCAGCCAACGGGCTACGGGGCTCAGGCGCATGGAGCGCCCGGTTACGGAGTCGGACCCGCCGCGCCCTCGACGGCGGGGCGCGGCCCGGGCGTCGGCTACGGATCGGCGCCGTCGGCCTCCTCCGGTGCGGCGGAGCAGACCCTGGCGGTCGGTCACGGCTCCGGCGGCCCGGTCGGCGGATCCGTGCCGCCGGGCCTGGCCGTCGGCCAGCCTCCCCGGGCCGCACGCGTCACGATCAGCGGATCGGGGACGATCGGCCGTCGGCCCGACAACACCTTCACCATCAACGACCCCACCATGTCCGGGCGTCACGCGCGCGTCGACGTGACCCCGCAGGGCGCTGTCGTCACGGATCTCGGCTCGCGCAACGGCATTCTGCTGGGGCATCAGCGCGTCCAGAGCTACACCGTCACCAAGCCGACGACCTTCGGCATGGGCTCGTCCTTCGTCGAGATCAGTCCCGACGGCACGTGCTCGCTGAAGGTCGGCGGCGGCGGCGAGCTGGTCGGCAAGGATCTGACGTTCAGCGTCAATGACGGCAAGCTGCGCCTGCTGGACGGGATCTCGTTCAAACTGCCGGGCAATGAGCTGCTGGCGGTGGTGGGGCCCTCGGGGGCGGGCAAGTCGACGCTGCTCAAGGCGCTGACCGGTGAGCAGAAAGCGCAGGCCGGGCAGGTGCTGTTCGATGGCCTGGATGTGTACGAGCACTATCCGGTGATGCGCAACAAGATCGGTGTGGTGCCGCAGAACGACGTGATCCATTCTGCCCTGACGGTTCGACAGACCCTGGAGTACGCCGCTGAGCTGCGATTCGCCAAGGACGTGACGAAGGCCGAGCGGCGCCGGCGCATCGACGAGGTGCTGGAGGACCTGGACCTGACCGAGCACGTGGGCAAGCGGGTCAAGAAGCTCTCCGGCGGTCAGCGCAAGCGGGTGTCCACTGCGATCGAGCTGCTGACACGGCCCTCGCTGCTGTTCCTGGATGAGCCGACCTCGGGTCTGGATCCTCAGCTGGATCGCGACGTGATGGAACTGCTGGCCACTCTGGCGCATGGAACGCGCCCGGGGGACACGGGGCGCACCGTGATGGTGGTGACTCACAATGAGAACCACATCGATCGGGCGGACAAGGTCCTGATCCTGGCGGCCGGCGGCAAGCCGGTGTACTTCGGGTCGCCGCGTCAGGTCATTCCCTACTTCCGGGAGCGTTTGGCCGAGCTGCGCTCCCAGGGGCAACTGGTGGTCTCCGCGCCCCGGGGAGGCTTCCCCGACCCGGGCGAGATCGAGGGGTTCGCGGATGTGTACGCCCTCATCCGCAATCACACCCCGGTGCTGCGCGCTCACCTGGAGGCGGTCGAGCCCTCGACTCGACGCGGAGACGGACGGCGGATCCCCACTGCGATGTCGGCGTCCCAGTCCAAGGCGCCCCAGCAGTCGGGCGTACGGCAGGTCTCGACCCTGGTGCGCCGGCACATGCGCATCGTCGCGGCCGATCCGTCCTACCTGGCCTTCATGCTCGCCCTGCCCATCATCATGGGCCTGCTCACCAAGGTCATCTCGGGGGAGAACGGCTTCGCGGTGCCGGTCCTACCCGCCCCCACCCCGGAGAACCCCTGCGTCGTGTACTCCACGCAGGCCCTCGAACTCCTTGTGATCCTCATCACGGGTGCGGCGTTCGCCGGCATGGCGGCGACGATTCGCGAGCTGGTGGGGGAGCGGGACGTGTTCCTTCGGGAGAAGGCGGTGGGACTGCGCGCGAGTGCCTATATGGTGTCCAAGGCGATCGCGCTGGCACTGATCGTCACGGTGCAGACGGCGATCATGATGGGGATCGCCCTGGCGCTGAATGAGCATCCGTCCGAGGCGGTGCTGCTGGGCAACCCGGGGTTGGAACTGGCGGTGTGCTGCTGGGCGGTGGCATTCGCCTCGGGACTGCTGGGACTTGCGATCTCGGCATTCGTCTCCTCCTCCGAGCAGGTCATGCCGGTGCTTGTGGTCTCGATCATGGGGCAGCTGGTCCTGGCCGGGGGCGTGGTACCGGTCGCCGGACGTGCCGTGTTCGAGCAGCTGGCCTGGTTCATGCCCGCGCGCTGGGGATACGCCATGGCCGCCTCCACCATCGACATGAACACGATCGTGCCCCATCGTGAGGATGAGCTGTGGGCGCACACCACCGACCAGTGGCTGACCGACTACGGCATCCTGTCGGTCATCGGACTGACCTGTTTGATTGTCTGCTACATCGGCCTGGCGCGTCGAGGACGTCGCTGACCTCCGCCCGTCGCTGCCGGTACGACGCTGCCGGGGCGGACCCGGGCCGTGGGTCCGGCCCGGGTCTGGCGGCCACTCGGGCCGGTCTCACAACAATGTCGCACGACGCCCTCCTACGGCCCTAAGGTTGGTCCTATGGCCGCACCCACGCCCCTACTCCCCTCCGGGCAGGATGTTCCTGTCTCGGCGCTCAGTCGCGCCCAGCTTATCGATGTCCTGACTGACACCGTGGGGGACCTGGAGCGGCTCGAGCTCACGCTGGACGCGCGCGGTGTCGTCGAGGCCCGCAGGCTGCGGACCAGTCTCGTCGGCCAGGTCCGTGATCACGTGCTGCCTCGCCTGGCCGATGCCGACCTGCCCGCCGTCGTCGTCGTGGGCGGGTCCACTGGTGCGGGCAAGTCGACGCTGGTCAACTCCGTCCTGGGCGCCGAGGTCTCCGAGGCCGGGGTCCTGCGCCCTACGACGCGCACTCCTGTACTGGTTATGAACCCCGAGGATAGCAAGGCCTTCGCCGATCACCCCCTGGCCCAGGTCTGCCGCAGCGTCTTCTCCGAGACCGTACCCGCGGGGCTGGCCCTCGTGGACGCCTCCGATCTCGACTCCGTGCACGAGGCCAATCGGGCTCTGGCGCTGCGTCTCCTGGAGGCCGCGGATCTGTGGCTGTTCATCACGACCGCCGCTCGCTACGGCGACCACACTCCCTGGTCGTCCCTGGAGGATGCCGCGGGGCGGCGCACTCCCATCGGTGTTGTGCTCAACCGGGTCCCGGCCCGGATCCTCCCGGAGGTGCGCCGTGACCTGGTCACGCGGCTCGAGGGCCTGGGCCTGGCCGAGTCCCCCTTCTTCGTCGTTCCCGACGCCGGCCCCCACGAGGGTCTGCTGCCCGAGGGGTCCGTCGCGCCGCTGCGCGACTGGTTGAGTCTGCTGGCCGGCCGTCACCGTGCCGCCGGTCTAGTGCGTCGCACCGGGCACAGCACGTGGACGAGTCTGCGGGAGGACCTCATTCGCCTGGCTGATGATGTCGACGCCCAGGATGACGCCGCCACTCAACTCGAGACCGCCACTCAGGCCCTTCTCACCGCGCCTGTGGCGGGCATGCGGACCGAGATCGATGCGGGTGCCTGGGGCCAGGGGGCGCCCGCCACTCGCTGGCTCGCCCTGGCCTCCACCGGTGGTCCGCTGGCCTCGATGGCTGCGCTCGAGCCGGGTCGTCGCCTGCGCGCCGGCCTCTTCGGGCGCCGTGCTAAGGCCCGCGCCCAGGCCCTGGGGGATCTGGCCGCTGACGCCGTCGAGGTCGTCACCGACCGACTCGAAGCGGCTCTGGTCTCCCTGTCGGGTCGGGCCCGTGAGCTGTGGGCTGGCGCGGGGGTGCCGGAGGCCGTCATGCGGCAGCGGCTCGGGACCGTCCAGAAGAAGGACCTCATGACGCAATGGGCGCATGATCATGTCCGCGAGAGACTCGTGCCCACCAATCCGCCCAGAGGCATGAACGCCGACGGTGTCGGCCACCTGCTCGTCGCCGCGGCCGTCGGGGTCGACGGTGCGGTCGAGGCCGCCCGCAAACTGGACCTGGCCGAGGCCGCCGGTCAGGCGCGCGGCGCGCTGGTCCAGATCATGGCCGCCGAGCTCGCCGCTATCGTGCCCGCGGGCGCCGCTCGCGCGCTCGCCCCCGCCCCCTCCTTGGCCGCGGCCCTGCGCCTGCGTGCCGGTGAGCTCACCCCCTTCACCCGCCCCGGAGCCTCCACATGACCCAGGAACCGTTCATCTCGCATACCGAGCCTCTCGACGCCGTTCATCTCGAGGCCCGACTGAATCGCCTGCGCGCCGCTCTCGACGCATGCCCCGCGGAGGTGCCCGCTTCCTTGGCCATCCCCGCCAGGGAGGCGCTCGATGAGGTCGGCGAGCGACTCGCGCTGGGCGTGGATCACACCGTCGTGGCCCTGTTCGGCGGCACGGGTTCGGGCAAGTCGTCCCTTTTCAACGCTCTGACCCAGTTGCAGTTCGCCGATGTCGGCGCGCGTCGGCCCACCACGTCGCAGGCGGCCGCCTGCTCCTGGGGCGACGACGCGAGCGCCCTGCTGGACTTCCTGGGTGTGGGCGGTGAGCGCCGTATCCGCCGTGAGTCCCTCCTGGACGCCTCGGACCAGGACGAGCTCGCCGGGCTGGTCCTGCTCGATGTGCCCGACTACGACTCGGTGACGACCGCCCACGCCCTGCAGGTCGACCGCCTCGTGCCGCTGGCCGACATCCTGGTGTGGGTCGTCGATCCTCAGAAGTACGCCGACGCCGCGCTCCATGAGGGTTACCTGCGCGGTTTGGGCGCTCGCCAGGAGGACATGCTGGTTCTGGTCAATCAGGTCGATACCCTGCCCGCGGGGGGCGCCTCGACGCTTCTGAAGGATGTGCACGACTTGCTCGTCGCGGACGGCCTCCATGACGTCAAGGTCCTGCCCGTCTCGGCCGTGCGCGGGGACAACTTGAGCAAGGTTCGTGAGATCCTGTGCGATCGAGTGGCGCACGAGTCGAACGCGGCTCGTACAGCCTCGGCGGAGCTCGATGCCATCACCGTCAGACTGCGTCCGACTGCGGCTCACCGGGAGATCGGGCTCGACCCGGAGGGCGCCCGGAGCGCCGCCGCCTCCCTCATCCGGGCATCGGGGGCGCAGGCCGTCGAGGACTCCGTGCGCACGGGGCTGGCTCGGGCCCTGCCCCGCGCGCTGGCGCGCCCCGAGCCTCCGTCCAGGACGGCGGTCGCCGCGACTCGTACCACGTGGTTGCAGCAGGTGACCGAGGGGCTGCCGCCGGTGTGGCTGCGCAGTGTTGAGAACGCCGTGGCCACACCCGAGGCTCTGGCCGCTCAGACCGCTGAGGCGGTCGGCTCGGTCTCGCTGCCCGGTCATCGCACCCCTGTTATCGAACTGGCCTGGTGGGGCGGGCTCCTGCTCATACTCGTCGGGCTGATCTGGGGCATCACCGTGGTGGTCGGCGGCGATCGCGTGATCCTGCCCGTCGCGCTGCTCGTCCTCGGCGCGATCGTTGCTGCGGTGGCGATGGCCGCGCGCCGTTCACGTGCGCACAAGGAGGCCGCGCACTACGGCGACCAGGTGCGCGCACGCGTGTCCTCCGTGGTCGCCCGTGCTCTGACCGTCCCGGCCGACGGAGTGCTGAGCCGTCATCGCCAGCTTCAGGAGGCGCTCGGACTCGAGACTCCCTCCACGTCCAGTCCCGGGACGAGGTGAGGCGCGCCGCCGCATCCGCCCGCAGGGTCGATGCGGTCCGGGCGCTCATAGGAGGGCGCGGTCGGCTCTGACGTGCTTTGAACCGGTGAGTCTGTGCGGGGCTCCACAGGGGCGGGTCCGCAGGGGGCATCCACAGGGTTCGACGAGGCTGGTGGCGCGAGCCGGCCCATAAGCGCGACCGTGGAGGAGAGCCAGCGCAGTGCTGGCCTTCGTCCTCGCTAGGAGCACATCATGAGCCGTCAGCTCGATCTCATCGTCCAGGGTTCCCTGGGCACCAACCCTGTTGTCTCGCGCACATCCTCCGGGCGTCTCTTCTGCTATTTCCGCGTGGCCACCGCCCCGTCCTTCCGCATCGAGGACGTCTGGCGGGAGGGGCCGACCATCTGGTTCACCGCGAAGGCCTGGGGCTACCTCGCTGAGAACCTTGCGCGCAGCCTGCACAAGGGCGATCCCGTCGTGCTGGTCGGCCGCTTCTCTCAGGACCTATGGGAGAATGACCGGGGGCAGCAGCTGACCAACGTCCTGACCGTCTCCTGCGGAGGACCGGACCTGACCTGGGGCGAGTCGCGCTTCATGCGGGTCTCCCGCACGGCGCGGACCGTCGACGCCGAGAGCACGACGACCTCGGCCGGATCCGCGCCCTCGAGTCCTTCGGCGGATACCGCCTCCGAGTCGGAGAGCGTCGCTGCGGCCGTCGGACTGCAGAAGACTGCCCTGAGTGACGCCCACTGGGAGGCATCGCCGGACGAGCTCTCTGATCGGCCGGAGCCGTCCAGCGACCCGCTGGCCTACACGGTGCGCGAGGAGGCACTCGTGTGAAGGACGGCACTGGGGACGGGGTGGACGGCGCGATCCGTGATGGCCCGTGAACCATGGCGCGGGGCGGCATAGCGCCACTGCTCGTCTCAGCTCCGCTCGGTGATCACCCAGTCCAGATCCGCTGGATGGGCGACGCGCAGTACCTCGATGAGCACTCGGGTCACCGCCTCAGCCGCCGTCCTCCCCCTCTGCGCGTTGCGCGTGAATGCGTCCCCGCATCGCGTCCACCCCAGGATTGTCAGCTGAGCGCACGCATCGTCTCCCAGTAGCACCCGTCCTGCGGCATCGAGCACCGGCAGCGCCACCTCCACCTCATCGCCCTTGCCGGTCAGCACGACTCCGGGGGTCTCCGATGATGGGACGCGCGGTGGACGTCTGCGCCATGGCAGCCGCAGGCGTCCGTGCGCGGCCGGATCACGATCGGTGACCACGGGTGCCGGGGCCGTCAGCCGCACCGTCATCCCCTCTTCGAGACCACCGGGAAGTCGATGGAGCCGCACCTGCTCATCGATGAAGGCGGCCAGGGACGGCGAGAACCTCGTCCACGAGCCGATGTCGACGACGTCGCCGAGGGCGGGCGAGGGCTGCATGTCGGGCATGGCTCACACGCTAGCGGGTCGCGACATGGCCACGGTCCGCGTGTCACGCCGAGGATTTCCGGCCCGCACTGGATACGGTGGCCATGAACGGGCGTGACCACGCCCTCGCACGCCAGGAAGCAGCCACTCGATGATCCGATTCGACCATGTCTCCAAGGTCTACAACAGGGGCGCTCGCCCCGCGCTCGATGACGTCTCGATCAAGGTCAAGAAGGATGAGTTCGTCTTTCTCGTGGGCGCCTCGGGATCCGGGAAGTCGACCTTCCTGCGGCTGACCCTGCGTGAGGAGCGGCCCACCTCGGGGTCCATCCACGTGCTGGGGCGCGATCTGTCCCAGATCTCCAGCTGGAAGGTCCCCAAGCTGCGCCAGGAGATCGGCTTCGTCTTCCAGGACTTCCGTCTCCTGGAGAACAAAACGGTCTTCGAGAACGTCGCCATCGCCTCGCAGGTGATCGGCAAGCCGCGCCACTACATCCTGTCGGCGGTGCCGGAGGCCCTGGATCTTGTCGGTCTGGCGGACAAGGAACGGCGACTCCCGCACGAGTTGTCCGGCGGTGAGCAGCAGCGCGTCGCCATCGCCCGTGCCATGGTCAACCGCCCCAAGCTGCTCATGGCCGATGAGCCCACCGGCAACCTCGACCCTTCCACCTCCGTGGGCATCATGCGCCTCCTCGATCGCATCAACCGGCAGGGCACCACCGTGGTCATGGCCACCCATGACGATGAGATCGTCGACCAGATGCGCAAGCGCGTCATCGAGCTCAAGGCGGGCGAGATCGTGCGCGACCAGGCGCGCGGTGTCTACGGCTCGGACCACTGAGAGAGGCCCCCATGCGCATCCGCTTCATCCTGTCCGAGACCTTCAAGGGCCTGAGCCGCAACCTCGCCATGACCGTCTCGGTCATCCTGGTCGCCTTCGTCTCCCTGCTGTTCGTGGGCGCCTCCGCCCTGCTGCAGGAGCAGATCTCCACGATGAAGGGCGATTGGTACGACAAGGTCGAGGTCAGCGTCTACATGTGCCCGGCCTCCTCCGGGGCCTCCTGCCCCAATGGCGAGGCCACCCAGGAGCAGATCGACGCCGTCGAGGGCCTGCTCAACTCCGACGCGCTCAAGCCCTACGTCAAGAGCTACACCTTCGAGTCCAAGGCGGAGGCCTACGCCAAATTCAAGGAGATCTACGGCAACCGACCCATTGGCCGGAACGCCACGGAGGACATGATGCCGGTGTCCTTCCGTATCAAGTTGAACGACGCCGAGAAGTACCAGGTCGTTGCGGAGCAGCTCACCGGTCGTGACGGCGTCGAGCGCGTGCGCAACCAGCGCGAGGCACTCGAGTCCTTCTTCCTCGTCATGAACCGCGCCACATGGATCACCGGGGGCTTGGCCGCGGTCATGGCGGTGGCCGCCGTGCTGCTGATCACCACCACCATTCGCTTGTCGGCCATGAGCCGGTCCAAGGAGACCGAGATCATGCGTCTGGTCGGCGCCTCCAAGTTCTTCATCCAGCTTCCCTTCGTGCTGGAGGGAGCCATCGCTGCGCTCATCGGGGCCGTCGCCGCCGTCGGCGCGCTATGGGCCGGAGTGCGTCTCATCGTGGACGAGTGGCTGGGCGAATCGCCGACATTCATCAACACGGCCTTCATCTCCACCGGGAACGTCCTGCTCCTGGCGCCCTGGATCCTCCTGGCCGCCATCGTCCTGGCAGTCGTCTCCTCCTCATTCTCCCTGTCGAAGTACACGAGGGTCTGATCATGATGTTGTTCCGTCTTCCCGGCTCTCTCAGAAGGGCTCCCGCCTCGTCCGCGGGAGCGACCGGGCGCTCCGGACCCCGGCGGCATCGCGCCCTCATCGGCGGCCACCGTCTGATCGGGGTGCTCACAGTGGTCGCACTGGTGGTGGTCCCCCTGGGGATGACAGCCCGAGCGGATGACCGTTCCGATGCCGTTGATCAGCAGAATCAGGCCGAGCAGCGGAAGGCCGAGCTCGCCTCCTCCCTCGAGGGCGTCTCCGCCGAACTCGGTCAGGCCTATCTCGACTTGCAGAGCGCTGAGACCTCGCTGACCACCGCGCAGGACGAGTTGACGACGGCCGAGGCGACGTTGGCCGAGAAGGAGCGCGAGCAGCAGCTCGCCTCCGACCGCCTCGATGTCGCCGAAGCGGACCTCGCCACGGTGACCGAGGAGGCCACGGCCTCGGAGTCCACCGCCTCGGAGAGCACCGTCTCGGTGGCCGACCTGGTCGTCTCCGCCTATCAGGGAGACAGCTCCGTGAACTCGTGGTCCTACGTACTGTCCTCCTCCGATACGGTCGATGATCTGACTCAGCGCGCGTCCACCATGGAGATCGCCGCCTCCATCCAGGAAACGGTCCTCGCCTCCGCCGAGACCGAGCGCGCTCAGGACGCCAACCGCAAGGCCCGTCAGGATGCCACGACTGATCGCGTCTCCACGTTGAAGGACGAGGCCGACGTCGCTGAGACGGATGCCAGAACCGCTCGCGATGACGCTGTCACCAAGCGTGACGAGGTCTCGAACCTGAAGACCGAGAAGGAGACGGCGGCGTCCAATCTCGAGACCCAGAAGGAGGGGCTGGAGGAGCAGCAGACGCAGGCCGCCGCCGACGCGGAGGCCGCCGCCAAGCGCATAGCGGAGATTGACGCCGCCAACCGAGCCGCCTACGAGGACGGGCAGACGGGGGTCTCCTCCGAGTCGATCGGGGCGGACTCGCTCGGCGATGGCTACATCGGCCATCCCATTACCGGGGCCCTGACCGTCACGTCCCCCTTCGGCTACCGCGTCCACCCCGTGACCGGTGTCGGCACGGGCCACCAGGGCACTGATTTCGCCGCGGCCGAGGGCACGCCTCAGTACGCCGCGGCCTCGGGGGTCGCCACGTACTGGGAATCCGCCTCGTGCGGCATCGGGGTCGACATCAATGCGGGTTACATCGATGGCCATTCCTACGTCATCACGCTGTGCCACCTGTCGGGGCGAGCCATAGCCGACGGCCAGTACGTCAACCGCGGGGACACCGTCGGGTTCACCGGCTCGACCGGTTATGCGACCGGGCCTCACGTCCACTTCCAGGTGGCTCAGGACGGCGTGTACATCGACCCGATGACCCTGCCCGGCTTCTGATCGGCGCCGGCCGACCGCGACGACGGGTTGACGACGCCGATCGGCCGCGTAGGCTGGGGCACCGCGCCCGCCGGCCCGGTGATGCGCTCGGCACCGACTGGGAAGGGGACTCTCATGGCGAAGCGGCTCAACGCCAAGAAGCCCGACGCGCGCAGGAAACCTACGCCGGGCGAGCGCGCGAAGGCCGCCTCCGATGCCCATAAGACGATCGCTCGCAACAAGAAGGCCACCCACGACTACTTCATCGAGGATCGCTATGAGGCCGGACTCGTTCTGACCGGTACCGAGGTCAAGGCTCTGCGTATGGGGCGCGCCTCCCTGACCGAGGCATGGATCGAGATCGATCGCCATGGGGAGGCCTGGCTTCAGGGGGCGCATATCCCCGAGTACCTCCAGGGCACGTGGAACAACCACGCCCCGCGTCGTAAGCGCAAGCTGCTGCTCCATCGCGCTCAGCTCGAACGGCTCGCTCAGAAGGTTCGGGCCAAGGGCTACACGATCGTGCCGCTGGAGCTGTACTTCATCGGCGGGCGGGCGAAGGTCGCCATCGCCCTGGCCCGGGGCAAGCAGGACTGGGACAAGCGTCAGGCCCTGCGCGAGGCCCAGGACAGGCGCGACGCCGCGCGCGCCATGGCGGCCGTCAACCGGCGTCGGAGCTGACACGGACATGGACCGGCCCCTGCGGACGTGGAGGGCGTGAGGCCCGCGCCGTGCGGGCGCGCGTCGGCCGATCCCGCCGGGTCTCATTCTTCACTGCGATCCGCTCGCTCCCGTCGGCCTCCGTCGCCCCGGTCGGCGGCCTCACCAGTGGTCGTGCGCATGGACCCGGATGAGCCGGTCGTAGATGTCCGTCACGGCGGCGTGCACGTCCTCGTTCAGCGGTGGTAGCGCGGCCGCCTGCGCATTGAGTCGTACCTGGTGGGGGTTGCGACTCTCGGGCAGGACGCAGGTGATCCCCTTCTGGTCCAGGAGCCAGCGCAGCGCGACCTGGACCGGGTGAACGTGCTCGGCAACGAGCTCGCGACATACTCGTGCGAACTCGCGCGCGGCCTGGGCGCCCACGTCCTCGGGAACCACCGAGAAGATCCAGCCGGCGTCGAGAGCCGCGACCGAGTCGGGGAGAACCGCCTCGGCGTCCCGGCGATGATTGCGGGAGAGTATGCCCTCGGGCAGGGGAACCCTGGCGATCACGGCCGTGTCGGTCTCCTGGGCGGCGGGCAGGACCTCCTCCAACGGCTTGTGCCGGAACACGTTGACAATGAGCTGCACGCTCCCGCAGCCGGGGTGGCGAATCGCCTCGAGCGCCTGCTCGCAGGTCTCTGCGCTCACGCCGTAGGAGCGGATCCTTCCCCGGGCGACCAAGTCGTCGAGCTGCTCCCAGACGCGCGAAGCCTCGATGACCTCGCTCGGCGGGCTGTGCAGCTGAACGAGGTCGATCGTCTCGACGCCGAGATTCTGCCGAGAGCGGTCGTTCCAGGACAGGAAGTTGTCACGACTCCAGGTGAGGGCCTTCAGGGGGAGCCCGCGCCCCATCTTCGTGGCCACCGTGAGTCCGGCGTTCGGATGGGCGGCGAGGAATCGGCCGACGAAGCGCTCCGAGCGACCGTCCCCGTAGACGTCAGCGGTGTCGATGAAGGTGACACCGGTCTCGCACGCGGCCTGCAGGGTTCTGGTCGCCTCGTCTGGATCGATCTCGTACCGGTCGATGCCGAGCTCCCACGTACCAGTGCCTATGACGGAGATCTCGCGCCCCAGGGCGCTGAACGGACGATTCTCCATAACGTCCTCCTCGAGAAGCTCGGGCATCGGGCCCGCCCCGACGATTCTACTGGCCGTGCACCGGGAGCCTCCTCGTCTTGTCGTCGGGTCTTGTCGTCGGGCGCCAGCCACTCCATGGGGGCGCTCCCATGGGGACTCGCCGCAGGTGCGCCCCCGGGCCATGCAGCACCGTCGGTATCGCCCGTGCGCTCCTCGGCGCTGAGGATCGAGGTCGGAGCGCGAGCGTGACGCAGACGACCGATGACGACTCGCCGTCGTCCTGGTAGAGTCGCATTCTGCTCCTAGGAGCATGGCTTGGCGAGCCTTGTACTGCCGATGACAATTTCACAGGGGATGATCGGTTTCGACGACGGTCGTGGGTTCAGGAGAAGCGGGTCGAGGATGCACAGTCATCTCGTCAACGCTCTGTGCGAACCAATAGGTGCCGATAACACTCGCACCGACTTCGCCCTCGCCGCCTGAGCGAGCTCCGAAGTCCGTCAGCCCGGGGACTGCTTCCGCCCCGGTTCCTGGCGTCATCCAGGGAGCCACTGCTGAGACCTCTCGTCATCGGGGGCCTCAGGACTTCTAGGTGACTGAGCCCGTCGGCGTCCTTGTTCGCGTGAGACGCCGGGGCTGAGAAAATCATCAGCGAACTGCGCCCGGAGAAGTCCTGTTGCACCACCGTCGGACCGGGGTTCGATTCCCCGCATCTCCACTAATGCCCGTGATTTCAGCGGAACGCCTCACCGCAGGGTCGCTGGGGGCGTGCATCATGGTCCGGTCGGCCGAGTTGAGCGACCGACCTGAGCGGAATTCAATCGGGCTGATGCATGGTCCGGCGGGGACGTGTCCTCACTGGTGCGTACCAGACATCCGAGTCGTCGGCGCGGGCCGCTTCGAGCGCGGCGCGGCGCGCCTGGTGGTTCCCGTGCAGGTGCGTCATCGGCCCCGAGCGTGAGCGCGATGCGGCAGGGCGGGTGCCTCCACCGGTTCCGCTGGGACATCGAGATCCGAGTCTGCGAGTCCTCTTCGCCCATCACGTCCATGGCGTAACCCCGACGACGTCGAGCGCACCCGGCGCACGGATGAGCGAGTGGAGCATGGCGGGCTCATCGCACAGTCGCTACTCGGCGGATGGAGGGCAGCCGGAGCGCGAGCGCTTCTGGAGAATGCGGTTCTTGGCGGCATCGATCGTGGCCGTGACCCCTCGTCATTCGGGTTCCTTCGTGTTTCTGCGCGGTCCTGCATGGGGGTCTGAGCGTGTCGTTTTCGCTTCGTTTCCGTGGCCGCCATTGCGGCCGCGACTCCATCACCGGCCTCGGCCGCCCCGAGGTCCGCCGGCCTCGTCCTGCCCGCACCGAAAGGCTTCGTGGCGCGAAAGAGTCGATGGTGCGCTCGATCGTCCTCTGACCCGCGATGGATGGGCGGCCCGGGTCGCAGGGCGGAGAGCCTTTCGCAGCCGTCACCAGCGCGGCCAATGGGCGTCCGTCCCGCACCTATTATGTCATAGGGTGTTGTGACGATCAGAACTCGCTGGGTATTCGCTGATAATCCGAACGACACCCTGAGGTCGTGGTAAGTGTGACTCGTGTGACGAACGAGGCGGCAGAAGATCACAAAGTGGCACGCCACGCCGAGAAAACACCGTCATATCTGACAAAGCGGCCCGTTTATGCATAGCGTTGCCGTCAGCGGCACCGTTCCTGGTGCCCACCAACGACCGAGAGGCAGATATATGTCCGTCAACCGCACTGAGCTCATCGCCGCCATCGCTGAGGAGGCCGATCTCACCAAGGTCCAGGCCGATGCCTTCCTTGCTGCTTTCCAGAAGGTCCTGGTCGACAATGTCGCCAAGGGTGAGGCCGTCAAGATCACCGGCCTCATGGGTGTGGAGCGCGTCGAGCGCGCCGCTCGTACTGGCCGCAACCCCCGTACCGGTGAGGAGATCCAGATCCCCGCCGGCTACGGTGTCAAGCTGACGGTGGGCTCCGCTTTGAAGAAGGCCGTCGCCAAGTGATCTCAGCGTGAGCACCCGGTGCCGCTAAGCGCAGCCGGACCGTGGACGTCAAGGCGCGTCACCCCTGGCGGGTGCCGCGCCTTCGTCACGCAGCGCTCGTGGGGAACGGCTCCTCGAGGCTCCTCCTCGGGAAGGAGGCCCGCAGGGGCTCGTCCGCATAGCCTCGCCCCCATGGACTCACCACCTGCCGTCCGAGTTGCGCAGGCAGCGGCTCCTGCACTGTCGCTGGACGGGCTGTGCAAGGCCTTCGGTCAGAAAGTCGCCGTCAACGCGCTTTCCCTGGACGTCCCGACCGGCTCCATCTACGGCATGGTGGGTCCTAACGGAGCGGGCAAGACCACGACCCTGTCCATGGCCACGGGCCTGCTCGTACCCGATGCCGGCCGCGCCGTCGTCCACGGTTTCGACGTATGGGACCAGCAGGCCGCCGCCAAGGCGCAGCTCGGCGTCCTGCCCGACGGCCTGCGCACCTTCGATCGACTCACCGGGATGGAGCTGATCACCTATGCCGGGCTGCTCCGCGGTCTGGGGCGCGATGTCGTCATTCCTCGTGCGACCCAGCTCCTTGACGTCCTGGATCTCGACGGCGCCGGCCGCACACTCGTCGCCGACTACTCCGCTGGCATGCGCAAGAAGATCAACCTCGCTTGCGCGCTCATCCACTCGCCCGGCGTCCTCGTTCTGGACGAGCCCTTCGAGGGGGTGGATCCGGTGTCCGCCCGGACCATCCAGGCGATCCTGGCCGACTTCGCCGCCGATGGCGGTACCGTCATCATCTCCAGCCACGTCATGGCGACCGTCCAGCGCTTCTGCACTCACGTGGCCATCGTCGTCGCCGGGCGGGTCGCGGCCGCGGGCACCACTGCGCAGGTCGCCGCCGGCATGGATCTGGAGGACCGCTTCACCCAGCTGGTCGGGGCGCGTGAGACGAGAGGGGACCTGTCGTGGTTGCGACCCTCGTCCGACTGAGGTGGAGGCTCACTCTCAACGCCTTGGGACGCAGCGTCTGGATCCTCCTGGCCTCCCTGCTCGGAGCCGCTTGGGCGATCGGCACCATCATCTCGGCGACCGCCGGCGCCGCGGCGCTCGGCCTCGGTGCTCCGACCTCGACCGCGGCGGGCGTCATCGGCGCCCTGGGGGCGTTGATCACTCTCGGCTGGATTCTGGTGCCGCTCCTGCTCACGGGCGTCGACTCGACGCTCGATCCCCGAGCGCTCGCGCCGTGGATAGCGCCTTCGCGCTCTTTGGCCGGAGGGCTCGCCGTGGCCGGTGCGACGGGGATTCCCGGCATCGCCACGGCCGTCTGCCTCGCCCTTCCCGCGCTGACGTGGGCGATGGGCGGCCATTGGGGCGCGGCCGGGCTCGCTCTGCTCCTTGCCCCGGTTGCCCTGGCGACCTGCGTGCTCGCCTCGCGCGTCGTCGTGATCGGGACCGGCGTGTCGACCACGCGCCGGGGACGGGACATCATCGGCGCCATCGGGGGAGTGGCCGTCATCGGGGCCGCCGTCGTGCCCAGTCTGTTCAATGCCGTCGCCATGCGCTCGGAAGGCCTTGACGACTCGCTGTTGATGGCGATCGCCCGGGTGCTCTCCCTGAGCCCGTTCGGCTGGGCTCTCGCCGCTCCCGGTTATCTGGCGCAGGGACGGGCCGGTGCCGCGCTGAGCCTGGCGGTCGGCGCCCTGGCGCTCCCGAGCGCGCTGGCGCCTTTGTGGGGCGGGGTGGTGCGGCGCGTCATGTCCGGGGACAGGGCATCCGGGCGGCGCAGACGTTCTGAGGGCGACGCCGACGTCCCGGCGCCCGCCGATGCCGTGCGAACCGTGCAGCCCACGCTCAGCGGTGCCACGACGAGTGCGCCCCTGGTGTGGCAGCGCCGACTGGAACGGGTCATCCCCCCGCCGGCCGCCGCCATCGCGGCGCGCTGTCTGCGCTACTGGCGCACTGATCCACGCTACCTGGCGCTGGGCGCCTCCGCCGTGTTCGTCGCGCTCGCCGTGGGCGTCGTGATGGTGCTGAACACCCAACAGGGCTTCGGAGGCGCCGAGGGGGACTCATCCCTCGCGTCGGCGCCGGTCAGCGCAGCGTCCGGCGGAGCTCCGCCGGCGCTGCTCGGTGTGCCGGCCGTCATCGCTCTCATGTCCGGATGGGCCCTGCACGACGACCTGGGATACGACTCCACCGCCCTGTGGATGCACCTGAGCGCCGGGGTGCGCGGTCGCGACGACAGGATGGGACGCATGGTTGCCGCCGCCCTGTGGACCCTGCCCGTCCTGGCGATCATCACCATCGCCCTCGGCATATGGACCGCGCGCTGGGACATCGTTCCCGCGGTTGTCGGGGTGCAGCTCGGCCTGTACGGCGCCGCTGCGGCCTGGTCGGGGGTCATGAGCGCAGTTCTGCCCTACGAGGTCAATGCGCCGGGGGAGAGCCCGCTGAAGTCGCGGACCTCGGGCATGGCTCTGGCCGCCTCGCTGGTGCAGATGGTCGGCCTGGGCGTGGTCGTCGTGCTCGCGCTACCGGTCGTCATCGGCATCTGCATCCTCGTGATGACCAGTGCCTGGCAGTGGGGCTGGGCACTCCTCGCAGGCGGGGCGTTCTGGGGAACGGGGCTCGCCTGGGCCGGTGCCGTCATTGGAGGGCGGGCTCTCGATCGGCGCTGGGTATCGGTGCTGACCACCGTGCGCTCCTGGCCGGGGCATGCCGAGACACGCTGAGCGCATTCCGCGCGGAGATGGCCCGCGGAGCTCGAGAGGGCCGGTGGCGCGGCACCGGAAGATGACAAGCGGCGATCCGCTGTCCTAGGGTTCTCTGGCCGGTGCGCATGGCCGCGCTTCCCGGTTCGAGGGTCCGTTCGGGCCCGGACATCCCCGTCATCGCTGAAGAGGAGCAAACCTATGGAGCTCGTCATCCTGGACAACGCCGAGGCCATCGCTCAACGTGCCGCCGATGCGGTCGAGGACCTTCTGACCGCCGAGCCCGCCGCTGTTCTGGGAACCGCCACGGGGTCGAGCCCGCTTCCCCTCTACGACGAGCTCGCTCGCCGCTGCGAGGCCGGACGCCTCTCGTTCAAGGAGGTCACCGGCTTCATGCTCGATGAGTACGTCGGCCTGCCCGAGGGGCACCCCGAGCGCTACGCGACGTTCATGGAGCGGAATCTGCGCTCTCGCGTGGACATGCGGCCGGGCGCCCTGCACGGTCCCGATGCCCTGAGGGAGGACCTCCAAGCCGCCTGCGATGCCTACGAGGCCTCCATGGCGGCCGCCGGTTACTGCGATCTGCAGATCCTGGGCATCGGCTCCGACGGCCACATCGGCTTCAACGAGCCGGGCGGTCCGCTCGACTCCTCGACCCATGTCGATGAGCTCACCGAGCAGACCCGCAGGGACAATGCCCACTTCTTCGACGACGATATCGACGCGGTCCCCACTCGCTGCATCACTCAGGGGCTGGGCACGATTATGAAGGCGCGCAAGCTCGTTCTCATCGCCACGGGTGAGAACAAGGCCGAGGCCATCGCCCACCTCGTCGAGGGTGAGGTCGATCCCCGGTGGCCCGCCACCGTGATGCAGAACCACGCCGACGCCCTCGTGCTCGTCGACCCCGCCGCCGCGAGTCTGCTCGGGAACAAGGAGCAGCACTGAGCGTTCCGCGATCCGTCATGCGTTCAACCGGCCGGTCGTGGCGCGGTCCTCACCGCGTCACGCTGCGCCGGGGGGATGAAGGCCCGCGGCGCCCGGCCTACACTGGGGCCATGAGCGAGTCCTCTGCCCCCACGACCGGAGTCTCCGGTGATCCGGACGCCCGGCCGAGCCAGTCCGCGGGCACGGCCGTCCTGGAGCGCGAGGAGCTCCAGTCCACCGACGACGGCGACGCCGACCGCTTCGCCCACTACGTGCGCAAGGACAAGATCGCCGCGGCCTCTGCCACGGGGCGTCCGGTCGTCGCCCTGTGCGGCAAGGTGTGGACCCCCGGGCGGGACCCGTCGAAGTACCCGGTGTGCCCCACCTGCAAGCAGATCTACGAGGCGATGAGGCCCGGCGGCGGCAAGGGCGATGGCCCGCGCTTTCCGCGCTCCCCCTTCTCGCGAGGCGGTCGGTGAGCTCCGCGCGAGGTCCCCGGGCGCAGCACAATCCGACTCAGCCGTCCATCTTCGCTGCCGAGAACCTGTCTCCGGCCTATCCGCGGCGCGCCGCCTGGGGCACATCACGGCCGCTGCGCGCCTGGCAGGCGGCTGCGCTGAAGAAGTACATGGACAGCACGCCCGAGGACTTCCTCGCGGTGGCCACGCCGGGTGCGGGCAAGACCACCTTCGCCCTGCGCGTCGCCACCGAGCTGCTCGCCTCCGGCGAGGTTCACAGGGTCACCGTCGTGTGCCCCACCGAGCACCTGAAGTACCAGTGGGCCGAGGCGGCTGCTCGCGTCGGCATCCGTCTGGACCCCTCGTACACGAACTCCCAGGGCGCGCTGGGCTCGCGCTTCGACGGCGTGGCCCTGACCTATGCCCAGGTCGCCGCCAATGCCAATCTCCACCGCGCCCGCACCGATTCGATTCGTACCCTGGTGGTTCTCGACGAGATCCACCACGGCGGGGACGCGCTGAGCTGGGGCGATGCCATCCGTGAGGCCTTCACCCCGGCGCGTCGCAGGCTCGCTCTGACCGGTACGCCCTTCCGCTCCGACGAGTCGGCCATTCCCTTCGTGCGCTACGTCGAGGAGACCGGGGGAGCCAAGCGGTCCCGAGCCGACTACTCCTACGACTACGCCGACGCCTTGCGCGACGGAGTTGTGCGCCCGGTCATGTTCATGACCTACTCCGGCGAGATGCGCTGGCGCACCAGGGCGGGGGACGAGGTCGCCGCGCGCCTGGGCGAGCCGCTGACCAAGGATCTGGAGTCCCAGGCCTGGCGCACGGCCCTCGACCCGTCGGGGGAGTGGATCCCCGCGGTTCTGGCGGCCGCCGACCAGCGGCTGAGCGAGGTTCGCCGCCAGGTGCCCGACGCCGGTGGACTCGTCATCGCCTCGGACCAGAGGTCGGCCCGTGCCTACGCGGGGCGTCTCCGCGTCATCACAGGCGAGTCCCCCACGGTGGTTCTGTCCGATGACGCCGGTGCCTCCAGCCGCATTGAGACCTTCGCCGCGAGCGACGACCGCTGGATGATTGCGGTACGCATGGTCTCCGAGGGTGTGGATGTGCCCCGCCTGGCGGTCGGCGTCTACGCGACCTCCACCGCCACCCCGCTGTTCTTCGCCCAGGCCGTTGGACGCTTCGTCCGCTCGCGCGCCAGGGGCGAGACCGCCTCGGTGTTCCTTCCCACCGTCACCCCCCTGCTGGGGCTCGCCAACGAGATCGAGGTCGCCCGCGATCACGTCCTGGGCAGCGGCGGGTCCGCCGACGAGGATTCGCTCGTCGCCCCCGAGGATCGGCTCGTGGCTGAGGCCAACAAGGCCGAGAAGGCCTCGGACGACCTGCTGGGCTCTTTCGAGGCCATGGACTCCACCGCCGAGTTCGACCGGGTCCTGTTCGACGGCGGTGAGTTCGGTACCGGTGCCATGGTCGGCAGTGTGGAGGAGCAGGAGTACCTCGGCCTACCCGGCCTGCTTGAGCCCGAGCAGGTGACGGCCCTGCTCCGCCAGCGTCAGGACAAGCAGATTCGTACTCAGAAGAAGCAGGCGGCTGCGCAGCGCCGAGCCGATTCGGGTGCCGACGATGCCAGGCGCCGAGCCGCCGCCCGCAAGGAGTTGAGCCAGCTCGTCGCCGCCTGGGCGCGTCGTTCCGGGCAGCCCCATGGCGTCGTTCACAATGAATTGCGTCGCGTGTGCGGCGGTCCCGAGGTGGCGCAGGCCTCCACCGAGGAGATCACCAGGCGCGTGGAGACCCTGCGCCGCTGGTTCGTCGGGAAGCGGTGAGCCGGCTCGCCCGCGGCTGTGCGCGTGCGCCGTGCCCGCCCCGGCCGCGCGTCAGCCGACCAGGGGCCTGCGGCCGTCGAGGTCGAGATGGCGTGTGGGCACCGCCGGCTCCCCCTCGCTCAGGCGCCAGGCGTCGTAGGGCAGTTCCGCGCGTGAGACCCGGTGCCGCTCCGCCGCAGCGGCCAGTGCTCGCGGGCCGCGGTGCTCCTCGACGACGACGCCATCGCGTACCAGCTCGACTTGCAGCGGGCGGGCTCCGGCCTCGGCCAGGGCCGCCAGTGCCTCATCCTGGTTCAGGGCCGACACAACGAGTTCTTCGGCGGCGGAGCCAGTGGCGTCCATCGCACGACCCGCCCACTTGCGCCCGCCGACGGTCGCCTTGCCCCCTTCGGAGAACTTGGCGACCTGGTGCATCTCGCCGTCGGATCCGGCCCGCTCGACGAGCTTGTACACCAGGGCGGCCGTCGGGCGCCCCGAACCGGTGACCAGCTTGGTGCCCACGCCGTAGGAGTCCACCGGCGCGGCCCCCAGGCCGGCGATCGCGTACTCGTCCAGGTCGTTGGTGACCGTGATCCTCGTCGTCGTCGCTCCCAGGGCGTCGAGCTGTGCCCGCACCTTGAAGGCCTCGGCGACCAGGTCGCCGGAGTCCAGACGCACTGCCCCGAGCTCGCCGCCGGCATCGCGCGCCGCCTTGACGGCGCGCTCCACGCCGCGGGCGATGTCATAGGTGTCGACCAGGATCGTGGTGCTCGGGCCGAGGCTGGCCACCTGAGCCGCAAACGCGTCCTCCTCCGAGTCGTGCAGCAGAGTGAAGGAGTGCGCCGAGGTCCCGACCGTGGGAATTCCGTAACGCATGCCGGCCTCGAGATCGCTGGTTCCGACGAAGCCGCCGACGACGGATGCGCGGGCCGCCGCCACGGCCGCCCGCTCGTGGGCCCGCCTGGCCCCGAAGTCGACACAGGGACGACCGTGCGCAGCGATGATCATGCGAGAGGCCGCCGAGGCGACGGCGCAGTCGTAGTTGTAGATCGACAGGGCCAGGGTCTCCAGGATGCAGGCCTCGGCGAACGTGCCCTCGACCGTGAGCAGTGGCGAACCGGCGAAATAGCACTCGCCCTCGGCGTAGCCGCGGATCGTGCCGGAGAAGCGGTAGCCACGCAGGTAGTCCAGCGTGGTGTCGTCCACGACGCCGGCGGCGTGGAGGAAGTCGATCTGGGCATCGGTGAACGTGAAGTCCTCGACGGCGTCCAGAAGGCGGCCCGTTCCGGCCACCACGCCGAAGCGGCGTGAGGAGGGCAGTCGCCGCCCGAACAGTTCGAAGACGCTCGCCCGTTCGGCGGTGCCCGAGCGAAGAGCGCCCTGAAGCATGGTGAGCTCATACATGTCCGTGAACAGAGAGGTGGTGGGAGTGGTGGGACCGAGTGCGTCGCGCTGCGTGGCTGCCATAGGGCACAACCTACTCCCGGACCTCGAACCCGGGTCCAGCGCGTCCGCCCTCGAGCACAGTCGCAGCCGCTAGGCTGTTGCTCATGTCCAGCGCACCGCATGTCGCCGAGCCCGACGTCGAGGAGCGCGTGCGGAGCGCCGCTCGATCCCGGTGGCGCACAGTCGTCCACGACGACCCGGTCAATACCATGGACTACGTCACCTGGGTCTTCCACTCCTATTTCGGCTTCCCGCTGCCGCTGGCACGTCGTCGGATGCTGGAGGTCCACACCACCGGGCGCGCCGCCGTGTCCACCGGCACGCGCGAGCGCATGGAGATCGATGTCGTCGCCATGCACTCCTACGGCTTGCGCGCCACCCTCGAATCGATCGGGGACGGCGACGACTATCAGGACGGTTCCTGATGCACGGTTTCGCCGAGGCGCCCGGTGGCTGGGAGAGCAGGCTGGAGACATGGGAGCGGGAGTATCTCGCGGGTCTGCTCGAGCAGGTCGCCATGCTGCTGGCCGCCGACGGCTCCGGCTCCCCGAACGGGCTCCAGGACGCGCACGGGGCAGGGGACTCGCGCTCGGAGCCGCGCCTGGGGGAGAGCGCCCAGGACCGTGCCGTTCTCGCCGCCCTGGACTTCGACCCGCCTGGTCCCGGGCGTTCCGCATCATCGTCTCTGACCGCCGCCCCGCCCGCGCTCGCGCCGGTGATCGATGCGCTCCTGCCCGACGCCTCCGAGGATCCCGAGGTGGCGCTCGAGATGGCGGGCCTGACCCGGTCTCCCCTGCGCGCTTTGAAGCAGGAGCGCCTTGAGGCCGTTATGGCCGAGTTGCTGGAGCCCACGGGCGTCGGCGGCGCTGTCCGTATCGCCCGGGGGCACGAGCAGAAGTGGCTCGGCGCGCTCAATGACGTGCGTCTTGTGCTGGCGAAGCGGCTCGACATCGATGGGCCGGAGGCCGCTGAGGAGGCCCACGCCATCGCCTGGGAGGAAGCGCCCGAGGATGAGGACGAGGACGCCCTCTGGCGTCGCGGCATCGCCCTGTCCTACGACATGCTCACCTGGTGGCAGGAATCACTGGTAACCGTGCTGCTTTACGGCTGAGCCCCCGCCTAGTCTCGGACGCGTGAATGACGCGCCGATCGGGATGTTCGACTCCGGGGTCGGGGGCCTGACAGTCGCGAGAGCCGTGCTCAACCAGTTGCCCGGCGAGCAGATCCTCTACATCGGGGACACGGCCCACGCTCCCTACGGTCCCAAGGCCATCGATGAGGTCCGCTCCCTGGCGCTGGGCGTCATGGACGAGCTCGTCGAGGCCGGCGTCAAGATGCTGGTCATCGCCTGCAACACCGCCTCCGCGGCCGTCCTGCACGACGCGCGCCGCCGCTATACCAAGGACAAGGGCGTCCCCGTCGTCGAGGTCGTCCACCCTGCCGCGCGTGCCGCCGCCCGTGTCACTCGCAATGGCCGCATCGGCCTGATCGCCACTCAGGGCACTGTCGAGTCGCGCGCGTATGCCGATGCTCTGGAGGCCGTGCCCGGTGTCGCGCTGTTCTCCGAGGCCTGCCCGCGCTTCGTTGAATTGGCCGAGCGCGGTGTGACCACCGGTCCCGAGGTGCTCGCCACCGCCGAGCAGTACCTCGACCCGGTCAAGGCGGAAGGCGTGGACACCCTTATTCTGGGTTGCACCCACTACCCGCTGCTCATCGGCCCGATCTCCTACGTCATGGGGGAGGACGTCACCCTGGTGACCTCGAGTGAGGAGACTGCCAAGGATGTCTATCGCGAGCTGGCCCGACGCGACTTGCTGCGCGCTCCCGAGGCCGCCGCACCGCACCACGAATTCCGCTCCACCGGGGACCCCGAGTCCTTCGTCGTCCTGGCGCGGCGCTTCCTGGGTCCCGAGGTCAGCCATGTCTCGCAGGCGAGCTCGGCTCCCGGGATCGAAATCACGGCCCCTCCATCAGGTCTCCCCATGTCGGCCCTCAGCGCCGCCGACGATCACGTTCCCCCCTCGAAACCCGCAGAATTGAGCAAGGAACCCGCATGAAGCTCACGATCATCGGCTGCACCGGAAGCATGTCCGGCCCCGACTCCGCTGCCTCCTCCTATTTGGTGCAGGCCGATGGGGCGGACCCCGATGGCGAGGTGCGGACGTGGTCGGTGGTTCTGGACCTGGGGCCAGGGGCGATGGGTCAGATGCTTCGCTACCTCGACCCGATCGATCTGGATGCGATCCTCATCTCGCACTGTCACGCCGATCACATAGTGGATCTCGTGGGCATGCACGTCTTCCGCCGCTGGAATCCCACCGGAGCCCTGGGACCCGTCCTGACTCTGGGACCCGGCGAGCTGCGCGGACGCCTCAACGGCGTGGACGGCACATCGCCGGAGGAGACGTACGCGTCGGAGTTCTCATTCCGCACCGCCGTCGTCGGCCAGGCGGTGCAGGTCGGTCCGTTGAAGATCATGCCGTATGAAGCGCTTCATCCGGTCGAGGCCTACGGCTATCGCATCGAGGCGCCCGGACAGGACGGTCGGGGGAGCGTCAGCCTTGCCTTCACCGGGGACACGGACTTGTGCGACGGCGTGGAGGCCATGGCGGACGGCGTCGACTTGCTGCTGTCGGAGGCCGCCTTCCTGGAAGGGCGTGATACCTATCGCGGAATGCACCTGACCGGCAGACGCGCCGGCGAGCTCGCCGCAGGCACCAGCGGAGAGGGCGGGCGAAGGCCCGCGGGGAGTCTCGTTCTGACCCATATCCAGCCGTGGACCGATCCCGCCGATACCCTCAAAGAGGCCGCCGAGGTCTACTCCGGTCCGCTCGAGGCCGCCACCGCGGGCGCGAGCTGGGAGATCTGAGGGCGCTCGTGACGATAGGCGCGGTGCCCCGACGGGGCGGCGTTGGGCTGGAGCGATGAGGGCGGATCACGGGGCGGATGGGACGAGGCTGGTCTATGTCCCGTCGGTGCCCGATGGCCCGGACCGCCCCTGGACCCGGGGACGCCTGACCCGGTGGTGGCTCGTCGTACCGGCCGACCTGGTGGCCGCGGTGCTCGTGGCCTTCTTCGTGGCTGCCGCGTCGCATGACCTCTCCCAGGCCTTCGGGCTCATCATGCAGTCGGCAGGCGCCACCGCACTCGCATGGGCGGTGGCGCGGGGCGTACGGCGCAAACGCCACCACCTTGAGGTCCTGTGGCCCGAGGGGAGTATCGTCGTCGGCGTCACCTGGGGCGCGTGCGTCATAGCGCGCGGCTCGACCGGTGCGGGAGGACTCGTCTCCTTCTCGATGATGCTGCTCGCTTTCCTGCTGGCATTCCAGACGGGGTGGCGCTGCCTGTACGGATTCGCCAAGGCCCATGACTCTCTCGTGCCCAGGCCGGTGCAACGCAGGCTCGACGCCCAGGCGCAGGGGGCATCCGACGACCCCGACTGATTCATCGATTCGCCGAGATCGGTCGAGTTCTGCACCGAGTTCGGTTCGCGCTGGGCCGAGTCTCTTGGCGTGGTGGCAGTTCTCGCGGGGCTTGCGGGAAGAGAGACGGTGTGTTCCGGCCTGCGGGAGTCGACTTCCGGCGGGGCGCATGAGGTGTTCCCGTGGTCCTCCCCGTGCTCTCGGTCTCGGTGGGGACGCGGCGGATCGCGGGGGCTCGGTGGGCGGCTTGGCCCGGAGCGCGGCAGCAGGGCGGTGCGTGCGACCCGACTCGGGTGGGACGGGATCGGGATCGGTCGCGGGGCTGCCCCGGACCGCCTTCCCGCCCACGGCCTCCTGCTCGTGCCGCCGGAGCAGTCCCAGCGCGGGGCCGAACCGGTCTCGAGCCGGAACTGAACCGATCTCGGTGCGGAACTGAACCGATCTCGTGACGGGAGCAGGGGATCGGGGCTCGACGGTTGCGCGGCGACCGCTTCCGTCCCTTCAGTGCAGTAACCCCGCGGCCGTCAACGTCACCGTGCGGTGCTGCCCGAGCCCATTGCGGAGGGCGTCAGATGCGCTGCGAGTACTGGAGCGAGAGCGCGGAAGGCCTGACCGCGGTGGGAGATCGCGTTCTTCTCCGCCGGGCTCATCTGCGCCGTTGTGCGTCCGCCGCCGCCCGGTGCGTCCTCCTGCACGGGGACGAAGACGGGGTCGTATCCGAAGCCTCCCTCGCCTCGGGGCTCGGTCAGCAGACGCCCTTCCATGGAGCGCTCGATCTTCGCGACTGTCGTGGGACGCTCCGGATCCCCGTTCACGTTCGGCTCGACCAGCACCGCGGCGCAGATGAAGCGCGCTGTACGGTGCGGATCAGCGACATCGCCGATCTGGTCCAGCAGGAGGCGCAGGTTGGCCGCATCATCACCGTGACGGCCGGACCAGCGGGCGGAGAAGATACCGGGCGCACCGCCGAGCACGTCCACGCACAGGCCCGAGTCATCCGCGACAGCAGGCAGGCCGGTGGCCCGCGACAGAGCGCGAGCCTTGAGCTCGGCGTTGGCCGTGAAGGTGAGCCCGTCCTCCACCGGGTCGGGCACTCCCAGTCGGGCGGTCGAGATGATCGACTCGGGATCCAGGCCGGGGGCGAGCGGAGCGAGGATCTCCCGCAGCTCGGCCAGCTTACCGGGATTGCGGGTGGCCAGGACCAGCCTCGCCCCCTCGGGGGTGACCATGGCCGACGACGGCGCCCGCGTCCTCACGAGGAGATGCCGTCGTCGCGGGTTGAGACCGTGAACGGCCCCTGCGCAGGACCGGCCAGCGCCCGGTCCTGCAACGTCGCCAGCGCGGTATTGCCCTTGGTCGCCAGGTCCAGCAGGGCGCACAGCTCATCGCGGTTGAAGGGGGCGTGCTCGGCCGTGCCCTGCACCTCGATGAAGTGCCCGTCACCGGTCTGGACGACGTTCATGTCGGTCTGGGCGCGGACGTCCTCCTCGTAGGGCAGGTCCAGGCAGGGAGTGCCATCGACGATACCGACGCTGATCGCGGACAGGGAGTCGGATAGGACTCGTCCGCCGGCTCGCGGTCTGATGTGCCCCTCGGCGGTGCCCCAGGCGACGGCGTCGGCCAGCGCCACGTAGGCACCGGTGATGGCGGCGGTGCGGGTGCCGCCGTCGGCCTGGAGGACGTCGCAGTCCAGGGCGATGGTGTTCTCGCCCAGTGCGGTGACGTCGATGACACCGCGCAGGGATCGGCCGATGAGGCGGGAGATCTCATGGGTGCGGCCGCCGATCCTGCCGCGCACCGACTCCCGGCCGCTGCGCTCGGAACCTGCGCGGGGGAGCATGGCGTATTCGGCGGTCACCCAGCCCTCGCCGCTGCCCTTGCGCCAGCGCGGCACGCCCTCGGTGAAGGAAGCCACGCACAGCACGCGTGTGCGGCCGAACTCGATGAGCACCGAGCCCTCTCCATGGTCCAGCCAGTTGCGTGTCATGGCGACGGGGCGCAGCTCGTCGGCCGCGCGCCCGTCCTTGCGGGTCGTCTGAAGGGGCTCGGTGTCGCTCACGAGGTCAGGTTACCCGCAGGGTCGGTGCGCGGGGCGTCCACCTGCCAGGCGAGGCCGGCTCGATCCGCGACCGGGACCGTGCCGGGGCGGAGCACGTGGGGTCGTACACGCGGCGGCGGGCGTGATCGGGCGTGAGGAGTCTCAGTTGGTCACTGTAGGGTCACGAACGGGAACTCGGACTTGATTCCGCGAGATGCAGGGGTATACCTGAGATCACCCCATACTCCCTACAACTTAAGGATCCCGTCGTGCCGACCGTTCCCCAGATCGTCTCGCGTCGCCCGAGCAGCAGGTTGCTGCTCGCCGGCAGCTGGCTCATCACCCTCGTCATCGTCGTTCCAGTGCTCGCCGGATGCGGCGGGTCCCCCGCGCAGGGAGCGCCGCCGACGGCGACGGCCTCTACGACCCAGGTCCTGATCACGGTTCCGGACGTCATCGGCATGAAGGGCGACGTCGCAGCCGAGACCCTCAAGGAGGCGGGGCTCACCCAGAAGCCGAACTACACGGATGCCGATGGCGAGGAGTCCGTGATGAAGGCGAGCAACTGGTCCGTGACCGCTCAGGATCCGGCAGCGGGAGAACAGGTTCGGGCGGATCGGGCGATCACTCTCACGGTCAATCATGATTCGGCGGACGCCGCTGCTTCTGCCTCGGCATCGGCCTCTGCTGCGGCCGCTGCGGAGGCATCGGCTTCCGCAGCGGCCGCTGCGGAGGCATCGGCTTCAGCCGCAGCCGCGGAGGCCGAGCCGCCCGAACCCGCCGTCCAGAAGGAGGAGCCGGCTCCGGTTGAGGAGCCGGCCCAAGAGCCGGCCCAGGCGCCCCGGCAATCCGGGCAGAACCCCGACTCGGAAGGGGCAGCCGGCGCGTACTACGCGAACTGCACGGAGGCGAAGGCCGCGGGCGCGGCTCCGCTGTACCGGGGCGAGCCCGGCTATCGCGAGAAGCTGGACCGTGACAAGGACGGGATCGCCTGCGAGAAATGAGCCATCCGACGGACCGCAGCTGCCGTGCTCGGCGCGTTGTCCGCGTCGAGCACGGCCGTGCGCAAGAAGGGACTCGAACCCTCACGCCCGAAGGCACCAGAACCTAAATCTGGAGCGTCTACCAATTCCGCCACTCGCGCTACGCGACTCACCCTACCGTCTCGGAGCCCGGGCATGGTCGAGAAGTCGGCCGACATAGCCGGTTGCCCCGACGCCGTTGCGGGCCAGTTGCGCCGTGCCGTCGGGGCGACCGCGATGGAGATCTCGTCGCCTCCTCAGGGAGCGGTGACGGAGTGAGCGGGACCGCCCGGCGCCAGGAGCGGCGCGAGGCGGTCCCGCTCGTTGCCGTGATCCGGGACCGGACTACGATTGTGACTCGTCTCAGGCGGCCGGCGCCAGTACCTCCTGTGCCGCCTGAACCCGTTCGAGGGCGCGTTCGAAGCGCGAGGGCGACACGGCGGCGCTCAACGAGCTCAACTCGGTACGAGCGGCCGTGAGCTCGCGTTCGGCATCCTCACGGCGGAGCCCGGTGGTATTGAAGTTCTTCTTCGTCATCTGCTTTCCTTCCTCTCCTTCTCCTCATGGCCCCTGCGCGGGCCCTTCATCGCCGGGCGGAGTGCAGGTGGATCCTGCGACCCGGTGGCTGCCGATGGGGCGCCCGTCGTACGAGTGAGACGACGGAGCGCCCGGTTGGTCGGAGAACCGCGGAGAAGTACTGCGGCTCCCGCGAGGGCGCAAGAACGAAACCTCTGAACAACGGAGCGTATTTCCGCATAGCTCACAACCGGGTGGCGTGCCCAACGACCCAACGCATGCGCGATGCTCTGCATTCGCCCGTTCGGAGGAATACAGAATTATCAGGCGTCTCCCGCGACTGGTTCGCGGCCCGTCCGTGCGTGGTACCCCCTCAGGGACTCGAACCCT
Organism: Actinomyces gerencseriae DSM 6844; assembly: GCF_000429265.1. Lineage (GTDB taxonomy): Bacteria > Actinomycetota > Actinomycetes > Actinomycetales > Actinomycetaceae > Actinomyces > Actinomyces gerencseriae. Next base: position 59,383 of record NZ_AUBN01000009.1, read on the forward strand.
GGACACCCTGATTAAGAGTCAGGTGCTCTAACCAACTGAGCTAAGGGGGAATGGTCTGAATTGTCGCCGCTGAGCCCGGAAGCGGAGTCCGCGACGGTACCCCCTCAGGGACTCGAACCCTGGACACCCTGATTAAGAGTCAGGTGCTCTAACCAACTGAGCTAAGGAGGCGCTGCGCCCGGTCGTACGTGCCCGGCGACGGAGGATGAGTTTACTTCCCGACGGTGGAGGTGTCCAATCCGGAAGGCGCGAAATCTCCTCATTGTGCGGGAAGTCTCAGGAGACTGTGCGTTGCGCGTTCTATTGGAGTTCGGTGGCGAGGCGGTCCGTGGCGGTGATGAGCGAGGAGAGGGTCTCCGGCTCGGTGAAGGAGTGCCCCGAGGCCGGCGAGATGCGCAGCTCGGCCTCCGGCCAGGCGCGGTGCAGGGCCCAGGCCGTTCCCATGGGGCAGCACATGTCGTAGCGACCCTGGACGATGACGCCGGGGATGCCGTGCTCGGCGAGTATCCGGGCGCCGTTGAGGAGCTGACCGTCCTCCATCCACCCGCGGTGGGCGAAGAAGTGGTTCTCGATGCGGGCGAAGGCGACGGCGAAAGCCGGGTCCTGGGCCTCGTCGATGTGGGCCTGGTCGCGCAGGAGCGTGGAGGTCGCGGCCTCCCAGGTCGTCCAGGCGATGCCCGCCGGACCGTGAACGGCGGGGTCGGGATCCGCCAGCAGCTCGCGGTAGCGCTCGATGTAGCCCCCCGGGCCCACGCCCCGGCCCGCCGCGGCGACGTAGTGCTCCCACTCGTCGGGCCAGACCATGTCGGCCCCGCCGGCCTCGTAGTACCAGTCGAGCTCGCGTCTGCGCAGGGTGAAGACGCCGCGCAGCACCAGAGCGAGGACCCGCTGCGGGTGGCTCTGGGCGTAGGCGAGTCCCAAGGTGGATCCCCACGACCCGCCGAAGACGAGCCAGCGCTCCACGCCCAGGTGCTCGCGCAGTGCCTCCATATCCGCGACCAGGTGCCAGGTGGTGTTCATCGACAGATCCGCCCGCGGCTCCCAGGCGTGGGGCAGGGAGCGTCCGCACCCGCGCTGGTCGAACAGAACAATGCGGTAGCGCTCGGGGTCGAAGACCCGGCGATGGTCCGCCGAGCAGCCTCCGCCCGGCCCCCCGTGGACGAATACCGCCGGGATTCCCTCCGGGTTGCCGCACGTCTCCCAGTACACCATCTGGCCGTCACCGACATCGAGCAGACCTGAGGCCGTCGGCTCGATCGGCGGGTGGAGTCCCCGCCGCGTCGGCTCGGGCTCGGGTCGGGCGGTCGGCGTCGTGGAGGAATCGGGAGAGGCGCTCATGGGCGCATTGTGGCACCGGGTGGCGCGGCCTTCGGACAGGAGCCGGCCAAGGGCCTGTCAAGGGTGCGGCTCCGGGGCGGTTCCGGCTCTGCCCCGCCTCGACCGGCCTCACAGCGTGGTCATCTGCGCCGGTGGGATCGGTCGCGGTACGGTGGGGCCGTGACCAGCCCCATTGTGACGCTCGCAACCTGCGCCGACTACTCCACGCTCGACGACGACGACCAGGGGCTGCCCGACGCCCTGCGGGAGCGGGGCATCGAGCCTCGGGTGGCCGTGTGGAACGACCCGTCGGTCAACTGGGAGGATGCCGGCGTCGTCGTCCTGCGCTCAGTGCGCGACTACGCCAAGAAGCGCAACTACGCCGACTTCCTGTCCTGGTCCCGGTCGATGCCGCGCGTGGCCAACCATCCCGACGTCGTGGAGTGGAACTCCGACAAGCACTACCTCTCCCGCCTGGTCGAGCTCGGGGTCCCCATGATCCCGACCACCTGGCTCGAGCCCAGCTCCGGCTACTCCAAGCACCAGGTCCACACGCGCTTCCCGGCGTACGGCGACTTCGTCGTCAAGCCCGCCGTCTCCTCCGGGGGTCGCGGGACCGGCCGCTACACCGCCATGGACGCCCGGTCGCGCGCCGACGCGATCAATGACACCATGCATCACCTCGGACGGGGCAGGTCGGTCATGGTGCAGCGCTACCTGGAGGAGGTTGACCGCAGGGGCGAGCTGTCCCTGGTTTATTTCAATGGCGTCCTGTCCCACGCGGTGGAGAAGGCGCCCATGCTCCACCCCTCCTTCCGCTCCGTGGATGAGGTTCATGAGGAGATCGTCACGGCCCGTGAACCCAGTGAGCAGGAATGGCTGTGGGGAGAGAGGGTTCGCAAGGCCATCCACGCTCTGATCAAGGAGCGCTCGGGCCGGGATATCCAGCTCCTGTTCAACCGGGTCGACGTCGTCGCCGACGGGCGGGGCGGCTTCTACCTCATGGAGGTCTCCCTCATCGACGCGGGCCTCTACCTCGGCTCGACGCCGGACGCCCTGGACAACTTCGCCGACGCCATCGCTCAGCGCGTCTTCTGGTGAGCCGCTCGGTGCGGGGGGGCGTCCGACTCGCGGGTCCGGCGATGCGACGGCCCGGCTGGAGCTCCTGGGCCCCGGCCCGAACCGAGTATCCTCCTGACGGGTCGCCGCCCCGGGCGACCGGTGGTCGACGACGGGAGGCAGCCGTGCGCACACTGCTCAATATCATCTGGGTGATCTTCGGCGGGTTCTGGCTCTGGCTGGAGTACATGTTCTTCGGCATCATCGCCTGCGTCCTCATCGTGACGATCCCGGCGGGGATCGCCTCCTTCCGCATCGCCGGCTATGCCCTGTGGCCCTTCGGGCGCACCGTCGTCGCCAGGCCTGACGCCGGCGCCATGAGCGGACTCGGCAACCTCATCTGGTTCCTCGTCGCCGGCGTCTGGTTGGCGATCGGCCATCTGACGACGGCCGTCGCTCAGGCCGTCACCATCGTCGGGATTCCTCTGGCGATCGCCAACGTCAAGATGATCCCCGTGACCTGCTTCCCGTTCGGCAAGGAGATCGCGCCCGGCGGCGACTTCGTCTGACGCTCTCCGAGGCGTGCGGCGCGGGAGAGGAGCGTCGCCCGCGGTGAGAGCCTCGGGCGCGGATCACCGTCTCATGCGGCACGCCCGCGTCGTCGAGCGCTCCGCTCGCCGGGATCGCGCCCCGCGGGCGCCTCCCGCTCCTCTTGCTCGGGTCATCGACTCCGCTCGCCCGCGCGCATCGGGCGGGATCCGTCCTCGGGCCGAGATGCGCCCCCGCCGGATCCGGTGCGGGGCGTGACGGGCCGCGACGAGGCCCGCCGTCATCCACAAGGGCCGGGCGCTGCGCGGAGTCGAAGGTGATGAGCGCGCAGGACGCCCCCGAGGTCGCCACAGCGCTGGTCGCCAGAGCCGCCAGCCCGTCGTCGTCGGGGCGGGCGATTCCGAACCGGGGGAGGGGCTCGCAGGATCCGGGGAGGCGGCCGGTGAGGTGGAGCCATCAGGAGTGCCGGCCGCGTGCGGAAGGCTATATCGATCGGCCGTGCGGGCTTCGATTAGCGTGTCGCCATGCGAACCCATCCGGCTTCCCCGGTCCCGCTCGGGTCGCCGCTCCACCGGCCCGGCCTGCCCGAGCTGATGGAGCGCGGCCCCGTGGTCCTGGACGGCGCCATGGGCACTGAGCTCGACGCCAGGGGGGTCGACACGGCGCATGAGCTGTGGTCCGCCCGTGCCCTGACCGAGGCTCCCGAGACCGTCACCGCCATCCACGCGGACTACCTCGATGCCGGTGCTCGCGTCATCTGCGCGAACTCGTATCAGGCCACCCTTCCCGCTCTCGCACGAACCGGGCTCGCCGAGGAGGAGGCCCGTGCCGTTATCGCCGCCTCCGCGCGACTGGCCCTCGACGCCCGCGACCGGCACGTGGGTCCGCGCCCTCGGGACGCCGTTCTGGTAGCGGGAAGCATCGGCCCCTACGGCGCGTACCTGGCGGATGGGTCGGAGTACACCGGTGCCTACACCACCGGTGCGGACGACTTCGAGGAGGTCCATCTCCCGCGCCTCGGGATCCTGGCGGAGGAGGGGCTGCGGCTCTTCGCGATCGAGACCCAGCCGCACTTGGGAGAGACCCGCTGGCTCGTCGAGCGGCTTCGGCGCATCGCCATCGATGCCGAGTGCTGGGTGTCGTTCCAGGTCCGCCCCGACGGCGCGCAGCTGGCCGACGGAACTCCGCTCACCGAGGCCGCCGCCTGGGCGGATACCGAGGACGCCATCGTCGCCGTCGGTGTGAACTGCGTGGCTCCTGCGGTCGTGGACCGCGCCCTGCCCATGCTGCGCGCGGTGACGGGCAAACCCCTCGTCGCCTATCCCAACTCCGGGGACGCCTACGATCCGATCACCAAGACCTGGTGCAGAGCTCGCGGGAGGGAGCGGTTCGCGGACGCGGTCCCCGCGTGGCTGGATGCCGGCGTGCGGCTCATCGGCGGTTGCTGCGGCACCGCCCCGATGGATACGGCCGCGCTGCACAGCCTCGTCACTCGTCGGTGAGGACGGGACTTCCGCTACTCCGGCACTGGAGTATTGGTTACTCTAGCGCTAGAGTAACGGACATGACCTCCGACTCCGACGTCGTCCTCCTCTCCCTGCTGGCCGAGCAGCCGCGCCACGGCTACGACCTCGACCGGATCATCGAGCAGCGCGGATACCGGCAGTGGACCTCCCTGGCGTCCTCGTCCGTGTACTACGTTCTGGGCCGCCTCGCCGACCGCGGGCTCATCGAACCGGTCGGTGGGACCGAGGGCAGGCGCACCGTCTTCCGCGTGACGCGGACCGGACGCCGTGAGCTCGGCGAGGCCGCCGGCCGGCGTCTCGCCGTTCCGACCAGTTCCCACGCGGGCGCTCTTCCGGCGCTCGGCGCCTACGCACGGCTGGATGACCCCGAGTTGCTCGCGGTACTCGCGCGCAGGGCCGTGGCGCTCGAGGAGCGGATCGAGGCCCTGCGCCGTATGCGACAGAGCGACCGGGAGGAGCACGCCCGTGCCATCGCCGCCCACGAGCTCCTGCGTCATGAGGCGGATCTGGTGTGGACGCGCTCCCTCCTGGAGGGGTCGATCGACGATGCGACCCGGGCGGACGTCGCGGTGCGCGACAACCGCGAGAACTCAAGAAACGAGAGGACATAGAAGACATCATGAGGATTGATCTCAAGAAGGATCGCAAGGACCTGTACCAACCGGGAACGAAGGACTTCACCGAGGTCGACGTCCCGGAGATGCTCTATCTGGCCATCGACGGGCACGGCGACCCCAACACGTCGGCCGCCTACGCGACGGCCATTCAGGCCCTGTACGCGGGCGCCTACGCGATCCGCGCGGCTCTCGGAGCGCGCACCGGTGACGACTTCGTCGTCGGCCCTCTCGAAGGGCTGTGGACGAGCCCCGACAACTCCGTCTTCGCCGCTCGGGACAAGGACGCCTGGGACTGGACCATGATGATCCCGCTGCCCGACGCCGTCTCCTCCCAGGACGTCGCGGACGGCCTTGAGAGGGGAGCTCGCAAGAAGCCCGGTCTGCCCATCTCGACCCTCAGAGCCCTCCCGCTCGTCGAGGGCCGGTCGCTGCAGATCCTCCACGTCGGCACCTACGACGACGAGGCCGCCACCCTGGCGCGTCTCCATGACGAGGTCATGCCCGAGCGCGGGCTGACCTTCAACGGGCCTCACCACGAGATCTATCTCAGCGACCCGAGGCGGGTGGCTCCGGAGAGGATGAGAACTGTTCTGCGTCAGCCGGTCAGGCCCGTGGGCTGAGCCGCTCTGGTCCGAGTCGTGCGCGATGCTCGGAGCCGCAGGAGGGGCGGGTCTCTTTCCCGTGCTCAGCGGCGGCGTCGGGTGCCCGGCCCGACGCCACGGGAGGCTCCATCCGACTCAGCCCTGCGGGCCCGCGGACAGCATGTGCACCACGGCCTCGTTCTCCCGGTCGCACTCGGCCAGATCCACCAGAGCCGTCAGCCGCCAGTCGTGATCCCCGTCGGGGTCGTCGAGGACCTGAGTGGCGAGCCAGACCCGTCGCCCGGAGGCCTCCAGGGCCTCGCGCAGCCGCTCGGAGACGCCGGCTGCCGCCAGCGCGATGTCATCCGGGGCCTCGTCCAGAGGCGCCAGGGCCACTGCCCGGGCGGCGGTGTCGGTGCCGATCCAGTCGTGCTCGTCCCAGTATCGGGCGAGCACGTCGTCCCAGCGCGCCTCGCCCCAGCCGGAGGAGCCGTCCAGTCGCCCCAGGCCCTCGACGTCGTCGCGGGCCATGAGCTCGACGCGCCGGAACATGTCACGGCGAACCGCGACCCGGAAGGCGTGGAGATTTCGGGTGAAGGCGACCCCTCCGTCGGCGTCGGCCCCGAATGCGCGCTCGACGCCCGCCGGGCCCCCTGAGCCCATCGAGTCGTCCGCCTCCAGGCGGTTGCCCGCCATCAGGTCGGCGGCCTCCTCGGTCCGACCGGACTGCGCTGCTCCCAGGGCCTCCCACTCGTCCAGCAGCGAGGAGTCGACGGCGCGCACCAGGGCGCCGAGCCAGTCGATGAGCTCGTCGACCTCGGACGTGCGGTGCTCCTCGGGGACGACTTGGCGCAGAGCCCTGTAGGCGTCGGTGAGATACCGCAGCACGACGCCCTCGGATCGGCCCAGTTCGTAGCGGGAGATGAGGTCGGAGAAGGTCATGGCGTTCTCCACCATGTCCCGCACCACTGACTTCGGACTCAGTTCGTACTCCGCGATCCACGGGTTCGCTTGCTTGTAGGTTTCTAACGCCGGTGTCAGCAGCTCGCCCAGAGGTTGCGGCCAGGTGATCTCCTCCAGGGCCTCCATGCGCTCGTCGTAGTCGAGCCCCTCGGCCTTCATGGCTGCGATGGCCTCTCCGCGAGCGGCTCGCTGCTGGGCGTACAGCAGGGGACGCGGGTCATCGAGCGTGGCCTCCACCACGGAGACGACGTCGAGCGTGTGCTCTGGGGACTCCACGTTCAGCAGGTCCATGGCCGCCAGGGCGAAGGGGGCCAGCGGTTGATTGAGGGCGAAGTCGCCGGGCAGGTCGATGGCCAGGCGCAGGCGCGGACGCCCGTCCGCAGCGGCCCGGGCGCTCGAGACGTGCTCGAGGACCCCGGCGGTGCGCAGCGACTGATAGATTTTGACGGCGCGCCGCACATGCCTGCGCCGCTCGGCCTCGCTGTCGTGGACGCGGGAGAGCAGCTCGGCCATGGCGGCCACCGGGTCGCCGTCGCGCTCCATGAGATTCAGGACCATGGTCGTGCTGACTCGGAACTGGCTGGTGAGGGTCTCCGGGGTGGCGTCGCGCAGCCGCTCGAATGTCCTGTCCGTCCAGTTGACACGGCCTTCGGGGGCCTTCTTGCGCACGATCCGGCGGCGCTTGCGCTCATCATCGCCCGCCCTGGCCAGGGCCTTGGCATTCTCGATGACGTGCTCGGGGGCCTGGACGACGACGTAGCCGCGCGTGTCGAAGCCGGCCCGCCCGGCCCTGCCGGCGATCTGATGGAACTCGCGGGCGGTGAGATGGCGCTCCTTGGTGCCGTCGAACTTGACCAGGCTGGTGAGCACCACTGAGCGTATCGGAACATTGATGCCCACCCCGAGGGTGTCGGTGCCGCAGATCACCGATAGGAGGCCGAGCCGCGCCAGCCTCTCGACGAGCCTGCGGTAGCGGGGCAGCATACCGGCGTGATGGACGCCGACGCCGCCTCGCAGCAGTCGCGACAGGGTGGCCCCGAAGCCTCCGCCGAAGCGGAAGCCGCCGATCGCCGCGGTGAGCTCGGCCTTGCGCGCCCTGGCGCCGAGATCAACGCTCAGCAGCGAGGTCGCGCGCTCGATCGCCTCCTTCTGGGAGAAATGGACGACGTAGACCGGCGCCCTGCCCTGCTGCACGAGGCGCTGGAGGAGCTCGCCGATGGGCTCGACGGCGTACTCCATCTCCAGGGGGACGGGGCGCACGGCGTCGTCGACGACGGCGACATCGCGACCAGTGCGCGCCTTCATATCGGCGGCGAGGAAGGACACATCGCCCAGGGTCGCCGACATGAGCACCATCTGCGCCTGGGGGAGTTCCAGGAGGGGCACTTGCCAGGCCCAGCCCCGCTGCGGGTCGGCGTAGTAGTGGAACTCGTCCATGACGACGCTGTCCACATCCATCGCCTCGCCCTCGCGCAGCGACTGGTTGGCCAGGATCTCGGCGGTGCAGCAGACGACGGGCGCGGAGGCGTTGATGGAGGTGTCCCCGGTGACCATGCCGACGTTGTCCGCGCCGAACAGACGCACCAGTTCGAAGAACTTCTCGCTGACCAGGGCCTTGAGCGGGGCGGTGTAGTAGGAACGGCCGCCACGAGCGAGGCTCGCCGTATGGGCCGCGAGCGCGATCATGGACTTGCCCGAGCCCGTGGGTGTGGCGGCGATGACGTGGCGGTCGGAGAGGATCTCGCCGAGGGCCTCATCCTGGTGGGGGTAGAGGGGGCGGCCGGTGGACTCGGCCCACTCGGAGAAGGCGAGGTAGACCTCTTCGGGCTCGGGCACGCGCCCGGGGTCCTCAGCGGGTATGAGGGAGTCCAGGAGCGCGTTGAGCGCGGGTGTCGGTCGGGAGGCGACTGCTCCCGAGGGCGCGGCGGAGGACATGCCCGCATGGTCTCACGCCCGACCGCCTTCCCACCGGTCGGGCGGACGCGCCTGTCCGAACCTCTCTCCGCGCCGGGCCGAACCGATCTGGACACGGAGCTCGACCGAACTCGCTGCGGAACTGAACCGATCTCGGCGGTGCGACGGGTGGGACGCCCACGGGTTCCCAGAGAGTACCGGCCCGCGGGCCTACAGTGGTGGCGCCCGCACCGGCCGACCGTCGCCGCGCCGGCGTTCACGGACGCAGTCGATCCAGCCGCTTCTTCCAGTACCCGGCTGCTCCAGGAGGAGACCATGACCAGCACCGAACGCAACCGCCAGCGGACCCGCCCCGTCTCGCCCGACGGCAACCCCTTCGTCCACAACGACCTCGGCCTGTACACCCACAACCACCCCACCCCACCGGCCGATGTCGATGAGCGCAGGGCCTACCTCGTCGGCTCGGGCATCGGCGCCCTGCTCGCCGCCGCCTTCCTCATCCGAGATGGGCGCATGCCCGGGGGCAACATCACCATCCTCGAGCAACTCGCGGTCCCCGGTGGCTCCTTCGACGGCGCCGGGGACACCGAACGGGGCTTCGTCGCCCGCGGCGGACGGGAGATGGGCCAGCACTTCGAGTGCTTCTGGGACATCATGCGCGAGATCCCCGCTCTGGAGATGCCGTCGCCCTACACCGTGCTCGACGAGTTCCGCACCGTCAACGAGAACGACCCCAATATCGATCCCTGTCGCGTCATCCACCATCGCGGGCGGCGGCGGGACACCTACAAGATGGGCCTCAACAACAAGGGGCGGCGCGCCGTTCTCAAGCTCCTCATGGCCAAGGAGGAGGCTACGTACGGGCTCGCCATCGAGGACTGGTTCGACGCCGACTTCCTCGCCTCGAACTTCTACACGCTGTTCAAGACGATGTTCGCCTTCCAGCAGTACGAGTCGCTGACCGAGATGAAGCGCTACATGCACCGCTTCCTCCAGTACTTCCCCGGCTTCTCCGACCTGTCCTGCCTGCGCTTCTCCCGCTACAACCAGTTCGAGTCGTTCATCGTGCCGTTGACCGACTGGCTGAGGGAGCGCGGTGTCGTCTTCCGCTACGACACGTGCGTGGACGACCTGGAGATGCTCATCACCTCCGGGCGCAAGGTCGTCACCGCCATCCGCCTCCACCGCGGAGACGGCCAGGAGGAGCGGATCGACGTCGGCGAACGGGACCTGGTCCTGGCCACCATCGGCTCGTGCACCGAGTCCACCGGTTACGGGGACATGGACACCGTCCCGCCCTTCCACACCGACCGGCCCGGCGGCGCCTGGACCCTGTGGCGCAACCTCGCCAGGAAGTCCGCCGTCTTCGGCCGCCCCGATGTCTTCTGCTCCGATCCGCGCAAGACCGTGTGGGAATCCGCCTCCTTCAGCTTCATCGGCGCCGATCACCCCTTCCTGGGCAGGATCCGCGAGCTGACCGGCAACGACCCCCTGTCCGGGCGCACGGTCACCGGCGGGATCATTACCGCTGAGGACTCCGGCTGGTGCCTGTCGCTGACCATGAACCGCCAGCCCCAGTTCCGCGCCCAACCGGCCGACTGGGGCGTGGCCTGGGCCTACGGCCTGTACCCGCACGCCCCGGGCGACTGCGTGCGCAAGCCCATGATCGAGTGCACCGGTGAGGAGGTTCTCAAGGAGTACTGCTACCATTTCGGTCTCATCGACCAGTTCGAGCGGATCAAGGAGCGCACCAAGGTCCGGCTGGCCACCATGCCCTACATCACCTCCTTCTTCATGCCGCGACGCGCCGGCGACCGCCCCGAGGTCATCCCCGACGGATGCGTCAACCTCGGCCTGATCGGCCAGTTCGTCGAAACGCCCGACGACTGCGTGTTCACCACCGAGGGCTCGGCGCGCACCGCCATGATGGCCGTCTACGGGCTGCTCGACCTGGATCGCGACGTCCCCCCGATCTGGCCCGCCCAGTACGACGTGCGCGCCCTGCTGGCGGCCGCCAAGACCATGAACGACGGGCGCCTTCCCGGGGAGAAGATGCTGACCCGCTTCCTGCGGGGCACCTACTACGAGGACATCCTGCCCTGACCGCGGCGGTGGTCGTCGGGACGGGACCACCGGGGAGGGCGTTCTGACATGAGGTCTCTTCAGGAGGGGCGGGCGCCAAGTATGAGACGATTCCGCGCGTTCGCATCGTCTTGAGCGCAAAGGTCCCCTTCAATGGACGCCCTCGCGGATTCCCTCCAGGCCACCGCCGACTGGATCACGGCTCACATCACCATGTGGGTCCTCATCGCTGCCGGCTCGTTCCTCACCGTCGTCTCCCGCGGTGTCCAGGTGCGCCACCTGCCCGATATGGTCCGGCAGATCGGCGGTGCGAGAGGCGGGGCCAGGGGCGGTATCTCCTCCTTCCAGGCCTTCGCCATCTCGTTGGCCGCCCGCGTGGGGGTCGGCAACGTCTTCGGCGTCGCCGCTGCTCTGCTCATGGGCGGTCCCGGCGCCATCTTCTGGATGTGGGTGGTCGCCTGCGTCGGCATGGCCACCGCCTTCTTCGAGGCGACTCTGGCTCAGGTCTTCAAGGTCCGTGCCGCCGACGGCTCCTTCCGCGGCGGCCCCGCCTTCTACATGGCCCACGGTATGGGGAATCGTGTTCTCGCGAGCGTCTTCGCGGCCATCACCCTGGTCACCTGCGGATTCGTCATCACCTCGGTGCAGTCCAACGCCGTGGCCGGGACACTGGTGGCGGCCCTGGGCGGCGGGGAGGAGTCCGCTCTGCCCGGATTCGGCGGCCTCACCGCCGCCCAGCTGGTGGTGGCGGGCCTTGTCTTCGTGCTCACCGCCGTCGTCGTCTTCGGCGGCATCCGCGCCGTGGCCCGCGTCACCGAGTGGATGGCGCCGATCATGGCGCTGTTCTACATCGTCCTGGTCCTCATCATCTGCCTGACGAACATCGGCGACTTCTTCGCCGTCATCGGTCAGATCCTCTCCTCGGCCTTCGCCCCCGAGCCGCTGATGGGAGGTTTGGGCGGCGGCATCCTCGCCGCCGTCATCAACGGCACCAAGCGCGGCCTGTTCTCCAACGAGGCCGGCCAGGGCACCGCTCCCAATGCCGCCGCCACCGCGACCGTGGCCCATCCCGTTCAGCAGGGCTTCATCCAGTCCCTCGGCGTCTTCGTCGACACGATCGTCGTGTGCACCGCCACCGCCTTCGTCATTCTCATCGCCGGGCCCGACACCTGGACCGCTGAGGGCGTCAATCCCTCCACGCTCACCACCCTGGCCATCTCCCATGAGCTGGGGGGCTGGACGATTCTGCCCATGGCGATTCTCATCTTCGTCCTCGCCTACTCCTCGATCATCGCGGCCTACGTCTACACGGACGTCAATATGGACTACCTCACCGGCGGCAAGCACTGGGCGTCCTGGACGGTCCGCGTCATCTCGGTCGTCTCCGCCACCGCCGGCGCGGTCCTCTCCCTCGACGTCGTGTGGAACGCCGTCGATATCGCCATGGCGGTCATGACCCTGACCAACCTGCTCGCCCTGCTGCGACTGTTCCGGTGGGGACTGGGCGCGCTGCGGGACTACGAGTCCCAGCGCGCCGCCGGTGTCGGCGAGCCGGTCTTCCACGGTCGCGGCAATCCGTACCTGCCGGCGGATGTGCCCGGCGACGTCTGGCTCGAGGACGTTCCCATGCGCATCCGACTCATGACCGGCTCGCAACCGTCCCGCACGACAGTGCGCTCCCAGTAAGGAGAATCCCATGCCGATCCTCATGATGACGAGGCTCCCGCGGACCGCCCGATCCGCCGCCCCGACAGGAGCCGAACCAGGAATCGAATCAGGAGTCGAACGATGAGCGCCGCTGCACTCGCCGCGCCCCGAGCGCTGTCCGTGAAGGACATCGAGGACGCCCTGATCACCATCGACGACCGTTTCTACACCTATGCTCTCTCCGCCCTGCTCGTGGTGGTCGGGCTGTACTTCACCGTGCGCACCCGTGGTGTCCAGGTGCGCCGATTCGGCACCATGATGCGCACCATCACGGGCTCCCGCTCCGGCGCGGAGGGCGGCATCTCCTCCTTCCAGGCCTTCGCCGTCGGACTCGCCGCTCGCGTCGGCATCGGCAACGTCGCCGGAGTGGCGCTGGCCGTCGTCGCCGGCGGGCCGGGCGCCCTGTTCTGGATGTGGGTGGTCGCCGTCATCGGCATGGCCACCGCCTTCGCGGAGTCCACCCTCGCCCAGCTCTTCAAGGAGCGCGGCAGAGACTTCACGTTCCAGGGCGGTCCCGCGTACTACATCAAGAACGGTCTGGGCTCCAGGACCTGGGGGGCCGTGTTCGCCGGTATGTGCATCATCAGCGTCGGGGTGACGGTCGTCATGGTGCAGACCAACTCCCTGGCCGACGTCATCAGCGCCACCGTGCCCGAGGTCTCCCCGTGGATGGTCGGTGTCGCGCTCGTGCTCCTGACCGCGCCGATCGTGCTGGGCGGTCTGAAGTCCGTGGCCCGCGTCACCGAGGTCATGGCGCCGCTCATGGCCCTGGCCTACGTGCTCGTCGCTCTGGTCATCCTCCTGCTCAACCTCGGCGAACTCCCGCGCGTTCTCTCGGAGATCGTACGAGGCGCCCTCGGCGCCGACCAGGCTCTGTTCGGCGTCGCCGGCGGGGTCATGGCGGCCGTCCTCAACGGAGTGCGCCGCGGCCTGTTCTCCAACGAGGCGGGCCTGGGCACCGTCCCCAACGCCGCGGGGACCGCGACCGTGGCCCACCCCGTGAGGCAGGGCCTCATCCAGTCCTTCGGGGTCTTCGTGGACACGATCCTCGTGTGCACCGCCACCGGACTCATCATCCTGCTGACCACCGATGCCTATCGTCCCGGCGACGAGGGCCTCGCAGGCGCGGTGCTGACCCAGCAGGCGGTCGTGGAGCATCTCGGGACGTGGACGACCTGGCCCATGGTCGTCCTCATCTTCGTTCTCGTCCTCTCCACGGTGCTGGGCTGCTACTCGTACTCCCAGGTCAATGTGAACTTCCTGGGGGGCGAGCGCCGCGCCGAGCAGCTCTTCGGAGTGGTGCTGACCGCGGCCGCCTTCGCGGGCACCGTTCTGACGCTCCCGATCGTGTGGGCGCTGACCGACATCGCTCTGGGCCTGCTCGGTGTGCTCAACCTCGTCGTGATCGTGCGCCTGGCCCCGTGGGTCCTGGGCGCCCTGCGCGACTTCGAGGCGCAGGCCGCTGCGGGCGGGGAGCCGGTCTTCGTCGGACACGCCAACCCGCACCTGCCCGGCGACGTCCTGGATGGTGTCTGGGAGGCCTCTCGAGCCGAGGGCGACGACGGCGGTGGCGCGGACGTCTCGACGCCGACCGCGTGGGAGCGGTGAGCCGTGGAGGCGGTCAACTCGATCCTGTCGTCCCTGTCGGACCTGCTGTTCGGCACCGTCCTCGTATGGGTCCTGCTCGGCGCCGGCATCTGGTTCACACTGGGCACGCGCGCCGTCCAGCTGCGGCACATGGGCTCGATCGCGCGGGCCGTCGCGGGCTCGCGGGGCGGCGCCGAGGGCGGTATCTCCTCCTTCCAGGCCTTCGCCGTGGGGCTGGCCTGCCGGGTGGGCACCGGCAACATCGTCGGCGTCGCCCTCGCCCTGGTCCTGGGCGGGCCGGGCGCCGTGCTCTGGATGTGGCTCGTGGCCCTGCTGGGCACCGCCACCGCCTTCACCGAGGCGACGGCCGGCCAGCTGTTCAAGGTGGGCCGCGGTGACGGAACCTACCGCGGCGGGCCGGCCTACTACATCGCCCGTGGTCTGCGCCTGCCGGTGGTCGGGGGCGTTTTCGCGGTTCTGTTCATGGTCGCCAACGGCCTGGCCATGCCGATGGTGCAGGCCAACGCGATGACGGCGGCCCTGGGCGCCGCCGCCGGTCTGAACCCGTGGTGGGGAGCCGTGATCGTCCTGGTGCTGGTCTCCCCGGTGCTGCTCGGCGGGCTGCGGTCCATCGCTCGCGTCACCGAGTGGATGGCGCCGGCCATGGCCGTCATCTACCTTCTCCTCGTCGCGGTGGTCATCGGCCTGCACCCCGTGCAGGCCGCCCACGCCATGGGAGACATCCTCGAGGGCGCCTTCGCGGTACGGGCCGGCTTGGCCGGCACCGCCGGAGGCATTGTGGCCGCCGTGCTCAACGGTGTGCGGCGAGGCCTGTTCTCCAACGAGGCGGGGCTGGGCGGTGCCGCCTGCGCGGCCGGTTCCGCCACCGTCGCGCACCCGGCGCAGCAGGGCTTCATCCAGGCGTTCGGCGTCCTGGTCGACACCATTCTCGTGTGCACGGCCACGGCCCTGGCCATCCTCATCGCCGGACGGATCGATGGCTCGGTGTACATGCCGGGCACGACCGGGATCGATGACCCCGACGTCTCGGGAACCCTGACGCAGAGCGCCATCGCCTCCGTCCTGGGGCAATGGACCGCCTGGCCCATGACCATCCTCATCATGGTACTGGCCTACTCCACGATCCTGGGCGCCTTCTCCTATGCGGAGGTCTGCCTGGACTACCTCATCCGGGCCCCGGCGGCGACACTGGCGCTGCGCGTCGCCGCCGCGGCGTGCGCCTTCATCGGAGGGGGAGCGGCGCTGACCACCGTGTGGACCCTTGCCGATGTCCTGCTCGGGGCGGGGGCCCTGATCAATCTGGTCGCTCTGGTCATGCTGGGCCGATGGGTGCGCGGCGCCCTGCGCGACTGGGAGGCGCAGCGCGCCGAGGTGGCGGCAGGCACTCGGGCCGCGGACTCCATTCGTTTCGTCGCCACGGGCAATCCGTATCTCCCGGGCGAGTTGCCCGGCGGCGTCTGGATGCGCTGACGCGAGTACGGGCCGGACGACGACACCTCTCTGTAACGCGGGCGGCCTATGGTGGGCGCCCACCTTCCGTTCGCGGCCCCTCGCCCCGCGCGCGGCATGAGCCCTCGTCAGCCCGGAGGCCCCGATGCTCACCTCAGCGCTCACATTGATCACGAATTTCTTCCAGTTCGCGACCGAGGGGCTCGGTACGATCTCGGACCATCTGTACGGCGGGCTCCTGGCCTGGCTGCTCATCGCCGCCGGAATCTGGTTCACAGTCCGCACACGCGGTCTGCAGTTCCGCCTGTTCGGTCAGATGCTGCGGGCCATCGCAGGCTCGCGGGACGATGACGGGGGGATCTCCTCCTTCCAGGCCTTCACCATCGGACTGGCCTCGCGCGTGGGCACCGGCAACATCGTCGGCGTCGCCCTCGCCATCACCCTGGGCGGGCCGGGTGCCGTGTTCTGGATGTGGGTCGTCGCGCTCGTGGGCATGGCCACCGGCTTCATCGAGGCGACTCTGGCCCAGTTGTACAAGATCCGTCATCCGGAGGGCACCTTCCGCGGTGGGCCCGCCTACTACATCAGCCGGGGGCTGGGCTCGAAGCGGTGGGCGAGCGTCTTCGCAGTCGTCATCACCTTCGTCTTCGGCTTCGCCTACGAGGCCACCCAGGCCAACGCCATCTCCAAAGTCATGGAGGGCACCTTCGGCGTGCCGACCTGGGGGACCGCGGTTGCTCTGGTGCTCCTCACGATGCCCGTCGTCTTCGGGGGCATCTCGATCGTGGCGAGGATCGCCGAGTGGATGGCTCCACTCATGGCCGGCCTCTACGCCCTCCTGGCGGTCGCCGTGCTCGTGCTCAATGCGGACGCCATCCCCGCGGCGATGGCGAGCATCGTCCAGGGCGCCTTCGGAGTCGACCAGGCCTTCGCCGGCATTGCGGGCGGCTTCGCCGCAGCGGCCCTCAACGGCATCAAGCGGGGCCTGTTCTCCAACGAGGCGGGCGAGGGATCGGTTCCCAACGCCGCGGCGACCGCTACCGTGGCGCATCCGGTTCAACAGGGCTTCGTGCAGTCCCTGGGCGTGTTCGTCGACACCATCGTCGTGTGCACGGCCACCGCACTCATCGTTCTGCTCTCCGGGGTCTACACCCCGGAGGGCGCCAGGGCGCAGGCTGCGGTGGATCCGCAGGTCGCCAAGGACGCCGCATCGACCCTGACCTCCTCCTCGATCGGCGCGGTCCTGGGGGGATGGACCGAGTACCTCATGGCGTTCGTCATCTTCGTCTTCGCCTACTCCTCGCTGCTGGGCAACTACACCTACGCCCAGATCAACATGGACTTCCTGCGGGGCGTGGGGCACAGGCACTACGCCCTGCGAGCCATGATCGTGGTGGCCACGGGGATCGGGGCGATGGCCTCGTTGACCTTCGTGTGGAACCTGTCCGACGTCGCCATGGGCCTCATGGCGATCATCAACATCGTGTCGATCGTTCTGCTGGGTAACTGGGCCTTCGGTGCCCTGGCCGACTGGGAGAGCCAGAAGCGGCGTCTGG
This sequence comes from Actinomyces gerencseriae DSM 6844, assembly GCF_000429265.1. Lineage (GTDB taxonomy): Bacteria > Actinomycetota > Actinomycetes > Actinomycetales > Actinomycetaceae > Actinomyces > Actinomyces gerencseriae. The sequence goes on from NZ_AUBN01000009.1 coordinate 76,311, forward strand.
ACGCCGGGGAGATCAGCGAGATCCGCTTCGTGGTCGAGGACAACCCCCACCTGCCGGGTAGTCTGCCCGGGCAGGTGTGGAGCGGGGCCGATGCCGGGCGGATCACGCCGCTGACGGATCAGGAGCGGGATCCTCATCGCGTCTCGTGATCGGCCGTCCCGCCGGCGTCCTCTACGCTGCCCTCATGAAGATCGCGCGTTTCTCCACCGGCGACGAGTTCCGCTACGGGATCGTCGAGGGCCTGCCGGCCGACGATCCGGCGCCCTCCGGAGAGTCCGAGGGACATCTCATCGTCCTCAGGGGTGATCCCCTCTACACCCTGCCCGAGGCCACCGGCGAGGTGGTGCCCCTGCTCGAGGCCCGCCTCGTCTCTCCCGTCATCCCGCGCTCCAAGGTTGTGGGCATCAGCGGGAGCTGCACCGCTCCCGCCTCGCAGCCGGGGGCCGAGCCGACCGTCTTCCTCAAGCCCAACACCGCCGTCGTCGGCCCCGACTCCCCGATCGTTCTGCCCCACTGGTCCCATGAGGTCCATTACGAGGCCGAGCTGGCCGTCGTCATCAAATCGGTTGCCAAGGACCTCGCTCCTCGGGACGTGCCCCGCGTCGTCCTGGGGTACACGGTCGCCAACGATGTCTCGGCCCGAGACCGTCAGCGCGGCGACGATACCTGGACGCGCGCCAAGGCCTTCGACACCTCCTGCCCGCTCGGCCCGTGGATCGAGGTTCCCGGGCCCGAGACCGGCTTCGACCCGGATGACGCGGTGGTGCGCGTCCGCGTGGACGGTGATCTCGTCCAGGAGGGCGCGACGAGCGACATGATCCGGTCGGTGGCCGAGCTCGTCTCCTACGCGTCGGGGATCTTCACGCTCCTGCCCGGCGACGTCGTGCTCACCGGGACGTCCGCGGGCACGGGCGAGATCCGGGCCGGTCAGCGCGTCGAGGTCGAGGTCGAGGGCATCGGTTCCTTCTCCAACCCCGTCGTGCGCCGTTGACCGACCGCCTCGGCCCTTTCAGGCCCGAGGCACCCGGATCGCCTCGACCAGGCGCTGCGCGATCCGGGCGGCGATGCCACGGCCCGTCGCCAGGTTGAGGCGGCAGAAGCGCTCGTATCCCCGCCCGAAGGCGGCGCCCGGATTCATGGCCACGCCGGGCTCGCGGCGGAAGAATCGCGCGGGGGCCATGTCGCCCAGGTCCAGACCCGAGCAGTCCAACCACGCCAGATAGGTGCCCGCGGGCGCGGTCATCTCCACGGCCTCGACCTCGTCCAGGGCCTCGGCCACGAGGTCGCGGTTGCCCCGGATGTAGTCGCGCACCATCCGGTTCCAGGCCAGACCCTCGGCCGAGAGGGCGGCGACGGCCGCCCGCGCCCCCAGCGCCGCCGCCTCGTCGGCCAGGTGAGCGCTGAGGGCGGACGCCTCCCACGACGCCCTGGCCCCGCCCGAGGCGATGAGCTGAGAGCACATGAGACCCGGGATGTTCCAGCCCTTGGAGACGGCGGTCGCCGTGAAGGTCAGGTCGTCCTCGGCCGCGGGGCGGGAGCCGTACGGCGTGTGGGCCGCAGTGGGGTCCAGCACGAGGGAGGAGTGGATCTCGTCGGCGAAGACCGGCACCCGGTGGCGCGACGACAGGGCGGCCACGGCGTCGAGCTCGATCGGCGTCAGGATCCGCCCCACCGGGTTCCAGGGGTTGCATAGGACGAGGAGCCCCGCGCCTCCCGCCATGGCCGCCTCGATGCCGTCCAGGTCGAGCGCCCAGGTGGGACGCCCGGCGGCATCGTGCCCGTGGAGCGCCGGGATCTGGATGCACTCGCGGCCGTACCTGCCCGGTATCGACAGGAACGGCATGTAGGCCGGTGTCGGAACGATCACCGCGGAGCCCGGGCTCGTGTGGCGCTCGATAATAGCGCCCAGCGCTGACAGGACGTTGGGCAGCAGGCTCACATCCCGGACGGGAATCCTCCAGCCGAAGGCCCGCTCGTGGAATGCGGCCACCGCCTCCCGGGTCGCCTCGCGCACGTCCATCGGCATGTAGCCCAGGGAGCCGTCCTCGATGGCGCGTCGCAGGACCGCCGTGACGGCGGGCGCGGTGCCGAGGTCCATCTCGGCCACCCACGCGCCGATGACGTCGCCGTCGTGCATGACCCATTTCAATGAGCCCCGGTCGCGCATGATCTCGGGCGTCAGGGCGTCGAATGCGAGGACGGGATCGCCCTGGGGGGCTGAGAAGGCGGAGACGGCGTCGGTCATGGCGTCACCCTATGGGAGCATTGCGGAGTGGAGACAGTCCGGCCCGCGACACCTGGGCCCGCGGCGCGGGGAGGGGAGGGGGCGGCGCTAGGCTTGCGCCACTATGACTGAGAACGCCCCTCGCACGCCTGACACGGACGTGCCGTCCGCCTCGCCGGCGCACGGCTCCGGCCCGGTCCGCGTCCGCTTCTGCCCCTCGCCCACGGGCATCCCGCACGTGGGCATGGTGCGCACCTGCCTGTTCAACTGGGCCTACGCCCGTCATACCGGTGGCACCTTCGTCTTCCGCATCGAGGACACCGACGCCGCCCGGGACTCCGAGGAGTCCTTCGAGGCCATCCTCGACTCCCTGACCTGGCTCGGCCTGGACTGGGACGAGGGCGTGGGCAGGGGCGGACCTCACGAGCCCTACCGCCAGTCCCAGCGGATGGACCTGTACCGGGAGGTGGCCGCCGAGCTGCTGGAGGCGGGCTACCTGTACGAGTCCTACTCCACTCCCGGGGAGGTCGAGACCCGTCATCGCGAGCGCGGCGAGGACCCCAAGCTCGGCTACGACGGCTTCGACCGCGACCTGACCCAGGAGCAGAGGGACGCCTTCCGCGCCGAGGGACGCCTCCCCGTCCTGCGGATGCGGATACCGGATGAGGACATCACCTTCACCGACCTGGTCCGCGGACCCATCACCTTCAAGGCGGGCAGCATACCGGACTACGTCGTCGTGCGCGCGGGCGGGGAGCCTCTCTACACGCTGGTCAACCCCGTCGATGACGCAGCCATGGGCATCACCCATGTCCTTCGCGGCGAGGACCTGCTGTCCTCCACCCCGCGGCAGGTTGTGCTCTATCAGGCCCTCATGGAGATCGGTCGGGCCGAGGTCATGCCCGAGTTCGGGCACCTGCCCTACGTCATGGGGGAGGGCAACCGGAAGCTGTCCAAGCGCGATCCTCAGTCGAACCTCCTCATCCACCGCTACCGCGGCATGATCCCCGAGGGACTCCTCAACTACCTGGCCCTGCTGGGCTGGTCGCTGAGCGCCGACCGCGACGTCTTCTCCGCAGCCGAGATGATTGAGGCCTTCGACGTCCATGACGTGGGCCCCAACCCGGCCCGCTTCGATCCCAAGAAGTGCGAGGCCATCAACGCCGAGCAGGTGCGAGCACTGGGCGAGGAGGACTTCCGCGACCGGTTGGTGCCCTACCTCGCCGACATCTACCCCGATCCGACCGATGAGACCGCGCAGGCGCCGCTGGTCTCGGCGGCTTCCTTCGACGGGCTCTCGGCGCGGGAGCAGGAGATCCTGACTGCGGCGGCGCCCCTCATCCAGACCCGGATCCAGCTGCTGCGCGAGTGCCGGGACATGCTCGGCTTCCTCTTCGTGGATGACGCCGACCTCGTCATTGACGGCAGAGCCCGGGACAGGCTCAGGGACTCCGCCGCGGACGTCCTGGACGCGGGCATCCGTGCCCTGGAGGGGCTCGCCGAGGATCAGTGGACGAAGGACGGGCTGGAGGATGCGCTGCGGTGCGCCATCGTCGATGGTCGGGGAATGCCCGGCGGCGAGGGGATCAAGCCCCGCCTCGCCTTCGGCCCGCTGCGCGTGGCCGTGACCGGCCGCCAGGTCTCGCCGCCCCTGTTCGAGTCGATGGAGATCCTGGGCGCCTCCTCGTCGCTCGCCCGGCTGCGCGCGTTGCGGGACCGGCTCGGCTGACGTCCGGGGCACGCGGTCCCGAGCGGGAGCGACTCCCGCTCGGGACCTGGCCCCCTTCGCCTCGCCGTCGTTCCGGGCCCCGTGGTGACAGCAAGGAGATCACGGAGCCTACTTCATAGTGCCCGCGCTCAGGCCCTCGATCCGGACACCGCCCAGAATGGTGTTCCACTGGTCGCTCGAGAGACCCGAGCCCTTGCGGCACATGGCCATGACGGAGAAGTTGAGCCCGGCATCACCGACGGCGCGGGCGAACTTGTAGCCCTCAACCTCCTGCGCCTCGGCGCCCGCAGCGGTGTAGGTTCCCGTCCATGCGATGGTGTAGCCCTGCATGGTGCCGCCGTCATCGCGGATGAGGCTGACGGTGTCGCGGCCGGTCTCATTAACGTCGGTGATGCTGCTCTCCTTGACATCGACCAGGGCCGAGCTCATGGCATCGTCCGACAGAGGGTTGTTGTGGATCACCTCGGAGATATCGCGCTTCTCAAGCCCGAGGCAGTTGCCGTCATAGGTGCGGAAGCCCTCGATGTTCCCCTGGTCGGTGACGGCGTCGGAGTTGACCACCGAGTCGTCCTGATACCACACCGAGTAGTCCTCGTTGTAGAACTTCAGCGATGGCGCGGTCCAGGGGGTCGAGGAGGGCCCGATCGTGGGGGCCTCCGCCGTGTGTCTGGTGCCGTTGCCGTCCGCCCCGGGCGTCGGGGTGCCGACGGGATCGATCGTGGGAGCCTCCGCCGTGGCCCTGGGAGTGCCCTCCTCCGATGGTCCGGGATCGGCTGAGTTGCTGGAGCCGGAGCAGGCGCTCAGCGCGAGGCCGGCCAGGCACAGGACCGCGCTGAGGGCCCGCGCGACACGGTGTCGGGTGCGGGAACGGGACGTGAAGGTCATCTGGACCTCTGCGATGTCGAAGGAATGGACGGGCGGGGCGGATGAAGCGGTCTCCAGTCTACGGTCCCGGGACGCCGACGGGGGAGTTCCGGGCAGCGGTCTTCGGAGAGGACTATCCATGGTCCGCCCATGGCCCGCGTCGAGCGATGGTTGATGTGGTCGCACTCACGTTATTCGGGTTTGTCGGCAAGAGGGTCTGCGTGTAAATTGTCTCCCGCTGCTCGGGACGCCTCGCGTTTCGCAGCGCACCAGCAGTGGGGTATGGTGTAATTGGCAACACAGGTGATTCTGGTTCATCCATTCTAGGTTCGAGTCCTGGTACCCCAGCGGAGAACTCGAGAGGTCCGGATGCGTCCTCGGGGACATGGTCCGCTGCGATCCCTCTCGGTTCCATCTGCGACAAGTGCATAATCCCGCCCCGTTCGTCTAGCGGCCCAGGACACCGCCCTCTCACGGCGGCAGCACCGGTTCAAATCCGGTACGGGGTACGAGTCGGGAGAGCATCCGGTTCTCCCGCGCGGGCCCCGTTCGTCTAGCGGCCCAGGACACCGCCCTCTCACGGCGGCAGCACCGGTTCAAATCCGGTACGGGGTACTCCTTTCGTCGCGTTTCTCATGCCCGGCCCCTTCGGTGGCCGGGCATCCGTCGTATTCGGGGCGCTTCCCGCCGCGGCGCCGATGCGGTGGCGCACCACGCCCTGGTTCCACTCATCTAGACTGCGTGGCGTGACGAACTTCCCAACGCTCAAGGCCCCCGGTCCGATTCCCGATGGCGCGATGCGCATCGTGCCCCTGGGGGGCCTCGGCGAGGTCGGCCGCAACATGACCGTCTTCGAGGTTGACGGCAAACTGCTCATCGTCGACTGCGGTGTCCTCTTCCCCGAGGAGGACCAGCCGGGCGTCGATCTCATCCTGCCCGACTTCGACTACATCGAGGACCGACTCGACGACATCGTCGCCCTGGTGCTCACCCACGGTCACGAGGATCACATCGGCGGCGTTCCCTACCTGCTGCGCCTGCGCGACGACATCCCGCTGGTGGGCAGCGAACTCACCCTCGCCTTCGTCGACGCCAAACTCAAGGAGCACCGCATCCGCCCCGTGCTGCGTGTGATCGCGGAGCACGAGACGGCCTCCTACGGGCCCTTCGGACTCGAGTTCGTCGCCGTCAACCACTCCATCCCCGACGCCATGGCGACCATGATCCGCACCGGTGCCGGCAATGTGCTGGTCACCGGTGACTTCAAGATCGACTCCCTGCCGATCGACGGGCGCATCACCGACCTGCGGTCCTTCGCGCGATTCGGCGACGAGGGCGTGGACCTGTTCTGCGTGGACTCCACGAATGCCGAGGTGCCCGGGATGATCGGTCACGAGAACCAGATCGGCCCCGTGCTCGACAACGTCTTCGCCGAGTCGGACCAGCAGATCATCGTGGCCTCCTTCTCCAGTCACGTCCACCGCGTTCAGCAGGTTCTCGACGCCGCTGCGCTCCACGGGCGTCGTGTGGCCCTCGTGGGGCGCTCCATGGTGCGCAACATGGGTATTGCGGCCGAGCGCGGCTACCTCCGGGTCCCCGACGGCGTGCTCGTCGACGCCAGGGACGTCGCCTCTCTTCCACCGGATGAGCGCGTCCTCATGGCGACCGGCTCCCAGGGCGAGCCCATGGCGGCCCTGTCGCGCATGGCCCACGGCGAGCATCGCAGCATCACCCTGGAGCCCGGCGATACCGTCATCTTCGCCTCCTCCCTCATCCCGGGCAACGAGAACTCCGTCAACCGCGTCATCAACCAGCTCATGCGGCTCGGTGCGCGCGTCATCCATCAGGGCAACGCCAAGGTCCACGTCTCCGGCCACGCCTCGAGCGAGGAGCTGCTGCACGTCTACAACATCGTGGGGCCCCGCAATGTCATGCCGATCCACGGGGAGGTGCGTCATCTCGTGGCCAACGGCGCACTGGCAGTCAAGACCGGAGTCGCTCCGGGCAACGTCATCCTGGCCGAGGACGGCGTGGTGGTCGACCTGCTCGACGGGCGCGCCCGTATCGCCGGCGCGGTGCCCTGCGGCTACGTGTACGTCGATGGATCCTCCATCGGCGAGATCGACGAGACCGAGCTCAAGGATCGCCGCATCCTGGCGGAGGAGGGCTTCGTGTCCGTCTACGCCGTCGTCGAGACCAGGAGCGGAACCATTCTCGCCGGCCCGGATATCCAGGCCCGGGGCGTGGCCGAGGACGGCTCCGTCTTCGACGAGATCCTGCCCGACGTCACCACCGCTCTCCAGGAGGCCCTCGACAAGGGCAACGCCGATGCGCACTCCCTCCAGCAGGCGATGCGCCGCACGCTGGGGCGGTGGATCGGGCGCCGTCTGCGTCGTCGGCCCATGATCGTGCCCGTCGTCATCGAGGCCTGATGAGGATGGTTGAGGGTATATGAGCCCGCCGAGCATGCGCCGCCCGCCCTGCTTCATCTCCACCGGGAGCGTCCTGATCGACCTTCCGCTCCACGTCGGTCGGGTGCCCGCGCCCGGCGGCGCCGTCACGGCGACGTCCTCCGGACCCGCCGTCGGCGGGGGCTACACGGTCGTGTCCGCCGTCGCCCGTCAGGGGCAGCCGGCTGCTCTGGCCGCCACGTTGGGCACCGGCCCGAACTCCGCCCAGGTGCGCGAGACCATGATGACCGACGGAGTCGAGCTCGTCGTCGAGGAGCTCGTCGGCGACATCGGCACCTGCACCACCTTGATCGAGCCCTCCGGACGGCGCACCTTCATCACCACCGAGGGAGTGGAGGCCGAGCCCCAGCGGGAGGATCTCGACCGCCTCGAGCTCATAGAGGGCGACTGGGTCTACACCACCGGCTACGACCTGGCTCATCCCACGTCCAGGGACGTCCTCGCCGAGTGGCTCCTCGCCCTGCCCGCCCACGTCGGGCTCGCGGCCGATCTGGGGCCCGTCGAGCCCGATATCCCGAGCTCCATCATCAACCCGCTCCTGCGTCGCGTCGATCTGCTGACGGGCAACCACCTGGAGATCACGCAGCTCTCGGCGCGTCTCGGCAGCCCGGCGGCCATGCGGGAAGCGGCCCCCGAAGCCCTCATCGTGAGGCGCACCGGGGTGCACGGCTGCGTTCTGTGGCCGGCCCATGGCGACATGGTCGAGGTGCCCGGCTTCGCTCGCGATGTTCTGGACACCACTGGCGCCGGGGACACGCACACCGCGGTCCTGGTCGCGGGCCTCATGGATGGGCTCGGCGTCGTCGCCGCCGCCCGGCGCGCCAACGCCGCCGCGGCCGAGGCCGTCAGCCGTCTGGGGCCGGCGCGCTCGCCGCGGCGCGATGAGATCGATGCCCTGCTGGCCCGCCAGGCTCGCGACGCCTGATCCGTCCCGGACGTGACGCACGCATGACGGATTCAGCGGCGTGGCTGGCTGCCGAAACACGACCGGTTCGATAACGTCTTGAACATCATGGCCACTTCTCCCTCATCCTCCGCCCGCTCCGGCGCGCGGGGCTCCCGCGGGCGCGCCTCGAAGCAGCAGCCCACGCAGCCGATCGAGCCGCCCCGGTCGGGAAGCCGCTATCGTCGCACCGGATGGGCGTTCGTCGTTCTCGCCATGGCGGTCGTCACCGGTCTGCGCGAGTGGTTCGGCGTGTCCGGCGTCGCCGGGGGGCTGCTGCACCATCTGGCAGCCGGGCCCGTTGGCGTTCTGGGCATCGTCGTCCCACTCCTCCTCGGAGCACTGGGCGTGGCCATGCTGCGGGTCCGCCGCCTGGGTACGGTGCACGCGCGCATCAGCGTCGGCATGCTCGGCGTGCTGGCGGGCGTGACGGGCATTATCCAGGTGGTCTCCGGCAACCCCTCCTTGTCGCAGGGCGTGGCGCCGCTGGAGGAGGCCGGGGGGATGCTCGGCTGGGTCGTCGGCTACCCCCTGGCAGTGCTCTTCTCCTCCGTGGCGGCCGTCATCCTGTTCGTCCTGCTCATCGCGTTCTCCGTCCTGGTGATCTCCGGTCGTACCATCGCGGACCTGCGCGAGCAGCTCGCGGAGCGCCGCGCCGTCGCCGACCAGGAGGAGAGGGAGGCCGGGGACAATCTGGCCACGCGCGTCCTGGGGGCGATGCGCCGCACCGGCGGCCGCAAGGACGGGGACGACGAGACCGCGACTCGTGCTCTCGACTCCTACGACGGCGATGAGCCCTTCCGCTCCTCGTTGGAGACCGAGAAGCGCCCTCGGGGCAGCGGCCGTCGTAAGCGCACTCGCTCGTCCGCCGCTGGCACGGCGGACGCGGCGGACACGGCCGATGCGGCGGGCTCGTCGGTGGCCCGGACTGATCCCGATGACGCCCGCGACGCGACGGCGACCTCCGTGCTGTCCGAGATGCTGTCGGCCCCGCCTGTCGACGTGCCCCTGGACGATGAGCCCGTTCCGCCTCCGGTCGTGCGTCCGGGACGGTCCTCGGCGGAGCACCCTCGGGGATCGCGCGCCGCTCCTCCCGCCGAGCCCGATGCCCCCACCGAGGAGACTCCGGCGTTCGAGCAGCCCGACCTCGCCGACGAGCTCGGCATGGCGGGAACATCCGGGATGGCGCTTCCCGATGGCACGACCTATTCCCTGCCGAGCGAGAGCCTTCTGGAGCCGGGGGCGGGCCACGCCACGCGCACCGAGGCCAATGACGCGATCGTTGAGAGGCTCCAGGACGTCTTCACCGAGTTCAAGGTCGATGCCAGGGTCACCGGATACACCCGCGGCCCCCAGGTCACCCGATACGAGGTCCACCTGGGGCGGGGCGTCAATGTCTCTCGCGTGACGGGTCAGGAGAAGAACATCGCCTACGCAGTGGGATCGGACGAGATCCGCCTGCTGACCCCCATCCCGGGCAAGAGCGCCATCGGAGTCGAGATCCCCAATTCCGACCGCGAGATGGTCAAGCTCGGCGACGTCCTGCGCTCGGGAGCCGCCAAGAAGCAGCCGCACCCGTTGGTGGTGGGTCTGGGCAAGGATGTTGAAGGCGACTACGTGGTGACCAACCTCGCCAAGACGCCGCACATGCTCGTGGCCGGTCAGACCGGCTCCGGCAAGTCCTCCTTCGTCAATTCCATGATCACCTCGATCATGATGCGCGCCACTCCCGAGGACGTCCGCATGGTGCTGGTCGATCCCAAGCGCGTGGAGCTGACGATCTACGAGGGCATCCCGCATCTGATCACGCCGATCATCACCAGTCCCAAGAAGGCGGCCGAGGCGCTGGAGTGGGTCGTGCGCGAGATGGACGCCCGCTACGACGATCTGGCGTCCTTCGGTTTCAAGCACATCGATGATTTCAACAGGGCGGTGCGCGCCGGAGATGTTCAGCCCCTGCCCGGCTCCCAGCGCGAACTCAGCCCGTACCCCTACCTGCTGGTGGTCGTCGATGAGCTCGCCGATCTCATGATGACCGCGCCCAAGGACGTCGAGGCATCCATCCAGCGCATCACCCAGTTGGCTCGTGCCGCCGGCATCCACCTGGTCCTGGCCACGCAGCGCCCCGTCGCCCAGGTGGTGACTGGGCTGATCAAGTCCAACGTGCCCTCGCGCCTGGCCTTCGCCACCGCCTCCCAGCTGGACTCACGCGTCATCCTGGACCAGAACGGCGCCGAGACCCTCACCGGTCAGGGCGACGCCCTCTACCTGGGGCCCGGCACCTCCGCTCCCGTGCGCGTCCAGGGCTCGTGGGTCGATGAGTCCGAGATCCGCAGCGTCGTCGAGCACGTCAAGCGCCAGCTCGAGCCGGAGTACCGCGACGACGTGACCGTCCCGGAGGTCAAGAAGCAGATCGACGAGGAGATCGGCGATGACATGGATCTGCTGCTCCAGGCCGCCGAGCTCATCATCTCCAGCCAGTTCGGCTCGACCTCCATGCTCCAGCGCAAGCTGCGCGTCGGGTTCGCCAAGGCGGGCCGTCTCATGGACCTGCTGGAGTCCCGCGAGGTCGTCGGCCCATCCGAGGGCTCCAAGGCCCGCGATGTGCTGGTGCAGCCCGAGCAGCTTCAGGAGACGCTGGCCTGGATCAAGGGGGAGGGCGGCGCACCCGGGAGCGGGTCCGGGACGGAATCCGCGGAGGGCGCCGGTGCGGGCGACCACCAGCCGACGGCCACCCCGCCGGCCGCCTCCACCGCCGAGCCCGGGGCCGACTCCGGTCCGCCGGCCGCGGAGTCGTGGAACGACGACTCCTCGGGGGAGGATTCGGAGGACGCCTGGAGCCTGACCGGTCGCGGCGCCTCCTGGTGAACGCCGTCGCAGTCATCGGGAAGGCGCGGGGTCAGCCGCGCGGAACGACCGTCGGCTCGGGCCCGGTCATCGTGGGCGGGGTCTCGGAGTAGGTCTCCATGTTGAGCGTGCTCGTGACCGCCTCCCACCGACTGGTGATCTCCTGGGGGCTCAGCGTGCAGCCCTCGGGGATGTCGCCCGCCTGAGCCGCGGCCAGGTCGATCATGCGATGGCCGCCGTCGTTGTCCACGGTGAAGGGGTGCCAGTGAAGGGCGTCCACATGCGCGTCGCGCGCGCCGTCGGCGGACTGGCGAACGGTGACGTCGATCCATACGAAGGTGCCGACGCCGGCCAGGACAGTGCCCTGGGCGATCGACTGGTTGGAGATGAAGTTGCCGGCCGAGTACGACACCCACATGCCCTCGCCGTTCGGACCCCCGCTGAGGAGCTCGTTGGTCTGGGGCACATGCGGGTGCGCGCTGAACAGGACGTCGATCTCGCCGGTGGCCGCGATGGCCCGGGCGTACTCGGTCTGGGCGGTGACCGGATCGGGGGTGTACTCCTCGCCGATCTGGGAGTGCAGGACGACGATGTCGGCACCCGCCTCGCGGGCCGCCCGCGCCTGCCGGGCGATCCAGTCGACGTCGTTGACGTTGACCGACCAGGACGGGTCGGCGGTGAAGCCGTTGAGGCCGTAGGTGGTGGACAGCTGGGCGACTGCGACCGTGCTTCCCTCGCGCTGGAGTTCGTAGATCTGATAGGGCGCATCCGCCTCCGCCTGCGTGCGGTTGGTCCCGCTCCACCCCAGACCCGCCGCCTGAAGGGTGTCGGCGGTGGCGGTCACGCCGCCCACGCCCTGGTCCCAGGCATGGTTGGAGGCGGTCGCGCACCCGTCCCAGCCCGAGTTCGCCAGGGCCGTGACCACGCCCGGCAGGGTGCCGAAGGCCGGGTAGCCCGTGGCGACGCCGGTCGGTGAGATGGGGACCTCCATGCCGCACAGGGCCAGGTCGGCCCCGCTGGTCCATGGCCGGGCGGCCGTGGTGAGCGGGGCGATGTCCCCCTGGCCGCCCTCGGTGTCCTCCATGACGGGCATGTGCATGAGTACGTCACCGCCGTAACCGATGGTCAGGCGCGCGTCGGGCGACGACGTGGGCGGAGGGTCGGTGCCCGGAGACTCCGCGGGTTCGCCGCCCGGATCGCTGGTCGGCGCCGTCGAGGCGGTCGGGGAATCGCCCCGGCTGCCCAGGACGAGCGCGCCGCCCGCGCCCGCCAGTGCGAGGGCGACTACGACGAGACCCACCAGCAGACCGATGCGCCGTCGTCGCCTGGAGCGGTGAAGGGCTCGGGCCCGGGCACGGGAGGGGCTGCGGGGTGCGGAGGGCTCAGGGGGCATGGAGGACTCAGACGGCTCGGGCATGCGGTCGGAGGGCATGCTCCCCAGGCTAGGGGCTCATGGGCGCCATCGGAAGACTCGTCGGCGAGCAGTTGTGCTCTGTCCCACACGGTCGTGCCGCGCTTCGCGTCGACGGGGCGCGGGACCGCGCACGGGTACGCGGCTGGCGCAGCATCACCGGTGTGCCGCGCCTGTCCTGAAGGAGCCGCCCGCACCGCTAGGCTGGTCCCGATGAACCCCACTCCGACGCACCCTGATCGTGAGGACTGCGAGAATCGCGACATCGGCCCCGTTTCGAACCCGATCCCGCAGGGCTCGCCGGCGCCGGCTCAGGCCCCCCTGGTCAATATCGCCAATGCCTTGACCGTGCTCCGCCTCATCCTCGTGCCGGTCTTCATCTGGCTCATGCTGCGGCAGGGCGGGGTCATGAGGCTGGCTGCGACTGTCGTCTTCATCGTCGCCGCCTTCACGGACCGCCTCGACGGGCAGCTGGCCCGCTCATGGAATCTGGTGACCAGCTTCGGCAAGATCGCCGACCCGATCGCGGACAAGGCCCTGACCCTGTCCGCCTTCGTCCTGCTCTCCGTCGCGGGCCGCCTGTGGTGGTGGATCACCCTCGTCATCATCGTGCGCGAGCTGGGCATCACGCTGCTGCGCCTCGTCATGCTGCGTCGTGCCGTCATGGCGGCCTCCCGCGGCGGGAAGCTCAAGACCGTGCTGCAGATTCTCGGTATCGTCGGCCTGCTGACGCCCTGGACCATGATTCTGCCCGCCGGTGCGGCCGGCGCGGTCACCGTCCTCGCCTACCTGATCGTCGCCGGTGCGCTGGTCGTCACCGTGGTCACCGGTGTCGATTACATCGTTCAGGCCTTGCGCATCGCGCGGCGGAACGCCGTGGATGGCGGTGCGGCATGACGACGAGCCCGGTCGATGACGCCGCTCGGAGCTTCACGCTCGTCGAGGCCGCCCGCTACCTCCTGTCCAGTGCCGAGAGCCGTGGTCTGACCGTGGCCGTCGCCGAGTCCCTCACGGGAGGGGACGTCGTCTCGGCTCTTGTGAGTGTGCCGGGGGCCTCGACCGTCGTCGTCGGTGGTGTCGTCGCCTACGCCACTCGGATCAAGGCCCAGGTGCTGGGGGTCGATGAGCGCCGTCTGGAGCGAACCGGCCCGGTGGATGGCGAGGTCGCCGAGCAGATGGCGAGCGGCGTGGCCGCGCTCATGGAGACGGATCTGGGGCTGGCGACAACGGGTGTGGCGGGCCCCGGTCCCGCCGATGGCCACCGTGCGGGAACGGTGCATGTGGCGGTCGCCTCCCCGTGGGGCACGGTCTCGCGCGAGCTCCATCTGGACGGGGACCGCACGCAGGTGCGGGATGGAGCGACCACGGCCGTTCTCGCGCTCGCCGTGGCGCTGCTCGATGCGGCTGAGGAGTGATCCTCGTGGTTCTTCAGCGGGGGGGGAGCCGACTGGATACTCAGGTTTTTTCCAGGAATCTCGGCTTTGATGAACCTGCCACCAATGAGGGACAGCCTCTTGGCGGCGGGAATGAAACTCCGCAGTGAATGGTTGCCACACACGATGAACAATGCGACTCACCCCCGCACAGCCCGACCCGCTCGACCGGTCGGACGCGCATCAACGCGCCCGGCTTCCACGGCTGGGCGCGGTGCGGCTGCGGACACCACTGTCAGCAAGCACGAGAACGTCCTTCTGCGCCGTGAGATCGGCGAGGTTCTGCGCCTGGTGCGCCAGCACCAGGGACGTACTCTTCGCGAGGTCTCCGGTCAGGCCCGGGTCTCGCTCGGATACCTCTCGGAGGTCGAACGCGGTCAGAAGGAGGCCTCCTCCGAGTTGCTCGCCTCCATCTGCCAGGCACTGGACGCCCCGCTCTCCGTGGTTCTGCGCGAAGTCTCCGATCGCATCGCCGTGACCGAGGGCGTGACCATCCCGGACACGGTTCCGGATGAGCTGGTGCGCCAGCAAGGGCTCTCCCTGCACTGAGACCGCGTTAGGAGCGCACTGGGACAGGCGGTCGGTGACGCCCCCATCCGCTCCCGCCTCCGGTGCCGCCCGTTCGGCGCCGAGGACGAGCTCTCGCCCGGTCCTCGCCCTGCGCCCCGCCGAAGGATTGGCCCCGTCCCGTCCTGCGTGCGCAAGGATCTCTATCTCTGCAAGGACTCTCGATGAAGCACTCCGAGTTCTGGAAGGCCGTGGAGACCGTGCACGGCTCGGCCTACGGGCGTTCCCTCGCTCAGGATCTCGTGGTGCCGGGATTGGGGGCGACCTGCGTCGAGGCGCTCGCGGCGGGAGTGGCTCCCCGCGAGGTCTGGCATGCGTTGTGCGACGAGATGCAGGTGAGCGACGCGGATCGCTGGGTCTTCCGCGACGACGTCAGGCGGCGTCCGGCCCGACGGTGACCGACACGCCGAGTCCCCGGCTGCGATTCGAACACGTGTTCGGCTAGAGTGTTCCACAGACGGCGTTCGCGCGCCTCGTGTCCACAGGGCTCGGTAACGCGTGGTGAAACGTGTCGGTGGTCCGGCATAACGTCGTTCGTGAGCCCCGGAGAGGGGATCTCACCACAGGACCAGCCATGACCGCCGCGGCGTCGAGCCGCCTGAGAACCCGAGGTAGATCCATGCCCGCTGCCACACAGACCAAGGACAGGTCCAAGGCCCTGGCCACCGCACTCGCTCAGATCGACAAGTCCTTCGGCAAGGGCTCGGTCATGCGCCTGGGGGATGAGATCCGCCCTCCGGTGGCCGTCATTCCCACCGGCTCCACCGCGCTCGACGTCGCCCTGGGGATCGGCGGTCTTCCGCGAGGCCGCATTGTGGAGATCTACGGACCGGAGTCCTCCGGCAAGACCACTGTCGCGCTGCACGCCGTCGCCAGCGCTCAGAAGGGAGGGGGCAACGCGGCCTTCATCGACGCCGAGCACGCCCTCGACCCGGTCTACGCCAAGGCCCTGGGCGTCGATACCGACAACCTCCTCGTCTCCCAGCCGGACACCGGTGAGCAGGCCCTTGAGATCACCGACATGCTCATCCGATCCGGCGGCCTGGACATCATTGTCGTGGATTCCGTCGCCGCCCTCGTTCCCAAGGCGGAGATCGAGGGAGAGATGGGGGACTCCCACGTGGGTCTGCAGGCCCGCCTCATGAGCCAGGCGCTGCGCAAGATCACCGGGGCGCTCTCGTCCACCGGCACCACTGCCATCTTCATCAACCAGCTGCGCGAGAAGATCGGTGTCTTCTTCGGCAATCCGGAGACCACCACCGGGGGCAAGGCCCTGAAGTTCTACGCCTCGGTGCGTATTGACGTGCGTCGCGCCCAGACCCTCAAGGACGGGGATCAGCCCGTGGGCAACCGCACCAAGGCCAAGGTGGTCAAGAACAAGATGGCTCCGCCCTTCAAGCAGGCGGAGTTCGACATCCTGTACGGTCAGGGGATCTCCCGGGAGGGCGGGCTGCTGGATCTCGGCGTCGATCATGGCGTCATCCGCAAGTCGGGGGCCTGGTACACCTACGGGAGCGATCAGCTCGGTCAGGGCAAGGAGAATGCTCGGACCTTCCTCAAGGACAACCCCGAGCTCGCCGACGAGATCGAGGGCAAGATCCTGGCCGCTCTCGGCGTGGGCGAGGCCGGGCGCAGGGCCGAGCAGGAGGCCGCTGCGGCGGAAGCGGAGGCCGTAGCAGCAGGGGCGACCGGGACGAAGGCCAAGGAGGTCAAGGACGCTGCTGCGAAGGGAGCCGTCAAGACCGCCAAGAAGCGCACCAGGAAGAACGCCGCCGAGCTGGACATCGACTCCGCCTTCGGCGAGGACGCCGGCGGCTTCTGATGCCGTGGCTGACTCCCGACGGGCACCAGGAGGAGGTCGAGGCGGCGCGGGACATCGCCCTGCGGCGCCTCGACCGCTCGCTCGTCCCGCGTGCGGCGCTCAACGACCTCTTGAAGCGCAAAGAGGTCGCCTCGCCCATCGCCGAGGAGGTCCTCGACCGTCTCGAGTCCGCCGGGCTCGTTGATGATGCCGCTTATGCGGCCGCCTTGGCGCGCACCCGTTTCGCGGAGAAGGGCGCCGCGCGCAGAGCCATCGCCGAGGAGCTGAGACGCAAGGGCTTGGGGGAGGAGGACATCTCGGCGGCCTTGACTCAGATCGGCGCCGATGACGAGGAGGCCACGGCGCTGACCCTGGCGCGCAAGAAGCTCGCGGCGACCCGGGGGCTCGAACCCGTGGTGCGCCGGCGTCGGACTCTGGCGCTGCTGGGTCGCAAGGGCTATTCCCAGGAGGTCGCCATGCGCGCTGTCGAGCGGGCCCTGATGGATCGGCAGGACTGATCGCGACGACCGGGCTGGTCGGTGCGGGGACCCGTGGACCGACGGCGCGCGAGTCACGGCTGGCGGGCGGGATCCCGCGCCTCCTCGAGGGCAGTGCGCACGCGCCGGTGCGCCTCCCAGATCTCCTCGGGCAGGCCGTCGAACCGGGCGAGGTGCTCCTCGCGCAGCGCCATCTCCTGGCGCCAGCGGTCGATGTCGATCGTCAGCACGCGGTTCAAGTCCTCCGGATCGCCCTCGAAGCCGTTCAGGTCGAGTTCTTCGGCGCGTGGGACGAGGCCCACCGGGGTGCGCACGCCCTCGGCCCGCCCCTCCTTCACGTCCAGGAGCCACAGCAGGGCGCGCAGGTTCTCCCCGTAGCCGGGCCACAGGAAGCGGCCGTCCTCGGGGTCGCGCTGGAACCAGTTGACATGGGCGAAGATCGGCCTGTGCTCGGCGGCGCCCAGCACGTCGAGCCAATGGCGGGCGTAGGCGCCTTCGGGGAAGGACATGAAGGGGCGCATCGACATGGGGTCGTAGCGCAGGCGCCCTTCGGTGCCCTCCGCGGCGAAGGTCGCCTCGGCGCCCAGCGTCAGGCCATCGTAGACGCCCTCGGCCAGGTCCGTGATGGCGCGGATGAGGGGCTCGCGGTCGCGGCAGCGGCCGCCGAAGATGATCGCGTCGATCGGCACGCCCTCGGGGCGCTCGTAGTCATCGGCGATGTTCGGCACGACGGACAGGCGGGCGGTGAAGCGCGAGTTCTTCTGCGACCACAGGTCGGTGTCGGCCCCCGAGCGCTGGTGGTCGGCGGGGCGGTCGGAGACGAGCTCGTTCCGCCAATCGCGCCAGCCGGTCACGTCCTGCGGGTAGTAGGGGGTCTTGCCCTCCCACCACAGTTCCTTCGTCGTCTCGTGGTGGGCGACGTTGACGAAGATCGTGCCGGTGCCCTCGGCGACCGCCCTCATGGCGTTGGGGTTGGACTCCCAGTTGGTGTCCTTGGCCACTCCGAAGGTTCCGTACTCGGGATTCATGCCGTAGACGCGTCCATCGCGCTCGTCCACGCGCAGCCACACGATGTCGTCGCCGTAGAACTCGACCTCGTAGCGCTCCCCGAGCGCCGCGGGCGGCAGCATCATGGCCAGATTGGTCTTCCCCGAGGCCGAGGGCATGCCGCCGCAGATGTGGTAGGTACGATTGGTGGCCCTGTCGCGGATGCCGATGAGCATGAACTGCTCGCCCATGAAGCGGCCGGAGGCCCAGCCGTCGTAGGAGCCCTGGCGCAACCCGTGGGCGATCTTGCCCAGCAGGGCGTTGCCGCCGTAGGCGGAGCCGAAATGGAGGATCGTGCGATCGTCGGCGATGGTGGCGAAGAGTCGCTCGTCGCTGTCGGTGCCCTGCCCCAGGGCGTCGAGGTCCCCGGTGGCGTGAACGGCGCGCACGAAGAATCCGGGATCCTTCAGATCGTTGAGGTGGGTTGCGCCCACGCGCGCCATGCGCAGCATTTGCAGGACGACGACGCGGTTGTCGGAGAGCTGGACACCGACGGCCCAGCGGGCCAGGGGTGAACCGGGAGGCGCCATGAGGTAGGGCACGACGTACATGGTCCTGCCGGCCATGGCGCCGGCCATGCGCTCGATCTGCTGGGCGCGGACCTCGTCGGCATCCCGCCAGTTGTTGTAGACGCCTCGGTCGGCGCTGTCGTGGGTGGCCACGACCGTGCGCTCCTCGGATCGGGCGGTGTCCTTGGGGTGGGAGTGGGCGAGGTAGCGGCCGTGGCCCGCCTCGATGATCTCCCCGGCCTCCAGGGCCTCGGCGAGAAGGCGCTCGTCGGCGCCGGCGTCGACGACCTCGATGCGATCGGGTTCGAGGATACGGGCCCACCCGTCGACGAACTCGTGGACGGACGGATTGGAGATCCCCGCCCTGGTGAGGATCTCGGTGGGATGTGTCATGGCAACTCCAATCGTTGAGCGGGTCCGCCGGGCGTCGTCGCCCGGACGCCCGGTCGGCCCTACAGCCGAGGGTAGGGCAATATTCGGTTGTGCGAAACCCTGGAAAATAACTGAGAATATACTGATTCTCCGTGTCGACGTGTGGGCACGGGCGGGGGAGTCGGTGCCGAGAGGGCTGAGAGGGGCAGCGCGTCGCCGTTCCAGTGCGGCGCGCCTGCGTCGATGCGGACCGGCGCGGACGAGCCCGGACGGACGCGCATGGTGGATCATTCGCAGCAGGTGCGGGAGGCCGGGAGCTGGACTGCGCCGCCGGGTTCCCGCCGGCCTCCCCTTAGGCTTGATCCATGAGCGAATCTTGCCCGGACGGTGCCCGGACGGCGCCAGACCTCCGCGATCTGGCCGCTGGAGCCGGTATCGGGGCTGAGCGCGTCATCCCCTACGGTCGCGATGTCGCCAAGATCGATCCGGACGCCCTGCGGTCCGGTGAGCCGGCGGCGTCATCGGAGGCGGGTCGCTACGTCGTCGTCACCGGTATGACGCCCACGCCCTTCGGGGAGGGCAAGACGACCGTCGCCATCGGCCTGACCCAGGCCCTGGTCCGCCGCGGCGAGCGCTCGACGCTCACCCTGCGTCAGTCGGCGATGGGCCCGACCTTTGGCATCAAGGGCGGGGCGGGCGGCTCCGGGAAGGCGTGCATTCAGCCCGCTGAACGCATGAACCTGCATCTGACCGGGGACTTCCACGCCGTCACCGCCGCCCACAACCTTCTGGCCGCGGTCATCGACAACCACCTCCATCACGGCAATGAGTTGCGCATCGATGAGCGGACGATCATCTGGCCGCGCGTCCTGGACGTCAATGATCGCGCCCTGCGCCACGTCGTGGTCGGCCTGGGCGCACGCGCCGACGGAGTCACCCGGCAGTCATCCTTCGACATCACTCCGGCCAGTGAGGTCATGGTCATCATGTCCCTGGCGACGTCCCTGGCCGATCTGCGCGATCGGCTCGGACGCATCGTCGTCGCCCGCGACGCCGATGGTCGGTGGGTGACCGCCGAGGACCTCCGCGCGTCGGGCGCCATGGCCGCGATCCTGCGCGACGCTCTGGCCCCCAACCTCCTGCGCACCAGCGAGGGCGCGCCCGCTCTGGTCCACACCGGGCCCTTCGGGAATATCGCCACAGGCTGCTCGTCGGTTCTGGCCGATCTCGTTGCGGCTCACGGCGCCGCTGGACGTCCCTCGGAGCCGGGGCGAGAGCGCCGCCGTCCCGGATACGTCCTCACCGAGGCCGGTTTCGGCGCCGACATGGGTCTGGAGCGCTTCATCGACCTCAAGTGCGCAGTGTCCGGCATGCGACCCGATGCCGCTGTCCTCGTCGTCACCGTACGCGCCCTCAAGTCCCACTCGGGTCGCTACCGCCCGACGGGCGGCAAGGACCTGCCGGCCGAGATGCTCCGCGAGAGCGTCGATGACGTGCGAGCGGGAGCACCGAACCTGCTGCACCATATGGGGATCGTGCGCGGCTTCGGTCTGGAGCCGATCGTCGCCGTCAACGTCTTCCCCGACGACCACGTTGCCGAGGTCGATGAGGCTCTGGCAATCGCCCGCGAGGCCGGTGCCCGTGCCGCCGTTGCGCGTCCCGTGACCGACGGCGGCGCCGGTTGCCTCGAGCTCGCCGACGCCGTGGTCGAGACCTGCGAGCGATCCGGCACGGGCGAGGCGCCGCGGGGCGGAGCGTTGTACGGTCCCCAGGACGATCTGCGCGCCAAGATCGGCAGTATCGCCGCCATGTACGGCGCGGACGGCGTCGACTACGCTCCCGCCGCCGAGCGATTCCTCGATGACTGCGAGCGCGACGGCTTCGGTCGTCTCGCGGTCGTGGTGGCCAAGACCCCGCTCTCGTTGTCTCACGACTCGGCTCGTAAGGGCGCGCCCACGGGCTGGCGACTGCCGGTGCGCGAGGTTCGGCTCGCCGCCGGTGCGGGATACGTCTACGCCCTGTGCGGCACGATCTCCACCATGCCCGGGTTGCCGAGTCACCCTGCGGCCCAGCGCATCGATGTCGAGCCCGGGACCGGGGAGATCCTGGGGCTCCGTTGAGGCCGGGGCCGGTCGGTGCCCGTACGGCGGTCCGCACCCCTTCAAGGACCGGGGAAGGACGGCTCGATCATCTCGTGTCCGTGCAGTGCACGCCCGCCTCCGGGCGCAGCGAGTCGCGCGCCGCCAGGCCGCAGGGGGTGAGCGCGGGGAGAGGCTCCCCGCCGGAGTCGCCGGTCCCGGGGCGCAGGGTCTTGGCGTACTCGGTGATGACGGTCCACAGATCGACGACATCCTCAGCGCCGCAGAACAGCTCGAAGCAGTCGTCACCCGTGCGGGCCAGCAGGACCGCATGCCCGGCGGCGGTGGCCCGCACCGCGGCGTCGTTGCGCAAGCGTCGCAGGATCGTCGGCCCGCACAGCACATCGGGTCCGCATCCCCCGTCATCGGCGGGTGATCCCTCCTCCTCGGGACGCAGCGCCGTGGGGATGCCGGCGCCGGACTCGACCACGCCGGCGAGGATCTCCTCCGCGCGCGGGCCCTGAACCGCGATCAGCGTCATTGTCAGCGAGATATCGACGATCTCGCAGGAGACATCGGCGCCGCGCACCGTCAGAGCGGCGGCGACGCGCTCCCGGTTGCCCGCGCTGGGGATGACGAGGTACTCCTGATCGCCCACGTGGTGGACGATGAGATCGTCGATGACCTCGCCGTCCTCGGCCACGATCGTCGTGTGAAGGGCCCGGCCGAGCTCCACGTCCGAGATCCGTCCCGCCAGGGCGCGGTCGAGCGCCGTGGCGGCATCGGGTCCGGACACCTTGATCTCACCCATGTGGGACAGGTCGAAGATGCCGGCGGAGCGGCGCACCGCGTGATGCTCGGCGAGGTCGGGGGCGTAGCGCAACGGCATCCGCCAGCCGCCGACATCGGTGAAGAGAGCCCCCGCGTCAACGTGCACGGAGTGCAGGGGCGTGGTGCGCACCATTGCGGATCGCCGGACCTCCTTCCGGTCGTGCTGGTCGTGCTCGGTCATCGCTCCTCCTCAAGCGGTCGGGCCGTCGCCGGTCGTGTCAGGTCGCTCATGGGCGTCTGGAGGCCGAGGTCGCGCAGGCCCGGGGACGCCGAGCTCGAGAACCAGCGGTCGCCCGGGGCCCGATGCGGTCCGGGACGCAGAGGGCGGGGGAGCGGCGCATCGTCGAGCCATGAGGACCTCCGATCGGAGCATGAACCGGTTCGCATCCTAGGGGACGGGCCCGGGTCCTCGTGAGCGAACCAGCGGGCGGCGTCCGGCCTCCGCCGCTCCCGGGGGCGGCAGTCCGTGGCAGGAGTCCCCTACTGGCTCCTCTACACTGCACGACGATGACCACTCATGATGCCACCGTTCCCGGGCTCGATGCTCGCGGCGTCCTGCCGCGCACCTACCATGTGCGCACTCTCGGCTGTCAGATGAACGTTCACGATTCCGAGCACATGGCCGGCCTGCTCGAAGATGCCGGCTACCGGCGGGTCGAGGACGTGCCCGAGGCCGCCGCGCGCGCCACCGAGGCCGGCGACGGCGGGGCCGACGTCGTCATCATCAACACCTGCTCAGTGCGCGAGAACGCCGTCACTCGCCTGTTCGGGAATCTCGGCCAGCTCGCCGCCGTCAAGCGGGAGCGTCCCGGCATGCAGATCGCGGTGGCCGGGTGCCTGGCCCAGCAGATGGGGCAGGGCATCGTGACCAGGGCCCCGTGGGTCGACGTCGTCTTCGGCACCCATAACATCGACGTCCTGCCGGCCCTGCTGGAGCGCGCCCGGCACAACGCCGAGGCCGCCGTCGAACTGGAGGAGTCCCTCAAGGTCTTCCCCTCCACCCTGCCGACCCGCCGCGACTCCGCCTACGCCGCCTGGGTGTCCATCGCCGTGGGCTGCAACAACACCTGCACCTTCTGCATCGTGCCCTCGCTGCGAGGCAGACAGCGCGACCGTCGTCCCGGAGAGGTCCTGGCCGAAATCGAGGCGGTGGCCGCCGATGGAGTCACTGAGATCACCCTGTTGGGACAGAATGTCAACTCCTACGGAGTGGGCTTCGGGGACCGGGGTGCCTTCGCCAAGCTGCTGCGAGCGGCCGGGGCGGTCGAGGGCATTGAGCGCGTGCGCTTCACCAGTCCGCACCCGGCGGCCTTCACCAGCGACGTCATCGACGCCATGGCCGCCACCCCGCAGGTCATGCCCAGCCTGCACATGCCGCTCCAGTCGGGGTCGGACCGGATCCTGCGGGCCATGCGCCGCTCCTACCGGAGCGCGAAGTTCCTGCGAATTCTGGATGAGGTGCGCGTCAAACTGCCTGAGGCGGCGATCACCACCGACATCATCGTCGGCTTCCCCGGCGAGACCGAGGACGACTTCCAGGCCACCCTCGAGGCGGTCGAGGAGGCCCGCTTCGCCTCCGCCTTCACCTTCGAGTACTCGCCCCGGCCCGGCACCCCCGCCGCGGACCGCGAGGACCGGGTTCCGGTCGAGGTCGTCAAGGATCGGTACCGCCGGCTGGACGAGCTGGTCCGCAGGATCACCCACGAGGAGAACGCCAAGCAGGAGGGGCGGGTCGTCGAGGTGCTCGTCGCCGAGGGCGAGGGACGTCGCAGCGCCGCGACCGCCCGTGTCTCCGGGCGGGCGGCGGACAACCGGCTCGTGCACGCGGCGCTTCCGGCGGGGCTCGCGGCCGGCGCCTACGACGCGGGCGCTCCGCGCCCCGGGGACATGGTGACGGCGCGGGTCACCCATGGAGCGCCGCACAACCTCATCGCCGACTCCGCCCGCTGCGGGGGATCGCTCAGCGCGGGGGAGCGGGCCGCCAACGACGCCCTGGGCGCGGGGGACCGCGTCTGGTACGACGAGGGGCCTGCCCTGTTCGAGGTTCGCCGCACGCGCGCCGGGGACGCCTGGGAGCGACGCAGGGTGGAGGCGCGCGCCGAACCCGAGCCCGACTCCGCGCCCGTGAGCCTGGGCATGCCGCGTCTGCGCGTCGGGGCGCCCGCCGCCCCCTGACCCCGCCGCCGAGATCGGTCCGAGCGGGCGATGTCGGCGTGGGGCGACGGCCGGCCGCGGTCGGGGGCGGGGTCAGGTGCGCGGAGACCGTCGAGACTCCGAGGGACGGGGCCTCGCGAGGGCCCGGTCGACAGCACGTGCGATGTCGGCATCGGAGAATCCCAGGGCGCGAGCACGTGACAGCGCATCCTCCACCGCGTCTCGGAGCAGGTCCGCGCGCTCGCGGATCGGCATCGTGCTCCTCGGGGCGACCCGAGTCCCGGCGCCGCGCCGCGACACGAGCAGACCGGTCTCCTCCATCTCCTTGTAGGCGCGTGCCACGGTTCCCGGAGCGACGCGCAGATCTCCCGCCAGTTGCCTGACGGAGGGGAGCCGTTCGCCGTCGACGAGCGTCCCCGTCTCGATGAGTCCGGTGATCTGGACCCTGATCTGTTCGAAGGGCGGTACGGGAGAGGCGGAGTCGATGGAGACGGAGACGCTCATGCGCGATCCTCCGATGGGAGGTCCGCTCCCGCGGGCGCGGGATCGTGTCGACGGGGGCCGACGACCACCGAGGTGCGTCGGATGAGGAGACCGACTCCGGCCGCCATGCATCCGACGGCGACGAGGATGCCCAGCCCCCCGACCGTGCCGCGCAGGTAGTCCCACTCGGCCACCCGCCAGGTCGCGGCCTCCACCATCGAGTGGCCGAACAGCGGCAGGGGAAGGGCGAGGGCGACGAGAAGGAAGCCGACGATCCCCTCCGAGGAGCGGCGGCGCAGAACGGTATCGAGGCCGTCATCGCGTGAGGTGCTCACCTGCTCGCGGGCGGCGACCGTGCGCAGTCCAACGGCGGCGAGCGCGAGCTGCGCGACGAGCGTGAGCATGATCGGGGCCAGGAAATGGGCTCCCGGCCAGGGGCAGAAGATCGATGCGAGGGTGTCGCCGTTCGAGTCGGTCGATGTGCCGCTGAGGTAGGAGCCGGCGGGAAGGACGGTGCTGTGCTCCGGTGGCGGGGTCGCACCGGGGCTGCTCGATGCTGTCGGGACGCCGAGGGCGAAGAAGGCGAGAACCGTCATGACACCGATCGGGACGAGCGCGGCCGGTCGTGGCAGGTAGTCGCGGACTCGGCGCGGCGCCAGGACGGCGGTGCGCGTCGCCGTCGTGACGACGGGACTGCGGCGCTCCCCGAGCAGGAGCACGGTAAGTCCCACCAGCCCGAACGCGCCGGGCGCCGTCCGCGGGCTCGCGAGACCGACGACGATCGCGGTCGCGACGGCGGCGAGAACCGCCGTCGAGCGCGTCCAGCGCGAGTGCCGGTCCGCGTTGCGCAGGGGAACGGCCAGGTTCTCGGGCAACGACGCGAGATCGATGCCGTCCACGCCACCCCTGTCGGAGAGCCGAATGGCTCCGACGGGCAGGGCGAGGACGAGCGTGGCGAAGACCGAGAAGAGCGCGAGAGCGGGCAGGGGGGACATCGGAACCTCACTTGTACTGAGTGTATGGTACAAGAATCTCCTTGAAAGACTTTTGTGTCAAGTAGCTGATACAAGTGAGTGCGAGTCGGCTCGGGGTCGGCCGAGGGGCCGCCGCTGCCGCGTCGTCCTCCCCGTGCCTCTGCGTCCGGAGGCTCGATGCGCGACGATCGGAGCGATTCTGAGATGGAGGACACAGACTTGTGTACCTTGAGGTAGGTACACTCGATGCCGCCGGGTACACTCGGCACATGGGTTCCAGGGAGAGGCTGGTGGAGGCGATGGCCGAGCTGATGTGGGAGCGCGGTTACAGCGCCACGAGTCCGCGAGAGGTTCGCGAGCTCTCCGGCGTCGGCCAGGGGAGCATGTACCACTACTTCCCGACCAAACGGGATCTCGGTCTCGCGGCTCTGAACCACAACTGCCAGGTCCAGTTCAGCTCCTGGAGGACCGCGCTCGCGGATGTCGAGGACCCACTCGAGGTCCTCAGCGCCTACCTCACCCTTCCTCGTGATCCGCTCAAGGGCTGCCGAGTCGGTCGAATGGCCCAGGACAAGGCGGTGATGGCGGACGACGGTCTTCGCAAGCCGATCGCCGAGGCTTTCGCGCAACTGCATCAGATGCTGGTCGCCGTCATCGACGCGGCGGCATCGGAGGGGCGGTTGCCCGGTGGTCTCGACTCGGGGGATTTGGCTCGTACCATCGTCGCCGTCGTCCAGGGCGGTTACGTCCTGGCCATGGCCCAGCAGGACAGGGCCCCGTATGACGCGGCCCGCCGGGGCGCCCTCGAACTGCTCCGCGCAGCCGCGAGGGCCGCTCCGGCCGGGCCCGCCGGCCCGCCCGATCCGGCCGCCCGGGTCGCAAGCCTCTCGGAACCCGAAGAACTCTCGAGCCCGGTTCCGGTGGACCTCGGGACCGGTCGCCATGCCCTATCCGAAGGAGAGACATCATGACCATTCGCATCGGCATCAACGGATTCGGCCGCATCGGGCGCACCTACATGCGCGCCGCCCTGGCCGGCGGGGCGGACGTCGAGGTCGTCGCCGTCAACGACCTCACCGACGCGCGCACACTCGCCACCCTCCTGGAGTGGGACTCGGTGAGCGGGCATCTCGACGGCGTCGCCGGCCATGGCGATGAGCTGCGAGTCGCCGACCGGACCATCACGGTCTTCTCCGAGTCGGACCCGGCCCGGATCCCCTGGGGCGAGGTCGGGGCCGATGTCGTGATCGAGTCGACGGGCTTCTTCACCACCCGGGACGAGGCGGCCCTGCACCTGAAGGGCGGGGCGAAGAAGGTCATCGTCTCCGCGCCCGCGAAGGGGGATGTGCCCACCTTCGTCCTGGGTGTGAATGATGATCGGCTGGACGTGGATGCGGCCGACGTGTTCTCCAACGGCTCGTGCACGACGAACTCGTTGGCGCCGCTGGCCAAGGTCCTCAATGACACCGTCGGGATCGAGACCGGCCTCATGACGACGGTCCACGCCTACACCGGCGACCAGCGCCTTCACGACGCGCCTCACCGGGACCTGCGTCGAGCGCGCGCCGCAGCCTCCTCCATCATTCCGACCTCATCCGGGGCGGCCCGGGCCATCGGCCTGGTCATCCCCGAGCTCGATGGGCGTCTGACCGGTGCGGCCCTGCGAGTGCCGGTCCCGGTCGGCTCGGTCACCGATCTCACGGTGGTCACCTCCCGCAGGGCGACGGCGGACGAGGTCAACGCCGCTTTTCGCGCGGCGGCGGAATCCGGCTCGCTGGCGGGCTACCTGCAGTACTCCGAGGCGCCGATCGTCTCCCACGACATCGTCGGCAACCCGCACTCCTCGATCTTCGACGCGCCTCTCACCGAGGTCATGGGCGACCAGGTCAAGGTCTTCGGCTGGTACGACAACGAGTGGGGCTTCTCCAACCGCCTGGTCGAGTTCTCCCAGAAGGTCGGCGCGCGACTCTGACGCGGCTCGGAACGGCGTCGCAGTCCTGCGCGGCACCGGACCGATCCGCACGCGGTCGCGCGGCTCCGGCCTGGTCGGGATTCGGCTGACATCGCGTCTGACCGGCAGTGCTCCGAAGGCGTCGTCCTCGTCGGAGATCGTCACCGAGACGGCGCCGAACCCGGTCGGATCGATTCCGGCGGCGCGGGACGTAAGCGCTCGGCCCCGTGCCGCGAGCGGGAAGGCGCCGGCCGGGCTCATGCCGTGAAGAGCTCGCCGGGAATGTCGGCGAAGTCCGGGGAGACCACCGCCGAGCCGTCGGCCCTCATGAGGGTGAAGTCGTAGTGGAAGCCCGCCCGGGCCAGTACCTCCGGCGCGGTCACGAACAGGGCCGTGGCCAGGCCGTCCGCCTCCGCGCAGGTCCGCGCCACCGCCCAGGTGGCGAGCACGCCCTGGACCGGCAGGCCGGTGCGGGCGTCGAGGAGGTGGTGCAGCCCGTGGCCCCAGGACCGGCGGCTGACGGCGGAGGCGCAGATCGCCGCCTCGGCGAGCACGACCACTCCGATGACCCGTCCCTGGGAGCGCGGGTCCTCCAGGCCGATACGCACCGGTTCGGGCGATGAGACCAGCAGGTCGCCCGAACCGTCGACGGCGAAGGCGCCGATTCCGGCCTCGTGCAGCTCGCGCGCCACGAGGTCCACGAGGAAGCCCTTGCCGGCCGCGCCGATGTCGATGAGCGCGGGGCGGGTCAGCCGCAGCCGGTCGCCGTCGTGCCGAGCCGTCTCCGCCCAGGTGGCGCGTCCGCGGATCGCCCCGACGCGGAAGACGGCGCCGTCGTGGACGGTGAAGGAGTAGCCGGGGTCGTAGCCGAGCTCGACCAGATCGGCGCCCACCAGCGGGTCGATCCGGCCGTCGGTGGCGCGGTGCAGGCGGTCGTAGAGGTCCAGCAGGACGGACGAGCCCGGCGGCAGGTCGAGAGTGAGGGGCCCGACGTCCGGCCCGCTCTCGGCGGCCCGGCGCACCACCGAGTCGTGACGGAACCGGGACCACACGCCCTCGAAGGCATCGACGAGAGAGACGATGCGATCCCGCAGCGCGGGAGGAAGGGGCGCTGCGGACAGGACCTGCCAGCACGTTCCGGTCGCCTCGAAGCGCCAGCGCTGCGCCAGGGCTCCGGGCTCGCGCACCGGGCACGGCCCGCGCATGCCCGGACGCGCGGATGGAAGTGACACGACGTGCGCCTCCCCATGGCGACGATTTGTCTTCGACTGACAGCAAAACCTAACCTAATGCACGAATGCCGCGGCGCCGGTCCCGGTGCCCATCCGTGTCGTGTGAAAGCCGCATTGATGTCCTACAGCCGTTCCCCCCTTTCCCGTCCGGCCCACTCGGCCTCGGACGACTCCGCGTATCGTTCGGGAGCGCCTGTCGCCCTGGCGGCGGTCCTTCTGCTGCTTCTCGGCATCCTCTCCCCGTTGGGATCCGCCGGCGGCGCCCGTGCCGATGAGTCGGCGCCGGCGACCCCGAGCGCCGGCGCCTCCCAGAGCTCCTCCAACACCGATTACGACACCTGGAGCGCTGTGGCCACGGCGGTCTCCTCCGACCTCGACGAGGCGCTGACGCAGTACCAGTCCGGCAACACCGCAGGTGCTGCCGCGACGTTCCAGAAGGCGTACTCGATCAGCTACAGCGCCTCCAATATGGGAAACGTGGTTGAGAGCACCATCGGCCAGGACACCGCCACGGCGCAGCAGCAGGCCTTCACGGACCTGCGCACCCAGGCCTACGCGACCGGCAATGATGCCGCGATCGCCGCCGCGGTGGCCTCCCTCAAGACCTCCCTCACCGACTCCGCCACCACGCTCGACGCCACCGGCTCCCTGGCCTCCCCTCGGGACTACGCGGCCGCCCAGGCGGCGACCATCGCCACTGAGCGCGCCGAGATCGAGGCCAACAGGAAAGATGTCAACGAGGGCCGTCAGGGCCGCACCTGGACCGAGGTCGCCGGCGAGATGACCCCGCTGATCGACCAGGCCGTGGACAAGGCGACCGGCGGTGACGGCCGGGCCGGCGCCGACCTGGTCAACAAGGCCTACTACGGGTACTACGAGAAGCTCGGTTTCGAGAAGACCGTCATGGCGGCGATATCCGGCAACCGCGTCTCCCAGGTGGAGAATCAGTTCAAGGTCGTGCGCCAGGCGATGATCAACGGCGCGGACGACTCGGAGGTGACCGCCGACGCCGAGAGCCTCAAGAGCATGCTCACCGAGGACGCGGCCATTCTCGACGGCGGGGCCGCGGCGAGCGTCAACCCGATCAAGGCCTTCCTCACCGGCTCCTTCGGCCAGGCGTTCATCATCCTGCTGCGCGAGGGCCTCGAGGCGATCCTCGTGGTGGCGGCCATCATCGCCTACCTGATCAAGGCGGGAATGAAGGACCGCGTCAAGTTCATCTACGCCGGCATTCTTCTGGGTCTGGCCGGGTCCGGCGTCGTCGCCCTCCTCTTCGCCGTCCTGTACGACTCCGCGGACTCCCACCAGGAGGTCCTGGAGGGCGTCGTCGCACTCGTCGCCATGGCGATGCTGCTGTACATGAGCAACTGGATGCTGTCCAAGTCCTCCACGTCCTCCTGGAACGCCTATATCAAGGGCCGGACCAAGGCGTCGATCTCCACCGGGGGCTTCTGGGCCCTGGCGTCCCTCTCATTCCTCGCGGTCTTCCGCGAGGGCGCGGAGACCGTCCTGTTCTACGAGGCCCTGTTCACCATGAACCCCTCCGGATCGGCAGGCATCTGGCAGGGCTTCGCCGCCGCCGCGGTCTGCCTGGTGGGGATCTTCCTGCTCATCCGCTTCACCAGCGTCAAGATCCCGCTGCGCCCCTTCTTCGCCATCACCAGTGTCATCATGGCGGTCCTCGTCGTCATCTTCGCGGGCGGCGGCGTCCACGCCCTCGTCGAGGGCGATGTCGTGCCCGCCTCCTATGTGCCCGGCTGGCCCACGTACGACTACCTCGGGCTCTACCCGTACAAGCAGACCGTGGTCGCTCAGGTGGTCATGGCCATTGTCGTCATCGCCCTGTTCATCGTCTCCGCGGTGCGCCGGCGCCGTGATGACGGAGTCGGGGCGGTGGCGAAGGAGGACAAGGAGAACGGGGCGTCCGAGGTGGTCGCGTCCGCCCCGTCGGCCGATAGTGCCCCGGCCGCGGATGCGAATGACTCGGATGACTCAGCGGATTCGGAGGGCCCAGGGAGTTCGGAGGGCACGGCGACGTTGCCCGACGATCCCTCCTCGGATTCCTCCTCCTCATCGGGCGAGGAGGACTGAGTGCCATCGAGTGCTCCGGCCGATCGCCGGCGCATCCTTCGAACTTTCCGGTCCGGTCCTGGAACCCGGCCGGGAGACCGACGCCCGTCGCCCGACGTCGCGTCCCACCACCAGCAAGGAACTCTCATGCGTACCAAACTCAAGCTCGTGAGCGCCATCGGTGCCCTCGTCCTCGCCGGGAGCATCGGCCTGGCCGGCTGCAGCTCCAACAAGCCGGCCGACTCGGCCACCGAGCAGGCGGAGGACTCCGGCGCAGGCTTCCAGGAGTACCCCGTCGGCGACGACCAGCCCGCCCCCGGTAACAACGGCGTCAACGAGCTCAATGTCTCCGTCGTCTACTTCCAGCCCGTGGACATGGAGCCCGCCGGCATGGGGCTGAAGGCCGCCGACGCCTCGGTCCATTTGGAGGCCGATATCACCGGTCACGCGGACAACGACCTGGGCTACGGGGTGGGCGACTTCGTCCCCGGCCTGAAGGTGGACTACACCATTGTCAACAAGTCCAGCGGCGAGACCGTCTCCGAGGGCACGTTCATGCAGATGAACGCCTCCGATGGTCCGCACTACGGGGCCAATATCAAGTTGCCCGGCGCCGGTGAGTACACCCTGACCCTGAAGATCCACTCCCCGGCCGAGAATGGCTGGATGCTCCATGTCGACGAGGAGACCGGTGTCAAGGGCCGGTTCTGGACCGAGCCCATCGAGCTGAGCCGGGACTGGGACTACACGGCGGACGAGTGGTGAGTCGCGAGGTCCCGACGCGAGCCGGGGCGCCCGCCACCCGTCGCGAACCTGGCGGTTCGGGTTGACGTGGGGCGAGGCTCCGGGAGGTCTGCGGGCCGGCCGCGCTCCGGCGCGGCCGGCATCCGGGGCCAGCCCGGGGCCGATCCCGCTCGGTCGGCCGCATCCCGCCGTCGAGACGGCTCATAGGCAGTCGGACAAGTGGGCAGCACAGCAGCAGCACAGCACCTGAAGGGATTGATCGGACATGCTGGCACGTTTCGTCTCCGTTGTGGGCGGGATGACACTGCCGTTCCTGCTCTACGCCGCTCTCGCCGTCGTGCTCGGGCCGCCTCGGCCCGAGGGATGGCCGCGTGCGAGCCGCCGCCGCCTGATCGCCTCCGCCACGGGGCTCACCGCCGGGGCGGTCTTCGCGGCGCTGCGCGCCACGGTTGTCATCACCTCTCGCACAGCGGTCAACATCCCGACGCTCGTGGCCTGCGTGATCACCGACGTCGTCATGCTCGCGGTGCTGGTCGCGCTCGTCGTCCGCCCCTCCCGGGGCTGGGAGGGGCGCTTCGCCCCGGTCGCCAACGCGGTCGCCTGCCTCACCCTCGCACTCGCATTCTTCCGCGCCGTGCCGGAGACGATCCTTCAGCTCACGGCCTTCATCGAGCCCGGTGAGGCGATCTTCACCTCGGACATGCTGCTGCGCGTCCTCGGCTTCCTGTGCGCCTGGGCCGCCATCGCCGTCTTCGCCTTCATCTACTACCGGGCCTGCCGGCGCTCGCCCGTCATCCTCACCCGCATCACGGTGGTCGTCTTCGGCCTGCTGTTCGTGGTGGCCCACATCACCGCGCTGGCCTCGCTCCTCCACGCCACGCACCGCGTCCAGTTCCATGGGCGCGCCTTCCGCGTCGTGGTCTGGCTGACCAACAACTCCGAGGGCCTGCTCCTGCTTCTGACGGCGGCGGTCCTCCTCGTCCCCATGCTCGTCGCCTTCGCGGCCACGCTGCGCCGAGTGCCCGAGCAGCCCAACCCCGCCCGCCTGCGTCACGAGGTCGCCGAGCGCCGCCGCTCCCGCCGCTGGGTGCTGGCCTCCGCGCTCGGCTTCGGGGCCCTTGTGGCGACCCGCACCGTCGCGGTCGCCAAGGTCAACGAAGTGCCGACGCTCTCACCGCCCGAGCCCTACGAGATCGCGGACGGCAACGCCGTCGTCGCCCTCGCGGACATCAGCGACGGGCACCTGCACCGCTTCGCCTACGATGCGAGCGGTACGGAGGTCCGCTTCATCACGATCCTCAAGAACGGGGGCGCCTACGGCGTGGGCCTCGACGCCTGCGAGAACTGCGGTCCCGCCGGCTACTTCGAGAAGGACGGCAAGATCATTTGCAAACGCTGCGACGTCGCCATCAACCCGGCCACCATCGGCTTCAAGGGCGGATGCAACCCGATTCCGATCGACTTCACGGTCGACGGCGGGAGCCTGATGGTCCCCACCTCGGCTCTGGACCAGTCGGCGAAGATCTTCGCATGACCCGTCGCCCTGCTCGTCCTCAGGAGGAGTGCTGATGTTCTTCACCCGGCTCCTGTCCCGCTCCTTCACCCGTCAGCCGCGTCGCCGCGGTCTCATCGCGCTCACCGTGGCCCTGTCCACCGCGATCTCGGTGGCGATGCTCGGCGTGGTCCTCGACGTGGGCGACAAGCTCAACGCCGAGCTCACCACGTACGGCTCCAACATCGTCGTCCAGCCCAAGGCCGACGCCGTCGTCTCCGGCCTGTACGAGACCGGCGGCGAGTCCGAGCCGACCTCCTTCCTCAAGGAGGACGAGGTCGGCAACATCAAGACGATCTTCTGGGCGTACAACATCGTCGATTTCGCTCCGTCGCTCACCGCGCGCCTCGATGCGTCCTCCGGCTCGACCGATGGCGGCACGGTGCGCGTCAACGGCACCTGGTTCAACAAGGACCTGTCGCTATCGACCGGCGAGAGCGTGACCGCGGGCGTGACCACCCTGCGCTCCTGGTGGGATCTCAAGGGATCCTGGCCCGCGGACGACGCCGATGAGGCGGTCGTGGGCTCCAAGCTCGCCTCTCAGCTGGGCGTTCACGAGGGGGACACCGTCGCCCTGGCCGGTGCGACCGGCACGAGGGAGCTCACCGTCACCGGCGTCTACACCTCCGGCGACGATGACGACAAGACTCTCTACGCCCCCCTCGCCGTCGTGCAGGACCTCTCCGATCACGCCGGGCAGGTGGCGAAGATCGAGGTCAAGGCCCTGACCACCCCGGAGAACGAGCTGTCCCGCAAGGCCGCCGCGAACCCCAAGCTCCTGTCCCAGGCGGACTGGGAGACCTGGTACTGCACCGCCTACCCGTCCTCGATCGCCTACCAGATCGAGGAGGTCGTCACCGGCTCGGTCGCCAAGCAGGTCCGTCAGGTGGCCGCCGTCGAGGGCAACGTCCTGGAGAAGACTCAGGCGCTCATGATCCTCATGACCGGACTGTCCCTCGTGGCCGCGGCTCTCGCCGTCGCCTCGCTGACGACCGCCTCCCTCGTGGAGCGCACGGGCGAGTTCGCCCTCCTGAAGGCCATCGGCGCCTCCTCGACCTCCGTCATCAGGCTGATCCTGGGGGAGACCGCCGTGATCGGAGTGGTCGGCCTGGCGGTCGGCTCCGCGGTCGGCTCCGGCTTGTCACAGGTGATCGGGAAGATCGTCTTCGGCTCGACGATCACCATGCGGCCGATGGTGTTCGTCCTGGTCACCCTGCTCATCGCCGTCGTCCTCCTGCTGGCGACCGCCTCCTCGATGCGGTCCATCCTGCGCATCCAGCCGGCCACGGCCCTGCACCGGAGGTGAGACGCGTGCCCCGCAAGAACCGTCCCATGACGAACCGACGCATGTTCGTCACCATGCTCCTCGGCTCCATGCTTCGGCGCCGCAGCCGGGTGCTAGTGGCCGTCCTGTCCTCCGCTGTCGGCGCGGCGACGCTGTTCTGCCTCGCCGCGGTCTGCCTGGCCGTGCCCGGGCAGATGAGCGCCCAGATGCGCCAGTTCGGCGCCAATCTCATCGTCGTCCCGGTCTCCGCCGACGGCAGTGCCGCACGGGTCGATCAGGACGCCGTCGACGCCGCCACCGGCGCCATCTCCGCGGCCACCGGCACCGCGGCGGATGAGGTGGCCACCGCCTCGTACCGCTACGAGACGGTCCGCATCAACAAGAGCCCGTACATGGTGGCGGGCATCGACACCGATCGGGTCAGGACCCTCAACGGGCACTGGGAGGTCCGGGGCGACTGGCCGACCCAGGGCGAGGTGCTCGTCGGCCTCGACGTCGCCAATGCCGCCGCCCTGACGGTCGGGTCCCGCGTGAGCGCCGAGTACCTCTCCAGCGACAACCTGCAGCTCGTCGCGGGCGATTCCGGCGCCGCCGGTGGGACGCCCCCGCCCTCCTCCGCGGCCCCCGCCCCGACTCGCGCAGCAGCCTCCGGCGAGACTCCGACCGCGGTTCCCACGGCGATCCCGACCGCCGCCCCGACCGGCTCCAGCGGGGCGACCCCCGGTTCGGGCTCGGACGGTTCGACCGCCGCCAACCAGGTCGAGTGGAGAGTCGCCGGCATCGTGGACACCGGCGGCGATGAGGACGACATCATCTACGCGAACGGGGCGGACGTGGACGCCCTCACGGGCGTCGCGAATGCCGGGTACGACGTCGTCGAGTACTCGGTGGACACCTCCTCGACCCCCATGCCCTCCGTGGTCGAGGCCGTGGACTCCTCCCACGACGGCATCCAGGCGGAGCCGGTCTCCAAGATCACCTCCGGCGACACTCGCATCATCACCATGCTCAACACCCTCTTCTGGGTGGTCTCGCTCGTCGTCCTCGCACTCACCCTCGTCGGCGTGTCCACGACGATGACCGTCATCGTCTCCGAGCGGCGGAACGAGATCGGCCTGCGCAAGGCCCTGGGGGCCTCCGGGCGTGCGATCAGCCTCGAGTTCTACTCCCAGGCGGCCGCTCTCGGAGCCGTCGGCGGCGTCATCGGCACGGCGGTCGGGTACGGCCTGGCCGTGGCCGTGGCCGTCGGCGTCTTCGGGCAGACCATCGGCTTCACCTGGTGGCTGGCGGTGCTCGCGGTCCTCATGACGGCGGTCGTCGCCGTCATCGCCTCGTACTCCCCGGTGCGCCGAGCCTCGCGCATCGACCCCGCGCTCGTCCTGAGAGAGGAATGACATGCTGCTCCAGCTGTCCCACGTCTACAAGATCTACGGCGAGCTCCACGCCGTGGACGACCTCAGTCTCGACGTCGAGCGGGGGGAGTGGCTCGCGGTCGTCGGCTCCTCGGGGTCGGGCAAGACCACCCTGATGAACATCATCGGCTGCATGGACACGCCCACGAAGGGCACGGTCACCCTCGACGGGCGCGAGCTCGGACGCCTCAACGCCTCCCAGCTCACCGATATCCGCAAGAACGTCATCGGACTGGTCTTCCAGCAGTTCCATCTCATCCCGCACCTCACGGCCATCGAGAACGTCATGGTGGCGCAGTACTACCACTCCATGACCGATGAGAAGGAGGCCATGGAGGCGCTGGAGAACGTGGGGCTGGGGGACCGCGCCCGTCACCTGCCGTCCCAGCTCTCCGGGGGCGAGCAACAGCGGGTGTGCATCGCCCGCGCCCTCATCAACCATCCCGAGATCGTCCTCGCGGACGAGCCCACCGGGAATCTCGACGAGGCCAATGAACAGCTCGTCCTCGACATCTTCCATCGTCTTCACGAGCAGGGCACCACTCTCATCGTCGTCACCCATGACGCCCATGTCGCCTCCAACGCCCAGCGCGAGATCCTCCTCAACCACGGTAGGCTCGTGGGGGAGAGGACCAATGGGACCGGGGAGACCCGACGCGAGCGCAGCATGCTCGACTTCAGCGGGGACGCCCCCGCGGAGCGGAGCGACGCGACGGAGGACGGAGCCGAGGACGAGGCGCCCCCCGGGCAACCGGCGTCCTCCCGCCCCGCCGACGAGCGGGATCAGGAGGAGAACCAGGAGGAGCACGAGTGAGCGCGCGCATCGCAGCAGCCCTCATGACGCGCAGATCCGTCGCAGCGGCGGGCGCCGCCCTGGCGGTGGTCGGTCTGGCCGCCTGCGGCGGCCGGGGCGCGACCCCCGGCAGTGACGAGTACGCGGGCAGGGCGCAGACCGCCAACCCGACCCGCTCCGCTGCGCCGGCGAGCGAGGCCGCGGCCGCGGCCGCGAGCCCCACGGGAGGTCCCTACGCCGACGGCACCTACACGCAGTCGGAGTCCTACGGCGTGGTCGACGGCATCATCGAGGAGGACTCGATCGACGTCTCCCTGACGCTGGAGTCCGGATACATCACCGGGGTGAGCATCACCGGGCACCCCTTCGCATCCAGGTCCGACGAGTACATCAACGACTTCTCCCAGGAGATCGATGGCGCCGTCGTCGGCCGCAGCGTGGAGGACGCCCACGTCACCGCGCTCGCGGGCGCCTCCAAGACCTCCGCCGCCTACAACGACGCCGTTGACGCCATCGCCGTCGAAGCCCGTACCGCGGCCGCTACGACCGCGTCCACCCCTCAGTAGCGCACCCAGAGACCCCGGCGGTCCGGGAGCGGTCCGCCCGCGCACCGATCTCCGGAGACAGGAGAGGAACCGAGTGGGCCGTCCCCGTGTCCCAGTCATCGCACTCACCGGTTACCTCGGGGCCGGCAAGACCACGCTCCTCAACCACCTTCTGCGCACCCCGGGGGCCCGCCTGGGGGTCGTCGTCAACGACTTCGGCGACATCAACGTCGACGCCGCCCTTGTGACCGGGGAAGTCGACGAGCCCGCCTCCGTCGCGGGCGGCTGCCTGTGCTGCATGCCCGATGCCGGTGGGCTGGAGACCGCCCTGGAGCGCCTGACGGCGGCCCGTCCCGACCTGGACGCCATCCTCATCGAGGCCTCGGGACTGGCCGAGCCGCCCAACCTGGTCAGGCTCCTGCGCTCGGCGGGGTCGCGTCGCGTGCGCTACGCGGGCCTCATCGACGTCGTCGATGCGGTCAACGACGAGCGCACCGCCGACAGCGCCAGCGGTGCCCCACCGGCGCGCTACCGCGCCGCGACCCTCGTCGTCGTGACCAAGACCGACCTGCTCGGCGCCGACGAGCGTCACCGCGTCCGCGCGCGTGTGACCCGCCGTGTCCGCTCGCGCAATCCGCGGGCGCTCGTCATCGAGGCCGACCGCGGTCGAATCGACCCGCTCCTGGTGATGGACGTGGCCCAGGAGACCGCGCCCCCGGACGAGCTGCCCCTGGCCGAGCTCACCCGGCTGGCGCGCGCCGAGGCGCACGGCGACCGTCACCACGCTCATGCCGACTCCCTCACCGTTGCCGCCCCGCTGCCCGTCTCGCCGGGCCCCCTGGCCGATCTGCTGGAGAGCCCGCCGGCCGACGCCTACCGGCTCAAGGGCGTCCTCGACGTCGCCACCGGCACCGGTTGGTCGCAGGCCCCCCTCGGAGCACGGCGGATGGTCGTCAACGTTGTCGCCGGGCAGGTGCACCTGGAAGCCGGACGGTCGACGCGCGACACCCGACTGGGGCTGGTCGCCATCGGAGCTCACCTCGGCGATGACGTGCGCCCCCGCCTGGAGGATGCGCTGAGGCCCGCCGGGCGACCGCCCGTCCCCGCCCATGCGGCCCGCCTGGATCGCATACGCCGACGCAGCCGAGGCATATGAGCCGCCGTCCGAGCTGATGTACCGTCTCGAGCGCCGATCCATCAGGTCCGATTCCCGGCTCCGCTCGCGGCGAGAGTGGCCCCCACCATGGCCTGCGAACTCCGCGACGCCGGTCAGGACGGTTAGGCTGGATCTATGACCCGCTCCAAGCCCATGAGCGCTGCCGACGCCTCTGCTCCGACCGTTCCCGCGCCGGTGGACGTCGACCGCATCATGGCGTGCGTGCGTGAGCTGGGTCTGCGCTTCTTCCTCGACGACGAGGGCGACATCGGCATCCCCTGGCGCTATGTCACCGTCCACGCCATCTTCCAGGACACCCGTGCCCTGCAGCTGCGCGGCGTGTGGCACCGAATCGCCGACACCGAGCACCTCACCGCCCTGCGCAAGCTGGTTGAGGAGTGGAATGCCACTCGCATCGGCCCCAAGGCCTACCTGACCATCGCCGACGGCGGCGTCGTCCGTCTTCACGGCGAGGTCACCTATCCCCTTGAGGCCGGGATGACCGACGCCCAGCTGGAGGACTTCGTCCTGACCGGCTGCCGTCTGATCGTCGCGCTCATGCGGGAGGCCGAGGACCTCTTCCCGGACCCGTTGCGCGGCAGGCTTGATCCATGAGCCGCCTGAGCGATCTTCTCGCCAGACTCCTGGGGCAGCCTCAGGGTCCTGCCGCGCCCTCCGGACCCGCCGACGAGGCACCGCGCTCGGCGGATGAGGCGCCGGTCGCCCGCCCGGTGGACCGCGACGACCGAGAACCGCGCACGGTCTCGGACCCTGCGACCGCGCACGCGAAGGATGCTTGCTCCGAGGACGATCCCGAGCCCACCGCCCAGGAGGTCGTCGGGGCCGCTGCCCGCCCCGAGGAGGAGGCCGAGACCACCAGTGAGCTCACGCTGGACCGCATGGAGACGATGATCACGAAGACCATGGGGTACGGGGTGCAGCGCCACGCGGAGTCCGGGCACCCGTGCCTGCTCGGCACGTGGGACTCCTATCCCTTCGTCATCGAGATCCCCGACGGCCACGAGGGCTGGCTCCTGGTCTCCGGGGACTGGGAGGAACCCGTCAGCGAGGGCCTGCGCGATGAGCTCGCCTCCAGTGTCAACGACTGGAACCGGGACAAGTTCTTCCCGACGGTCTCGATCATCGATTCCCCCTCCGGCTCGATGGTGCGCGCCACCTACCTCATCGACCTCAGCTCGGGGGTCACCGATACCCAGTTGCGCCTTCACCTGGAGACCGCCCTGTCATCGTGCACGCAGGCTCTCAGCCTGGTGCGTCCCCTCCTGCCCGAGCTGTGAGGGCGGTGCGGTGACCCCGTCCGTTGTCCGTGTCGCCGTGGTCGGCCCGACCGCCACCGGCAAGTCGGATCTGGCGCTCGACCTCGCCGATGCGCTCACCCGCGAGGGTCGGGCCGCGACGGACGCGGGCGGTATCGAGATCCTCAACGCCGATGCCTCCCAGCTCTACCGCGGCATGGACATCGGCACCGCCAAGCTGCCGGTCGCCGAGCGCCGCGGCTACCCCCACCACCAGATCGACGTCCTGGACGTGCGCGAGGACGCCAGCGTCGCCGCCTACCAGCGCCGCGCGCGCGCCGATCTTGAGAGCATGGAGGCGCGCTGCGCCCGCGCCGTCATCGTCGGCGGCTCGGGGTTGTACGTGCGCGCGGTCACCGATGCCCTGGAGTTCCCCGGCACCGACCCGCTCGTGCGCGACGCCCTGAAGGAGCGCGCTCGCCGCGAGGGCGCGCACCGGCTCTGGGAGGAGCTGAGCGAGGCGGATCCCGCTTCGGCACGGCGGATCGAGCCGACCAACACGCGCAGGATCGTGCGCGCCCTGGAGGTCCTGGCTGTCACCGGTCGGCCCTTCTCCGCGACCCTGCCCCGGTACGAGGATCTCGTGCCGACGCTGCACCTGGCGCTGCGCGTCGATCGCGCCGCCCTGGACGCGCGCATCGATGCGCGCGCCGTCGCCATGTTCGATGCGGGCCTGATGGATGAGACCGAGGAGCTCATGTCGGCGGGCCTGGACCAGGGAACGACCGCACCGCGCGCCATCGGCTACGCCCAGGCCATCGACGTGCTCCGGGGGCGGATCACCGAGGCGGACGCGGTGGAGCTCACGGCCCGGGCGACGCGCCGTCTCGCCTCGCGCCAGCTCAAATGGTTCCGCCGCGACCCGCGGATCCACTGGCTCGATGCGGTCGTCGACTCCGTCGGACGGTGGGAACCCGGGCAGCGCCGGAGCGTGACGCATCAGGCGGTCCGGCTGGTCGCCCAGGCGGACGAAGCGCACGCTCGCGTCGCCTAGGCTTGGGCCCATGACTACTGCCTCGCGTCTCGCGGGCCGCGAGCTCATCAAGGGCCACGGCACGGAGAACGACTTCCTCCTGCTCGTCGACCCCGAGCGGGAGGTCTCCGTGAGTGCCGCCGATATCGCCGCCGTGTGCGATCGGCGCGCCGGATTCGGGGCCGACGGCTTCGTGCGGGTCGTGCGCACCCGGTCGCTGCCCGGCGCTCAGGGCTTCCACGAGGCCGTGCCCGAGGCGGAGTGGTTCATGGACTACTACAACGCCGATGGCTCCGTAGCGGAGATGTGCGGCAACGCCTCACGTCTGTTCGCCGCCGTCCTGGACGCCGAGGGACTGCGCTCGATCGCCGACGGCGACAGCGTCACGATAGGAACCCGCGGGGGCGCGCGCGCCATCACCCGCGTGGGCGACCTGTGGACGGTCGACATGGGGCCGGCCCGCCCGATACGACCCGTCGGCGCCCTGGCCGATGCCGAGGAGGATGGCTGGGACACCGTCGTCGTCGTTCCCGGCCTGGAGGGGGAGCGCGCCGCCCTGTCCATCTCCATGCCCAACCCGCACACCGTGGTCGCCCTGGGAGACGAGGACGAGCTTCGTGCCGCCGACTTCGCCGGCTTGACGGACTCGGGGGATCCGGTCGTCTACGACCCTGCGCCGATGGCCGGCACCAACCTCGAGCTCGTGGTGCCGATGGGTGGGGACGCGGACTCCGCCACCGGCGACCGGGTGGGCCGGGCGAGTGTCCGAGTGCTGGAGCGCGGTGTGGGGGAGACCCGCTCATGCGGGACCGGCTGCTGCGCCGTGGCCGTGGCCCTGCACGTGTGGGAGGGCGGCGACGCGCCCGAGGACTACCTGCTTCAGGTGCTCGGGGGCGAGATCGGGGTCCACGTGGGCGCGGACCCGTTCGCCGAGGGCTCCACCGTGCTCTTGACCGGCCCCGCCGCGATCACCGGACGCGCGACCGTCTCCTGATCCCGCCACCTGCGAGCATCTTCCTTGAACGACGACCCTGCCCGAGCCCGGACCGAGGACGGAGCACCATGAACCGATCAGCACGAACCGATCAGGCCGCCACCGGTCGCATCGGGATGACCATCGTCACCGGCCTCATGCTGTTCGCCCTGTTCTTCGGCGCGGGCAACCTCATCTTCCCACCGGTGCTCGGCGCCTCGGCGGGCGACCGTCTCCCCGAGGTCATGGCGGGATTCCTCATCACGGGAGTGCTCCTGCCGCTGACCGCCGTCATCGCCGTATCCACCTCTGGTGAGGGCATCCTCGGGCTCGCGCGCCGTGCGGGCAGGCGCTTCGGCATGGTCGCGCCCGCGGCCGTGTACCTGTCGATCGGGCCGCTCTACGCGATACCGCGAGTGGTGACCGTCGCCTACGAGCTCGCGACCCGCCCCGTGCTGGAGCTGCTCGGCCTGGACCCGAGCCGGTGGGTGCTTCCAGTGCACGCCGCGGTATTCCTGGCCGTCTCCGTGCTCATCGCCCTGCGCCCCAGCCGCATGGCCGACCGCATCGGGCGCTGGCTCACTCCGGCGCTGCTGGTGCTCATCGCCGTGCTGTGCATCGCAACCGTGGCGAAGGCGGATGCCGTCAGCCACGTCGACCGCGTCGCCACGGGCCCGTACGCGGTCTCCCCCTTCAGCACCGGACTGACTCAGGGATACCTGACCATGGACGTCCTGGCGGCGACGGTGTTCGGCATCGTCGTCATCCAGACGCTGCGCTCCCGCGGGATCAGCTCGACCGGCCGGATCGTGCGCAACACCGCCGGCGCCGGCATCATCGCGGCGGCCTGCCTGGCCGCGGTGTACATCGGTCTGGCGATGATCGGGGCGAGGACCGACGGCGCCGCGGACGACGGCACGGCGCTGCTCCGGACGGCGGCCATGAACGCCCTGGGGTCGACGGGCGTCGTCGTCTTCGCGGCGATCGTGGTCCTGGCCTGCCTGACGACGAGCATCGGGCTCCTGTCCGCCTGGGCGGGCTACGCCTACGCGACCTTTCCCAGGGCGACCTTCTCGCGCCACCTCGTGGCCGGGGCCGGGTGCTCCTTCATCTTGTCCAATCTGGGCCTGGCGGTCATCATCATGATTGTCTCGCCCCTGACGCTGCTGCTCTACCCCATCACCATCACGCTCGTGGCGGCGACGATCGTCGACGTCGTCGCGCCGGGCCGCCTGCGAACCGCCTACACGTGGCCCGTGGCCGTGGCCAGCGCCCTCGGCCTCGTCTCGGCCCTGTCCGAGGCGGGCTGGGGCGCCCCGAGCGCGCTGCTGGCGCGGACCGGGGTGTGGAACGACTCGACGGGATGGATCGCCCCGACCCTGCTCGCCCTCGCCCTCGGAGCCTCCCTGGACGTGCGCGCGGGCCGCTGGGCGACGCCCGCCGGCGACCTGTCCGACGCCGCCGAGGACGTCGAGCGGGCCGTCACCGGTGTGGAGCCGGCTCGCCGGGACTGAGGCCGGTCTCGGGCCGGGGACGGGAAACGGGGAGCCGGGCCGCGAGCCGCGGAATCGATGTCCCGGGGCTCGGGCCCTTCCCGTCGCCCATCGAGCACCGGTTCCGCGAGCGCTTCGAGTGCCCGCGCGGGGGCGGCGCCCCGATCGGTCGTGGGGACCTGATGAGGACCCGGGACCGGGCGTAGCCTGCTGACGTGGCCCCCTACGATGACGTCCTGCTGGCCGCCGCCAGACAGGTGTTCCCCGACTCCGAGATCACCGTCGCCGATGCCATCCGCCTGCGCCTGAGGCACCACGACGGCGGCAGGGCCGAGTACTGGTGCTCCATCCCCGAGCAGGAGAGCCGGGGCCTGCCCTTCGAGGAGCGCGTGCGCATGACGGTGGACTACCTGCGGACCTTCACCATCGAGCACGAGAGGCTCGAGGAGGAGCCCTGGGAACGACTCATGCCCCTGGTCAGGCCCGCCGGCTTCCTCCGGTCGCCGTCGGTCGCCGGCGGGTCGATCAGCGGTCTCGTGGTCGCCAGACCATTGGTCGACCACCTGGTCGAGATCGTCGGTGTCGACTACCCCGAC
The DNA here is from genome assembly GCF_000429265.1 of Actinomyces gerencseriae DSM 6844. Taxonomy (GTDB): domain Bacteria; phylum Actinomycetota; class Actinomycetes; order Actinomycetales; family Actinomycetaceae; genus Actinomyces; species Actinomyces gerencseriae. The sequence goes on from NZ_AUBN01000009.1 coordinate 119,637, forward strand.
GTGACGAGCCCGGTGACCACGACTCGGGCCGAGGCGTGGAGGGCCCCGGTCGATCGTCTGCACGTGGCCGCCAGGAACAACCTGCTGCTGAGCGGTCTTCAGACCGAGATCCTGGCGATCGGCGCCACGGGCGAGGGTGCCGTCCATATCGTCGGCCCGCGCGGCTACGAGACGTCCTGGCTGGCCTTCCCGGAGGTCTTCGCCCGGCCGATCGGGGCGGTCGCCAACCCGGTCCCGGGCGAGTCCCGCCAACTCGTGTTCCCCGTGGCCCGCAACGAGATGTTCGTCCTCCCCGAGGCCGATGAGGCGGCCATCGCCGCCGCACTGGGGTACTCCGGCTCCCGCTATTTCAATGACCGGCGGGCCATGGCGCCCTTCGCCCTCGTCCACGAGGGCGGCGCACTGGTGCCGTGGCGGCGGTCCGGCAGCCCTCTGGCCAGGAGATCGTGGCTGCAGCGGCGCCGCTTCGTGCGCGACCAGTACGCCGCCCAGGTCGATCGTCCGGCGGAGGCCCGGCGGCTCCAGGACGATGCCTCCGGAAGAGCGGCGGCGCCCCTTCCCGTGGCCGGGCACGGCATCCTGCCGACCAGCACCGTCGTCGCTGTCGGGCTTCGCGGCCGTCGCGGTGCCGGCGGGGATTCCGACGGCGGCGTGCGCGGCGGTGGTCCGCTGCTGCCGCAGGTGGAGTACCTGGACCTGCGCTCGGAGCGCGGCAGGGTCGTCGTCCCGTGGCAGCAGGCCGTCTACGCGCTCCGCCTGCGGCTCGTGCGGGGGCGGATACCCGTGCAGTGGGCCATGCGCGCATGGACCGTTCACCGTGACGTGTGGGAGCGGCTGCGCCTGGCCGCGGTGGACCCGGAGGTTCTCGAGCGGGAGTGAGGGAGACGGAGGGGCCGAGTGCCCGGACGGCGGCGGAACCGCCTCCATGGAGTGGAGTCATCCGGGGCTGTTCGCTCGCCGATCGTCGGTCGGTCGCCGTCGCCCCTGGACCCGCAGGACGCGGAAGCCCTTGGCGGAGGCCGTCCGTGTCACGGCGCGGCCCGTGCCCTGCAGCCACGCCGCCAGCGAGTCCGCGCCCAGGTTCTTGCCGACGACGAACCACGCCTCGCCGCCGGGTGCCAGCAGTCCCAACCAGGACGCCAGCAGTGCGTGCAGGGCCTTCTTGCCGACGCGCACCGGAGGATTGGACCAGATGAGGTCCAGCCGCGTACCTTCGCGCTCCAGCTGCGCTCGCAGCGCAGCGGCCTCGATGGCATGCACATTCGCGCACCCGGCGGCTGCCGCGTTGCGGGCCGTCAATCCCAGGGCGCGCTCGTTGATGTCGGTGGCGAGCACGCGCGCACGTGGAGAGGCGTCGGCGAGAGCCAGGGTGATCGGCCCCCAGCCGCAGCCCAGGTCGAGGAGCGTGCCGCGCCCGGGCGGGTCGGGGACGTGATCGAGCAGGACTCGCGTGCCCCTGTCGAGGCGGTCGGGGGAGAACACGCCCGACGCCGTCATCACCGCGTGCTCGCGGCCGCGGATGAGGAAGGAGCGGGAGCGCTCCTGCGCGGCGACAGCGGGGGAGGGGGTGAAGTAGTGCTCGCTCACGTCCCGAGGCTAACCGGTTCGCCCGGCCCGGGGCCTCTCAGGCCGCGCGACGGGCCATGAGCGGCGCCAGGCCCAGCATGGCGGTCAGCACCACGACGACGGGAACCACGAGGACCTCCTCGACCCCGGCCGACGTCGGCGCCACCAGGGTCGTCACCAGGGTGCCCAGGGCAGCCCCGCCCACGTTGACCGCCACCGTCACCGCGGTGGCCGATCGGGTCTCCGAGATCCCGTCCGCCGCCCTCCCCAGCTCGGTCGGATCGGTCACGCAGCGGATGAGCGTGTCCTGGTGGGTCAGGCCCATGCCTAGTCCCGCCAGTCCCCAGCCCGCGTGCAGACCCCACCAGGGCGCCTCACCGGTGAGGGTCACCGCGACGAGGCCGCCGCCGACCGCGAAGAGCAGCCCGGCCAGGCCCGTCCGCACCAGGTACTCCCGCTGCTGTCGCGCGGGGTGGGCTCCGCACCACATGGCCACCGCGCTCCACAGGACCCCGGCGGTGGTCAGGGCCCAGCCGATCGCGATCGGTCCCAGGCCGAGGACGTCATGGCCAGCGGGGGAGATGAGGAAGTCGAGGGCGAAGTAGCAGGCGCACACCCACGTCAGCACGGCCAGGGCCGCACGGCGACCGGGCGCCAACCGCAGCACACCGGCGGGGAAGACTCGCGAGCAGGCCCAGACCACGCCTGCCAGGCCGAGAGCCGAGGCCGGCCAGAACCACGGTGACGCCGCCGGCACGAGCCCGATGAGGGCCACCCCGCCGGCCAGAACCGAGGCCGCCGCGAGCGGGGCGCCGGAGCGGTCGCCCGCGTCGTCGTCGGGCACCCGCAGACCCCGGATCTGCCGGGCCATCACCAGCCGCGCCGCCACCAGCACGGGCGCGTAGGCCACCAGCGCCCACCGCCAGCCCCAGCTCGAGCCGACGGCCGCGGCGTAGGCCGGTCCGATCAGGGAGGCGACCACCCACACGGCTGAGCTCGCCGCCAGGAACGCGCGTCGCCACGCCTCGGGAAGCCCTGCGACCATCGCCCCCGTGGTGACCGTCGCCAGGGCCCCCGCGGCCAGTCCGCGCACGATCTCCCCCAGGACGTAGACGCCCACATCCGGCGCCAGTGCTCCGGCTCCGGCTCCGGCGACGAGCACCGCCGTCAGGGAGGTCATGAGGCGGTCGGCGCGCCACCGGGAGAGCAATGCCCCGCCCAGCGGCATGGTGAGGAACGTCGGCACCGTCGCCGCTGCCGTCACCAGGCCGTAGCGAGCTCGTGCTGCCAGGTCCACGGCGACCAGCGGCAGTACCGTCTGGTTGATGTAGACCTGCATGCCCGCCAGGAGCTCGACCACCAGCATCGCCAGGGTCAGGCGCCCGATCGAAGTGGTGAGCACGGCGCGCGCCGAGACGGGCGGAGCGGCCCGGTCTGGAGTCCGGGGGCTCTGGGGGCTCGGGCTGGTCACAGTGGGAGAGTAGCCGCGTTCGCCATGATTCCGGACTGCCCGGGACGATGCGCGCGGGGTCGGCCCGCGTGCCGGGGACCGGATCCGGGGCCCGCCAGCGGCCCGGACGGGCGGGCTCCCTGGTCCGGGGTGCCCGACGGCGCTACGATGCCGCCATGTGGATTCCTCGTATGCGCTGAGCCGTTGACGGCTCCGCGTCGTCCCCAATGCGCCCCTCGCCCGCGCCCGGCACACCGGGCGGGTCCGTCGAGTCTCCGCTCCGGGCCGCCTTCTCGCATACGAATAGGATTCCTCGTGACTCATCGCTCGTCCCGCCATGACCCCACCATCGACGCGTCCGACGACTCGCCGGATGCCGCCCGCACCGCGGGTGCCGCGCGCCCGGTCGCCTCTCACGCCGCGGGCTCGGATCGGCCCACCGCCGAGGACGTCGTCAGCCGTGTCCTCTCGCGCGCCGGGACGGCACTGGCCTCCACCGCGGGCGGATATCCCGGCCGTGAGTCCGATGACGACGGCGCCCTGGAACGGGAGGCGCGCGCCGGCATCCGCCGTGTCGCCGGCCTCAGTACCGAGCTCGAGGACGTTGGCGAGGTCGAGTACCGCCGGATCCGCTTGGAGCGGGTCGTGCTCGTCGGCCTGGACCTGTCCAGCGGCACTGCGCCCGGATCCGGCTCCCGGGCGCTCAGCGCCGCCCAGGACGCGGAGACCTCGCTGTCCGAGCTCGCAGCACTCGCCGAGACCGCCGGCTCCCAGGTCCTGGACGCCCTCATCCAGAAGCGCGATCACCCCGATCCGGCCACTTATCTCGGGTCCGGCAAGGCCGCGGAACTGGCCGAGATCGTCGTCACCGCGGGCGCCGACACGGTCATCGTCGACGGCGAGCTCGCCCCCTCCCAGCGTCGTGCGCTCGAGGACGTCGTCGGCGTCAAGGTCGTCGACCGCACCGCCGTGATCCTCGATATCTTCGCCCAGCACGCCAAGTCGCGCGAGGGCAAGGCCCAGGTCGAGCTCGCTCAGCTGGAGTACCTGCTGCCGCGCCTGCGCGGCTGGGGCGACTCCATGTCCCGCCAGGCCGGAGGACGGGTCGTCGGAGGCCAGGGCATCGGCTCGCGCGGCCCCGGCGAGACCAAGATCGAGCTCGACCGACGCCGCATCCGCCGCCGGATGGCCAAGCTCCGCCGCGATATCAGGGCCATGGCCCCTTCACGGGAGGTCAAGCGCGGCTCGCGCCACCGCGGTCCCATCCCCTCGGTCGCGATCGCCGGCTACACCAACGCCGGCAAGTCCTCGCTCATGAACCGGCTCACCGATGCGGGCCTCATGGTTCAGGACGCTCTCTTCGCCACCCTCGACCCGACCGTGCGCCGAGCCGAGACCTCCGACGGGCGCGTCTACACCCTCACCGACACGGTCGGCTTCGTTCGCAACCTCCCCCACGAGCTCATCGAGGCCTTCCGATCGACCTTGGAGGAGGTGGCGGGCGCGGACCTCGTCCTCCACGTCGTTGACGCCGCCCATCCCGATCCCCTCGGCCAGGTGACGGCGGTGCGGGCGGTGATCGCCGAGATCCCCGGGGCGCTCGATGTCCCCGAGCTCATCGTTCTCAACAAGACCGACCTCGCCGACGCCGTCACCCTTGTGACTCTGCGCACGCGCCTGCCCGGCGCGATCCAGGTCTCCGCCCGCACCGGCGACGGGATCGACGAGCTGCGGGCGCGCATCGCGGCCATGCTGCCGCGCCCGGATGCGCACGTCGATGTCGTCATCCCCTATTCGCGGGGCGATCTGCTGCTCGGTCGGATCGAGACAAGCAGCGCCGTGCGTCATCCCCTATTCGCGGGGCGATCTGGTCTCCAGGGTGCACGCCGACGGTGAGATCGACACGATCGACTACGCACCCGACGGCACCCGCATCGTCGCCAGGGTCGACGCCGCCCTCGCCGCTGAGCTGCAGGCCGCCGCCCTGCGCGACGCCGCTGCGGGCCCGATGCCGGACTCCCCGTGAGCCCGGCCGACGACACGGTCTCCGCCGACTCGGCCGACGGGGACGGGCGCGTCCTCACCTCTCTCGACGAGGCCGTGCGTCGCCTCCGGGGCGCCCCGCGCCCCGGGCAGGTCGAGATGGCCGCCCGCGTGGCCGATGCGCTGGAGACCCGAACGCACCTGCTGGTGCAGGCCGGCACGGGCACCGGCAAGTCCCTGGGCTACCTCGTGCCCGTCATGGTTCGCGCCGTCGATGCCGGGGAACGGGCCGTCGTCTCCACGGCGACGCTGGCCCTCCAGCGGCAGATCCTGACCCGGGACGCCCCCCTGGCCGCGGACGCCGTCGAGGTCGTCACCGGGTCGCGACCGGGCGTCGCGCTGCTCAAGGGCTGGCAGAACTACGTGTGCCGTCATCGTCTGGAGGGCGGTTACCCCGACGACGAGGGAGCCCTCTTCTCCGCCGGGGAGGCGACCACGGCGGGGCGCATCGGGGAGGCGGGCCGGCGCAGCGTCGGGGAGCAGGTCGTCCGGTTGCGCGAGTGGGCGGCGGACACCACCACCGGCGACCGTGATGATCTCGTCCCGGGCGTCTCGGACCGGGCCTGGGCGCAGGTGTCGGTGTCCAGGGCCGAGTGCCTGGGCCCCTCCTGCCCGCTGCGCGAGGAGTGCTTCCCCGAGCTCGCCCGCGCCGCTGCGGCCGAGGCCGATGTCGTCGTGACCAACCACGCCATGCTCGGCATCGCCGCGGCGGGCAACCCCGGAGTACTGCCCGAGCACCGGGTCCTGGTGGTCGACGAGGCTCATGAGCTCGTCGAACGGGTCCGCTCCCAGAGCACCGTGAGCCTGTCCGCGGCCGCCGTCATGCGCGTGGCCGCCACCGCGCGGCGGGGGGCCTCGGTCCTCGTCACCGAGTTGGAGTCCGCCGGTCGGCGGCTCCAGCTCTCCCTGGCCGATCTGCCCGACGGACGACTGCGCGACGGCCCTCCTCCAGTCCTGCATGAGGCGCTCGTCGTGCTGGATGCCGCGGCGCGCCAGGTCCTCGCGGACGTGCGCGAGGCCGCCAGGGCCGGGAGGAAGGGCGCGGACGCCGGCGGGGCCGGGGGCGTGGCGCTGGCCCGCACCGCCGTGTCGGACCTGGTGGGGGCCATTGAGCGCATGACCTCGGACTCGGTGCGCGAGCATCGTGACGTCGCCTGGGTCGAGCGGCCTCGTATGGGGACCGAGCCCCCGCGGCTCACGCTGGCGCCCGTCGATGTCGCCGCCTCCGTGGCCGACTCCCTGCTGGGCGACCGCGCCGCCGTTCTGACCTCGGCCACACTGGCCCTGGGAGGCGGCTTCGAGCCGATGGCCCGCGCTCTGGGGCTCACGCTGGCCGCCGGTCAGTGGGACGGCGCGGACGTGGGCACGCCGTTCGACTACGCCCGCCAGGGCATCCTCTACACCCCCACCCACCTGCCCAGGCCGGGCAGGGGCATCTCCGAGGCGGTGCTCGACGAGATCCTCGCCCTGACCGAGGCGAGCGGTGGCGGCATGCTGGGCCTGTTCTCCTCACGCCGCGCCGCCGAGGAGGCCGCCGGGGTCCTGCGCGGCGCCACGGCCCTGACCGTCTACGCCCAGGGCGATGACCAGCTGCCGACCCTGGTGGAGGCCTTCGCCGCGGAGGAGGACTCCTGCCTGGTGGGAACCCTGTCCCTGTGGCAGGGCGTGGACGTGCCCGGGCGCGCCTGCCGCCTGGTCATCATCGATCGCATCCCCTTCCCCCGTCCGGACGACCCCGTGGCCCAGGCCCGCAGCGAGGCCGTCGCGGCCGGAGGCGGAAACGGCTTCATGAGCGTGTCCGCCGCCCACGCGGCCCTCCTGCTCGCCCAGGGGGCGGGGCGGCTCATCCGCCGTTCCGAGGACCGCGGCGTCGTCGCCGTCCTCGACCCGCGCCTGCGCACGGCCCGGTACGGCGCTTTCCTGGCCCGTTCCATGCCGGGGCTGTGGCCGACTCGCGACCGCGATGTGGTCCTCGGCGCGCTTGCGCGGCTGGCCGCGACGAGTTGACGGCGCTCAGCGCGGCGACGCGCGCCGCAGTGTGTGAGAATCGGCCGAGGCGGAAGGGGAAGAGATGCGCAGGGACATGGTCGGCCGGGTTGTCGATGACATTCTCAACCGGATCGCCGACGGCCGGTACTCCCAGGACCGGACCCTGCCGAGCGAGGTCGACCTCGCCACTGAGCTCGACGTCTCGAGGCTGACGGTCCGCGAGGCCGTCAAGGTGCTGCGGGAGCGGGGGATCCTGCGGGTGGTCCAGGGTCGTGGCACCTACCTCACTCCGCGATCGGCGTGGACGGACCTGCCGACCCTCATCTCGATGACGCTGAGGACCACTCCGGAGCGCGAGGTCGGCCTCAGACTCATCGAGGTGCGCAGGATGATCGAGGTCGGGGCCGCCGGGCTCGCCGCCGTCCACCGCTGCGAGGCGGACGTCCGAGTGCTGGAGGAGTGCATCGAGCGGATCGACGAGGCCGGTGACGGGCAGGACGTGCCAGCGGTGGTGGAGGCCGACATGGCCTTCCACTCCTCGATCATGGAGGCGAGCGGCAACCCCTTCGTGCCGACGATCATGATCCCCCTGTCCCAGGCCTTCAAGGCCTCGCGGGCCATCACCTCGGCCGATCCCGAGGTGCGCCGGCGCGCCCAGTGGCACCATCGCGAGATCCTGCGGGCGATCCGCAGCGGGGACGAGCAGGGCGCGAAGGACGCCATGCGCTCGCACATGACGCAGACTCGGGCGGACCTGCTGGCCCGCATCTCCGCCTCCGACCGGAACTGAGCGCCCGACCGACCGCGCTTGCGCGGGCACGGGTGGAAGATTATGCTGTGCGCGGTCCTCAGACGTCTGAGGGTATATAGGTGTTTGGTCCGGGTGTTCGCAAAGGGGCGACGCGCCTTCCGCGCCGATCTTCTGCGCCAGCACCGTACGGGTCTCCGCCTCCGGTCCCACCGACTGGGCGATGACGCCCGGAAAGGACGCGATATCAGATATGACTCGCATCGACTCCCTGCTTCCGCCCGGCTGGCGGCTCCAGCGCCTCTTCACCGGCGGCTCCTGGCTCGAGGGCCCCTGCTGGCTCCCGCGGGAGCGCCGTCTGCGATTCTCCGACGTGATCGGCGACAGGGTGTGGGACCTCGACCCCCTGACCGGTGAGGCCGCCGTCCACCTGGAGACGCCCGACCACGTCAACGGACGCACCATCGACCTCGACGGCTCCGTCCTCCAGTGCTCCCACGGGGGCCGGCGGGTCGAGAGGGACCGGGACGGAGTCGTCACGACGGTCGTCGACCACTGGCAGGACCGCCGCTTCAACTCGCCCAACGACATCGTCGTCACCTCCGACGGATCGATCTGGTTCACCGACCCCGCCTACGGCATCATCTACCCGCAGGAGGGCCACCCGGGCTCCCGGGAGTACTGCGACCACTGGGTCTTCCGCATCACCCCGCGGGGACGCCTCACCGTCGTCGCCACCGACGTCGTCGAGCCCAACGGCATCGCCTTCTCCCCGGACGAGACCCTCTGCTACATCGCCGACTCCGCTGCCCTCAACCGCGACGGCGTTCTCGCCCGCCACCACATCCGCAGATACCTCGTCGATGACTGGCGGCTCAAGGCGGGGCAGGACCTCGCCGAGGTCTCCCCCGGGGTGCCCGACGGCATCAAGGTCGACGAGCACGGCAACATCTGGTCCTCGTGCCTGGACGGCATCGTCGTCCTCACCCCCGAGGGGGAGGAGATCGGCCGTCTCCCGGTGCCCGAGAAGGTCGGGAACCTGTGCTTCGGCGGCGAGGACGGCACCGATCTCTTCATAGCCGCCAGCACCTCCATCTACACGATTCCCACCCTCACCCGCGACTGCCGCCGCGCCCATGGCAGGGCGTGACATCCGCCGAGAAACGAGCATGACAATGACCACTCCGGCTACTCCGGCCACCCCCTCCTCCCATTCCCCCCGCGGCGCATCCCAGCGGGCCCTGTGGGCCGCTCTTGCCCTCCTGCTCCTCGTCTCACTGGCCGGCGCGGGCCTGTCCGCAGCCGCCGACCGGGGATTCGGACGCGTCGAGGTCCAGAAGATCGAGTTCATGACCGACCTCGGCGTGCCGATGACGGCGAAGGTTTACAAGCCCGCCTGGGTGAACGCGGACAACCCCGCCCCGGGGCTCCTCGCCCTTCACGGCTACCAGTCCGACAAGGAGGCGACGACGACCTTCGGGACCATCGAGCTCGCCAGACGCGGGTTCGTCGTGCTCAGCATCGACCAGTTCGGGCACGGCTACTCCACTCAGCACCCCGTGGACACGGCGATCATGTCCGGTGCGGGCTATGGCCTGGACTACCTCAAGTCGCTGTCCTTCGTCGACGGCACGCGCATCGGCACCTTCGGTCACTCGACGGGCTCCATCTACGCCGTCAAGCTGGCCGCGGAGGATCCGGCGGTCGGAGCCGTGGTCGCCCTGTCGGGCAACGGGGGCTCTCCCGACATCCCGTCGGTGCGGAACTATCTGCTCGTGCAGGGCAGCAACGAGGAGATCGGGGGCTACCGGGAGAAGACCTTCCCCGTGTCCTCGTTGACCACCCATCCGGCGCGGCTGGAGGCGTTCGGACTGCCCGCGGACGGCTCCCTGGAGTGGAATCGCACCTACGGATCCTTCGCGGACGGCACGGCCCGCCGCGCCGAGCTGGTCTCGGGGACGCACCTCGGAGTGATGACCGGCGGCGCGTCGAACACCGCGGCCGTCTCCTGGTTCAACGATGCGCTGCGCGCGGGCGAGCAGGATGAGCACTGGATCGATCCGTCCTCCCATGTCTACCAGTGGAAGGAGATCGGGGGAGCCATCGCCCTGTTCGCGCTCGTCGCCTCGCTCGTCCCGATGCTCGGCCTGCTCCTGCGCGTCCCCCTCCTCCGACGGGCGGTGGGCTCGGAGGGGGCCTACCGGGGCGGCCGCCGGACGGGGCTCGCCGTATCCGCGGCCGTGAGCGTCGCTCTCACGGTCGTCATGTACCCGCTGCTCACCCAGAAGGGGGGCGGCGAGGACCCGGTCTCCGCCGCCGTCCCGTTCCTGCCTCTCCAGATGGGCAACGGCATCGCCGCCTGGCTGCTGGGGACCACCCTCGTCACGCTGTGCCTCTTCCTGCTGTGGCGGCGCTTCGGCGCAGGGCGCGATACGTCCTGGACGGACCTGGGAGTGGTCGCTGCGGAGCATCCCGTCGGGCACATCGCGGCGGCGGTCGCGGTCTCGGCGGTCCTGATCGGGTGGCTGGCGCTGGTCGTGGAGGCGGTGGCGTTCTTCCGGGGCCCGGAGCTGCGCGTCCTGTGGCCGATGCTCAAGACCCTCACCCCCGAGCGGGTGGCGGTGCTCGTCCCCTACTTCGTCGTCATCTGGGGGTTCTTCTTCGTCGTCAACGGGCTCAGTCTCAGCGTCATGGCCAGAATCCCGTCCGGGCCCGGCCAACGGCCGCTCGTCCTGTGGGCCAAGCGCTTCTCCTTCGCCTGGGTGGCGGCCATCGGGGGCCTGTGCCTGCTGTGGCTCTTCCACTTCGTTCCCGGGTACATGGGCATCGGTCCTGGAATGGATGTGATCGGCCAGCCGACGCTCGGAGGACGGTGGATGATGATGCTCAACGTCATCATCCCGCAGTTCACGGCCCTGGTCGCGCTCAACGTGTGGGTGCAGGTTCGCTCCGCCTCGATCTGGCTGGCCTCGACCGTCGGGGCCGCGCTCTTCACATGGATGATGGTCGGCGGTCAGGTCGGAGTCTTCTGAGTCCTCCGACGGCGGCGGGTGCTCGGGCCGTCCTCCGGGACCTCCCGGAGGACGGCCCTCGATCCGCTCGCCGATGGGAGCCGATGCTGACGTGCCTCGTCCTGGTGGACGCGAACCGCGTACTCTGGGCATTGGCCGGCTCGCCTGCCGTGCCATCACCCGATTCGGAGGAAGACCGTGTCCGAGGCCACCATCACCAACAGTGCACAAGGTTCCTACCCGACGACCCCGGGGGGTCGCCCGTCCAAGGTCGCGATCATCGGCGCAGGTGCCGTGGGCTCGACGCTCGCCTACGCCTGCGTGACGAAGGGCGTCGCCCGCGAGGTCGTGCTGCAGGACATCGCCAAGGAGAAGGTCGAGGCGGAGGCCCTCGACATCGCCCAGGGGATCCAGTTCACCTCCGCCGGTTCCGTCTCCGGCTCCGACGACCCCGAGATCTGCCGTGATGCCGACGTCATCGCCATTACCGCGGGCGCCAAGCAGAAGCCGGGCCAGTCCCGCCTCGAGCTCGCCGGGGCCACCGTGGGCATCATGGAGAAGATTCTGCCGAAGCTGGTCGAGGTCGCTCCCAACGCGATCTTCCTGCCGGTGGCCAACCCGGTGGACGTCGTGACCTACTGCGCCAAGAAGATCACCGGTCTGCCCGAGAACCAGGTCTTCGGCTCCGGCACCGTCCTGGACACGGCCCGCATGCGCTATCTGGTCTCCCTGGAGACCGGGACCGCCACCCAGAACATCCACGGCTACATCACCGGTGAGCACGGCGACTCCGAGGTCCCGCTGTGGTCCTCGTGCGAGATCGGCGGCGTGCCGGTCACGCAGTGGGGCGGGACGCTGGACGGCGGTGTCTTCGACGAGGCCAAGCGCGAGCGCATCGCCCATGACGTCGTCCGCTCCGCCTACCGCATCATCGAGGGCAAGGGCGTCACGAACTACGCCGTGGGCCTGGCCGTCCAGCGGATCATCGGCGCCATTCTCAATGACGAGCAGCGTGTTCTCACCGTCTCGCCCTTGCTGGACGACTGGCACGGCATCTCCGATGTCTGCATGGCGGTCCCGACCATCGTCGGGCGCGAGGGCGCGGGTCGCCGGCTCGAGCTGCCGCTGACGTCCGACGAGCGGGAGCGTCTGACGGCTTCCGCGGAGCGCCTGCGCGAGGTCGCCCGCGGTCTGGGCTACTGAGTTACTGAGTCCGTCCGCGGTCCGTCCGCGTCGACGGCGCGAACTCTCCAACGCGGGGCCGGGGTCGCTTCCGAGGACCGGGGCGAACCCCGGCCCCGCGCCGCGAGCCGGTGCGCGCAGGGCCTGCGGGAGCACTCATAAGGAGCGCAGCACAGTGACGACCTTCCCCATGATCGTGGCCTCGTCCCCCGGGATCGGCGCGTAGTCGGGGTTGCGGGGCAGCAGCCACTGGTGGCCGTCTTTGCGGGACAAGACCTTGACGGTGGCAGTGGCGCCGTCGAGGTCGTTGAGCATGGCCGCGACGACGTCCCCGTTGACGGCGTCGGCCTGGGCTCGCACCACGACCCAGTCCCCGTCGCAGATGGCGGCGTCAACCATGGAGTCCCCGTGGACCTCGAGCATGAAGAGCTCGCCGCTGCCGGTCAGACGCCGGGGCAGCGCCACAACGTCCTCGATGCTCTGCTCGGCCAGAATGGGAGACCCTGCGGCGATCCGTCCGACGAGGGGGACCGCGACGGCCTCGCCCTCGGCCACGCCCGGCAGGACGGGCGGCGAGGGGGGAGCGCCCCGTTCCTGCGGATGGGCGGGAACGGCCTCCTCGTCCTTCGGATCGGCACCGGGGCCGGGGCGGTCGGGCAGGACCACCTCGAGTGCGCGAGGTCGGTTCGGGTCGCGCCGGACCAGGCCGAACCGCTCGAGCTTGTCGAGCTGATGCTTGACCGAGGAGGGGCTCGTCAGACCGACCGCGGCGCCGATCTCCCGCATGGAGGGCGGGTACCCGTGCGCGATGACGGCGTCGCGGACGGTCTCGTAGACGGCGCGGGCGCGCGCATCGAGGGCCTCGAGGGACTCGGCCGCCGAGGCCGTGGCGGCCGGGGTGGTGGTGCCGGGGGACGTCATGACCGGGCGGTCCTTCCTCGGCCCCGTCCCGCGCAACGGCCGTGGCGGCCGGGGCCCGGGCGACGCGGTTGCTCATGGGGCTCGAATTGGTGTCGGTGGCCTGTGGTGGGCTTGATGCGTCAAGCCTACGGCGGAATGACGAGCACTTCAAACATGTGTTCGAAAATGCTCTGGACACTCCGTCGATCAGCCGCTACCGTATCGAACATATGTTCGTCGAACGTGTGTTCCAGGAGGTTCTCATGAGCGCTCTCACGCTTGTCCCTTCTCACCGCCCGCGCGCCGTCTCGGTCGACTCGGCGCGGAAAGCCGAGGGCGACGCGGCTTCCGTCGGTGGCCGCCCCCGGCTTCGCCTGGTGACCGACGACGCCGGTGGCTCCCCGATCGGGGTCCTCCGGGCGGGGACTGCGATCGAGCTCCCCGCGGAGCTGTCCCGGCGCCCCGCCGTCCCGCGAGCGGCGTGGGCCGGCCGGCTCGAGCGGACCAGGGGCTCCGGACGGCCATCGCGCGCCGTGAAGGCGCGCCTCGCGGATCTTGCGCCGAACCACCCGGCCGTGCGCTCGCAGCGCCGTCGGGAGCGCGAGGGGCGGCGCCGAGCCGCGGCGGCGCCCCTCGCCGCGCATGGCGATACGCATGATGAACTGCACGGCGATGAGGCGCGCGGATCGGCGGTCGGGCGCGCTCGGGAGCCGGTGCGCCCGCTTCCGGTCGGGTTGCGCCGCCTCATGGCGGTGAGCGGGCTGGCGCTCGTGATCGCTCTTGTCGTCTCCATCGGGATCATGATCCGCGGTTCCGCGAACGCCTCCCCCCGGACGACGACGGCCACCGTTCGAGCCGGGCAGTCCCTGTGGGAGATCGCGGCGGGCACGGGCATTGACGACGTCGATCGAACCATGGCTCGGATCGTCGAGCTCAATGGCCTGGAGTCATCCGCTCTCGAACCCGGCCGGGTTCTGGTGGTCCCCGTCGAGTGACCCTCGATGAGCTCTGATCCGACGCCGCTTGCGGCGATCCGGCTCGCGCGTTTAGTCTCCATGGCACACCAGTGGTGACCAGTTGGAGGAGCTCGGCGTGCACTGTCCCTTCTGCCGGCATGACGGCTCGCGCGTGGTGGACTCCCGTACGGCTGAGGACGGGACATCGATCCGCCGTCGACGCGAGTGCACTCGGTGCGGCCGCCGCTTCACCACGGTGGAGACGGCGAGTCTGTCGGTGCGTAAGCGCTCCGGCGCGGTTGAGCCCTTCTCCCGGGCCAAGGTGATCGTGGGGGTGCGCCGGGCCTGCCAGGGGCGGCCGGTCTCGGATGCCGATCTGTCGCTGCTGGCCTATAAGGTCGAGGAGGCGGTTCGGAGTACCGGCCAGGCTCTCGTCGACTCCCACGAGGTCGGCTTGGCGATCCTGGGGCCGCTTCGCGAGCTCGACGAGGTCGCCTACCTGCGTTTCGCCTCGGTCTACTCCGATTTCAACTCCCTGGAGGACTTCGAGACCGCGATCGCGCAGTTGCGCGCCGGACGCGCATCGCACGGCGCCTGACCGGTCGCGACCACCCGCTGAAGCCCGCCGGCCTCGCCGCCTCCCCGCGGCGCCGTGCGTCGATTCACCGCGCGTCGATCGCCTCGACGAGACCGGTGACCAGGGAGGACCAGGTCCATCGCTCCTGCATCAGCGCTCGCCCCGCCGTCCCCATCCGGGTCCGCAGTGCCGGATCCGACAGCTGGCGTACCAGCGCCTCCACCAGGGCGTCCTGGTCGCGGCCGTCGACGACGTCGCCGGTCACCCCCTCGACCACCGTCTCGGGCGCGCCGCCGCTCGTGCCGGCGATGACGGGCAGTCCCGTCGCCGAGGCCTCGAGGAAGACGATGCCCAGCCCCTCGACGTCGAGACCGCCTCCTCGCGTGCGGCACGGCATGGCGAAGACGTCGCCCATCGCGACATGACCGGGCAACTCGGCGGCGGGCACCTCGCCGGTGAGAGTGATCGACTCTCGCGCCGGTGAGGTGCGGCGGAGCAGGGCCAGCCGCCTGGCGTAGGAGCCCCAGCCCACGATCACCAGCCTGGCCCCGGGGAGGCGCCCGATCACCCGGGGCCAGGCCTCGATGAGCGAGTCCTGGCCCTTGCGCGCCACGAGCCGCGAGACGCACACGACGGTCGGGGCCTCGCCCAGGCCGTAACGGGCCCGCAGGGCCGAGCGGGCCTCGGCGTCGGGGCGGAAGCGCTCGACGTCGATGCCGCTGGGGAGGCGGAGCACCCGTTGACCGTACGGCATGTGGGGGCGGAGCCTGCTCAGCGTGTAGTCGGAGATGCAGGTCACAACGTCAGAGTCGCGGAGGATCCTGCGCAGCACCTGCCGGGCCCCCGGGGTCATGCCCCACCCGACCTCGTGGCCGTGGGTGGTCGCGATGACGCGAGTGGCCCCGGCGCGCCTCGCGGCCCCGCCGAGCAGGCCCAGCGGGGCGGCGGCCCCGAACCAGACCGTCTCGATGCCGCGTGCCCTCACCAGGTGCTGCATCCGAGCGCGCACCCCGGGCGTCGGGAGCAGTACGCGCGTGGGCACCCGTACGACCTCGAAGTCCCGTGTGGAGTCGAACTCGCGCGCCGCCCGCGGCCCCTCGGGCGGCGTGGAGGCCAGGACCACGAGGTCCTTCGCTGGCAGGCGCGAGGTGTAGTCGTCCAGATAGGACTGGATGCCGCCCACAACCGGGGGGAAGTCGTTGGTGACCAGCAGGGTGCGTCGCATGCCGGGAGTCTATCGGGGCCCTCTCCGGCCTCGGCGGCGATCCGCCGTCCCGCCCGGCTCGCCGGTGCGGGGAGCGGGACTCCCCGGTGCTCCGGTCCGCCCGGGCGACGGGAGTCAGCCCTCGTCCGTGTTGCGCAGCACCTCGGACAGGCGGCGTGCCGCGGCCATGACGACCCCGCCGTGCGCGCGGCCGGGCTGGCGACCCATCCGCTCGATCGGTCCGGAGATCGATACGGCGGCGATCACCTTCCCGCTGGCGCCGCGCACCGGGGCCGATACGCTGGCGACGCCGGGCTCGCGCTCGCCCACGGACTGGGCCCAGCCGCGGCGGCGCACGGCGGACAGCATGGTGGCGTTGAACCGCGCCCCCACCAGACCGCGGTGCAAGCGGTCGGGCTCCTCCCACGCCAGGAGCACCTGGGCGGCGGAGCCCCCCTGCATGGACATCGTGGCGCCCACGGGGATGGAGTCGCGCAGGCCGATGGGGCGCTCCGCATTGGCCACGCAGATGCGGACATCGCCCTGACGGCGGTAGAGCTGCGAGGACTCGTGGGTCTTGTCGCGCAGCGCCGCCAGCACCGGGCCGGCCGCCGAGAGGAGGTGATCCTCCCCGGCGGCCGACGCCAGCTCGCTCAGGCGCGGGCCGAGGACGAAACGACCCTGGGAGTCGCGCGACACAAGACGGTGGTGCTCCAGCGCCACGGCGATTCGATGGGCGGTGGGTCGTGCTAGGTGGGTGAAGGAGACGAGCTGCGCCAGGGTCGCGGGTCCCGACTCCAACGTGCTCATGACGAGGGCGGCCTTGTCGATGACGCCAACGCCGCTGCTGCTCTCGGTATCGCTCAACGCGTCCATAATCTGATATTGCCATTCCGAGAGATGAGACTTCAAGTACGCTTCGGCACAGAAGTGGCGCCGTGTCAGAAACTCGGCAACCATGTCGGCAGCCGTATCAGCGTCTGCCGTCGGCCTTGCGCTGCACGGTGCTCGGCGCCGTCCCGGGAACCGCCGCCCGTCATGCTGCCGGCGTCGGTGACGGGCCTCGTGGCCCCGAGGGGCGCCCCGCCAAGAAGGAAAGGATGCGCAGTGATGGGAATGACCCTCGCTCAGAAGGTCTGGCGCGACCACGTGGTCTCGCAGGGAGCGGATGGAGCCCCCGACCTGCTCTACATAGACCTTCACCTCGTCCACGAGGTCACCAGCCCCCAGGCCTTCGAAGGACTGCGCCTGGCGGGCCGCAAGGTCCGCCGCACCGACCTGACCCTGGCCACCGAGGACCACAACACCCCCACGCTCGATATCGACCTGCCGATCGCTGACATCACCAGTCGTACCCAGATCGAGACGCTGCGCGCCAACTGCGCCGAGTTCGGCGTGCGCCTGCACCCGCTGGGGGACGCGGACCAGGGCATCGTCCACGCCGTCGGCCCCCAGCTGGGCCTGACCCAACCGGGCATGACCGTCGTGTGCGGGGACTCGCACACGTCCACTCACGGCGCCTTCGGGGCGCTGGCCTTCGGGATCGGCACCAGCCAGGTCGAGCACGTGCTCGCCACCCAGACCCTGCCCATCGCGCCCTTCAAGACCATGAGCGTGACTATTGACGGGGACCTGCCCGCCGGCAGCGGGGCGAAGGACATCATCCTGGCCATCATCGCCAGAATCGGCACCAATGGTGCGCAGGGGCATGTGATCGAGTACCGCGGCCGCGCCATCGAGCAGCTCTCGATGGAGGCCCGCATGACGATCTGCAACATGAGCATCGAGGGCGGCGCCCGCGCCGGCATGATCGCTCCCGATGAGACCACCTTCGACTACCTCGCCGGCCGCCCCCATGCCCCCGTCGGCGGGGAGTGGGACGCGGCCGTGGAGTACTGGAGGGGGCTGCGCACCGACGACGACGCCGTCTTCGACACAGAGGTGGTCCTGGAGGCCGAGGATATCGAGCCCTTCGTCACCTGGGGCACCAACCCCGGCCAGGGGCTGCCCATCTCGGCGACCGTCCCCGACCCCGAGTCCATCGCCGACAGCACCCGGCGCCGCGCCGCCAGGCGGGCCCTGGAGTACATGGATTTGACGCCGGGCATGCCGCTGCGCGACATCGAGGTGGATACCGTTTTCCTCGGCAGCTGCACCAACGGGCGCATCGAGGATCTGCGCGCCGCCGCCGAGATCGTGCGGGGGCGCAGCAAGGCGCCGGGCGTGCGCATGCTCGTCGTCCCCGCCTCGGCCCGTATCCGCCTCCAGGCGGAGGCCGAGGGGCTGGATCGGGTCTTCAGGGACTTCGGCGCCGAGTGGCGCAATGCAGGGTGCTCCATGTGCCTGGGCATGAACCCCGATCAGCTCGCCCCCGGCGAGCGCTCGGCCTCCACCTCGAACCGCAACTTCGAGGGCCGTCAGGGCAAGGGCGGGCGCACGCACCTCGTGTCACCCGTCGTCGCGGCCGCCACCGCCGTGCGCGGCACCCTGTCGTCCCCCGCTGATCTCCCGTCCCGGTCGACGCCGGTGGACGCGTCCGGCTCCGTTGAGCCCACCGAGTCCGACGCGGCCTGAGCCGGAGAAGGAGACAAGGAGACCCCGTCATGGAGAAGTTCATCCGCCACACCGGTATCGGCGCCCCCTTGCGCCGCAGCGCCGTGGACACCGACCAGATCATCCCCGCCGTCTACCTCAAGCGCATCACCCGCACTGGTTTCGACGACGCCCTCTTCGCCGCCTGGAGGGCGAACGAGGCCGATTTCGTCCTCAACCGGGAGGCGTACAGGCGGGCCAGCATCCTCGTCGCGGGGCCCGACTTCGGCACCGGCTCCTCGCGCGAGCACGCCGTGTGGGCGCTGAAGGACTACGGCTTCAAGGTCGTGCTCGCCCCGCGCTTCGCCGATATCTTCCGGGGGAACGCGGGCAAGCAGGGCCTTGTCGCCGGTGTCATCAGCCAGGACGACGCCGAGCAGCTGTGGAAGATCCTCGAGACCGAGCCCGGTACGCAGATCACGGTGGATCTTCGGGAGCGGAGCGTGGTCGCCGGGGGCATGCGCACCACCTTCCAGATCGACGACTACGTGCGCTGGACCCTCATGGAGGGCCTGGACGACATCTCGCTGACCCTCCAGCACGAGGACGAGATCGTCGCCTACGAGCGGGCGCGTCCGAGCTTCAAGCCGGCTGCGCTTCCGGCCCGCCACCTCCCGGAGGAGGAGGTCGTCCCCGCGCGCGCCGCCGATATGCCCGTGGTCGCCAGGCCGTCGGGCGCCGGCGGCTGAGACTCGCGGCACGGCCGCCCGTTCGCCGACGGCGCGCTCCACGATTCTCGCTGCGCCTGCCGTCTCGCTTATGCTGGGACGGCTCTGCGCTCGTCGGGCGCGCTCGTAGGCATCCGTGGTGCCCGCGACCACATCATCGTTTCGGAGGTACTTGATGGTCGACGGATTGCTCCAGGTTCGGGGCGGACGCCCGCTCAACGGCGAGATCACGGTGCGCGGTGCGAAGAACCTCGTGCCCAAGGCGATGGTCGCGGCCCTGCTGGGCGCCACGCCGTCCCTGCTGCGCAACGTCCCGCTCATCCGCGACGTGGACGTCGTCTCGGGGCTTCTGTCCCTCCACGGGGTGGCCATCGATTACGACCAGACCGAGGGCGTCCTGCGGCTGGACCCGTCTCGTGTCGAGACCGCCCACATGGCCGACATCGACGCCCACGCCGGCAGCTCGCGCATCCCCATCCTGTTCTGCGGCCCGCTCCTGCACCGGCTGGGGGAGGCCTTCATCCCGGATCTGGGCGGCTGCCGCATCGGGGACCGCCCGATCGACTTCCATCTGGAGATCCTGCGCAAGTACGGGGCGGTCGTCGACAAACTCGAGGGCGGCATCCGCATCACCGCTCCCGACGGCCTGCACGGCACCGTCATCGATCTTCCCTACCCGTCCGTCGGCGCGACCGAGCAGACGCTGCTGACGGCGGTGCGCGCGGAGGGCCTGACCGAGCTGCGCGGCGCCGCGGTCGAGCCCGAGATCCTCGACCTCGTCGATGTCCTGCAGAAGATGGGCGCCATCATCTCGGTCGATACCGACCGCACCATTCACGTCGAGGGCGTTGACGAGCTCGCCGGTTACAACCACGCCGCTCTGCCGGACCGCATCGAGGCGGCGTCCTGGGCCTCCGCCGCCCTGGCCACCCAGGGGGACATCTTCGTGCGCGGCGCCCACCAGGGCGACATGACGACCTTCCTCAACACCTTCCGCAGGGTTGGCGGCGCCTTCGACGTGCGCGATGACGGCATCCGCTTCTACCACCCCGGTGGGGAGCTGAGGAGCATCGTGGTGGAGACCAATGTCCACCCCGGCTTCATGACCGACTGGCAGCAGCCCCTGGTGGTGGCCCTCACCCAGGCCCAGGGACTGTCCATCGTCCACGAGACCGTCTACGAGAACCGCTTCGGCTTCACGGCGGCTCTGCGCAAGATGGGCGCCACCATTCAGGTCTACCGCGAGTGCCTGGGCGGTACCGCGTGCCGCTTCGGCCAGCGCAACTTCTACCACTCCGCCGTCATCTCGGGTCCCTCGCCGCTTCACGGCGCCGACATCGTCGTGCCCGATCTGCGCGGCGGCTTCTCGCACCTCATCGCCGCCCTGACGGCTCAGGGCATCAGTCGGGTCGAGGGCGTCAACCTCATCGATCGCGGCTACGAGCACTTCATGAGCAAGCTCTCCGCACTCGACGCCGACGTCGCGCGGCTGGCGTGAGCGGCGCCTCGGATCGACTCACCGAGCGGCCCGGGGCCCGACCGGGCGCCCGCCGACCGGATTCGTGCGCCGAGGCGCGAGCACCGGCTAGAGTCGCGTCGTGCCCACGACCCGACGCATGACGCCCTTCTACCGGTTCGCAGCCCGGGGAGCGATCATCCCGTTCCTCAAGCTGGTCTCCCGTCACCACGTGAGCGGCACGGAGAACATTCCCCGCGAGGGGGGCTTCATCGCCGTCTGCAACCATCTATCGGACCTGGACTCCCTGACGGCCATGCGATGCCTGGTGGATGAGGACGTGCCCGCGTACTCGCTCGCCAAGTCCACGATCTTCGATGCGCCCATCCTCGGGCACGTCTTCAAGGCCGGTGGTCAGATCCCCGTCTACCGGGGCACGAAGGAGGCCGGCAACTCCCTCGTCGAGGCGGAGAGGCGGCTGCTCGCCGGAGACGTCATCATGATCTTCCCCGAGGGCACGCTCTCGCGCGACCCGCTCCTGTGGCCCATGACCGGCAAGACGGGGGCGGCGCGCCTGGCCATGCGCACCGGTGCGCCCGTGCTGCCCATGGGGCAGTGGGGCGCGCAGGACATCCTCGACTCCTTCGGCGGCGGCTTCCACCCCTTCCCCCGCAAGGACGTGCGGGTCGAGATCGGCAGCCCCTTCACCCTGGAGTCATTCGGCTCGGACACCGAGGACCGTGCGGCGGTGCGTGCGGCGACGGCCGAGATCATGCGGCGGATCACCGTTCTGGTCGAGGAGCTGCGGGGGGAGAAGGCTCCGCGTCCCTATGACGTGCACTACGACGGCGACCCGGGCAAGAAGCATCGCGGTGTGCGCAGGCCCGACCCGCTCCCGGATGCGGAGGCCGCCGCCCAGACGGGGCCGGAGGCCGACGACGCCGAGGCCGGTGCGGGGTCCGACGCAACCGGGCCGACGGACGAGCCCGGCACGGAGCCCCGGTCATGAGCGCTCGGGCGGTGCGCAGGGCGGCCGTCGTCGGTGCGGGCGCCTGGGGCACCACCTTCGCCTGCCTGCTCGTCGAGGCGGGCACCCCCACGACTCTGTGGGCGCGTCGCGACGAGCTGGCCGCCGAGATCAACTCGGGCAGCAACGAGCGCTACGTCCCGGGGCGCCGCCTGCCCGAGGGCGTGTCGGCCACGAGCGACCTGACGCGGGCCGTCGAGGGCGCGGGCCTGGTCGTGGTCGCCGTGCCCTCCCAGAGCGCGCGCGACGTCCTGTCCCCGCTGCGCGGCGAGCTGGGGGAGACGGCCCTGGCGGTCTCCCTGATGAAGGGCGTCGAGCTCGGCACGGGACTGCGCATGAGCCAGGTCCTGGGCGAGGCCCTCGCCCTGCCCCGTGAGCGGGTCGCCGTCGTCTCAGGGCCCAATCTCGCCGACGAGATCGCGGCCCACCAGCCCACCGCCACCGTGGTCGCCGCAACCGAGGAGGCCGTCGCCGCGCGCGTGGCGGCCCTGTGCGCGACCAGCACCTTCAGGCCGTACACGAACACCGATGTGCTCGGAGTCGAGCTGTGCGGTGCGGTCAAGAACGTCATCGCTCTGGCCGTGGGCGCCGCGTCCGGGTGCGGGTTCGGCGACAACTCCAAGGCGACCATCATCACCCGCGGCCTGGTGGAGATCACCCGGCTGGGGCTCGCCCTGGGGGCGGTCCCGGAGACCTTCTCGGGCTTGGCCGGTCTGGGCGACCTGGTGGCCACCTGCTCCAGCCCCCTGTCCCGCAACCAGACCTTCGGGCGCCGCCTGGGCGAGGGCATGAGCGTGGTCGAAGCGGGCCTGGCCTCGCGCGGCGTCGCCGAGGGCGCGAAGTCGGCCCGCGCCGTCCTCGACCTGGCGGCCGCCCACGGCGTCGATATGCCCATCACCGCGGGCGTGGTCGCGGTGGTCGAGGGGAGGGCCACCGTCACCGAGGTCAACGATGCGCTGCTGGCCCGGCCCCGCAAAGCCGAGGGCATCAACGCCGCACCGCTGCGCTGATGCCGTCATCCGGACGCCCGTGACCGGCCGCCCCGTCGGTCGCGGCGGGCTCGGCCCCGGGGTGCTTCGGCGGCGTTCGCCCCGGTGGTCGGCGCGGTCCGTCCCCGCGGGACGCGGGGACGATGCCGGCCGGGGGCCGTGCCGGTCAGCAGTACTGGGCGACGGGGACTGCGCGCGGTCCGCTGGCCACGCGGTAGCGTTAGCGGCATGTCTCAGAGCGCCGTGCCGAGCCAGCAGCCCTCGAACCCCGACCCCCTCCCCCCCGCCGGACCGGGCGGCTCGCGCAGACCGCGTGTCGCCGTCGTCTTCGGCGGGCGCAGCGGAGAGCACACCATCTCGTGCGCCACCGCCGCCGGGGTCCTGTCGGCCATCGACCGCGACCGCTACGACGTGCTGCCCATCGGCATCACGCCAACCGGTCAGTGGGTGCTCGTCGACGACGACCCCGCCGCACTGGCTCTGGACGACTCCCGCCCGCCCGTGGAGATCACCGCCGAGGGGCTGGGGCGCGGCGAGCTCTCCATACAGCTCGGGGGCGGAGCGCTGACCGCCCTGACACCCGCGGGGCCGAGCGTCCTAGGCGATGTCGACGTCGTCCTGCCCCTGCTGCACGGCCCCTACGGGGAGGACGGAACCATCCAGGGGCTGCTGGAGATGCTGGGCATCCGCTACGTGGGCTGCGGCGTGCTCGCCAGCGCCGCGGGGATGGACAAGCAGGCGACCAAGGTGCTCCTGGAAGCCGCCGGCATCACCACCGCGCCGCACGTCGTCGTCGGGCCCCACCGGTGGAAGCGGGATCGCGCCGCCATCCTGGCGGCCTGCGAGGAGCTCGACTACCCGCTGTTCGTCAAGCCGGCCCGGGCCGGTTCCTCGCTCGGCATCACCAAGGTCGAGCGTCGCGAGGACCTACCCGCCGCCGTCGAGGCGGCTCGCGCGGTGGATCCCAAGGTGCTCGTGGAGACCGGGATCACCGGGCGCGAGGTCGAGGTCGCGGTTCTGGGGGGGCACGGCGATGACGCTCCGCGCGTGGCCGAGCCCGGTGAGATCGTCATGGACGCCTCTCATGGCGCCGGCGAGTTCTACGACTACCAGACCAAGTACCTGGCCCACGACGCCGTGCAGATGGTCTGCCCCGCCCGGCTCACCGCCGCCGAGCGCGAGCTGGTCATGTCCACCGCCGCTGAAGCCTTCCTCGCCATCGGGGGCGAGGGCCTGACCCGCGTCGACTTCTTCGTCACCGACGACGGGCGCGCCGTCGTCAACGAGGTCAACACCATGCCCGGTTTCACCCCCTTCTCCATGTATCCCTACATGTGGGAGGTGACCGGCATGGACTACACAGCCCTGATCGGCGAGCTCATCGAGCTGGCCCTGGAGCGGCCGGCCGATGTCAATCGATGAGGGCGTCGACGCGCGCCGTCCGATCACGGTCGCCGATCTGACGGAGGAGGAGCTCCTCGCGGCCTTCACGCCGCTGCTGCCCGGCACCCGGCGCGCGCTGGTCGGCAATGGCGACGACTGCGCCGTCCTGACCGCGCCGGACGCCCGCTACTGCGTGAGCACCGACGTCCTGGTCGAGGGCCACCACTTCTCCACCGACTGGTCGAGCGCCCAGGAGATCGGTGCGCGTGCCGCGGCCCAGAACCTCGCCGATGTGGCGGCGATGGGGGCCCGTCCGGTGGCGCTGGTGGTCGGCCTCGTCCTGCCCCTGAGCACATCGCTGACATGGATCCAGGACCTTGCGAGGGGCATGGCCCGAGCGTGCGACCGGATCGGCGCCGGTGTCGTCGGCGGTGACTTGAGCGCGGGGGAGGGGCTCGTCATCGCCGTCACCGTCCACGGCGATCTGCAGGGCCGCTCGCCCGTCCTGCGCTCGGGAGCCCGTCCGGGTGACCTGCTCGTCCACACCGGGACGCTGGGCCGCAGCGCCGCCGGGCTCGCACTGCTCGGCGCCGGCATCGACGATTCCGGTCGCAGCGGGGCGCGGGGCGGGGCCTCGTTCCGGGACGGGCTCGAGGAGCGGACGCGCGCCGCCGCGCACGAGAGCCTGTCCGTGTTCCGCACCCCCGTGCCGCCCCTGGAGGCGGGCCCCGCCCTGTCCGAGGCCGGTGCCACCGCGATGATGGACGTCTCCGACGGGCTGCTCCGCGACGCGGGGCGCATGGCTGAGGCCTCCCGGGTGCGGATGGACATCGACGATCCTCTGGGCTCGGTGGCCGGAACCGGTGAGGACCTGGCCGTCCTGGAGCCCGTGGCGCGCCTGCTGGAGGACTCGCGAGCCGCCGCTCGGGCACTGGCGCGTCGATGGGTACTCACCGGGGGAGAGGACCACGGCATGCTCGCCGCCGTCCCGGCCGAGACAGGGCCCCCACCGGGCAGCCGAGTCATCGGGCGCGTGCTGGAGCCGGATGATGGCCCTCGCGTCATGGTCAGTGGACGGGCTCCCGATGCGGGGAAGGGGTGGGACCACTTCCGAGGTTGACACCGCCGAGTCGGCTGAGCGGGCCGGGACGGGGCGGGCCCGACGATTCCGTCGCCGGACC
Organism: Actinomyces gerencseriae DSM 6844; assembly: GCF_000429265.1. Taxonomy (GTDB): domain Bacteria; phylum Actinomycetota; class Actinomycetes; order Actinomycetales; family Actinomycetaceae; genus Actinomyces; species Actinomyces gerencseriae. The sequence goes on from NZ_AUBN01000009.1 coordinate 144,559, forward strand.
CGTCCGGGAAAGCCGGTCTTATCGGGCTATCGGGGTGCGGCGCCGCCGAACCGATCTCGCCGCGGAACTCGACCGATCTCGACGAAAAGGCCGCCACCCGCGGGGTGACGGCCTCGCAGCGCCCGATCGGCGAGAGCGCACTCAGATATTGCGCGTCACCTTACCGGCCTTGAGGCAGGACGTGCACACGTTGAGACGCTTGGGAGCGCCGTTCACGAGAGCGCGCACGCGCTGGATGTTCGGGTTCCACCGGCGGTTGGTCCGCACGTGGGAGTGCGAGACGCTCTTGCCGAAGATGGGGCCCTTGCCGCAGACATCGCACACAGCAGCCACGGTCTCACTCCTGAATCTTCTTGCGTGAACGCCGGACGACGTCACGGCGCTGGATCGAATACCCCGAGCTCGCGCCCCGGGCAACCCGCAAACCCTATCGGACGGCAGGGAAAGGCCCCAAGCTGATGAGGCGTGGGGTGAGGCACATACGTGGCCGTCCAAGAGGAGCTCCGCTTCACTGCGCTCCTCGCAACGGCGCCTGGACCGGCGCTCAGGACGCGCGCAGCGGCGCGGACCGGTAGCCTTGGAACTATACAGGGGTAGCGGGCCGCCCGGTCGGGCGGCCGACCCACCGGTAGCCAAGGAGAACGCGGCGTGACACGGCAGACGAGCGGCCAGTTGCCCACCCCGGTTCCCGTGAACGCCCTGACCGCTCCTGTTCTGCGCTCCTGGTTGCGTCTGACGCGCAGGACGGGAGAGATCACACGCGCGCTCGTCGACTCCCTCAACGTCTTCCCGGTCCCGGACTCGGACACCGGCACCAATGTCCTGCTCACCGTGCGCGCCGCCTGCGACGCCATGCGCCTCCTGCCGGCCGGCGCCGGCCTCGTCCAGGTCTCCCGGGCGGCGGCTGACGGAGCGGTGCGCGGCGCGCGCGGGAACTCCGGTCTTCTGGTCTCCCAGGTCCTGGTCGCCCTCGCCGACGTCTGCGCCGAGGCGCCCGACCCCGCTGCACTGAGGCCGGTCGAGATCGTCCGCGCCTACGAGCGCATCGCGGACACCACCTGGGCCGCCGTGTCGCGCCCGGTGACGGGAACCCTGCTGACGGTCGCCCAGGACGCCGCCGCCGCCGCGCGCGCGGCTCTGGAGGAGTCCCGCCCCACTGCGCCCACGAGCCTCTCGGCGGTCTGCGCGGCCGCTGCCCTCGGCGCCCAGGAGAGCGTCGTCGAGACCGCCGGACTCGGCCACGGCCCGGTGGATGCCGGCGGTGCGGCCCTCATGCTCATGCTCACCTGCCTGTCGGATACGATCGACGCCGGAGACCGGGGGCAGGGGGACGCCGAGGCGCTGGAGGCCCCCCATCCCTGCACCGAGGTCGCCCACCAGATGCTCGTCGACCTGCTGGCCGGCGCCACGCATGTGGCCTCCGGACCGGGCGACAGCGCGCCGACGGCCTCCATGGGGGAGTTCGAGGTCATGTACCTGCTCGAGGCGACGACCGCCCAGGCGGACGTCCTGCGCGGTGAGCTCGAACGCGTCGGGGACTCCGTGGGCGTCGTCGGCACCCCCGACGCCCTGGGCGTGGGCCTGTACCAGGTCCACGTGCACACCGACACCCCCCGCGCGGCGCTGCCGCGTGCTGGACGGGCTCGCCAGGTGTGCGTCCACCACCTTCACCCCACGGCCCTGGCAGTCGTCGCCGACTGGGAGGCCGACGAGCCGCCTCTGCCCGGCGGCGACCGGATCGAGGACTCCCACGTCGTGTCCTTCGAGCGTCTCGCCGCGCGTCGGGCCCGGAATCGGGCCGCCAGGCGCGATAGTTCCATGCGCAAGCACCCCTCTCATCTCGGTCCCCCCACTCCGACGGGTGAGCGCACCGGGGTCATCGCCTGCACCCGCGCCCCGGGGCTCATCGAGCAGCTCGCCCGCACCGGCGCCGTCGTCGTCCTGGATCCCGAGCGGGACGGGATCATCCGCGCCGCCATCGACATCGGCCTGGAGCAGGTGATCGTGCTGCCCTGCGACGCCGACTGCGCCGCCCACGCCCACGAGGCGGCGCGCTTCCTGGCCGCCCGCTCCGCCGTCTCCCATGTGCGCGGCGCGGCCGAGGCCGTTCCCGCACCCGGCGACGGCGTCCAACTCCTCGTGTGCGACACCGATGACGAGGCCCGTGTCCTGGCGGCGGCCGTGGCCGTGGCCGGAAGCGGCGAGGGCCTCACCGTTCTGGCCAGAAGGGCCGGGCGCGCCGCCATCGAGCTGCGCACGCTGGCCCTCGACGGCCCGGACGCCGAGGCCGATGCGGTCGCCGCCGCCCTGGACACCGCCCTGCGACCCGATGACGAGCTCGTCACCGTGATCCTCGGACGCGACGCCATGCCGGACGTCGGCGCCCTCGCCGCCGAGGCCGTCGCTCGTTACGGCGAGCGGACCCTCGGGGACCCCGACGCCATCGAGGTCGTCATCCACGCCGGGGCCCAGGCGCGTCCCGATGTCCTGATGGCTCTGGAGTAGGGGCGCGTGAGCACACGATCCACGCCCATCCGATCCGATCCCGCTCGCGGGTCGGCGCCCCTGCTGGATCGCCCCTTGGACAGGATCCTGGGCGCGCGGACCGCCAACCAGCTCGCCAAGCAGGGGGCCCGTACTGCCGGAGACCTGCTGCGGCTCCTGCCTCGCCGCTACGACACATGGGGCGAGCTGACCGATCTGCGCGCCTTGGCCGACGGCGAGCAGGCCACCGTCCAGGCCCGGGTCGTGCGCTCGTCCGCGCGCCGCACCCGTGGCGGACGCCCTCCCGCCATTATGGAGGCCACTGTCACCGATGGCACGACGAGCATGGCCGTCGTCATGTTCGGCACCGCGGGTCTCATGAAGCTGCGGGCGGACCAGCTCTCGCCGGGCACCACGGCGCTGCTGTCGGGCAAGGTCGGGCTTCACCGGGGGCGCAAGCAGCTCGTCGGTCCGCGCATCCAGGTCCTCGACGAGCTCGATGAGGCCGAGCGCGAGGCGCTTCTGGCCCGTCCACTGCCCATCTACCCTGCCACCGAGGCACTGCCGAGCTGGCGCGTCGCCAAGGCCGTGCGCACGCTCCTGGATCAGCTCGACGCAGCGGACGTCCCCGAGCCCCTGCCCGAGCGCGTGCGCACGGTCCACGGGCTCATCGACGCCTTCACCGCCTATCGCTGGGTCCACGAGCCGCAGGACACCGGGCAGTGGCGGGAGGCGCGACGGCGACTGCGACACGAGGAGGCGCTCGTCCTCCAGACCGCGCTCGCTCAGCGCCGGGCCCGCCATCGGGCCACGCGCACCGCCGTGGCCTGGCCCGCCCCCGGTCCCGATTCCCTGCGCGCCGACCTGGATGCCGCCCTGCCCTACGAGCTCACGGCCGGGCAGGCGCGCGTGGGGGAGGACATCGCGCACGCCCTGGAATCGACCGTGCCCATGCAGGTCCTCCTGCAGGGCGATGTGGGCAGCGGCAAGACCCTGGTCGCCCTGCGCGCCATGACCCAGGTCGTCGGGGCGGGAGGGCAGACGGCTCTGCTGGCCCCCACCGAGGTGCTGGCGGCCCAGCACCGGACCAGTCTCGAGGCTCTCCTGGGGCCCCTGGGGCGGGCGGGAATGCTCGGCGGTGCGGAGCGCGCCATCCGGGTCCTGCTGCTGACCGGCTCCACGCCGGCCGGCCGGCGTCGGGAGATCCTCGCCGCCCTGGCCGCCGGCGAGCCCGCCATCGTCGTGGGCACGCACGCGCTGCTGGCCGAGACCGTGCAGATCCCCTTCCTGGGGCTCGTGGTGGTCGACGAGCAGCACCGTTTCGGAGTGGCTCAGCGCGACGCCCTGCGCGAGCGTCGCGGCGTGACCGATCCCGCCACGGGGGAGGAGCGCACCCCGCACCTGCTGGTCATGACCGCCACCCCCATACCGCGCACCGTCGCCATGACGGTCTTCGGCGATCTCGACACGGCGATCCTCGATGAGCTCCCGGCGGGACGCGGCCCCGTGGACACCCACCTGGTGCCCTGGGACCGAGTGACGTGGGTGGAGGGGATCTGGCGGCGGGCCGCCCGGGAAGTGGCCTCCGGCGGTCGGGTCTACGTCGTCTGCCCGCGCATCGACGCCGGCGACCAGGAGCAGGGGGAGGACGACCCCGATCGGCCCGAGGCCTCCGACGACCTGCCGGAGGAGCCGGACGGGGGCGCGGACCGGGAGGGGCCGACGCGCCCGCCGGCCGCGGTCGCCGAGTGGGCGCAGCGCCTGGCGGACGAGCCGTCGCTCACGGGGACGGGCATCGGCACGCTCACCGGACGGATGACCAGTGCCGAGAAGGACACCGCCATGGAGGCCTTCGCCAGCGGCGCCGCGCCGGTGCTCGTGGCGACCACCGTCATCGAGGTGGGGGTGGACGTGCCCGAGGCCACCATGATGGTCATCCTCGACGCCGATCGTTTCGGGCTCTCCCAGCTCCACCAGCTGCGCGGGCGCGTGGGCCGGGGAGACCGGTCCTCGGTGTGCGTGGCGACCACCGGCGTGGAGGTCGGGTCCGCCGCCTACCACCGGCTCAAGGCCTTCGCCGAGACCGCCGACGGCTTCGCCCTGGCCGAGGCGGACCTGGAGCTGCGGAGCGAGGGCAACGTGCTGGGGGCGGCCCAGTCGGGGCGGCGCAGCGATCTCGATCTGCTGCGGGTGACTCGCGACAGGAGGGTCATCGAGGCGGCTCGCGGCGAGGCCGAGGAGATCGTCGCCGCCGACCCGCGGCTGACGGATCACCGCGCGCTGGCCGCCGCCATCGTCGAGCGGCTCGACGAGGAGTCGCAGGCCTATCTCGAGCGGGTGTGACGGCTCCGGGGGCCCTCCCAGCTCCTCTCATCGGCTCTTCTCATCGGGCTCGGCGAACCAGAGGGAGGTCTCGCCGTAGCGCCTGTTCGCGACGTGCTCCAGCTTCCGGGGCCAGGCGGGCCCGGGCGAGCGGGAGGAGCGCTCCACCACGACGACGGCCCGCGGCGCCAGCCACGGGTCGTCGTCGCGAGCCAGGGGGGCGAGCATCGCGGCGAGTTCCTCGTCCCTCAGCTCGTAGGGCGGATCGATGAGCACCAGATCGACTGACCTCCCGGCGGGGCCCGCCAGGAATGCGGTCGCCCTCGCCGTCACCGCGCGCACGCCCGCCAGCCCCAGGGAGCGGATATTGCGCCGGCAGACGGCCACGGCCCTCCGCGAGGAGTCCACCAGTGTCACATCCGCGGCACCGCGGCTCGCCGCCTCCAGGCCCAGGGCCCCGGAGCCCGCGCACAGGTCGAGCACTCGCGCGCCGTCGATCGCCCCATTGTGCTCCAGCCGTGCGAACAGGGCCTCGCGCACGCGCTCCGAGGTCGGGCGCGTCCCCGCGCGGGGGACCTCGATCCTGCGTCCACCAGCCGTTCCGGCCACGATCCTGGTCATAGTCGGAGCCTACGGCAGAGCGGAATCGGGTCGTCGCGCCGAGTCGGTCGGCCTCGTACCGGTTCGCGCGGCGGGACGGGGGCGCCCGGATGCCCCGACGACGTCGAGACGCGGATCGGGTCGCCCGGCCCCGGCGCGCGTCCACCGTCGAGGCGGGGACGCCGTTAGCCTCGGGGCATGTCACTGGCCGTGTACCCCGGAACCTTCGACCCCATCACTCTGGGTCATGTCGACGTCGTACGGCGCGCCTCGACCGTGTTCGACCGGGTCGTCCTGGCCATCGCCCGGAACGCCGCCAAGGAGTCCGGTCACCTGTTCGACCTCGACACCCGCGTGGTACTGGCCCGGCGGGCTCTGGGGAACCTGCCCGGCGCGGAGGTCGACATCGTGCCCGGCCTCCTGGCCGACTACTGCCGCGCCCGCGGGGCCGACGTCGTCGTCAAGGGCCTGCGCAGCGGCACCGATCTGGACGTTGAGGCGCCCATGGCCCTGCTCAACCGCGATCTCGGCGCGCCCGAGACGGTCTTCCTCGTCGCCGCCTCCGCCCACGCCCATGTCTCCTCGTCTCTCGTCAAGGACGTGGCCCGGCACGGTGGCGACGTCTCCCGCCTCGTGCCCGACGCCGTCGTGGAGGCGCTCAGGGACGCCCTGCCGGTGCCGCACCCCCCGACAGCCTCCCGACAGGAAGGAACCACTCGTGACGACCAGCCGTGACGCCGGAGACGACCTGCTGCGCATCCTCGACGAGCTCGACCAGCTCATCACCGGTGCGCGCTCCGTGCCGATGAGCGCCTCCGCCATCGTCAATCGGGACGATGCGCTGGCCCTGATCGACAGCGCGCGCCATGCCGTCCCCTCCGCCGTCCGTCGTGCCGAGGAGATCGTCGCCGACGCGGATGAGGTCCTGGCCCAGGGGCGGGAGGAGTCCGAGAGGCTCGTCCTGCACGCCCAGGAGGAGGCGGATCGTCTGGTGGCCGGGGAGAACGTCGTGCGCATGGCTCATGAGCGTGCGGACGAAATCGTCGCCGAGGCCGAGGACCGCGCGGCGGGACTCCGTCACGGCGCCGACGACTACTCGGATCGCACGTTGGCGGCCCTGGAGGCCGAGCTCGTCAAGATCACCGAGCAGGTGCGCGCGGGTCGCGATGTCCTGGCATCCCGGCTCGGCGACCCCGCCGATGACGATGAGGCGACGCTCCCGGGCGACGGCCGCCGTCGCCCCGGATGGCCGCTCATCTCCGGGTCCGTATGAGCACCGCCGGTCCGGGCGCGGCGGGGCGCGTGCGGTGCGCCGACCGTCCTCGCGCGTCCGCGCGGCCCCACGGCGGGGCGCGTGCGCGGCGCCCGTGCGGCTAGGGATCACGATTCGAAGTGTGATCCGCCGACGGGGGGCGCTGCGGGCTCGTGCCGCTGGCGCCCGGGTACCCTGATCCCTTGCGGGTTTGGGCGCCGCCCGACCCGTGTACGTACCGGATAACCGGAGGAGCACCATGAGCACCACGGCCGCACTGGTGGTCGACATCGTCGATCTGCCGCACCAGATCGGGTCCGTCAAGGACGTCCGTGTGGAGACGGCCGCCCCCGCGGATCTGGGCACCGACGTCATCGGCGTGCCGGAGGGCAGCCCCGTCGTCCTGGATGCGCAGCTGACCAGCATGGAGGACGGCGTGCTGGCCCGCGGCCGCGCCGACGTCCGCATCCACGGCAGGTGCGTGCGCTGCCTGCGAGACCTCGACGAGGACCGCACCGTCGCCTTCGACGAGCTCTACTACCTGCCCCGGGCCGCCGAGGCCCGGGCGGCCGATGACGACGAGGAGGTCGAGGACCTGCTCCTGGTCGGCGAGACCGACCTGGACCTGGAGCCGGCGCTGCGCGACGCCCTCGTGCCCGCGCTTCCCTTCCAGCCCCTGTGCCGGCAGGACTGCGCGGGCCTGTGCCCGCAGTGCGGCGAGAGGCTCGACGACCTGCCCCCCGATCACCACCACGAGCAGCTCGATCCGCGTTGGTCCGCCCTGGCGGCTCTTCTGCCCGAGCGGGGCGAGCCGGACGCGAGTGAGGAGGGGCAGGCCTGATGGCCCACTCGTCTCGTAAGAGCGGCGGTAGGCAGTCCCGCCGCGTCGCCTCCCCGGCGCGAAGCGATGTCGAGGCCCTCGTCTACCGGTGGGGGCCGCGGATCGATCCGGATCTGCTCGACCTGTCGCTGACCCATCGCTCCTTCGCCCACGAGAACGGCGGGTTGCCCACCAACGAGCGCCTGGAGTTCCTGGGCGACTCCGTGCTGGGCATCGTGGTGACCGAGTACCTCTACCGCGCCCACCCGGATGTCCCCGAGGGCCAACTGGCCAAGATGCGTGCCGCGACCGTATCGGAGCCCGCGCTGGCGGCCGTGGCCCGGGACCTGAACCTGGGGGAGTTCATCAAGCTGGGGAAGGGGGAGTCCCTGACCGGCGGTCGTGACAAGGACTCGATCTTGTCCGACACCGTCGAGGCGCTCATCGGTGCCACCTACCTCTCCCAGGGGCTCGAACCGACTCGTGCCGTGGTCGAGCGCCTCGTGGCCCGCTTCCTCAGCTCGGCCCGCACGCGCGGCGCGAGCCTGGACTGGAAGACCAGCCTTCAGGAGCTCGTCGCGGCTCACGGACTGGGCAACCCGCGCTACGAGGTTGAGAGCGTCGGGCCCGACCACGAGCGGGTCTTCACCGCGCAGGCGATCGTCGATGGCGAGGCCCGCGGCGAGGGCACGGGCACCTCCAAGAAGCTCGCCGAGCACGCCGCCGCGGAGGCCGCTTACGCCGCGATCCTGGCCAGTCACGGCGACGGCGGATTGGATCTGCCCGGGGTCAACGAGGCCCTGCGCACGGATCTGGCGGGTATGGCCGCCCGGCAGGCGCGGATCGGGCCGACTCCCGGGTCCGCTTCCGGGCCGGTCCCCGCGCCGGCTCCGCCGGCCCTCGGCGACTGAGCGGCGTGCCCGAGCTGCCGGAGGTCGAGTCCGTGCGCTCCGGACTGGCCCGCTATCTGATCGGTCGTGCGATCGAGGCGGTCGAGATCCTCGATCCGCGCTCCCTGCGCCGCCAGGCCGGCGGTCCCGGGGCCTTCGCCCGTCAGCTCGCCGGGCGGACGGTGACCGCGGCCGTACGGCGGGGCAAGTTCCTGTGGCTGCCGCTGGATGACGGCCGCGCGCTGTCCGCCCATCTGGGCATGAGCGGCCAGCTCCTCGTGCGCGGCGCCGTCGCGGAGCCGCACGACGACGTCGAGGGTGCCCGGGTCGCCGGCCGGGTCGATGCGCATCGCGCCGGTCCGATGGCCACCCGCGCCCCGACCCTCGTGCACGAGCCGTCCATACGGCCGCGTCATCTGCGCGTGCGCCTCCGTCTGGCCCCCATCGACGGGGACGCGTCCGACGGGGCCTTCGTCGATCTCGTCGACCAGCGCGTGTTCGGCGGCCTGCACGTCACCGACCTGGTGCCGACCTCGGACGGCGCGCCCGGCGGCAGGGGCAGCCCGGACGCCCTGCTCCCCGACGACGCCCGCCGTATCGCCCGCGACCTGCTCGACCCCGCGCTGGATCGGCGCGATGCAGCGGCCCGGATGCGGTCCTCGGGCCGTGCCATCAAGACCATCCTCCTGGACCAGCGCATCGTGTCGGGCGTCGGCAACATCTACGCCGACGAGGGCCTGTGGGCGGCCCGCGTGCACGGCCTGCGGCCCGGCAAGCGGATCGGGCCGCGCGTCGTGGAGCGCCTGCTGGCGCGGACCGCGGCCGTCATGGAGCGGGCGCTGGCCGTCGGGGGGACGAGCTTCGACTCCCTGTACGTCGATGCCGACGGCGCCGCCGGCTTCTTCGCCCGCGAGCTCTCGGCCTACGGGCGCGCCGGGCTGCCCTGCGGGCGGTGCGGCGCGCCGATGCGCGTCGAGGCCGTCGGCGGGCGCAGCCATACGTCCTGCCCGAGGTGCCAGACCCGCCCGCGGTGCTGAGGACGGCGCAGGCGGCCGGGGGCGGCGGGGCTTGTCGGCGGGGCCTCGTCCTCTAAAATGAACGTGTTCATATCTGAACTTGTTCAGGAGAATGCGTGAGACTGCATGAATCGTAGACAGGACACCGAGGCCCGGGTACTGGAACGGGCCGAGCGGCTCTTCGTCCGCAGGGGCTACGCCGCCACGTCGATGCGGGACATCGCCGCCGAGGCGGATGTCTCAGTGGGCACCGTCGTCTCCGTGGGCGGCAAGGCCGAGCTCTTCGTGCGCTGCATGGAGCAGCGCGCCACGGCCGACGCCGTCGCCGCCCTGGAGGGGCGAGCGGATCTGCGCGACGCACTGCGGGCGCTCATCGCCGCCACCCCGGGTCTGGCGCCCCGGGGGAGCGGGTTGACCCGCGACTACCTGGCCGCGCTCCTGACCGGCCCCGTCCCCGCGGGCAACGACGATCGTCTGCGCGACGTCGTCGATCGCCTGGCCGCGTACTGGGCCGCGCACCTCGAGACCGGCCCGGACGACCCCCTGCCGCAGCTGCGCGCTCGCGCCTTCTACGTCGGCCTCGTCGGCGCCGTCTTCGCCGTCGCCTCCGGACAGCTGAGCGCGCGGGCCGCCATGGAGCTGATGGATCGGATCATCGATGAGCAGACGGCGCCGCCCGGGGATCGGAGCCGAGGATGACCCACGTGCTCGTCGCCATCGGCTCCATGGGGGATGTGCGCCCGCAGCTGGCCCTGGCGCGAGCGCTCATCGCCGAGGGGACCGATGTCCTGCTGCTGGGACTCGATGACTACGCGGAAGCGGCATCCGAGTGCGACGTGCCGTTCCGGGGAGTGGGGGCCAGGCTCATGGGCCCGATCGCCTCGCCGGTCGTCGCCCGCGCCGCGAGACGCCATCAGGCGGCCGGCGCGCTCGTGCTGCGCCGCTGGATCCGCGCCGTCGCCCCCGCGATCGCTCGGGCGTTGGCGGCCAGCACGCGTCCCGGGGACGTCCTGGTCTCCGGGATCCTGGGCCTGCCGGCATGCCGTCTCCTGAGCGCGGCGCTCGGTTGCGAGGTGGTGGAGCTGGCACTGGCCCCCACGCTGCCCACTGCGCGGGCGGACAGCCTCGTGGGCGCACCGCGCAGGGGCCGGAGTCCGCTCAACCTGCATTACTCCCGCGCGCTGCGTCGCGGCTCGCTGGCAATGGGGGCGCCGATCGCCCGTGTACTGGCACGTGGCGTCCCGAATGGTCGTGGGACCGCCGGCCGTCGGAGCGGCGGCACGGCGATCAACGGCACGGTGATCCTCGCGTGCTCCCCGCAGCTCGTCCCGCCCGCCGCCGACTGGCCGGCCGCCGTCCACTGCACCGGACGGCTCGCGGCGCCCGTGCGCGGATGGGAGCCCGACGCGGGTCTCGTCGACTTCCTGTCCTCCGGTCCGCCTCCGGTGTACGTGGGCTTCGGTTCCGTGCCGCTGGGGGAGCCTCGGGCCGCCGTCGCCCGTCAGGCCGAGGCCGCCCGTCGCGCCGGGGCGAGAGCGCTGATCTCGCCGGCCGCGGGGTTCGATGAGTGGGACGGGGACTACGGCGACCATGTGCACCTGCTCGGCTTCGCCCCGCATGACTGGCTGCTGCCGCGCACAGCCGCGGCGATCCATCACGGGGGAGCGGGGACGACCCACGCCGCTCTGGCCGCGGGCGTGCCGCAGGGAGTCGTCCCCTTCTCCCTCGATCAGCCCTACTACGCGCGCCGCGTGGAGGCACTGGGCCTGGGGCCCGCGCCGCTCGCGCCGCAGCGGGCCGACGTCGAGGCTCTCGCCGTCCTCATGAGGAGGCTGGTCGGTGCCGGGCAGGCCCGGGGCTACCGTGAACGGGCGCGAGAGGCGGCCGGGGTCGTCGCCCGCGAGAACGGCGCCCGTACCGCCGCCGGGATCCTGCTGGCCGCCAGTACCTGATCCGTCGGGGGAAGTCGAGGCCTCGTCGGTGCCGCCTCCGCGGGGCGGCCCATGGGCCCGGAGGCTTTTCCCAGGACGACGCCGTGCTTGTGACGTAGGTCCCCAACGCTGCTAGGCTCGTTGTCATGCCGAGAGCCGTCGCCGCCGAGCCCGTCCGCGTCATGATCGTGGACGATCACGAGATCGTCCGCCGCGGGATCGCCGAGATCATCGACCGGGCCGACGGGCTGGACGTTGTGGCCGAGGCGGGCTCCTGCGCCGAGGCCCTGCGCCGGGCCGAGCTCGTACGTCCCGACGTCATCCTGGTCGACCTGCAGTTGCCCGACGGCACCGGCATCGAGCTCATGCGTGAGCTGCGGGCCTCGGTCCCCGGGGCCCTGCCGATCGTCCTGACCTCCTTCGACGACGACGAGGCCCTGGCCGAGGCCCTCGACGCGGGGGCCCGTGCCTATCTGCTCAAGACCGTTCACGGCGCCGAGATCAGCGACGTCGTGCGGGCCGTCGCCTCGGGGCGCGTCCTGCTCGACGAGCGCACTGTCACGCGTCGGCGCGCCGACCACGACGATCCCACGGCGGATCTGACCAACGCCGAGAGAAAGGTCCTCGACCTGATCGGCGATGGTCTGTCCAACCGGGAGATCGGCGAGCGCCTGGGCGTGGCCGAGAAGACCGTGAAAAACCACATCACCTCCCTGCTGGCCAAGATGGGCCTCCAGCGCCGCACGCAGGTCGCCGCCTGGGTCGCCGGCCAGCGGGCCTCGGGCTGGCGCCGCGGCTGACCGCTCCTCGGACGGCGTGGTCCGGGTCGCGGGCCGGCCCGCTGATAGGGATCCGGGGGAGATCACCGCGGCGTCGGCTCCAGGGGGACCCTCCAGGTGAAGCAGGTGCCGCGGCGATCGCCGTCCGAGCGGGCCCGCGGTCCGATGACGAAGGTACCGGCATGGCGACGGGCGCGCTCGGCCATGTTCGCCGTGCCCGAGCGGCGCCTCACCGAGGGATCCACTCCCACCCCGTCGTCGCGGCACACCACCTCGACCACCGGCACGCCGTGGAATGGCTCGGCGTTCCCGGAGGCCGGCCCGTCCCCCGCCAGCAGGAGGCTGGAGCCGCCGGGCAGGACGCCCTCGATCTTGACGTCCACCGTCACCGAGGACGCCCTGGCGTGCCGGGCCACGTTGGACAGGCCCTCGCGCACGACCGCCACCATGTCGTCGGCGATATCCGTCTCGACGGCCGCGTCGATGGCCTCGATGAGCTCGTCCTCCTCCTCGCGGCCCGCCTGAGCCAGGCCGCGCCCATCGACCGTGAGGATGAGGGAGGGGGCGAAGCCCAGGGATGTGCGTGCCAGGGACGCCTCGCGCCGCAGACGCTCGACGACGCTCACATCCTCGTCGCGGTCGCGCAGCGAGCGCACGATGGAGCGTATCTGGCGCACCGAGTCATCGATCGCCTCCAGCGAGGACTCCAGCGCCCCGCGCACCGCTACCAGGTCGACGGAGCCATCGGCGTCCTCGGCGCACAGGCGATCGCGGGCCGCGGAGATATGCATCCCGGTGGCGAAGAGCTGCTGGATGGCCAGATCGTGCAGATCGCGTCCGATGCGCGCCCGCTCGTCGAGCAGTGTCGCCATCTCCTCGGCGTGCTGGGCGTCGGCCAGCTCGAAGGCCATCGTCGCCTGTCCCGCCACCAGTTCGGCGATCTCCAGGTCCTGATCGGTGAACGGCGCCGCTCCCTGGGCGCGCAGCAGCAGCATGACCCCCACACCGCGGCCGCGGTGAATCATCGGGGCGTACAGAGCGGGCCCGAAGGACGCCAGCTCCGGCACGAGCAGGTCGTGAGTGCCCCACGCCTCGGCCAGGGAGTCCACCGTCAGGCCGGTCTGATGGGCCAGCGTCGTCAGCGCCCTGCCCTCCGGCGGGAAGAGCGTCCCGATGAGGCCGGCGGAGTGGGCCCCCGCCGCGATCTCGCAGACCCACGTCCGACCGACGCCGGGCAGGACCAGGGCGGCCGTGTCCGCGTGCGCGACCTCTTGGACGCGTCGGGCGATCAGAGTCAGGGCGTCATCCTCCTCGGCGCCCGACAGCAGCAGCGTCGTGAGCTCCTGGGATACGGCCATCCAGCGCTCGCGGTCCCGGGCCTCCCGGTACAGTCGGGCGTTCTCCACGGCGACGGCCGCGGCCTCGGCGAGCGTGAGGACGACGGCCGCGTCCCCGTCGTCGAAGCCGTCATCCTTGTCGCACAGGTACAGGCGCCCGTAGACCCGCCCGCGCGCCCGCAGGGGGGCCGACAGGATCGAGCCCGCGGTCTCCCCCTCGATCCCGCCCGTGAAGGCGGAGGCGCGCGCCAGGTCGTTGTCGATGACGACGCCGTTGCCGGTCGGGCCGATGGCGTGAGCGCCCGACAGCATGGAGTCGAGCTCGTGGGGCGAGGCCGTCGCCCGCGCCGTGGCCAGGGGCGGGGCGCCGGCGGCTCCGAGCACGTCGATGGTGCCCCAGGCCGCTCCGGTGATCGAGCAGGCGGAGTCCATCAGACGACGCAGCGCGTCGGGCATGGTGAGGGATCCGGTCAGCCGCAGGGCCGCGCGGAAGAGCTCCACGGCGCCGCCGTCCAGGCCGACGCCGTGGTCCGGGCGCTCGCGCGTGGAGGCCAGCCGATCGGTGTGGATCGCATAGGCGAGGGAGCCGATGCCCGCGGGATCGTCGGGGCTCGGACCGCTGGGCAGCGCCAGGACCAGGTCGTCGTCCGGCATGCCGGGGAAGACGGCGGGATCGGGTTGCGGATCCGAGTCTGTCATCACAGTCGTCTCACCTGCGCTCCTGCTCGAGGGACCATCGGTAGGACTCGTCCTGAACGCTCAGCCGGGAGTGCGAGCCCCGGCGCACGACGGTGGCCGGCCGACCGGGCTCGGGAGCGTCGAGGACCAGGATCTCGTCGGCGCCGTCCAGGGCGCTCAGTCGATGGGTGACCAGCAGGACGCCTCTCCTCCTCTCGTCGGCGCCGTCGCCGGCGTGCAGCAGATCGGTCACGAGACGGTCGGCGGTGGCGGCGTCCAGGTGCTCGCCGGGCTCGTCCAGCACCATGAGCGGTGCCGGTGCGGCCAGCGCGCGGGCGAGCAGCAGACGACGGCGCTCGCCGCCGGACAGCGTCGTGGCGTTCGAGCCCATGATCGTGTCCAGCCCGTGCGGTAGGTCGGACAGCCACTCGCCCAGGCCCGCCCGCCGGAGCAGGGCGCGGGCCTCCTCGGGGCTCAGAGCGCCGTTGGCCACGCGCAGGTTCTCGAGGACGGTGGTGGCGAAGACGTGGGCGTCCTCCGCGGTCAGAGTGATCCGACTCGCCACGTCCGTCCTCCTCGCCGACCACGGTGGGGCCCCGTCCAGACTCAGCTCGCCGTCCCTGGGCTCCAGAAGGCCGACCAGGGTCGCCAGAAGAGTCGTCTTGCCGACTCCCGACGGCCCGACGACGGCCAGACGATCGCCGGGCGCCAGGTCGAGGTCGATGCCCTCGGCGACGACGGGGCCCTCCGGCCAGCCAACCGCCAGGCCCCGGGCTCGCAGGCGGGGGCCGTCGTCGCCGACTGCCGGCAGCGGTTCCGGATCGGAGGCCCCGGCGCGCGAGGACTCCGCCCGGTCGATGAGGGCGACGATGCGCGTCGCCGCCTCGGCGGAGGCGACCAGCTGGACGCTTGCGGGTCCCAGTGCCGAGGTGACCTCGAAGACGGCCAGCGGCACCAGGGCGATCACGGCGAGCCACACCGGCGCCAGACGGCCGGAGGCCACCGCCGGGATGCCGACCAGTAGGCCGAGCACGACCGCCAGGCCTGTGGCCGTCATGTCGACGGCCGCCGCCAGGGCCGCGGGGCGGGCCGCGCGGTCCCGGGTTGTGGCCAGGCGCGCCTCCAGATCGGCGAGCCCGCTCATGAGACGGGGCAGGCCTCCGGACACGCTCAACTCATCGCCGCTCTCCAGGGCGGTCAGGACGGTGGCGGACACGTCGTTGGCCTGCTGCTGGCGGGCCCTCTCGGCTGCCCGGGCCGCGCGGATCGACACCAGGGGCCCGACGACGCCCGCCAGCAGCAGGCATCCTGCCAGAACCAGCCCGGCCTCGGGCAGGATGAGGCCCACCCCGATGCTGGTGGCGGTGCTGACGCTCGCCGCCACCGCCACCGGAAGGCAGCCGCGCACGATCAGATCGCCCACGGCATCGACGTCGCCGCCCACGCGGGAGAGCAGGTCGCCGCGGCGCAGCTGCGCCACGGCATCGGTCGGCGAAGCGGCCAGGATCTCGTACAGGTGCGTGCGCAGGGCGCTCATGCCGCGCAGCGCGGTGTCGTGAGACAGAAGCCGCTCGCAGTAGCGCAGCACCGAGCGGGAGATCCCGAACAGGCGCACCGCCACGGGCGCCACGCCCAGGGCGACGACGTCGGGGACCTGGGAGGCGCGGGCGATCATCCAGGCCGCGACGATGGACAGCCCGATCGCGCTGCCCAGGCCGAGCGCGCCGGTGGCGACGGAGGCGGCGAAGCGGGTCCGATTGAGATCGAGCAGCCCGACGGCCCGCCGCAGCGCGCGTCGTTCCCTCTGTGACAGGAGGGCCCTCATCGGGCGGGCTCCTCACGGGCGCCGGCTCCGAGCGGCTCCTCGGCGATCGTCTCCGGGAGATCCCGTCCACCCGCGACGAGCTCCGGCGCGGGCCGCGGGACGACCTCGATCACCTCGTCCGCCACTGCCATCAGTGCCCGCCGGTGGGCGATCATCACGACGGTGCGGTGCTGGGAGCGCAGCATGCCGATCCCATCGAGGACGTGCGCCTCACTGGCCGCGTCCAGGTGCGCGGTCGGCTCGTCCAGGACGACGAGAGGGGCGTCCGACATGAGTGCCCGGGTCAGGCTCAGGCGCTGGCGCTGCCCCACGGACAGTCCGACGCCGCCCTGACCGATCCGTGTCCGCCAGCCTCGGGGGAGGGCGCTGATGACCTCGTCGAAGCCCGTGGCGCGGGCGGCGGCGAGCAGCCGAGGCGATTCCCGTCCGAGTCGGGCGTCGTCGATCTCCGAGGCGTGCTCGGGGCCCATCACGTTGGCGAGGACCGTTCCCGGAACGATGACCGGGCGCTGGGGGACCCAGGCGATCTGCGCCCACCAGGTGTGCGGATCGATATCGGACAGGTCCACGACGCCGCCTGCGCCGTTGTCGGAGATGATGCGCACGGCGCCTCGGTCGGGGGGCAGGAGCGCGAGCAGCACCTGGCAGGCCGTCGTCTTGCCCGCGCCCGAGGGACCGGACAGCGCCACGAGACGCCCGGGTCGGATCCTCGCGGTCAGTCCCGCGGGGGCCCAGGCGCCGCGCGCCGCGACGGCCAGGTCCTCGATCTCGATAACGGCCGAGCCGAGATCGGGGGCGGGGATCGTGCCGCGCTCGGGCGGGGGTGCGGCGAGGATCTCGAAGACGGCGTTGGCGGCGGCGACCCCGTTGGCCGAGGCGTGGAAGTGGAGACCGACCCGCCGCAGCGGCTGGTACACCTCCGGCGCGATCATGATGACCAGAAGGGCGGTGGCCAGGTCCATATGACCGAACAGCAGGCGGAAGCCCACCTGCACCGCGATGATCGCCACCGACAGCGTGGTGATGAACTCCAGGACCGCACCGGACAGGAAGGCGATCCTGAGGGTGTGCATGGTGGCGGCGCCGTAGGCCCGTCCCAGCTCGCCGATGCGCTTCGCCGGCCCGGCCTCCCGGCCGAGGGCCTTGAGGGTCGGCAGCCCGGCGAGCAGGTCGAGCACCTGACCGCCCAGGCGCTCCATGGCCTCCAGACGCTCCTCCGAGTGGCGCTGGGTGAGTCGTCCGATGAGGATCATGAAGATGGGGATGAGCGGTATGGTGCACGCCACGGCGACGGCGGAGGGCAGGTCCTCCGCGAGCATGACCAGTCCGGTCAAGGGGGTGACCGTGGCGGCGAGGAGGAGCTGGGGCAGGTACCGGGTGAAGTACGGTTCGAGGTCGTCCAGGCCCCGTGTCAGCAGGGTGGCGGTCCCGGAGCCGTGCTCGGCCGCCCAGCGCGGTCCCAGCGTGGCGGCGTGCTCCAGGACCTGGCGGCGCAGTTCGATGATCGTGCGCGTGGCGGCGCGGTGGGCGAGGAGCTCCTGCGCGTGGAGGACGCCGACGCGCGCCGCCATGGTGAGCGCCAGCAGCCCGATGAGGGGCGCGACCGCGCTGAGCGCAGCATCGGAGGAGATGACGGGCGAGACGGACCTCGAGATGAGAACGGCCTGCGCGACGACGAGCAGGGCCGTCGTACCGCCGGCCAGGGCGGTGACGACGATGTAGCGCCGGGCGGCGTGCGCGTAACGCATGAGCCGGGGGTCCAAAGGCTTCACCGCTCCAGAATAGTAGTCCTAGGACTGTGGTCCTGAAACTGGTTCTTCGTGTTGTGAGGGTGGGGTGTGTGCGGGTTGTGCGGGGCTTTTCTCGTCGGGTCTCGGGGCGCTGGTTGGCGGTTCCGGGGCGGGCGCGGGCCTCGGGCCTGCGTCGTCCTGCTGACGGGGCCTCGCTCGCCGTCGTGCCCGCGGAGGGTGCCGGCCCGCGCACTGCGCTTCGTCGCCGTGCGCCATCGGCCCTGCGCGGTCGTACGCGACTCCGCGCGGTCGTACGCAATCCAGCGCGGTCGTACTCCTGACGCTCCCGGTCGTACGCAACTCCGCGCGGTCGTACCTTAGAGCCCCTCTAAGGTACGACCGCGCGTCCCGGGGTACGACCGCGCGCTCCGGGGTACGACCGCGCGTCCCCGGGTACGACCGTGCGCTCCGGGGTACGACCGCGCGCTCCGGGGTACGACCGCGCAGGGCCCCGAGGCACCGAACCGCCGGCACCCGCCCACCCCGACCACGCCCTCATACACGAAGGGCCCTGAAACTCCTCGGTTCCGGTACAGCCGTCGCGCATGGACGGGTGGCCGTCCGCAGCGTCCGCGGGACGACCGCATGGCCCGCGCGGGAGCACTCGGGCGGAGCCGGTCGGGCGGTCGGCCCGGGTGCTCGGCATCAGTATCCGATGACGGCCTCGGGCTGAGCGGAGTCGCGCACCCTCGTCGGGTGCAGCCCGCCCTCATGCGGGTCGATCGCCTCGGCACTGATGCGCTTGGAGAAGACCCTGTATCCCCAGATCGTGTAGAAGAGCACGACCGGGACGAAGACGACGGCGGCGACGGTCATGATGAGGAGGGTCGTGTCCGCGCTCGCGGCCTGCTGGATCGTCAGGGAGTAGGCGGCGTCGATCGATGATCGCATGACATCGGGGGTCATGGCCGCGAAGATGAAGACGACGGCGAGGGCGATGCCGACGAAGTGCAGGGCGAAGGCCCAGCCGATCCGGTCCTGCCGAGCGAGGCCCAGTGAGCCGATCAGCGCCAGTGCGGCGATGACCAGTGGGATCCAGGCCAGTGCGTTGGAGGAGTGGGCGAGCTGCGCCCACAGCGCCCACACGGCGGTGACGGCCGCGGATGCGATCGAGGAGCGCTTGGCGAGGCGGAGGGCTCTCTCGGAGAGGGGGCCCACGGTCTTGAGCGCGATGTAGAGCGCTCCGTGCGTCAGGAACAGCAGGCAGGTGACCGCCCCGCCCAGGAGCGTGAAGGGCGTGAGCAGGCTGAGGAAGCCGCCGGTGATCTGGTGCGAGGCTCCGTGGATCAGGACGTCGGTGGGGACCTCGCTCGCGGGCACGGGCGCGCCCGAGGCCGTGTCGATGACCTCGATCCTCATGCCCTGGACGAGATTGGCGAAGGCCGCGCCCCACAGGATCGAGGGGATCCAGGCGCTGATCGTGTGCGCCCAGTCCCAGCGGTCGCGCCAGGCCTGGTCATTGATCTTCTCCCGCCACTCGATTGCGCAGATACGCACGATGAGGCACAGGAGAATGAGGAGGAGGACGAGGTACGCGCCCGAGAAGAGAGTGCCGTACCACTCCGGGAAGGCGGCGAAGGTGGCGCCGCCGGCCGTCAATAGCCAGACCTCGTTGCCGTCCCAGTGGGGGCCGATGGTGCCGAGCATGGCTCGGCGCTCCCTCTCGTCGCGACCGAGGATCCTCAGCAGCATGCCGACGCCGAAGTCGAAGCCCTCGAGGGTGAGATAGCCGATCCACAGGACGGCGATGAGGACGAACCAGAGGATGGACAGCGGTGTCATGGTGTGCTCTCTTCCGGTTCAGTACTCGAAGGACAGGAGGGGGGAGGCGGTGCTGCTCGTCGCGGCCGTTCTGACGCGCTCGACGGAGGCCGCGGTCTGAGTGCGCACGCCCTCGCGGACGTAGCGGCGCACCAGCACGAACCAGACGACACCGAGAGCCGCGTACAGGAGCGTGAAGAGGGCCATGGAGGCGAGCACCGTGCCGGAGGAGACGACGGTGGACACGCCGCTGCTGGTGAGCATGAACACCTGGGAGACGGGGTCGGCCAGGTTGGGGACGACGACCCACGGCTGACGGCCGATCTCGGTGAAGATCCAGCCGAAGGTCGAGGCGAGGAAGGGCAGCGGCAGGGTCCACAGGGCGATCCGACCCAGCCGCGGGCTGGTGATGAGGCGGTCCCCGCGGGTCAGCCACAGCCCGAGGGCGCCGATGAGCAGGGACAGCATGCCGAGCCCGATCATGAGGCGGAACGACCAGAAGGTCGTCATGACGTCGGGCGTGTAGTCGACACCGGCGCCGTATCGCTCCTCGTACATGGCCTGCGCGTCGGCCAGGCCCGTGACCTTCGCGTTCGGGTCGTTGGTCGCCAGGAAGGAGTAGACGTAGGGCGCGGAGCCGATGCGGGTGACTCCGCCGTCGCAGTCGCCGAAGGCGGCCACGGTGAAGCCGGCGCCGGACTCAGTGGCGCACAGGGCCTCGGCGGCGGCCATCTTGGCGGGCTGCTCCTGGGCGACGAGCTGTCCCTGGGCGTGCCCGCTGCCGGCGGTGAGCAGGCCGGCGACGACGACGGTGATCGCGCCGAAGCGGGTGAGACGGCGCCAGAGCTCACGGGCCTCGTAGTCCTGGCCGGCTCGGGCGGCCTTGACCATCCACCACACGGAGACGCCGAAGACGATCGTCCCGGCGACGAGGAAGGAGGTGGCGATGACGTGGAGGATGGTCGTCCACAGGATGTGGTTGCCCAGGACCGCGAGGAAGCCGCCGATGCCGTCGAGCTCGGCCCGGCCGGTCGTCCTGTTGACGACGGCGCCCACGGGATGCTGCATCCAGGAGTTGGCGGCGAGGATGAAGAAGGCGGAGACATTCGTGCCCAGGGCGACCATCCACATGCACAGGTTGTGCAGCTTGGGGGACAGGCGGTCCCAACCGAAGATCCACAGGCCGAGGAAGGTCGATTCCATGAAGAAGGCGAGGAGGGCCTCGAAGGCCAGCGGCGCGCCGAAGATGTTGCCGACGTAGCGGGAGTACTCGGACCAGTTCATGCCGAACTGGAACTCCTGCACGATGCCGGTGGCCACGCCGAGGGCGAAGTTGATCAGCAGGATCTTGCCGAAGAACGTCGTGGCGACGCGCCACTGCTCGTTGCCGGTGCGCAGGTAGGCGGTCTCCATGAGCGCCACGAGCGGGGACAGCCCGATCGTGAGCGGAACGAGGATGAAGTGGTAGACGGTCGTGATGCCGAACTGCCATCGAGCCAGATCGAGGGAGTCCAACGCCATCGGTGCGAGCACCATCAGCGCCACCTTTCAGGATGAACGATGAGAGCAATAAGTGAATCCTCCGCACCCTTTGCGGAGTTATAGGAGCAGTATAAGGCACGTGACGACGGCTTGTCACGAATGCGGGAATTCTAGGGCAGTCTTGGTGCGGCGGCTGCATGACGTCCCCGGGGAGTGAGCCAGTTCCCGGGCGGGCCGGTCCGTCCCGCGGCGCTCGGTGTGGAATACTGTCGTCGGCTTCGAGCGCTACGTACCGGCACCCGGGGCCCGAGCCTCAGTGGTCGAGACCGCCCTGGAGAAGTGCGCCGCACGACGCGCCGCCGCACTCCCGGACCGTGCGAGTCCCTCCGCGGGCAGGCGCCGCAAGGCGAGAACACAGACTTTTCCGCTCCCTCGTCGGGAGCACGACTGCGTCCCAGCGCCGTGGGTACGGTGGAGGCTGGGGCATCCGGAGAGTGCACCGCACCGTGTCCACATCGAAGTCCGCATCGAGCTCATCGCCCGCTCCCGATCGCGCCCCCCGTAGGCCCGGGACGCCCGTCGTTCCTGCTGCTGGGGAGGCTCCTGCCGCCGAGGCGTCCAGGACTCCGACCCGTCGGCGTCGTAAGGCGACCGCCGCGGCCACGGCTCCGGCGCAGGCCCCCGCCGCGGAGCAGCCGGTTCTCGCCCCGCCCGCGGACCATGACGCCGACCGTGCCGGTGGCGGGGCGCCCGCACGGATCCGGCCGTCCGACGAGGGCGGTCCCGACCGGGCGTCCGACGCGGCGGAGACCTCGGCCGTCGACGGGGCCGAGGGGGACCGGAGCTCCGAGGGCTCTGGGGGCTCTGAGGGCGCTGAAGACACTGGCGATGAGGGCGCCGCGGCGGCCGCCGAGGGTGGCGAGGCCGCTGAGGAGGCCGGCGGCGCCGATACCGTCGCCGCGCAGTCGGGTGCGTCCGAACAGGCGCCGTACCTCCCTGCCGCCTCCCTGCTCTTCCAGGCCCCGGATCCCGCACGGGCTCGCCGTCGGCGTCGTAAGGCGACCGCCGCGGCCACGGCTCCGGCGCAGGCCCCCGCCGCGGAGCAGCCCGCGCCGGTGACCGCCGGGGGTCCCGACGACGAGACCGCTTCGAGCGCACCGGACTCCGGCGGCACGGCCCCGACCGCGCCGCGAGCGGGGGGCCGACGACGCCGGAGGGCCACGGCCGGCCAAGCCGCTCCCGAGCACGCCGAGGCGCCGGACGGCGCCTCGGCGGACTCCCAGGAGTCCACCGGTCGGGAGGGTGCCGGGAACGACTCCCGGGCCGATGAGCAGGACGGCGCGGGTCGCCGTCGGCGACGTCGCGGAGGCCGTGGCCGTCGTGCGCGCTCCCGCACCGAGGAACGTCAGGAGACCGAGGGGACGGGGAGGGCCGAGAAGGCCGACTCCCGGGCCCCGGCGGGTGATGGCTCCGGGGATGCCCCGGGCTCCGCCGAGGAGGAGGCGGCCCCGCCCCGCCGTCGCCGTCGTCGCTCGCGTTCCCGCGCCCGTTCCGACGCCGGGCGGGACCCGCGTGACGAGGTGACCGCTCTCAAGGGCTCGACCCGCTTGGAGGCCAAGCGGCAGCGCCGCCGTGAGGGACGCGCGGCCGGACGCCGCCGCCCCATTGTCACCGAGGCGGAGTTCCTGGCCCGCCGCGAGAGCGTGGATCGTCAGATGATCGTGCGCGAGCAGGACGGTCTCAATCAGATCGCCCTGCTCGAGGACGGGCTGCTCGTCGAGCACTACGTCGCTCGTCACACGCAGACCTCCATGGTCGGCAATGTCTACGTGGGTCGGGTTCAGAACGTGCTGCCCTCCATGGAGGCCGCCTTCGTGGACCTGGGCAAGGGGCGCAATGCCGTGCTGTACGCCGGCGAGGTCAACTGGGACGCCGCGGGGATGGAGGGCAAGCCGCGTCGCATCGAGGACGCGCTCTCCAGCGGCGACACGGTCCTCGTGCAGGTCACCAAGGACCCCATCGGGCACAAAGGCGCACGACTGACCAGTCAGATCACTCTGGCGGGCCGCTATCTCGTGCTCGTCCCGGGCGGCACGATGACCGGTATCTCCCGCAAGCTGCCCGACACCGAGCGCGTGCGCCTGAAGAAGATCCTCAAGCGCATCGTCCCCGATGACGCCGGAGTCATCGTGCGCACCGCCGCCGAGGGCGCCAGCGAGGACCAGCTCGCAGCCGACGTCAACCGCCTCCTCACCCAGTGGCGGGCCATCGACAAGAAGGCGTCCTCCGTCTTCAGGGGCTCCAGCAAGGCCCCCGTCCTGCTCAAGGGCGAACCGGAGCTGGCCGTGCGCGTCGTGCGCGACGTCTTCAATGAGGACTTCCGGCGCCTGGTCGTCCAGGGCTCCGGCGCCTGGAAGACGATCAGCCAGTACGTCGGCGAGCTGAGCCCCGATCTGGAGGATCGCCTTGAGCACTGGGTGAGCCCTGAGGACGTCTTCTCCGCCCACCGGGTCGACGAGCAGCTCGCCAAGGGCTTCGATCGGAAGGTCTGGCTGCCCAGTGGGGGCACGCTCGTCATCGACCGCACCGAGGCCATGACGGTCATCGACGTCAACACCGGACGCTTCACCGGCGGCGCCGGCGGCACCCTTGAGGAGACGGTGACGCGTAACAACCTCGAGGCGGCCGAGGAGATCGTCCGGCAGCTGAGGCTGCGCGACATCGGCGGCATGGTGGTCATCGACTTCGTGGACATGGTCCTGGAGTCCAACCGCGACCTCGTCCTGCGCCGCCTGGTCGAGTGCCTCGGACGCGACCGCACCCGTCACCAGGTCACCGAGGTGACCTCTCTCGGCCTGGTTCAGATGACCCGCAAGCGCGTGGGGCAGGGACTGGTGGAGGCGTTCTCCACGCCGTGCGAGTGCTGCGGGGGTCGCGGATTCATCGTCCACGACAACCCGGTCGAGAATCAGACCGCGGATGGGCCCGCCCCCTCCCGGAGGGGCTCGGGATCGGGCCGCCGCGGTCGCAGGAATCGCGAGGAATCCGCACCCGCGCGTTCGTCCTCGCGCTCCAGCGGTTCCTCGGAGGCCTCCAGTGAGCCCGATGCGCCCGTGCACGATGACGCGGCGCGTGCCGCCGTGCGCGGCGCGCTCGCTCAGATCGCCGCTGCGGCGGAGCATGCCCACGAGCACGCCGACATCGATCAGGCCTGATGGGAGCCGCGGTGGCCCCGCCGGCTGTGCGCGAAGGCTCGTGCCCAAGAACACAGGTTCGTGTGCCGACGCCGGGTTGGTCGAGCGCCGCGGATCGCCTACAGTGGTTCGCCGGTGCGTCTTGCGCCCTGCCAAGTGGATCGTTCTCCGGCGGTGGAAATCGATGTTTCCCCGGATGCGATCCGAAGATTTTCGACAGAGATGAGCATTCAAGTGGTCTACGCGATCGTCAAGGCCGGCGGCCGTCAGGAGAAGGTCTCTGTCGGCGACGTCGTGGTTGTCGACAAGCTCGCCGGCGAGATCGGTGACGAGGTCTCCCTCGCCCCCGTTATGCTGGTGGATGGCGGTAAGGTGACCACTGCCGCTGCCGATCTCGCCGCATCCTCCGTCACCGCGGAGATCGTCGGCGAGGAGAGGGGCCCCAAGATCAATATCCTCAAGTTCAAGAACAAGACGGGCTTTCGCAAGCGTCAGGGTCACCGCTCTCGGCTCACGGCCGTCAAGGTCACCGCGATCAAGTGAACGTCCCGCGGCGTTCTCGGGCGCCGGCGGTCCCAAGCGCCGGTGCTGATGAGAGCGTCCGACTGAAGAGAAAGAAGCCTCACCATGGCACACAAGAAGGGTCTTGGCTCCTCTCGCAACGGCCGTGACTCGAATGCGCAGCGTCTGGGCGTCAAGCGCTTCGGCGGTCAGTTCGTCAAGGCCGGCGAGATCATCGTCCGTCAGCGCGGAACCCATTTCCACCCCGGCAACAATGTGGGTCGCGGAAATGACGACACCCTGTTCGCCACTGCTGCCGGCAACGTTCAGTTCGGCACCCACCGCGACCGCAGGGTTGTCAACGTCGTGCTTCCCGAGGCCTGAGTCTCCATACCACCAATCGGTGCCGCGAGGGCGAACGGCTTTCCGCCGTCCGCCCTCGCGGCATATGGCCCCGCGCGCCTCGCCTCCCGCTCAGAGCCCTCCAGGAGAACCCATGCCCAGCTTCATCGATCGAGTGGTCCTCCATGCGGCCGGTGGCGACGGCGGCCACGGCTGCACCTCGATCCGCCGCGAGAAGTACAAGCCCCTGGCCGGACCCGACGGCGGCGATGGCGGTCACGGCGGCGACGTCGTGCTCGTCGTGGATCCGCGGGTCACTACTCTGCTGACCTATCACCGCTCCCCCCACAGATCCGCGGGCAACGGCGCACCCGGCATGGGCGGATGGCGCCGTGGCGCCGACGGCGAGAGCCTGGTGCTGCCCGTTCCCGAGGGGACCGTCGTCAAGGACGCCGATGGACACGTCGTCGCCGATCTCGTCGGTGCGGGCACGAGGGTCGTCGTGGCCGAGGGCGGCACCGGGGGGCGGGGCAACTTCTCCCTGGCGTCCTCCAGGCGTCGGGCCCCGGGCTTCCATCTGCTGGGCGAGCCCGGGCAGACTCGTGATGTCGTCCTGGAGCTCAAGACCGTCGCCGATGTCGCCCTCATCGGCTACCCGAGTGCCGGCAAGTCCTCCCTCATCGCCGCGCTGAGCGCGGCCAGACCCAGGATCGCCGACTACCCCTTCACCACACTGGTGCCGAACCTGGGCGTCGTCGAGGCCGGGGAGACCCGCTACACGATCGCCGACGTGCCTGGCCTCATCCCGGGTGCCAGCCGGGGGAAGGGCCTCGGCCTGGAGTTCCTGCGCCACATCGAGCGCTGCGCGGTCATCGTCCACGTCGTGGACTGCGCGACGCTCGAGCCCGGTCGTGACCCGCTGTCCGACCTGGACACCATCGAGACCGAGCTGGCCGCCTACGCGGCCCGCCTCGACCAGGGGGAGGACGATCCCGTCCCGCACGGCCGCGTGCCGCTCATGGAGCGTCCGCGCGTCGTGGTCCTGAACAAGATCGACGTTCCCGAGGCCGCTGAGCTCGCCGACTTCGTGCGCTCCGACGTCGCGTCCCGGGGTCTGCCCGTCTTCGAGGTCTCCGCCATCGCCCGCACGGGACTGCGGGCCCTGTCCTTCGCGCTGGCCGAGCTCGTGGCGCGGGCGCGAGCCGGAGACGACACCGCTTCGAGCTCCTCGGTCGCCGGCGCCGAGGCGGAGCGGCCCGTCATCCGCCCGGCGGCCGTCGGCCGCCGCGACAAGAAGCCCCTGGCCACGGTGCGTCTCATCCGTCACCCGCGCGAGGGGGAGATCTACCAGGTTCGCGGCGACAAGCCCGAGCGCTGGGTGCGGCAGACCGACTTCGCGAACGACGAGGCCGTCGGTTACCTGGCCGACCGTCTGGCCGCCGGTGGCGTGGAGGACGAGCTGGTCGCCGCCGGCGCGCACGCCGGGGCCCCCGTTCTCATCGGGTCGGTCGACGGCGGAGTCCTGTTCACCTGGGAGCCGGCCATGACGACCGGGATCGAGCTCCTCGGAGCCCGAGGAACCGACGCGCGCATGGAGGATCGCCACCGACGCACCAATGCCGAGCGCCGTGCTCACTACCATGAGCTCATGGATGCCAAGGAGGCCGCTCGTCAGGAGCTGCGCGACGAGGCCGCCGAGGGCATCTGGACGGATGCGGCCGGCTGGTCGGACGAGGACGGGGCATGAGGACGACGGGTTCCCGGCCGACGCGCCTGGACGATGGGGCGCGTGTCGTGCTCAAGGTCGGCTCGTCCTCCCTCACTCGCTCCGACGGGGGCCTCGACCTCAACCGCATCGACATCATCGCGGGCCTGGTCGCCGGGATGCGACGTCGCGGCCACGACGTGGTCCTGGTGTCGTCCGGGGCGGTGGCCGCGGGACTGGTCCCCCTGGGAATGGTCGAGCGCCCCGGCGAGCTGCGCCTGCTGCAGGCGGCGGCCTCCGTGGGGCAGGGGCGCCTCGTGTCCCGGTGGCAGACCGCGATGAGCGCCTACGGCGTGGTGACCGCTCAGGTGCTGCTCACCGCTCAGGACGTCGCCGTGCGCAGCCACTACCGGACTGTGCGCGCCACCTTCGACGCCCTGCTGTCGATGGGGGCGGTGCCCATCGTCAACGAGAACGACGCCGTGGCGACCGCCGAGTTCAACCTCGGGGACAACGATCGCCTGGCCGCGCTCGTGGCCCATCTGGTCACCGCCGATGCGCTCGTGCTGCTCACCGACGTCGACGGCCTGTGGACCGCCAGGCCGGGCACGCCCGGGGCCGGTCCCGTGCGCTACGTCGAGACGCCGGAGCAGCTCGGCGCAGTCGATGTCACCGGCCGGGGCGGCTCGCTCGGCACGGGCGGGATGCGCACGAAGATCCAGGCGGCGACGATCGCCTGCGCCTCCGGGATCGCCACGATCATCGCCGCGGCCGACGACGCCCCGCGTCTCCTGGAACGGTCGGAGCTGCCCGTCGATCTGGGCACCTGGCTCGCGCCGACGGGACCGCATCGTCCCAGCCGGCGGCTGTGGATGGCGCATGCTTCCATTCCCGAGGGCCGCGTCGTGGTCGATGCCGGCGCGCAGCGGGCGATCACCGTCGGCAAGAAGTCTCTTCTCCTACCGGGTGTGACCGGTGTCAATGGGGAGTTCGAGTCCGGGGCCGTCGTGGAGGTCGTGGGGCCGGCGGGCGTCGTGGCCCGGGGCATCTGCCGCTACGCCTCCGCCGAGCTCGACGAGGTCCTGCAGGCGCGCAAGGAGGGGACCGCCGATGCGCTCGACCACGTCGCCCCCGTGATCCATCGGGACGACCTGGCCGAGCTGCCGCGCACCGCGGGCGCCTGAGGCCGGCGCTGCCTCCTCTGCGACCTCCTCAGGTTCTCGTCGGAGTCAAGCCCCTGCTCGGACAACGAGGAGCTGGGTGCGCATCGACGTCAGCCTTGCGATCGTGCGGCGAAGACTCGGACTGCGTTCCTGTGCTTTGACAACGTCCCAGCGTTTGAGGGCGAACTCGTTGAGACGGATCACATAGAGCGGTCCAGGCGCACCGTCGGCGCGAGTCATGTCGTCACGTATTCGACGTGAACGGGATGACCGGCACAGGTGGAGCAGCTCCCGTTTGGCGTGACGCAGTTGGTCCGGGGCTCGGGGGACCTTTTGCGCGGGCACCTTGAAGTGATCGGAGAAGTTCTCGGCGTCCGCCAGCAGCCAGGCTTCCGTCATCGAGCACGCGAAACGCAGTTCGAATCCGCCGTCGTGCGGACGCGAACCGATAAGGGCCATGCGGAGTTCAACCGGACACTGGTTATCAGAATCCCTGAACACAATCCAAGGGTTATGGATCTTCGTTCGGGAGAGTCTGGGCAGAAGACTGTCGAGGTTGGCGACTCCCCGCTTGACGAGGCAGGGGCGCGAAAGCGCGAGGCCGGCGCTTTCGAGCAGGGCCCGGGCCATCCCCGTGTCCGACTCCCCCTCCACGGCGACCGAGACGTAAGGATCGTCCGTCACCGATGACTCCTCGCGGCCCGAAGCAGACCTGTGAGATCGTCAGGGGCGATGAGGCCGTCGACGACATCCGAGACGGCCAGCTCCAGACCGAGGTCGTCCACCGCTTCTGGCAACGAGGAGAGAAGATCCGCGCGCGAGCCGTCATCCGTCACCCGCAGGACGAGTATCTCATTCGGGCTGATCCCCTCGTCGTCGAGGATCTCGGGGGCGTGGGTCGACAGGATGATCTGGAGATCCGAGGAGCGCCGCGCCTGCGCGAGCACCGAGGGCAGGATCTTCACGATCGCGTTGTTGAGGGAGAGCTCGGGCTCCTCCAGCAGCAGGATCCCCGGGTTCGCCGGTGTCCTGATGATGGCCCACAGCAGGCCGATGAGCCGCAGAGTGCCGTCGGAGAAGTCGACCTCGTTCTGTCTCGAAGGGGTGGACCGCCAGTTCTTGTAGCCGGCGACCAGGTGCGGTCTGCCGGCGGCGTCCGTCTCAATGGTCAGGGACTCGAATCCGGGCACCGCCGCGCGCAGGGCCTGCTGCATGCGCCTGAGCCAGGCATCACGAGTTCGGGGCGCGGTCGCGTTCATCTGGGCGATGAAATCGCTCCCGAAGGGGTCGTCTCCGGCGGTGACGGCGCGCGAGGGGTCGCGGATGATCTGAGGGACGAGGTGGAAGTACTGGACTCGATCGAAGTAGTCGGCGACGGAGCGGAACCTCTGATTGGACGCGATCTGCTCGAGGTGCGTCTGGGTCAGAAGGGCCTCATCCATCAGATCCCGGTCATCGGGGCGCCTGAGCAGCTCCGTGCCGTTCCTCATGACCAGCTCCTCGTGGACGACGGGACGGTTTCGGCCCTTCCCCTCGCCCTTGACGGAGAGCCTGTACCGCCATGAGTCGTCGCCATCCCGCAGTGTCACGTCGATGACGAGGCGCCCTCCGGCATTGTTCCGCGAGAACAGACTGCGGACCTTCTTCAGACCTCCTCGACGGTCGATGGCGGAGGCGAGTCCGCCTCCCCGCCCGGCGATGTCGGCCAGGAAGCGGAAGATGTCGAGGAGGTTGGACTTGCCCGCCGCGTTCGGGCCCACGACGAACAGGCGCTCGCCGACGTCGAACTCCACGTTCTTGAAGTTCCGCCAGTTGCTCGCCTCCAGGTGCGTGACTCTCATGGGCGATACCTGTTCCTCCCGCTCGCTCCCCGATTGGGGGAATCCTATGGCGAATGCATCGGCGGGCGCACCAGTCACCCAAGCAGGGGCGAGGGCGCTCAACTGCGGGTGGTGGTGGTGTCGACCCACGGCGAGCGATGCGGTTGCTCAAGCCATGGGCGGAACAGCCGAGCGCCCTCGCGCGAAGCATCATACCGCGTCCTTCTAGATCGCGGTACCCGACGAATACGGTCGTCATCAATACGACGCCGCGAATCCCGCCCATCGTGCTCGCAATCATGGGGAAAGGTTCCCATGATGCCGATTGCGCACGTATGGTGCTGCAATGAGCGCCACCTCCAGCAGCACCTACCAGCAGGATGCGACCGACCTGGTCGCGCGCACGGCCCGAGCCGCTCGCAGTGCCCAGCGCTCCGTGGTCGGAGCGCGCCGTGAGGTCAAGGATGCCGGGCTGCACGCCATGGCCGATCATCTTGTCGGATCCGCGCGGGAGATCCTGGTGGCGAACGCGGCCGATGCGGACCGCGCTCGCACGTCGGGCATGGCCGACGGACTCATCGATCGCTTGACCCTGACGCGCCGAAGAATCGGAGCCATCGCCGATTCCCTGCGCGAGATCGCGGGCCTGCCCGACCCGGTCGGCGAGATCATCGACGGGCGGACCCTCCCCAACGGGTTGCGGGTGCGCCGCGTACGGGTTCCCGTGGGCGTGGTCGGCATGATCTACGAGGCCCGTCCCAACGTCACCGTCGACGTGGCCGCCCTGACCCTGAAATCCGGCAATGCCGTCGTGCTGCGCGGTGGCAGTGCCGCCGAGCGGTCCAACGCGACCATCGTGGGCGTCCTGCGCGGCGCTCTGGAATCCGCCGGCCTGCCCGCCGACCTGGTGACGACCATCGATACCGCGGGAAGGCAGGGGGCCACGGAACTCATGCGGGCCCGCGGCCTCATCGACGTGCTCGTCCCGCGCGGTGGAGCCGGACTCATCAGGGCGGTCGTGGAGCAGTCCTCGGTGCCCGTCATCGAGACCGGCTCGGGCAACTGCCACGTCTACGTCGATGCCAGTGCCGATCTCGAGTCCGCGGTCCCCCTCATCGTCAACGCCAAGACTCAGCGCGTGGGCGTGTGCAACGCCGCTGAGACGCTTCTGGTGCACCGCGACATCGCCGACCGTCTTCTACCGGCCGTGGCCGCGGCTCTGTGGGACAGGGACGTCGTCCTTCACGCGGACGAGGCCGCCGAGGCGGCGCTGCGGGAGCCGGCCGCGCGGGCCGGGCGCGGGCGTTCGCTGATGCCCGCCACCGATGAGGACTGGGCGACCGAGTACGGCAGCCCCGACCTGGCCGTGCGCGTCGTCGCCGACCTGGAGGAGGCTGTCGCTCACATCTCGCAATGGTCCACAGGGCACACCGAGGCGATTCTCACCCGGGACATCGCCGCCATGAATCGCTTCACCGGGGCGGTCGACTCGGCCGTCGTCATGGTCAACGCCTCGACCCGATTCACCGACGGCGGTCAGCTGGGCCTGGGCGCCGAGCTCGGTATTTCCACCCAGAAGCTCCATGCCCGTGGCCCCATGGGGCTGGCCGCCCTCACGACGACTCAGTGGATCGTTCAGGGGAACGGGCATGTACGTCCGGACTGACGGCCCCGGTCGTGACCGTCGCGGGGCCGTTCAGGCCGCCGGGATCGGCTAGAGGCGAGATCCCGCGATGGCCTCGGCCGTGACCGTGCCGCCGTCGCGGCCGATGATCTGGCCGTGGAGACCCGCGAGTCTCCTTCGCGCGGCGTCCCGAGATCGTGCGGGGGAGGGGACCGGGGCGGGTGCGGATCGGACGGGGCGACACCGATCACGCTTGCGTGCGCGGCGGGCGTGGCACGAGCCACGCCGCGCCTCGTCCATGGCAGTATGGACGCGTCTGCGTGCACACGGCTCGCAGCGACCGAAGGAGCAGCAGTGCCGAAGAGCGACAGGGGGACGGCGCCGATGAGTGACGTCTCGCGCCAGCTGCGCATCGGCATCATGGGCGGAACCTTCGACCCGATTCATCACGGGCACCTCGTCGCGGCCTCCGAGGTTCAGTACGCCTTCGGGCTCGATGAGGTCGTCTTCATGCCGACCTGGAATCAGCCCTTCAAGAGGAATCGTCGTGTCACCCCGGCGGAGCACCGTTACCTCATGACGGTCATCGCCACCGCCCCGAATCCGCATTTCACCGTTTCCAGAGTGGATATTGATCGCGGTGGCACGACGTACACGATCGACACGCTCCACGACGTTATCGCCGAGTACCCCGGTGCCGAACTCTATTTCATCACCGGAGCAGATGCCTTGGCGCAGATCCTGACGTGGAAGGACAATGAGAAGATCTTCGACCTGGCTCACCTGGTCGGAGTCACCCGTCCCGGGCATGTCCTCACGGATACCGGGCTGCCCGAGGATACTGTGTCTCTCGTGGAAGTACCCGCGATGACGATCTCGTCCACGGACTGCCGCAGTCGGGTCGCCCATGGCATTCCCGTCTGGTATCTCGTACCCGACGGCGTCGTCCAGTACATCCGCAAGTACGGTCTTTACCGTACGGTTGAGCGTTCGGCATCGACGACGTCGATGACCGCTCGCGTCGCACGGGAGCAGTCCCTGAGGAAGGAGAACGACGGTGAGTGATCCCACCGACGTCAACCAGAGCCAGTCCGACGCCGCAGATGACGACGCCGGCACTCGCCGCAGCCGTCGGGCGATGCGGCAGGCCGAACGCGCTGCCGAGCGCGAGGCCATCCTGACCGGACAGCAGCCTCTTCTGACGCGACGGGAGCTCAAGCGCCTGCGCCAGGAGGCCGCGGCGCTGCGTGCGGCCGTCGCCGCGGGGGAGATCACCCCCGAGCAGGCCAGGGCGTTGCAGGATCCGCTGGCCGAGCAGCCCGAGATCGAGACCCCCAGCCTGGAGGCCACGGGGAGCCACGCCGCGTCCCATGAGGGACGGGCGGCGCAGGCCGATAATGAGCCCACCGCGTTCGGCACCGCGTCCCGCGGCGAGAGCCTGCCCGATGCGTCGTTGCAGGGGCAGTACGCGCCGGGGGAGTCCACGGTCCCCGCCTCCTCGTTCGATGAGGCGGGGGCGGCGCGTGTTCTGCAGATCCCCGAGCACCCCCCGGCGAGCAGGACCTCCGAGGCCGAAGCATGGACATCGTCCGCGCATGATGACGAGGCCGGGACGAGAGGCGCCGGCGCAACGGCCTTCCCCGGAGTCCCGTCCACGGGGGATGACTCGATGAGCCCCGTCGCGGCGCCGGCGCATCGCACGGACGGAACGGGTGGAGATGAGTCGGGCTCGTGGCAGACGTACTCGCGTGCGTCCGAGCCCCCGACGCCGATGGCAGCGCCACCGGTCCCCGGGAGCGCTCCAGGGCCCGTGATCGGACAGGGCGGGGACTCGAATGCTCCGGGTGCGGCCGCGTCTTTCGCGTCGTCGGGGGCCGGGGTCGTATCCGGGCCGGAGGCCTCCGCGGAGCCCTTCGCCGAGCCGGTGCCGCAGGTTGCCAACACCTCGCTGTCCGATGACGACATCGAAGACATCTCCGCCCAGCCGACCGGGGTCATGAACGCTGTCGATGCGTCGGCGCTGTCGCCCCTTCCATTGGCTCCGGCAACGGATGAGCCGGCCGGCATGCCGGAGCGGCGCTCTCTCTTCAATCGCGATACCCCGGCGCCCGGCGCCGAGACGGGGCCCGGCGAGCTCGCCCCCTCCGGTGCTGACGGGTACGAGGGGTACGCACCGGGCGCGGCGGCCCCGACCTCCTCGGGTGCTGACGGGTACGAGGGGTACGCACCGGGTGGATCCGCGGAAGTCGAGGGGCTGCCCGAATGGGACTCGCAGGCCGCCGGTGGACCGCCCCGTCGCCCCACCGTGAGGATTCCCAACGCTGCTCAGGGCGTGCGCACGGTCGACACCAATACCGGTGAGCTCAGCGACGTCCGTCCTGTCGATGAGGAGTTCGACGGCATCGACAACCCGCAGTGGCGCATCCTGCGGCCCGAGGCCGCTCGGCCCGATGCGCCGTCCGATGAGCCCGAGGCGCCGGTTGCCGAGGAGCCCGCATCCGCGCCGCCCTTCACCCCCTACGAGCCGATGCCCGAGGCCGCGGTTCGCGAGCCGCAGCCCCCCGAGCCGCAGTTCCCCGAGCCGACTGCGACGGCGCCCGCCGACTCGGGCGCGGGATGGAGCGCACCTGCTCCGACGTCATCTCCGATGAGCCCGGTCTCCGAGCCGCCGAAGACGTCGAGGATGGGCAAGATACTGCTCATCGTGCTGATCGTCGTCGTCGTCGCGCTCGTGATCCTCACCGTGGTGTGGTTCTTCCTCAACCGCGGGAGCGACAGCTCCGCGAGCGCTCTTGGCTCCGTTCCCACCTGGACCTCATTGATAGGCTGATGCGGAGTCCATCGCCTACTCCCAAGGAGTCCCGTGCCCGCCACTGATCACGCCGTCGCCCTGACCCGTGTCGCCGCCCGCGCCGCCGCAGAGAAGAAGGCGGAGGGCATCATGGCGATCGACGTCTCCGAGCGGCTCGCCCTGACCGACGTCTTCCTCATCCTCTCGGGTGATAACGACCGTCAGGTGCGAGCGATCGTCGATGCGATCGATGAGGCCATGCTCAAGGCCGGAACCAGGCGCAGGTCGCGGGAGGGCTTCGAGGACTCCCGTTGGGTGCTCATCGACTACTCCGACATCGTCGTTCACGTCCAGCAGTCCGAGGATCGCGAGTACTACGCCTTGGAGCGTCTGTGGAAGGACTGCCCTGTCATCGAGCTGCCCGAGGATGTGCCGGCTCCGGCCGATGTCGCGAGTTGAGGAGGGCCTGTTTCTCATGACGCGACTGGTCTTGTGGCGGCACGGTCTGACCGATTACAACGTGGCGGGCAGGATCCAGGGACGAGTCGATATCCCGCTCAACGATGCCGGGCTCGCTCAGGCCTCGGCGGTGGCGCCGGCCATCGCGGCCATGGAGCCGACCGCGATCGTGTCATCGCCTCTCGGCCGCGCCCGGCAGACCGCCGACGTGCTGTCCGCCGCAGTCGGTGTGGACGTGCGTGTCGACGACGCCCTCATGGAGCGGTCCTTCGGCATGTGGGAGGGACTGGAGCGCCTCCGGATCGAGAGGACGTGGCCCGATCAGTTCGCGGTGTGGCGGGCCGGGGGGGATCCCGAGGGAGTCGGGGTCGAGACGCGCGGCGACACCGCCACCCGGGTCGGCGTTGCGATGGAGGACATAGCCGCGGAGGCGGGCGAGGCCACCGTCGTCGTCGTCGCGCACGGAGCGGCCATCACCCTGGGCGTCACTCGTCTTCTGGACCTCGATCCCTCCGCGTGGTTCGGACTGCGCGGTCTGGACAACTGCCATTACGCGGTGCTGAGCAGCGCGGAACGATCCCCGGGCTGGAGGATCGTGCACTGGAACCGTGGTGAGGGCTGGGCGGCCCCCGCCGCGAGTGCGGCGCTCGGCGGGTTCCTGTCCTGAACCGGTACGCGGGCGGGGCGGGCGATGGCACCAGTAGGTGAGGTACCACACGCGGCATGGATTTGCCCGTAGGGGTGTGAAGTCCATACAGTTATCCGCGTCGCCCGCCGGGCGGCGCCCGGTGACGGGGCTATGGCGCAGTTGGTAGCGCGCTTCCATGGCATGGAAGAGGTCGGGGGTTCGAATCCCCCTAGCTCCACGATTCGCACTGCGGCATTGATCGTGCGGTACGGATGCCTGTTCATGGGGCTATGGCGCAGTTGGTAGCGCGCTTCCACTTCGTGGAAGAGACGGGGGTTCGATTCCTTCTAGCTCCACGGTTCACGCTCGACGGTCATCGAGTCGAGGGATCCGCGGGGTCATGGCGCAGTTGGTAGCGCGCTTCCATGGCATGGAAGAGGTCGGGGGCTCGAATCCCCCTGGCTCCGCATTGGTTGAGAGGATAGCGGCGAGCCCGTTCCTCAGGTGCACGAGATGCACATGCCGTTATTCCCGCGTAGAGGAGAACCATGTCCGGCAGCACCGCTCCCACCGCACCGGGTGTCCGTGAACTCACGATACGGGGCGTCGTCATCGGTGGCCTCATCACCCTGGTGTTCACCGCCGCCAACGTCTATCTGGGATTGAAGGTCGGCCTCACCTTCGCCACCTCGATCCCGGCCGCGGTCATCTCCATGGCGATCCTGCGCAACTTCCGGGACCATTCCGTGGTGGAGAACAACATCGTTCAGACCATCGCCTCGGCGGCGGGCACCCTGTCCGCCATCATCTTCGTGCTGCCCGGCCTGGTCATGATCGGCTGGTGGACCGGCTTCCCCTACTGGCAGACCGCGCTTGTGACAGCGCTGGGCGGCGTGCTGGGCGTCATGTACTCCATCCCTCTGCGCCGGGCTCTCGTCACCGGATCCGATCTGCCCTTCCCGGAAGGCGTGGCCGCGGCGGAGGTGCTGCGCGTCGGAGACAGTGCCGAGGGCGCGCAGGAGAACAGGCGCGGTCTGATGGTCATCATCGTGGGCAGCCTGCTGTCGGCCGGGTTCTCCCTGCTGGCGGCGATGAAGGTTGTGGCCGGCAACATCGAGCGGGCCTTCCGCGTCGGTTCCGGTGGCAGCATGGTCAGCGCCGGCCTGTCTCTGGCCCTGATCGGCGTGGGCCACCTCGTCGGCATCACAGTCGGCATCGCCATGATCGTCGGACTGGTCATCTCCTTCGGCGTCATGCTGCCGTTGCGGACAGCCGGCCGGATTCCCGCCGGTGACGACCTCGGCGAGGCCGTGTCGACGATCTTCAGCTCCGACGTGCGCTTCGTCGGAGCCGGGGCCATGGCGATCGCGGCCGTCTGGACACTCGTCAAGATCGCCCTGCCCATCGGTCGGGGCATCAAGGAGGCCTTGGCCTCCACCCGCGCCCGTGAGAGTGGGGCGGAGGTCCCCGTCGTCGAACGCGACCTGTCCGTGCGCGTGGTCGTCGGGGTGACGCTGGCCTCGATGCTGCCCATCGGACTCCTCTTGTGGCTCTTCGTGCGGAACACGCCCATCGCTCACCACGCGGCCGGCATGGTGGTGGTCAGTATTCTCTTCGTGCTGCTGATCGGCCTGGCCGTCGCGGGCGTGTGCGGTTACATGGCGGGCCTGATCGGCGCCTCCAACAGTCCCATCTCCGGGGTCGGCATCCTTATCGCCATCACTGCCGCCCTGCTCATCAAGGTGGTTCACGGAGCCCAGACGCCGGGGCAGGGCGATGCGCTGATCGCCTACACCCTGTTCACCGCCGCGGTCGTGTTCGGAGTGGCCACCATCTCCAATGACAACCTGCAGGATCTCAAGACCGGTCAGCTCGTCGAGGCCACCCCGTGGAAGCAGCAGGTCGCACTTGTCATCGGGGTCGTCTTCGGCTCGCTGATCATTCCGCCGGTGCTGCAGCTGCTCAATACCAGCTTCGGCTTCGCCGGTGCGCCCGGGGCCACCAGTAACGCCCTGGCCGCGCCCCAGGCGGCTCTGCTGTCCTCCCTGGCCAAGGGCGTGTTCGGCGGTGATCTGGACTGGGGACTTCTGGGCCTGGGTATCGCGATCGGCGTGGCCGTGGTCGTCGTCGACGAACTGCTCGGCCGGGCGACGGGGGGCGGGAGGCGCCTGCCGCCGCTGGCGGTGGGCATGGGGATGTACCTTCCGATGAGCCTGACGCTCATCATTCCCGTCGGGGCGTTGGCGGGCCTGATCTACGACCGGTGGGCGGAGGGAACCGCCGATCCGGAGGGCACCAAGCGGCTGAGCACTCTTGCCGCGACCGGGCTGATCGTGGGCGAGAGCCTGTTCGGCGTGGTTCTGGCGGGCATCGTCGCGGCCACGGGGGAGGACGAGCCCCTCGCCGTCGTCGGGCCCGGGTTCACGACCGCCTCCGAGATCATCGGAACCCTGCTGTTCGCGGGCACGGTTCTCGGGCTGTACCTGTGGGTCAAGAGGCGGTCGATCGGGGCGATGAGCGCCCACGGCACGGCCTGAGGCACCGAATGCCGCTGGGACGGGATGCGGTGACCCGCGTCAGGGCCGCGGTCGGGCGGATGCCCGGGTCGTCAGATCGTCCGCCAGGCGGCTCGCGACATCGCTCGCGGCATCGAGGAAGCCGACGAGCATCGACACCTGCTCGTCGGACCAGTCCGAGATGAGGCCGACCAGCTCCTCATCGGTTCGCGCGTAGACGTCGGTCAGGCGGCTCACCCCCGCGGTGTGGATGCGCACCGAGCGCCGGTCCGCCGCATCGGGCCTGCGCTCGACCCATCCTCCTCTCTCCAACCGCCTGAGAACCCCCGTCATCGTGGCCAGATGGGTGCGGGTGCGGCGAGCGAGCTCGGTGGGAGTGAGCGGCCCCTCCCGATGGAGCACATCGAGGACGGTGAGGTCCGCGTCCTTGATGCCGAGGACTGCGCCGACGGCGCGATTGGTCATGGACAGGACGCTGTTGAGCCGGCGCAGGGCCAGGACCGTTCGCAACCGCGGCGAATCAGGTACGGCAATCATGACGCTCCGTTTCTATAAGCGGTGTATCGTATGAGAATCATAGTAGATGGTCGGTGGTCCGGAAGACGCGTCGGGCGACGGCGATGAGAAGCGATAGGAGTGAGGGTGTGTCGAGGGTGCGAGCGATCGAGTATCGGAGCTACGGCGGTCCCGAGGTCCTTGAGATGGTCGAGGTCCCGGAGCCGGTGCCGGGAGCCGGTGAGGTCCGCATCGCCGTCAAGGCGGCGGGCCTCAACCCCGTGGACTGGAAGATCTTCTCCGGCATGATGGGAGACGATGCCTCGGCGCTGCCGCGGGGCGTGGGGCGGGACTATGCGGGAGTCGTCGACGCCGTCGGCGAGGGGGTCGCCTCCGTCGCCGTAGGGGACGCGGTCCTGGGGACCGCGCGCTCCGCCCCGGGCCGCGGGATGGACGCGGGCGCACTGGCTGACGGGCTCGTGGTCGCGGCGGATGCAGTCGTGCGCAAGCCCGACGCTCTCGACTTCATTCGGGCGGCCTCTCTCGGAGTCGCCGTTGAGGCGGCGACCGGTGCGCTGCGCGCACTCGACGTCACCCGCGGCGACGTGCTCGTGGTCAGTGCGGCCTCGGGCGGAGTCGGCGCGATGGCGGTGCAGCTCGCCGTCCAGCGGGGCGCCGCCGTCATCGGCATCGCCGGTGAGGGCAGCCTCGACCGCATTCGCTCCCTGGGCGCCGTCGCGGTGGCCTACGGGGAGGGCATGGAGGCCCGAGTCCGCGCGGCGGCGCCGTCGCCGGTGAGCAAGCTGCTCGACTGCCGCGGTCCGGAGTACGTCGATCTCGCGCTGGCGCTCGGCCTGGCCCCCGATGCCATCGCGACCATCGTGCCCGCTCCGCCGTCCGTGGCCAAGGGGGTCCGGGTCACCGGCTCGCGCGATGCCCGTCCCGGGGACCTGCGTCGAGCGGCCGACCTCGTGGCCGATGGCGTTGTGACGGTGACCATCGCTCGCGTCCGCCCCTTCGATGCCGCCTCCGTGCGCGCGGCCTATACCGAACTGCGTGGCGGTCACGTGCACGGCAAGCTCGTTGTCGAGATGTCCTGAGCGACGGCCGCGGCCCGTCGTACCGGGGCGCCTCGTCCGGACCACGACTCGGCGGGGCTCGCCCTGCTGGCGGGCACGGCTCGCCTCCCCGGTGCACCGCTCTCGGGTCGCGCGGCCGCGGAGCACCGGAGCGCGCCGGGCGGCCCGGGCCCCGGTCTCCCCGATGATCCCCCGGATTCGCCGCCCCTCCTCGGATCTTCGACTATTCTCGGTCCGTACCGATCAGAAGACTCTCGGGAGATAGCGATGAGCCAAACCAGCCAGACGAGTCGGGGAAACCGGGTGGCGTGCGGGATCGACATCGGCGGGTCGGGGGTCAAGGGCGCCCTCGTCGACCTGGAGACCGGTGAGTTCGCGGGCGACCGCGTTCGCATCGACACGCCTCAACCCTCCACGCCCGAGGCCGTCGCCGAGGTGTGCCGGCAGATCATCGAGGAGTTGGGCGTCGACCCCGATGCGCCCGTCGGAGTCACCTTCCCGGCTCCGATCGTGCACGGGACCGTTCGATTCATGGCCAATCTCGACAAGTCCTGGGAGGGCATCGATGTCAACGAGCTCATGACGCGCGTCCTGGGACGGCGCTCGTACGCGCTCAATGACGCCGACGCCGCGGGCCTGGCCGAAGTCGCCTACGGCGCCGCCAAGGGCGTGCGCGGCACCATCATCGTCACCACGCTGGGCACCGGCATCGGCTCGGCCGTCGTCGTGGACGGCACGCTCGTGCCCAACACCGAGCTCGGCCACCTGGAGATCGACGGCCATGACGCCGAGACCCGCGCGTCCTCGGGGCAGAAGACGCTCCAGGACCTGTCGTGGAAGAAGTGGGCCAAGCGGTTGCAGCGCTACTACTCCCACGTCGAGATGCTCTTCTCCCCGGATCTGTTCGTCGTCGGCGGGGGAGTGTCGAAGAAGCACGAGAAGTTCCTGCCCCTGCTCGAGCTCCGCGCCCCCATCGTACCCGCCGCCCTGTTCAACACCGCCGGCATCGTCGGCGCCGCCTGGCAGGCCTCCCGGGTCGAGTAGATCGACGTCGTGGCGGGGCCGGGACGGCCTCCCGGTTGCTCTCACGAGGGCGAGGATGCGAGCTGCGGGGTCGGTCGCTCGCCGTCCCGGGCGGCCGCCCGCTCCCGCGGGGTCGGGGCCCGGTCCCGTTCGCGGAGCTCGCGGGGGAACCCGGTGGTCGGCCCCGTCCCGGCTCGGTTATCAGCTCAGTGCGGCCGCGACGGCCAGGCGCACGGCGTCGTGGAATCGGGTCTCCCGCTCCCGAGCGCTCATGTCGTGGCGATGGTCGAGCAGGTGGTCCGAGACGGTGAGCACCGCCAGGGCTCGCCGGTCGTACTCGGCCGCCACGGCGTACAGGACGGCGGACTCCATCTCCACGCACAGCGTCCCGTAGGCCGCCAGGCGCTCGGTCTGGCCCTCGGGGGTGAGGTAGAAGTGGTCGCGGGATATGATCGTGCCGGTGCGGGTGCGCTCGACGATGCCGGAGGCGACCGCCTCCGCGTGGGCCGCCATGGCCAGGTGGAAGTCCGCGACGGCGGAGAAGTTGACGCCCGGGATGCGCAACTGGTTCATGGCGGAGTCGGTGTGCGCGCCGGTGGCGATGACGACGTCGCCCACTGCGACCCGATCACTGATGCCCCCCGCCGTCCCCACGCGGATGATGCGCTCGACGCCGTAGTGGGCGAACAGCTCGGTGGCGTAGATGGCCAGGGACGGCTGGCCCATGCCCGAGCCCATGACGCTCAACGGCCGGCCCTCGACGGTACCGGTGAAGCCGAGCATCCCGCGCACGTCGGTGACCAGCCGGGGCCCGGTCAGAAGGGTCTCGGCCATGCGCCGGGCGCGCTTGGGATCGCCGGGCATGAGAACGGCGGGGGCGAATTCTCCGGGCTCGGCGGCGATGTGGGCAGTGGCCATGGGCGTCCTTCGTGCGAGGGGGCGAGACGGGAGCGGGAGTCGGGACGTGCAGGATACGTCATGTGGCGCGTCGTGCGGCACGGCATCGAGGTCCCGGAATATGAAACGCTGTGTGCTCATTCAGTGAGCAGAGTTACCGTGCACTGGTTCCACCGTCCCTGCGTTCGCCTCGCAGGTCGACGACGCCGTCTTCACGACGCCGTCCCACGACGACCATCCATCACGCACAGGGGCTTCACCCATGTCCTCCACACCCACCACACCCGTGCCCGCGCGCGAGCAGTGGAGCGGCCAGCTCGGTTTCCTCATGGCCGCCATCGGCTCGGCCATCGGGCTGGGCAACATCTGGCGCTTCCCCGGCGTCGCCTACTCCAACGGAGGCGGCGCCTTCATGATCCCCTACATCATCGCCCTCCTGGCCGTGGGCGTCCCCGTCCTCCTGCTCGACTACGCCCTGGGGCATCGTTACCGGGGCTCCTCGCCGGCGGTCTTCCGACGCGTGTCCGCCAGGTTCGAGTGGCTGGGGTGGTGGCATGTCGTCATCTGCTTCGTCATCATGACCTACTACGTCGTCATCGTCGCCTGGGCGCTGCGCTACACGATCTTCTCGCTCACCATCGCCTGGGGCGAGGACGCCGCGGGCTTCTTCAACGAGTACATCGGCCTGGGCACGATCTCCGAGGCCGGCGTCCCGGCCTACTCGGCCAGGCCGATCGCCGGCGTCGTCGTTCCGCTGGTCCTCGTGTGGGCCTACGGGCTGTACGTCGTGGCGCGCGGCGTGTCCAGGGGGGTCGAGCGCGCCAATCGGATCTTCCTGCCCGTCCTGGTCGTCATGTTCCTGATGCTCGTCGTGCGCGCCATGCTCCTGCCCGGCGCCACCGACGGCCTCAACACCCTGTTCACCCCCGACTGGGGCAAGCTGGGCGACTACCGGGTCTGGATGGCCGCGTTCGGTCAGATCTTCTTCTCGCTGTCCATCGGCTTCGGCATCATGCTGACCTACGCCTCCTATCTCAAGCGCCGCTCCAACCTCGTGGGCACGGGGCTGACGGCCGCCTTCGCCAACTCATCCTTCGAGCTGCTCGCCGGCATCGGGGTGTTCGCGACTCTCGGCTTCATGGCGCACGTCCAGAACGTCCCGGTCGGCGAGCTCGAGGACATCTCGGGCCCGGCCCTCGCCTTCGTGACCTTTCCGACCATCATCTCCCAGATGCCGGGCGGGCCGGTCTTCGGGTTCCTCTTCTTCGCGTCCTTCACGCTGGCGGGCCTGACCTCCTTCATCTCCATCATCCAGGTCGTCGCGCCCGCGGTCGCGGAGAAGTTCGGCTGGTCCAACGTCACCGCCACGCTCGCCTGCGGACTGCCCAGCGCCGTCCTGTCCTTCGTGCTGTTCGGCACCGCCTCGGGGCTGTACGACCTCGACGTCGTGGACGCCTACATCAACAACATCGGCGTTGTGGGTTCCGCGATCATCATGTGCGTCGGCCTGGGGCTGGTCCTGCGCCGCTTCAAGGTCCTCCAGCGCCACCTCAACGCCGTGTCCGAGACCCGTGTGGTGGGGGCCTGGTGGCGGCTGCTGATCGCGGTCGTCGTGCCCGCGCTCCTCGGATACATGTTCGTCCAGACCGCGTGGTCCTACGGGCGGGACGGTTACGGCTACTCCCCGAGTTTCGAGGCGGTGTTCGGCTGGGGCATGCTCTTCGCGGGGGCGGTGGCGACCGTCGTGCTGACCGTGATCCCCTGGAGGACGCCCGTGGACCGTTTCACCCCGCTCGACCTGGACGCCCGCGAGGGGGTGAAGTGAGATGACCGGTCCCGCGATCACCCTCATGCTCGTCGCCATCATCATCATCTGGGGCGGCCTCGCCGTCTCGGTCACCGCCCTCGTCGTGCGTGGGCGCCGTGAGGACAGGGACGCCCGTGCCGAGGCGCGCGCCGCTGCCCGTGAGCACCTGCGTCACCCCGAGGCTCCCTCGCGGGCTCAGGACTGAGCGCGCGCCACCCGGCCCCGGGGCCCAAACCCGGCCGGTACGTCGCGCCCGCGCGTCCCGACACGCACGGA
Source organism: Actinomyces gerencseriae DSM 6844 (assembly GCF_000429265.1). Lineage (GTDB taxonomy): Bacteria > Actinomycetota > Actinomycetes > Actinomycetales > Actinomycetaceae > Actinomyces > Actinomyces gerencseriae. The sequence goes on from NZ_AUBN01000009.1 coordinate 187,846, forward strand.
CCGCATCGGGTTCCCGCCCGCGCCCCCGTGCGACACAATGCAGCCATGGCTGACACCTGCGGCACCGCTGCTCCCGACGCCCTGTCCACAGCACCGGAGGACATCGTTCCCCGGTTGGTCGCCTTCGACCTCGACGAGACCCTGGCCCCCTCCAAATCCGTCCTCCCAGGCCCCATGGCCGCGGCTCTGCGCTCCCTGCTCGACGTCGTGCCCGTGTGCGTCATCTCCGGTGGACGGTTCAGCCAGTTCCACGACCAGGTCCTGGCTCACCTGGGCGCCAACGGCGACCAGCTCTCCCACCTCCATCTCATGCCCACCTGCGGCACTCGCTACTACGTCCACGCTTCGCCGGGCGCCGCCGCGGGTGCTGCGGGTCATGCCGAGGACGAGGACTGGAGGCTCGTCTACGCCAACGACCTGACCCCCGCGCAGGTGGACAGGGGCTTCGCGGTCGTCGAGGCCGAGGCTCGTCGGCTGGGCCTGTGGGAGGAGCGGACCTGGGGCGCGATCCTCGAGAATCGCGGATCCCAGATCACCTTCTCGGCGCTCGGCCAGGAGGCGCCCCTGGACGCCAAGAGGGCCTGGGACCCCACGGGGGCGAAGAAGGGACGGCTGCGCGACGCCGTCGCAGCCCGCCTTCCCGAGTTCGAGGTTCGCTCCGGCGGTTCCACGAGCGTCGATATCACGGTCAAGGGTGTCGATAAGGCCTATGGGATGACCAGGCTGTCCGATCAGACCGCCATTCCCCTGAGCGATATGCTCTTCGTGGGGGACCGGCTCGATACCGACGGCAATGACTACCCCGTCAAGGCCCTGGGGGTGCCCTGCCATGCCGTCACCGGTTGGCAGGACACCGCCGACTACGTCGTGTCGCTGGCGGCTCGGATCGCCGGGTCCCGTCGGGCCTGAGTCGTGGTGGAGGGCCGAGGGGGAGCGGACGAGGACCGGCGGGCCCGTGAGCGGCGATCGGTGAGGGCGGTCGATGGGGTCCGGGCGCTGGCCCGTCGGGCTTCGGCGGCCTGCTCGAGGTGGTGGACGGGGCGTACCGTCGGCTTCCGCAAGGTCACTCGCACCCTGGTACTGCTCGCCGTCACATCGCTGGTCTCCCTGTGCGTGGGCGCGGCCACGGCCACTGCCTCCAGTCCCGTCGGTCCTCACCGGGCCCGGTGGTCGACCACCCTCGACTCCGCGGCCAGCCTGGACCTGGGACCGCTCGGGCAGATATCCATTGACTCGCCGACCGGGATCCTGGGCGTGCGGGTGGTGCTGGAGGAGGTCCCGGGCGAGGCCGATCCCGCCGCCGTCTCGCAGTCCGCGCTCGGCCAGGCGCTGAGCTCCGACGGCGCCGCCTACATCTCCCTGGTCACTCATCCCGAGCTCACCATCGAGCGCGGCCGACGGGCCCTCCTCGATGACGCCCTGAGGCGGGCCGGGCTGATGGAGTCGATCACGCTCTGCCTGGTGGCCGCCGGACGCCTGGCCACGGGAGGGCGGCTGCGCGACACCGTGCGCCGGGCCCTCGCCCGTCCGGCCGCCTCCGGACTGACGACGGTCACCAGCGCGGTCGCCGTCGCGGCGCTGCTCGTACCGGCTCTGCGCTCGGAGACGGTCACCGGCAACCGCCTGGAGGTCCTGGCCGGCACTCCGCTGGAACAGGCTCGCGTCTCCGGGCGCATCGGCGATATCGTGCAGGCCTACGGCGGACGGGTCAGTGCCTTCCTGGCCGACAACACCGCCTTCTACGCCGCCGCGCACGCCAACCTCCGGGCCGCCTGGGCGGCCTCGGAGGCCAGTGGGGGGAGGACGGACGTGACGGCCGCCGACGGCGCGGCCGAGCCGTCCCCGGCCCCGACCGGGGACGCCAGTGCCGCGGCCTCCGACCCGGACGCCGCGGCAGCCGGACGCGCCTCCCCCTCCTCCACCGGGGCGCCCTCCGCGAGCACGGCGCCCGGCACCTCCTCGCAACCGGCCGCGACCACCCCGCCGGCCCGCGACCGGGGCGCCGTCACGGCGGTCATGACGACCGATCTGCACTGCAATCTCGATGTCATCGCCTTCGCCGGACTGCTCGATACGCTGACGGGCGCCACCGTTCACATGGATGACGGCGATCTGACCATGACCGGCTCGGAGCCGGAGCAGGTCTGCGTCGACGCCCTGGAGGACGCGGTACCGGGCGGCGTCGCCCGGGTGGCCACGATCGGGAACCACGACTCGGCGTCCACGGCCGAGCGCCTGCGCGCGCTCGGCTGGACGGTGACCGACGGCGGCGTCCAGCAGGTCGGGGGACTGCGAGTCCTCGGCGATGTCGATCCGGATCGCAGTCCCCCCGGCGGGACCTTCCAGCGCGGTGAGGAGAGCGCCGCCGATATCGGGACGCGCCTGGCCGCCACCTCCTGCGAGGCCGCGAGCGAGGGTCGCAGGGCGGACGTCGTCCTCATCCACCAGCCGGCCACCTTCGCCCCGCTCATCCAGGACGGCTGCGCTCCTCTGCTGATCGCGGGCCACGTTCACGAGGAATGGGGGATGACCGCGACGCGGGGCTCCAGGCTCGAGGTCGCCCAGCTCGTCTCCGGAGCGGGCAAGGGCGGGACCTCCCTGGGGCGGGTCACGCAGGACGCCTACCTGCACGTGCTGTCCTTCGATGCCGGCGGCGATCTGGTGGCCTGGCGCGCGGTGGTGCTTCACCCCGATGCCTCGGTCACCGTGGGGGCCTGGAGGCCCGCGCCCGCGGCGGATGCCGGAACGGGATGAGCCGCCGGGCGGCGATGGTGCACAATGAGGCCTGCCGCCGTCCCACTGAACTGCATCGCTGAGACGAGATCGGATCATGATCGGACCACGAGGAGGCATCGATGGCGCATGTGCCCACCGAGGCGGAGATCGACGCCATGAGCGAGGATGAGCTCCAGGCCTACCTCGCCGGCGGATCCGGCGAGGCCGACGACCCCGCCTCCGCGGCATCCGATGAGGGAGGGGGGCCCGCGTGGCTCACCGCCACGGGGGCCTCGCGCCATTATGCCTGGCTGCTCATCATCGGCTCGCTTGCCGGCATCGCCGCCTCCTGGGAGCTCATGGTCAGCGAGCTGAGACTCATCAGGGAGCCGTTGGCCAACCTGTCGTGCGACATCAACCCGCTGGTCTCCTGCGGGGCCTCCCTGGACGTGTGGCAGGGCAACCTGCTCGGCGTGCCCAACTCATTCGTCGGTGCGATCGCCTTCGCGGTGCTCCTGTTCGCCGGGGTGCTGCTCGCCTCCGGTCAGCGGCTGCCCCGCTGGGTGTGGTGGGGCATGACGGCCGGAACCATCGGCGGCATCGGCTTCGTCGCATGGTTCCTGAGCGTCTCGATCACCGTCTTCGGCAGGCTGTGCCCCTTCTGCGTGCTCATCTGGGCCGTGACCATCCCGATCGCGGCGTTCACCTGGGGCGAGGCCGCGCATCGCGGGCACCTGGGTCTGCCGAGGGCCGCGGCCGAGCGTCTGCACGAGGCGCGCTGGTTGATCGCCGGAGTCATGTACCTGGCCGTCATCATCGTCGTCCTGATCGCCTTCTGGGACGGCTGGGTGGCGATGCTGCGGTGAGCCCCATCGACGAGGCGGGTGCTCCGACCGAGGGCTCCACCGTGACCCAGGACTATCTCAAGGCGGTGTGGGCCGCCTCGGAGTGGGGAGGCCCGGGCGCTTCGATCACCGGTCTGGCGCGGCGGATGAACGTGGCCGCCTCCACGGCGTCGGAGAACGTGGGACGGCTGGTCGAGGCGGGACTGCTCGAGCACGAGCCCTACAAGGCCGTGACGCTGTCGCCCGACGGGCAGCGCCTGGCCACCGGCATGGTGCGTCGGCACCGCCTCCTGGAGACCTACCTGGTCGAACGCCTGGGACTGGCCTGGGACGAGGTCCACGCCGAGGCCGAGATTCTTGAGCACGCCGTGTCCGAGCGTCTTCTCCAGGCGCTCGACGACGCCCTGGATCATCCCGTGCGGGATCCTCACGGCGACCCGATCCCCACTCCGGACGGACGGGTCGTCCGGCCCGAGCTCCGCAGCATCGACACCGTCCCCGTGGGGCGGACCGTCGTCGTGGGACGCATCAAGGACTGCCCCAGGACTCTGCGCAGCCTCGCGCTGGCCGGAATCGGCCTGGACACCACGGTGACCGTGACCGATCGCGGTACCATGGCGGCCTTCGCGCAGGGGGAGAGGCGTCGTGGGGCGACTGCGGTGCGCGCCGCTCGTGCGGCCGGCGAGCCGCTCGGCGAGCGCGCCGAGGCCGTCGTGCCTCTCGGCCACCTGTGGGTGCTGGCCTAGGGTGGTGCCATGACAGTTCCCAAGAGCCCCGCGACCCCCGGGGTCTCGGTCTTCACCAGGATCATCAACGGCGACATCCCCGGGCGCTTCGTCTGGGCCGACGACGTGTGCGTCGCCTTCGCCACCATCGAGCCGCAGACGCCCGGCCACGTCCTGGTCGTGCCGCGCATCGCCCACGAGTCCTACATCGATGCCGATGATGCCACCGTCGCTCACCTGTCGGTGGTGGCCAAGCGCATCGCCGCCATCCAGGTGCGGGTCTTCGACGCCGTGCGCCCGGGCCTCGTCGTTCTCGGGCTGGATGTGCCCCACCTGCACATTCACGTGCTCCCGCTGCACCGGGCCACCGATATCGCGCCGTCCGCGGCGCGCGCGGTCGGCGAGGAGGACCTCGATGAGGCCATGAACCGACTGCGCGACGGACTGCGCGAGGACGGCTGGGGCCGGTTCGTGCCGATGCGCATGGACTCGCCCGTCCTCGACTGAGTCGCACCGGTCGCCGTCCGCCCGCCTGCGCGCGAGGCCGTGCAGTCGACCGTCACCGAGCGGCCCCGCCCGTCCTGTTTCGCCCGCCTGCGCGCGAGGCCGTGACCGGCCGGTCCGGGAGGCGAGCACGGCGGCGTTCCCCCTGCCCGTCACCCGGACGGCGCGGGGCGAGCGCGCGGACGAGCGATAGGCTGAGCCGCAGCAGGCGCGTGCCCGCCTCCTCGAGCGTCGCGTCGGACGCGCGGGGACGGCGCGCCCGCCGGCATCCCGTACACCATGGAACCGCCATGGAACTGTCATGGCATTGTCATGGCATTGTCATGGCATTGTCATGGCATTGTCATGGCATTGTCATGGCACCATCACGGACACCACCACGGAAGAGAGCGCTTCTTCGATGACGGAGAACAAGATCCCCCAGGGCGATACCGCGACGCCGTTCCGCTACACGGCGGCCCTGGCCGAGACCATTGAGACCTCATGGCAGGACCGCTGGGAGGCCGAGGGCACGTTCAACGCCGACAATCCCGTCGGAGCTCTCGCGGGACCGGATGCGGCTGAGGAGAAGTTCTTCCTGCTCGACATGTTCCCCTACCCGTCGGGCAAGGGGCTGCACGTGGGGCACCCGCTGGGCTACATCGCCACCGACGTCGTGGCCCGCTTCACCCGCATGACGGGCAAGAACGTCCTGTACACGATGGGCTACGACGCCTTCGGCCTGCCCGCCGAGCAGTACGCCGTCGCCACCGGGCAGCACCCGCGCGTCTCCACCGAGGCCAACATCGCCAACATGCGCCGCCAGCTGCGCCGCCTGGGCCTGTCCCACGACCCGCGCCGCTCCCTGGCCACCATCGACGTCGACTACGTGCGCTGGACCCAGTGGATCTTCCTGCAGGTCTTCAACTCCTGGTTCGACCCCGAGGCCCCGCGCCGCGACGGGCGCGGCAAGGGCGCGGCCCGGCCGGTGTCCGAGCTGCGCGACAAGCTCGCCTCCGGACAGGTCCCCGTCCCCGGCGGCCGCGACTGGGCCGACCTGAGCGCCGCCGAGCAGGCCGAGGTCATCGACTCCTTCCGCCTGGCCTACGTCTCCAACGCGCCCGTCAACTGGTGCCCCGGCCTGGGCACGGTGCTCGCCAACGAGGAGGTCACCGCCGAGGGCCGCTCCGAGCGCGGCAACTACCCCGTCTTCAAGCGCAACCTGCGCCAGTGGATGATGCGCATCACCGCCTACGGCGACCGCCTCGCCGAGGACCTGGACACCGTGGACTGGCCCGAGAAGGTCAAGCTCATGCAGCGCAACTGGATCGGCCGCTCCGAGGGCTCCGAGGTGACCTTCGCCGTTCCCGGGGCCGGTCGGGGCGCTGGCTTCGACGCTGAGAGGAACGTCAGGCTGAGCGTCTACACCACCCGCCCCGACACCCTCTTCGGCGCCACCTTCATGGTCGTGGCCCCCGAGCACCCCATCCTGGGCGGCCTCGAGTCCTCCGGCTCGGTGCGCACCGAGACCCGGATCGCCGACGACGCCGCGGCCCTGACCGTCCCGGCCGCCTGGCCCGAGGGCACCAAGGACGCCTGGACCGGCGGCTACGCGACCCCCGCCGAGGCCGTGGCCGCCTACCGCGCCCGGGCCGCGGCGACGTCGGACGCCGACCGCACCGACGAGGGCCGGGTCAAGACCGGTGTCTTCACCGGCTTCTTCGGCATCAACCCCGTCAACGGCGCGAAGGTGCCGGTCTTCGTGGCCGACTACGTCCTCATGGGCTACGGGACCGGCGCCATCATGGCCGTGCCCGCCCACGACGAGCGCGACTACGCCTTCGCCACCACGTACGACCTCGACATCATCCAAACCATCGGCCCGGCCGACGACCCCCACGGCGTCGACCTGGGGGCCCAGGCCTACATCGGTGACGGCGTCGTCGTGAACTCCGCCCAGGGCGACCTGGACATCAACGGCATGAGCAAGGACGAGGCCAAGGCCACCATGATCGGCTGGCTGGAGGCCAAGGGCGCCGGCCGCGGCGCGGTCACCTACCGCCTGCGCGACTGGCTCTTCTCCCGCCAGCGCTACTGGGGCGAGCCCTTCCCGATCGTGTGGGACGAGGACGGAGGCGTCCACGCCCTGCCCGAGTCCATGCTGCCGGTCGAGCTGCCCGAGGTCACCGACTACTCGCCGCGCTCCTACGACCCCGACGACGCCGACTCCTCCCCGGAGCCTCCGTTGGGCAAGGCCGACGAGTGGGTCGAGGTCGAGCTCGACCTGGGCGACGGCCCCCGGACGTACTACCGCGAGACCAACACGATGCCGCAGTGGGCCGGCTCGTGCTGGTACGAGATGCGCTACATCGACCCCACCGATGAGAACGCGCTCGTCGATCCGGCCAACGAGGCCTACTGGATGGGGCCGCGCCCCGAGGCCGGCAACACCTCCGGCGGCACCGACCTGTACGTCGGCGGCGTCGAGCACGCCGTCCTGCACCTGCTCTACTCGCGCTTCTGGCACAAGGTCCTGTTCGACCTGGGCCACGTCTCCTCCTCCGAGCCCTATCACCGCCTCTTCAACCAGGGCTACGTCCAGGCCTACGCCTACACCGACTCCCGCGGGCAGTACGTGCCCGCCGACGAGGTCGAGGAGGTCGCCGCCGAGGACGGCACCGCCACCTACCTGTGGCAGGGCGAGCCGGTGCGCCGCGAGTACGGCAAGATGGGCAAGTCCCTGAAGAACATCGTCACCCCCGACGACATGTACTCCGCCTACGGCGCCGACACCTTCCGCGTCTACGAGATGAGCATGGGCCCGCTCGACCAGGACCGCCCCTGGGAGACCCGTGCCGTGGCCGGGGCCCAGCGCTTCCTGCAGCGCCTGTGGCGCAATGTCGTCGATGAGAGCACCGGTGAGCTGACGGTGGTCGATGAGCCCGCCGATGAGGAGACCCGCCGGCTCGTGGCCAGGACGATCGTGGGCGTGCGCGAGGACTACGAGGGCATGCGCCTGAACACGGCCATCGCCAAGCTCATCGTGCTGAACAACCATCTGACGGGCCTGAAGCGGGTGCCGCGCGAGGCCGTCGAGGCCCTGACCCTCATGACGGCGCCGGTGGCCCCCCACATCGCCGAGGAGATCTGGAAGCGCCTGGGGCACGAGCACTCGCTGGCCCGTGAGGACTTCCCGGTCGTGACCGACGAGTCCCTGCTGGAGGCCGACAGGGTCACCTGCGTCGTCCAGGTCAAGGGCAAGGTCCGCGACCGCCTCCGGGTCTCCCCGGACGTCTCCGAGGCCGAGCTGGAGAAGTTGGCCCTGGCCGCCCCCGGCGTCATCCGCACCCTGGACGGGCGCGGCGTGCGCAAGGTGATCGTCAAGGCGCCGAGGCTGGTGAGCATCGTCCCCGACTGACGCGAGATCGGTTCAGTTCTGCGCCGAGATCGGTTCAGTTCGGCATCGAGATCGGTTCCGTCCGATCCGATGATGACCGGCGTCCGTCCGGCGCGGGCCTCCGCGTCATCCGGTACGGAGATCGATGAGTCCGGCGAGCGCCCGAGCAGGCCGGCGAGTTCTGCGGGTCCGCCCGGGTCGCGTCGGGGGCCGGGATGCGAGCGCGGTCTCGGCTCCCCCGGCGGACATCCCGGGCGGTGGGACGCGGTTCATCGTAGGGTGAGCAGGCACAGGCTCGCCGCCGTCCCCGACTCGAGGAGTTCACCGTGCAGCTGCAGTGGTGGTCCGTTCTGCCCTTCGCCACGATGCTCGCCTGCATCGCGGTGCTTCCGCTCGTGCCGGTCACGGCGCACTGGTGGGAGAGGCGCTCCAGTCAGCTCGCCATCGCTCTGGCCCTGGGTCTGCCCGTGGCCGTATGGATGTGGCTGGTGCTGGGCTGGGAGCCCGTCTTCGCCGCCGTCGTCGAGTACGGCCAGTTCATCTCCCTTCTCCTGGCCCTGTTCATCGTGTCCGGCGGCATCTTCCTCAAGGGCGATATCGAGGCCACCCCGCGCAACAACACCATCTTCCTGGCCATCGGCGCCGTGCTCGCCAGCTTCGTCGGCACCACCGGCGCCGCCATGCTGCTGATCCGGCCACTGCTCAACACCAACTCGGAGCGCCGCTATCGGGTTCACACGGTGCTGTTCGCCATCTTCGTCATGGCCAACTGCGGCGGTCTGCTCACACCCCTGGGCGATCCGCCCCTCTTCCTCGGCTTCCTGCGCGGCGTGCCCTTCACCTGGACCTTCCACCTGTTTGCCGAGTGGCTGTTCGTCAACGCGATGCTGCTGGCCGCCTACTTCTCCCTGGACACCTACTACCACGCGCAGGAGCCGGCGTCCTCCGTCCGCCTGGACCGCACCGAGATCGAGCCGCTGGGCCTGCGCGGCAGCATCAACTTCGTGTGGTTCGCCGTCATCATCGCCGCCGTCGCCCTCGCCCCGTCCATCGACGCCGAGGCCATCGAGCTCGGCGAGGCCACCGCCATGGACTGGGTGCCGCTGCGCGAGATCATCATGCTCGTCGCCGCCGGGGCCTCGTACGCCCTGGGCGACAGGCGGACGCGCTTCCAGGACAACCAGTTCGAGTGGGGGCCGATCGCCGAGGTCGCCACCCTGTTCATCGGCATCTTCCTGACCATGATCCCCGCCCTGCACTACCTCGACGAGATCGCCGACGCCCTGCCCCTGAACCAGGTCACCTTCTTCATCTTCACAGGGGGACTGTCCTCCGTGCTGGACAACGCCCCGACCTACGCGACCTTCTTCGAGCTGGCCGGGCAGGTCACCCACCCCGGGGGAGCGGTTGTCGCCACGGTGCCCGAGACCTACCTCGTGTCGATCTCGCTGGGCGCGGTGCTGTGCGGGGCGATCACCTACATCGGCAACGGCCCGAACTTCATGGTCAAGTCGGTGGCCGACTCCCGGGGCGTCGAGATGCCGTCCTTCGGCGGGTACGTCGTGCGATCCTTCACCTACCTCGTGCCGGTCCTGGCGGTGATGGTGTGCCTGTTCATCGCAGAGCCCGTCTGGGCCAAGGTGCTCGGAGGGCTCGGCGCGGCGGCGCTGCTCGCCAACGACGCGCGTCTGATCCGCGCAGGACGGCGCCTTGCCCTCGTCGACGGCTGAGCCCGCGACCCCGCCCCGCTCGACCCGATCGGCCCGGTCCTCCACCCGCCGGGCGGGGACGCCGAGCGAGCGGGGCGCCGGTGGACGTCGAGTCGTCCGACGAGCGCGAGCTCGTCGTCGGGTCCGAGAAGCAGGCGGTGAGTGGCTTGTGCGCCGTCTGCGAGAACTCGGCACGGAACCGGACCGATCTCGGTGCGGAACTGAACCGATCTCGGCACGGAACCGGACCGATCTCGGTGAGGGGGGATCCGGCAACCGGGAGCCGGGGGTCAGCGGCTGCCCGGAGCGGTGACGAAGTCGATGAGCTCCTCCATGCGACCCAGCAGGGCCGGTTCCAGGTCCTTGTAGGTGCGAACCGCCGCCAGGATCCGCTGCCAGCCCCTGGCCACGTCCGCCTGGGTGGCGTGCGGCCACCCGAGCGCCTGCAGGGTGCCGTGCTTGATGTCGGTGCCCCGCGGCACCGCCGGCCACTCCCGCAGGCCCACCCGCTCGGGCTTGACCGCCTGCCACACGTCCACGTACGGGTGACCGAGCACGAGCACGTTCTCACCGCCGGGCAGGTCGCGCACGCGCCGGGCGATCCGCGACTCCTTGGACCCGGCCACGAGGTGGTCCACGAGCACGCCGGCGCGTCGTTCGGGGGAGGGGCCGAAGTCGGTCATGACCTCCTCGAGGTTGTCCACGCCGTCGAGCATGAGGACCACGACGCCCTCGTGGCGCAGGTCGTCGCCCCACACCTTCTCGACCAGCTCGGCATCGTGCCCGCCCTCCACCCAGATGCGCGAGGCCCGGGCGACTCTCGCCCGCTCATCGGTCACCGCGTAGGAGCCCGACGCCGTGAGCCTGCGCCCGCCCGCGCTGACCGGGCCACGAGGGGCCCGGGAGCGCGGCTTCGGCGGGTCGAGGATCACGGGACGCCCATCCAGCCAGAAGCCGCCGCCCAGGGGGAATCCGCGGCGCGCGCCCCGGCGGTCCTCCAGGACGACGACGCGGCGCCCGCCCGACTTCTCCACCGCCATCGCTGCTCCCACGAAGCCGCTCTCACGATCCTCCAGGACCATGCCGCGCTCCAGGGGCACGTGCACGGACTCGGGGCGATCGGCGTGCGGACCCACCCGGTGCGGATCGACGGCCAGCACGTCGCCGCCGTAGCGGTCCGAGGCCGACGGCCGCGACGGCGGGGGACCGGCGGGCCCCGTGGCCGGGCGCCGTCCGCCGGTCCCGGGGTCGGAGGCCCCCGCGGAGGCCTGGGCGCGCAGGGCCATGCGGCGCTCGACGGTCGAGCCGGGCACGGGGCGGGAGCGGTAGGGCATCGCGTTCACCCTGGGCACGGTAGGGGAACCTCACGCCGCTGAGGCGGCTGACCCGCCGGGCCCCGGCGTAGGATGGCACTCACACTCCGCGAGTGCTAATCGGCGTCGCGGGCGGCCGACGAGGAAGGAGCACGACCATGGCCGACGACCGTCGCCTGAAGGTCCTGTCCGCCATCGTCACCGACTACGTGCGCACCCGTGAGCCCGTCGGCTCGCGCGCCCTGGCCGAGCGCTACCGGCTCGGCGTCTCCCCGGCCACGATCCGCAACGACATGGCCTCCCTGGAGGATGAGGGCTACATCCACCAGCCGCATACGAGCGCCGGCCGGGTGCCCACGGAGAAGGGCTATCGGCTCTTCGTCGATGAGATCGCCCGCGTCAAGCCCCTGTCCTCCCCGGAGCGCCGGGCCATCACAGCATTGCTGTCGGGCGCCGTCGACCTGGAGCAGATCGTGGCCCGCACCGTGCGGGTTCTGGCCCAGCTCACCGGCCAGCTCGCCGTCGTGGAGTACCCCAGTCTGCGGCGCACGGCCCTGCGTCATCTCGAGCTCGTCGCCCTGGGGCCCACCCGTGTGCTGCTCGTCATCATCACCGACACGGGCCGCGTCGAGCAGCGCACCGTGTCCGTGCCCGCGGGGCGCGTCATCGACCCGCTGGCGCTGGAGTCCCTGCGCACCCGCATGAACGCGGCCCTGGTCGGCCGCATCGCCACCGACGTCGTCCCCATCCTGGCCTCCTTGGCCGAGGGCGTCCCCGAGGAGGAGAGACTCCTGCTCGCCGCCGTGTCCGACGGTCTCGTCGAGGCCCTGCGCCCCGACGGGGAGGAGCGCATCGTCGTGGCCGGTACGGCCAACCTGGCCCGCTCCACGCCCGACTTCTCCTCGCTCGGACCGCTGCTGGATGCAGTCGAGGAGCAGGTGGTGCTGCTGCGCCTGTTCGCGGAGGACGCCGCCTCCGGGCTGCCCCGCTCACGGGAGAATGAGGGCATGCGGGTGTCGATCGGCAGCGAGAACCGCGACGACGCGCTGGCGGAGGCCTCGGTCGTGACCGCGTCCTACGGGGCGGGGGCCGGGGACGTCGTCGCGCACCTGGGCGTGATCGGCCCTACCCGCATGGACTATCCGGCCGCCATGGCGGCTGTGCGGGCCGTCGCCCGCTACCTGTCCCGATTCCTGACCGACACCGATTGCACCGGCCCATGAGGGGCACTATTCGAGGGCACGGCCCGAGCCTCCCCTCGATCGCGGCCTCCGCTCCGGCCGGAGGCCGCCCGGCACCTGTTACACCACCGACCAGAGAGCACGACCAAGCGTGAGCGACTACTACGAGGTTCTCGGCGTGAGCCGCCAGGCCACCACCGACGAGATCAAGCGCGCCTACAAGAAGAAGGCCCGCAAGCTGCACCCGGACGTGGCCGGCCCCGGCCACGAGGACGAGTTCAAAGCCGTCAACGCCGCCTACGAGGTGCTCTCGGACTCCGACAAGCGCCAGATGTACGACCTCGGCGGGGAGGACGCCGTGCACGGTGGCGGCGGCTTCGGGGCCGGGGGCTTCAGCGCCTCCGACCTCGGGGGATTCGGGGACTTCCTCCAGCAGGCCTTCTTCGGCGGCGGGGCCGCCTCGCGCGGTCCGGCGTCCCGGGCGCGGCGGGGGCAGGACTCGCTCGTGACCCTCGAGGTCGACCTGGCCGATGTGGCCTTCGGCGCGACCAAGGCCCTGCCCATCGACACCTACGTCACCTGCGAGACCTGCGGCGGCTCGTGCTGCGCCGAGGGAACCAGGCCCGTGACCTGCTCGGAGTGCAACGGCCGGGGCTCCATCCAGCACATGCAGCGCTCCTTCCTAGGCAACGTCGTCACCTCGTCCCCCTGCCCGCGCTGCCAGGGCTTCGGCACCGTCATCGCCTCCCCGTGCCGCGACTGCAACGGCGAGGGCCGCAGGCGCGTGCGCACCACTATCGAGGTCAACATCCCGGCGGGGGTGTCCACGGGTACTCGTATCCGCATGTCCGGGCGCGGGGAGGCCGGCCCGGCCGGCGGTCCCAACGGCGACCTGTACGTCGAGATCCACGAGACTCGCGACGAGACCCTCTCGCGCACGGGCGATGACCTGTACACCGAGCTGCGCGTGCCCGTGACCGCGGCGGCGCTGGGGGCGAGCTTCCCCCTGTCCACCCTGGACGGTGAGCGGACCGTGTCGGTCAAGCCGGGCACTCAGAACGGCGACGAGGTGGTCCTCTCGGGTCTGGGGGTGGGGCGCCTGCGCCGCTCCGGGCGCGGCGACCTGCACGTGCAGATCGTCGTGGAGACGCCCACCAGGCTCGATGACCGCCAGCGTCAGCTGCTCGCCGAGCTCGCCTCGCTGCGGGGCGAGGACGGCTACGCCCCCGCCAGGGACGAGTCCCTGCTGGGCAAGTTCAAGAACAAGTCCAGGCGCCGCTGAGACGAGCCTCAGGCTCCGGCGCCGCCATCGGGCCGGTGGGGGCCCGGGGTCGGGCGCCGCCCGAAGATGGCCCGGCCGACGCGAACGCAGGTCGAGCCGCCCTCGACGGCGAGCTCGAAGTCCCCGCTCATGCCCATGGACAGCCGCCCGTCGCCGACCGTGCCCGCCTGGAGCCCGGCGTCGCGCAGGGCTCGCATGAGGCGGAAGCACTCGCGGATACGACCCTCGTCGTCCGTATGGGCGGCCAGCGTCATGAGCCCGCGCACGCGCAGCGAGGAGTAGGCGGGCAACGCCGCCAGGAAGGCCGCGACCTCGGCCGGGTCGAGCCCGAACTTGGAGGGCTCGCCCGAGGAGTTGACCTGCACGTAGACGTCCAGGCCGCGGCCCGCCGCCTGCAGACGCCGATCGAGGGCCTTGGCCACGCGCAGGGAGTCCAGGGCCTGGAACTCGCTCGCGAAGACCGCCACGTCCTTCGCCTTGTTGGTCTGCAGGTGGCCGATGACGGCCCAGCGGATGCCGAGGTCGGCCAGGGCGGCGGCCTTGCGCCTGGCCTCCTGGACCTTGTTCTCACCCATCCGGGTGATGCCGGCGGCATGGGCGGAGCGCAGCCGTTCCTCGGGAACGGTCTTGGACACGGGCAGCAGGCGGATCTCGGAGGCGTCGCGTCCGGCGCGCGCGGCGGCGGCGGCGAGCCGGGCGCGCACGGCCGCCAGGTTGCGGCGGAAGTCCTCCACGGTGGTGGCGGTGATGAGCCCGGATCCCCCCGGGGCGGAGAACCTCTCGGCATGCGGCTGCTGCGACTCCTGCGGCTTCTGCGGCTCTGTCATACCGGTGACGCTACACCGGCGGCGCCGGTCGCGCGGCGGCCGTAGGCTGACCCGGTGACCGCCCCCGTCTTCATCGTGAGTCCCGACGCGCTCGAGTCGATCGGTGGAGCCGGGGCCGCCCGCTCCGGCGACGTGCTGACGCTGACCGGCCCCGAGGCCCGTCACGCCGTGACGGTGCGCCGGTTGCGGACGGGGGAGCGCGCGGACCTGGTCGACGGCGAGGGCCTGCGACTGATGTGCGAGGTGGAGGCCATGGAGGCCGTGAACGGCGGGGCCGCCGGGGCCGGGCGCGGGAGTCGCCTGGTGGTGCGGGTGATCGAGCGCGTCGTCGAGCCGGCGGCGCCGCTGCGCCTGACCCTGGTGCAGGCCCTGGCCAAGGGCGGCCGTGACGAGCAGGCGGTGGAGACGGCCACGGAGGTCGGGGTCGGGGCCGTCGTGCCGTGGCGGGCTCAGCGGTGCGTGTCGGTGTGGAGGGGCGCGAGGGCCATCAGGGGGCGCGAGCGGTGGCGGGTGACGGCCCGGGAGGCCGCCAAGCAGGCCCGTCGCGCCCGGGTGCCGCAGGTGGAGGAGGTGCGGACGACGCCGGGGCTGGCCGCGTGGACGTCGGGGGTCGTCGCGTCCGGGGGAGTGGTGCTGGTGCTCCACGAGGAGGCGACGACGCCCATCGGCGGGGTGGGACTGCCGGAGCCGGATGGCGCGCGACCGCCGGTCCTCGCAGTCGTCGTCGGCCCGGAGGGCGGGATCGACGAGACGGAGACGGCGGCGCTTCGAAACGCCGGCGCGGTCACGGTGCGACTGGGCCCGCACGTCATGCGGACGGCGTCAGCCGGGCCGGTCGCGCTCGCGCTCCTGGCCCAGCGCGCAGGCCTGTGGGGCTGAGGCTCCGGATCCGCGTCGGCGGCTCCGCCGCGTTCTCAGAGTCTTCACAGGCCGAGCGGGGGCTGGTATTCAGGTCCAGCGGGTTATATATGAGTCACCGCCGGACGGACGGGGTCGTGAGGGTTGGGGAACCCGGTGACCGGCCCCCTCCGAGGTGGCTCGGGGTTTAAGGGAGCCCCGGGTCGATCGTTCCGGCGAAGGAGGGAGTTCCCCCGATTCGGGAACACGGGAGCGGAGCCCCTCGATGACAAGGGCCCGCGGGCCGGGGAGACAACCCGGTACCGCGGGTCTCGTCGTATTCGAGTGTGCGTGAGGGCATGCGAGGACATGTGAGGGCACTGCTGAATTCGTCGGTCCTGCTTGTCGCGGCGGCGGCGCCCGACTAGTTTTCGAGTATGGCCTTTGAAGCTGTTCCTCCGCTCGTTCCGGGGCCGGCTTCTCCGCCGGTCCAGCCGTGGGCCAGGGCCGCGTGCTGGACGGCGTGCCTGTGCGCGCTGCCGTCGGCGGCTTGGCGAGTGGCCATGATGACCGGGGCGGATGCGGGCTTCGGTCGGGCGGACCTCTACCGCGGCAGCGCGGAGGGGACGGCCTACGTCGTGACCCTGGAGCTCCTCCAGGTCGGCGCCGGGCTGCTCTGCCTGGGACTGTGCCAGTCGTGGGGCGAGAGGGCCCCGCGATGGGTGCCGGCCGCGGGTGGGAGGACGATCCCCCGTACGCTGCCCCTCCTCCTGGGCGGAGCGGGGAACCTGCTGCTCTACCTCATCATCTACCCGGTCGCCCTCCTCTTCGGACTGGCCCTCCTGAGCGAGCCGCCGTCCTGGACGCCCATCGAGGGCATGAGCGTCGGCCAGCGCACCGTCTTCTCCCTGTGCTATGCGCCCATGCTGCTGTGGCCCATCGCCCTGACGGTCGGGCTGGTCGGCTACTGGCGCAGGCACCGGCTCGGCGGCGCCCGGGCCCGCAGCTGAGGCGCCGCGCCGCCGTTCGGCCGCTGCGCCTCCATGGGGCGCCCGTGCCGGGGGCTCGGAGCGGCGCGGTGCCCCGGCTCCAGCGGCGCGTCACTGGCCTGAGTAGCGTCCTGCACTCCGGTCACTCGACCTCGTCGCCCTTGAAGGGGACCCAACCGGCCGACTGCACGTTCTCGGACAAGCCTGGTGCAAATATTTCGGCGGACAATTGATCCATTCATGTTCCGATTAAGGAGAACGCGATTGTGTCCGACCAATCCGACTATGTGACGATGGAATCCTTGGCGGTCGCCTATCCGGGCCGTGCGGACCCCGTTCTCCGGGGCGTCGATCTGACGGTGGAACGCGGCCGGATTCGTGGGCTGCTCGGCCGGAACGGTGCCGGCAAGTCGACGCTGATGCACTGCCTGCTCGGCCTCCTGCCGATCAGCGCGGGCACCGTGGAGCGCGCCCCCGGCGTCAGAATCGGGTGGTGCGCGCAGAAGCTCGTCATCGACTGGTTCCTGAACGTTCAGGACAACGTGCTGCTCGGAGCCCGGCTCCGCGGTCTCAGCGGCCGGGAGGCCAGGGCGGCGGCGTCCGATGCTCTGGCGGCCGTCGAGCTGAGCGACAAGGCGACGAGGGGCCCGAGGAGCTGTCCGGCGGCGAGCAGCAGCGCCTCATGATCGCCCGCACCCTCGCCTACGCGCCGGACGTCTACGTCCTGGACGAGCCCTTCGTCGGTCTCGACGCGCTCGCCAAGGAGAGTCTGATGAGTCGGCTGCGCGAGCGCGCCGACGCCGGAGCGAGCGTGCTAGTCAGCTCGCACGAGCTCGACGTCCTGGGCGGGGATATGCACGACGTCACGCTGCTCGACGGGGGGGCGCATCGTCTTCGACGGCGGGCAGGAGGAGTTCCTCACGCACTTCGTGCCGCAGGACACCGTCGTGCTCACCCTGCGCCGGCCCGCGGACGGGGAGCTGCGTCGAGCGCTGGGCGACGTCGTCGCACGTGCCGACGGAGCGACGCTGGAGATGCGCATCGGCCGAGGCGAACCGATCGGGGACCTGCTGGCCCGGGTGGTGTCCGGCGCCGACGTGCTCGACATGACCAGAAGCAGTGCGACCCTGAACGGCGCCATTCGCACGGCTTACGCTCGATCCGCTGCCGCAGATGAGGAGAATTCGTGATGACCAACGTTCTGAGGGGCGCCGTCCTCACCGCGGAGTTCGAGATCAAGGCCGCGGACCTTCTCACTCCCGGGGGCTTCGCGCGGTTGATCGCCGAGCCCGTTTTCTACAGCGCATTCGTCGTCACCGCCCTGTCGTCCCGCGGAGGCGGCGTGGATGTCGATCTCGTCGGTTTTCTGACCATCGGCGTGATCGGCATTCAGTACGTGCGGATGATGACGCAGGTCATCTACCGCTGGACACTCGAGCGCAAGTGGTCACTGGGCGGCCTCAAGCTCAGCTCCGGGGTGCCGCGGCTGGGGTACTACGCGGGAGGGGGGATGCTGCTGTGCGGCCTCTTCTGGTCCGCGCTGGGCTGCGTGCTGACCGCGATCATCAGGTCCTACAGGACCCGTGACTTCGTTGTGGCGATGATGCTGACGCCCTTGATGTTCAGCGCTCCCACGCTGTACTCGCTGGATCAGGTTCCGGTGTTCCTGCGCGCCGTAGCACGACTGAACCCGTTGACCTACCAGCTGCATTTCCTGAGGTCCGCCGCCAACGGCGAGTGGGTGACGAGCGGACTCCTCGTCGTTCTCTCCCTGACGCTGATCATGGTCTGCATCGGATACGTCAGCACGGGCCGGATGCGCACCGTGTCGAACGACGGGTGATCGGGCGGAGCGCACCGCTCCGCTCCCGCCTCAGTCCTCGCCGGCCCTCACGACGATGCGATGACCGCCCAGCAGCGCCACGGCCACCACCGCGAACATGACGATAGCGGGAATGCCCACGATGCTGGAGGTGACCGGGTTCCAGGAATCGCCCACGGCGACCAGGACGAGGGGCATGGTTCCGTAGGCGTTGAGCGTCCCGTGGGCGACGGCCGCCGGCAGGACGCTCCCCGACCTCGTCCGCAGCCACGCCAGCACGCAGCCGAAGGCCACGCAGCAGACGGTGAACAGGGCGATGCCGGGTAGCGGCGGGATCTGATTGTTGTACTCGTACCCCATGGCGATCAGGGGCGCATGCCACAGTCCCCACACGACCCCGGTGAGCAGCACGGCGCGCGTCGCACCGAGCGGAGCCAGCGCGGACAGGAGCCAGCCCCTCCACCCGGTCTCCTCACCGAGCGCCACAGCGGCATTGATCGTGCAGCCGGCCACAAGGGACTCGATCGGGAGGAGGGCCAGGAGGACGCCCGCGGGCGGAAGCGGCTTCGAGGAGTTCGTGTTCAACGCCGAGATCCTCGCCATCAGCCCGGGCAGGGTCCAGTCCGGCCGCATCCACCCGGCGGCGACCGCCACCGCCAGGCAGGCGGCGCTGACGGCCACGACCAGCGCGGCTCCGATCAGCGCCGACGTCAGAACCCGGCCCCGGCCGCCCGGCGCAGGCCGCCGGAGCCCGACGGCCCGCAGCCAGGGCTCTCCGGTGACGAAGCGGCAGACCACCCACGAGGCCAGAGCGGGGGAGAACATGCGAACGGTGAGGAGCGCATAGGACAAGGGCGTGCCCAGGCCGCCCGTCAGGGCGCAGACCGCGTCCAGCGCGAAGGCGGCCCCCATGGCGACCGCGACGAACAGGCCGACCGCCCGCCATCGCACAGACTGAAGGGCGAGTGTATCCATGCAGGGCACCTCCTGCGCACCTGGGCTAGGGACGACATCGACGGTCACTCTAGTCGCAGGACGGTCCCGGGGTGCGGGTGGAGCCTTTGGTCTCATCACTGTGAGACGTAGTGCGGGAAGGGCCCCGGGGCATGCGGGACGGAGCGCGTACGACACTCAATCGTCGTAGCCCGCGGCGAAGGGCCCCGGGGCATGCGGGACGGAGGCTAGGATGCGGCCATGTCGAATCTCCCTGCGCTTCGTCTGCCCCGCAAGAAGGCGCGATCGATCTTCCAGATCGTCGGGTCGGCCGGCTTCGTGCTCATCAGCCTCGTGCTGATCGTCATCGGCCTGGCGTCGAGGTCCCTCGACGCCCAGGCCGTGGTCTTCGTGGTGGCAGGGCTCCTGGGGGTTGTCGTCTTCGGCTTCTTCGCCTTCCTGAGCCTGCGCACACTGGCCCGCCCGGCCCTGATCGTCGACGACCAGGGCATCTGGGACAACACCTCGGGGCTGTCGATCGGCTTCATCCCATGGGAGCAGACGCTCGGCTTCCGGCCGATGCGGGTGATGCTCAATGACCTCGTGGCGGTCTTCTGGGCGGACGAGCGATGGGCGTGGGACCACATGGGGCTGATGTCCCGGTGGCTGAATCGGGTCAATCGGGGCGTCACGCCCGTCGGCCCGATCAGCGCGGACTTCCTCGAGGTGACCGGCCCGCAGCTCGCCCTCATGCTCCTCGCGCAGCGGCGCCAGCGTCGCCCGGAGCTGTCCGAGGTCCCCGGCATGCCCCCGACGCCGTGACGGCTGCGATGACTGCCATGACTATGACGACGGCCATGACAACGCGGCCGATCGCGGCGGCCCTCTCCTCCCGCCGGTCGGGCCCCGTGGGATGACCCCGCGCGGACGCCGGCCCGCGGGCAGCCCGGACGCGCGCGAGGCGATCCTCACCGCGGCGCGCACGGCCTTCGCCCGCGACGGCTACCGGACCTCCCTGCGCGGCATCGCCCGCGATGCCGGTGTGGATCCCGCCCTCGTGCACCACTACTTCCCCGAGCGCGCCCGACTCTTCACCGCCGCCGTCCTGGCCACGCCGGAGGGGCGCGAGCTGGATGCCTCCGTACTGATCGACGGCGTGCTCAATCTTCCCGACTCCAGGCAGGGCGAGGCCCTGGTCCGGGTGTTCGTCACCCAGTGGGATGAGTGGGATGCGGAGGGGGAGCGATTCGCCGCGACCGTCCGCGTCGTGCTCGAGGACGGCGCGGTCGCGGCGCGAGTCCGCGACATGATCGTCGCGGGCCTGGTGACCCCGGTGGTGGCGCGCATAGCCCCCGATCGGGCGGACCTGCGGGCGCAGCTGGTCGCCAGTCAGCTGATCGGCCTGGGAATGGCGCGGTGGGTCTCGCGGCTGGAGGCCGTTCGCGCCGCGGACGCGGACGCGCTGGCGGCCGCCGTCGGGCCGACCATCCAGCGCTACATGACCGGCGACCTGACCCGCTGAGCCCGCTGCGAGACGGTGCCCGTGAGCACCGCTCTTGAAGGGGCGGCGCTCCACGCCATATATTCATCATATGATGAAAAACCTGGGCGCGTCCCCGCCCGCCACCGCGTCGGCTCCGGGGGGCGAGGGGGCCTCGGACGGATGCGCGTCCGTTCCCCCGTCCTCCGACTCGTCCTCGTCCGCCTCGCCCGCGGCGGTTCACGTCTGCGGGCTGCGCGTGAGGCGCGGCGGCCGCCCGATCCTCCACGGGCTGTCCTTCGACCTGCCCACCGGCACCATCACCGGTCTCCTCGGTCCCTCCGGATGCGGCAAGACCACGCTCATGCGAGTCCTCGTCGGTGTTCAGCGCTACGACGGCGAGGTCCGCGTCCTCGGCGCCGACCCCGGCGCGCCCGCTGTTCGGGACCGCGTCGGCTACGTCACCCAGGAGGCCGCCGTCTACAAGGACCTCACCGCCCGCCAGAACCTGCGCTACTTCGCCGCACTGGCCGGGACCCGAGCCCGCAATATCGATGAGGTCCTGGAGACGGTGGGCCTGACGCCCATGGCCGACCGCGTGGTCGGCACATACTCCGGCGGCGAGGCCAACCGGGTCTCCCTGGCCTGCGCCCTGGTCGCCGGTCCCGAGGTCCTCGTCCTCGACGAGCCCACCGTCGGCCTCGACCCCCTGACCCGCGAGGACCTGTGGGCCACCTTCCACTCCCTGGCCGAACGGGGCATCACCCTCGTGGTCTCCAGCCACGTCATGGACGAGGCCTTCCGCTGCGACTCCGTCCTGCTCATGCGGGACGGGAGCCTGCTGGCCACCACCACCGCCCCCGCGCTCCTGGAGCGCACCGGGGCCGCGACCCTCGACGAGGCCTTCCTCGCCGTCATCCGCAAGACCGAGGAGGACCCCGTCCGATGAACGCCCGCACCTACGCGGCCACCGTCCGTCGCGTGCTGGCGCAGCTGGTCGCCGACCGGCGCACGCTCGCGCTCATTCTGGCCGTGCCCACGGCCCTGCTCACCCTGCTGTACTTCGTCTACCGCGACTACCCCGGCGCCGCGGCGCTGTTCAATCACGTCGCCGTCTCCATGATGGCGATGCTCCCCATGATCGTCATGTTCCTCGTCACGAGCGTCACCATGCTGCGCGAGCGCGGCTCCGGGACGCTGGAGCGCCTGTGGACAACGCCCCTGCACCGAGCCGATCTCCTTCTCGGCTACGCCACCGCCTTCACGGCCATCGCCGTGGGCCAGTCCCTCATCCTGTGCGCGGTGGCCGCCTGGTTCCTCGACGTCGCGATCGCCGCCTCCTGGGCCTGGGTCATCCTGACGGCACTCATCGACGCCTTCCTCGGCGTCGCCATGGGACTGTTCGTCTCGGCGTTCGCCCGCACCGAGTTCCAGGCCGTCCAGTTCATGCCCGTGGTCATCGGCCCGCAGATCTTCCTGTGCGGGCTGCTCGTCGCCCGCGACCAGCTTCCCCGCGCCCTCGAGCTGTGCAGCAACGTCCTGCCGATGAGCTGGGCCGTGGACGCCGTCGGCGAGCTCACCGTGAGCACGACGCCCACGGCTGACTTCGCCGCGGACGTGGGCCTCCTGGCGGCCGCCGGTCTCGCGGTCCTCACCATCGCCGCCCTGACCGTGCCGCGCCGGACCCGGTAGGGGGACTTCGTCCCTCCTCCCGGGGCCTGTCTCGGGCGGCTGACGGACATTAGGATCGCCTTATGTGGATCGTCTTCGCAAGTGGTGCCGCACTCTTCGCCGGGGCGACCGCTGTGCTGGCCAAGGAGGGGATCCGCACCACCGACTCCACGGTCGCGACCGCCCTGCGCACTCTCGTGGTGCTGGCCGGCGCCTGGGGGATGGTCCTCATCGTCGGCTCTCAGAGGGGGCTCGCCCATATCGACCCCCGTAGCACGGTGCTGCTGGTGCTCTCCGGCCTGGCCACGGGCGCCTCGTGGCTGTGCTACTTCAGGGCCCTTCAGCTGGGCAGCGTGAGCAGGGTCGTGCCCATCGACAAGCTGAGCACGGTGCTGACCGTCGTCATGGCGCTCCTGCTCTTGGGGGAGCGGATCGGAGTTGTCGGCGCCGTCGGTGTGGCACTGATCACGGGAGGTACCTTCCTCATGCTCGACGCCGAGGATGTGCGCCGTCTTCCCCGGTCCGTGCGCGCCGGTGGCAGCTGGCTGCTGTACGCCCTCGGATCGGCGTTCTTCGCGGCGCTGACGGCGATTCTCGGCAAGGCCGGAATCACCGGGGTGGAATCGAACCTGGGCACGGCGATCCGCACGGCAGTGGTTCTGGTCATGGCCTGGGCCATGGTTCTGGTGACCGGGAGGATGCGCGAGACGCGGGCGGTGCCGCGCAGGGAGCTCGGCTACGTGCTCGCCTCCGGAGCCGCGACCTGCGCCTCCTGGCTGTGCTACTACCGCGCCCTTCAGGACGGCCCCGCCAGCGTGGTGGTGCCCATCGACAAGCTGAGCGTCCTGGTCACCGTCGCCTTCTCGGCGCTCGTGCTGCACGAGCCCATCACCAGGCGCTACCTCACGGGCCTCGCGCTCCTCGTCGCCGGAACTCTCGCCATGCTCGTCCGCTGAGTGCGCCTGCCGCATGACGACGGGGCATTCCATGACGCCAGTTCCTCCATGAGGCCCCCGTTGCCCTTCTTGCGTGTCTCCACCCGGAGGTCACCCACACCGAGTTCCAGGTGACCAGCATGGCTGAGGTGCCGGGCTACTTCTTGCGCATGTAGGCAATCGTGAACTCCCTGACTTGGCGGAAGTACTGCTGGCGCAGGCGCAGGTCGAGCCAGTCGGTGTCGAAAGGCTGGAATACGTCCAGCCCGCGTCCTAGCATGATGATCCAATCCGTGTCGGTGGTGATCGAGCGGTCATGGATCGTGTCATCGAATGAATACTCGAAGCTGATGCCGGCGATGGCCGAGTTGGTGCGGATCGTCTCCAGGGTCTCCTGCTGTCTGGTCGCGTAGATCGGATCCTTATCGCGCTTGGTGGTCAGGCGGGCGGTGATTTCCCTCGTGGTATCGGTGCACTTGGCGATGGTCTCAATGAGTTCCATCAGGTTGCGTGCCTGGTGGGACCGGCGGATGTACGGGTCGACGACGTCGATGCGGGTAGCTCCGCGCAAGTACGGGCCAATATAGCGGTCGTAGGTGAAACCGCGCCTGCCTTCGGCGAACTCGAGACGCTGCTCTTTCAATTCCGATCCCGAGCCTTGCCGTTTGAGAGCCACTTCAACGGTGCCGTGGGCGTCGCTGGCCGGTGCGGCCTTGTCGGTGGATTCGGAACGGGCATCATCTGCTTCGGTGCCCGGGTGGTACAGCTCCGGATACTCATCCTCCTCCAGAGTGGTCACCGTATGGGTCTGTCCCGCGTGGGTGTACTCGAAGTTGACCGCCGTCATGGTGTCATCGATGCGGATGAGCTGATCCTTGACGCGCTTACGCCCTTCGAGCGCGATCCGTAGCTGGGCACCGATCTCATCGGGGCTGGCCTGCCCGGAGGGGTGGATAAGCTTCATCAGGCCAGAGAAGGTCTTATTGATGCCATCCCGATCACGAGTGGACAGGTCGTCCGACAGTGCGAAATGACGCTGGTATCGGTCGGAATAGTCGATGTCGCGCAAGGAACGGAGAACCTCGGCCAGGTAGTCGACGACGAACCCGTAGCCGCTGGAGAACATCCCGCCGCGGATCTGCTCGAACTCCCATCCGGGCACATAGCAGTGGATACGGTCCAGGAAGGCAGGATCGTGGTACTGCTCGGGCAGCTCCTCAAACAGGTCGGAGTTTTTGAGCATGTAGGGCACGGTGTGGGAGGTGTTGCCAACGAACACCATTGAGGCCTCTGCACCGAGCGTCTCAACACCGCGGGAGAAGGACTTGTTGGCCATATAGTTCTTCATGATGTCGACGAGTGCACGGTCGGCACGCTTCTTCTTGCCGGCGAACTCGTCGAAGGCGACGCAGTCCCAGTAGCCGACCAGGCCGATTCTTCCAGAGGCGTTGTTCACGAAGAGTTTCGGGACGGTCACCTCACCCCCGGAGATCAGCATGCCGTGGGGTGAGAACTCAGAATAGATGTGCGACTTGCCGGTCCCCTTGGGACCGAGCTCTATCAAGTTGTAGTTTCGCTCAACGAAGGGAATCAGCCGCACCAGGTGGAGGAGTTTAGCCCTGGGGCCGAACATGGCGGGGTTGAAACCGATGGACTGGACGAGCAGGTCGATCCACTCCTCGGTGCCGAATTGCTCCCGGGTACGAGTATAGGACTCCAGGTCCAGGCGTGAGAGCTGGATGGGCTTGAGCGAGTGAAGCCGCCAGGGAACGTCTTTCGAATTGCCCGAGTAGGCGTAGACGATATCGCAGATGCACCAGACCCCACCGGTCAGGAGCTTAGGATGCTGACGCACTGTCTCTGCACTGACCTCCACCCTACTGATACCCAGGTTGGAGAACTCGGCCTCATAGATATCCAGCTTCTCATTGAGGGAGACGGAGACCTTGTCAATGACGCGGTGGCGGCCCTTCTCCCGGATATGCGACTGGATGAGGCGGTTATCACCCCGGTGTACGTAGTGGTCCCGGAGGATGGTTCGGACCTGCTCGATGCCGGAGCGGATGGTGGCGTCATCGTCCGTGGCCGCGTACTGGCCTAACAGGTACTCCAGCACATAGGTGGGCACAATAGCGTTGCCCTTGACGGCCTTGACGAGGTCCTTGCGGACGACAACGCCGGGGAAAGCCGCTGCGATTTTGCGGTCCAGTGGCGTGGGGGGTGGGCACTGTACCTGGTCGGTCGGCTCCAACTGGGTGGGTTCCGGGGTGGTCATACAGGCATCCTAGAAGTCGAAGTCCGCACCGAAGTCGCTGGTGAAGGTGCGTGACAGGGTGAAACGGGCCTTTTCGCTATAGGGACGGCGCTGCGAGCCGACCGGTTCGTACAACCGTAGTTCGATGGTCTTGCCGTTGAAGGCATCCGCATCCTTACTCAGCGCCAGCGTGAGCGGGAAGAACCGATCCCTGGTTTCTGGGGAGACCTGTGAGCAGTCCACCGTGACCTCGTCGGAGATCAGTGTGTCGCCCGCGTACAGGCCCGCGATCAAACGGCGTGACTTGACCTTCTCGCTGACCGGCTCCTGTTGGAACAGCATGACGGTGATCTGCCCTGTGGTGATCTTGTCAGTTTCGGTGACAATCTTGACGGGGGTCTGGTAAGTGTCCGAGGAACGCCGCTTGTTAACGGCAATGACAGGTACCACAACCTCCTGGAGAGACGCGCCGCCGTGGACGAAACGCGTGCCGGAACCCGTGGTGCGGATGCGGTGGATGGATCCGGGCACCTGAGCCTCGATGTCCCCGGACATCCGGAGTTGGTGGGGGGAAAAGGTGATGAATGCGGCGTCCCTCTTGAGGCCGCGTCCCAGTACGAAGCGGTGGTTCACTTGCAGCAGTGCGTCGCCGTGCGGCTTTACCGACAGGTAGTCCTGCTTCTGCAATCGGCTGTCCTGGTAGAGGAAACCGTGATCGGCGGTGATGAGGATGTTGTTGACGTTGGCGTTCGCCAGCTTCTTTACCAGCCTGACCAGATTCTTGATGGCGTCCTCGCAGGCACGGAAGGTGTCTGGCTCTGTGGGCTGCTTGTCCCCGGTGGTGTCGATCTGGTTGTGGTAGACGTAGAGCAGCTGGTGGCTCTTGATTAGCTCACGGGTTTTACCGGGCTTCATGCTGAAGAGCACATTGGCCTGGATCGCTGAGCCTCCCACTGGCGTGAGCAGCCTGGCGCGGTTCTCGGTTCCTGCGCTGGGAGTACCGTCCACCTCTACCGACCCGTCATCGGCGAAGGCAAGAGACGCATGCGGCAGTAGTGCCGCCATACCGAGCTGAGTGTAGGAGGGCAGCACCGAAAGCATGGCTGACAGTCGTGCCGTGAAGCGGTCCTCCTGGCTGATACGTCGTGCCAGCTCCTCGCCCACCTCATAGCGCAGTGCGTCGGAGATGATGATGACGATCTTCTTGCCCTTGTCCAGCCAAGGCCTGCTGACCTGATCAGTGAAGAAAGACGTGGCAGAAGGAATTGAGTTAATCTCCCACTGTTCCAAGCCCTCGACATGCCTGCGCCACACCTGCCCGAGCGGCGTGAGGAAGTCCGTGATGTAAGCAGTTTCTACCACCGTCTTCAGTGTGTCGAGGGCGGAGTCCGGCTCGTAGAGGTCGATGTATCGATTGAACTGCCGATAGGCCTGGTCGATGATGAACCACTGCTGGGTATAGCGGTCGAAGGCGTCCTGCAGGGAGGGCATGTTCCAGGAGCCGGAGCCGATACGAGTCAGCAGGGTTGACGCCGCGCTGACGGCCTCGTAACCGGGCTTGAACTCGCCGTACCACGGCAACGCGGCACGGCTCTGCACGGCCTCCTGTACTTCCTTGTCCGTCAAACTGCGCTCTTGTACCCGCTGTGCCAGGCGCCGGACGAGTTCCTGGTCCACCAGAGGAAACGTCCTCCGGCCTAGCAGCTCGGGCAGGTCGAAGCCGGCCACGCGCTCGGCAATGCCCAGCAGTTCTGCTGCACGCTCAGCCAGGACTCGGTAGGTGTGAATGAACCGGAAGTCGTTGTGCCAAGTGCTGAAGTCACGGCGGATGTTGGCGTACTGTTCGGTGCCCAAGTCTGTGCG
Source organism: Actinomyces gerencseriae DSM 6844 (assembly GCF_000429265.1). Taxonomy (GTDB): domain Bacteria; phylum Actinomycetota; class Actinomycetes; order Actinomycetales; family Actinomycetaceae; genus Actinomyces; species Actinomyces gerencseriae. The sequence continues at coordinate 215,107 of NZ_AUBN01000009.1, forward strand.
GGTGGGGGAGAACTGCTCCCACGCCCGGTTGAACAACCACCCCACGAAGTCATCGACGCTGGGCTCTTCCTCGGGGGCGTAACCGTAGATGCTGCGTGTCCCCTCCCAATGAAACTCGTCGAGTCCCAGACGGGTGATCGCATCGATGCCGGTGGACTTCCCTTCTGCGTTCTCCATCAGCAGTGCCCGCCAGAGCGCCTCCAGCGAGCGCTCCTCGGTGCCCAGCACGACGGCGGCCATGGAGGCGGTGATGGCGGCAGCATCGTCGTTCGGGCGCAGGCGGGCCTTGAGTGCCTCGCGGCGTCGTGCGCTGTCGAAGAAATGCGGGTACTGGCCGACGACGCTGCGCAGCGCAGGTCCGCCACCGAGCTCCTGCACCAGGAGCGAATCGTGGTCCGCGGTGAAAGTCCCGTAAGCGAGCTCCATGTCCTTGAGCCAGTTGTCGGTTACGGTCTCCGGGGTATCCGGCTGGCGGTGGCGGTAGAGCAGGAACTTGCGCTTCGGCTCGGCCAGCAGGACCCGGCGCTTAACGGCGAACTCGTTGTCCTCGACCCGCAGCACGGCGACGTCCGGGAGGGAAAGATCATTCAGCGAGTCGGCGTACCTGCCTTCGGGGTCCGACCAGATGACGATCCGTCCGGCTTCACCGGGGCGGTTGAAGCGCTCGCGGAGTTGGCGCTGGATGACTGACATGGCGTTCATTTGGAGCCCTCCGTGAGGTGGCGCAGGTAGGCGCGACCCCCGTCCGTCAGGATGTACCGCTGTGGTTTGCTACGGGGCTTGTCCGGTACCGTCATGGCAAGTAGCCCGCGATTCAGCAGCGGAACCACGTGGCGTGAGTAGGTCTGTGACAGGGGCCTGAGACCAGCGGCTTCCAGGAGGGTGTTCCTGTGAACCGGACCATTAGCTGCTGCTCTCATCATGACCACACCATACCTACCGTCATATCTATCATCATCGCTATGTATGTAGGTATGTTCTAAATAGGTATGTCCCTCCGGCTTCTGCTCCCCGCCCTCCGGTTCGCGGGTGCTGCGTGCTTCGTGCGACCCAGCATGCGCGGCGGCCGCCTGCTGCGGGTCGTGGCTAGGCGCGTAGATCGTCACTCTCGCCCGGTCCTGCACCTCTTCGATGATGGGCTCAGGAAGACCGGTTTCGGCCACCTGCTCGAAGACGCACTGGACGCCGGTGCCCCACTGCTCCACGATCCTAGCTTCGCGGAAGAGATGCGCGCAAGGGCGGGATTGCGCAGGCGGGACACGCGCCGCATGGTGTCGATGGTCATATCCGGCAGCAGCAACCCCGGGCTGTCCACTTGAATGCGATCGTCGTAAAAGCCGATCCTGATGGGCGTGCCGCGTTCCACGTAAGAGGCATGTACCAGGGCGTTGACGATCACTTCGCGGATTGGCTCGATGGGGATCGAGTAGACGTCGCGGCGCCGCACTTCGCCGAAAACCGCCGTCTTGTAGGCGTGCTTGAGTAGGAACTCCACGGCGCGGTCGACAGCCAGGGGCATGGGACCGTGAATCTCAATCTGGTCGAAGATATCGGTGCCGTGCGGGCCGCGCAGGCGCCCGCACTGGACCCAGGCGGTGGGGAGGAAGCGTGTGGGATCGGGGCAGGCGGCGAGGATGCCCGCATTGGTGGGGACGATCTGGTCGCTCTGTGTGACAGCAAGGCCGAGCGCCAGCAGGTCGGCAACGGATGTGGTGCGTCCACGCAGCTCGGAAAGGACCTCCGGATCCAGGTCGTGTAATGCGGCGCGTGGTTCGGGTAGGTCTTCAAAGGCGATGCCGCGGGCATTGCGCTCGAGCTCGGCGACGAGCGCCGAGTCCGCCTGCCGCGTGGTGGAACCGAGGCGCACGTAGACGCCGGCTACCGCACCTAGGCGGGTGATGTAGTGGGGGCAACGAGTGCTGAGCGGCACGTCGACGACGAGTACCGTCTTGTTTCCCATCGTCACCAGGTCGATGGCAGGAACCAGCTGGGGCGAGATCCGGTCATCGATGAGGCTGGCGATGCGTTCCTCCTCGGCGAGCGGGTCATCGACGCCGACGGACGACCGTACCGTCGTCTGCGACCCCGATGACGAGCCACCCACCCGCGGAGTTCGCGAAGGCGGCGATCATCCGCAGCGGACCATCGGGCGACGACAGATCGCGCTTGAGCTCGAAGGTCTTGCCTTCGGAAGCCGTGGTCCGCCCGTTCTGATCGAGACTCAGATAATCATTCACAAGTCAGTGTCCTTCAGACGATGCCGGTGCGAGTTTATCCAACAGCTTGTGTTCCTCGATATCCAGTGCTTTACACATAGAGGAGACGTGGTCTGGATCTACGCGATACATAAGCTGGAACAGTGAACGAAGGACGGTTGTAGCCTCGTTTAGTCTAAGTGGTTGTGAAATGTTGCTTCCGTCGAAATGAGAATAGGTGTGAAGGTACTTCTCGACTCGCGTGCGAACGGTGCTATCTAGATTCTCAACACCGTTCATAACTTCTTCGAGTGCAACATGGAAAGAGCCAATTCTGCCGGGGCAGCGGAAACTTAGAAAACCTTCGAGCATGCGTCGAGCGGCGTTGGGTATAAGTGCGAGCTCCATCATCTGATCGGCTTGAGTCTCTCCTTCCTGTCGGTCCGTAACGGCATGTGCCACCTTAGAAAACAAGAAGTGATATTCAGAGCGCAGCACCTTGGCTCGGTTCTTGTCGGTTTCCCAGCGACTGAGACGAGGGGTGCGCTGGAACTTATTGCGACCACGTTGGGCGTACATTGGTGTCATCTCATATGCAGCATAGTTGCAGCCTTCATGCTGCTGTCGGGATTCGAGTTGAATGAGCCACTGCCGAAAGAGCTCAAAGTTGTGAGTCATGAGAAATATCTGACTGACATAGGTGTTAACAACAAGTTCGGACCAAATATGTGCCGAGACGCCGAAAAGAATCTCGTTGTCCAAACTGGAAACAGGGTCATCGATGATAACGATCGGAGGTTCCCCCGCGATCTTGTCCTTCCTGACACTCGAGAGGAAGTACAAGAGGGCAATGGCAGTCTGTTCTCCCTCACTGAGGTGCGTGGCAGGCGCATCGGCTCGTTTGATGACATAGTGCTTGGAATCGTGGGCACTAAAAGTCAGCTCATTGCGGCCCAAGAGGCCGCTCAGGTCCTTGGTGAGTTCCTTGGCTCCTGGGATGGGGTCGCCATCCACGTTCTCCAGGGCGGTAATCTGCTGTTCAAGGTCCTCCACCATTTCCCTTTGGCGATTTAGCTCCGCCCTCTGCTGCTCAAGGTTCTTTTTGAACTGCTTATACTCATCGAAGAAGCTCCTCACATGGTAGTGCTCAACGCGTTCAGCCGCCTTCATCGCCTCGGCGTCATGGTGATCGATCCTTGCCTGATGCATGTCGACAACCGAGTTGAGAGCGGCAACGCTCGGAGCCGTCAACACAAGGTTCGAACTGAGTACTGGAACATCAAAGGGATTCTCTCTCTTCTCTTTCAAGGCTGACACAATACTGTGAATTGCGTCGGCGTAGACCTTGTGTTCGGTCTTGTAGGTTGCGCGAGAACTCAGCAGTTTCTCCTGCAAGTCCTCATATACGTCGGATCGGGCAGGGAAGGCGTCCAGATAGGTTCTCGACGCCTCCTTCGAAGTCTCCAAGCGGTTCACGAGATCATCGATGTCGGTCTGGAGCTTCTTAAAAGTTTCATCAAAGTGCGCATTAAGGTCGTTGACTCGATCAGGGGTCAGTTCTTGCCCGCAGAACAGGCATTTTTCCAAGTGATTGTGAAGGATGATACCTTCCTGAACCCACTTGGACCGGTCAGAGTGTCCCACCAGCTCCATGATGAGCGTGTTGCTCAGGATATTTGTCGATAGCAGTTCACGCACATCGTTAAGAACATCCTGTTCCAGTAAGATTTCTCGAGGTTGGAGGGTAACTGGCCTCATCGCATGACCTGTTGCAAGTTCACGATCAACGAGCAGGTCCGTTGTATCATCCGCCAAGATTGTTGGGTCACTATCGAAAATCTCGAGAAGCTTCTTGACATTTCTTCGGTCATAACTGCGCGAGTTGAAGCCGGGTGCGCCAGAGAGATCAGTTGCTACCCGTCTTGCAACATCGCTAGCCTGGCTATTTATAGTAGCATTCGTTGTTTTCCAAGTGGTGTCCGCTGTAGAGAGTCTCTGTCGTGCCTCATCAAGTTGAGGGCGCAGCTCTTCGAGCTTTTCTGTGGCGTCTGCGAGTCTTTTTCCTATGGTCAGCAGCGCCTCGGGGGATGGTCCGTTTGGTTCCTCAAACCGAAGACTTCTGTGAACGAAGTCCCTATTGAAGACTCGTACTCGACCCCAAAATTCACGATCGTCTAAGTCGATCTGAAAAGAGGATTTCCCTGCGTCGTGGGTCACAAGCAGTTGCAGGCCGGCATTGGCCTCGTCGTTGCCATCGCTATGGGACTCAGATTCGGCAGTTGCGTTCGCAGCGCAGCCTGCCAGGAGGCTCGCGAATGTGCTCTTGCCGCTGCCATTTTGCCCGTAGATTAGATTAACTCGGGCGAACTCGACGCCACCGTCTGGCTTCCACTTCTGAAAAATACGGTAGTTGTTGATTGTCTCGATTTTGCGGATTAGGGCTTTGGTCATTTGACGCCATCCTCAGGGGTAAGCTGGTGGGTGGGCCAGGTCCAGGTTTGGACGTCGCGGCGTTTCTTCTCAATGGCGGGGATCTTCTGGAGTGCTTCACCGAAGCGGAGGTAGTTGACCAGAACTCCGTCATCAAGATCGATAGACGGACGACGAGATGCGAGGGGGAACAGGACGTCCCGCTCGTAGTCCTCGCACTCGGTCAGTGCCTTGCGGTAGGTGTCGGCGCGCTTCTGGTCGGCGGCCGTCTTGGAACGCTCCAGGTGACCGATCTCGGTGCGCAGCTTCGCCTGGAACTCCCTCAGGTAGTCGCCGAGTACCGTGTTCAGTGTGTCCGGAGTATAGCGGTGAAGGTAGATCAGAGCCTGGAAGGACGCCTTGCTGTCACGGCGTGAGGAGACCATCCAGTAGATTGGCCGGTTGGAGTAGCGGCGGTAATGGTCTTTGTAGAAGTCCTTCACGAAGTACTGTCGCAGGGACTTGCCCAACGAGTCCTCGATCAGACGCAGGTTCGACTCAAGGTGCTCCTTGCCGAAGGCGGCTGCGAGGAAGGACCGAAAGCGAGTGACGATGTCGTCCGTGAACCACTCGCCGGACGTAATGGGGATGACGCCATCCTCATCGGGGGCGAAGGTCGGCTGGGGAACTACTTCACGGAAGTCCTGAATGCTGCTGCCCTGATCGGCAAGTATGAGGCCGGGCGCATGGAGGCTGTAGCGGCCGAAGAGGCAGCCGACGCTGTAGGAGATGAGATCGCGCACGGCATCCCCTGCGAAAAGATGGTGGTACTCATCATCGGTGCGAGCCGCACCTTTGCTGGGTGCATAGCGGAAGTGGGGGTTGGAGGTCAGTGAGATCCTCCTGAGCGGGACCTCAATGGAAACCTCATCCTGAAAGCCGTAGATCTCGGCCCAGTAGCGATTATTCTCAGTCTCCAGCGTCTGAGCCTCACGAGCGGTGCTGAGAGAGTCCTTCCACCAGCACTCCAGAGCATCATGTAACGAACCCCCTGAGTGGGTGCGCAGAATGAGTGGTGAGGTTTGGAAGTCCCACGAGGTCTCGTAGGCGTTCCAGTCGTTTCTAAACAAGCTAATCAAACGTTGTGCAACGGTCGGTCCTGGAATCGAGATGGTGGCGTCGGTGAGAGGGAGCTCGTTGACCTGCCCGACCTCGAAGTGTACAGTTGGTGCCAGTGATTCGAGAATCCTGTGTGCGCAGCTGGAGTTGAGGAATGACAGAATGCGATTAGCGTCTGCCTCTGACGTCGGGATGACCGGAGCTACGTCGTTGGGGATGAATCCTTCCAAATTAATACGAAATGCAGGTTCGCCACTTGATATGCGGGACCATGAGATGGCTGGCTTGAAGTAGGAGCCGATGTTCTGTGGGCGCGACCTTTGCTTGCCATTTGCGTCGCGGAAATTCTGTACCTCTGTTCCATCGTTCTCCCAATTGACGACGTAGTCCTGGTTGCCCCACCACTTGCGGAACTCGCCGCCCTTGAGGTGTGGGAACCACTTGGCGCCGCTTGCGGCGGCCGCCTCGCGGGAGTCAGCGTCGAAGCAGATGCGCGGGCGGGAGACCTCGAACCACTGGCGCAGGAAGCGAGCATTGTCGCCGGTCTGCAGGCCAACTTTAGGCTCGGCGATCTCGCCGAGCGACTTGCCGTCGGTGAAGGCTCGCGTCATAGCTGGCGATAGCCAGTAGGCAATTGGTGAGCCGGGAAGAGCGAGTAGAGTTTTCTGTGTGAGCTCGTAATATCCAAGTGTGCGATCAAGGAACAGTTGTTTAATTGTCTTTACAGACCTGACTTCAACGTGAGCTGTGAAAAGGCGTCGATAGATGCCGATGTGGTTGTGTGTGGCGGGGGAGTTGGTTATAGTGAATGCGACAGTTCCGAAATCTGATCCGAAGATTCCCCGTCCCAGGTGCGCGAGCGAGTTAACGGTTGTGTGTCGAAGTAGATCTATGCGGAACTGGGCGAATGACTTAAGGAACATCCAGGAAGGTAGATTAATCATTGCCCACACGCCGGCTGGTGAGCATAGTTCATAGGCGCGTTCCATGAACACCGTCATGAGGTCGGACTTCGCCTGCGTGTGGTGCTTCTTCACCCAGGCGGACAGCACTGGACCCATATTGCTGCCGCCCATGTACGGCGGGTTCGTCACCACCACCGCGTAGGAACGGGTCAGGTACTCCGCCTGGACCGCGACCTGCTCACCGCGAGCGCGCAGATCCTCGGCCTCCAGGGTAGCGGCGTCGAGCGCTGCCAGCCGCTCCTTGGCGGCGGGCAGGGCAGCGGCATCGGGGGCAATGAGGGAGCCCAGCACATCGGCGTGGATGAAACTTTGCCAGAAGTACCGGCCCGACTGAGTACCGCCTTCCGAGCCGGCAAGCTGGTTGAGCTCGTCTTCGCTGAACTCCACCGGTTCGATGACCCGGATATGCGGCTGTATATGCTTACGTAGGAAGCGACGCTGACGGGCACGAGCCTTCATCATCAAGGCGAAAGCGGCCAGCGCCGCGGCGCGCGGATCAATCTCTGTGCCGTACAGGTTGTGGGTGAGGATCAGCGTGGGAATCTCCGAGGGCGCGTAACCCTCCTCCTCATAGATGGTGTAAAGCAGGTCGAAGGCGTAGGTGAGCATGTGCCCCGAGCCGCAGCACGGGTCCATGACCGTCAGCTGCTCCGGCTCGGTGATCCGCAGGAAATCGACCTCGCCGTCTGCCGGCTTAATGTAATAGGCCATCTGGTCGATCAGATGGGAGTCCGGGTGGTTCAGCATCCACAGCCGGCCCACTGAGTTCTCCACCAGGTAGCGCACGATCCAGTCCGGGGTGAATAGCTGTGTTGCCGCTGGAATCTCCGCCGCCCCGGCCTTCTGGCGCTTTCGGAAACCGGCGAAGACCTCGGCCTTACGCTCGGCAATGTAGAACTGATACAGCCAGCCGATCACCTCCACATCCCGGCACGCCTCCGCGGTCAGCGCCCTGACCGCCTGCGCGCGCACAGAACTGTCCGCCAGCATATCCGCGGGCATAAGCAAGGTGGTATAATCACCGTCGGGGGCGAACATGAAGGGCAGGGTCCGGCTCCAGTACGTGCAGTAGGCGCTCAGAAGCAGCCCATAGGCCTCCTCCTGTGGGGCGGAACTCGTGATCGCGCCGTTCAGCAAGCTGGCAATGCGTTCGGCCAAGTCCGGTCGGGTGAAGACCTGCGGGTCGAACTCGCCCCGCTTGGCGGCGGCGAGCACCGCCGGCTGGCCCACCGTGGCGCCGCCGTCCGGGGAAACCAGTGCCGGGGAGGTGTAGCCGTTGGCGTCCATGAACCGCAGCGCAATGATCCGGTTGAACCAGACGTAGGCCTGTTCCTCCGCAACACGTTGGCGACCGACGGCATCACCGCCGTGACGGCGGATGCGTTCCTCCAGGACCTTGATCGCTCCCGGGAACTCCTCTCGCGCCGTCGCTGCAGGGGAGAGCACGGCCATAAGGCGCGCCTCGACCTCCGCCATGAGCTGGGACCGGGCCGAGGCGGCGAAGGTCTTCAGCATCCGGGTAACAGTCACAGGGACACCTGCTTTCCAGAGACAACCGCATTGTGAAGGATCTCCCGCAACTCGTCGATGTAGGCGTCGACGTCAGCGGAAGTGCGCAGCATCCGTCTGCGCGGCCGGGGCAACTGCCTGAGCGGAACCACCAGCGGGGCCGGGGGAGTAGGCGTGCTGGCCTCGGTGCTGTTCTTCGCTCGGCGGCGGTCGGCCTCAAGCACGGCCAGCAGCTCGTCGTAGCCCTCCTCGTCGAACTCGCGGGCGAGCTGGCGAATCACCGGCACCGATACGGCCTCAACCACCTGCTGCGTGGCTGCGTCAATTCTGCCGTCAACCTCCGCGCGGGCGGCGTCGGTGGCATGCTCCCAGGCGGCACTGCTGCGCAGATTGTTCGCGCGCTCGTGGAAGAGATCGGATGCCTCAGCGCGCTCCTCTGTCAGGATCCGGTCCGTGGTGGCGCGCAGCTCGCCGGTGGCGTCCTTCAGACGCTTCATCCGCTGCCCCCGGAAGATGTTCTGATCTGCCAGCAGCGACTCGACTCTGCTCGCCTCATCCGTCTTCAGATAGCGGAGAGTGTCCTTGCGCTCGGACAGCAGGCGCACGGCGTCGTCGTAGATCGTCTTCTGACTGCCGTTCAGGAACTGGGCGACAGGATCGATCACATCCTGCTTCACATCCAACAGCTCGTCAGTGCGGGCGGAGAACTGGTCCAGATACCACTCGGCGTCGCGCCCCATCACCTCCCGCAGTAGCTCCAGCGGCTCGTTCAACACGGCCAGGAAGGGATATCTCCTACCGGAGGCGTCCAGGTGAGTTTTCAGCGTCCGATACTCATCCTCGAGCCGCTCCCCGACGTCGGCCGCCAGTTCCACGGGATCGTTCGGAAGCTGCCCGGTGGCGAAGAACTCCTGGGCGAAGCTCCGCAGGCTGCTGACGACGACGGCGTCGAAGCTGCGCTGTGGTGCCACCGCAATTGCCTCGTGCTTCTTCCCATTGGGCAGCACGGCGGGGAGCTCCGTGCGCTTCACGGTGCTTCCGTCGAGCGTCAATGATGCCCGTGACGTGGCAGCCAAGCGGGTGAGGGCGCACAGGATGCTCGCCAAGGTCCAGCCATAAGGCTTGCCCTCAAAGTGGGAGACGACCTGTTTGACGGTGGTTCTCACACCTAGTGAGCGCTGGGAGGAGATCCAGGTATGGACCTCCTCGGCCAGGGGCTGAAGCGTATCCGTGCTCCGATCCAACAGAGCCGGGTCCTCGCTCGCCACCCGGGCAATGTCCGACTCCGAGTACGCCACCGCGCCGAGCTGCGACAGATACGGGTAAATGCGCGTGATCAGCTGCTCCATCCCCTCCTGCACGCGCTGTACCGGATCCCCGACGGACGCGGCAATCGGCGCGCCACTGATGATCAGCTCGGCGTCGCTGATGGCCTGCTTGACGCGTGCGGTCAGCTCCTTGCGCCGCTTGCTGTTCTGCCGCTTCTTAGAATCGAGAATGTGGCTCTGAGAGTCGGTCAAGGACGAGCTGGCACGCAGCCGGACGTACTTATCCGTCTGGACGAGCAAGCGCAGATCCTGATACATCCGCGTATCGTCCGCCAGCACCACCCGGAGTTCGTCACGCCCCATAGACTGTGCCACGACGGCCTCACGAGACAAGCCCAGGGCGGAGGAGATGTAGTGCACGGCCAGTGACTGTGCCCGGCTGTAGGAGATCTCATCCAGCAGCAGCTGGTACTTAAAGTCCCGGCCTGTGACCGAATGGCGCACCGAAGAACTCCGGATCACGTCCTGACTGATGACAGCGGCCAAGAGCTTGGAAATCTCATCGGAGTCGACGTCGGTGCTCTTGATCTCGTTCTCGATGTCCTGTTCCTCATTGGTCAGGTACTCGTAGGTCGAGCCATTGCGCTGGACGTAGGTCTGCTGCTCCAGGAGGTCGAGCGCTTGGGAAACCTGCCGGTTCAGTTCGGTGAGGTCCTGGCCGAAGTGGTCATACAGGAGCACGGTGAGATTGCGTGGGGTAGCAGAGAAGTCACCCACGTACTTCACCAGGAACAGTGCCTTGAGCAGCCGGACCGCCACGTCGCGCACCGGGCCCTCCGGAAGCTGAGCCTGCGCCGTCGCAATATTGCGGGTGGCGGCGGACTTCACCGCCTGCCGGATGCCGGTGAACATGGCGTCGAAGGGCACCACCGTACCGAGTGGGAGTTCCTTCAGGTGCGTGGCGACTTCCTGCACCACCCCCAGCATTGAGCGCTCACCCACCGAGGCGTGCCGGCCCTCGAACACGTTGTGCTCGGAAAGACCTACCAGGGCCGCCTGGAAGAAGGGGAACTGATAGGGCACGAACGGGTAGATCTGCGCGAACCTGTCCCGGGTGTCGTAGTTGCGGTACGTCTTGGAACCGTCAACGAAATCGAACAGGGTGCGGAAACTCGTGTGGAACTCGTCGTACAGCGGATCGAGGGCGGCCTCGGCAACGGCGGTCTTGCTGAGCAGACGCTTCTTGACCACCTCCTCCACGTCGTGGCTTGTCAGCTTCATGCGTGTGGCGAAGCGGGCCTGGATCTTGGAGAAGTCGTTTCCCTGCGTCCTAGTCCGGTCCCCGATGATGCCGTCCATGTCCTCCTGGCTGGTGACACACACCCATGCGCGCCCGTTGCAGCGCGTGCTCAGCGTCTCCACGATCGTCTGCAGGTTGAGCATGAGCTTGGTGCTGGAGCCGATGAATTGGCCGACCTCGTCCACCATGAACAGCAGGCGGTGACCTTCGGGCTGAGCCTCCAGCCACTGGGCGACCTCATCGGCGAAATCCTCAATGGACAGGGAGTACTGCGCCTCATAGCGGGACAGGATGTTCTCGGAGGCGGGCTCGCCAGTCACCTGCGAGAAGGCCTGCGTGACGTTGTGCTCCTGGAGAATCCCCTCTTCCCGGCCCTGTTCCCACGGGACACCGGCGATCCGGGTGAAAACCCGCTTGAAATTCTCAAGCAGGCCGCGTCGGTCCAGGTCTCGCTCGAAGCGGGCCACCGACGGCTCGCCCGTGTAGTAGCCCCGCGCCTCATTGAAGACCTTCACGAAGACCTGCAGGAGGGCATCGGTCTGGTTCTTATCGATCAGGGGAGCCTTTTGATCAATATTGAAAAGTAGGGAGGTGGCCGGGATCCGCTCCACCTGAGTGAGCTTGCCCCGTAGGAAGGCATCCTTCTCCGCCTCGACCTTCTCTTTGAAGGACTCCATCGCATGCTGCCTGGCGCTGGGGCGCCCGGGCACATCGCCCAGCAGATAGGCGAGCATCTTGAGCAGGTGCGACTTACCGGAGCCGAAGAAACCGGAGATCCACACGCCGTTGCCGCCGTTGTAGACCGGATCGGTGTACGTCTCCAACAGTTCGGACAGGGCCGCCGCCGTCTCACCGGTCAGGACGTACTCGTCAATCTCGGTGGCGAGGTGCTCGGCATCGTCGGCCTTGACGACGCCCTCGATGGGACGGGAGACATCCTTGGCGAAGAGGCTGCCAATTGTCGTCTGGCTCATGAGGGCTCCTGTTCCAGGATGTTCTTGGCACGGTAGTACTGGTCATCCGTCAAGAGGTTGAACAGCACCAGGGATGACCCCGATAACGCAGTCTGCGGGTACTCGCCGGGGAAGAGCATGAGTACAGGGAAGCCGGAGACGGCGACTTGCAGGTTGTTCAGGACGTTGTGTGAGCGGATGAAGGGGAACACCCGTCCGATTCCGGTCAGCATGAGCAGGTCTACGCCCGCCTCGGCCTCGATTCGGCGCTTGATTGCGGGGGCGATGTGCTGCTCCGGATCAAGCATGCGCTGCAAGTCCCGGCGGAAGTCGGAGCGGCTTCGGGTGGGTTCGATCTGCTCCAGGCGTTCCAGCATGTTGCCGCCGCGCCCTCCAAGCAGATCGACGGCGAGTTCGAAGAGATCCATCACGAGGACGCTCAGACCGCGTATGGTGCGCAGCCTGTCGATAATGCGGCCGGTTGCCGCCTGCACTTCAAGTTCCTGCTCGGGTGGGTAGGGCCAGATGAAGAACGGCACCTCGTTGCCCAGCCCCTCCATGCGCAGGAAGCGGTCGGACGAGAGCACCGCGAGCACATGCTGCTCGACGGAGGCGACGTCATAGTCGCTCACCGGCCGCCTCCTACCGGGAAGAAACGTCGGTCGCTGGGAATGCGCGCATCCAGGAGTGCCAACACCTCTGGTGACAGTAGCGGGGAGACGAGCGTGGCGTCGGCGGCGAGCATTCCGCTCTGACGCAGCGCCAGGAACAGGTTGGTGCGCAGCTTGGTGCGAGTCGAGGGCCTGGCCTCCTCCAACTCCGCGTGCCACAGGGCCTTGGAGTCCCAGAAGCGCTCGAAGTCGGCAGGAACCAACTGCGAAGCTCCCAGCAGGTAGTGGTCGTGCACTACCTCCTGGGCGAACTCCGCCACGAACACGTAATGCCGGCACAGTGCCGCCCACATCAGATGCAGACGATCCGGCCCGGGAGCGTTGGCCAGATAAGCTACCTCGACATCGCTGAGCACAGACAGCCGCTGAATGAGCTCCCGGGTGAGCCTGACCGCCGTCGAGCGGGTACGTGCATGCAGCAGATTGTCGGCATTCAGAGCCGCCCGGACCGCCGCCCAGTCACGCAGTTCCAGATACAGGGGAGCGGCAATCGTGGCCTCCGTTGCCAGGAGCCCGCCCACAACGAAGGACAGCCGGTACGGCTCGGAGGTCGTCACCACGGCGCTGAGATCGCTCGTCACCACAACACCATCCGCTTCGCACCTCCCGATCGCGCGCTTCACTGCCGCTGAACAACGGGGCAACCCTAGCCGATCCGGACGGAGCCGTTAGGATGCGCCGCATCGACCGGCCTCCGCAAGTAACCTCTACCGACCTCGGCGGTGGGGATGGGGACGGGGGATGAGGCCGGTCACCACGATACCGGCTGGTTTGCCGCGCCCTGGCCGGTAGCATGGGTCCCGAGATGACGAATTCGCCCATCACGCCAGCAGCCGCGACCGCTGCGACCCCCTCTCCGACCAATGCCGGCTCCGCTTCCACCGCGGGCTCCGCCGGACCGGCGGACGTCACGCGCACCCTCACCCTGCCGGAGGACATCTCCCCGGTGACGCTCCTCGGCGCCCGCGACGAGGTCCTGCGCGCCGTCGAGGGGGGCTTCCCCGACGTCGACCTCCATGTGCGCGGCACCACCGTCACCATCACCGGTGAGCGGTCCCGCGTCGACGTCGTCGTCCTGCTCCTGTCCGAGCTCATCGACGTCGCCCGCGCCGGCGCGCCGCTGACTCCCGACGCCGTCGAGCGCGCCATCGGCCTGCTGGACGCCTCCGCACGACCCGCCGAGGTCATGACCGACCGCGTCCTGACCGCGCACGGCCGTACCGTCCGCCCCAAGTCGCTCGGCCAGAAGGCCTACACCGACGCGATCGAGACGGCCACCATCACCTTCGGCATCGGGCCGGCCGGCACCGGCAAGACCTATCTGGCCATGGCCAAGGCCGTGGACGCCCTGGCGCGCAAGCGGGTCTCCCGGATCATCCTCACCCGCCCCGCCGTCGAGGCCGGGGAGAACCTCGGGTTCCTGCCCGGGAGCCTGGCCGACAAGGTCGACCCCTACCTGCGGCCCCTCTACGACGCCCTCCACGAGATGCTCGAGCCCGAGGCGCTGCCCCGGCTCATGGCCTCGGGCGCCATTGAGGTCGCACCGCTGGCGTACATGCGCGGGCGCACCCTCAACGACGCGTTCGTCATCCTCGACGAGGCTCAGAACACCAGCCCCGAGCAGATGAAGATGTTCCTCACCCGCCTCGGCTTCGGCTCCAAGATGGTCATCACCGGCGACGTCTCCCAGATCGACCTGCCCGGGGAGCGCTCCTCGGGCCTGCTCGTCGTGCGCGGTATCCTCGACGGCGTGGACGGCATCGCCTTCTGCGAGCTGGGGAGCGCCGATGTCGTGCGGCACCGGCTCGTGGCCCGCATCGTCGACGCCTACTCCCGCTACGAGGCGCAGGAGGCCGCCGCGGAGGCCGCCCGATCCGCGGCCTCGGCCGCCCGCGGGCGCCGTCGCGGCCGTGCGTCCTCAACCACCTCAGAATCCCTCTCAGGAACCGCCTGAGAGCTCCGCGAGAGGAACCGCCCGTGAGTACCGAGGTCGTCAACGAGACCCAGACCGTGATCGACGGCGCTGAGTTCGCGGCGCTGGCCGACCACGTCCTGCGCAACCTGCACGTCAACCCCCTGGCCGAGCTGAACATCCTGTTCGTCGACCCCGAGCCCATGGCCGAGCTGCACATGCGCTGGCTCCAGCTGCCCGGCCCCACCGACGTCATGAGCTTCCCCATGGACGAGCTGCGTCCCGGCACCGCTGAGAACGAGACGCCGGCCGGGACCCTGGGAGACATCGTGCTGTGCCCGCAGGTGGCCGCCGGGCAGGCCATCGAGGCGGGTCACTCCGCCGTCGAGGAGATGCTCCTGCTGACCACCCACGGAATCCTCCATCTCCTGGGCTACGACCACGCCGAGCCGCAGGAGAAGAAGGAGATGTTCGATCTCCAGCGGACCCTGCTGCTGACCTTCCTCGCGGAGCGGGGCCAGTGACGGGCACGCCCGTCGCCCTCCTGGTCGTCCTGGCCGTCATCGTCCTGGCATTCGGCGCCGCGCTGACCGCCGGGGAGGCGGCCCTGACGCGCATGACCCGTGCCGCCGCCGAGGACCTCGTCCAGGACGGGCGGCGCGGCTCGGGCCGGGTCCTGGCCCTGGCCGAGAAGCGCGGGCAGGTGCTCGGCTCGGTCGCCCCCATCCGCGTCGCCGTCAACATGCTCGCCGCCGTCCTGCTGACCCTGGCCGTCGCCGGGGTCCTGAGCCGGTGGTGGCAGGTTCTGGGGGTCGCCGTCGGGCTCAACATCGTCCTGCTCGGCCTGGTCGTCGGCTTCTCGCCGCGCTCGATCGGACGTCGCAACCCCGACGGCACTCTTCTGGTCCTGGCCGGAGCGCTCCTCAACGTCGATTCCCTGGGCGCCCCGTGGCGCTGGGTCGACTCCCACTACGGGCGCTCGGCCGCCCTGACCGACGCCGAGACGCGGGCCGAGGTCACCGAGGACCTGCGCGAGATGATCGACGAGATCGGTGAGGCCGAGACTATCGAGGACGAGGACCGCGAGATGATGCGCAGCGTCGTCGAGCTCGGCCGGACCCTCGTGCGGGAGGTCATGGTGCCCCGCCCCGACATGGTCACCATCGACGCCGGCAAGCCCGCCTCGGCCGCCATGCGCCTGTTCGTGCGCTCCGGCTACTCCCGCGTGCCCGTCGTGGGGGAGGACGCCGACGACGTGCGCGGCATCCTCTACCTCAAGGACGTTCTGCGACGCCTGTCCGACCACCCCGAGCACGAGACCCGCCCCGTGTCCTCCTTCACCCGTGAGGCCGTCTGGATCCCGGAGACCAAGCCCGCCGACGACCTGCTGCGCGAGATGCAGACCGGCCACGTCCACATGGTCCTCGCCGTCGACGAGTACGGGGGCACCGCCGGCCTGGTCACCATGGAGGATCTTTTGGAGGAGGTCGTCGGCGAGCTCACCGACGAGCACGATCACGCCGAGCCCGAGGCCGTCGAGGTCGGACCCGGCACCTACCGGGTCCCCGTCCGCCTGGGGCTCGACGAGCTCGGCGGACTGTTCGGCCTGGAGATCGACGATGACGACGTCGACACCGCCGGTGGCCTGCTCACCAAGGCCATCGGCCGTGTTCCCCTGCCCGGTGCGCACGGCAGCGCCCAGGGAGTCGAGCTGACCGCCGAGGAGGCCGTCGGCAGGCGCCGTCAGGTCGCCACCCTCATCGCCAGACGCGCCCCCGATCCCGATCCCGCCGACACCGAGGAGCAGTGAGGAGCCCCCATGACCGACACGCCCCCCCGTTCTCCGAGCCCTCCGGGAGACGCCGGGCCCGGGGACGCCCCCGACGTCGTCGCGGCCCCCGGCGGCGAGGACCCCGGTTCCGAGCCGCCCGCCTCGGCGCGTGTCGAGATCATCGTGCCCGAGGTCCCCGAGGGCTTCCGCGCGGGCTTCGCCTGCCTGGTCGGGCGCCCCAACGCCGGCAAGTCGACCCTGACCAACGCCCTGGTGGGCGCCAAGGTCGCCATCACCTCCGGGCGCCCCCAGACCACCCGTCACAACGTGCGCGGCGTCGTCCACCGAGCCGACTCCCAGCTCGTGCTGGTCGATACCCCCGGCCTGCACCGTCCCAGAACCCTGCTCGGCAAGCGCCTGAACGACCTGGTGCGCGAGACCCTCGCAGACGTCGATGTCGTCGCCTTCTGCATTCCGGCCAACGAGAGGATCGGTCCCGGCGACCGCTTCATCGCCCGCGACCTGGCCGAGACGCGCACGCCCGTCGTCGCCGTCGTCACCAAGACCGACACCGTCTCCAAGGAGGCGCTGGCCGCCCAGCTCCTGGCCGTCGATCGGCTCGGCGAATGGGCCGACATCGTCCCGGTCTCGGCCAGGCGCGACCAGCAGGTCGATGTTCTGGCCGATGTCCTCGTCTCGCATCTGCCGCCCTGTCCGCCGCTGTATCCCGCTGACGAGATCACCGACGAGCCGCAGGCCGTCATGATCGGCGAGCTCGTCCGCGAGGCCGCCCTGGAGGGCGTGCGCGACGAGCTGCCCCACTCCCTGGCCGTCGTCGTCGACGAGATCCTCGACCCGGGCACGGACACCACCGGTTCGCGCGTCAAGGGCGCGGGAGGCCGCCTGCAGGTGCGTGTGAGTCTCGTCGTCGAGCGCGACTCCCAGAAGGGCATCATGATCGGCAGGGGGGGATCGCGCCTCAAGGAGATCGGCATCACGGCGCGCGAGGGCATCGAGAAGCTGGTGGGAAGGAAGGTCTACCTCGATCTGCACGTGCGGACGGCCAAGGACTGGCAGTCCGACCCCAGGGCCCTGGCCAGACTGGGATTCTGACCCGTGCTCTCCCGTCCTCGGCCCAAGGGGGAGCCCGCCCACGTGACCGCCGTCCAGCTGCGGTCGGGCTGGTTCTGGATACGAGCCTTTCCGCGGCGCTCGATCATGCTCGTGCGCGGCCTGTGGCGCACGGAGCGGCGCCGCACCGTTCTGACCCTCCTCGCGGTGCTGGGCGGCGTGATCGCCCTGGCCGTCCTGGGCGCGGGCGGCCGGACGATCTGGGAGATCCTGGTGACCCTGGGCCTGGGGGCTCTGGTCGTGGCGGTCTCGGCTGACCACCGCACGGTGGGGTCGGTCGTCGTGGCCGTGCTGAGCCTGAGCCTCATCGGGACTCTCGCAGGCCCCCGCTGGACTCCCGAGCCCGTTGCCGCCCCGCTGGTCCCGGCCACCGCCGACACGACCATCGGCGGTGACGCGCCCACGGCCGCGGTGGGCACCTACCGCGTCGAGGCCGCGACGGTGTCCATCACCCAGGCCGACGGGGAGCAGGTCCCCGCCCTTCTGCGACGCCCCGTCGGCGCGGACGGCCCCACACCCGGCGTGGTCTTCCTCCACGGCGCGGGCACCCATGGCGTCGATGGCTTCTCCGACCAGGCGGAGGCGCTGTCCTCCGCGGGCGCCGCGACCCTCGTGCCCGCCAAGCCCATGGAGGACTACTCCCTGACCTCCCGCGACTACCGGGCCATGGCCGCCGACTACCGGTGCAGCGTGGACTACCTCATCACCCTCGACGGCGTGGACCCGGAGCGGGTCGGCCTCTACGCGGAGTCCGAGGGCGCCATCCCCGGGGCCGTGCTGACCGCCGACGACGAGCGCGTCGCCTTCCTCATCATGGCCAGCGCCCCCGTCGTGCGACTGCGCGAGCAGATGGCGCTGGCCATGGACTCCTACATGCGCAACGTCGGCGTGCCCGAGCCCATGCTCACCCTCATCCCGCGCGTCCTGGGATCCGCCGAGATCCCCGGCGGCGGCTTCCAGTACGCCGACTTCGACTCCGTGCCCTATCTCAGGAGGATCACCGTCCCCGTCCTCATGCTCTACGGCACCGCGGACGCCTCCATGCCCCTCGTCCAGGGGCCGATGACGGTGCGGGAGGCGGTGCGCCAGTCCGGCGACGACGCCCTGACCGTGCGCTACTACGAGGGCGCCAACCACGGGCTCAGGCTCGGCGCCTCCACCGACGGCGACCTCGCCCCCGGCGTCGCCCGCGATCTCGCCCGCTGGGTGGTCGGCCTTCCCGGCACCGCCGATGCCGCTCCGCACGTCGCCGGCGCCACCCCGACTCAGGCGTACTGGGCGCGGACCCCCGATCCGACTCGCTGGTACGCCTCGGGCGATCTCATGCTCGCCGCCTTCATCCTGGGCTTCGGGCTGCTCGCCCTGGGCGGCGTCGTGTGGGGCGTCGGACAGGCGCCGCGGCTGCGCGGCCGCCGCGGCATCCACCTGCCCGACCCGATCGGGCGCTGGACCGCCTCCCTCGTCCTGAGCGTCGTGGCGGCCTGGGTGCTGTACCTCGCCTACATCCTGGGCGTCGTCTCCCTGGCGACCAGCTATCGCACCAACCACCTGTTCTCCTATGGCGGCTGGGTGCTCGTTCAGATGGTCGCCCTGAGCACCGTCGTCCTGGGCGTCAAGCTCACCCAGCGCGCCTGGCTCATGCGCGGGCACGTGCGTCACGGCCGCGAGGAGGGCGGCCGCTGGCTCACCGGGCCGGCCGCCTGCGTCCTCGGCTCCGCCCTGAGCGGCACGGCGGTTCTTCTGGCGGCCCTGGCCTACTGGGGGCTCTTCCCGATCCTGTACTGATAAAGACTGTTAGGGACTGATGCCGACCCGCTCCTGACCTGCTCCTGAATCCGTCCCGCCCGTTTCGGGCGGCCCGCGCCGGGGCGGAGCTCCAGGCGGCGCAGCAGGGCGCCCGGCCGAGACTGCCGGCTCACGGAGGCGGTGGGATAAGGCACACTTGGAGATGTTCCGTACCCGAGCCAGGAGTACTGCACATGTCAACCACCGTCGATCACCCCCTTCCCGACGACACCGGACGCCGTTGCCCCGAGGAGCTGTGGGACCTCGGCGGCAAGGCGACTGCACGCGCGCTCCGCTGGGCCGACGAGTCGGCATCCCAGCCCGTTCCCCGCAGTGCGCGACTTCTGGCGCGCATCCTGTCGGATCCGGAGGGACTGGGCTTCACCACGCGCTTCGTCGACAATGTCGTGCGGCCCGCCGATCTCGATGTCGCCAGTCGGGCCCTGGCGCGCCTGTCCGCCGAGCGCACCGACTTCCTGCCGCGCTCCCTGGGCGCCGCCATGGGCCTGGGGAGCAGGGCCGCCCGCCTGGCTCCGCATGCGGTGACCACCATGGCACGTCGCGTCTTCCGCGAGATCGTCGGCGATCTCGTCGTCGATGCCACCGACCGCAGCCTCGGTCCCGCCCTGGCCCGTCTGCGCGCCGGCGGAGACCGCCTCAACGTCAACCTCCTGGGCGAGGCCGTCCTGGGGGACAAGGAGGCCTCCCGGCGCCTGGCCGAGGTCTCCCGCCTCGTGACCCGCGAGGACGTGGACTACGTCTCCGTCAAGGTCTCGGCCGTCACCGGCCCGCACAACCCCTGGGGCTTCGACGAGGTCGTCGCCCACGGCGTGGAGGTGCTGTCGCCCCTGTACCGCCTGGCCCGCGACCACGGCACCTTCATCAACCTCGACATGGAGGACTACAAGGATCTCGACCTGACCATCGCGGTGTTCACCGCCATCCTCGATCAGGAGGACCTGGCCGCCTACGAGGCCGGTATCGTGCTGCAGGCCTACCTGCCCGATTCTCCGGCCGCCATGGAGCGCCTCCAGGCCTGGGCGGCCGCCCGGGCGGATGCCGGCGGGGCGCGCATCAAGGTGCGCGTGGTCAAGGGCGCCAACCTGTCCATGGAGCGGGTCGATGCCGCCCTCCACGGCTGGGAGCCGGCCACCTGGCCGACCAAGCGGGCCACGGATACGAACTACAAGCGACTCCTCGCTCTGGCCATGAGCCCCGAGCGCACCCGCGCCGTCCGTCTGGGAGTGGCGGGGCAGAACCTGTTCGATATCGCTTTCGCCCATGAGCTGCGGATGGCCCGCGGCGTGGTGGACGACGTCGAGTTCGAGATGCTCGCGGGCATGGCCCCGGGCCTGCAGGAGGTCGTGCGCCGCGACATCGGCCACCTGCTGCTGTACGTGCCGGTGGTCGATCCGGCCGAGTTCGACGTCGCCATCTCCTACCTCGTGCGTCGCCTGGAGGAGAACGCCGCCCCCGAGAACTTCATGTCGGGCGTCTTCGACCTGGCGGCCGACGAGACCGTCCTCGCGCGCGAGGAGAATCGCTTCCTGGAGTCGCTGGCGGACCTCGACCCCGACGCCCCCGCGCCGGCCCCCAATCGGATTCAGAACCGCTTCGCCGAGCGCGAGGCCGGTCCCCCCGACGCCACCGCGTCGGCCGAGCGCGCCCGGCGCCCCTTCGCCTCGACCCCCGACTCCGATCCCTCCCTGGCCGCCAACCGTCGCTGGGCCCGCGATATCGCCGCCGCGGTCCCCACCTCCGTGCGGGGGATCGCCCAGGTCGAGGCGAGCGCGGTCCGCATGGTCGGGGCCGAGGGGGTCGACGCGGTCGTCAACGCCGCCGCAGCCGCCGCCGCGACGTGGCGGCGCCGCGATCCCGTGGAGCGGGCCGCCGCCCTGAACCGGGTCGGGGACATCCTGGCCGCCCGCCGCGGTGAGCTCATCGAGGTCGCCGCCTCGGAGACCGGCAAGACCATCGATCAGTCCGACCCCGAGGTCAGCGAGGCCATCGACTTCTGTCGCCACTACGCCGAGACCTCTCTGCGCCTGCACGACCCGGCGCACATGGCCGGCGCCCGTTTCGTGCCGGTGGACCTGACGGTGGTGGCCTCGCCGTGGAACTTCCCGCTGGCGATCCCCACCGGAGGCGTGGCGGCGGCGCTGGCCGCGGGCAGCGCCGTCATCCTCAAGCCGGCGCCGCCGGCCAAGCGCTGCGCCGCCGAGCTGGTGCGGGCCTTCCACGACGCCGGCCTGCCCGAGGACCTCGTGGTCCTCGCCCCGCTGGACGACGGCGAGGTCTCCCGTCACCTCGTGACTCACGAGCGGGTGGACCGGGTCCTGCTCACCGGCTCCTACGACACCGCCAGGCTCTTCCGGTCCTGGAAGCCGGACATGCGTCTGCTGGGGGAGACCAGCGGCAAGAACGCCGTCATCGTCACGCCCTCGGCGGATCCGGACCTCGCCGTGCGTGACGTGGTCGCCTCCGCCTTCGCCCACGCGGGGCAGAAGTGCTCGGCGGGCTCGCTGCTCATCCTGGTGGGCTCGGCCGGCGACTCGGAGCGCATCGCCCGCCAGCTGGTGGACGCCACCGCCTCACTGCGGGTGCGCGGCCCCGAGCACCTGGACTCCCAGCTCGGCCCCGTCGTCGTGCCCGACGACGAGAAGGCCCTGCGGGGCCTGACCGTCCTGGGGGCCGGCGAGCACTGGGTCCTGACTCCGCGGGATCTGGGCGATGGCCTGTGGCGGCCGGGCATCCGCGTGGGCGTCGTCCCCGGCAGCGAATTCCACCTCACCGAGTACTTCGCCCCGGTGCTGGGCGTCATGCGGGTGGGGACTCTTCAGGAGGCGATCGACGCGGTCAACGCCGTCGATTACGGCCTGACCTCGGGCCTGCACACCCTCGACGCCGAGGAGCTCGCCATCTGGCTGGAGGCGGTCGAGGCCGGGAACCTCTACGTCAACCGGGGCATCACCGGCGCGATCGTGCGCCGTCAGCCCTTCGGGGGCTGGAAGCGCTCGGCGATCGGCTCGACGACCAAGGCCGGCGGACCGTCCTACCTGCTCGGACTGGGCGAGGTCGTGCCGGCCGCCGACCGGGACCACGAGGCCGTCTACGAGGGGCACCACGACTTGGCGACCACCCTGGACGAGCGCGTATCCGCGCTCTACGACGCCGTGCGCACGCACCTGGATCGTCGCGACATGAGCGAGCTGCGCCGCGCGCTCGTGGCCGATGCCGAGGCCTGGGAGACCGAGTACGGGGTGGGCCGGGACGTCACGGGGCTGGCCTGCGAGCGCAATGTGCTGCGCTATCGGCCCACGCCCGTGGTCGTGCGGGCCGCCGGCGGTACTCATCCCGCCGACCTGGTGCGTGTCGTGGCGGCGGGAGTGCGCACGGGGGCCTACGTGAGCCTGTCCGTGGCCGACGAGCCCCCGGTCGAGCTGGCGGGCGCGCTGGCTGGAGCCGGTGTCGATGTGGACGTCGAGGCGCCGGGCGTGTGGAGCGCGAGGCTGGCGGACCTGGCGGCGGCCGAGGTGCTCGGACTGCGCGTGCGCATCCTGGGGCCGCGGGAGGAGACCGCCGACACCCGATGGCGCGAGGCGAGCCGCCTGACGAAGGGCAGCCCCGACGTCGCCCTGTACACGGGGCCGGTGACGACCTGCCCGCACACCGAGATGCTGCCCTTCCTGCACGAGCAGGCGGTGGCCATCACCAACCACCGTTTCGGCACCCCCCTCGACCTGGCCGCCGGGCTGCTGTGAGCGGCCGGCGAGGGGGCTCCGCCGATCTCCCATGAGGGGTCGCACATCGGCGCCCCGGGGCGGGCGCCCCGACCAGTACGTGGACGGCGTCAGCCGGATCGCCTGGATCCGGTGGGGGAGCCCGTCCGCGGGAGGGAGGAGGCCCCCGTCCCGATGAGGACGAGGGAATAACCGCATCATGGTGCTCTTCCTCGTCATGACGGGAGGACATGCCATGCGCGAGTGGCTCGGCGGCTGTCTCACACTGCGGTCCCACGCGGCCGCGTCACCTGACGACGGATCGTCATCGGAGTAGGGTCGGGCCCGTGCGAGCGACTCCACGGCCTCAGGTCTGGCACCAGGCGAGCCTCCTGCTTAGTCGCCGCGGCGGGGCCCGATAGGCCGGCACCCCGACCGCGGCTCATTCGTGTTGCCAGCCGACGGGAGTCGCGTCCATCCTGCGGCTCCCGAGCAGAGCGCTCATCCCGAGGAGAAGAACCATGCGCACCGCTCGTCCCGCCCCCCAGCAGCCCTCCGGAATGCCCTTCGGCAAGTACGTCCCCTTCCTCGACACGGTCGATACCGACCTGCCCGATCGCACCTGGCCCACCAGGCGCATCACCCGCGCCCCCCGCTGGCTGAGCACGGACCTGCGCGACGGCAACCAGAGCCTCATCGAGCCCATGGATCCGGTCGCCAAGCGCGCGATCTTCGATCTGCTGGTGCGCATGGGCTTCAAGGAGATCGAGGTCGGCTTCCCCGCCGCCTCCCAGACCGACTACGACTTCGTTCGCTCGCTGGTGGACGATGACGCCATCCCCGATGACGTCACCATCTCGGTGCTCACCCAGTCGCGCGGCGACCTCATCGATCGCACGCTGGACGCCTGCGTCGGCATGCCGCGCGCCACCGTCCATCTCTACAACGCCCTGTCCCCGCTGTTCCGCGAGATCGTCTTCCGCATGGGCCGCGACGACATCCGCGAGCTCGCCGTCGACGGCACCCGCCAGGTCATCGCGCGGGCCGAGAAGGTCCTCGACGACGACACGCTCTTCGGCTTCGAGTACTCCCCGGAGATCTTCGTCGACACCGAGCGGGAGTACTCCCTGGAGGTCTGCGAGGCCGTCATGGGCGTGTGGCAGCCCGAGGACGACCGGGAGATCATCCTCAACCTGCCGGCCACCGTCGAGCGCGCCACGCCCAACGTCTACGCCGACCAGATCGAGTGGATGAGCCGCAACCTCTCCCACCGCGAGAGCGTGTGCCTGTCCCTGCACAACCACAACGACCGCGGCTCGGGCGTGGCCGCCGCCGAGCTCGGACTGCTGGCCGGCGCCGACCGCGTCGAGGGCTGCCTGTTCGGCCACGGCGAGCGCACCGGCAATGTCGACCTGATCACCCTGGCCCTCAATCTCTTCAGCCAGGGCGTGGACCCCATGCTCGACATCACCGACATCGACGAGATCCGTCGCACGGTCGAGCACTCCACCCGGATGAACGTGCCGCCCCGCACCCCCTACGTCGGCGAGCTCGTCTACACCTCCTTCTCGGGCTCCCACCAGGACGCCATCAAGAAGGGATTCATCTCCCGGGCCGAGCAGGTGAGGGCCAGGAGGGCCGAGGGCCTGGACGCGGAGGCCGCCGAGGGCGCGGTCGCCTGGACCATGCCCTACCTGCCCATCGACCCCCACGACGTGGGCCGTTCCTACGAGGCGGTCGTGCGCGTCAACTCCCAGTCCGGCAAGGGGGGCGTCGCCTACCTGCTCAAGCACGCCCACAACCTCGACCTGCCGCGTCGCCTCCAGATCGAGTTCTCCCGCATCATCCAGCGCCACGCCGACGCCCACGGCGGGGAGGTGGACGCCCGGAGCATGTGGTCCATCTTCGCCGACGAGTACCTGCCGGCGGCCGCCGCGCCCGACGCCGGCCTGCCGGCCTGGGGGCGTTTCGCGCTCAAGGGCGCCACGCTGACGGCGACCGGCGAGGGCGAGGCGATCCTGACCGTGACGATCGCCGACGGGGCGGAGCGCAGGCTTCTGACCGCCTCCGGCAACGGCCCTCTCGACGCCTTCGTCGCGGCCCTGGAGCAGACCGGTGTGCGCGTGCGCATCCTCGACTACGCGGAGCACGCGCTCAGCGAGGGGCGCGACGCGAGGGCCGCCTCCTACGTCGAGTGCGAGGTGAACGGGCAGGTCCTGTGGGGCGTGGGCATCGACCCGTCGATCACCACCTCCTCCTTCAAGGCCGTCATCTCCGCGGTCAACCGCGCACTGCGCTGACGGGCGCTGCCTGATAGGCATGTGGCAGGCACTGGCAGGCGTGATCGAGATGCGGGACGGGACGTGATGGCGAGCAGGCTCTACCGCGACGAGGCCGTCGTCCTGCGCACCTACAGGCTGGGGGAGGCCGACCGCATCATCGTCATGCTCACCCGCTCCAACGGACAGGTGCGCGCTGTCGCCAAGGGAGTGCGGCGCACGACCTCGCGCTTCGGCGCGCGCCTGGAGCCCTTCTCCATGGTCGACGTCCAGCTGCACCGCGGGCGCAGCCTGGACGTGGTCGCCCAGGTCGAGACTCTCCATCCCTTCGCGCGCGCCATCGCGGGCGACTACGCCGTGTTCACCTGCGCCTCCACCATGGTCGAGACGGCGGAGCGGCTCACGCAGGACGACGGCGACCTGGGCACCTCCGACTCCCCCCAGCAGTACCTCCTGCTCTACGGGGCCCTGTCCGCCCTCGCCCGCCGGCGCCATGCGTCGGGGCTCGTGCTGGACTCCTACCTCCTGCGCGCCCTGGCGCTGGCCGGGTGGGCGCCGTCGTGCTACGACTGCGCCCGCTGCGGCGCGCCCGGGCCGCACGCGGCCTTTCACATCCAGGCGGGCGGGGCGGTGTGCGCCGTCTGCCGGCCCGGGGGCGCCGTCGACGTCCCCTCCGGGGCCATGGTGCTCCTCGGCGCCCTGCTGAGCGGCGACTGGCCTGTGGCCGATGCCGCTGTCGAACGGGAGCGCGCCCAGACCTCCGGGATCGTGTCGGCATACGTGACCTGGCATCTGGAGCGCCGTCTGCGCTCCCTCTCCTTCGTCGAAAGGGCCTGATGTGACCGATCAGCTCCCCGCCGCCCCGGACGGCTCCCTCGCCGACGGCCGCGTCGCCCTGCACCGGCCGGGCCTCACTCCGCCGGACCTGCCGGCCCAGCTGATCCCCGCTCATGTCGCCTGCGTCATGGACGGCAATGGCCGCTGGGCCAATGCCCGCGGACTGGCCCGCACCGAGGGGCACCGCGTGGGGGAGGCGACCATGATGGACGTCATCGCCGGAGCGGTCGAGATCGGGATCAAGGAGCTGAGCGTCTACGCCTTCTCCACCGAGAACTGGCGGCGCTCTCCGGCCGAGGTCCGCTTCCTCATGGGATTCACCCGTCAGGTGCTGCGCGCCCAGACCGACGATCTGCTCGAGTGGGGCGTGCGCGTCAACTGGGTCGGGCGCGAGCCGCGCCTGTGGAAGTCGGTTCTGTCGGAGGTGCGCCGCTCCGAACGGATCACCGCGGGCAACGAGACCCTCGTGCTCAACATGTGTCTGAACTACGGGGGGAGGGCCGAGATCGCCGATGCCGCTCGCGCCGTCGCCGAGGAGGTGGCGGCCGGCCGTCTCAAGGCCTCCGCTGTCGGCGAGCGGACCATCCGGCGCTATCTCTACTCGCCCGCCATGCGCGACGTCGACCTGCTGATCCGCACCGGTGGGGAGCAGCGCACGAGCAACTTCCTCATGTGGGAGTCGGCCTACGCCGAGCTGTACTTCTCCGCCCTGCCCTGGCCGGAGTTCGATCGCACGCAGTTATGGCGCGCGTGCCGGGCCTACGCCGATCGGGATCGCCGCTTCGGCGGCGCCGTCGACCACGTCGCGCGCGACTGACTCGCGGGTCCGCGGCACCGGCCGGCGTCGCGGTCAGCCCCTCCGCTCGTCCTGCGGACCCCGCTCGGCGTCGGTCCTGCTGGAGCACTGCGAGCACAGCCCGAAGAACTCCGCCGTGTGCTCCATCTGGGTGAATCCGTGTGTGGCGGAGACGGATGCGATCCAGGCCTCCAGCTCGCCCCCGCTGACCTCGACCGTGTGCCCGCAGGAGCGGCACACGATGTGGTGGTGGTGCTCGGGCCTATGGCAGCAGCGGTAGAGCGTCTCCCCCTCCGCGTTGCGCACCTGGTCGACCTCACCGGCCTCGGCCATGGCGGTCAGGTTCCGGTAGACCGTGGCCAGACCCACTTTGGTGCCCTCGGCCTCCAGCGCGGCATGGATCTGCTGGGCGGAGCGGAACTCCTCCGTGCGCTGGAGGATGTCGGTCACCGCGGCGCGCTGCCAGGTCGCCCGGGGGCGCGTCGAGGTGGATCCTGCGGTGCTGCGAGTCATTGTCATGGCTGTGTCTCCTGAGCCGGTGCCTCGATCGGCGGGGTGGTCTCTGCTCCAGTCGGTTCCTGTACCGCAGCGGGTGCGCCGTCCGGTCGGGGAGCACGACGCGTGCGAAGAGAGCGCGCCACCAGGCGGGCCAGGGCCGCCGCTACCGCGACGACAGCGTACAGGCCGACGAGGATCACGACGATCATGGCGCCCGAGGACACCGACACCACGTAGGTGATCAGCAGGCCCGTCACGCAGACGATGACGCCGATCCCCATTGACAGCCGCATTGTCACGACGAAGGAGCGGGACAGCAGCTGAGCGGTGGCGACCGGGACGATCATGACCGCGGAGACCAGCAGCGTTCCCACCACCCGCATGGACACCGAGACGGTCAGGGCGGCGACCACGGCGATGATCACGTTGAGCGCGCCGGTGGGCAGGCCGATGGAGCGGGCGAACTCCTCGTCGTGGCACAGGGCGAACAGGGGGCCGCGCAGCCCGAGGCCCACCAGCAGGACGGCGGCCGCCAGGACGATGGTGAACCAGGCGTCGGATACGGAGACCGTGGCGATCGACCCGAAGAGGTAGCTCGTGAGGTTGGTCGTCGTGCCGCCCGCGACCTTGATGAGAATGACGCCGCCGGCGATGCCGCCGTAGAACAGGATGGCCAGGGCGACGTCTCCGCGAGTCCGCCCGTAGGAGCGGATCACCTCGATGAGGACGGCGCCGACGACGCTGACGACGATCGCGCCGGGAACCGCCCAGGCGTCGTGCGGGGAGGCATTGGCCGCCGCGCCGGCGATCCATCCCAGGGCCACGCCGGTCAGCGCGATATGCCCGATGCCGTCGCCCAGGAGGGCGAGTCCGCGCTGGACGAGGTAGGTGCCGATGACGGGGGCCGACAGGCCCACGAGGACGGCGACGATGAGCGCGCGCTGCATGAGCGGGCTCGCGAGCATCTCGCTGTACGTGGTGACGAGACCGGTCATGAGCATGGGCGCCCCCCGTGGCATGCGGCTCCCGGGGACGAGGGGGCGAGGTCGTGGGCGGGGCCGTCCGCGGAGATCCGGCCCTCCACCAGGACGACGGCGCGCTCGACGACGTCGCTCAGCTCTCCCATCTCGTGGAGCACGGTGATGAGCGTGAGGCCCCGATCGTGCAGGGAGGCGAGGATCTCGGCGAGGGCCTGCCGCGAGGCGCGGTCGATGCCGGCCAGCGGCTCATCGAGGATCAGCAGCTCCGGATCCCGAACGAGGGCGCGGGCGATGAGGACGCGTTGGGCCTGGCCCCCGGAGAAGATCTGGACGTGGTCGCGGGCGCGGTGCGCTAGCCCGACGGCCTCCAGGGCCGCCATCGCCCTCGTGCGGGCGCGCCGGCCTCGGTCGGCGAAGGGGCGGCGCGGGTCGAGCAGGCCGGAGCGCACGACTTCGAGGGCGGTCGCGGGCACGCCCGATGCGGCTCCGACCCGCTGGGGCACGTAGCCGATTCGGCTCCAGGGCACGTGGGACCGGTGCCTGACGTCGTGGCCGAACAGGTGCACGCCGCCCGCGTCGACCGGGTGGAGTCCGAGGATCGTCCTGACCAGGGTCGACTTGCCCGAGCCGTTCGCGCCCAGGAGCGCCATCGACTCGCCTCCGGACACGGTCAGGTCGATGCCGGAGAGGATGACGGCCGAGCCGAGCACGACCGACAGGTCGGTCACGACGACGGGCGGCACCGCATCGGAACCCGCCGGACCGGTGGGACCGAGGGCGGAGGCCCCGGGAGCTGCTGCGTCCGGGTGCCCGCACGACGTCGTCCGGGACCGCCCGGACGAGGTCGTGCGCTCGCGCCCGCGAGAGGCGGGGGAGAATGCGGACGTCATGCGCTGCTCGTCATCGCGAGGCGCCGCGTCACTGGCAGGCCAGCGCCGTGCGCAGCTCGTCGAGGTTCTTGGACATCGTGCCGGCGTAGTCGCTCTCCTCCGGAGCGGACTCGATCGGACTGAGGACGGCAGTGGTGGCGCCGGTCTCGCCGGCGACCGCCTCGGCGGTCTCCGGGGAGACGAGCTCCTCGGTGAAGATCGTGGTGGCGCCCGTGTCCTCGACGGCCTTCTTGGCGGCGGCGATCTCTGCGGCGCTCGGGCTGGACTCGGGGTCGATGCCCGAGATGGAGACCTGGGTCAGTCCGTAGCGATCGGCGAGGTAGCCGAAGGCGGAGTGGGAGGTGATGAAGGTCTTGCGCTCGCACTGGGCGAGGCCGCCCTTGTAGGAGGAGTCCAGTCCGTCGAGGGTGGAGGTGAGGGAGTCGAGGTTGGCCTTGTAGTCATCGGCGTGATCGGGGTCCGCGGCGGCCAGGGCCTCCTCGATGGCGGTGGCGGCGGACGTCATGCGGACCGGGTCGAGCCAGAAGTGGGGGTCGAGCGAGTCGGCGTCATGATCGTGGTCATGGGTCGCGTCATGGCTCCCGTCGGGATCCTCCGCGGCCTGCTCCTTCTCCGCGGACCCGGCCTCGTCATCGTCCGAGTGCTCCTCCTCGACGCCCTCGTGGTGCTTGAGATCGACCTTGTCGGCCAGATCGACCACCGTGGGGCCGCTGACCTGGGTGACCGCCTTGTCGAGCGAGGGCTGGAAGCCCGCGACGTAGGCGATGAGGGAGGCGTTGTTGAGGGAGTTGACGGTTTCGAGGGGGATGTCGTAGTCGTGCGGCTCCTGGCCGGCGGGCGTGACGCTGGTGACGTT
This sequence comes from Actinomyces gerencseriae DSM 6844, assembly GCF_000429265.1. Classification (GTDB taxonomy): domain Bacteria; phylum Actinomycetota; class Actinomycetes; order Actinomycetales; family Actinomycetaceae; genus Actinomyces; species Actinomyces gerencseriae. The sequence continues at coordinate 244,950 of NZ_AUBN01000009.1, forward strand.
GACGTGGTCGCCGCCGATGGCCTCGGTGAGGTACTGGATCGGGTAGAAGGACACCGCCACCGAGAGGGCGCCCTCGGCGCCTCCCGAGGCCTTGGAACCGGAGGAGTCCGAGGACAGGGCCGAGCAGGCGGTCAGGGACAGCCCCAGTGCGGCGGCTGCGGCGGCGGACAGGATGCGACGGACGACGGGAACGTTCATGGGCGCCATTGTCGAAGTGATAACGATTATCGTCAAACCGCGCACGCATCGTGAGTTCCGATTGTGACGCGTCAGACGTCACGGCGCCCGCGGCCGACGCGACCACCGCTCGGCCGGGGAGCGGGCGGGCGTACCCGTAGGATGACCGTGTTCCTTCGTTCCCACCGACCAGGTGCGGACGTACGACGACACCAGGAGACACAACGGTGGCACAGACCCCCTCCGCGCTCGAGCGCGTCATCAACCTGGCCAAGCGGCGTGGTTTCGTCTTCCCCTGCGGGGAGATCTACGGCGGGACCCGCTCGGCCTGGGACTACGGCCCGCTCGGCGTCGAGCTCAAGGAGAACATCAAACGCCAGTGGTGGCAGTACATGGTCCGCTCCCGCGACGACGTCGTCGGCCTGGACTCCTCGGTCATCCTGCCGCGCGAGGCATGGGTGGCCTCCGGGCACGTGAGCGCGTTCACCGACCCGCTCGTGGAGTCCCTCCACACCCACAGGCGCTACCGTGCCGACCAGCTCATCGAGGAGTACGCCGCGCGCAAGGGTCTGGACCCCGAGTCCGTCGACCTCGCCGACGTGCCGGATCCGGTCACCGGTCAGCCGGGCTCGTGGACCGAGCCGCGGGCCTTCTCCGGCCTGCTCAAGACCTATCTCGGCCCCGTCGACGACGAGGCCGGCCTGCACTACCTGCGACCCGAGACCGCTCAGGGCATCTTCATCAACTTCGTCAATGTCATGAGCGCGGCCCGCAAGAAGCCGCCCTTCGGCATCGGCCAGGTCGGCAAGTCCTTCCGCAACGAGATCACCCCGGGCAACTTCATCTTCCGCACCCGCGAGTTCGAGCAGATGGAGATGGAGTTCTTCTGCGAGCCGGGCACCGACGAGGAGTGGCACCAGTACTGGATCGACCACCGCAGGGCCTGGTACGTGGATCTGGGCATCGATCCGCGGAACATCAGGCTCTACGAGCACCCGAAGGAGAAGCTCTCCCACTACTCCAAGCGCACCGTCGACCTGGAGTACCGCTTCGGATTCGCCGGTTCGGAGTGGGGCGAGCTCGAGGGGGTCGCCAACCGCACCGATTTCGACCTGTCCACCCATGCCGAGCACTCGGGCAAGGACCTGTCCTACTTCGACCAGACCAGGAATGAGCGGTGGGTGCCCTACGTGATCGAGCCCGCAGCGGGTCTGACCCGTTCCCTCATGGCCTTCCTCGTGGAGGCCTACTCCGAGGACGAGGCCCCCAACACCAAGGGCGGGGTGGACACCCGCGTCGTGCTCAGGCTCGATCCGCGTCTCGCTCCCGTCAAGGCGGCCGTGCTGCCGCTGAGCCGCAAGGAGGAGCTGGTCGGCCCCGCTCGTGAGCTGGCGGCGCGCCTGCGCCGGAGCTGGAACGTCGACTACGACGCCACCGGCGCCGTCGGGCGGCGCTACCGCCGCCAGGACGAGGTGGGAACCCCATTCTGCGTCACCTACGACTTCGACTCGCCGGAGGACGGGGCCGTCACAGTGCGCGAACGCGACACCATGACACAGGAGCGCATTCCGCTCGAAGGCGTCGAGCGCTACCTGGCCGAGCGCCTCATCGGCTGCTGATGCCGCGCCCGGCCATGCCGCTCCGACGGCGTGACCGGGCCGCGGCCCCTGCCCCGACTTGCTCACCGATTCGTTGTGCCCTCGTTTCCGCGCTGCCCGCGGTTCGGGCCATCATGGACCCATGACGAGCGAGGAGACCCCCGTGCCCGCGTCCCCGACCCGGGGCCGCCATTCCCATTCCCACTCCCATGCGCATGCCCACGGCGAGGTGGCCGTGCCCGTCCATGAGCGGCGGCGCACGCGGATCGTGCTGGCGGCGATCGTCATTCCCATTGTGATCGCCACGCTCATCGGCCTAGTGGTGCTGTGGCCCGGGAAGAGCTCCCTGGTCGGTTCCCAGTCCTTCGGCGCCGAGGGGACCAGCCTGGAGACCGCCACGATCACGTCCATGTCGGTGGACGACTGCGATGAGACGAATCGCGCGTTGGGCGAGGCCTCCACCGGCGGCCTGCTCACCGACGCGGTGTGCGCCCGCATCAACTCCGGCAAGGGGAAGGACCTCATCGTGCCGGTCCACCTGCCCGCCGAGTCCATGAGCGCCGCCGGTGTCGGCGATGAACTGCGTGTGATGTACACACCGGCCGCGGTGACCTCGGGCACGCCCTACGTCTTCGTCGACTATCAGCGCCAGGTTCCCGTGCTGGCGCTGTCGATCGTCTACCTCGTGCTGGTCGTGGCGGTGGCCGGTCGCAAGGGCATCCTCAGCGTCCTGGGCCTGGTCCTGGCGACGGCGGTGCTCATGTTCTTCATGATCCCGGCCCTGCTGGACCTCGCCTCGCCCATGTGGGTGACGCTGGTGGGCGCCAGCGCCATGATGCTGCTGGCGGTCTACATCGCCCACGGCGTCTCGGTGCGCACGACCACGGCCCTGCTGGGCACGATCGTGGGTGTGGTCATCACCGTCCTGCTGTCGCTGTGGGGGGTCGGGGCGGCCAACCTCACGGGGGCGAACGAGGAGTCCGCGCTGACGCTGGCCGCCAACGTGCCGGGCCTGAGCCTGCGGGCGCTGCTGACCTGCGGCATGGTCATCGCCGGTCTCGGCGTGCTCAATGATGTCACCATCACCCAGGCCTCGTCGGTGTGGGAGCTGCACGCCGCCAACCCGTCGCTCAGCCGGGTGCGGCTGTTCATCGGGGGCATGCGCATCGGGCGCGACCACATCGCCTCGACCGTCTACACGCTGGCATTCGCCTACGCCGGGACCGCGCTTCCCCTCATCCTCGCGGCCTCGCTCATCGACCGGGCCGTCGTCGACACGCTGATGTCCGGGGAGATCGCCGAGGAGATCATCCGCACACTGGTGTCCTCCATCGGGCTGGTGCTGGCGATCCCGGCGACCACGGCGGTCGCCGCGCTCCTGTGCCGCACTACCCCGGTTCCCCCGTCCGATCCCTCCTCGCGGGACCAGTAGACGCCCGCGTCGGGCCGGTTCGCCTCCGCTTCGAGGCGCCCGGCGCCCCGGGCCGGACCCGCTCCGGGGGCGCGCGCGACGCTCGGCCCCGCGGTCCGTTCCGGGGCTCGTGCCGCGTCCGTGGACGGCAGACGCCGGGCGGCGTCCCCGTCTCAGCCCCCGGAGACGTCGGACTCGGCGTCGAGCAGGAGCGCTCGCTGCTCCTCGGTGAGGAACGGGGAGTCCAGCCAGCCGTCGGGCAGGCGGGGGCGCTTGGGCGTGCCGGCGCGACCGCGGGGCCCCTCGATCGTCCCGCCCGGGTAGGGCACGTCCTCGGGCAGCCGGGAGCGCATGGCCGTCAGCGCCTCGTGCAGATCCGGCAGCGTGCTCACGTGCATGAGCGCGTCGCGCGCCCGTCCGCCCACGGGATAGCCCTTGAGGTACCAGCCCACGTGCTTGCGCAGGTCCCGCACCCCCCGGTCCTCGCCCATCTCGGCGGTCAGCAGCCGCCCGTGCTCCTCGATGACGGCGATGACGGCGTCCAGGTCGGGACGCGTGCGGGCCGCCGACCCGTGGAGGGCCGCCACGATGTCCGCGAAGAGCCACGGCCGTCCCTGGCAGCCGCGCCCCACCACGACGCCGTCGCATCCGGTGCGGCGCATCATCCGCAGTGCGTCGTCCCCGGTCCAGATGTCCCCGTTGCCGAGGACCGGCAGGCTGGTCGCCTCCTTGAGCCGGGCGATCGCCTCCCACCTCGCACGGCCCGCGTAGTGCTGGCGGGCCGTGCGGCCGTGCAGGGCGATCGCCGCGACGCCGGCGTCCTCGGCGGCATGCGCGACGTCCAGGTAGGTCTCATGGTCCTCGTCGATGCCGATGCGGGTCTTGACCGTCACCGGCACGGCGCGCTCGCGGCGAGCCGCCCGCACGGCCCGCTCGCAGGCGCGCACGGTCTCCCGCAGAATCGCGGCCAGCAGGTCCTTCTTCCACGGCAGCGCCGCTCCTCCGCCCTTGCGCGTCACCTTGGGGGCCGGGCAGCCGAAGTTGAGGTCGATGTGATCGGCCAGGTCCTCCTCGACCAGGATGCGCGCCGCTGCTCCCGCGATCGACGGGTCCACCCCGTAGAGCTGGATGGAGCGCACCCGTTCGTCGGGGTCGGAGCGCACCATGGCCAGGGTCTTCTCATTGCGCTCCACCAGGGCGCGCGTCGTCACCATCTCGCTGACGTACAGGCCCGCGGGCGCGATCAGGTCGCCGCTCCCGGTCGGTGCCGGGCCGGTCCACGGGGGGCGGAGGCCCGCGGGCAGCGCCGACTCGCCCGCCAGGCGGCACAAGCGCCGGAAGGACGCATTCGTCACCCCCGCCATCGGCGCGAGCTCAACGGGCGTGGTGACCTCGATCGGCCCGATCCGCAGGGGCGCGGCGCCTGCCCGCTCCCGGCGGGGCGGTGCGGAGGGCATGGGGGAGGGCGTGGAGGCGGCGGGGGTCCGGAAGGTCACCGGGCCATGCTGGCACATGCCGGCGACCGGCCGGGCCCGTCCCGTTTCGGCGCACGAACGCCAATCGCTTCGTGGGGCGCGGGGCACATCGGCCCACGTCGCACGCCTCCCCGGGCATGCCGTAGGGTTGCCACGTGACGACTGAGAAGTTCGGGAAGACCCTGGTCCTGGTCCGCCACTCCAAGGCGGGCCATGACGCTCCCACCGATCTCGAGCGCCCGTTGACCTCCAAGGGCCGCACCCTGGCGGATAAGCTCGCCCGCTCGCTGAGCAGACGGATCGGCCGCCTCGACCTTCTGCTCGTCTCTCCCGCGGAGCGCGCCCGGCAGACCGCGCTCCCCGTTCAGGACCGTCTTGAACCCGCCGAGATCCGTGTCGAGCCCGAGATCTACCACAACGGTGCCCTGAAGATCCTCGACCTGCTGACCCCCCTGCCCGAGGCCACGGGCGCGGTGGTGCTCGTCGGCCATGAGCCCACGGTCTCGATCCTCGCCCACATGCTCCACGATGCCGACGACGACCTGGCGGCCCAGGTCTCGTTCGGGGTGCCCACGGCCACGGCGCTGATGCTCACGGTTCCGGGTCCCTGGTCGGAGCTCTCCCCTCAGGGGGCCCACCTCACCGAGATCGTCACCGCACCGCGCTGAGAGGCTCCGTTCGCGGTCCATCCGGAGCAACGTCGAGCGGACGCGGAGCAGGTCGGGGCTCGGGACAGGATCGGAAGCGGCGGATCCGGGGCGGGTTCAGAGCAGGTCGAGCACGGCCGTCAGGTCCCGCACGTGCACGGCGGCGTCCGCCCGCTCGACCACGATCGGCTTGGCGCAGAAGGCCACCCCCAGACCGGCCGCGGTGATCATGCCCAGGTCGTTGGCGCCGTCCCCGACCGCCACCGTGCGCTCCATCGGCACGCCGTCGCCCTCGGCCCAGGTGCGCAGGCGGCGAACCTTCTCCTCCCGGTCCACGACCCGGCCCAGTACCCGTCCCGTGAGCACCCCGCCGGACACCTCCAGGCGATTGGCCGCCGCGTGGTCGATTCCCAGGCGACGGGCCATGGGCGCCACCACCTCCTCGAAACCGCCCGAGACGACTCCCACCCGGCAGCCGCGCGCGTGCAGCGAGTCGATGAGGTCCCGCGCCCCCGGGGTCAGCCGCACCTCGTCCCGCACCTGTGTCAGAACCCTTCGCGGCACCCCGGCCAGGGCGGCCACGCGTTCGCGCAGAGACGCGGCGAAGTCGAGCTCGCCGCGCATCGCCCGAGCGGTGACCTCGGCGACCTGCTCCCGGGCGCCGGCGTGCTCGGCCAGGAGCTCGATGACCTCCTGGTCGATGAGCGTGGAGTCCACGTCCATGACCAGCAGGCCGGGACCGAGATCGGCGAGGGCGCCCGTGGCCCCGGCGCCCGAGGTCCGCGGGCCGCGGGCGGCCGGCTCGTCAGTCATGCGCCGATGCTAACCGGGACGCGGGTCGGAGGACGCGCCGCCGCCCCGGGGACATCTGGATCCCCGGGGCGGCGGCGCGTGCTCAGCGCGTGCCCGGTGCGGGCTCAGCCGTGACCTGTCAGCGGGAGACCCTCTGCCCCTTGGCCACGACGGTGATCCCGGAGTCGGTCACGGTGAAGCCGCGCTCGCGGTCGTGCTCGGCGTCGATCCCGACCATGGCGCCCTCCTCGACGACGACGTACTTGTCGAGGATGGCGCGGTTGACGACGGTGTTGCGACCGACGTTGACGCCGTCCATGAGGACCGACTCGCGCACCGAGGACCAGGAGTTCACCCGGACCTCGGGGGAGAGCACCGAGGAGATGACCTCGCCGCCGGACACGATGACCCCGGGGGAGACGATCGAATCGACCGCGTGGCCGAGGCGCTCGTGGTGCCCGTAGACGAACTTGGCCGGCGGCATCGAGTTCATGTAGCCGGCGAACAGGGGCCAGCGCGAGTTGTAGAGGTTGAACACCGGCGTGACCGAGATCAGGTCCTGGTGGGCCTCGTAGAACGCGTCCACCGTTCCCACGTCGCGCCAGTAGTCGCGGTCCCGCTCGGTGGCGCCGGGAACGTCGTTGTCCTTGAAGTCGTAGACCCCGGCCGAGCCCTGGTTCACGAACCAGGGGACGATATTGCCGCCCATGTCGTGCTTGGAGGACTCGTCGGCGGCGTCGACCGTCACGGCCTGCGAGAGGGCGTCGGCGTCCATGATGTAGTTGCCCATGGAGGCCAGGATCTCGTCGGGGGAGTCGGGCAGTCCGGGAGTGTCCTTGGGCTTCTCCACGAAGGCCTTGATCCGGCCGCGATCGTCGGGGTCGGTCTCGATGACGCCGAACTGGTCCGCCAGGGAGCGCGGCTGGCGGATGCCGGCGACGGTGCACGGCAGGCCCGAGGCGATGTGGTGGTCCAGCATCTGGGAGAAGTCCATGCGGTAGATGTTGTCCGCACCGGTGATGACGACGTAGTCGGGCCGCTCGTCGTCGAGCAGGTTGAGCGATTGGTAGATGGCGTCGGCGGATCCCAGGAACCAGTGCTTGCCCACGCGCTGCTGGGCGGGAACCGGGGCGATGTAGTTGCCCAGCATGTCCGACATGCGCCAGGTCTTGGAGATGTGACGGTCCAGGGAATGCGACTTGTACTGGGTCAGGACCACGGACTTGAGGAAGCCCGAGTTGATCATGTTCGACAACGAGAAGTCGATGAGCCGATAGATTCCGCCGAAAGGCACGGCTGGTTTGGCGCGGTCGACCGTCAGGGGCATCAGGCGCTTGCCTTCGCCACCGGCGAGAATGATTGCGAGGACACGAGGGGAAGCCATGGGGCCACCCTACGTGACCCGAGCCACCTTGTGGGCCGATTCGCGACGCATTCCTTCCCGCGGGGAACGGGCCGCCGGTCGGGCGCCGGTGCGTCGGCGGTCGTTCAGCGCTCCGGCAGCGGCCCGTCGGCGGGCCGCGGAGGGGGTGGAGGACCCGCGACGAGCGGCGGACCGGCGCGCACGGGCCTGGTGCGCGCGGGCATTCGGGCGGTGCAAACCTCCCCGCCGCCGGTCCGGAGCCGGTACCGTCGGGCGTGGGGCGGCTCACGTTCCACGAGCCCGTCCCGCTCTGGACCAGCCACCTGATCACCAACGCGCGGGGGCGCGAGCGAGGAGACGCAACCCATGAGGGTCGACCTGCTGACCAAGGAATACCCACCCTTCATCTACGGCGGGGCCGGAGTCCACGTCAACGAACTGGCCAAGGTGCTCCGCCCGCTGGCCGACGTGCGCGTGCACGCCTTCGGGGGGCCGCGCGAGCCGGGAACCGAGGGCGCCGATCCGGGCGTGACCGGCTACCCGGAGGTCGCCGAGCTCGACGGCGCCAACCCCGCGCTGCGCACCTTCGGCGTGGACCTCGAGATGATTCCCGGCGTCGAGGGCGCCGACATCGTCCACTCCCACACCTGGTACGCCAATCTCGCCGGCCACCTGTCGGGGCTGCTCCACGGCATTCCGCACGTCCTGTCCGCCCACTCCCTGGAGCCCATGCGCCCGTGGAAGGCCGAACAGCTCGGCGGAGGCTACGCCCTGTCGTCATGGGCTGAGCGCCAGGCCTACGAGGGGGCGACCGCCGTCGTCGCCGTGTCCCGCGGCATGCGCGAGGACATCCTGCGCTCCTACCCGCAGGTCGCCCCCGAGCGCGTCAAGGTCGTTCACAACGGCATCGACCTGGACGCCTGGGCCCGGCCGACCGACGCCGACTGGGAGTCGGACAGCCAGGAGGTCCTGGAGCGCTACGGCATCGACACCTCCAGGCCCACAGTGGTCTTCGTCGGGCGCATCACCCGGCAGAAGGGCCTGCCCCACCTGCTGCGCGCCGTCGAGCGCCTTCCCGCCGAGGTCCAGGTCGTCCTGTGCGCCGGCGCCCCCGACACCGCCGAGATCAAGGCGGAGGTCGACTCGCTCGTGTCCGGCCTCCAGGCCGAGCGGACCGGGGTCATCCTCATCGAGGAGATGCTCCCGCACCGCGACCTCCAGGCCGTCCTGGGCGCCTCCGACGTCTTCGTGTGCCCCTCGGTCTACGAGCCCCTGGGCATCGTCAACCTCGAGGCCATGGCCATGGGGCTTCCCGTGGTCGGCTCGGCCACCGGCGGTATCCCCGACGTCATCGTCGATGGCGAGACCGGCCTGCTGGTGCCGATCGAGCAGGTGCAGGACGGCACCGGCACGCCGATCGACCCGGATCGCTTCGTCGCCGACCTCGCCGAGCGGCTCACCGCCCTGGCCACCGACGAGGCTCGTGCCGAGGAGATGGGCATCGCGTCGCGCAAGCGGGTCGAGGAGCACTTCTCCTGGACTGCGATCGCCGAGCGGACCATGGAGGTCTACCAATGGGCGCTGGAGCACCCGTTGGGTTGAGCCCGCGCCGCACCACCCGCGACCTCGGGGCGCGGCGTCCGACGCGCGCCCCGCGTACGTCGTCGCCTGGACAGGTGCTGCGCACCTCCGCCGCGAACCTCTGACGAGCGAGTCACCGCCCGGGCGGCGACGTCCTCGCACGAGTCGCCGTGAGGGTCAGCCGGCCCACCACTCCGTGGCCGCGGCGACCCCCCGCCGCGCCGTCGTGAGCAGGGGGCGCAGCACCTGCGCCCGCCGTCTGGCCTGGCCCGCCGTCGCCGCCGCGCCGTCGTCGTCGAGCGCCGCCTCGCAGAGCGCCGCCAGCCGCAGTGAGCGCTCCAGCAGGGCGCGGCGCCTGCCGTCCAGGGTCGGCGGAATCAGTCTCGGGTCCACCACGGCCGTCATCAGGTCCGTGAGCTCGTCGGCGAGCTCGGGGCGCTCATGGGCGAGGTCCATTCCGGTGAGCGCGTCGATCGCCTCCTGGGTGGCCGCGTGGACGTCTCGCCGGGCCTGCCCGGCGTCGAGCGGAGGCGGGGGGACGAGCAGTTCCTCCGCCCGCCAGACCGCGCTCGTGCCCGCCGCCTGCGGGATGAGCAGCACTCGACGACCGGAGACCGCCTCGAGCAGGACGCACTCGCCGGCATCGACGGCCGCGGCCAGGCCCGGCAGCGGGTCGGCGGGGGAGGCGAGCGCCGCCGATACCCGTGACAGCGGGCCGAAGGCCGCCAACCATCGTCCCAGGGACAGCCTCCCCAGACCCCAGGGCGAGGCCGAGTCGTCGACCTCATGGGCGCCGTCGGCGCCCTCGACGACGGCGATGCCGCGGGAGGAGGGCAGGGGCGCCCACAGGGCCAGGACGACGGAGACGGGCGGGTCGAAGGGGCTCACGCCGCCGCACCCTAGCCGCTCCGTCATCGCCGGGTCTTCCCGAGACCCTGCGGGAGTCCCGGACGCCGACGGCGGCTCGACGGGGCGTGGGGCGGCATCCCGACGCCGACGTGGGACTCAGGTCACCCCACGCGATAGGGTGAGCCCATGACCACCGTGCTCCGCCTCGACGACGTCTCCCTCCACCGCGGGACCGTGCCGATCCTCGCCCACGTGAGCTGGACCGTCGAGGAGGGCGAGCACTGGGTGCTTCTGGGGCCCAATGGCGCGGGGAAGACGACCGTCTCCCGCATCGCCGCGGCGCGCCTGTTCCCCTCCTCGGGGGCGGTCGATGTCCTGGGCGAGCGCATGGGACGCGTGGACATCTCCGAGCTCCATCCCCGCATCGGCCTGTGCTCCTCGGCGCTGGCGGGCCGGGTCCTGAGCGGCGAGCTCGTGCTGAATGTCGTGCTCTCCGCCTCCTACGGGCGCATCGGCGTGTGGCGCGAGGAGTACGACGACTCCGACGTGGAGCGCGCACGCGCTCTGCTGGGCGCGCTCGGCGCGGGGGAGCTGGCCGAACGGGCCTGGGCCACTCTCTCCTCCGGGGAGCGCAAGCGGGTCGAGATCGCTCGCGCGCTCATGCCCGACCCCGAGCTCCTCATCCTGGACGAGCCCGCCTCGGGCCTCGATGTGGCCGGCCGCGAGCAACTGCTCGCGGCCCTGACCGATATCATCTCCGGATCGGGGGCGCCGTCGATGCTCATGGCCACCCACCATCTCGAGGAGATCCCGGTCGGCTTCACGCACGCGCTCGCGCTGCGCGCCGGCGCGAGGATGGCGGCGGGCCCCCTGGACGAGGTCCTCACCAACCCCGCCATGTCGGCCGTCTTCGGCCTGCCGCTGGAGATCACTCTGGACCGCGGCCGCTACACCGCTCGTGGATCCTCCGCCGGCTCCACGGCCCGTCACCTCGCCTGAGCCGTACTCGGGCGCCGAATCGTTCATTCACGAAGGAGAAACACGATGGCTTGGCTCTGGTGGCTCGGCGCAGCCCTTGTCATGGGCGTCATCGAGACGCTCACCGTTGACCTGACGTTCCTCATGCTCGCGGGCGGGGCGCTGGGCGGTGCCGCGGCGGCCGCGCTGGGCGGCCCCCTGTGGGCCCAGGCCCTCGTCTTCGCCGTGATCTCGGTGCTCCTCCTGGTCGCCGTCAGACCCTGGGCGAAACGCCGCCTGATCGCCGGCTCCCCCGGCGCGCGGACGAACGCCGAGGGACTCATCGGGCGCGAAGCGACCGCGCTCACGGCGGTCGACGTCCACGGGGGCCGCATCCGCCTGGGCGGCGAGGAGTGGAGCGCCCGCCTGTCCGAGAGGGTCGAGGGCGGGATCTCAAGCCTCGGGGTGGGCGATGCGGTCCGCGTGACCGGAATCGACGGGGCCATCGCCGTGGTCGAGCCCCAGCAGGGCCAGGGGATCCGTTGATCCCCCGCCGACTCGGTTGACTCGTCACCGGGTCCCCCGCTCAATCCCGACAGCATCCCTGATGTCCCACCGGCAACCAGAACCGATGCACGCAACCGAAAGGCCTTGTTCATGGACGGACTCGAGTTCATCCCGATCATGCTCCTCATCCTCTTCCTGGTGCTCGTCATTGTCGCCATGGTCCGGGCGATACGGATCGTTCCGCAGTCCTACGCGATCATCGTCGAGCGGCTGGGCAGGTTCCAGGCCGAGTACAGGGGCGGCATGCACTTCCTCATGCCCTTCATCGATCGCGTGCGCAGCACGGTGGACCTGCGCGAGCAGGTCGTCTCCTTCCCGCCGCAGACGGTCATCACCTCGGACAACGTTCAGGTGAACATCGACTCGGTCATCTACTACCAGGTGACCGATCCCAGGCGCGCCACCTACGAGATCGCCAGCTATCTGCAGGCCATCGAGCAGTTGACGATCACGACCCTGCGCAACCTCATCGGCGCCATGGACCTGGAGCAGACGCTGACCAGCCGCGATCAGATCAACAGCCAGCTGCGAGGCGTCCTCGACCAGGCGACCGGCCGCTGGGGCATCCGCGTGGGCAACGTCGAGCTGAAGTCCATCGACCCGCCGATCTCAATCCAGGGGGCCATGGAGCAGCAGATGCGCGCGGAGCGCGATCGCCGTGCGGCGATCCTGACGGCCGAGGGCGTCAAGCAGTCCCAGATCCTCACGGCCGAGGGCGACAAGCAGTCGGCCATTTTGCGCGCCGAGGGGCAGGCCCAGTCCGCCATTCTCAAGGCCCAGGGGGAGTCGCGTGCCATCCTCCAGGTCTTCGACGCCATCCACCGGGGCAATGCCGATCCCAAGCTGCTGGCGTACCAGTACTTGCAGACCCTGCCCAAGATCGCCAACGGCAACAGCTCCAAGATGTGGATCGTCCCCACCGAGTTCACCGCCGCCCTCGACGGCATCGCCGGTGCTCTGGGAGGAAGGCCCCCGTCGGGCCCGGACCAGGACGACTCCGACGACGCCGGGAGCCAGCCGGCGGTCGACCTGTCCGGCATGGACTCGACCCTCAGCATCGCGTCGGACCTGGCGCAGACCAGCCTGCAGACCCCGGAGGAGGCCCTGGCGCAGGCGCGCGGCGAGGTCGAGTCCGCCACTCAGGTGGCGGACGCCACCACCACCTCATCCGGCTCCAGCGCCCCGGATGACGGGGCGTCGGAGCCCGGCGAGTCCGGGACGACACCGTCTTCGGCCGGCCACCACGGGGACTACGGCGTCACTCCGCCCTCCATCCCGCCCACCGGACCGGGGCCGAGGCCCTGATCCGCCCGCGGTGTTCTCGGACGGCGGGAGGTGGGGGCCGGTCCGTCCGGATCGGCCCCCACCGCCCGCCGTGCTACGTTAACCCGGCGTCGACACCTGCGCCCTGCGCGACGTCGACGTCTTGCCGGTCATGAGGGACGGGGGCATCGTGGAGCAGGGCGCTCATGACGAGCTCATCGCCGCCTGCGGCGCCCGCTGCGAGCTCTACCGGAGCCGGTTGTCCGGTCCCGCCTCGGCCGAGGCCCCCGCCGTCGAGGGGAACCCTTTGCTCGCCGAGGTCGAAAGGGACTCGAGGGACCGGTCCCGCCCATGATCATCCGCCTCGACGACTCCTGCGGTCCGGACGTCATCCATGACGGCGGTGCGCATGCCTCGGACACGATCGGGGCGACCGCCGGCTCCCTGCTCGCCGACTACACGAGCCTGACCGACGTGGCCCTCAGACGCCGGATCGAGACCGAGCGCGGGCTCTACATGGCCGAATCGACCAAGGTCGTCGCCCGCGCCGTCGAGGCCGGCCACGCGCCCCGCTCCTTCCTCATGACCGAGCGGCACCTGGAGGAGATGCGGCCCGTCATCGCCGCCGCCGCCGGCACGGGCGGACGCGGGGACGGCGGGCCCGTCCCCGTGCTCATAGCCCCGGAGGGGCTCCTGGAATCCATCACGGGCTTCCACCTGCACCGGGGCGCCCTGGCCGCCATGAACCGGCCCGTCCTGGCCGACGTCGACGAGCTGCTCGCCTCGGCCTGCGGCGGGCGCGGCGCCCGGAGGGTCGCCGTGCTGGAGGACCTGGTGGACCACACCAACGTCGGCGCCGCGTTCCGCTCGGCGGCCGCGCTCGGCGTCGATGCCGTTCTGGTCACCCCTCGCTGCGCCGACCCCCTGTACCGGCGCAGCGTGCGGGTGTCGATGGGCACCGTCTTCCAGGTGCCGTGGACGCGGATCTCCCGCTGGCCCGCCGGGGACGAGCTGCATGACGCCGGCTTCACGGTGGCCGCTCTGGCCCTGAGCGATGACTCGGTGAGCCTGGAGGACTTCGCCGCCTCACCGGCGTGCACCGCGGCGAACTCGCGGGTCGCCCTCGTGCTCGGCACCGAGGGGGACGGGTTGTCCCGGCGGACCATCGCCGTTGCCGACCGGGTCGTGCGCATCCCCATGGCCGGGGGAGTGGACTCGCTCAACGTGGCCGCTGCCGCCGCGGTCGCCTTCTGGGCGCTGCGCACGCGCGCCTGAACCGCCCCTCCGGCGCGCGACCCGGCCCGAGGTGCTCGGAACCGCTCGCGCGCCCGGTCGGTGATGCGCGTGCCCGGAGCCGTTCAGCCGGGCGGTTCCTGAGATGCGGGCATGCGCACGGGATGTAGAAGGACGTGATCCGTGCCATACTCTGGTGCATGGCAAAGAAGCACCACAAAATGGATCGTTCCCTGTACGAGGCGGAGTTGCTGCGGTTGCAGGCGGAACTGGTTGAGATGCAGGAATGGGTCAAGTCCACCGGAGCCCGGGTCGTGGTGGTCTTCGAGGGGCGCGACGCCGCCGGCAAGGGAGGGGCCATCAAGCGGATCACCGAGTACCTCAACCCGCGTATCGCGCGGGTGGTGGCGCTGCCCGCCCCGACTGAGCGCGAGCGCACCCAGTGGTACTTCCAGCGCTATATCGCGCATCTGCCCGCGGCCGGCGAGATCCGTCTGTTCGACCGCTCCTGGTACAACCGGGGCGGCGTCGAGCACGTCATGGGCTACTGCACTCCCGAGGAGCACCGGCGCTTCCTGCAGCAGTGCCCGATCTTCGAGAGGATGCTCGTCGACGACGGCATCCTGCTGCGCAAGTACTGGTTCTCCGTCTCCGACAAGGAGCAGTACAAGAGGTTCAAGTCGAGGATGACGGATCCGATGCGGCGCTGGAAGCTCTCGCCCACCGACCTCGAATCAGTCACTCGCTGGGAGGACTACTCCCGGGCCAAGGACGACATGTTCGTGCACACCGACATCGAGTCCGCGCGCTGGCACGTCGTGGAGTCGGAGGACAAGCGCAAGGCGCGCATCAACGTGATTCATCACCTGCTCGGCTCCATTCCCTACCATCACGTCGAGCGGCCCGAGATGACGTTCCCGAAGAGGCCGCCGTCCACCGGCTATCAGCGCACCGATCGCTCCCTGCAGCTGGAGGTCCCCGATTACGCCGGGACGCTGAGCGCCAAGGAGAAGGCGCCCGAGCGATACGTCGACGTCGAGGACGAAGGGGTCGAGTGAGACGTCGGTCGCGCGCCGGCCGCCGGAGGGGCGCCGGCGCGGGCTCGCCTCCCTCGGTGACGGCGCGCGCTCCGTCGCCCCGCCCTGTCCTGCGATCTCGGAGGGATCGGAGCACGCGTCCGTGCGAGTTCGCATCGGTCAGTGGCGACGGCCCTTCCGCGGGCCGTCGCCACTCGTTCTCCTGGGGCCTGTCGGCGAGAGCCCCGGGAGTCCCATGGGATCGGCCGGGATCGGCGTCATGAGTGGCGATGCCCCGCCGGGCCCCGACGAGCCCTGCGAGACAGCCGGTTCCCCGGTTGCGGGCACTCGGAGTGCTCGCAACCGGGGAACCGGGGGTGACGACCCGATGCCGTCGGGCGCCGTCGGGAAGGAGGCGCACCGGGCGACGCGTGAGAGAGCGGAGCTCAGCCCTCGGGTGGTGCGGTGACGCGGATGAGGGGGTCGCCGGTGGTGATGTCGCCGTCGGCGATGACCTCCACGGAGGCGAACTTGGCCGTGTTGGTG
>NZ_AUBN01000010.1 GCF_000429265.1 Actinomyces gerencseriae DSM 6844
CGTTGGCGGACTGCAGGGCCAGGACGCCGACCTGGGGGCCGTTGCCGTGGGTGATGACCAGCTCGTGGTCGGCGGCCAGTGCGGCCAGCTGGGCGGCGGCGGTCTGGACGTTGCGGATCTGGGTGTCGGCGTCGGGCTTGTCGCCGCGGCGCAGCAGGGCGTTGCCGCCCAGGGCTGCCACGATTCTCATCGGGCGTCCTCCTCGCGGTTCTCCCGGTCGGCGCCGGTGGTGCCGGCGCTGGTGCCGGTGGTGGTGGGGTAGGGGGGATCGGCCAGGGTGGCGACCATGACGGCCTTGATGGTGTGCATGCGGTTCTCGGCCTGGTCGAAGGCGGCGTTGGTGCTGGTCTCGAAGACGTCGTCGGTGACCTCCAGGCCGTTCATGCCGGTCTTGTCGTAGATGTCCTGGCCCACGGTGGTGGCCCGGTCGTGGAAGGCGGGCAGGCAGTGGAGGAACTTCACGTCGGGGTTGGCGGTGGCCTTCACCAGGGAGGCGTTGACCTGGTAGGGGCGCAGCAGGGCGATGCGGGAGTCCCAGGCCTCCTTGGGCTCGCCCATGGAGACCCACACGTCGGTGTACAGGAAGTCGGCTCCGCGCACGCCGGTGGCGGGGTCGTCGGTGATGGTGATGCGGGCTCCGCTGGTCTTGGCCAGCGTGTGGGCCTGGGCGACGACCTCGGGAGGCGTCTGCAGCTCGGCCGGCCCCACCATGCGCACGTCCATGCCCATCAGGGCGCCGGCGATGAGCAGGGAGTTGGCCACGTTGTTGCGGGCGTCGCCCAGGTAGGCCAAGGAGATCTCGTTCAGGGGGCGGCCGGCGTGCTCGATCATGGTCAGCTGGTCGGCGAGCATCTGGGTGGGGTGCCACTGGTCGGTCAGGCCGTTCCACACCGGCACGCCCGACAGGTCGGCCAGGGCCCGGACGTGCTCCTGCTCCTTGCCGCGGAACTCGATGCCGTCGTAGAAGCGGCCCAGCACCCGGGCGGTGTCGGCCACCGACTCCTTGTGGCCCAGCTGGGAGCCGGCGGGGTCCAGGTAGGTCACCCGGGCTCCCTGGTCGTAGGCGGCGACCTCGAAGGAGCAGCGCGTGCGCGTGGAGGTCTTCTCGAAGATCAGCGCGATATTGCGTCCCTGCAGGCACTGCACCTCGCGGCCCGCTTTCTTGTCGGCTTTCAACCGCGCCGCCAGATCCAGCAGGGACTCCCACTCCCGGGCACTGAAGTCCAGCTCCCGCAGGAAACTACGACCCAACAACGACACGCACATGAAGAACTCCTCGAAAACCAGTGAAACAGACGAACAGACGACAAAACCAACAACGAGCGACGACGAACGACGACCACTCAGTAGACAACCGCATCACGATCAACAGGACACGTCATGCAGTGCGGGCCGCCCCGACCGCGACCCAGTTCCGAGCCGGGCACCGTGAGGACCTCGATGCCGTTGTCGGCCAGAAAGCGGTTGGTGCTGACATTGCGCTCGTAGGTCACGACGACCCCGGGGGCGATGGCGAGGGTGTTGCTGCCGTCGTCCCACTGCTCGCGCGCGGCGGAGCGGGAGTCCTGCGGCGCGGTGAGAACGGTGATCTCGTCCACCCCCATGCCCCGGGCGATCGTGCGGTACATCTCCTCGGGGGCCCTCCGCTCCACGACGATGGAGCCGGGCTCGTCACCCGGGGTCAGCACGAGGGTCGGGCGCAGTCCCAGGTTGGCGTACACGGTGAAGGTGGCGCGGTCGACCATGGTCATCACGGTATCCAGGTGCATCTGCGCACGGGCCTTGCCGATCTCCACGGCGATCACCCGCTCGACCCGGCCGCTGGCGAACAGTCTGGAGGCGAGGCGCTCGAGACCCTGGGGCGAGGTCCTCTCCGAGACTCCGACCAGGACGGAGCCGTTGCCGATGACCTCGACGTCGCCGCCCTCAACGGTGGCCGTGCCGGCCGCCAGTCCTTCGCACCAGAACGGGAAGTCCTGCTCGGCGAACATCGGGTGCCAGGTGTAGACGAGCTGGTAGTTCAGCGTCTCGCGGCGCCTGGCCTCCATGCGCATGGAGTTGATGGAGACTCCGCCGTAGATCCAGCACGAGGTGTCGCGGGTGAAGAGATGGTTGGGCAGCGGGCCGAGGAGAAGGTCCTCGTCCTCCATGGAGGACAGGACCAGGGAGTCGCGCGGGGAGACTCGCTCGATGAGCTCTCCCTTGGTGATCCCCGCGATGAGGAGCTCGGCGAGCTCCGCCGCCGGCATCGCCTCGGCCATCTCGTGAAGCTGGCCGACGATACCCGGGCCGTGGCTGTTCTCGGTGAAGGCGTGATCCAGAGCGAGGGCGCGAGCCTCGGGGCTCTTCAGGGCCTCGGCGAGGAGATCCGCGAAGTAGAGGACCTCGACGCCCCTGTCGGTGAGGATCTTCGCGAAATGGTCATGCTCCTCCTGGGCGCGCTCCAGCCAAAGAACGTCGTCGAACAGGAGGTCGTCCTTGTTCTGGGGCGTGAGCCGGAGCATCTCGGCTCCGGGACGGTGCAGGATGACCTGCCGGAGCACCCCGATCTCGGAATCGACGGACAGTGCCATGACTCCCTCTCTGGCACGTCTCTGTGCCGTGGAATCGCGTGGAATCGTGTGGAATGCTGATGACGAATGCAGTGCTGCGGATCACATCCGCGCTTGAGTGGTACAAGCGTACTACTCCAGGTCGGGGCGGGGAAGCGGCTCCTGCGATTCGGCTCATCTTTGTCGCGAACCTCAGTCCTCATGCAAGCGCGAGACGACGGGTGCGACCGTATTTTCACCTCAGATGCAACTATTTATGGAGGCTTAGGGAGAGGCGGTCCGCAACGAGGGCGATGCTGCCGGATTGTGAGATCCGACGACCGGGGGCTTGATGGAGGGGCCCGCGGTGGGCGTGCCCGCAAGATGAACTGGTACGTGCGCACCACAGGTCGGCGCGCGAGCGCGGGGCGACGGCGTCTCCATCTCGGGGTGCGCGCTCGTCCCAGGAGGCGCGATGCCGGGCGCCGTCCCATCCGGCGCCGAGAACCTGCGCGCCGCTCCGACCGGGGCGAGTCCCCGCCGCCGCGGGACCGGGAGCCCGTGCCCCTAGACTGGCGCTCATGCGCGTCCTTTTCGCCGGCACCCCCGAGGCTGCCCTGCCGACCCTTCAGTCCCTCATGAACGACTCCGAGCACGAGGTCGTCGGCGTTCTCACCCGTGCCGATTCCCGCAGGGGTCGCGGACGCGTCCTCCGCCCCTCGCCGGTGGCGGCCCTCGCCCGCCGGGCCGCTGTCGACGTGCGCACCCCCGCCGGCCTTCGGGATGAGGGCACCGGGGCGTGGGTGCGCTCCCTGAAGGCCGACGTCGCCGTCGTCGTCGCCTATGGGCGCCTCGTCCCGCCCGCGCTCCTGGACGCGCCCGAGCACGGCTGGCTCAACCTCCATTTCTCGCTCCTGCCGGCCTGGCGCGGCGCCGCTCCCGTTCAGCACGCCCTCATGGCCGGGGACGCCGTCACCGGTGCCTGCGTCTTCCGCCTCGAGGAGGGCCTGGACACCGGTCCGATCTACGCACGGCTGACCGAGACGATTCGCCCGACCGATACCGCGGGGGACCTCCTGACGCGCCTCGCCGACGCCGGAGCGCCTCTGGTCCTCGACGTCCTGCGCTCCCTGGCCCGCGGTGCCGCGACTCCTGAGCCGCAGGGGGATGAGGGCGTCACTCTCGCCCCTGCGCTCGCGCCTGCGGACGGCGAGATCCGATGGACCGATCCCGCCCCCCTCATCGAGCGCCGCGTGCGCGGGGTGACACCCGCCCCGGGCGCCCGCACCCTCTACGAGGGAGTCCGCCTACGACTCGGACCGGTCGAGCTCGTCCCCGAGGTCGACGACCTCCCGCCCGGGTGGATCCGGGTCGCCAGGCACGAGGTGCTCGCCGGCACCGGCAGCTGCGCCGTGCGACTGGGGGAGGTGGCCCCCGCCGGGAGGAAGTGGATGATGGCCGATGCCTGGGCGCGCGGCGCCCGCCCGCCGGCGGACGCCGTCCTCGGCGAGCAGGGGGAGGGGCTCTGATGGCGGGGCGCCCGGGATATCGCGGGGGCGCTGGTCATCACGACCGCCGTTTCTCCCGTCATCGGGATGATCGGCGCGGTGACGGGCGGGGCGAGCGGCGCGGTGACCATCACGGTGACGCTCGGCTCATCAGTCTTCAGGTCCTCACCAAGGTCCGCGACGATGACGCCTATGCCAACCTGGTGCTGCCCGGACTCCTGGAGGAGGCGGGCCTTTCACGGCGGGACGCGGGTTTCGCCACGGCCCTGACGTACGGAGCCCTGCGACTCCGGGGCCGCTACGATGCGATCGTCGCGCACTGCGTGGACCGGCCCCTGTCCCGGGTGGACGGCGTCGTGCTCGACCTCCTCAGGCTGGGAGCCCATCAGCTGCTCGGCATGCGCGTACCGAGCCACGCCGCGGTCTCGGCCACCGTGGATCTGGCGGTGCATTCCGCCGGACGCGGTGCGGCGACCTTCGTCAACGCCGTCCTGCGCCGCGTGTCCGAGCGCGACCTCGATGCCTGGCTGGCCGTGCTACGGGCCGAGGCGCCGGACGCGGCGTCGGCGCTGGCCGCTGTCGAGTCCCACCCGAGATGGATGGTCAAGGCCATGCGCCAGGCACTGCTCGCGAGTGGCCGGTCGGAGGAGGAGCTGGAGGCGCTGCTGCGGGCCGACAACACCGAGCCGGAGGTGGTGCTGTGCGCCCGCCCGGGGCTCGTCGCCCCCGAGCGCCTCGCCGAGGAGGCGCGGGCCGTCGCCCATCAGGAGCCGCGCCCCGGCGACGTGAGTCCCTGCGCCGTTGTTCTGGCCGGGGGGGACCCCGGTCGGATCCGCGCCGTGCGCGACTCGCGGGCGGGCGTCGAGGACGAGGCCAGCCAGCTGGTCGCCCTCATGCTCGCCGATGCCCCCCTGGAGGGACGGGACGAGCGCTGGCTCGACCTGTGCGCGGGGCCGGGCGGCAAGGCCGCGCTGCTCGGCGCCCGTGCGGCTCAGTGCGGCGCCCGGCTGGTGGCCAACGAGGTCGCCCCGCATCGTGCACGACTGGTCGAGGCGTCCGTGCGGGCCCTGCCCCCGGATGCGGTCGAGGTCCGCTGCGGCGACGGCCGGCTCCTCGGCCGGAGCGAGCCGGGCCGTTACGACCGGGTCCTCGTGGACGCCCCCTGTTCGGGCCTCGGATCCTTGCGTCGTCGCCCCGAGGCCCGGTGGCGGCGCAGCCCCAGGGACGTCGCCGAGCTCGCCTCCCTGCAGCGCGAGCTGCTCGCCGGTGCGCTGACGGCGGTGCGACCCGGAGGCGTGGTGGCGTACGCGACCTGCTCGCCCCACGTCCTGGAGACCGAGTACGCCGTGCGCGACGCGGTCAAGAAGCTTCGCGGGGATGGCGTTCGGGTCGAGGTCCTCCGCGCCGGCGATATCGCCGGCGGCATCGCTCCGCGCCCACTCGCCGGCGCCGACCGGGAGATGCTCCAGCTGTGGCCGCACCTGGAGGGAACCGATGCCATGTTCTGCGCGCTGCTGCGGCGAACGATCTGAGTCTTCGCGACATCGTCAACGTATTATCCGCTCCGAGGAGACAGCCATGACCGGCCCCGCCATCCACCCCTCCATCCTCAATGCCGACCAGGCGCACCTGGCCGACGAGCTCGTGCGCGTCGCCGGCGCGGACGGGCTGCACGTCGATGTCATGGACAATCACTTCGTGCCCAACCACTTCGGCGGGCCCTCCCTCGTGCAGACCGTCGTGGCGAACACGGACCTGCCCGTGGACGCCCATCTCATGATCGAGCAGGCCGACCGCTGGGCGCCCCGGTACGCCGAGGCGGGGTGCGCAGTGGTGACCGCCCACATCGAGGCGACGACGGCGCCCTTCCGCCTCGTCGAGGAGCTGCATCGTCTCGGGGCGGGCGCCGGCATCGCGTTGCGTCCGACCACGCCCCTGTCGATGATCGAGCACCTTCTGGGGGAGATCGATCTCCTGCTGCTCATGACCGTCGAGCCCGGCTTCGGCGGGCAGTCCTTCATCGAGGCCATGCTGCCCAAGATCACCCGGGCCCGGCGCCTGGTGAGCGCGGCGGGCCTGGAGTTGCGCATCCAGGTCGACGGCGGCGTCACAGCGCAGACGATCGAGCGGGCCGCCGAGGCCGGAGCCGACGTCTTCGTCGCCGGCTCCGCCGTGTACCGGGCCGACGACGCCCTGGCCGCCGTCACCGAGCTGCGCGCCCTCGCAGCGGCGCATTCCCGCTGACGGCTGCCGACTGCTCGGCCGCGTCGCCCCCCGCTTCTCCCCATCCTCCTCCCCGCCTCCCGTTCGTCGCTCGGACGGCTCCCGCGATGCGGGTGGCGCCCGCCGGCCTCATCCGCGAGGGGACGGGGACGGCGTTGGTTTCTGCTGGTTCAGAAGCGCCCTGGCCTCCTTGTCGGTGAGGTCGTGGTGGTAGAACAGGGAGTAGAACTCCTCGGTCCTGGCCACCATGTCGTAGTCGAATGTCTCCGGGTGGAGGATGGAGCCGAGCCACTGAACGCCGAGGAGGCGGTTGGGCCCCGGTGGACGGTCGATCCAGCTGTAGGGCTCGCCGGGCGCCGTGTAGCAGCGGCCGTTCGTCACCGCGTCGAGCGCGGTCCACGAGGCGTCGTGCTCGATCGTCGAGCCGATCGAATCGGGGGCGAGGACGATGGCGTCCGGATTCCAGGCGCGAATCTGCTCCAGCGAGACCGTGCCGCCGTCCCTCTGCGCCCGGACGGCGGCGTCGTCCGCGACGAGCGCGGCACCCGCCATCTCGAAGACCTGGGAGTGGACGGAGCCCGCAGTCGTCGTCGAGAGGCCGTCCTCGCCCTCGCCGTAGTAGACGTGCGGCCTCCGGTCCTGAGGGATGGCGGCCGCCTTGGCCCGGACGTCATCGAGGATGGTGTCGGCATAGGCGCCCATCTGATCGCCCAGGTCCGTCTTGCCCAGCGCACGACCGAGAAGGCGGAAGGCATCGCCGGAGGCACTCAGTGAGCCGTCGATGACGATGACGGGGATGCCGAGCTCCTCCTGGAGGGCGTCGAGCTGCGAGGCGCGCTCCTCGTCCCACTGCCCGACGTCCACCACCACCTGAGCGCCGGAGGCGAGGAGCGCCTCCCTGCTGAAGTCGCCGGAGCCCCCGTCGAGCCTCCCGTACTCCGGCAGGTCGACATACCTCTGATCGATGTACGCCGAGGCGGCATCGTCTGGCGCGGAGGACCAGCCGACGAGCTCATCGGGAGCCATGGCGTAGAGCATGGCGTCGGCCGACGGATTGGCGGAGGCGATTCGGGTGATCTGGTCGGGGAGTTCCACCCGGCGGCCGGCGGAGTCGGTGAAGGCGGTGGTCCGGGCCGGGGACGCGCTCGCATCGGCGGCGGGCCCATCGACGGTCGCGGTGCGGGCGCACCCCGCCAGGGCCGGCATCAGGGCCAGTACCGGAGCCAGTATCCGTACCAGTATTCGTACCAGCACGGCCCTCGTCATCGGGGCGAGCGGCCCTCTCATCCTCGTTGCCGTGGATGCCATGGACGGTGCGGGCATGATCACTCCTTAGGACCCGGGCGGTCGACGGGACGGCGACCGTCGTTCCCGCGAGCGGTCCCATGAACCAGTATGCAGCACGTCGGCATGTCTCCGGCCTCCCCGGCCCCGTCGGGGCGAGGCCCCGGGTCCCTGGAGCGATGGGTCCGTCGTGACGGGCGCGATGAGCCCGGTGACGCGATGCGGGCCTCCCCGCGGATTCCTGGGGACCCAATGGGCTTCGTCTCGTCCCTGGCATACGGGGCGCGTGATGACAACACTTCCCGACGCCGGCGCCCCTTGCTCCAACGTAATCGCACGTCTTTGTGAGATCTTCACAATGCTGCGATGGTGGTTCGGCGTCATACCGTGGCTCAGTGGATCGTTCACGCCGATCCTCTTGTAGGAACAGGCGATCCACCCCAGTGGGGGAATGCCTCCCCCGCCCACGACACATGAGCGCGTGGTCTCAGTGCGATATCCGCTGCCCCACCCGGGTCCGCGGCTCGCGCGAACGGCCGCCCGACGCGAGGAGCATTTTTGGTGACCAGCCGGACACTCGACCGCATCCTCATCGCCAACCGCGGTGAGATCGCCCTGCGCGTGGTGCGCACCGTCCGGGATCTGGGGGGCGCGTCCATCCTCCCCTACACCCCCGAGGATCTTCTGAGCCCGGCCGCCGAGCTCGCCGACGAGGCCCGCGCGCTGCCCGAGGGCTCCTCGTACACCGACGCCGAGGCCGTTCTGGCCATGGCCCGGGCAACCGGTGCCGACGCCGTGCACCCCGGATACGGCTTCCTGTCCGAGAACGACGCCTTCGCCCAGGCGGTCGCGGATGCCGGCATCGTCTGGGTGGGCCCCTCGCCGTCGGCCATGCGGGCGCTGGGAGACAAGATGAGCGCTCGAGCCACCGCCGAGCGCGCCGGAGTCGATCCCGTCCCCGGGATCACCGAGTCGGTCGCCGATGCCGAGACCGTCATCTCATTCGCGGACGCCCACGGCTACCCCGTGGCCCTCAAACGGACCGACGGCGGCGGGGGCCGGGGCATCACCGTGCTGAGATCGGACGAGGACGTCCGCGCCACGCCGGCCTTCGAGGCCGCCGCTGCCGGCGGCGGCACGCTGATTCTCGAGAAGTTCGTCACTGCCGCACGGCACGTGGAGACCCAGTGCGCCCGCGACGGGCACGGCGCGTTCGCCGTCGTGTCCACCCGGGATTGCAGTCTGCAGCGCCGCAACCAGAAGCTTCTCGAAGAGGCCCCCGCCCCCTACCTGCCCGAGGGCGTTCACGATCGGCTCGTCGAGGCCTCCCGGCGTCTGCTCGAGACCGTCGATTACGTCGGGGTCGCGACCTGCGAGTTCCTGCTGACCCCGGGCGGGGACCTGTGGTTCCTGGAGGTGAACCCCCGTCTCCAGGTCGAGCACTGCGTCTCGGAGGAGGTCACCGGCGTCGACCTGGTCGAGCTCCAGCTGCGCATCGCCGCCGGTGGTCGTCTGGGTCCGATCCCCGAGCCGCGCGGTCACTCCGTCGAGCTGCGCATTACCTGCGAGGACCCGGCTCGCGGCCTGGCCCCGTCCACCGGTGCCATCACCCGCCTGCGCTGGCCCGCCGGGCCCGGCATCCGCATCGAGTCCGGCGTCGTCGAGGGCGACGTCGTCACCCCCATGTTCGACCCCATGCTCGCCAAGATCGTGGTCACCGGCGCCACTCGCGACCAGGCCATCCGTCGCGCGCGGCGAGCCCTGGGAGAGACGATCGTCGAGGGCGTCACCGTGTGCACCGCCCTGCACGAGCACGTCCTGAGCCGCCCCGAGCTGACCGTTCCCACCGCTGATGGGCTGCTCGGCGTGACCACGCGCTGGCTCGAGACCGACGTCCTGCCCGGACTCGCCGACCCCGCGTCCGAACGGACCGAGCGGGCGGGGGGCGACCCGGTTCCGGAGAACCGGCGCACGCGCTCCTCCTACGTCATCGAGCTCAACGGCCGGCGCATGCAGCTCACGATCCCCGACGGCATCCTGGGCGGGCACGGGCCCCGCCTCGGCGTGGGGTATCCGGGTGCGCCGAGCCGGCGCCGGACGCAGCAGCCGCTCCGCGGGCGCCCGAGCGCCCGCCCCGGAGCGCACGGGGCCGCCGAATCGACCGCCGCCGACCCCTCCGTCATCCCCGCGCCCATGCAGGCGATCGTCACCCGCATCTGCGTCGAACCGGGCCAGCGGGTCCGCGCCGGCGAGCTGCTCGTCGTCCTGGAGTCGATGAAGATGGAGAACTACGTCCACGCCCCCGCTGACGCAACGGTCGCGGAGATCCCCGTCAGCGCCGGACGCACCGTCACCGCGGGCGAGGTCCTCGTGCGCATGAGAAGCGTCTCCGAGCGGGCGGCCGAGCCCGTCGATGCACCCGCTTCCCCGATCCAGCACCCGACCCAGCAGGAGGCCTGAGCCGTGACCGACACCTTCTCCGGGACCACCGCGTCCGCTCCCGGCGAGCCCCCCGCCGGCACCGCGTCCGAGGACGACTCGCGGACCCGCACCATCGCGGACTCCGCGGCCACGACGGCCTTCCGCGAGCACATCGCACGAGTGGACACCGAGGCCGAGGACCGCGCCGTCGCCCGCCAGCACGCCAAGGGCAAGCAGACCGCGCGCGAGCGCATCGACGCGCTGCTGGACGCCGATACCTTCCTCGAGATCGGTCGCTACACCGGCTCCGGCGCCGGAGCCGGGGCCCGGCCCTCGGGCGTCGTCACCGGGTTCGGGCAGATCGACGGGCGCCAGGTGGCCGTCTACTCCCAGGACTTCTCCGTCTCGGGCGGGGCGCTGGGCACCATCGAGGGCGACAAGATCGTCCGGCTGCTCGACGACGCCCTGCGCCTGCGCATCCCCGTGATCGGCCTGATCGACTCCGGCGGCGCCAAGATCCAGGAGGGCGTGGGGGCGCTGCGCCAGTACGGGCGCATCTTCAACCGCACCTGCGCCGCCTCCGGGCTGGTGCCCCAGATCAGCGTCATCCTCGGCCCCTGCGCCGGTGGCGCGGTCTACAGCCCCGCGTTGACGGACTTCGTCATCGCCACCCGCGAGGCCTCCCACATGTTCGTCACCGGCCCCGATGTCGTGCGCGCCGTCACGGGGGAGAGCATCAGCGCCGAGGAGCTCGGCGGCGCCCGCATCCACGGCAGGGTCTCGGGCGTCGTGCACTACGTCGCCGAGGACGAGGGGGACGCCCTGGAGCAGGTTCGCACCATCCTGGCCTACCTGCCCTCCTCGGCGGACCAGGACGCCCCGCGCTACGACTACGACACGACCGCTCGCACCACCGATGCCGTGACCGCCGCCGATGTCGGTGCGCTGGTCCCGGCCTCCTCCCGTCAGGCCTACGACGTCGCCGATGTGGTCGCCGCCCTGGTCGACCACGGCGAGCTCGTCCAGGTCCAGGAGGTCTTCGCCCCCAACGTCGTCATCGGCTTCGCCTGCTTCGAGGGCACGCCGGTGGGCATCGTGGCGAACCAGCCGCTTCACGACGCGGGCACGCTGGATGTGGACGCCTCGGAGAAGCTGGCCCGCTTCGTGCGCTTCTGCGACGCCTTCGGACTGCCGGTGGTCACCTTCGTCGATGTGCCCGGCTACCGGCCGGGGGCGCAGCAGGAGCACGCCGGTATCATCCGCCGCGGGGCCAAGGTCATCAACGCCTACGCCACCGCCACAGTCCCGCTGGTGACCGTCATCCTGCGCAAGGCCTACGGCGGCGCCTACATCGTCATGGGGTCCAAGGCCATCGGGGCCGATCTCAACTTCTGCTGGCCGGGCGCCGAGATCGCCGTTCTGGGCGCCGCCGGAGCGGTGGGGATCATCCACCGTCGCGACCTGAAGGCCGTGCGCGACGAGCACGGTGACCAGGCCGCGGAGGCCGAGCGGGAACGTCTCATCGGGGAGTACACCGAGGCGGTCATCAATCCCGACAAGGCCGTGGCCATCGGGGAGATCGACGCGGTGATAGCCCCGGAGGACACCCGCACCGTCATCGTCGACTCCCTGGCCGCCCTGGCGGACAAGCGCGACTCGCGCCACACACCCACCAAGAAGCACGACAACGTCCCCCTGTGAGGCATCGCATGACCGAACGCTCCGCCTCGCCGGCCACCGCTCCAGTCGCCGCCGCGCCCGCCGATCAGCCGACTCCACCGACCGAAGACCCGTCCACCACGACCGAGGACCGCATGAGCACCCAGCCCACCACCTCCACCACCGTTGAGGCCGCCGTCGCCCCGACCTCCGCCGAGCGCCTGAGCAGGGGCGAGCCCTACGTGCTCGCCTTCGGCGGACAGGCCACGCCCTGGCGCGCCACCCTCGACGAGTTCGTCGGGCTGGATCGGGACCTGGCATCCGTGCTCGTCGGGGTGGACGCCGCCGTGGCGGCCCGCCTGGCCCCCGTGGCCACCGACCTGCTGACCATCACCCCGCGCGGGGCCCGGTTCCTGACCGATGACGCCGTCCCGGTGACCCCCGCCGTCGCCTCCGCGGACGGCGCGGCGGCGGACACCGCCGACATCTCGGTCCCGGGCATCCTGTTCGCCCAGCACGCCGCCATCGCCTCCCTGCCCGGGGCGGGCGTCGACGCCACCGGACCCGCGGCCCCGGCCGTCGCCATCGGCCACTCCCAGGGGGTTCTCGGCGTCGCGCTGCTACGGGCTCTGACCGGTGCCGACGCCGTCGATGACGAGCGCGTCGTCGAGGTCCACGCCATCGCCCGTCTCATCGGCGCGGCCGCCGCCCGCACCACGCGCCGCCTCGACCTGGGCACCGTGGGGGAGTCCACCCCGATGCTCTCGGTGCGCGGTGTGACCCGCCGGGAGCTGGACGCGGTGCTCGCCCGGGTCCCCGGTGCCCAGAGCCTCAGCGTCGGTGTGACCAATGGACGCCAGGCCCACATCCTGTCGGGCCGCCCCGCCTCCCTGGAGGCCGTGGTCGCCGCCCTGGAGGTGGCCGCCCGGCGCAGTGCCGACGACCGCAAGGAGCGTCGCCGCGGGGGCGCGGTGCTGAGCCCCGTGACGGAGTTCCTCGCCACGTCGGTGCCCTTCCACACCCCGCTGCTCGCACCCGCGGTCGAGGACGTCGTCGCCTGGGCCGAGCGGGCCGGACTGGACGCCGGACTGGCCCGCGACCTCGCTGTCGCCGTTCTCATCGACCCGGTCGACTGGCCCGCGTCGGTCGCCGGGGCCCTCGACTCGGCCGGATCCCACCTCGTGGTCGACCTGGGCCCGGGCACCGTGCTCACGCGCCTGACCGAGGCCGTCGTCGCCGGCACCGGAACGACCGTCATACCCGCCGGCACCGCGCGCGGCGTCGATGACCTGGACCGTCCCGGCGCCGCCCCGGCACCGGCGGTCGACCGCGCCCGGTTCGCCCCGCGCCTGACGCGCCTGCCCGACGGGCGGCTCACCCTCGACACCGCCTTCACCCGCTTGACCGGGCGTTCCGCCGTGCTCCTGTCCGGCATGACCCCCACGACCGTCGATCCCGAGATCGTGGCGGCCGCCGCCAACGCCGGTTACTGGGCCGAGCTGGCCGGCGGCGGCCAGACCACCGCCACCGTCCTGACCGAGAACCTGGCCGGGCTGGAAGCCGCCCTGGAGCCGGGCCGCACCGCGGCCTTCAACGCCATGTTCATGGACCGCTACCTGTGGAACCTCCACCTGGGCACCCAGCGCCTGCTGTCCAAGGCCCGTGGCGCCGGCGCCCCCGTCGATGGCGTGGTCATTTCCGCGGGCATCCCCGAGCTCGACGAGGCCGTCGCCCTGCTGGCCCGACTGCACGCCGAGGGCTTCCCCTACGTGGCCTTCAAGCCCGGCACGGTGGACCAGATCCGGCAGGTCATCGCCATCGCCAAGGCCGTGCCCGACAGCCCGGTCATCATGCAGATCGAGGACGGGCACGCCGGCGGGCACCACTCGTGGGAGGACCTGGACACCATGCTCCTGGCCACCTACGACGCCATCCGCGCATGCGACAACCTCGTCGTGTGCGTCGGCGGGGGCATCGGCACCCCCGAGCGGGCCGCCGACTACCTCACCGGGTGCTGGGCCGAGGCCTACGGCGTCACGGCCGCTCCCGTCGATGGCGTCATGGTCGGCACGGCCGCCATGACCTGCCTGGAGGCCAGGACCAATGAGGACGTCAAGCAGCTCCTCGTCGACACCCCCGGAATCGACCCGGCGCACGCTGGCGGCTGGGTCGCCTCGGGCACCTCGGTGGGCGGCATGACCTCGGGTCTGTCGCACCTGCGCGCCGACCTGTACGAGATCGACAACTCCTCGGCCCGCGCCTCCCGCCTCATCCAGGAGCTCGCCGGTGACGACGAGGCCATGAACGCCCGTCGCGACGAGATGATCGCCGCCCTGTCGAGGACCGCCAAGCCCTACTTCGGCGACGTGGAGGAGATGACCTACCTGGCGTGGGCCACCCGTTACGCCGAGCTGTGCGTCGCCCCTCACGCGGGTCGCGCCGCCACGCGCGCGGACTGGGCCGACGAGGGCTGGTATGACCGCTTCCTCGATCTGCTCCACCGCATCGAGGCGCGTCTGAGCACCGCCGACCACGGCGAGATCCGGACCCTGTTCGCCACCGAGGACGACGTCCTGGACGCCGACGGCGCCCTGGCGGCGCTCGCCCGGAGCTACCCGACCGCTGCGCGGACCCTCGTCGAGCCGGCCGACGCGGCCTGGTTCGTCGACCTGTGCCGCAAGCACCCCAAGCCCGTGCCGTTCGTGCCCGTCCTGGACGCCGACATCCTGCGCTGGTGGGGCACCGACTCCCTGTGGCAGTCCCAGGACCCGCGCTACACCGCCGACCAGGTGCGCATCATCCCCGGCCCTGTCGCCGTGGCGGGCATCACCACCATCAACGAGCCCGTTGGTCATCTGCTGGAGCGCTTCGAGACCGCCGCCGTGCAGGCCCTCCAGACCGCGGGCGTCCCCGAGCAGACCGCCGCCGGTCGCCTGGGCACCGAGGTGACCGCCAGCACGCTCGGCGCTCCGGTGGCCGACGCCACCGAGCTGGTCCGCACCACACCGCACGTTCTGTGGAACGGCCACCTGACCATCAACCCGGCTCGCGTGCTGGAGCCGGAGGCCTATGCGGTGATCGCCCGCCCCGACGTCGCCGAGGACGCCTACGACCTGGACATTCGCCTCGACACCCACTGGGACTCCACCCCCGGGGGGGACGCGGTGCACGCCGTGCGTCGCCTCGTCGTCCCCCTGCGCCTGGCCCGCGCCTGGGACGGGGCCGCACCACTGGTGGACCCCGAGCGCATCAGCGAGACCATGAACGATCTCCTGCGCGCCACCGCGGGCGTGGGAGCCGTGTCCATCGCCGGCGACCTCGTCGAGCGCCTGCCGCAGGTGGTCCCCGCCGTCCAGGGCGCCACCGACGCGCTCGGCCGTCCCGCCGCGCAGCCCTTCGGCACCGTCCATGCCCGGTTCACCCTGGCCGACACCCTGGGGGCCGACCACGGCGCCGTCACCGCGGATGCCCTGCCGACCTCCCTGTCGCCCGCCCCGCTGGTCCCCGACGCCCTGCTCGGTCCGTGCTGGCCGGTCGTCTACGCGGCCCTGGGCAGCGTCGTCGAGGACGGCATGCCGCTGATCGAGGGGCTGCTGGGGGCCGTTCACCTCGACCACACCATCGACCTGCACCGCTCACTGGCCGAGTTGCACGCCCAGGCGGGCCCCGGGACCGTCATCCAGGTCGATGGCTGGGTGGCCGCCCTGGAGGAGTCCAGCGCCGGCCGGGTCGTCGACGTGCGCCTGCAGCTGACCGACGCCGCCGAGGGATCGGAGGGCGCTCTGGTCGCACTCATGCGCGAGCGCTTCGCCATCCGGGGGCGCGCCTCGGGCACCGCCGTGCCCTCGGCCCCCGAGCCGGCGGGAGGCACGGGACGCCCCACCGCCCCCGCCGCCCGCCGCCTGCTGCGCCGCGTCACTGTGACGGCGCCGTCGGACATGACCGCCTTCGCACGCGTCACCGGCGACTTCAACCCCATCCACACCAGCTACCACGCGGCCAAGGTCGCCGGCATGGAGGCGCCGCTGGTCCACGGCATGTGGCTGTCGGCCACCGCCGAGCAGGTTGCGGCCTCCACCGCAGCCGATGGCACCCGCAACGTGCTGGCGGGCTGGACCTACGTCATGCTGGGCACCGTCGAGCTCGCGGATCGCGTCGAGATCAGCGTCGAGCGCACCGGGCTCGTCCGCGGCGGCGGCCTCGTGCTGGAGGTCACCTGCCGTATCGGCGACGAGGTCGTCTCCCGCGGCACCGCCGTGACCGAGCCCGAGCCGACCGCCTACATCTACCCGGGCCAGGGAATTCAGACCCGTGGCATGGGCCTGGACGAGATGCGCATCTCCAAGGCCGCCCGTGAGGTCTGGGAGCGCGCCGACGCCCACACCCGCGCCGAGCTCGGCTTCTCCGTCATCGCCCTGGTGCGCGACAACCCGACCGAGATGACCGCTCGCGGAGTGACCTATCGTCATCCCGAGGGACTGCTCAACCTCACCCAGTTCACCCAGGTCGCCCTGGCCACGGTCGCCATGGCCTCCACGGCGCGCCTGGCCGAGGCCGGCGCCCTGGTCGAGGGCGCGGCCTTCGCCGGGCACTCCCTGGGGGAGTACACCGCCCTGAGCGCCTACGGGCGCGTCATGCCCGTGGAGACGACCATCTCCATCGTCTTCCAGCGCGGCTCCACCATGCACACCCTGGTCGAGCGCGACGAGCACGGCGCCTCGAACTACCGCATGGGGGCCCTCCGTCCCAACCAGGCCGGCATCAAGGCGACCGACGTCGAGGACTACGTCGCCCGGATCTCCGAGAGGACCGGCGAGTTCCTCCAGATCGTCAACTACAACCTGGCCGGCGTGCAGTACGCCGTGGCGGGCACCATCAAGGGACTGGAGGCCCTGGCCGCCGACTCGCGCGCCAAAGCCGAGGCGCGCGGCGGCAAGAACCCCTTCATGTTCGTGCCCGGCATCGACGTGCCCTTCCACTCCGAGGTCCTGCGCCCCGGCGTGCCCGAGTTCCGCGAGCGCCTGGCCGCCCTCGTGCCGACCGATCTGGACGTCGAGCGCCTCGTGGGTCGCTACGTGCCCAACCTCGTGGCGCGTCCCTTCGAGCTGAGTCCCGAGTTCGCCCGTTCGATCCTCGACGTCGTGCCGTCCGAGCCGGTCAGGGCCGTCATCGAGAACTGGGGCGCCTGGGAGAGCCGGCCCGTCGAGCTGGCCCGCCAGCTGCTCATCGAGCTGCTGGCCTGGCAGTTCGCCTCCCCGGTGCGTTGGATCGAGACCCAGGACGTCCTCCTGTCCTCGCCCGACGAGGGCGGACTGGGCGTCGAGCACGTGATCGAGATGGGTCTGGCCGCGTCCCCGACGCTGGCCAACCTGGCCTCCAGGACGCTCATGCTGCCCCAGCACCACGGACATCATGTGACGGTCCACAACGTCCGCCGTGACGAGGCGCGCGTCCTGGCCACCGACACCGACCCCGCCGTGGATCTGGAGGAGAGCTTCGAGCTGCCGGCCGGCGAGCAGCCCGCAGCCCCCGTCGAGGCGACCGCGCCCGCCGAGGCCCCGGCCGCACCGGCACCTGCTGAGGCTCCGTCGGCTCCTTCGGCGCCATCGGCGTCATCCGGTCCTGCTGACGATCTGCCCTTCACCGCCACGGACGCGCTCACCGTGCTCCTGGCGCACGCCGCGCGCATCCGCCCCGAGCAGATCGGCGCGACGGACACCACCGAGACCCTGACCAATGGCGTGTCCTCGCGGCGCAACCAGCTCCTGATGGACATGGGCACCGAGCTCCAGCTCGCCAGCATCGATGGCGCCGCAGACGCCGACATGACGGCGCTCGCGGCCACCGTGGCCAAGGGGGCCCCCGGCTACAAGGCCTTCGGCCCGGTCCTGACCGACGCCATCCGCACCGGCCTGGGCCGCCTTCTCGGTCCGTCGGGCGTGCGCCCGACCCGTATCGCCGAGCGCGTCAAGGGCACCTGGGGTCTGGGCGAGGGGTGGGTCTCCCACGTCACCGCCGACCTGTTCCTGGGCACCCGTGAGGGCGCCTCCATGCGGGGCGATGACCTCGCCTCCCTCGGGTCCTCCGCCCCCGTGGGGAGTTCCGGCGCCGTGGACGCGCTCATCGACAAGGCGGTGCAGGACGTGGCCTCGGCGCACGGCACCGCCGTCGCCAAGCCCAGCGCCGCGGGCGGCGCCGGGGGCGCGGTGGTGGACTCCGCGGCCCTGGACGCCTTCGCCGCCACCGTCACCGGCCAGGACGGTGTGCTGGCGACCACCGCGCGCACCGTCCTGTCGGCCCTGGGGCTGTCGGACCGGGTCACCGTTCCCGCCGACGCGGACGACGAGGCCGCCGCCACGCGCGCCCTGGTCGAGGCCGTCGATGCCGAGCTGGGCACCGGATGGCTCCGCTCGGTGACGCCGTCCTTCGACGCCGACCGCGCCGTTCTCATCGACGACCGCTGGGCCACGGCGCGCGAGGACCTGGCTCGTCTGGGCAATGGTGAGACGCCGCTGGACCGGGCACGCGCACTGCTCGCCCCGGAGCGCTTCACCGGCCTGGGCCGGGCCGTTGCCGATCAGGCGGCCTGGTGGGCCCGCAGCCTGCACGAGACGGGTGCGCCGCGGGCTGCGGAGCGCGCGGCGATCGCCGAGGCCATCGCCGCCGCGGCGGTGCGGCGTCCCGTGGCCGGTGACGAGTCGGTTCGCTGGGCCGATGACGTCGCCGTGGTCACCGGCGTCGCACCGCGCTCCATCGCCGCGGCGGTCGTCGGCGAGCTGCTGGCCGGCGGCGCCACCGTGGTGGCGACCAGCTCGCGCCTGACGCACGAGCGCCTGGCCTTCGCCAAGGACCTGTATCGCGAGCACGCCACCGCCGGTGCGCGCCTGTGGATGGTTCCGGCGAATCTCGCCTCCTACCGGGACGTCGACGCCCTGGCCGACTGGATCGGCCACGACCAGGTCGTCACCTCCGGCGGCTCCAGCAAGCTGATCAAGGAGGCGCTCGTCCCGACCCTGCTGTTCCCCTTCGCCGCGCCGCGTGTATCCGGGACGTTGTCCGACGCGGGTCCCGAGGCCGAGTCGCAGACGCGCCTGCTGCTGTGGAGCGTGGAGCGCACCATCGCCGCGCTGAGCGCCATCGGCACCGATACTCACGTCGACCACCGTCTCCATGTCGTGCTGCCCGGCTCTCCCAACCGCGGCACCTTCGGCGGGGACGGCGCCTACGGCGAGGTCAAGTCCGCCCTCGACGCCATCGTCAACCGGTGGCGCGCGGAGCGGACCTGGGCCGAGCGCGTGACGCTCGCCCATCCGCGCATCGGCTGGGTGAGGGGCACCGGCCTCATGGGCGGCAACGACCCGCTCGTGTCCGCCGTCGAGGCCGCCGGGGTGCGCACCTGGGACACCCGGGAGATCGCCGCCGAGCTGGTCGCCCTGTGCACCACCGAGGCGCGGGCCCGGGCCACCGCCGCTCCGGTGCTGGCCGACCTGACCGGGGGACTGGGCGAGGACGTGGACCTGGTCGCCCTGCGCGAGCAGGCTCTCGCCCGGGCGTCCGAGGCGGCGCGGGCCGGGCGGGAGGACCCGACCCCCGCCACCATCAAGGCCCTGCCGACGCCGGTGGTGCCGACGCAGCCGGCCGCCCCCGACTGGGGAGAGGTTGACGCCTCACTGGAGGACATGGTCGTCGTGATCTCCACCGGCGAGGTCTCCACATGGGGCTCCGGCCGCACGCGCCGCGAGGCCGAGCTGGGCATGAGCGGCGGGGACGACGTCGAGCTGACCGCCGCGGGCGTTCTCGAGCTCGCTTGGGGCATGGGCCTGCTCACCTGGCACGACTCGCCGAGGGCCGGCTGGTACGACACCGACGGCGAGCTGGTCGAGGAGTCCGACATCGTGGAGCGCTACCGCGACGAGGTCGTGGCGCGCTGCGGCATCCGCGAGTTCGTCGACGACGGGGTGATCGCCCCCGACGCCGAGGAGGACGTGGCCGTCTACCTCGACCGGGACATCACCCTGTCCGTGGCCGACGAGGCCACCGCCCGCACCCTGGAGGCCGCCGATCCCGAGCACACCCTCGTGGCGCCCGACACCGAGACCGGGGAGTGGACCGTCACCCGCCTGGCCGGATCGCTCGCCCGCGTGCCGCGCCGCGCGGCCCTGTCCCGCACGGTCGGCGGCCAGTTCCCGGTCGACTTCGACCCGCAGCGCTGGGGCATCCCGGCGGCGATGGCCGAGAGCATGGACCCGATCGCCTCGTGGAACCTCGTCACCGCAGTCGATGCCTTCCTGTCGGCCGGCTTCTCCCCGGCCGAGCTCCTGGCCGCCGTCCACCCCGGCGACGTGGCCTCCACGCAGGGCACCGGATTCGGCGGCATGGACGCCATGCGCAAGATGTTCGTGGGGCGGCTGCTCGGTCAGGAGCGCCCGAGCGACATCCTCCAGGAGGCCCTGCCGAACGTCGTGGCGGCGCACGTCATGCAGTCCTACGTCGGCGGCTACGGCTCGATGGTCCAGCCGGTGAGCGCCTGCGCGACCGCCGCGGTGTCCATCGAGGAGGGCTGGGACAAGATCGCGCTGGGCAAGGCCGATGTGGTCGTCGCCGGCGCCATCGACGACATCTCGGTGGAGTCCGTCGTCGGCTTCGGCAACATGAACGCCACCGCCGAGGCGGCCTCCATGTACGCCAAGGGCATCTCCGCCCGCCACTTCTCCCGGGCCAACGACCGCCGTCGTGGCGGCTTCGTGGAGGCCGAGGGGGGCGGCACCGTCATCCTGGCCCGCGCCTCCGTGGCCGCGCGTCTGGGGCTGCCCGTCGCGGGCGTGATCGGCTTCGTGTCCTCCTACGCCGATGGGGCCCACACCTCCATCCCCGCGCCCGGCCTGGGCGCCCTGGGAGCGGGCCGCGGAGGCGCGGACTCCCGTCTGGCGCGCGCCCTGCGCGCGCTGGGCGTCGAGGCGGACGACATCGCCGTGGTCTCCAAGCACGACACGTCCACGAGCGCCAACGACCCCAACGAGTCCGAGCTGCACACGCGCCTGGCGCGCGCGTTGGGACGCTCCGAGGGCAACCCGCTGGTGGTCGTGTCGCAGAAGACGATCACCGGTCACGCCAAGGGCGGCGCCGCGCTGTTCCAGGTCGCCGGTCTGGCCGAGATCCTCGCCACCGGCGTGGCTCCCGGCAATGCGAGCCTCGACGTGGTCGATGCCCCGCTGGTCGAGGACGCCTTCTGGGTCTGGCCGCGCACGCCCATCCGCCTGTCCGGCCGCGGGGGCGAGTCCGGTCGAGTCCCGGGCGCCGGAGTGGTGCGCGCCGGATTGCTGACGAGCCTGGGCTTCGGGCACGTCAGCGGTCTCATCGCCCTCGTCCATCCCGGCGCCTTCGAGTCCGCTCTGCGCCAGTCGGGCGGCCAGGAGGCCGTGGACGCCTGGCTGGCCAGCGCGAACGCCCGCCTGGCCTCGGGCACGCGCCGCCGTCGTGCCGGCATGATCGGCCGGGCGTCGCTGTTCGAGCAGGTCGAGGGACGGCGGCTCGGTCAGGAGACCAGGCGCCGCGACCCGCACGAGGTCGAGGCCGCCATGCTCCTCGACCCCGGGGCGCGGCTGGGCGCCGACGGCGTCTATCACGCTGGTGAGGGGACGGGCGCGGGCTCCGGTCAGGAGGTCTGACGCGCCCCGTGCCGAACGCACTGCAACGTCGGCGCGACCGGCTCCCGGGCCGGTCGCGCCGATCGCGTCATCCGCCGTCCCGTCCTCCCCGCGCAGTGCGAGTGAGTCGGGAGTGGAGCGGGCCCCGGGCGCGTGCCCGGGGCGCCGACCGATCCCGACGCGAGGCGCATCGGATCGTCCCCGCGGAGCGGCTCGGGCGCCCGTGGCGGACGTCGCTCACCCCGTTCGGGCGGCGCATGTGGCACACTGCCGCCG
Source organism: Actinomyces gerencseriae DSM 6844 (assembly GCF_000429265.1). Classification (GTDB taxonomy): domain Bacteria; phylum Actinomycetota; class Actinomycetes; order Actinomycetales; family Actinomycetaceae; genus Actinomyces; species Actinomyces gerencseriae. The sequence goes on from NZ_AUBN01000010.1 coordinate 21,550, forward strand.
TGAATTCCGCGGGCATGATGGGAACGACGGATGCACCAGGCACGGTGCTCATCCGGCCCGTGCGGGCGGCCTTCAACGATGGGGCCGTGCGCTTCCACCGCCGTCCCGGCTTCACGGCGGTTCCGGGCTCCGAGCCCGCCCGCAATGGCATCATTCCCCAGGTCGCCATGAGACGGCGGCCGGATGAGCGAGCCCGGGGATGACGGCGTCGTCCGATCGCGGGCGCCGTCCGCGACTGCCGGAGGGGCCCGCGGGCCACGGCGCCGCAGGCGTTGGACTCGACCTGGTTCACGTTCCCGGCCTCGCCGAGCAGGTGACCCGGCCCGGCACCGTCTTCGCCGAACGGGTCTTCACAGCCCGCGAGCGCCGTGAGGCCCGTCGCCGCTCCGAGGACACGGGCTCGACCGAGGCCGAGCACCTGGCCGCCCGCTGGGCGGCCAAGGAGGCCTTCATCAAGGCGTGGTCGCAGGCCCTCAACACCCGGGCGGGCGGGGCATCCGCCCCGGTGATCGTTCCCGACGACGTCGACTGGTCCGATATCGAGGTCGTCACCGACCGTTGGGGCCGGCCCTCGCTGCGGCTGCGCGGCGCGATCGCCCGTGCCGTCGAGACGAGTCTGGGGGAGGGGAGCGGCCGGCCCGGCGCCTGGCCCGTCTCGCTGACCCACGATGGCGACTGGGCGGCTGCTATCGTCCTCGCGGTGACCTCCCCGTGAGGCCCCATCGGGAGGGGGCGGCCGTGGACGCGCGCTCCGTGAGGGCGTCGAACGGCCCCGATGGGTACTGTGACCGGGGACTCAATCAGCGTAGAATGGGCGCATGAAGAAGCTCATCAATACCGTCGATAGCGTCGTTGCGGACGCCTTGGCGGGCATGGCCGCGGCCCATCCGGGCGCGCTCCGCGTCGACGTCGACCGGCGCGTCGTCTACCGCGCCACCCCCAAGGAGGAGGGGAGGGTCGCCGTGGTCTCCGGCGGCGGCAGCGGGCACGAGCCCCTTCACGCCGGCTTCGTCGGACCCGGCATGCTCGACGCGGCCTGCGCCGGCGAGATCTTCACCTCACCGGTCCCCGACCAGATCGCCGCCGCCACGGCCGCCGTCGACCGCGGGGCCGGGGTCCTCCACATCGTGAAGAACTACACCGGCGATGTCATGAACTTCGAGATGGCGGCCGAGCTCGTCGCCGCGGAGTCCGGCATCGAGGTCGCCACTGTCGTCACCGCCGACGACGTCGCCGTTGAGGACTCCGTCCACACTGCCGGGCGCCGTGGCGTGGGCGTCACCGTCATCGTCGAGAAGGTCGCCGGCGCCGCCGCCGAGGAGGGCAGGGGTCTCGCAGACGTGGCCGTCGTCGCCCGGCGGGTTCGCGATCATGGTCGTTCCATGGGCGTGGCGCTCACCTCCTGCACCGTTCCCGCCAATGGCGGGCCCTCCTTCGACCTGCCGGACGACGAGATGGAGATCGGCATCGGAATCCACGGCGAGCCCGGCCGCCGTCGGGAGAGGGCCGCCACCGCCGCCGGGATCGCCGAACGCCTCGTCGAACCGATCCTCGCCGAGCTCCCCGCCGGCGACGGGCACGGTGTCATCGCCCTCCTCAACGGCATGGGGGCCACTCCTCTCATCGAGCTCTACGTCATGTACGCCGAGGTCGCCGGCCTGCTCGAGTCGGCCGGCATCGCCGTCGAGCGCAGCCTCGTCGGCGACTACATCACGAGCCTCGACATGGCCGGCTGCTCCCTGACCCTCGTGCGCGCCGACGAGGAGATCCTGCGCCTGTGGGACGCCCCGGTGAGCACCCCCGGTCTGCGCTGGGGGCGATGAGCGTGGCGGCGGCCGGGATGACCAGGACGAACGGAACCGCTGAGCCGATCGAGCCGACGGTGCTGACGGCCGCGGGGCTGGCGGCGTGGGTGCGCCGTACGAATGACCTCGTGAACGAGCACGCCGACGAGCTCACCGAGCTGGACGCCGCCATCGGCGACGCCGATCACGGGACCAATATGAAGCGGGGGCTGGCCGCCGCCGTCGAGGCGCTGAGGCCGGTCCCCGAGACCCCGGAGGCCGTCCTGAAGAGGACCGCCATGGCCCTCATCTCGAAGGTCGGCGGTGCCTCGGGCCCCCTGTACGGCACCTTCTTCCTGCGCATGGCCGCCGCGACCGCGGGCCGCAGCGACCTCGATCTCGCCGCTCTCGCGGACGCGGTCGAGGCCGGCGTCGGTGGGATCGCGCAGCGCGGTCGGGCCGAGCCGGGGGAGAAGACCATGCTCGATGCCTGGCTCCCGGCCCTCGACCCCCTGCGCTCCGGCACGGACCTGCCGGAGGCCCTTCGAGCGGCGGCCGCGGCCGCCGATGCCGGACGGGCGGCCACCGGGCCGATGCTCGCCAGGAAAGGCCGGGCCTCCTACCTCGGGGAGCGCTCCGTCGGGCACATCGATCCCGGGGCCTCCTCCACGGCTCTCGTCGTGCGCGCCCTCGCGGAGGTCGTCGATGGGAGCGCCACGTGATCGGGCTCGTTCTCGTCTCGCACTCCCGGGAGCTCGCGCGTGCGGCGCTCGAGCTCGCCGTCGGGCTCGTCCCGGGTCTCGACGTCCGCGTCGAGCTCGCCGCGGGCCTGTCCGGGGGCGGTCTGGGCACCGACGCCACCGAGATCGCGGCCGCCGTCGGACGAGCGGACGACGGCGACGGCATTCTCGTGCTGGCCGATCTCGGCAGTGGGATCATGAGCGCGGAGACGGCCCTCGAGCTGCTCGACCCGGGCGTCGCGGCCCGAGTGCGCCTGAGCCCGGCACCGCTCGTCGAGGGCCTCGTCGGCGCCTACGCGGCCGCCGGCATCGGCAAGACGCTCGATGACGTCGCCGCCGAGGCCGAGACCGCCATCGAGGCCAAGCGCGTCCAGCTCACCACCTGAGCCCGCTCGCCCCGCCCGGGGGCAGGGCGCTGAGGGCCCGAAGGTCCCGTGAGGAGGACGTGCACGCGGACGCGCCTCCCGGCTAGGGTGCGGTGGACAACCCGTTCCCCTGCACCGAGGAGAGTCATGTCTCCCACGACGTCCGCCGCCATCTCGATGATCATCTACTTCGTCGGCATGGTCGTCATCGGCTGGTGGGCCTACGGCCGCAACGACTCTCTCGACGACTACATGCTGGCCGACCGCGGCCTGGGCCCCGCGGTGACGGCGCTGTCGGCCGGGGCCTCGGACATGTCCGGCTGGCTCCTCATGGGGCTTCCCGGGGCCCTGTACGCCAGCGGCCTGGTCGAGTCGTGGATCGCCGTCGGCCTGACCGCGGGAGCCTGGCTCAACTGGCGCCTCGTGGCGCCGCGCCTGCGCACCTACACCGAGATCGCCGCCGACTCGATCACCATTCCCAGCTTCCTCGACAACCGGCTCCACGACTCGACGCACCTGCTGCGCTGGGTCAGCGGCCTGATCATCCTGGTGTTCTTCACCTTCTACGTCTCCTCCGGGATGGTCTCGGGCGGCACCTTCTTCGAGTCCTCCTTCGGCATGGACTACCGGCTGGGGCTGACACTGGTCGCGGGCATCACCGTCATGTACACCCTTGTGGGCGGATTCCTCGCCGTGTCCTACACCGATCTCGTCCAGGGTCTCATGATGGTCGCGGCGCTCGTCGCGGTCCCCGTCGCCGGCGTCGTCCGCCTCGGCGGCATCCGCGCCACCATCGATGCCGTCAGTGCGGTCGATCCGCACTACTGGGCGATGGTCGGCCCGACCACCTCGGTCATCGGCATCGCCGGCTCGCTGGCCTGGGGCCTGGGCTACTTCGGTCAGCCCCACATCATCGTGCGATTCATGGCGATCCGGTCCCCGAAGGAGGCCGTCGCCGGGCGGCGCATCGGCATCGGGTGGATGCTCTTCGCGGTGGCGGGCGCCGCCGCCACCGCGGTCGTGGGGGTGGCCGTCTACCAGCGCGACGCCTCCGGCCTGGCCAACCCCGAGGCCGTGTTCATCAGCCTGGGTCGGCTGCTCTTCGACCCCTTCGTCGCCGGCTTCATGCTCGCCGCGATCCTGGCCGCCATCATGTCGACGATCTCCAGCCAGCTGCTGGTGACCTCCTCGGCGCTCATCGAGGACCTGTACAAGCGGATCCGCGACGTGGAGCCCCCGCAGCCGCGCCTGGTCATGTACTCCCGGTTCGCGGTCCTGATCGTGGCCGTCGTCGCCGCCGCCATGGCATGGTCGCCCAACGACACGATTCTGGCCCTGGTGGCCTTCGCCTGGGCCGGCTTCGGAGCATCCTTCGGGCCGATCGTCCTGCTGTGCCTGTACTGGCGCCGGCTGACCGCGATCGGCGCGGTCGCGGGCATGGTCACCGGTGCGGTCGTGGTCATGATCTGGGGAGGCCTCGATGGCGGCCCCGGCGGAATCTTCGACCTGTACGAGCTCGCCCCGGGATTCGCGGCCAATCTGCTCGTCGCCTGGGCCGTCTCGCGCGCGGGCCGCCCCGATCCCGCGGTCGAGGCCGAGTTCCGGGCTGCCGTCACCGCGGCCCGCCGATGACGGTCATCCCGCGGTGTGACCTGCCAGTCATCGGGGCGCATTGTCGTGCCCGGGACCGTGGACTACTCTCGCTACCAGCAACGTGCTCCGGGGTCGGTGAAAGTCCGAGCCGGCGGTGACAGTCCGCGACCCGGCCGTGCTGGTCCGCCGGACCGGCACGATCGGTTGAACCGGTGGAATTCCGGTACCGACGGTGAGAGTCCGGATGGGAGGAGGCACGAGGCACCCGGTCCGGGAGCGCCCTGAGCGGTGGCCGCCCACGCGGGCAGTTTCCGGTCACCAGGTGCCGCACGGCGCGAGTCCACGGCCGTCCGTCACCCCGGAGCCTCCCGGGGCGCTCGCCTCGGGCGAGCGGAGAGGACCTCGCGTGAGCACCACCACCGTCGATCGCCCCGTGTCGTCGCTGGCCGCGAATCGGACGGGCAGCGCCCGCGTCGCCTCGTCGTGGCGGGAACGCGCCTCCGCCCGGCGACACCGTGGGCATCGGGGCCCCGGCCCCGCCATCTCCCTGGGCCTGGCCATCCTCGCCACGTGGTGGGCCGTGACCCGCGCCGGCCTCATCCTGCCGGTCTTCCTGCCCGGGCCCGCGGACGTCGCTCGCCGCCTGTGGCTGGGCGTGAGCCGCGCCGGCCTGCTCGAGTACGCCCGGATCACCCTGACCGAGGCGGCGCTGGGCTGCCTGGCCGCGGCGGCGCTGTCCCTGCCCCTGGCCTGGGCGCTCTTCCACTGGCGCCTGTTCACCCGCGCCGTCCTGCCCTACGTCGCCGCCTCCCAGGCCGTGCCCGCCGTCGCCATCGCCCCGCTGCTGGTCGTGTGGATCGGCTACGGCACCGTGCCGATCGTGGCGCTGTGCGTCCTCATGGTCTTCTTCCCGATCACCGTCACCGTCCTGCTGGGCCTGCGCGGCCTGGACACCGACGTCATCGACGCCGCCCGGCTCGACGGCGCTCACGGGGCCTCCATGGTCGTGCACATGGAGCTGCCCATGGCGCTGCCCGCCATCCTGTCCGGGCTGCGCACCGGCTTCACGCTGTCGGTCACCGGCGCGGTCATCGGGGAGATGATCATGGGGGGCAGAGGCCTGGGCATGGTCCTCGCCTCCCAGCGCCAGAGCGTCGATACCACCGGCCTGTTCTCCACGATCGTCATCCTGTGCGTCATGGCGACGACCACCCACTGGTGCCTGCACGAGCTCGAGCGCCGCAGCCGCGTCGTGGACTCGCTGCGCGGGCGCCGTGCGACCTGACGACCGCGCACCCGTGCGCCGACCCGTGCATCGCAGACCATTCGCCCGCCCGGCGTCGCGCCATTCTCACGCATCCGCTCGACCTGCCGACCCTGCCAACCCGCCGACCGGAAGGACCCACGATGAACCACCCCTCCCGCCGCTCGATCCTGTCCGCCGTCTCCGTCACGGCCCTGACGGGGATCCTCACCGCCTGCGGCTCCGGAACCGGTGCCCGGAAGGCCTCCGCCGGTGCCTCCGGAGGCACCGGGGACCTGGTCATCGGCCTGACGTACACGCCCAACATCCAGTTCGCCCCCTTCTACCTGGCGCTGAGGAACGACCAGTACGCCTCGGGGGTGTCGCTGCGCCACCACGGCGAGCAGGAGGGCCGATTCGACGCTCTCCTGGCCGGGACGGAGCAGCTCGTCGTCGCCGGTGCGGACGAGGCGGTCGTGGCCGCCTCCAACGGCAATGACCTGGTCGTCATCGGTGGCTTCTACCAGCGCTACCCCGGTTGCGTCATCGTGCCCGAGGACTCGGAGATGACGGACCTGGCCGTGCTGAGAGGAAGGACCATCGGCACTCCCGGCAATTCGGGGGAGACCTGGTACTCCCTCCTGGTGGCCCTGTCCACGGCCGGGCTCGGCCAGGACGATGTCACGATCCAGGAGATCGGCTACACCCAGCAGGCCGCGCTCGCCTCGGGCAAGGTCGATGCGGTCGTCGGCTACTCCAACAACGACGCCGTTCAGCTCGCGCAGAACGGCACCGCCGTGCGCACCCTCGCCATCGGTGAAAACGTGCCGCTGGTGGGCGCCTCCCTGATCACGTCATCGGATGCCCTATCCACCCGTCGCGACGAGCTCGCCGAGGTCGTCGCGGCCTCGGCCACCGGTATGACGAGCTTCATCGACGACCCGGATGCCGCCGTCGAGGCCACCGAGGAGTATGTGCCCGACCTGGCCGATACGACTCAGGCCGCGCACGCCCGCGAGGTCGCCGTGGCCACCGGCGACCTCGTCAGAGGGGACGGGACGCGGGACATCGGTTCCGTTCGGGTCGAGGACATCGCCCCCATGATCGACTTCCTGTCCTCCCACGGGCTGCTGGGCGAGGAGGAGGTGCGGGACTCCGACGTGTGCGTGCCCCTGGGGCAGTAGTCGCCATGCCCTCGGATGCGCCCGACGGGGACGAGCCGCGGTCGGGCGCGCAGGACGAGCCGGCTACAGCCGGCAGGCCAGGAGTGAGGAGACGAGGATGGCGCGCGCCCCGACCTCGTAGAGCTCGTCCATGACCCTGTTCATGTCCATTCGCGGGACCATGGCGCGCACCGCCACCCAGTCGGGGTTCTGCAGCGGAGAGACCGTGGGCGACTCGATGCCCGGGGTCAGCGCCGCCGCCAGGTGCAGCCTGCTCATGGGAACGTCGTAGTCCACGAGCACGTAGGACCGGGCGCGCAGCACGCCCTCCAGGCGCCGCACGAGTGTGGCCAGCCCGGGCGCGTCCCGATGCTGCTCGGTCGTGATGAGCACGGCCTCGCTGGTCAGGATCGGCTCGCCGAAGACCTCCAGGCCCGCGGCGCGCAGCGTCGTGCCGGTCTCGACCACGTCCGCGATGAGATCGGCGACCCCGAGCTGGACGGAGGACTCGACCGCGCCGTCGAGGTGCACGGTCACGGCGTCCACGTCCCGGGCGGCGAGGTAGTCGCGCACCAGCACGTCGTAGGAGGTGGCCACGCGCTTGCCCGCGACGTCCGCGATCGAGGCCATCGTCCCCGTCGGGGCCGCGAAGCGGAAGGTGGAGCGGGCGAAGCCCAGGGGCAGGTGCTCGACGGCGTCGACCCCTGAGTCCAGGAGCAGGTCACGGCCGGTGATTCCGGCGTGCACGGTTCCCTGGCCGACGTAGACGGCAATGTCGCGCGGACGCAGGAAGAAGAGCTCGACGTCGTTGCTCTCGTCGACGAGCACGAGCTCGCGGCCCGTGCGGCGGGTGCGGTAGCCCGCCTCGGAGAGCATGGTGATGGCGGGCTCGGACAGGGATCCCTTGTTCGGGACGGCGATACGCAGCACGGCGGTTCCTGATCTGTAGGGAGGAGGTCGAGTGGGGTGCGGGGCCGAGGTCTACAGGTGACGGTAGACGTCCTGGAGGCTGTAGCCCTTGGCGACCATCATGACCTGGGCGTGGTAGAGCAGTTGGCTGATCTCCTCGCAGGCCGCCTCGTCGGACTCGTGCTCGCAGGCCATCCAGGCCTCGGCCGCCTCCTCGACCAGCTTCTTGCCGATGAAGTGGACGCCCCGGTCCAGCTCCGCCACGGTGCCGGAGCCCGCCGGGCGGGTCGCGGCCTTGTCCCGGAGCTCGGCGAACAGGTCCTCGAAGGTCTTCATGGCTCCAGGCTATCGGAAGGCCGGCCGCCTCCGGCTCAGCCGGGTGCTGAGCCGCGGGATCGTTCGGAAGGATCCATCGGCGGGAACCGGCGGGAGCCCGACCGGACTCAGTGGGACCGGGGACGTCGCGCTTCCGGATCAGCTCCTGAGCGCCGCCCGCCGAGCACCCAGGACCGCGGCCCCCATCGCCACCGAGCCGATGAGCAGGCTCGCCGCGACGATCGTCAGCCAGCGCTCGGGGAACTGGTGGGCCACGGCGATCCAGCCCCAGGGGGCCAGCCGCCACAGCCACGTGACCACCAGGACGTCGTTGCCGCCGATGAGCAGTCCCATGATCACCAGCAGGACATCGAGGACGATCGCCATGACGATTCGGGTGCACAGCGCCACCGCCAGGCTGACGGCCGCGATCATGAAGGCCACGGCCGGCATCACCATGAGCCCGTAGACCGGGCCGGTCACCGCCGGCAGGCTCGGGTCGTTGCGAGTGAGAGTGTCGCCGAGGACGGTCACGATCCAGGAGATGGCCAGGACCGGGACGAGGAAGAGGCCGCTGAGGACGGCGGTTGAGGTCAGGATGCCGCCGGCCCCTCGGCGGGTGATGAGCGTGCGCCACGCCGGCTGGAGCCGCCCCCATACCGTGATGCCGGTGATGGCCGCGGCGATCGGCTCTCCCGCGAGCTCGAGGAAGCTCTGCCCGTACCCGGGCGGATACACGGCGTGGAGGACTCCCAGGAGGGCGAGCAGCAGGATCGCGAGGACCGCCCACACGGTCCAGGGCAGGACGCCGGCCATTGCCAGGACGGCGCTGCGCGGCCCGGGAATACGGGCCATGCGGGTGGCGGGCGTGGCGCGGGACTGCGGGGTATTCCGGGACGGCGATGTCGGAGCCTCCACCGGGACCTGTTCCGAGACGCTCTCCGGCTGAGCGTCGGTGGTCTGTCCACCGGGAGGCAGGCGTCTGAGCCCGACGACGAGCCGCGCCGAGGACTCGGCACCCCCGGGCGTGCCGCTGAGGACGGCCAGGCCGATGCCGACCAGCGTCAGGGCGGCCGTCAGCAGGAACCCGGGCAGGAGCGGGTAGCCCCACACCGGCGAGTCCGCCTCGAGCATCTCGGAGTTGCCGTGAACGCCCAGCAGGGGCAGCGGCACCCGGGCCGTCCAGGCCCACGGGAGCATCCACCAGTCGGTCCGCTCGGCCTGAGTCACCCCCGCCCCGGACCAGACGAAGCCGAGGACGGGCGCGACCCCGACGGCGACAACCCGCAGCATTCGGAAAGCCGCCATGCCCCAGGCGCAGGAGCCGGTGACGACGATCCACATGTAGAGAGCGAATAGCAGGTACCGGTCCCAGGGGCCCCAACCACTGCCGACGATGAGGGCGTGCCCCACCACCGGGGCGACCAGCGCCACCTGGCAGGCGAGCGCCGACAGGCTCAGCACCACGAGGCGAGCGGTCACCACCCGGCGCGGCTCGACGGCGCGCCAGGCTGTTCCGCCCTGGCGCCATCGCTGCTCGCGCCACTGAGTCATGGCGCCGGTCAGCAGTCCCAGGGGCACCGCGAAGGCCCCGGCGTACAGGTGCATCCACGCCAGCGCGTTGCCGTTCCACTGGAGCTCCGTGACCACGCCCGAGGAGACCGAGGCATTGGACAGGATGATGATGTGGACGGTGAAGATGAGGGTCGCCCCGATGACGCCCCAGGTGAAGGTGCGCCGGCTGCGGGCGAGCTCGGCGCGCACCAGGTCCCACAGACCTGCTTTCACCGCCGCCTTCTCCCGCACCCTCATCCGAGTCTGCGGCTGCACGGCGGCGCTCGCGCTCATGCGCGCACCTCCGTCTCAGTGCGGCGCCCGCCTCCGGTGACGGCGGCCAGGAAGGCCGCCTCCATGGCCCGCTCGTCGTCGGCGTCGGCGAAGTCGGTCAGCGGTCCCTCGTAGACGAGGCGTCCGGTGGCCAGAACCCCGATATCGTCGCTCATGCGGGCGATCTCGCCGAGCTGGTGACTGGAGACGACGACGGTGCGGCCCTCGTCGGCCAGATCGCGCACGAGGTCGCGCAGCTCGATGATTCCCTGCGGATCCAGACCGTTCTGGGGCTCGTCGAGGACGAGGACCTCCGGGTCGGTCAGAAGCGCCATGGCCAGGGACAGGCGCACCTTCATACCGGTGGAGAAGGAACCGGCGCGCTTCCCGCCGACCCCGGCCAGACCCACGCGCTCCAGGAGCGGGGCGATGGTCTCCGGGGAGGTGCCCGTCAGGCGGCAGTGGACGAGCAGATTGCGCTGTGCGGACAGCTGGGGGAAGAGGGCGGGGCCGTTGATGGAGGCCCCCACCTGGGCCAGACTGCGCCGGGAGAAGGGGGCGCCCTGGATCTCCACTTCACCGGCGTCGGGCTTGAGCAGCCCCAGGGCGATGTTGAAGGCGGTCGACTTGCCGGCGCCGTTGAGGCCGAGCAGTCCGTAGACGCGGCCGGGGTGGGCCGACAGGTCGAGCCCGGTGAGGACCTGCTGGTGGCCGAAGGACTTCGAGATCCCGGCCAGCCTCAGCCCGGGGACGAGGCCGGTGGCACGGGTGGGGGAGGAGGGCGGTGCTGCTGTCGGCGCGGTTGTCATAGCCCCATGCTCGTGCGCGACGGCACTGCGGCGGATCCCCACCAGGGGTACGGCCGGTGCCCGCCACCGCCACCGCGTCTCCCTCTTGGGGAGGAGGTCACTGCGGCCGGACGAGCTCCGTCGTCAGGGCGTAGATGACCAGCTCGACCCGATTGCGGCATCCGGTCTTGCCCAGGACGGCCTTGACGTGGGACTTCACCGTGGACTCGGCGACATGGAGCCGCTCACCGATCTGGGCGTTGCTCAGCCCCCGGCACACCAGGGCCAGCACGGCGTCCTCGCGCTCCGTCAGGGGCTCGTAGGGTCCCGACGGCGCCCCGACGACGGGTACGGCGCCACCGACCGGTACCGCCGGCGGAGTCGGGGGCCGCGGGGCATCCGTACCGGCGCCCGTGGCCATGACAGTGCTCGTGCCGGCGCTCCTATCGGCACTTGTATCGAGGTGGGCCAGGACGGTGCCGGTGACGGCCGGGTCCAACCAGGCCCCGCCGCGGGCGACGACGCGGATCGCCTCGAGCAGCGTCCCCGGCTCGGCGTCCTTGAGGAGGAAGCCGTGGGCGCCGGCGCCCAGGGCAGCCAGGACGAGGTCGTCGTCGTCGAAGGTGGTCAGGACCAGGATTCGTAGGGAGGAGGCGGCCGGTGCGGCCCGCAGCTCGCGGATGGCGCCGACCCCGTCGAGAACCGGCATCCTCAGGTCCATGAGCACCAGGTCGGCCCCGCAGTGAGAGTCAGGGGCCCGAGCGAGGAGACCGATGAGGCGGTCGACGGCCTGGCGCCCATCGACGGCCTCCAGCACGACCTCCATATCGGGCTGCGCGCCCACGAGGGCGCTGAAGGCGCTCACCAGCAGCGGCTGGTCGTCGACGACGGCGACCCTGATCGCACTGGTCGCACCGGGGGTCATCTGGAGTCTCCTGATTCTGTTGATTCTGTCTCACCGGGGTGCTGGTCCGGGACCGTGGAGCCCGCGGACGGCTCGAACGGTGCCACCGGGAAGTCGACGTCGAGGGTGAAGAAGCTGCGTCCCTCGTCATCGCCCTGAACGCCATGGGCCATGGTCCCGCCCACGAGCCTGAGACGCTCCTCCAGGCCGATGAGCCCGCTGCCGCCGAACGGAGGGTGCTCCAAGGACTCGGGCACCGGGTTGGCGACGTGAAGGCGGCAGGACGCCGGGGCGGTGGCGGAGGGGCCGTTGACGATCGTCAGGTCCAGCTCGATCTGACCGGTTCCGTGCCTGACGGCGTTGGTCAGGGCCTCCCCGACGAGACGGACGAGGGTGAGGCGCTGTATCGCCGACCATGCCGCGTTGCAGCGCTCCAGAACCCCTGGTTCGGGGAGCACGGCGTTGATCCGGGCGCCCGATCCGCGAATGGTCTCGATGAGGGCCGGAATGGTGCGCAGGTCCGCCGGCGGAGTGATCTCGCCGGCGTCGGAGCGCAGGACGGAGACGAGCCGGCGCACGGAGGTCAGGGAGGCGTCGGCGGTGTCGCGCACGGTGATCAGGGTGCTCCGCAGCCGTTCCTCGCCGCCCAGGGCCAGCCCGGTGGCGGCCTGCACCTTGATCGTGGTGAGACTGTGGCCCACGAGATCGTGGAGCTCTCTGGCCAGACTGAGGCGCTCGGCCGCGACCGCCTGGGCCGCGGCGATGCCGACGTCGCGGGCCTGGTTCTCGGCGATTCGCCGCCGGGAGGAGGCCAGCAGGTAGGTCAGGACCACCGCGCTGGCGAAGACCAGGCCGGTGAGCGTGCGAACCATCAGGGCGGTCCCGTTCCAGCCGGAGTCCGTCGCCGGGTCGGCGCCGGACTCATAGGGTCTGGCGTAGGAGGCGACGGTGACCGGGTTGACCAGGGCGCCCGCCAGGGCCAGCAGGAGCGCCGCCGTGCCCCAGCGCCGGTCGGGCTCCCAGCGGGTGACGGTGTAGAGACTGGTGACCGCTGTGGCGATGATCGGATTGAGTCCCAGGTTGACCGGGGAGAGGGCCACGAGGACCGCGTAGGCCGCCAGCAGGGCGTAGGTCGCGATGAAGGAGACGCGCAGGAGGCGCAGCCGACCGAACTGCGTCAGTGCCAGTGCCAGGCACAGGGCGACGTCCGCCACGTAGACGGCGTAGGCGCCGAAACGGAGGACGAAGGTCGCCGTCTCCAGGGCGAAGACAAGGAAGACGGTACCCAGGGCGATGTCCACGACCGGGACGGAGTGCCGTGACCACCGGCTCGCCCGCCCCGGCACCGTGCGGTGACGGGAGCGCCAGTCGTAGGCCGCCGACAGATCCGTCGTCAGGGACACCGCCACCGTATCGACTGGCGCGTTCACGCTCGTCGCGCCGCCCGCGCGGGGGGCCGAATGAGAGCGTGCTCCATCTGTTCGGCCGTCCCGGTCAGCCATTGACCGCCTCCTCATCCAGGACGCGGCGCACATGGCGCCCGGCGGCGGCCGCGGCGAGGAAGGCGGCCGCGTCCTCCTCGAGGCCCCGCCCCATGGTGGACAGCCTCACCCCGATCTCCTCCTCGGCCGCGTGCAGACGCTCCAGGAGCCCGCCGGAGGGGATTTCGATGAGCCGGTGCTGCGCAGCACCCCGTCGCGGCGCGCACAGGACGTCCGCCTCCCGGCGAACCCGAGCCCCCGAAGGCCCGTCCAGACCGGGGACGACGACATCGGCGGCCGCCAGCGCGACCCGCCCGTAGGCGGTCATCGAGTGGTGGGAGACGCCCCGGTGGCGGGGGCGCGCATCGGCCTGGGAGACGCGCAGGCAGGCCACCGGGCGCCCGCCCAGCGCGGCGATGGCGTTGACCGCGTCCCCGCAGGCCACCCCGGAGAAGCCCCAGGGCGTCTCGGTGCCCAGGTTCCCCGGGCCCTGGGTGACGACGGCGGCGTCGGCGCGCAGGACGTGCCGGGCCGCCAAGAGAGCGTTGTGGATGCTGACCGCCTCGATGTCGCCCCCCCAGGCCTGCCCGGCCGTCACGGTCCCGGCCAGCCATCCGGCCCGGCTCAGGGCGGCGACGAGGCGGGAGTAGGCCAGGGGGAGCGCCCCGCCGTCGGTCATGACGTAGGCGACGCGCGGCTGCTGCTCGCCCTCGCGGGTCCGCATCCCGGCCAGCACCGCGGGCAGGCTCGAGTGCAGGTCGGCCACCACCGCAGGCATCCCCCCCAGGTCGAGGTCGTCGATCGGCCGGGCCAGCAGGCCGTGGTGGTCAGTGCCCTGCTCATCGACGCCGGCGACCATGACCTGGTCGGGCATGTAGCGGGCCTTGACGAGGTGGCCCTCACGCGGCGGGTCGGCGGGCAGGACGTCCGGTCGCGCGCACACCATGGCGTGCCCACCGGTGCCGAGTACGCGGTCGAGGGCCGAGACCTCCAGGCGCACTCCCTCCCCGATCGAGGGGATCCCGGTGATGGCCTCGTAGGCGACGGCGCGCAGCTCCTCGCCGGCCATGAGAGTGGTGGCGCCCGCGGGCGCCACCACCACACGCGCATCCAGTTCCGCGCATCGCCTGCCCGCCGGCCCCCAGTCGCGCCGCAGTGCCAGGACCTCGCCGTCACGCCACATCATGGACGAACCGTACCGGTTCCCGATGCCGCCGTGCCCCCTGCCGGCCCTCCGCCGGGCCTCCCCGGCCCGGCCCCGAGCAGCATCATGCCCCCAACACTCCCCGTCCCGGCGGTCCGGGCGCCGCCGGTGACCCTACGCTGTGACCGTGACACGTGCGCCCGACCAGACGATCCCCGCCGAGGAGCGTCAGGTCAACCTGCTGCTGGCCCTGCGCAACACCGTCGTCGGTCTGACGGCGGCGGAGGTGGTGGAGAGGGTGGCCGGCTACGGCGGACGCGGGAACGAGGCCGCTCGGCGCATGTTCGAGCGCGACAAGGGGATCCTGCGCGACCTCGGCATTGCGATCACCACCACCGGTCGGGGGGAGGGGAGCCGCTACTCGATCGCGGAGGACGACTACGTCCTGCCCGATGTGACTCTGACCGCCCGGGAGGCGTCCGCGGTGGACCTGGCGGCCTCCGCCTGGCGCTCGGGCGAGCTGACCGCCGCCGCCCGCCGTGCGCTGACCAAGATCCGCGCCGTGGTCGCCGACGACCCTCGCGCGGGTGGACTCGTGGACCTCACCATCGACCTGTCCGGCGATGAGATCCCACCTCGGCTGGCCGCCGCCGTGGACGAACGGCGGGTCGTGTCCTTCGTCTACGTCTCGGCGTCCTCGGGCACGACCCGCACCCGCACCGTCGAGCCGCACCGGCTGCGGATGAGCGAGGGCGCCTGGTACCTCGACGCCCTGGATCTCGATGCCGGGGCACTCCGCACGTTCCGCCTGGCGCGGATCATCGGGGAGGTGTCGGCCCTGTCCGAACCCGGCGCCTTCACCCGCCCCGAGGACGGCGAGTCGGACACCCGTGAGGCGCTCGTCGCGGCTGCTCCGGGCCGGGCCCTGCAGCTGAGGGCCCGGGCGAGAGCGGTCGCGGACCATGACGCGCCGACCGCCCGCGCAGTGCCGGAGGGCTGGGACCTGCTGGCCGTGCCCTACGCCGACCGCTTCGCCTTCGCGGGTTCGCTGGCGGCTCTGGCCGATGCCGTCGTGGTCATGGGCCCGCGGCGGCTGCGCGACGACGTCGTGGCCCACCTGACCGGAGCCGCCGCCCTCGGACCGGAGGGCCGCTGACGTGGCCCGGCGCAGCTCCACCGATCGCCTCGTCCGGCTCCTGGCCCTGCCCGCCTGGGTCGCCGACAACGACGGCGCGACCTTCGAGGAGGCCGCGACCCACTTCGGAGTCGCGCCCGAGGTGATTCGCGGCGACGTGGAGACCCTGTGGGTCTCGGGGCTGCCCGGTGGCATGCCGGAGGACCTCGTCGATTTCTCGGCCGATGCGTTCGAGGCGGGGCGCCTGAGCCTGACCGAGCCGCTCGGTCTCGACCGGCCGGTGCGCCTGTCGCATCAGGAGGCGATCGCCCTGCTCCTGTCCCTGCGCGTGCTCGGACGCGTCCTGGCGGGCGACGCCGAGTCCGCGGCCGCCGTGCAGGGAGCGCGGACCGCGCTCTCGAAGGCGGTCGGCGGTGATGCGGCGCCGCCCGCGACGTCGGCGGATCGGGGGAGCGACGCCCTCGGCCGGGAGGCGGGCTCCCCGGTGCTGCGAGTCGTTCGACGCGCTCTGGCCGAGCGTCGGCGACTGCGGCTGTCCTACGTCTCGGCCACCGATGCTCGTTCGGTGCGCGAGGTCGATCCGCTCGAGCTGATGACCGATGGCACGCACCTGACCCTGCGCGCATGGTGCCTGCGCACCGGGGAGGAGCGGTTCTTCCGACTCGACCGGATCCTGGACGCCACCCGCCTGGACGCCCCCGCGACGGCCCATCGCGCGCGTCGTCGGCGCGATGGGCCCGGCGGGTCCGGTGGATCGCAGCAGACCGCCGTCCTCACCCTGGCCCCCGGCGGTCGGTGGCTGGTGGAGCAGGTGCGCTGCGAGGACGTGGCCGAGAGAGCCGATGGCACCATGACGGCGACGGTGCGCGGGCGCGATCGCGCCTGGCTCATAGGGCTGGTGCTGTCAGCGGGCAGGCACCTGATCGCCGTCGAGCCGGCCGACCTGGCTCAGGAGGCGGCCGCGACGGCCGGACGCGCTCTGACCCGCTACGGGGCCGACCCGTCCTCGGCGGGCGCGTCCGCCTCCGGGTGAATGCGGCCAGCGCCTCAGGGGGTCGTTCGGGCAGGGCCCTCACGGAGGCTAGACTCGGAGCGTATCGGCACGACCCGTTTCCCGTCCGTCGAAGGAGTACGCCATGAGATTCCAGACCTGGCATATCGTCGTCCTGCTCATCGTGATCCTGCTGGTCTTCGGCTCCAACAGGCTGCCCGACATGGCCAAGAGCGTGGGGCAGTCCATGAAGGTCTTCAAGAAGGAGATCAAGGATCTGCGCGAGGAGGACGACGACACCCAGCCCAAGGCCCAGATCCAGCAGCCTCAGGAGGGCACCTACTACACCCGGCCCACGCAGCCCGGGCAGAGCGCCGCTCAGAGCCCCGAGGGATCCGCTCAGCAGTAACCCCGCCACTGCTCGCGGGCCCGCCGTCGACGAGGGCGGAGGGGCCGGGAGGGGTGCGAACGGGCGTCGACGTCGCA
Source organism: Actinomyces gerencseriae DSM 6844 (assembly GCF_000429265.1). Classification (GTDB taxonomy): domain Bacteria; phylum Actinomycetota; class Actinomycetes; order Actinomycetales; family Actinomycetaceae; genus Actinomyces; species Actinomyces gerencseriae. Next base: position 38,418 of record NZ_AUBN01000010.1, read on the forward strand.
CAGGCGCGCTCCTCGGGCATCGAGAGCACATCTCGGGGCAGTTCTGAAAACCGGTGAGTAAGGAGGCCGCGGTGGCCAAGCTTCCGAAGATCAAGCGATCGAGGCGCAGGGACAATCCCGAGGCACGCATGTCCATCGGGGACCACCTGCGCGAGTTGCGCAACCGGCTCTTCATCTCGGCGCTGGGCGTCCTGGCCATGGCCGTGGTGGGTTACCTCGTCTACGACCAGGCCTTCTCCCTCATCACGCGCCCCATCGATGCGGCTAACGCCAGGGGCGCCAATCTGACGCTGAACTTCGATACGATCCTGGCCTCCTTCGACATGAAGCTCAAGGTCTCGATCTGGCTCGGCATCCTGTTCTCCTCCCCCTTGTGGATGTACGAGTTCTGGGCGTACGTCGGACCCGGTATGACTCGCAGGGAGAAGGCCTACACCTGGGTGTACGGGCTGACCGGGCTCGTGCTGTTCGCCTCCGGTGCCGCCCTGGGCATGTGGATCATGCCGCACGCGGTGATCATCCTCACTGGTTTCATTCCCAGCGGCCCCACTGCGGGAGTCATCGGCGCCGGCCTGTACCTGTCCTTCATCATGCGGCTCGTCCTGGTCTTCGGAATCGCCTTCCTGCTGCCCGAGCTGCTCGTGGCTCTCAACATGCTCGGGCTGATGAAGGGCAGGACCATGATCAAGGGCTGGCGCTGGGCCGTGGTGGGCATCTTCACCTTCATGGCCTTCGCCAATCCCCTGCCCGATCCCTGGTCCATGATCTTCATGGCCCTGCCCGTCACCGGCCTGTACTTCCTGGCCTGCCTCATCTCGATCCAGCACGACAGGCGGGTGGAGAGGAGGCGCGCCGAGCTCGACGCCGAGCTCGACGCGGCACTGTCGAGGCCCGCACCCGCGATCTCGAAACCCCCGTCCGCCGTCGAGCCGACGAGCGCCGGCGACGAGGCCTGAGCCGCTGCGACGCTCCGACTCCCCGTCCGCTCGGATCCCCCGACCCCCTCCGACCCACCTCGGCCTCGATGTCGTCGCGACCACGGGAGTGCCACTGGGCATCGCCGCCGTGGGGACGGGGAACGACATCGCCCGCCACCTCCGCCTGCCCCGCCGCGACGTGACCGCCTCGGTCGCGGTCATCGACGCGGCCCTGCGCAGCGAGGGGCGCGTCGCCCGCCTGGACGCCGTTCACGCCACCCGCCCCGACGGCTCGCCCGTGCCCGAGGAGCACGAGTGGTCCCTGGCCGTCGTCTCCGCGGGACTGGACGCGGCCGTCAACGCCCGTGCGAACACGCTGACCTGGCCGGCGGGGGAGGGGCGCTACCTGCGCCGTGCTGGGCGAGCTGGCCGGCCTGGAGCCCTACGGCTACCGGCTCACCACCGACTCCGGGACCTGGGAGGGGGGCGGCCCTGCTGGTCGCGGCCGCCAACACCCGCTACATCGGCGGCGGCATGGACCTGTCTCCCCGTGCTGACGCCGCCGACGGCCTCCTGGACGTGCTCCGCCTGGATCCGGTGGGCCGGGTCAGACTCCTCGGACTGCTGGCACGGATCTTCTCCGGCGCCCACCTGGGCGACCCGGCGGTCCATCTCGAGCGCTCCCGCGCCCTGACCATCGAGGCCCTTTCCCCACGGGCCGGGCTGCGCGCGCCGCCGTGCCCCATGGCCGACGGCGAGGCCGTCGCCGGCCCGCCACTGCGCCTGGAGGCCGTGCGCGATGTCGTCTCGGTCCTGCTGCCGCGCTGCTGAGACGTGACGCCGAGCGCGGCCGTACATGTTCATAACGGGCCCGGGCGGAACGGCGGCGGCGCCCGTAGGCTTGCGCCATGAGCTCGCCCGCTGAACGTTATGCCGCCGCACGACGCCGACAGGCGGCATCCCGCGGCGAGCTCGCCCGCTTCACCGATTCCTACGACTTCCCCTTCGACGACTTCCAGGTCCGCGGGTGCGAGGCGCTCGAGCGCGGCGAGGGCGTCCTGGTGGCCGCGCCCACGGGGGCCGGCAAGACCGTCGTCGGCGAGTTCGCCATCCACCTGGCGCTGGCCAAGGGCCTCAAGGCCTTCTACACCGCGCCCATCAAAGCCCTGTCCAACCAGAAGTACCTCGATCTGCTGGCGCGCCACGGGGCGGAGCGCGTTGGTCTGCTGACCGGCGACACCTCGGTCAACCCTCGCGCCGACATCATCGTCATGACGACCGAGGTCCTGCGCAACATGCTCTACTCGGGCTCGCGCGATCTGGCTCGCCTCGGCTTCGTGGTCATGGACGAGGTCCACTACCTCGCCGATCGGTTCCGCGGCCCGGTGTGGGAGGAGGTCATCATCCACCTGGCGCCCGAGGTGCAGGTGGTCTCCCTGTCGGCGACCGTCTCGAACGCCGAGGAGTTCGGAGACTGGCTCGGGCAGGTGCGCGGCCGCACGGCTGTTGTCGTCTCCGAGCACCGCCCGGTGCCCCTGATCCAGCACATGATGGTCGGACGGCGACTGCTCGACCTCCACACGATGACATCATCGCCGTCATCGCCGTCATCGCCGTCATCGTCGTCATCGGCCTCGGCGCCCGTGTCCGGCGGCAGCGCGCCGGCAGTCCGGCCCCCGCTCAACCCGGCCCTGCTCAAGGCCCTGGCCAGGGCTCGCCGCGCGGCAGCGGGGGAGGACTCGTCCGCCTCCGGCCACGGCCCGGCCGGAGGCCCTCCGTCCCAGTCGTGGCGGCGGGGGCGGAGCCGGCGAGGCGGCCGGGCGCCGCGCCGCGGCGGCACCGGAGCCCGCGCCGCGGACCTGCGCCCGCCGTCACGGGTCGCGGTCGTCACGGCCCTCGAGGAGGCCGACCTCCTCCCGGCGATCGTGTTCGTGTTCTCGCGTGCCGGCTGCGAACAGGCCGTCCACCAGGCCGTGAGCGCCGGCATCAGCCTGACCACCGACGCCGAGGCGGCTCGGATCCGTCAGGTCATCGACCGGCACATGGCCGAGATCCCCGCAACAGACCTGAGCGTGCTGGGGTTCCACGGCTGGGCGCACGCCTTGGAGCGGGGCGTGGCCGCCCACCACGCCGGTCTTCTCCCCGTCTTCAAGGAGACCGTCGAGGAGCTCTTCAGCGCGGGCCTGGTCAAGGTCGTCTACGCCACCGAGACTCTGGCCCTCGGCATCAATATGCCCGCCCGCACCGTGGTCCTGGAATCCCTGCGCAAGTGGAACGGGTCGGCCCACGCCACCCTGAGCCCGGGCGAGTACACCCAGTTGACCGGACGAGCCGGGAGACGCGGCATCGACACGGAGGGGCACGCCGTCGTCCTGGCCGCCGACGGGGTCGACCCCGCCTTCGTCTCCTCGCTGGCGTCGCGGCGCACCTACCCGCTCGTCTCGGCCTTCCGGCCCACGTACAACATGGCGGTCAATCTGCTCGGGCGCGCCTCGCGGACCCGGGCCCGCGAGGTGCTGGAGTCCTCCTTCGCCCAGTACCAGGCCGACCGCGGCGTCGTCGAGCTCGCCGCCGAGGCCCGCAGGATGCGCCGGAGCCTCACCGCCATGGAGGAGCAGATGACCTGTCACCTCGGAGACTTCCGCGAGTACGCACGCCTGCGCCAGCGCATCGCCGACGCCGAGGCCGATCTCTCCCGGGCCGGTCGCACCGCGGGCCGCGAGAAAGCCGCACGCGCCATGACCTCGCTGAGCCGAGGCGACATCATCATCCATCGCCGGGGACGCCGTCACAAGCACGCCGTCGTCCTGGATCAGGGCGCGGATCGCACCGGCGCGCCCATCCTGACGGTCCTGGGGGAGGACTCCCGGGTCCTGACCCTGTCGCCGGACACCGCTCCCGAGGGCGTCGTCCGGGTCGGTTCTCTGAAGGTCGCGCCCGGCGTCAACGTGCGCAGGCCCCGGGATCGCGAGCGCCTGACGGAGCGTCTGATCAGCGCCCTGCGCTCGGGGGACCTGGAGCACGCCCGACCCGGACGGCGTCGGGGACGCGGAGGCGATGGTGGGCATGAGCGGGACGGTGCCGCGCGCGTGGAGGAGTTGCGCCACCGAATGCGCGCGCACCCCTGCCACGCATGCCCCGATCGCGAGGAGCACGCCCGCACGGGACGCAAGTGGTTGCGCGCCCGCGCCGAGGCGGAGCGCCTCCAGGCCCGGGTGGACAGTCGCACCGGCACGATCGCCCGTCTTTTCGACGCCGTGTGCGAGGTGCTCATCGAGCTGGGCTATCTCCGGCCCGTCGATCGCGGGCATCCGGAGCGCGAGCTGCGGGTCACCGACGCCGGGCGGATGCTGGCGCGCGTCTACGCCGAACGGGACCTGCTCGTCTCGGAGTGCCTGCGCCACGGCCTGTGGGACGGGCTCGCCTCCGCCGACCTGGCCGCAGCGGTGTCGGCCTGCGTGTACGAGCCGCGTCTGGCGGTGCAGTCCATCGGTCTGCCCGTGGCGCCGGACTCCCGCTTGGGAGCGGTGCTGCGCGAGGAGGTCCGTCTGTCCCGCGCCATCAACGACCTGGAGGCCCTGGCGCGGATCGAGTCCTCCAGCGGCGCCGAGCCGGCTCTGGCGGGTGCCGTGAGGGCGTGGGCCGAGGGCGCCGACCTGGCCGAGGTCCTTCAGGACTGCGAGCTGACCGCCGGCGACTTCGTGCGCTGGTCCAAGCAGCTCCTCGACGTGCTCGGGCAGCTGGCCTGCCTCACGACGACCGAGGAGAGCGCGCCCGATCGGCGTCGCGCCATCGAGATGCTGTCCGTGAGCGCCGCCCGGGCGAGTCTCGATGTCAACAGGGGAGTGGTGGGCTGGTCCCCGGTGTGATCGTCGGGGCGTCCTGCCCATGAGCGGGGCGCCCATCGGCCGTTCAGGGCGGATAGTCTCATCACGGCCGGGCTCCCGCTCGGAGCCGCAGCACGACGACAGGACCTCCGGACCCCATGTCAGGCTTCTTCGCTCTTCTCGACGACATCGCCACGCTCGCCAAGCTGACGGTATCGACCATCGACGACACGGCCGCCGCGGCCGTCAAGGCATCCGCGAAGGTCTCGGCCGCCGCGGTCGACGACGTCGCCGCCACGCCGCAGTACGTCACCGGCATCACGCCGGACCGCGAGCTGCCGATCATCAAGAGGGTCACGCTGGGCTCGCTTCGCAACAAGCTCCTCATCATCCTGCCGATCGGGCTGCTGCTGACGGCGGTGGCGCCCGCTCTCCTGCCCGTGGCGCTCGTCGTCGGCGGGACCTACCTGTGCTTCGAGGGCGGGGAGAAGATCCTGGAGCGCGTCCTCGGCCCTGACCACCCCGCCGAGGAGACGCCGGTGGACGAGGCCGCGATCGTCAAGCGCGCCATCACCACCGACTTCGTCCTGTCCACGGAGATCATGCTGCTCGCCCTCGCCGAGGTGCAGGGGGAGTCATCCATCAGACGTGTCGTCGTCCTGGTCATGATCGCCCTGCTCATCACCTTCGCGGTCTACGGGCTGGTCGGGGCGCTCATCAAGATCGATGACGCCGGGGCTCACCTGGCCGTGAGGGGCCGCACGAGGGCCTCGCGCTCCCTCGGCCGCGCCGTGGCGTCCAGCGCTCCGTCGCTCTTCACCGGTATCGGGATCGTGGGCACCGTGGCGATGCTGTGGGTCGGCGGCCACATCCTGGCGGTCAATCTCGCCAAGGTCGGCTTCCACCCGTTGCACCACGCCATCGAGTGGGCCGAGGAGCTCGCTCATAACTCGCTCCTGTCCTGGATCACCGGGACCGCCATGTCCTGCCTCATCGGGATGGTCGTCGGCGCACTGCTGGCGCTGGCCTGGCGGCCCGTGCATCGCGCCATGGCGCACCGTCGCCGGACCTGAGGGGAGCCCCTCGATTCCGGTCGGTCGGAAGCGGCGGACCGCAACCGCGCGCCTTCGCCGGGCGGTGACTCTCGGACGGGGATCGGGACGCGACCCGGCCCTATGCTTCAGGTCGTGACACCGCCCGACCTCACACCCCCCGCCCTCGGCGCCGAGCGCTCGGCCGCAGTCGACGGCGCGATACGGTCTCGCCTGCGGAGTCCGGCCGTACTGCGCCATTGCGCCCCCGTCCTGGCCGCTGCGCTGGCGGGACTGGCCGTGACCTCCGCCTTCCCGCCCAAGGACATGTGGTGGGCGGCACCGTTCGGTCTGGCACTGCTCGCGGGTACGCTCCGAGGGCGAGGCGTGTGGACGGGAGCCGGGCTGGGGCTCGTCTTCGGGATCGTCCTCTTCGCGCCCCTGCTGCACTTCACCGCCGTCGCGATGGGCAACCCGATCGGCTGGGCGGCGCTGACCGTCGTCCAGGCCCTTTACATGGTCGTCCTGGGCGCGGCATGGGCACTGGTGAGCCGGATACCCGTCCTGGCCGACGTCGGTCCCCGAGCGGGGAGCGCCGTCGCGGCACGAATCCTCTCCTTCGCCGTGCTGTGGTGCGGCGTCGAGGAACTGCGCTCCAGCTGGCCGTGGGGCGGCTTCCCCTTCGGGCGCCTCGCGTTCGCCATGGCCGACGCCCCCATGCTCCCCTTCGCCGCGTACGGCGGCTCGATCGGCCTGTCGCTCCTGGTCGCCCTCGTCGGCGCCTGCGTGTTCGAGACCGTCCACGCCGTTCGTGCACGGGCGGCATGGACCGCCCTGACGACGGCGATCTGCGCGGGTCTGGTCCTGTCCGCCCCGCTCGCCCTGCCGGTGAACGACACCGCCGAGGACGGGACCCTCGCAGTGGGCGCCGTCCAGGGCAATGTCGCCGAGGACTTCGAGGACGCCTTCAACCGTGCGCTCGAGGTCACCGGCAACCACGCCCGAGCGACCGAGCAGCTCGCCGCCGATACCGGACGGGACCGCCTCGACGTCGTCATCTGGCCGGAGAACGCCGCGGACCTCGACCCGCGCACGCATCGGGCGACCGCCGAGCTCGTCGAGTCCTCGGCGCGGACGATCGACGCCCCGATCGTCGTGGGCGCCGTTCCCCAGGAGGAGCGGAACCACGTGCGCTACAACGACATGATCGTCTGGACGCCGGGCGAGGGCGCGGGCGCCTCCTACCGCAAGCATCGCCCAGTGCCCTTCGCCGAGTACATCCCCTTGCGCGATCTGATACGACGGGTCTCCGCCCAGGTCGACCGCATCGGCGTCGATATGGCTCCGGGAACCGGTCCGCAGACCCTCACCGTCCGCGCCGCCGCTCAGGATCGCGACGTCTCCCTCGCCATGGGGATCTGCTTCGAGGTCGCCTACGACGACACGCTGCGCGAAGGCGTGCGGCAGGGCGGGGAGTTGATCGTCATCCCCACCAACAACGCGAGCTTCCTGACCTCCTCCGAGGCCGACCAGCAGCTCGCCCAGGGGCGGGTCCAGGCCGTCGTCCACGGCCGTGGCGTCGTCCAGGTCTCAACCGTGGGCATCACCGCGATTATCAGCCCCAAAGGCGTCGTCGAGCAGGAGACCCGGCCCTACACCCGGGCCGCCCTCGTGGCCGATGTCGGCCTGCGCACCTCCCTGACACCGGCCGACGTCATGGGCGATTGGCCGGGACGCGTCCTGTGCGGGTTCGCGGTCGCGCTGGTGGCAACCGGTATCGTGTTCAGCGCCACGCGCCGTCTCGCCCCCGTCGGGGGCCGCCGGCGCTGAGACATCGTCCGCCAGGATCGGAGAAGAACTGTGAAGGCCCTCGTCGTCATACCCACCTACAACGAGATCGACTCCCTGCCCGGAGCCCTCGACCGTGTGCGTGACGCCGTTCCCGAGACCGGCATCCTGGTGGTCGACGACAATTCCCCCGACGGCACGGGCGCCCTCGCAGATGCGCGGGCCCGGGAGGACGACCGGATCCACGTCCTGCACCGCGCGGAGAAGAACGGCCTGGGACCCGCCTATCTGGCTGGCTTCTCCTGGGGACTCGCCTCGGGCTACGAGTTGATCTGCGAGATGGACGCCGACGGGTCCCACCGCGCGGAGGACCTGGCCCTGCTCATACAGCGCGCGGAGATGGCGGACGAGCCCGACCTCGTCATCGGCTCCCGCTGGGTCTCCGGCGGCGCCACCGAGGGTTGGGACGCCAAGCGCATCGCCTTGTCCCGCGGGGGCAACCTCTACATCAACGCCATGCTGGGGCTACGGGTCAAGGACGCCACGGCGGGGTTCCGCGTCTACCGGGCATCGATCCTGCGCCGCCTGGACCTGGGCGGGGTCGAGGCGCTCGGCTACGGCTTCCAGGTGAACATGACCAAGCTGGTCGCCGACGTAGGGGGCCGCATCGTCGAGATGCCGATCACCTTCCTGGAGCGCGAGGCGGGACAGTCCAAGCTCTCCGGTGGGATCTTCACCGAGGAGCTGGGCCTGGTGACCAAATGGGGCCTGGCCAAGCGAGGAGCGCAACTGGCCGAGGCGGTCCGGAAGCTGGACGACCGCATCGGTCGGCCTCGGGCGGACGGGCGCCGGCGGCCGCCGGGCCGGCCCTGATGCGGGCATGACCGGCAGCCGACCGCATTCGGATCAGAAGCGCTCGCGGTAGATCTCACCGGAGCGCAGCATGTCGAGTCGCTCATCGAGAAGAACTTTGAGATCGTCGATGTCGCGGCGCTCGAGCAGCATGTCCCAGTGGGTGCGGGGAGCCTTCTTCGGCTCCTCGCTCTCGGGCTCCTCCTCACCGCGCAGTGCGGCCACCTGGCCGCACTCCGGGCACTCCCAGGTCTGGGGGATCTCGGCCTCCAGCGACATGGGGACGACCACGACGTGCGCGAGCGGGCACTCGTAGCTGATCATCTGCCGCTCGGCGAACTCGACGCCCTCCTCGGACTCCATCGACTTCGCACCGATGGTCATGCCCCGCAATGCGCGGTCTGCCATGCTGTCGCCCCTCTCGTGGCTCGACTACTCGCCCGTGTCGGACACTCCTGCGCCTCAACGGCGCACGGGGATCAACGCCGATGAGCTCCTCGGCATTCCCGAGGCGGACGGGTGCCGAGCATGGTCGGATCACAACTCTACCGGCGCGCGCCGCTGCCGCCCCTCCGCCGGGCGCCCCGAGGCGCACCGGGGAGCACGGAGACGCACCGCCGCCGGGCGCGCCGCGAGCCGGTTCCGGTCTCGCGCCGCCCGGTCCGCCTCCAGGCGGCATACTGATCCCATGGCCACCAAGCGCATCGGGATCCTGACCGCGGGCGGAGACGCCCCTGGACTCAACGCCGCGATCCGCGGTTTCGGGAAGGCGGCGATCCAGGAGCACGGATGGAGGCTCATCGGCTTCCGGGACGGCATGCGGGGCCTGGCGGAGAACCGCTTCGTCGAGCTCGATGGCCCCTCGCTGTCCGGCATTCTGACCACGGGCGGCACCATGCTCGGCACGAGCCGCGACAAGGTTCATCGCATGGTCGTCGATGGCGAGGCCCGAGACATGATTCCGACCATCGTCGAGAACTACGCGAGGGACGAGCTCGACGCGCTCGTGTGCCTGGGGGGCGGGGGCACGGCGAAGAACGCCAGGCGTCTGATGGATGCCGGCCTCAATGTCCTCCATCTGCCCAAGACCATCGACAACGACATCGTCAGGACGGACACGTCCTTCGGCTTCGCCACCGCCCTGGAGATCGCCACCGAGGCGGTGGACCGCCTCCACTCCACCGCGCACTCCCACCACCGCATCATCCTCACCGAGATCATGGGGCACCGCGCCGGGTGGTTGACCCTGGGCGCGGGCATCGCCGGGGGAGCGGATGTCATCCTGCTACCCGAGATCCCCTACACCGTGGAGGCGATCGCTGAGAAGATCGAGCTCCGTCGGTCCCACGGTTCGAGCTTCTCCGTGGTCGCGGTTGCCGAGGGGGCGCTCAATGTCGTCGATCGTGAGGAGATCAGTCATGCCGAGGCCCTGGTCAAGGACGCCTCCACTCCGCAGGCCAAGGCCGCGGCCAAGCGTGGCGTGAAGCGGTTGGAGGCCTCGCATCGCGCCAACACCTTCACCCTGGCGGAGCAGCTCGAGGCGGCCACCGGCCTGGAGGCTCGCGTCTCCATCCTGGGCTACGTTCAGCGCGGCGGCACCCCCAACGCGGCGGACCGCCTCCTGGGCACGCGCCTGGGCGTCGCCGGGGCCAACGCGATCGCCGACGGGAGGCTCGGCGTCATGGTCGCCGATCGCGGCCAGGGCACCGAGCTGGTGCCCCTCAAGCAGGTGGCCGGAAAGGTGAAGTACGTGCCCCGCGATCACGAGTGGATCCGGGCGGCGCGGGCCGTCGGCACCGCCCTGGGCGACTGATCGCGAGATCGGTCCGGTCCCGCCGCCACGGTTTCGCGCGTCCGCGCCGGGGCCATGGCAGTCTTCATTCATGATTCCACTGCTCACCGAGCGCCTGCGCCTGCGAGCCCTCATTCCCGACGACCTCGGCTTCGTGCGGCGACTGCACGCCAATCCCGATCTCATCCGCTTCATCCCCTCCGCGATCACGCCGAACGAGGCCGCGGCGCACCGGCACCTGGATCGCTTCATGAGCCTGGTGAACCATCCCGTTCAAGGCTTCAGCCTCATCGAGTTGAGAGGCTCCGGCGACGACGACCGCGCAGTTCCGGGAACCGCCGTCGGGCTCATCATGGTCAAGCCGATTCCATCATCGGGCGGGGGAGCGGCGACCGTGCTGGAGATCGGCTGGCGGCAGGTGGCCGAGCATTGCGGGCACGGTTATGTCACCGAGGCCGCGCGGGCCGTCCTCGACGCCGTGCACGACGCGGGGGTGGAGCGGATCATCGCCGTCGCGGACCCGGAGAACGTCGCCTCGCAACGCGTGGCGACCCGCATCGGCATGGAGCGAGTCGGGTCCAGCACGGAGTTCTACGACACCACGACCGTGCTCTTCCTCTCCACCCGCAGCCGCGGTCCGCGGGCGACCTGGCTGCCCGCGGGGTGGGAGCTGCTCCCGGCGGGGGAGTCCGCGTTCCCCGGTCCGCTGCGCGATCGGCTCGCGGCGGCGATCCTGACGGGCGGCAAGCGAGCGACGACGGCCCTGCTGGCCGACTACAAGGCCGATTCCAGGACTCGGCTGCCGGCGCCCGGTGACCGAGAGCTCGTCCTCGACTCCGCCGGGACGCCCGCGTGCGTGATCGGAATCGTTGACGTCGACGTCGTCCCGCTCGCCGAGGTCGCTCCGCCCCACGCCCTCGGCGAGGGGGAGGGCTACGAGGACGTCGCCGAGCGGCGCGAGGGTCACGAACGCTTCTGGACGAGCCCCGAGCACCGCGAGTGGCTCGGCTCGCTCGGCGCCGAGCCCCCGGCTGTTGATGATGACACGCCCGTGGTGTGCACGCGTTTCGAGGTCGTCGCCCGTCGCCCCGGCACTCGTGTCGGGAGCGGAGAAGGAGCGGAGAAGCGGAGTGGCGGAAACGGACAACGTTGAGCACCGACGATCCGTCGACCGACGCGCACGCCGCTCACGAGTGCCCCCGCCGGCCTCACTGCGGGCCGTGGATCCAGGCGAAGGGATCCTGGTCGGGGTCGGTGCGAGGCTCGTACTCGATCCGCTCCACGACCGCGCGCATCCGCTCGGCGCCGTGGAGCTGGCCGATGAGCGCCGCCGCCATGTCCATGCCCGCGGCCACGCCGGAGGAGGTCCACCGGTCACCGTCGTGGACCCATCGAGCCCGGGGCTCCCATGCCACCGAGGAGCCGAACCTGCTGGCCCAGGAGAAGGATCGCTTGTTGCTCGTCGCTCGGTAGCCGTCGAGCAGGCCGGCCGCTGCGAGCAGCGCCGAGCCGGTGCACACGGAGACGACGAGGCCGGCCCGGTGGCCGATCGCCGTGAGCTGATCGAGGAACCCCTCGTCGTCGACCAGCGCACGTGTCCCGACGCCTCCCGGCACGAGAACGATATCCGGGTCGACCAGTTCCTCGTATCCGCGCTCCGCCACGACCTCGCAGCCCTGCGAGCTCGTCACCGGCCCGGCGGCCGGACCCGTGTAGTCGATTGTGATACCCGGCGTCAGGGAGAGCATCTCGACGGGTCCGAAGACGTCGAGCAGCTCGAACCCGTCGAAGAGGATCACCGAGACCGTGCGCGCATCAACTCCAGCCACATCGGTGACCCTACGCGACCGCGTCGTCCTCGCAACTATGCGCTCGTGCGCAGGTCGATCCAGTAGCGCCGGCGCAGCGGCCCTCCGGGCAACCGGCGGCTTCGGGCATCGTCATCGTGAAGGCGATCCGCAAGACGCCGGGTGCCTCGGCTCCGCGCTATCACGGCCGGTCGATCCGCCGGGACATGAGGGTGAGGTCGAGAAGACGACCGTGCTTCTGCCCGGCGGCCGGAATCGTGCCGACGAGGGCGAATCCCGCCTTCTCATGCAGACGGATCGACGCGGCGCCGCCGGCCTCGATCTGGGCGACCATGGTGCGGTCGCCCGCCGCGCGGCACGCCTCGAGGAGCGCCATCAGAAGCCCGGTGCCGAGCCCGCGTCCTCGGGCCGCGGGCGAGAGGTAGATCGAGTCCTCGACCGTGCGGGCATAGCCGTCGTAGGGGTGCCAGGGACTCGCGACGGCGAAGCCGACAACCTGCTTGTCGGATCGGCCGGAATCCCCGGCGATGACGAGTGCGGTCCCGCGCGCGATCCGCGGCTCGAGCCAGGTCGCGGCCTCGTCGGGATCCTGCTCCCGGCTGGTCCAGATCGCCAGGGAGTCCCGGACGGCGGCGTTGCGAATGCCCCGGATGGCAGGGGCATCGGCGATGACGGCGGGACGGATGACGGCTCCGCTGAGGCTGTGCGGCTCGGTCGGAGGGCTGGTCATGGCCCCACCGTAAGACCCGCGGTCGCGCCCTCCAATGAATCCATCTGCATCCGCTCTGCTGCCATGAGCCGCCTTCACACAAATCCGATAATGTACATTATGTCATTACGGGCAGGAGGTGACGTCCCCGACATCAGGCGCCGCGCTGTCATCGCTGAACCGCCTCATCGGCCTATGGTCGGAACGTGTCCTCCGTGCCCCGCTCGCGCCCCTTTCCCACTGCCGTCTTCCTCGGGGACTCCATCACCACCGGGTGGCGGGCCGTCACCCATCCGCGCAACCGGTGGACCTCTCTGGTCTGCGAGCATCTGCGGTGGCGCGAGGTGAATCTCGCCGCTGACGGCATGGGCTTCTTCGCCTGCCGCGGCGGGCGCCTGCCCGGCGGGGGCCGCTCTCCGTCCTGCCGGGACATCATCTGGCTCGAGACGGTTCAGCGCGCGGAGCCCGACGTCGTGACCGTATGCCTGGGCCTGAACGACGCCGCCTTCCTGCCCTCCCGGCTCGAGCTCGTGAGGCAGGCGGTCGATCACGACCTGTCGTTCCTCGCCGCGCGGCTGCGCGGCGTTCCCGTCGTCGTCGCCCCCTGCCTCCCGGCGCTCGGCACCGGACCGCGTTTCGGCGTCGTGAGGCGCATGGTGCACGAACGGGCCACGGAGCTCGGACTGACATCGACCGATATCATGACGACCACCATCAACGACGATGAGAACAGGCTCTGCGCCGATGGCATTCATCCCGACGACGCCGGGCATGCCGCCATCGCGCGCGCCATGATCGGCTACTATGAGGGCTTTGTACCCGCATTGTGCCGTGCATGACCTCAGCGAGCGCGTCTCCCTGCTTCCCGACTCGCGTCAGGTGATGCCACCCCGGCGCGGGCTTGGATAATGCTTGCTCTGATAAACCGAGGAGATGATGATGAGCGCGCGCCGAGAGCCGACCCTCGCTGATGTCGCCCAGATCGCAGGCGTCTCCCTGACAACGGTCTCTCGCGTGCTCAACAACCGCGGTTACCTCAGCCAGGAGACGAAGGACCGCGTCGCCGAGGCGATCGCCGAGCTCAACTACCGGCCCAATCAGGTCGCGCGGGCGCTGCACGGCAAGTCCACCCACACGATCGGTGTCATCGTGCCGACCGTGGCCCTGCCCTTCTTCGGGGAGGTGGCGGCCGAGGTCGAGAACGCCCTGGCGGATCACGGCTACCGGATCCTCGTGTGCAACTCGATGGGCCGGGCGGATCGCGAGCGGGAGTATCTCGATCTGCTCGTCTCGCATCGGGTCGATGGCATCATCTCGGGCGCGCACAATGACAGCCTGCCGGAGTACCGAACAGTGCGCATGCCGCTGGTGACCATCGACAGGCTCCTGTCCCCCACGATCCCCAACATCACCTGCGACAATGAGACGGGCGGGCGTCTGGCGACCGAGCACCTGCTGGCGCGTGGGGCGCTCAGGCCCGCACTGCTCACCTCGCGGTCGGGGCCGCACAACCGCCGGGAGGCCGGCTATCTCGCAGTGCTGCTGGACAACGGAGTCGAGCCGGTTGTGCGCACGGTCGACTTCCACACTCCCGACTCCGAACGGGCCGGGCTCACCGAGGCGGTACTGGACTCCATGCCCACCGATGTGGACGCCGTCTTCGCCACCGACGACCTGACGGCCGCCGCGGTCCTGGAGTGGGCCCGGAAGCGCGGTCGCAGGGTGCCCGAGGAGTTCAAGGTCGTCGGCTTCGATGCCACGGCGGCCATGCGCCGGGCGCTGCCGGGACTCACCACCATTCAGCAACCCATCGACGATCTCGCCCTGTGCGCTGTCGATGTCCTGCTCGGGCAGATCGACGCCCGTGCCGAGGGCGTCGAGCCGCACGAGGCGGAGAGCCACTCCCCCGCCCCCCTGCCCATCCGGCTGCTGACCGGGATCACGACCTGAGACGGCTCTCCGGCCGCGGGCACCGCGGCGACGAAGGAGGAGCTGCCCTGATTCATCGGGGAGGAACGGCGGCGGAGAACACCGGGCCCCTCTACTCCTGGGATACCTCGGCCTTCTCGCCGGCCGACTCCTCCGGAGCATCTGGCGCCTGCGCAGCGGGCTCCACGACGTAGAGCGCATCGCCGCGCTCGACCTCTCCCGTGCGCTCATCCGAGATCCCGGCGAAGGATGCGGCATTGGACACGACCATCGGCGTCACCGTCTCGTAGCCGTCCTTCCTGACCGCGGCCCAGTCGACGTCGACCAGGACCTGACCGCGGAGGACCGTATCGCCGACCTTGACCCTGGGACTGAAGTGCTTGCCGTCCAGCTCGACGGTGTCCATGCCGACGTGGATGAGCAGCTCGACACCGCTGGCCGAGCGCAGCCCGTAGGCGTGGCCGGTCGGGAAGGCGACCAGCACCTCGCCGTCGACCGGCGAGACCACGGGGCCCGCGGTGGGGGCGACCGCGACGCCCGGGCCGAGCATGCCGGAGGCGAAGGTCGGGTCCTCGACCTCCGACAGGGGCACGGCGCGGCCCTGAACGGGAGAGGTGACGGAAAGATCCTCGGCGGCCCCCTCCGGCAGCTCGACGGGGGCCGCGTCCGCCGCCAGGACCTCGGCCTCGAGAGCGGTCTCGTCCACCTCATCGGCATCGCCGACGAGCGAGGCGTGGCCGCGGGTGGAGCCGTAGGCGTAGGCGGCGGCGAAGGCGACGACGAAGACGATCGCCTCGAGGAGGAGGTACCTGGGGATGTCCTCGGGAACGATGGAGGCGAAGCCCATGAAACCGGCGGCTCCCAGGGCCTGGGAGTGGATGTCGAGCAGGGCGACTGCGGCGCCGCCGAGGGATGCGACTCCCATGCCGATGTAGAAGGGCCAGCGCAGGCGGAGGTTGACACCGAAGATGGCGGGCTCGGTGATGCCCATGACGGCCGAGGCGCCACCGGCGCCGGCCAGGGCCTTCATCTTGGCGTCCCTGGCCTTGAAGAATACGGCGAGCGTGACGGCGCCCTGAGCGACGTTCGCCATGGAGGCGATGGGGAAGATGAAGGAACCGGGACCACCGTTCCCCATCTCGGAGATGAGCGGCAGCTCCACGGCGGGGAAGGACTGGTGCAGACCGGTCACCACGATCGGCGAGTAGACCAGGCCGAAGAGCGCCCCGCCGATCGGTCCGAGGGTGTTGTAGGTCCAGGCCAGACCGTCGGTGATCCAGATCGACAGCTCGCGGGTCAGGGGACCGACGACGACGAAAGTGAGGAATCCCGTCGTGAGCAGGGTGAGGAGCGGGGTCAGCAGGAAGTCGGTGGTCCCGGACAACCGCTTGTGGAGCCACTTCTCGATGACCGACATGATCCAGGCCACGCAGAGCACGGGGATGACCATGGACTGATAGCCGATCTTGTCCACGTGCAGGCCGAAGAGGCTCCAGTGGTCCACGGCGCTGGTGATGTCGCAGTCCGTTTGCCCGATCACGCACTGCGTGGTCCCGTGGTAGATCCAGAAGTTCGCGCGCGCCGTGCCGTCGCTCATGGAGGAGGCCGGAAGCAGGGAGGTGGAGACCATGGCGGCGCCCATGGCGGCGCCCAGGTAGACATTGCCGCCGAAGCGCTTGGCGGCGGAGTAGCCCACGAGCACGGGCAGGAAGGCGAAGGCCGCCGAGGAGATCATGTTGATCAGATCGGCGTAGTCGGCCAGCCAGTCCCAGCGCTGAACCAGCGACTGATCGCCGAACAGGCCCTCGGCGGTCAGGACGTTGTTGAGGGCCATCATGAGGCCGCCGGCGATCAGAGCCGGCAGGATCGGCACGAAGATATCCGCGATCGTCTTGATGAAGCGGGAGACGGGGTTGCCGCCCTTGGCGGCTACCTCCTTGGCCTCGTCCTTGGAGACCTCCTTGACGCCGCCGGTGGTGATCATCTCGGAGAAGACCGTGTCCACATCACCGGGGCCGACGATGATCTGGAACATGCCGCCCGCGATGAAGGTCCCCTTGAGGTCGGGATCCTTGTCCAGGGCCTTCTGGTCCACCTTGTCCATGTCGTTGAGGACGAGGCGCAATCTGGTCGCGCAGTGCGCCGCCGCGCTGATGTTCTCCGCGCCGCCGACGTACGTCAGGACGTCTTTCGCCACTCGGGCGTGATCCATGGCCACCCGGGATTCCTTTCTCTGGGGCCTGGGCGCTCGGCGATGAGCCTCAGGGCGATGAACGCGTGGGAAACAACTGTGGGACCCGAGCGTCCAGACCTATGTCAAACGACTGTCACAATACCGTCGCGGCCGTCACATCGCAAGCGCTGCATGAGAATTGCGGGAGTTCGGTCTCAGTCGAGCGGTCGTGCCCGGGCGCTCCGCAGCCTCAGGATGCCGTCGGTCCTCACGGTGGCGCCCGAGGAGTCGGGGGGCACGAAGCTGCGCAGGGTGAAGACGATATCGCCGTCCCCCACGACGATCTCGGTGATCGATCGATCGTGGAGCACTTCCAGGCGCGGGCGGATCGACGGGGACGCGGTGACCCGTCGCCTGGCGCCGTGCCGGGCGTACCTCGACGTCGTCCGGTCGACCACCAGGTGCGTCCCGGAGGCGGAGAGCGTCAGGTCGATATCGACGTGGCACGGCTCGTCCCCGATGCGCAGGCCCCAACGACCGCTGTCCCCCGTCGTCTCCAGAGCCTCGGCCTCCAGCTCGAGATGCCAGGAGCGGTGTCCCCGCAGCTCGGAGACCCGGGTCTCCCCCGTCACCGGCGCCCCGGCCAGTTCGAGTTCCGCCGCGTCGTCGGGCAGCGGGGTCGCCGGACGCTGGACGAGGCGACCGTCGCGCAGGGTGAGCACGCGGGGAACCGTCATGGTGTGGACCCAGCCTGCGGAGTCGGCACTGGGCTGGTCGTCCTCCTCGGCGTTGCCGGCCCACCCCATGAGGAGCACCGGTCCCGGCCGCGCGGGGTGCCGCGCGAAGACCTGCGGGGCGTAGAACTCGAAGCCCCGATCGATCTCGCGGATCTCGCCGCTGCACTCGCGCAGCTCGTCGCCCACGAGCCGCCCGACCGTGTAGACGCAGGGGAAGATGTTCTCGTAGCCCTCCTCGTCGGGCCGAATGCCCTGAGGGCAGAAGATGAGCACGTCGTGCTCGGTCCCCGTCGCCTCGTCGGGCACGCGGACGATGCCCGGGCACTCCCACATGTAGCCGAGCGAGTCGAGAGCGCCGTGGGCGTCGGGGAAGCTCAGCTCGCCCTCGAAGCGCCATGAGACGAGATCCGCGGACCGGTACAGGAGCGCCGTGCCGGTCCGGTCCGTGCGCTGCGCGCCCACGACCATTCGGAAGGTGCCCGGCGCATCGGGGTCGCGCCACACCTGCGGGTCGCGGAAGTGCGCCGTGTAGCCGTTCGGGCGATCGATGATCGGGTTGCCGGGCCACTTGGTGAAACGGGCCAGGTCCCGGCTGCTGGCCAGTGCCTGGGTGGAGATGCGGGCGTCGGTCGTCGGATCCTTGAGGTTGCCGGTGTAGAACAGTTGGAAACGGGCGTGATCGGGCGCGTGCGCCGCCTCGTCGCCGGCGAGCACGAGTGCGCTCCCCGAGTAGGCCCCGCTGCGGTCGTAGGGGGAATCGGGGATGATCGCGGGATCGTGCTGCTCCCAGGTGAGCAGGTCGTGCGAGGAGGCGTGCCCCCAGAAGACGAGTTTGCGTCGGGGGTGGAAGGGCCCGAACTGGTAGAAGGCGTGGTAGGTGTCCCCGTCGACGAGCAGGCCGTTGGGGTCGTTGAGGCGTCCCACGGGCGGAGCCAGATGGAAACGGGGGTAGTCCGGGTCCTGCCCCGCACGGGACGAGGCCATCGCCTTTCGAGCGAGTGCTATGAGATCCTCCGCCATGGGCAGAGGTTATCAACTTCCCGGTGGTTCGAAGATGATTCAGTGGTAGTACGGGATCATGAGCCATAGGCCGAAGACGATGATGCCCAGGGCCAGCGCCAGGAAGAAGCCGGCCGCCAGCTCGGCGGCGTGCAGACCCTTGACCTCTCCGGCCAGACGCTTGAGGTGGGCCTCGTCGAGCATGCGGGCCGCCGAGGAGGTGATGGCCAGGATGAAGCTGGTGACGAGCACGGTCACCACCGTGACCAGCGCGAGCGACGCCCAGTCGATGCTCATACGATGCTCTCCTTCCGTGGTGCCTGCGATGCGGCGGGAGCGGCCGTGCTGGTGATCGCCGCCGCGCTGACGAGCTCGTCCTTGACCTCGTTGAGGGTCTTGGGGGCGCGCCCGAGCTCGGGATCGGACTGCCTGGCCACGACGACGGAGTCCGCGTCGTTGACGTTGGAGAAGTCGACCCGGTTATGACCGGCTTGCCGGATGATGAGCCATGCTCCGACCAGGAGCAGGACGATGACGGCGATGGTGCCGAGAACGCCGCCCCTGACCGCGATCAGGGAGGTCAGTGCGCCCACCACCGCGGCGCAGGGCAGCGTGACGAGCCAGGCGATGCCCATCTTCCCGAAGGTTCCCCACGACACCTTCGCCCCCCGTCCCACTCCGGTGCCGAGGATCGAGCCGGTGCAGATGTGGGTGGTCGACAGGGCGAAGCCCAGGTGCGAGGAGGCGAGGATGGCCACGGTCGAGGTCGTCTCGGAGGCGAAGCCCTGCGGCGGGTCGATGTGGACCAGTCCCTTGCCCATGGTGCGCATGATGCGCCAGCCCCCGGAGTAAGTGCCCAGACCGATGGCCAGTCCCGCTGCGCCGACCACCCACCAGTGGGGACCGGTGCCCGTCTCCTGGTATCCGGCGGCGATCAGGACCAGGGTGATGACGCCCATGGTCTTCTGGCCGTCGGAGGTGCCGTGGGCCAGGGCCACCATGGAGGCCGAGATCCGCTGCCCGTTGCGGAAGATCGTCTGGCTGAAGCGATCGGTGGGGCGGGCTATGCGATAGGCGACCCAGGTGGCGAGCGCCGACGCCATTCCGGCCACGCACGGGGCGATGAGCGCGGGCAGGATGATCTTGGAGACCACCGTGCCCCAATGCACGCCCTGGAGGCCCGCGGCCATGATGACGGCGCCGATCAGCCCGCCGAAGAGCGCGTGGGAGGAGGAGGACGGCAGGCCGAAGAGCCAGGTGGCCAGGTTCCACAGAATCGCGCCGGCGAGGCCCGCGAAGACCATCGCGGGTGCCGCCTCGATGAGCGCGTCGTTGAACATGCCGTGGGAGATCGTCTTGGCGACCTCCGTGGAGAGCGTCGCGCCGATGACGTTCAGCACGGCCGCGACGAAGACAGCGCGCTTGGGGGTGAAGGCCCCCGTGGCGACGGAAGTCGCCATGGCGTTGGAGGAGTCGTGGAATCCGTTGGTGAAGTCGAAGACCAGCGCCGTAATGACAACGACCACCACGATGAAGAGTGTTGTACTCATACCATCTCTCGGTCAGGTGAGCGGATCGGGCCCCGGGAGCGGCCGATGCCGACCGGGGCGGGATCCGGGTCGCATGAACACGGCCCACCCTCATTGTTACCAGCGACCGACTGCACTCGACAGCGAGATTCCGAGTGTTCACCAACTGTTCACCTGCCCCCCGATGGCGCCGGTCGCGATCGGCATCGCCCTCGCAGGCCCGGGAGCAGGAGGGGGAGGATGATGGGATCATGCCGCTGTCCCGCCGTCGCCCTCGTCGCCGCACCCCCTCCGGCTCCTCCTCGCGCCATGACGACGCGGGTCCGGTCCTGCGGGCGCTGGCCGCGAGCGTCTACGCGCCCACCGCGGTCTTCGCCGTCGGCTCGGGCGCGATCCAGCCGGTCCTCGTGCTGGCGGCCATGGACGTCGGGATGTCCCGACCCGCGGCGGCCCTGGTCATCGGTCTGCTGGGGGTCGTCGGAGTGGTCTCGGCGCCTGTCGCGGGAGGCGTCGTCGCACGCGTGGGAGGCAGGCGGGCCATGGCCGCCGGCACGGTCATGGCGGTCGTCGCGGCCATCGGCATCCTCATTGCGATGAGCGCGCCATCGGCCGCCGCGGTGGCGATCTTCGTGGTCGGCGTCGTCCTGCAGGCGGTCGCCGCGAACCTGTGGGCACTGGCCAGACAGGGCTACGTCGCCGACGCGGTTCCTCCGTGGGCCCGAGCCCGAGCGCTGTCCTTCCTGGGAGGCATGATGCGCCTGGGCGTCCTGGTCGGCCCGGCGATCGGCTCGCTCGCCATTCTGGCGGCCGGCCGGCGCGGGCCGTTCGCGTTCCAGATCGTCATGGTGCTCGGCGCCATGTGGCTGGTGCTGGCACGGGCGCTGCCCTCCCGGGAGCTTCGTCGCGCGCGCCGCGCCGCTGAGACGGCGCGCGCCCGAGCCGTCGGCGGGACCACCGCCCCGTCCGCCGGCGACTCGACTGAGCCCGCGCGCACGCGCGTCGACCTGCCCGCGACCGCCGCCGTCGCCGTGGCCATGACCTGCCTGCAGCTGCTGCGGACCAATCGGACCGTGCTCGTACCGCTGTGGGGCGCGCACCTGGGCCTGAGCGACATCCTCATCTCGGCGACCTTCGCGGCCGGGGCCCTGGTCGATGTCGCCATGTTCCTGCCCTCGGGCAGGTGGATGGATCGTCACGGGCGCCTGGCCGGCATCCTGCCGGCCCTGTTCTTGATGGGGGCCTCCCTGATGCTGGTCGTCGTGTGGACCTCCCCGATCGGTTTCGTGGTGAGCACCTGCCTCATGGGCTTCGGCAATGGTTTCGGCTCGGGCATTGTCATGACGATGGGGGCCGATCTCGCTCCGACCACCGGTCGCGAGCGGTTCCTGGGGTGGTGGCAGGGCATCGGGAACATAGGTGCCGCGGCCGGTCCCTTCGTCGTCTCGACGCTGACGGCGACGCTCGGGCTGGTCGCCGGGATGCGGGGGAACAGCGTTTCTGGGCGTTGTCGGCGGGGCGTGGGCCTGGGTGGCTATGCCCCGCGCCTACGCCCGCGTCGGCATCGACCTGCGGGGTCGAGCGCTCGCCAACGGCGAAGTGAGACGAGGCAGACGCCTCAGCGCGCCCTGACTGTTACACGGGGGGAGCAACGATAAGGTTCGGACCATGGCAGCCCGAAGTGGAAGCACGCGCTCGTCCAAATCCCGGAAAGGCCGCGCCCCGGCCCCTTCTCACCTGGATCTCGGAATCGATCTGGGCACGACTCGAACCGTCGTCGCCCGCGCCGACCGAGGAAACTATCCCGTTCTGTCCTTCACCGACACGAACGGCGACTCCCACGACTACTACCCGTCCTTGACGGCGCTGACCGAGGACGGTCTGGTGCACGGCTTCCGGGCGCGCCGGGCCGCCCGGGAGGGCGCCCCGCTCCTGCGCAGCCTCAAGCGCGCCCTGGCGGCGCCGTCGGTCAGCGCTTCGAGCACCGTGACCCTCGGCGATCGCACGCTGAGCATCGGCGAGGTGCTCGTCTCCTTCCTAACGGACCTGCGTCAACGGCTGGCCATGTCCGGGGTGCTGGACGGCGCCGATCCCGGCAGCGAGGACGCGAACGTGGTGGTGGCGGTGCCCGCGCACGCCTACGGGGCCCAGCGCCTGCTCACGCTCGACGCCTTCCGAGCGGCGGGCTTCCATGTGACCGCCATGCTCAACGAGCCCAGCGCCGCCGGCTTCGAGTACACGCACCGCAAGGCGTCCACCGTGTCCTCCCGGCGCACGCGGGTACTGGTCTACGATCTCGGCGGAGGGACCTTCGACACCTCCTTGGTCGATGTCAACGGCGCCGCCCACGAGGTGCTGGCCTCTCGAGGACTGGGTGATCTCGGCGGTGACGACGTCGATCTCATCCTGGCCCAGCTGGCGCTGGCGCGCGCGTCCGTGGACGAGGCCGTTCTGAATGCGACGCAGCTCGGTGATCTCCTCGACCAGTGCCGCGGTGTCAAGGAGGCCCTGGCGCCGCAGTCGCGGCGCATGGTCATCCCCGTGCTCGACAATGACGTCGTCCTGCCGGTAGCGGATCTCTACGAGGCCACAGCGCCTCTGATCCAGCGCAGTGTGGACATGATGGCGCCCCTGGTCGGCCGGCTCGAGGACGGCGGTCCGGATCTGACCGATATAGCCGGCATCTACCTCGTGGGCGGCGCCTCGGGCCTGCCGCTGGTGCCGAGAATGCTTCGCGAGCAGTTCGGACGCCGTGTCCATCGGTCCCCCTACCCCGGGGCCTCCACCGCGATCGGTCTGGCCATCGCCGCCGATCGCGATGCCGATGTCCGGCTGACGGATCGGCTCTCGCGCGGCTTCGGCGTCTTCCGGGAGGCCGACGGTGGCGCGCGCACGTCCTTCGACGCGATTCTGACCGAGGACTCCATACAGAAGGGCAGCGGGGCCAGCGCCACTGTGGCGACACGCCGCTACCAGGCGGTCCACAACGTCGGACGCTACCGGTTCGTGGAGTGCGCGGGAGTCGATGATGACGGGGAGCCTCGCGGCGAGCTCGCGCCCTATGAGGACGTCCTGTTCCCCTTCGACGCCTCCCTGCGCGATATCGATGACCTGTCCTCGGTGCCCGTGGTGCGCACGGGCGGTGGCCCGCAGATGGAGGAGCATTACGAGGCGGACGAATCCGGTCTGGTTCGGGTGACGCTCACCGACCTCAGCGATGGCCACAGCCGCACCTACATTCTGGGGCATCGCACCGCCTGAGCCCGGAGCCCGCGTGGAGTCGTCGATGCCGGGCGGCCGGATGGTAGGTCAAACGGCTTCCGACAGGGCGGTGAGCCGGTCGATCTCCTCCGGTGCGAGTTCGAGGGTGAGCGCCGTCAGGATCGGGGCGAGCTGCTCCGCGGTGCGGGCCGAGGCCAGCGGCGCCACCACACCGGGGCGGTCGCGCAGCCACGTCAGGGCGACCGCGGCCGGCTCCGTGGCGTGGGCGGCCGCGATCTCGGCCAGCGCCTCGACCACGGCGAAGCACTCGGGCCGCAGATAGTCGGCCACCATGGAGGAGCGCGAGGAGACGACCGCCTCGCCCTGTTGTCGGTACTTCCCGGTCAAGAAGCCGGCGGCCAGCGAGAAGTACGGGATGAGGCCCATGTCGTGCCTGGCCGCGACGTCTCCGCGGTTCCCGGGCCCCTCGACGTCGCCCCGGTGGAGAAGGTTGTAGTGCGGCTGGAGCGCGACGGGGCCTGGGCCCCCATGTCGGTCGCGACGCCGCACCACTGCTCGATGCGCTCGGGAGTGTAGTTGGACAGCGCCACGTAGCGGGTCTTGCCGGCGGAGCGGAGCTCCTCGAAGACGGCCACGGCCTCCTCCAGAGGCGTGTCCGGGTCGTCGAAGTGCGCGTAGTAGAGGTCGACGTGGTCGGTGCCCAGGCGCGTCAGGGATTCCTCCAGGGCGGTGCGGACGTTGCCGGGTGCGAGCCCGCCCCGGTCCGGTTTGGCGGAGACCTTGGTGGCGATGACGACGTCGTCACGGCGCCCGCGTCCGCGTAGCCACGAGCCGATGATCGTCTCCGACTCTCCCCCGACATTGCCGTCCGCCCAGGCGGAGTAGACATCGGCCGTGTCGATGAGGTTGCCGCCCGCATCGGCGTAGGCGTCCAGCACGCGATGCGAGGCGGCCTCGTCGGCGGTCCAGCCGAAGACATTGCCGCCCAGTCCCATGCGGCAGACATCGAGGTCCGAGGCGCCGATCCTCATCGTGGGGTTCTCCTGTCCGTGGTCGTACGGCGGTACCTGGGTCATGGCGGCCATGACGGGACCATGCGCGTCGCGAGGGGGCCGCCCCGGTCTCCGCGGACGCGATCAGCCGAGCCGGCGCCTGGCCGCACGGCGCTTGGCCAGCTCATCCTCGACCACCGGCGCCCGGGTCGCGTGGTCGACGGGGAGCTCGGCCAGAGAGCCCTCGACCTCGTGCCATACGCGTCCCACGGCGATGCCGAAAACGCCCTGGCCGCCCTGGACGAGATCGATGACCTCGTCGGCGCTGGTGCACTCGTACACGGAAGCGCCATCGCTCATCAGGGTGATGGAGGTCAGGTCCTCCACCCCTCGTTCATGAAGGGCGTTGACCGCCGTGCGGATCTGCTGGAGGGAGACACCGGTGTCGAGCAGTCGCTTGACGATCTTGAGCAGCAGAATGTCGCGGAAGGCGTACAGGCGCTGAGAGCCGGACCCCCTGGCCCCCCGGATGGAGGGCTCCACCAACCCGGTACGGGCCCAGTAGTCCAGCTGCCTGTAGGTAATGCCGGCAGCTCGGCAGGCGATCGGTCCGCGATAACCCGCGTTGGTGTCGAGCTCGGGGAGCGGGTCTCCGAAGAGCATCCCCTGACCGCGTTGGGGTGCCGGGGCGTGAAGGCTGGCTTCGTTCGCGCTCAACTGACCTGCTCCTGTCGGAATGGGGGCATCACATCGGGTGGGCCCCGTGGTGGTGGGATCGGGCGGACGTCCCCGACCGGGAACCACGATAAGGCCACCGCCCGCGGGGCTCAACGAAGGGCGCGCCGGGTCCCACTGTCAACGATGTCTCAATCTCAAGGTGAGGTCAAGATCCATTCGACCGCGGTGGTTGTTTGCGGCTCGATATCAGGGATGTTGCGACAGACCAGCAGAAACGGCGTAGTGATGTACGCCATATTTTGAGTCACACACGTCACTTCTGTTCCGCGTGTCGTGGGCTCGGACGATCGCGATCCCAGGCCGGGGACGTCGCCTCATCGACCACGGCCGTGGCCAGCTCCTCCCGCCACTGCGCGAACCGCAGGCGGATCTCCCGGGCGTCCAGATCCAGCCCTCGCAGCTGCAGGAGCCTGGCGCTCGCCACGATGGGGCGCCTCAGGGAACGCGCCGTGACCAGCGCCTCCGCCGGAGCGCATGGCACGCGGTGCTCGGTCCTGTCCCGGGTGAGCACCACGCGAGCGCGCAGCGCCGCATCCGCATCGACATCGAGCTCGACGGCATCGACCTCGCCTCCCAGTACCCGGCACGCCTGTTCGAGGAGGTCGATCCACGTCGGGGCGTGCGTGGGCTCGCCGGCACTGAGCAGGAGGCCCTCGCGGGGGGTGACGGGGACCGCGATCACCGCGGGGCCTCCGTCCTCGACGAGGATGGCGACTAGCCCCTTCCGTGATGTCGTGGAGCGGACGCTCATCAGTGTCATGGTGCTCACGGGTCAAATCTACGGGCGCACGAGCGCCGTGTCCGGGAAACGGGGGCGAGACCTCGGCCCGGTCCCCGGGGGCCATCCCGGGGCGCGTCTCAGCCCAGTGCCGAGACCGCCTGGTGCAGCAGCGCCGTATGCAGTTCGGCGAGCACGCCGGCGAGCTCGGAGGCCGCGTCCTCGGCGGCGGTGCTCGAGCGCACTCGCCGGTATTGGACGGCCAGGTCGACGACATCGGCCTCTCGCTCGGCCGCGGTCCGCACCGACCGGAGGTTGCGCAGCGGGATGCCGAGACGGTGAGCGCGCAGCGCGAGCGCCACCGTGCCCAGGGAGCGCGAGTCGAAACGGCCATGGGCGTCAGGCGTCACGACGCCGATGGCGACCAGCTCCTCGAGCTGAGCCATGGAGGCGCCGGCGTGATGGGCCAGCGAAGCCGCGTCCAAGCTGGTGCCTATCACCGCATGGCCGTCCGCCGCCACCACACGCGGGATCGGAGCGGGCTCGGGGGCCCGGGGCGAGGCGTCCAACTCGGCGAGCCGCTGTCGGATGACTGACAGCGGCAGGTACTCGTCGCGCTGGGCTGTCAGCGCATAGCGCAGCCGTTCCACATCGGCCTTGGAATAGCGCCGGTAACCGTTGCCGACCCTGTAAGGGGAGATGAGCCCCTCCCCCTCGAGGTAGCGGACCTTCGACAGGGACAGGGCCGGGAACTCCGTCTTGAGCCGATCGACGACCTCGGAGATCTTCATCTCCGGCTTGCGGGAGACGTCCCGGGGCCAGGGGACGGCCTCGGCATCGTCGGCCGCCTCGCGCTCAGCGGGACGACGGCGCGCGGGGACGGCACTCACTGCACAGCCGCACCAGCTACGGGACCGGGGTGGTACGTCATGCGGTACTTGCCGATCTGGACCTCGTCCCCCCGACGCAGAGCGGCCTGCTCGACGCGCTGACGATTGACGTAGGTGCCGTTGAGGGAGCCCGAGTCGCGCACGGCGAAACCGCCCTCCTGCAGCGCCAGGAAGATCGCGTGCTTGCGCGAGACCGTCACGTCGTCGAGGAAGATATCCGCGCGCGGGTGCCGTCCCACGGTCGTCTCGGCCGAGTCGAGCAGGAAACGCGCACCCGTGGTCGGGCCCTGCTGAACCAGCAGCAGAGCCGTACCGGCGGGCAGGGCGGTGATCGCGGCACGGTCCTGCTGGGAGACTCCGATAAGCGGTGCGGCCGGATCAGCACTGAGATCCATGGCACCGAAGGACTGGGTCGTGCTGGGATCCGGCTCGATCGGCGTGCTCGGCATCTGTTCCCCTCGGGTCGGGCGGCGCGGGTCGCGCCGGCGTGGTCACACCATACCTTCGCAGCGCGCACTACTGGCAACGTAGTCGCGCCTTCGTACGCTCAGGGCACGTGTCAGGACATCATGGCGCGTACCGAGCAAAACTACTCCCGCGAGCGGCGCGGAACAACCACCGGGACTCATCCGAGGCTTCCGACGGCGTCGATGTCGCACAGCCGCGCCCTCCCGCGGCGGTCGCACGGCGTTCACGGGTGCGGGAGGGCGGGATCGGTCTCAGTCCCATTTCTCCTCGGGGCGGCCGTCCTGGGCCCACAGGACGTGATACACCCCCTCGGGATCGTCGACACGGTGGTAGGTGTGGGAGCCGAAGAAGTCGCGCTGCCCCTGGATGAGGGCGGCCGGCAGCCGCGGCGCGCGGAGCTGATCGATGTACGCCAGTGAGGAGGCGAAGGCAGGAGCCGCCACGCCCGCCAGGGCGGACGTCGCCACGACCTCGCGCCAGGCGGGCAGCGCAGTCTCCAGAGCGCGGGCGAAGACGGGCGCCGTCAGCAGGCTGGCCGGCTCATGGTCCTCCTCGTAGGCGCGGGTGATGTCGTCCAGGAAGCGGGCGCGGATGATGCAGCCACCGCGCCAGATGCGCGCCATCGCGCCCAGATCCACGTTCCAGCCGTTCTCGGCGCTGGCGGTGGCGATCTCGTCGAAGCCCTGCGCGTACGCGGCGATCTTCGACCCGTACAGGGCCTGCCTGACCGACTCGGTGAAGACGGTGCGGTCGTGATCGGACGTGAGAGTCGAGAAAGATCCGGTCCTCCGCGCCCCGGCGTCCAGGTCGGCGGCGCGCACGGCGCCGCGGGCGGCCTCCGAGGAGGAGACGGCCCGCGCGAAGGTCGCCTCCGCGATCGCGGGGACCGCCGTCCCGAGCTCGAGGGCGGTCTGGGTGGTCCATACGCCGGTGCCCTTCTGACCGGCGGCATCGACGACGACGTCGACGAAGGGCTCACCGGTCGCGGGGTCGAGGCGGTCGAGGACCTCGGTGGTGATGTCGATGAGGTACGAGTCGAGCTCGGAGCTCTTCCAGGAGCGGAACACCTCGGCGATTCTCGGCACGCCCAGTCCCGCGACATGCCGCAGCAGGCTGTAGGCCTCGGCGATGAGCTGCATGTCGGCGTACTCGATGCCGTTGTGGACCATCTTGACGAAATGGCCGGCGCCGTCGGGTCCCACGTGCGTGCAGCAGGGAACGCCGTCCACATGGGCGGAGATGGACTCGAGCATGGGACCGAGCCGGTCGTAGGACTCCTTCGTGCCCCCGGGCATGATGGACGGGCCGTGCAGGGCGCCCTCCTCCCCTCCGGACACGCCCATGCCCACGAAGCGGATGCCGGCCCCGCTCAGCTCCGCCTCACGGCGCTGAGTGTCCTTGTAGAAGGTGTTGCCGGCGTCGACGATGATGTCCCCGGGCTCGAGGAGTCGGCGCAGCTGGTCGATGACCGTCTCGGTGGCCGCGCCCGCCTGAACCATGATGATGACGACGCGCGGGCGCCTCAGGGAGGCGACGAAGTCCTCCAGGCGAGTCGCCGGCACGAAATCGCCCTCCGCCCCATAACGCTCCATGAGACGCTCGGTGCGAGCCGCGGTGCGGTTGAACACGGCCACGGCGTGCGCATGACGGACCAGGTTGCGGGCGAGATTCGCCCCCATCACCCCCAGCCCGTAGACGCCGATGTCGGCACTGGAGGAAGCCGGGACGAAGTCGCTCATGTCGTGCCTTCCCCGCCCGCATCGAGACCGGCGGGCGACCATGGTTGCGCGAATGGATCCGGGAATGAGCGTACCGCAGGGCCCGCGAGAAGAGCAGGGCGCGCCCGGGCCGGGCGGAGTTCTTGTCCCACCGGGTGCTCGATGCTTTAGTGGTGCTCGCATCCTGTCCGGGACGCACACCGTCAGAGGAAGGTACTCGTGGACGATTCCTCCACCCCGACACCCGGTCGCGTCGCACCGGCCGCCGGTTCCAACCCCCTGCTGGATCCTCGCGACCTGCGAATGCCCCGGATCGCCGATCCCTGCGTGCTCGTCATGTTCGGCATCACCGGCGATCTGGCGCGCCACAAGCTGCTGCCGGCCATCTACGACCTGGCCAATCGCGGCCTGCTCTCGCCGAGCTTCTCCCTGGTGGGCCTGGGGCGGCGCTCCTGGAGCGACGACGACCTGCGGGTCTACGTGGAGAAGGCCGTGCGGGCCGGCGCCCGCACGCCGTGGCACCAGGCCATCTGGGACCAGCTCGCCGACGGCATGCGCTTCGTGGAGTTCTCCTCCTTCGAGGACGACGGCGCCTACGCCCGACTGACCGGCGTCGTGACGGACCTGGACGCCACGCGCGGCACGAGCGGCAACCGCGCCTTCTACCTGTCGATCCCGCCGGGATGGTTCCCGGCGGTCACCCAGCGCATCGCCGCCTCGGGACTGGTCGACGAGTCGCCGGGCTCCTGGCGTCGCGTGGTCATCGAGAAGCCCTTCGGCCACGACCGCGAGTCCGCTCGTGAGCTGGATGCCCTGGTGGGCGGGATCGTGCGCCCCGACGACGTCTTCCGCGTCGATCACTATCTCGGCAAGGAGACCGTCCAGAACATCCTGGCGCTGCGCTTCGCCAACACCATGCTCGAGCCGTTGTGGAACCAGCGCTACGTCGACCACGTCCAGATCACCATGGCCGAGGACATCGGTATCGGGACTCGTGCGGGCTACTACGACACCATCGGCTCGGCCCGCGACGTCATCCAGAACCACCTGCTCCAGCTGCTGGCGCTGACCGCCATGGAGGAGCCGATCGCCATGACGGCTCCGGCCGTGCGCGCGGAGAAGGAGAAGGTCCTGGCGGCCGTGCGCCTCGAGCGCCACGGCGTGCTCGATCTGGGCTCCACCACCGCGCGCGGGCGCTACGACGCCGGGTTCCAGGGCGGCGTGCCCGTGAAGGGCTATCTCGACGAGGACGGCGTCGCCCCCGACACGCGCACCGAGACCTTCGCGGCGGTCCGGCTGGAGATCGCCAACCGGCGCTGGGCGGGCGTACCCTTCTATCTGCGCACCGGCAAGCGGCTGGCCCGTCGCGTCACCGAGGTCGCCGTCGTCTTCAGGAGTCCGCCCTTCCTGCCCTTCGACGACGCCTCCACCGCCGGGGTGGGCGCCAACGCGATCGTCCTGCGGATTCAGCCCGATGAGGGCATCACCCTGCGGCTGGCCTCCAAGGTTCCGGGCACCCATATCGAGCTGCGCGACGTGTCCATGGACTTCGGCTACGGGCGCACCTTCAACGAGGAGTCCCCCGAGGCGTACGAGCGGCTGATCCTCGACGCCCTGCTCGGCGACGCGCCGCTGTTCCCCCAGCAGCGGGAAGTCGACCTGTCCTGGCGGATCCTCGATCCCATCATCGAGCGCTGGGCCGCGTCGGGCGCCCCCGACGGCTACCGCCCCGGTTCCTGGGGCCCCGAGTCGGCTCACCGGCTCCTCGCTCGCGACGGCCGCACCTGGAGGCGTTCATGATCACCACTCTCACCGCCACGACCACCGACGGCATCGTCTCGAGGCTCCTCGCCGAGGAGGGCCTCGCGGGCGGCTCGCACGTGCTGACTCTCCTCATCGACACCGATCGCCGGGGCCTGGAGGAGGCGCTCGCCGCCGCGCACGGGGCGAGCAGGGATCATCCGTGCCGGATCGTCGCAGTGGTGCGACCCGATGAGGGCGACGAGGCGGCGGCCGGGGCCCGCTCGCACGACGGGCACGTCGCACCCGAGCTGCCCGGGCACCTCGATGCCGAGATCCGGGTCGGTCACGACGCCGGAGCCGGTGAGACACTGGTTCTGCTCCCCTGGGGCGAGGCCGCCGAGCACACCGACACGCTCGTCGTCCCCTTCCTGCTGCCCGACGTCCCGGTCGTGGCCTGGTGGCCGACTGAGCCGCCCGAGTGCCCGTCGAGGAGCCCGCTCGGGCGGCTGGCCTCCACCCGCATCACCAACACCCCGGCGCTCGCGCATCCGGTGACGGCGCTCGAGGCGCTCGCGCCGTCCTTCACCCGGGGCGACATCGACTTGGCCTGGACGCGGATCACGCTGTGGCGGGCCATGGTCGCCTCGATCCTCGACCCCATCCTGCGAGAGGGCTCGGTAGGGGGCCTGGTCATCGCCGGGGAGCCGGAGAACGCCTCCATGGCGCTCATGACCCAGTGGCTGGCACTGCGCACCGGGGTCGTGGTCGAGCGCGTCGATGTCCCCGGCTTCAGCGGCATCTCCTCGATCACCGTGACGACGCCCGCCGGCGAGGTCGTGATCGCCCGCACGGATCAGGAGCGGGTCACCATCACCCGCCCCGGGGGCGGCGCCCCGCAGCTGGTCACCATGCCCAGGCGCGAACCGATCACAACGATGAACGAGGAGCTGCGACGGCTCACTCCCGATCTCGTCTTCGAGGAGGTTCTGGCCTCCTTCGCCGCCGAGTGCCGCCGCGCATCCGGGAAGACCCGTTCGTGAGCACCGTCGATCCGATCGAGGAGAGGGCCGTCTCCCTGCCGGCCGCGGGCGTGGTGCGCCGCCCCTCCTTCGACGAGGCCTGCGCTCTGGCGGCCGCGCGCACATCGGCGCTTCTCGCCGAGGCGGTGGCCGAGCGCGGCTCGGGGCATCTCGCCCTGACCGGCGGCTCAGCCGGCGTCGCGCTGGCGCGCGTGCTGCCCGCCGCCCTCGGCGCGGCGGGGATCGGCCCCGGGGAGGGGCTGGAGAGCATTCACCTGTGGTTCGGCGACGAGCGCTTCGTCGCCGCCGGTCTCACCGACCGCAACGACCTGCTGGCGGCGGATCTGGTGAGGGCCGGCGTGCCCGAGGGCAATGTCCACCGCCTGAGCGGCCCCGAGGAGGGCATCGGGGTCGAGGACGCCGCCGCGCGTCTGGCCGCGGAGCTCGTCGCGGCCGGTCCCGAGGGGGCCTCCTTCGATGTCGTGCACCTGGGCGTCGGGCCGGATGCCCACGTCTGCTCCCTCTTCCCCGGGCACCCGGCCGCCCGGGTGATCGGGGCCGACGTCGTCGCGGTGCGCTCGTCTCCCAAGCCTCCGCCCGAGCGGGTCTCGCTGACCTTCGACGCGCTGCACCGGGCTCGGTGCATCATGCTGGCCGCGAGCGGCGAGGGGAAGGCGCGGGCGGTTCGCGCCGGTCTGGGAGAACCCGACGCGGTGAGGGCCCCGGCGTCGTGCGCGCGCGGGCTGACCACCACCTGGTACATCGATGACGCGGCCGCCGGGCGGCTGGAGGGGTGAGCGCTCAGTGGAGCGCCGTCCGACGGTTCGTGCACAGCTGCCGAGCGCGCCCGGTTCGCGGCCGCGGCCTGTGGACGGGCACGCGGGCGGGGCGGCGGGCCGCGTAGCCTGAGCGCATGCGAACCCAGCCGCTCGGCCCGTCCGGCCCGATCGTCGTCCCGACCTGCTGATATGCCCACTTCGACGCTGCACGCTCTCGGCGCCGCTCTTGTCCTCGCAACGGCTCTGGCGGCGAGTCCCGTCCCGTCCGAGCAATGGGACGCCCGCGGGGACCAGGTCCTGAGCGCCCAGGAGGCGCTGGCCGCCCTGGAGTCGCTCCCGCCGGACGCCCCGGCCGCCGTCTCCTGGGCCGAGGGCGGGTCGCGCACGGGCTGGTTCGGCCAGGCGTGGGAGGACGTCGATGGAGACGGCTGCGATACTCGCAACGAGATCCTGGCGCGGGACCTCGATGAGGTGGACTACTCGCGTGCCGATGGCGTCCAGGACCGCGACGGGGGAGTCGGACAGGGCGCATCGGGGTGCCCCGACGCCACGGTGTGGTCCGGGACGCTTCACGATCCCTATACGGGATCCGTCATCGCCTTCCAGCGCGGGCAGGGCACCTCCGAGGCCGTGCAGATCGACCACGTGGTGCCTCTGAACTATCTTTACGCGCACGGCGCCTGGGCGTGGGACGAGCGCACGCGCCTCCTGGTGGCCAACGACCCGCTCAACCTGCTGGCGGTCGATGGGAGGGCGAATCAGGCCAAGTCGGCCTGCGGCCCGGCGACCTGCCCGGCGGGCTCGACCGAGACGGGTTCATGGGACGCCGGCGCCGGCCCGGGCTGGTGGCCCCCCGACGACTCCTACAGATGCGCCTACGCCGCCCGCTTCGTCTCGGTTGCCGCTGCTTACGGGCTGGGCCCTCCTCAGGCCGATGTCGATGCGCTGCGCGTCACCTTGACAGACTGCGCCGCGGGTGGCGATGGTGCTCCGTCGGTTCTGGAGCGGGTGACCGGCACCGCCCGAAGCACCGCGGATGTCCTACGGACCGGACCCGTCTACCGTCTGGCGTCGATCATCGGAATCGCCCTGATCGGGGCGGGCCTGGTGACGCGCGCCGGACGGGGCCCGGCAATGGGGCGCCGGAGCGGACGACGTCGTCGGAGCCGGCGTCGCCGCTAGGATCGGATCATGGGTACCAGGCGGCAGCGGGGCGAGCGGGCGCCCCGGGGCATCGACGGGGCCGACGGCGACGGGCCCGTCTCGGCGAGAATCGACGTGTGGCTGTGGAGCGTGCGTCAGGTCAAGACGCGCTCCGCGGCGACGGCCGCGTGCCGTGCCGGGCACGTGCGCATCAACAGGGAGCCGGCCAAGCCCGCGCAGCATGTGACGGTCGGTGACGAGGTCCGCTACCGGGTCGATGGATTCGACCGGCATCTCATCGTCGGACGCATTCTGCTCAAGCGCGTCGGGGCGCCGATCGCGCGCGCCTCCTACACCGATGTCTCCGCCCCGCGCCCCTCCCCCATGGACGCGCCGGCGGCCATCATCCGGGATCGGGGTGCGGGTCGGCCCACGAAGAAGGAGCGCCGTCGGCTCGATGCCCTGCGCGCGGCGCCGAGCGACATCGACATCGAGCGCATCCTCGACGGCGACGGCCGTTGAGGATGCGCCCACGGCCGCGCACTCAGCGTGCCGGCAGGCGATCCAGAAGAACCTCGATGGTGTGCAGCACGCCGTCGTCCGCGTTGCCCGGGGCGATGTAGCGGGCGCGGGCGAGGATGTCGGGGTGGGCATTGGCCATGGCGAACGACAGATCGGCGTGGTCGTACAGCTCTGCATCGTTGAGGTAGTCCCCGAAGACCGCGGTCTGCGCCGGGCCGACGCCCAGTCGCTCCTGTATCGCGGCCAGCGCTCGGCCCTTGGAGGCGGACGGGGCCATCATGTCGACCCAGTGCGCGCCCGAGACCACCACCTGCACGCCGGGCACGGCCGCCGCCAGAGGGTCGCGGCACTCGGTCTCGGCGTCGCCGAAGGCGTAGACGGCGATCTTGATGACGTTGTCCAGCGGGAGGTCGAGCAGGTCCGCGACCGGTTCCAGAGCCGTGTAGTAGAGGGCGCATTGACGAACGAACCGTTCGTCGATGCGGTCGACGTAGGCGCGGTCCCTGGTGGCGATCACGGGTCCGACGTCGAGTTCCCGCTCCCGCAGGGCGCGAGTCGTGCGCACTGCGGCGACGGCGTCCGGGCGGGCGATGGTCTCGCGGTGGATCTCGGTGCCGCCCTGGACGACGACCGTGCCGTTCTCCGCGATCACCGGGCTGTCGGCGATCGCGGCGCCGAAGACGGTCCTGAGATTGTCGAGCTGGCGGCCCGAGGCCGGTACGAAGGCGACATCGTTCTCGCGCATGCGTGTCAGGACGGTGCCGAAACGGGGCGGAAGACGCCCCTCGACGTCGAGCAGGGAGCCATCCATATCGGTGACGACCAGCCTGAGATCCACGATGTCGGGAAGGGCGTCGGTCGGAGTGGGAGCGGGAGCGGTCATGCCTCGATCCTCCCAGACCCGGCTCACCGGGCCGCACGCGGTACCGGGTGCGGTGGGACACTCGTGTCATGTCCGACGCGCCCGCGGTTCCAGACTCCCCCGATCTCGTCGTGTGCGGGGACGGGCTCGCCCGGCCCCGGTGGGCCGCATCGGATCCGCTCCTGCGGGAGTACTACGACACCGAATGGGGCATGCCGGTGCGCGACGAGCGCGGTGTCTTCGAGCGGCTGAGCCTGGAGGCCTTCCAGTCCGGCCTGTCGTGGGCCACGATCCTGCGCAAGCGTCCCGCCTTCCGCGAGGCCTTCGCGAACTTCGATCCGGACGCCGTCGCCGCCTTCGACGACGACGATGTGACCCGGCTGCTGGCCGATGCGTCCATCGTGCGCAACCGGGCCAAGATCCTGGCCGCCCTGACCAATGCGCGCGCCACCGTCGCGCTCCGCGAGGACGCCGCGGTCGGCGGGCTGGCCGGCCTGGTGTGGTCCTACCGGCCCGCTCGCACGCCCGAGCCCCGCCGCGCCGCCGACGTCCCCGCGCGGTCAGCCGAATCGACGGCGCTGGCCAAGGATCTCAAGCTGCGGGGCTTCCGGTTCGTGGGGCCCACTACCTGCTTCGCGCTCATGGAGGCCATCGGGATCGTCGACACCCACCTGCTCGGCTCGTATCGTCGCGGCTCCTCAGGGGTCTGGAGCTGAGGCCCCCGAACGGCATCGGTGCGGATCGGGGCGCTCCGCACCGCCCGCGAATATCATTCCGGTGTGGAAGAACTCATGGGGCCTCCTGCGCTCGTCGTGATCGGAGGCCTGCCCGCGACGGGCAAGACCGCTATCGGCCGTCCGGCGGCACGCGAGATGCGGGCCGCGTACCTCCGCATCGACACGATCGAGGGCGCCATCCTCCGCGGTGAGGGCCGTTCCGGGCTGCCCCGGGGGGACGAGGGGTACGTCATCGGATACGAGCTCGCCTCCGATCAGCTCGACCTCGGCCTCGATGTCGTCGTGGAGTGCGTGAATCCCATCGCCACCACTCGCGACGCCTGGCTCGCCGTCGGCGACCGGGCCCGGGCGCTGGTCATCGAGGTCGAGCTCGTCTGCTCGGACGTCATCGAGCATCGGCGCCGTCTTGAGGCGCGGGAGATCGATGTCGTCGGCATCACGAACCCGCGGTGGCGGGAGGTCATCGATCGTGATTACGAGCGCTGGGAACGAGACCGCCTCATGATCGATACGAGTCTCGTCCGGCCGGACGCCGCGGCGCGGACGGTTCTCGACGAGGTCCGCCGCCGGCGCGTGTCGCGGGTCTCCCGCTAGCGCTCGTTCCGGTGGCCGACGGGGCCGTCCGCCGGCGTGAGTCGCTCGTCATCGTCGTCACGCGACCCCGTGCGCTCACCGCGTCGCCTCGGGCCTGGGCAGCGGGCGGCGGGCCACGGCCTCCGCCACCTCGAACGCCTCGTCCAGGTCCGCCGCGTGACCGAGGTAGTTGAACCGGTAGACGATGGCGCCGATCATCATGTCGACGCTGGTCATGGGGTCGGGGCCCTGCCATCGGCCCGCGGACGCGGCCCGGGCCACGGCATCGATCGCACCATTGCGCAGCGGGGCGATGATGCGGTCACGGTAGGCGGCCTGCGCCTCGGGGTGCCCGATGAGCCCCAGAGCGATCTGGGGCAGGCTGCCGGACAGCGGCGAGGTGGTGAAGAAGGCATGGGCCCGGACGATGATGGCGCTGAGGTCCACCAGCGGGTCCTCCCCCGGCTCGCACTCGCGCGAGCCCATGGCGGTATCGACCGCGTCGACCGCCAGATCGACCAGGGACGGCCACCGACGGTAGATCGTCGACTTGGGCACGCCCGATCGCCGGGCGACCTCGTCGATGCGCAGGCCGCGGAATCCCTTGTCGGCGAGCAGGCCGAAGGTCTCGCGCAGCACCCTGACATCCACCGATGCGTCCCGTGGACGCCCGCCGCGTCGTCTGCCGTTCGCAGGCACCGCCGCCTCCTCATCATCATCATTTCATCATTCGGGTCACTCGGGTCGATCCGCAGCGGATTCTTCCAAAGCGGCCGGGGACGCGCTAGCATCAATTGTGCGACCATCGGTAGCGGAGCTGTGGAGGGGACCCGTGGGCAAGGTGAGCAGACTGGATCTGGCGACCGGGGGGCTCTTCTTCTCCTGGCTCATCCACGATCTCGAGGAGTACGTGACCATGCCGGGCCGCGCCCACCCCTTCACCGGTGCGCTGCCCTTCATGCCCGCGGGCGTGCGCGCTCACGGCGTCTCGCGGGACCAGACGGATATCGCTCTCACTCTCGTGGGGGCGCTCATGGCGGCCGCCTCCATCGATGGCTACCGCACTCGCGGGCGCTCGCCCTTCTACCAGGCGATGCTCTACGGCTACGGCATGCACGCCCTCATCCACCTCGCCTCGGCTCTGACGGCTCGCCGCTACACGAGCGGAGCGGCCACTGCGCTTCCCGTGGTACTGCCCTTCTGGCTCTTCGCCAACGCAGCGCTGCGGGCCGACGGCATCGAGGTGCGGCCCCGCCGCTGGACGATCGCGGCCTTCCCCGTCGTCGGTCTCGTCGTCCACGGCGTGGGCTACCTGGCGTCCGGACGCCGGATCGGGGCCGCTTCATGAGTCGGCTGACCCGCATGGATCTGGTCACCTATGGACTGGCGCTGTGCTACCTGGTGCACGACGGCGAGGAGCTGCTCACCTACCGGGCCTCTTCGGCGCGGGTTTTCGGGTCCCTACCCGCCCGAGTGCCGCTGCCCGCCGAGCTCCGTGAACGGGGGTGGAGTCAGAACCATGTCAACCTCGGCATCGCTCTCATGGGCGTCCATTGGGTCGGCGCGGCGCTCGCCGGTCGACGCAGCGGTGGGCACTCGGCATGGTTCCAGAACGCGCTGGCCGTCTGGGGTCTGCACGGCGTCGGCCATCTCGGGATGTGCTTACTCCGGGGCGGTTACGTCTCCGGGGCCTTCACCGCTCCCCTGGTCATCGGCTACGGGGCCTGGGCGTGGCGCGAGCTGCGGGCCGAGGGCGTGCCGTGCCGGGTGAGCGTGGGCGGTGCCGCCGCGTCCCTGCCGGCGCTGCTGGCCGCTCACGCCGGGGCGGAGGGGATTCTCCGAGTACTCGAGGGGCCGAGTGCGAGACCGGCCGGGACATCCGGGATGTCCGAGGACTCCACGATCGGGAGCCGGTGGACGTGAGCCCGCAGTCAGAGCACCAGCGGTGCGAGGAGGAAGCCCAGTACGATGCACACGATGATCGAGACGGTTCCCGGGATGACGAAGGGATGGGCGAGAACGTTCCCACCCACACGGGTCGAGCCTGTGTCGTCCATCTCCATGGCCGCGACCGTCGTCGGATAGTTCGGCAGCAGATAATAGTTGGCCACGGCGGGATAGCTGGCGACCAGAGCCGTCGCGGGCAGGCCGAGGCTCACCATGAGCGGCATGAACGCCTTGGTGGTAGCGGCGTGGGAGAACATGAGCGGTGCCGTGAAGTAGAAGAACACCCCGGCCAACCATGGCAGAGCCTGGAACGGTCCCGAGAGCGCGTTGGAGATGGTCGCCTCGTACTGGTTGACGAAGGCATTCCCGAGCCACGCCAGGCCGAGGATGCAGACGGCGGCCGTCATGCCCGAGCGGAAGGTGTCCTGATTCGCGATCGTTCCGGTCGGCTTCTTCGCGATAAGGCAGATGATCGCCGCGGTCGCCAGCATGATGGTCATGATGGCGGGCGTTGAGGTCATCGGAGGGTCCTCGATGATGCCGAGCTCATTGGAGGTCAGGGTCGCGTAGGCGACGACGAGGACGAGGGAGACGAGGAAGAGGAGCAGGCCCGGCACGGCGCCGGGCGCCGCCGTGTAGTCATCGGCAACCGCCGCGCTCGGCTTGATGAGCCCCTCGGCCCTTCTCTTCCGGTACACGGGGTCGTCCGCGAGCTCGGAGCCCTGGCGAGCCGCGACGACGGCACCGACGGCGCAGCCGATGAAGGTTGTCGGGATGACGATCGCGAGGCACTGGAGGTAGCCGACGCTCACCGGCTCGAGCGCGATGACGAGGGCGACCATCGCCGCGGAGATCGGCGAGGCGGCCACGCCCACCTGCGAGGCGACCACCGCGATGGACAGGGGTCGTGAGGGGCGAATGCCGTGCTCCTTGGCGACATCGACGATGACCGGGATGATCGAGTAGGCGGTGTGCCCGGTGCCGCACATCACCGACATGACGAACGTGACGAACGGAGCGAGGTAGACGATCTGCCTGGGATGCCTGCGCAGCAGCACCTCGGTGAGATGGACGAGATGGTCCATGGCTCCGACCACCTGAAGGGCGGCGACGGTGCAGATCACGGACATGATGATGCCGACGACCTCCCAGGGAGCATCGTCGGCCGAGGTGTGCACACCGGTAGCGGCCAGGACGATGACTCCGGCCGCACCGGCCAGGCCGATGCCGATGCCGCCGAGGCGGGCACCGATGATGATGAACAGTAGGACGACGACAAGATGGAACCAGATCACGCGACTTCCTCCGGGTGTCGAGACAGGGGCTCTACCGTGAGGCGGTGCGGCCGCGTCCCGCGGGGCAGCCGAATACCGCGCAACGGCAACAGTGGCGGAGCGCGGAATGCGACGCATCGTCATTCTTACTCCCTTACTCTATGAGTCATCGCTCGCTCCCGCCGGCGATTGCGCACCCGGAAACCTTTGATTTACCTGGGAACAACGTGTGACGGGACGGGAAGGTCGTCGTCAGGTGGGCCGCGCGGCCCGGCACCGCTCCCCGACCGTTCCGTTCGTTATGGAATCCCACAAACGATTGTGCGACGCATTGTGTTCCCGCCTAGATCGTAGTCGCCGTATAAAATGCTACCGTTCCCTGCAGGGAGCGGCAGCACTCCATG
Organism: Actinomyces gerencseriae DSM 6844; assembly: GCF_000429265.1. Taxonomy (GTDB): domain Bacteria; phylum Actinomycetota; class Actinomycetes; order Actinomycetales; family Actinomycetaceae; genus Actinomyces; species Actinomyces gerencseriae. The sequence continues at coordinate 78,255 of NZ_AUBN01000010.1, forward strand.
TCGGTGCTTCCTCCCTCGCTTTGTCCTGTATGTACCTGACTGTGTCATCCGCATTGCACAGAATTGCACTGAGAATCCTGCCGCCCAGCCCGAAGGACGGAACCCCTGATGAACCTCTATCAACGAGCTCGTGAAAGCTGCGCGTCATCGAGTGCCTCGATTTCATTCGATGACGGCAGGCGGGTGAGAGAAATCTCGTACGCCGAGTTCTTCCACAACGCGGAGGCGCTGGCTAACGGAATATGCGACATCTCCCCGACGCCCCGGCCGCAGATAGTCGTCCAGGCCAGGGAGCCATCGAAGTTCCTGAGCGCGTTCTGGGCCGCCATCTCCCTCGATGCGACCGCCGTCATCGCCCCGATCGTGGAATCCGACACGCATGCGGATCTTATCCGAAGAATTGTCGGACAGCTCGACGATCCGATCATCGTAGGGGATGGGAGAACACTCGATCATATCCGGATCGGGGCTTCCCCCATCGACATCGAGGCAGGCGACGACGGCGATCTCCGGTTGCTCAAGCCGTCCCGGCACTCGGGAGACGAGTCCTCTGAGTACCAGCCCGTCATTCAGTACTCGTCCGGATCGACGGGAGCCCCTAAAGGCGTGCAACTGCGCGCCGAGTCCTTCATCAGGACTGCTGAGGCACTCGAGGAGCGTCTGTCCCTCGGCGCACATGACTCGACCTACAGCTGGCTCCCCCTGACTCACAACTTCGCACTGTTCGGATTTCATATATCGGCGACTCTCCTTGGGGTCGAGCAGGTCATAGGGACTCCCATCGGATTCATGCTGAATCCGATGTCCTGGCTGCAGCGCATGAGCGAACTCGGTACGACGCTCACCGGCTCTCCGAATTTCGGTCTCCGCCTCCTACTGAATGCGATCGAAAAGGAAAGGATAAGAGGGCGCGAGCCGGCCCTGGACCTCCATCGGTTAAGAGTGGTCGTCAGTGGAGCGGAACCACTCGACCTGGCGACGGCGACGAATTTCGAGAAAGCTCTGAGCGCGTACGGATCCCGGCCTCATCTGATCGCACCCGCGTACGGGATGTCCGAGACGACCGTCGGCATCTCCGTCCGTCCGCCGGGAGCTCCTCTCAAGTCGATAACTGTCGATCGCGACCGGCTCAGGATCGGCTCCCGGGTCCACGACGTCCATCATGAGGGTCGCGGCGGACTCGAGGCCGTCGCCCTCGGGACGCCCCTGACGGGCACCTCGGTGAGGATCGTCGACGACGATCGCCATGTTCTGGAACCCGGGACGCTGGGGCACGTCGAGGTGACGGGTCCGACGATGATGGTCGGCTACGTCGAGCAAGACGCGTCCCCGGACGAATGGTCTGGAGAAAACGACTGGTTCAGGACCGGGGACATCGGGTTCGTTCTCGACGACGAGATCTACCTCACCGGGCGCCAGAAGGACATCATTTTCATCAATGGAAAGAACTACTACCCGGACGACCTCGAACATGTGGTGCTGGGCATTCGCCCGGACCTGGCCGGCCTCATCGCCGTCACGGGAGCGGTGGATCAGAGGAACGGGACCGAACGCATCGTGCTCTTCATCGAGCGGGAGTCGCATGATCCGGAGGATCTCGACAAGGAATTCTCCGACATTCGAGCGGGGTTCGGGGACGCAACGCACCTCCGGATCGACCAGATGATCGGGGTGAAGGCCCTTCCGCGCACATCCAGCGGCAAGGTGCAGAGATTCCTCCTGAGGGCGACGACGACCGCCGGAGGAGCCCGATGATGGCGCATCGCGATCCGGTCGATGTGAGCGCGCACTGCATCGGCATCATCGAAAGGGTGCTGGATGTTGACGGCGTGAGGACGCAGGACGACCTGTTCTCCCTGGGCGCCGACTCTCTTCGAATCGCGATGATTCTGAATGAGATCAACGCCGACTTCAACATCGATCTCCTCATCGAGTCGCTTTACGAGTTCCGAGTCGTCCAGGAGCTGATCGACGAGGTCACGCGACTCACCGAGCGCCACGAGTGCTCTCCCGGGCCCCCCGCTCATCCATCGATAGCGAGCCCGCCGCCCAGCCCGACTCCGGCCTCCCCCCAGGAGAGGAGAATGTTCGCCATCTGGAGTGGGGCGCCGGAAAGCACGGCGTACAACATCAACGCCGGGGTGCGCGTCGGCGCGTCCTTCAGGGCCGATCTCGCTGTGGATGCGATCAATCGGATCCTGGATGCGCGGCCAATCCTGAGGAGCACGTTCGACACGGACGCCGATGGTGTTCTTAAACGGTACGTCGGCGATCGGGAGGATGCTCAGGTCTTGTCCCGGCGATGGGACCGCGGCGGCGCAGAGGATATTGATCCCGAGGAATTGACGCGACCCTTCGATCTTCGAGGGGGACCGCTTCTGCGCGTGCATCTGGTCACCGCGCAGGACGAGAGCGGACTTCTGCTCTTCGAACTTCATCACATTATAGGCGACGGACGTTCGATGGCTCTCATCGCCCAGGACTTCATGACCTGCTACAATGCTTTGGCGACGGGTGAGGATCCTTCACTCGCAGAATCATGGGACTATGGAGTCTACGAAGAGGAATGGGCCGCTTCCGATGAGGCGGACTCTTCCTCGTCGTCCGGTTCCTACTGGGCCGCCGTTCTCGATTCTCCATATCGTCTGTGCCCGCCGGTCGGCACGGACTGCTCCAAGAATCGGGGACGGTCACTGTTCGCGACCGTTCCGCGGGCGAAGATCCAGGCGGTGATCGATGCGTGCAAGGAGGGCGGTGGATTCCAGGCGACAACCGCCGGGGTTCTTCTGACCGCGTACGCCGTCAGTCTCCATCGCTGCTACGACACCGACTCATTCATCATCGGCGTTCCATTCAGTGGGAGGAATGACGGGCGCTTCGATCGAACAATAGGACTCTTCGTGAACACCCTACCGATCCCCATTCGCCTGCATGACGCGCCGGAGGGGATCACCGCAGTCGGTTCGGTCTCCCAGCGGCTCAGGGAGGCCCATCAGCATGAGAGCGATCAACTCGACTGGATCATGCGACGGCGCGGAGACGCCGGCCGCGAGGATCGCAGCCTGTTCTCCGCAATGTTCACCATGGAGAACGTAGGGATTCCCCCGCTCGTGCTTGAGGGCGCCGAGGCCCGGGCGCTCCCGCTGCACCAGAGCGGGCTGAAGGTTCCGCTCAATCTCCTCGTCACGGAGGAGGAGGACTTCGACGTGGAGCTCTACTTCGACGAGACGCAGATCCCGGTGGCGGACGCCGCGGCCGTTGCCGACATGATGCGAATCGTCATCGATGAGCTGGAAGAACGACCGGGAGCCCGGGTTGATGAGTACGGCGGCAACGACTCCACGGATCATCCCGTCGTGGATCCGGGGCCGGCGATGTCCTTTCTCGATGACGGATATGAGGCGGGAGACGATGATGCCAGTTGACGACGTTTCGAAGAACCTCTCCTTCAGCGGCTCCCGCTACAGAGCGCACCGTCAGCACTGGCGCACGGTCCTGACCGTCGCGAGGGAGCTCGCGTTCACCAACGGTCGGGACTCGGGACGCCCTGAGGGGACCGGACCGTCTCGTCACTCGGTCGTTCTCCCGTCGTCCCGGGGCGAGGCCCTGGAACGGCTCACTGGCGGGAATGCGGATGCGTTGACGGCGTCGCTCGCGGTCGCACTCGCCTGCGTTGCCGACAGGCTCGGATACCTGACGGGCTCCGGTGAGGTGAGGTTCTGGTTCTCCTCCGGGTCGGCCGCGGACGGAGGTCCGACGGACGGTCCTCTTCCGGCGGTGGTCGGGGACCCGGCGACGACGACCGTGGGGGATGCTCTCCTCGACTCGGCGCGGTGCGTCGCCGCGTCGCGCTCGTATCGCGATTATCCGTACACGATGCTCCAGGAGCACGGTCGTGGCACGACGGACGCCCCGTTCGAACGAGGCGTGGTCCTGACCGTCGGGCGATCGGGTACCAGCGCGGACGAGGCGGGCGTCGGCGGGCGCCCCCGATGCTGGCTCGACATCTCGAAGACGGTCGAAGGGTATCGGTTGACCCTTCGAGCCCCCGCGGGATCATGCGACGCGCCGGAGGCCGAAGCCGCCCTGTCAACGGTCGCGGACGTCGTGGGTCGCCTGCGCGGATCACGTCGCCTGCTGCTCGCGGACCTCGTCGACGACGTGCTGGAGCAGAGCCCGGCGTCGATGCTCGCGGGCCCGACGCCGGCGGGGGAGGCCGCTGCGCCGTCGCTATCGGATCTTCTCACTCGGGTCGTGACAGCACACCGGGATGAGAGTGCGTTGACGCAGGGCGGCCGGTCGATGACGTACGGCGAGCTCGACGCCCATGCGGAACGACTGGCCGGCCGGGTGCTGGACCATATCGGCCGCGAGAAACTCGTCGGGATGATCGTTCGTCCCTCGATCGACTGCATTATCGGCATGCTGGCATGCATCAAGGCGAGTGTGGGCTTCGTCCCGCTGGATCCGGACAGTCCGGAGTCACGGCTTTCAGCGATCCTCACTGATGGAGAGCCCGCCGCTGTCATGGCGGGCCCGGATGACGATGAGGTCGTCATGCGTCTCGGGCTCCCCCGTCTTCCTCTGGAGAGCGCCTGCGATACCGGCTCCTCCCCCGCCCTGCCGGATCTCCCCGATGAGACGCCCGACGACGTGGCGTATGTGATATACACATCGGGTTCCACAGGCCGTCCGAAGGGCGTCAAGGTGACCCGGGCCAATGTTGCCAACTACTTGTCGTGGTTCGTGGAGCTCGCGGAGCTGTCGCCGGCGGACAATGCGCTACTGGTATCCTCAATGGCTTTCGACCTCGGCTACTCGGGTGTTCTTGGAGCGTTGTCCTGCGGCGCCTGCCTGCATGTGATCCCGAAATCCACGTACAGGGACACCTCGAAACTGCTGCGGTACATCGCGGACGAACGGATCACATTCATCAAGATGACTCCTTCGCTCTTCTCCCTCGTGGTGGACGAGCTCCGACGCGAACAATTCGATCTTGCCGCGCTCCGACTCGTCGTGCTCGGGGGTGAGCGTCTGCGCGTCGACGACGTCGAGTCTCTGAAGGAGATCCTGCCATCGACACGGGTGATGAATCACTATGGGCCCACGGAGACGACGATCGGGTCGTTGGCCGGATATTATGAGGCCCATCGGGACGCGTTCCGGCGGGGAAGATCCATCATCGGGACGCCGGTCGCCGGCACCAAGGTGTATATCACGAACGATGATCTGAAACCGCAGCCCGCCGGAGTCGCCGGCGAAATCGTCGTCAGTGGCGCGGCCGTCGGTGCGGGATACGTGAACGACGACGAGCTCACGGCTCGGTCGTTCGTCGACTTCCCGGCGGACGGCTCCCCCGCGTACCGCACAGGAGATCGCGGCAGGCTCCTGCCCGGCATCGGCGTGGAGTACCTGGGACGAGTCGACGACCAGGTCAAGGTTCACGGATACCGCGTGGACACGCACGAAGTGGAGACCGCGGTCCTCAAGACCGGGCACGTGCATGAGGCTGTCGTGGTTCCGATCGAGACGACGACCGGAGTGAAACTGGCCGCGTACTGCACGACCGATCCCGAGTTCGATGAGGAGTCTGCGCGCTCAGAAGCATCACGACTGCTTCCCTCATACATGGTTCCGGCATGGTTCGTGGAGATCGACGAGATTCCTCTCACGGCCAACGGCAAGGTCGACCGCGCGGCGCTGCCGGAACCACGGCGTGCGGGCGGGACGCAGTCGGGTCACGGCCCATCCAACGATCTGGAGATGCGGATCCTGAGCATCTGGCGCGATGTGCTTGCTCTTGATCATGAGTGCGGTGTCGATGAGGAGTTCCTGAGCCTGGGGGGCGATTCGATCCAGGCGATGCAGATCGCCGGACGGCTCCGCGCCATCGGTGTCGAGGCGGAGGTCGCCGAGATCCTGAACGGCGGGACGGTCCGTAGGCTCGCGCAGACGTCTGCCGAGTCCTCCGAGATCGAGACGGAACCTGAGCGGCATGTCGGCCCGGTGCCGTGCGGCCCGATGATCTCCCGGTGGATGGAGCGGGTCGGGTACTGGGATCATTGGAATCAGGCCTTCGCGTTCCACGTCGATGCGCATGTCGATGATGACGCGCTGGCTCTCGGATTCGAGCGCCTGGTGGAGCGGCACGACATGCTGAGAGTTCGCGCCGTGCTGTCGGGCCAGGACGACGGCCTCAGCCTCGTGATCGATGGCGACACGACCCCTTCGGCTCACATCACCTCCGATTCCTTGAGGGTATCGGGTGAGATCGCACCCGACCTCATTCAAGAGGTGGCGGACCGCCTCCACCGCGACATATGTCCGCGTCGTGCGCTGAACCTCTCGTACTGCCTGATCGAGAGCGACGGCGAGCAGGTCCTGGTGGTCGCGATCCACCACCTGGTGGTCGATGGCGTATCCTGGCGCATCATCTGCGAAGAGCTCTCGGCGCTCATCGAGGATCCGGGGGCGCGCCTTCCGGCCGTCCGGACGCCCTACCCGGCATGGGTCGAGCGCATGAGCAGCGCCTGGGGCGATGACATCGATCTGGCCTACTGGGGCGCGCAGGCGGAGTCGGGGGCCGGAGGCCCTTCATCGGATCACGGATCGCAGCGCGACGCGACGGTGGTGCGCAGGACGTTCGACGGGGGTGCGGCGCAGTCCATATTGACGGACGCCAACTCATGCCTGTCAACCAATACCGGCGAACTGATCGTCGCAGCACTGAGCAGGCCCCTCTCGGATCTGCTGGGAGTTTCGGATTTCGACATTTGCATTGAGTCTCATGGGAGATTCTCCGACGAATCGCTGGGCGATCCGTCAGGCGCGGTGGGCTGGTTCACCTCTTCTTATCCCATCCACGTGGACGGTAGTGCCGAGGATGTTCGCGATCGTATTGTTCAAGCAAAGGAGACAATGCGAGGAGTTCCTTCACTGGGTGCCTCGTATAACTATTTGCGGTACAGCAGGAAGGTCCCCGCGGGACCGTCCGAGCCCGTCGTCTGCATCAACTTCCTCGGAGACTGGAGATCGGGCGGGCACGGGTCCGGGGGGCTGACCCCTCTCCCCTATGATACCGGGGAGTGGCGGGATCCCGATTCTCCGCTTCAGTACGCATTGACGATCGACGCGATCTCAGTCGGCGAGGGTCTCTCCATCCGAGCGACATTCTCTTCCGGGGAGATCGACGAGGGTGGCGTCCGCCGACTGCTCATGGAATTCGAGAGGGATGCGGCCGAGCTGGTCCGATACTGCTCGGATCCCGCTCATGCCGAGAAGACCGCGTCCGACTTCTCCGGCCTGGATCTTCCACAAGATCAGTTCGAGGCTCTGGTGGACGGCCTTCCAGGGGAACGTAGGTCCACCGACGTGGATGACATTCTTCCGATGTCGCCGTGCCAGAGGACGATGTGGCGAGACTCCTGCCGCACGCCTCGAACCATTCAACCGTATTATCATTCACGCGCTTTCCGCGTCAGGGGGCCACTGGACGCGACGAAGATCGAGGAGGCATCGGGACGACTGGCTCGCCGGCATTCCGCATTACGTACCGTTGTGACACCGGTGGGCGATGCGGTCCCGGTCCAGGTGGTGCTGAAGGATGCTCGCATACCGATCACTCTTACCGATATTGGAAACCTGTCAGCCGACGAGATCGGGAACTACCTCGAGTCCAGGACTCTGGTTGACGCCGCTCTCGGATATCGTGATCCGGGACAGCCGCTGACTCGTGTGGAAATATTGAGGGTGAGTCCTGACGATCACTTCGTGATCTGGTCGAACTCTCATCTGATCCTGGATGGGTGGAGCCGCATGACGCTGCTCTCGGAGCTCATTGAGATGCTTCGCGCGCCGGAGTCTCTTGAGCGCGAGGGCGCCGGTGGGTTCGGCGAATATATCAGATTCAATTCAAGACCGGATGTCGAGAGGGAGGCGCTGAGCTACTGGGAGGATTATCTCGCGGGCTACGAGACGGTGTCGCTGTTCGATGATGGCGGAAGGATCGAGGACAGCCTCGTGAGCCTTCGTGAGATCAGGACCTCGGTCAGAGGCTCGGTCATGCAGCGCATCGAGGATCTGAGTGCTGCCGAGAACGTCACTGTCAGTGCCGCTCTTCAAGTGCTCGTCGGATTGGCGATTGCGCGCGCTTGCGGCTGTGATGATGTGACCATGGCGACTGTGGTTTCCGACCGGCCTGCGGCCATAAGGGGCATCGGAAGCATGGTCGGCCCCTTGGTGAACACGGTTCCCGTCAGGGTTCGCAGGAACGGTGGGGAGACAGTCGGGGATCTGGCGCGTCGGCGAGTGGAGGAGGTGCTGGAAGGAGGTAGGTTCGCATACTTCTTCGATCCCTACCTGGGCGATCCGGACGCCATGTGCGTACGGCTCGCGATCGAGACCTATGAGGTCCCCGATTCCGTGCGCGGCACATTCATGGACAGGCGGATCATCGATGACATGCGCATGACGGATCGGGTCGGTGGGGATCTCGTGATCTTCATCGTTCCCGGGGACGGGGTGAGCGTTTCCATCCAGGCGAATCCGGTTCGGATCAGTGCCGAACGGCAGAAGGAGCTCCTGGATCAGTTGGTAGAATATATTGTGCTGTTGAGCGAGCGTGGATTCGGCGTGAGCGCGAGTGCGGAAAGCGAGGATGTCCGATCATGAGCATTGACGATACGAATGGGCTGAAGGCCCTGTTGCGTAGTATTGGTAGTTCCGGACGTTTTCAGGAGGACGCGACGGGGCGCGGGCGCGACGAGTCTCCGGAGATCGTTCTTGAGGGGAGGGATCCTGGTGGGGTCTCGTTGGCGGTGACTCTGGAGGATGTGACCCACCCATTGTTCGGGACCATGGCCCATTGGCTGATCTGGAACATCGAGCCGACGGACAGGATCCCGGCCGCAATTCCTCATGGTAAGGAGGTGGATTCTCTTTCCGCACGCCAGGGCCTGGCCTACGGGTGGCATCGTTATCGCGGGCCCAAGCCACCGCGCGGCAAGACACACACCTATCGGTTCACCGTATACGTGCTGGATGCGCGGTTGGATCTTCCGGCACGCTCTCGGCACAGGGCCCTGCTCCGGGCCATCGAGGGGCACGTGCTCCAGCGGGCCGTCATAGAGGGAACCTTCGAGTAAATGACCGCATCAATGAGACGCGTACGCCCGCCGATCGTCCTGCTGACCTGCTGCACGGCCCTCTTCATCTCCTCGATGAACGCGGCTCTCATCAATGTCGCACTGCCCTCGATCCGTGCCGACCTGGGCGCGTCGGCCGCGCAGCTGCAGTGGCTGGTTGACGCCTACACGCTCGTTCTCGGCACGCTCCTACTGGCCAGTGGGTCGCTCGCGGACCGGTTCGGCCGCAAGAAGGCATTCATCCTCGGGCTGGGCCTGTTCGCCGTGACGTCCTCCTTCTGCGCCCTGGCACCCTCCGTCCTCTGGCTCATCGTGGGGCGGGGGCTGCAGGCGGTGGGAGGAGTTCTGCTCACGCCGGTGGCGCTGTCGATCATCTCGGCCACCTATACCGATCCGGCCGAACGCGCTCGCGCCATCGGGGTGTGGGGCGCCGTCATCGGCATCTCGTTGGGGTCCGGTCCGCTCCTGGGAGGGTTTCTCACCGAGTCCTTCGGCTGGGAGGCGACTTTCTGGATGAATGTGCCCGTCTGCACGGCGGCTCTCGTGGCGACCGTGGTGTTCGTACCGGAGTCGAGGGCGGCCAGACCCCGCCGCCTCGATCCGGCCGGCCAGCTGCTCATCATGGCCTTCCTCGGCGGGACGGTGGGAGCCCTGATCGAGGGGCCGGAAAGGGGCTGGGACTCGCCGCTCGTACTCGGCCTGATGGTTCTGGCGATGCTGGGCCTGATCGCATTCATCGCCGTCGAGAGGCGGGTGACGGACCCGGTCGTCGACATCCGCTTCTTCGGCTCGGCCCCTTTCAGCGCCGCGGTGATCATCGCCGTCGCGGTCTCCACCGCTCAGGGGAGCTTCCTCTTCCTCTTCTCGCTGCTCCTGCAGGGCCCCTTCGGATACACGCCGTTGGGGACGGGAGCCCTTCTGCTGCCGCTGGCGGTGGCCCTGGCCGTGAGCTCACCCCTTGCGGGCCGACTCATCGCCAGCAGGGGAACACGACCGGCGCTCGTGACCGGCGGGGCCTGCGTCGCGGCGTCGAGTCTGCTGCTGACCTTCCTGCGCGCGGATGCCAGTACGTGGTACTTCGTCGTCGTTCTGATGATAGCGGGCGCGGGCCTCGGTTTCATCAACCCGCCCATCTCGACGACGGCGGTCGAGGGGCTCCCGCCCTCGCAGTCGGGCGCCGCTTCGGGGATCGCGGGAGCCTCCCGGCAGGTGGGTGTGGCGCTCGGCGTGGCTCTGGCCGGTTCCGTGGCGCGAGCGGATGATATGAGTCTCCTCCAGGCCAGTCACGGCATGTTCGCCCTGGTGACCGGGCTCGGAGTCGGGATCGTCCTGCTGGGGATCGTCTCGACGAGCGCGTGGGCGCACGAGACTCGGCGGAGGCTCGCGGGCCTGTTCGACGAGTGAGCGCCGACGGCGTCCTCGAGGACTCGGTTCCCAATTCTGGCTACCGCGCCCTGAGTACGAAGAACCGGTTATCCGATCGCGACACGGACTCCGAGGCCCAGGAGCACGGCGCCGAGGACCCGTTCCATCCAGGTGGCGACCGCGCCGCGGGTGAGAAGCCTTCTCGCAGAGGATGCGAGTAGCGCGTACGTGGACAGGCAGATGATCGCGATGACGAACTCGATCGCCATGAGAACCATCGCCCAGGCGAATACCGGCCCGTCCTCAGGGATGAACTGCGGGATCACTGCAAGATAGAAGATCCCCATTTTCGGGTTCAGGAGATCCGCGATCAGACCTGTCCAGAACGCCTTCGGCACGGGTGCGCTCGCCGGCGATGTCCCGGAGTCCCCGGGTGCGAGCCACGCGCCTGCGGTGATGATCGCCCGCATCCCGAGGAGGCCCAGATAGATCGCTCCCGCCCAGCGGAGGATCTCGAAGGCCGCCGGGATTCGGATGATGAACGTCGCGACACCCGCAGCCGCCGCGATCCCCCACGCCAGCGACCCTGTGGCCGCTCCGAGGGCGACGGCCACTCCATGTGCGATGCCGTGAGCGAGCGAGCTGCGCAGCGCCAGTGCGACGTCGGGCCCAGGGGTGATCCCGAAGACGAGAGCAACTGGAACGAAAGACCAAACCATTGTCATGCCAGGACGGTACGACTCCGGTAACATGAAAGAAAGTCATTTTTGCTTCCCTCCCGTGAGGAAATCTTATGTTCAAGTCCTCGCATCTCGAGGCGCTCAGCGCCGTCTGCGAGTCCGGCTCCTTCGAGGTCGCCGCTTCGACGTTGAGGATTACGCAGTCCGCTCTGAGCCAGCGGATCGGTGCGCTGGAGCGCGAAGCGGGTCTCGTCCTGGTGCAGCGATCACGGCCTGTCGAGCCCACGGCTCCTGGCCGGATCATTCTCGGCCTCGCCCGGCAGGTCGCCCTCCTCAATTCCGACGCCGAACACTTGATCGCAGTCGAGAACTTGCAGACCGAGAACGTCGAGATGACACGCGTTTCCCTGGCGATCAACGCGGACTCCATCTCGACGTGGTTCCAACCGGTCGTCGCGCAGATCGCAGCGGAGCGCTCACTGCTGCTCGACCTCCATGTCGAGGACCAGGACCACACCGAGACGCTGCTCAGGGAGGGTCGAGTGATGGCCGCGGTCACGACCTCCAACGCTCCGGCGCCCGGATGCTCCGTGGAAGAACTGGGCGCGATGGTGTACTGGTCGGTCTGCGCGCCCTCCCTGATCGAGGGGCTGGAGGAGGAGGTGGACCTGGGCGCGCTGCCGATGCTGCGCTACAACATCAAGGATGATCTTCAGCACTCCTACCTGAGGCGGATGGCGGTTCGGAACCAGCCGCCAGTCCACTACATCCCGTCGAACCGGGAGTTCCTCATGGCCGCACGCCTCGGGCTCGGATGGGGTGTGCTCCCGGAAGGGCAGATCTCCGATGATCTCGAGACCGGTCGGCTGGTCAAACTCCATCCTGATCGCAGCGTGCAGGTACCGCTCTACTGGCAGCGGTGGAGGTTCGACTCACCCACGCTCGACGCACTGACCACGATCGTGGAGCGAGCAGGGGCGCTCGAACTCGCCCCCTGGAACGGGCAGGAAAAACGCAAGGCTGGCCGGAAACAATGACCCGACCCGGGCTTCGCCGTCGGCCTCTGGCTGCCGCACTCAAACTGTTGGGAGGAGGCGTGGCGGTACGTCATGCGGGAGGTGGGCGACTCGGTGCGGTCAGACGAGAGGCTTGGTGATGCCTCACCCGTCGGGCTGGAGTCGGAGAAAAACCCGCATCATGGATTCACCATGACGCGGGTTTGAGTGTGGACTTAATGGTCGGGCTGGCGGGATTTGAACCCACGACCCCTTGACCCCCAGTCAAGTGCGCTACCAAGCTGCGCCACAGCCCGTCGCCCGGCGGCTCGGCGCCGGCAACGATCAGAACCTTAGCCCATGAGCACCCTGCTCCCGAAATCGTCTGGCGGTGACGCCACTCACCGTGAGAAAGCAGACTCGTCCGCGCCAGGATCGGCCCTCTGCCGGGGCCGCCCGGAAGGAGCGATCTCGACGCGGAACTGAACCGATCTCGAGGTTCAGGCGCTCTCGTTCCAGGCCCTCATGCCGCCGGCCAGATTGGTGAGCGCTCCCGTGTAGCCGGCCGCGGTCAGCGCCTCGATAGCGCGCGCGGAGCGCACTCCCGCGGCGCAGTGGACGATCGTCTCCCGGCCCGGGTCCAGCTCGTCCATGCGCTCCACAACCTCCCCCAGCGGGATCCGCAGCGAGCCGGCAATGGCATCGGCCTCGACTTCGTCGGGCTCGCGCACATCCAGCAGCGTGTAGGCGCCTCCCGGCAGCCGGCCCGCGGCGATCCGCGCGCGCAACTCGGTCGCCGTCATCTCGTTCATGGTGCGTCCTTTCCGGCCGTCGATATGACCATCGGGAGTATCCGGCGTCCCTGTGACGCCGCAGAGGACCTCGTCGTCGATGAGTCCGGTGATGGTGGGTTCGGAGCCGCACACGGGGCAGGTCGGATTCTTACGGATCGTCAGCTCGCTCCCCCGCCCGGCCCAGACATTGAACAGCATCATGCGGCCGATGAGCGGCCGGGCGCCACCGACGACGAGCTTGAGGGCCTCGGCGGCCTGCATGGTCCCGACGATCCCCGGCATGACGCCCAGCACCCCGCCCTCCGCGCACGAGGGCACCGCCCCCGGATCGGGTGGTGTCGGGTGCACGCAGCGGTAGCAGGGGCCGCGCCGGGCGTCGAAGACCGCGACCTGCCCGTCGGAGCGGAAGACGGCTCCGTGCACGAGCGGGGTGCCGAGCATGACGCAGGCGTCGTTGACCAGGTAGCGCGTCGGGAAGTTGTCGGTCCCGTCGATGACCACGTCCCAGCCCTCGAGCACCTCCAGCGCATTCCTGCTCGTCAGAGCCTCCCGATGCGCGACGACCTCGACGTCCGGATTGAGGTCCTTCACGGCGCGGCGCGCCGACTCGACCTTCGCCAGGCCCACGTCCGGCATCGTATGGAGGACCTGACGCTGCAGGTTGGTCACGTCCACGTCGTCGTCGTCGATGATGCCGAGGGAGCCCACCCCTGCGGCCGCCAGATAGAGGGCAGCGGGAGACCCCAGCGCGCCCGCTCCCACGAGCATGACGCGGGCGGCCCGGATGCGCCGCTGCCCCGCCGCACCCACCTCGGGGACGAGGATATTGCGGGAGTACCGATTCCTCTCCGCCGTCGACAGCGGCCGCAGGCGCTCGTCCGCGATCACCGACTCCTCCGGCCCGGGGCCGTGGGAGCCGGCTCGGGACGCGCCGCCCGCAACCCGTCCGGGCATGGTGCTCAGTGCCGCAGCTCCCGGTAGCGACGGATCAGCCGCCGGGTCGAGGAGTCCTGGGCATCGAGAGCCGCGGTATCGCCCTGGACCGCCGGGGCGATCTCCAGGGCCAGCTTCTTGCCGAGCTCGACGCCCCACTGGTCGAAGGAGTCGATGCCCCACACGATGCCCTCGGTGAAGGTGATGTGCTCGTAGAGGGCGATGAGCTGGCCGACGACCGCGGGAGTCAGTGCCGGGGCGAGGATCGAGGTGGTCGGCTTGTTGCCGGCGAAGACGCGGGCCGGGACGATCGCCTCGGCCGTGCCCTCGGCACGCACCTCCTCCTCGGTCTTGCCGAAGGCGAGGGCGGCCGTCTGCGCCAGGTAGTTGGACAGGAACAGCTCGTGGACGTCCGCCTCCCCGTCCTTGACCGGATACGCAGGGTCGGCGACGGCGATGAAGTCCGCGGGGATGAGCCGGGTGCCCTGGTGGATGAGCTGGTAGAAGGCGTGCTGGCCGTTGGTACCGGGCTCGCCCCAGAAGATCTCACCGGTCTCGGTGCGCACCGGGGTCCCGTCCCAGCGCACGGACTTGCCGTTGGACTCCATGGTGAGCTGCTGGAGGTAGGCCGGGAAGCGGTGCAGGTCCTGGGCGTAGGGCAGGATGGCGTGCGAGTCCGCCTTGTAGAAGTTGACGTACCAGACATTGAGCAGGCCCATGAGCATGGGGACGTTCTCGGCCGGGGCCCTGGTGGCGAAGTGCTCGTCGACGGTGTGGAATCCGGAGAGGAAGTCGGCGAAGCTCTCCGGGCCGATGGCCACGGCGAGCACGGTGCCGACGGCGGAGTCCACCGAGTAGCGCCCGCCCACCCAGTTCCAGAAGCCGAAGGCGTTGGACGGGTCGATGCCGAACTCGGCGACCTTGTCCAGGGCGGTGGACACGGCCACGAAGTGCTTGGCGATGGCGTCGTCCGTGCCGATGCCGCGCTCGGCGAGCGCTCCGAGGAACCAGTCGCGGGCCATGCGGGCGTTGGTGAGGGTCTCCAGGGTGGTGAATGTCTTGGAGGCGATGATGAACAGGGTCGTCTCGGGGTCGAGATCCGCGACCTTCTCCGCGCAGTCGGTGGGGTCGATGTTGGAGATGAAGCGGCACTGCAGGCCCTTCTGCACATACGGCTTGAGGGCCTCGTAGACCATGACCGGCCCCAGGTCGGAGCCGCCGATGCCGATGTTGACCACCGTCTTGATGGGCTTGCCGGTGATGCCGGTCCACTCCCCCGAGCGCACGCGGCGGGCGAAGGCGTAGATCCTCTCCAGGACCTCGTGGACGTCGGCGACGACGTCCTGCCCGTCCACGGTCAGGGAATCGGTTGCGGGGCGGCGCAGGGCCGTGTGGAGGACGGCGCGGTCCTCGGTGATGTTGATGTGCTCGCCGGCGTACATGGCGTCGCGGCGGCCCGGGACATCCACCTGGGTGGCCAGCTCGGCCAGGGCGTCGCGGACGTCGTCGATCAGCAGGTTCTTGGACAGGTCGACGTAGAGGTCCCCCAGCTCGTAGGAGAACCGCTCGGCGCGCTCGGGATCGTCGGCGAACCAGGCGCGCAGGTCGGGAGTGAGTGATTCGTGGAGCTCGGTGAGCCGCTTCCAGGCGGGCGTGGTGGTGGGGTCAACCGGATTCAGCATGGCTACAGTCTATGGGAGTCGCCATCGTGCGCCACCCTCCGGCGCCAACCGTTCTCAGGATTGCGGGGTCCTCAATGATGGTTCCTGAAGCGCCGGCGGGAAGCCAGGCGGTTCTCGCCTCCGCCGACGCCGTGCGCGCCGCCCTGGTCGAGCTGTCCGACGAGTCCAAGGCGGCTCAGGTGGCCCGCTACCTGCGCGCCGTGCCCGGCGGCTACGGGGAGGGCGACCGCTTCCACGGCGTGCCCGTCCCGCAGGTACGCGCCATTGCCAAGCGCGCCGTCCTCGACGACGACGAGCTGGAGCGCCTGGCGGCCAGTCCCTGGCACGAGGAGCGGATGGCCGCGCTGTGCGTCGCCGTCACTCGGGTCAAGCGGATCAGCCGTCTGCTGGACTCGAGGCGGGCGCGGCGAGATCCCGGTTCGCAGGCTGTCCAGGAGGCAGTGGCCAGGCGCGGGGGGCTGGGGCGGAAATACCTGGACTGGGTCGGCCGGGGCCTGGTCAACAACTGGGACCTGGTGGACACCTCGGCCGAGCACCTCGTAGGGGCCTGGCTCCTGGTCCCCCTCGCGGGATCGCCAGGGCTGCCCTCCCGGATCAACGATCTCATCGCGAGCAGCAATGTGTGGGAGCGGCGGGTGGCGATCATGTCCACCTTCGCAACCACCCGGGCCGGCACCGACTGGCCGACCTACGCCGTCGCCCGGCGGCTGCTCGATGATCCTCATGATCTCATCCACAAGGCGGTGGGCTGGATGCTGCGGGAGGCGGGCAAGCGCGTTGACGAGCGGGCCCTGGTCGTCTTCCTGGACCGGCACGCCGCGCGCATGCCGCGAACGATGCTGCGCTACGCGATTGAGAGGTTCTCCCCCGAGGTCCGAGCCCACTACCGGTCGCTGAGATCCTGACGATCGCTGATGCTCTGCTGCCGGTACGGGCTCGGTGGGAGGCCCAGGACTTGTCGGAAGTCGGCCGTCAGGTGGGCGCGGTCGGCGTCTCCGAGCTCTGCGGCCATATACGCAACGGTGAGAGACGGATCCTCCCGGAGCCGCTGCGCCGGCTGGGGCAGTCCGCTCACCCCGGAGCTGGACCGGGGACAGGACCGCAGCATCAAGATGCAGTTTCTCGATGCACGCTGCGGCTCCCCTCAGCGCCGTTTGCGCTTCTCCCGCACGCGCACTCCGATCTGAAGGGGTGTGCCGACGAAACCGAACTCCTCACGCAGGCGCCGCTCGATGAAGCGGCGATATCCGGCATCCAGGAAACCGGTTGAGAACACGACGATGCGTGGCGGTGCCGTCTGCGCCTGGGTGGCGAAGAGGATGCGGGGCTGCTTGCCGCCGCGCAGCGGGTGCGGCGTCGCGGATTGCAGCTCACCGAGAAAGGCGTTGAGCCGGCCGGTCGGGATCCGCGTGGTCCACCCCTCGAGGGCGGAGTCCAGGGCCCGTGCGAGACGATTGGTGTGCCAGCCCGTGCGCGCCGCGAGGTTGATGCGCGGCGCCCAGGACACGTGCGCCAGGTCGTGCTCGCTCTCCCGGGCCAGCAGCTTCCGGCGCTCCTCGTCCACCAGGTCCCACTTGTTGTTGACCAGGACGAGGGCGCGACCGGCATCCACCACCTGCTGGATCACCCGCACGTCCTGCTCGGTGATCGGCTCGGAGGCGTCCAGCAGGACGACGGCGACCTCCGCCTTCTCTATGGCGCCCCGGGTGCGCAGGACGGCGTAGTAGTCGGCGCCACGAGCCTGCCGCACACGCCGACGAACGCCGGCGGTGTCCACGAAGACCCATGTCCGCCCATCGAGCTCCAGGACCTCGTCAACCGGATCGCGAGTCGTGCCGGCGGCATCATCGACCACCACGCGCGCCCGTCCGGCTATGGCGTTGAGGAGGGAGGACTTGCCGACATTGGGTCGTCCCACCAGGGCGATGCGGTGAAGGCCGTCCTCGGGCCCCGGTCCCGCGACGGCCGAGACCTCGGGAAGGATGCTCATGGCCGCGTCCAGAACCTCGCCGCTGCCGCGCCCGTGCAACGCCGAGACCGGGTACGGCTCGCCGAGCCCCAGGTTCCACAGGGCGGCGGCGTCACCCTCCTGGGCCGGTGAGTCCACCTTGTTGGCGGCCAGCACGACGGGCTTGCCGGACCTGCGCAGCAGGCGCACGACTCGGGCGTCGGTCTCGGTGATGCCGACCCGGGCATCGACGACGAGCACCACGGCGTCGGACATGGCCACGGCCGCCTCGGCCTGGGAGGCGACGGCGGCGTCCATCCCGGCCACGTCGGTCTCCCAGCCGCCGGTGTCCACGATGGTGAACCGGCGACCCGCCCACTCCGCAGGATAGGAGACACGATCGCGAGTCACGCCCGGAGTGTCTTGGACCACGGCCGCACGACGCCCCAGGACCCGGTTGACCAGGGTGGACTTCCCGACATTGGGCCGACCGACGACAGCGAGGACGGGCAGCCCGGCCTCCGGGACGGAGTCCGCGGCCGGGGCGGCCCGACCGTCCAGCAGGGCGAGGTCCTCCTCCTCGAGCTCGTAGTCGGACAGGCCCCCGCGCAGGGCCTCGGCGCGCAGCGCGTCCCGGCGGTCGCGCTCAGCGGCCTCATCGAGGGACTTCTCGATCAGGGCGATGACGTGCTCGACGGTCTCCGGCAGATCCATGTCGGAGGTGTCCACGAGGGTGACGCCGTCCGGAGCGGTGAGGAACTGGGAGACGGTGGCGTCGTCCCGATCCCTGCGGAGCACTTGGTCGCGCAGGGCGGCGGCGTCGACGCTCTTGCCCGCGGCCTCCAGATCGGCGGCGCGACGGGTGAGTCGAGCCTCCTGGCTGGCGGTGACGAGCAGACGCGCGTCCGCGTTGGGCGCGATGACGGTGGTGATGTCGCGGCCCTCGGCCACGACGCCGGCGCCGTCGGAGAAGGCGCCGGGCAGGCCCGTGGCCTCGGCGTGGATGAGCTCGCGCTGGAGGCGGGCGAGCTCGGCGCGAACGTCGAGGTTGGTGGCGACCCTGGAGACGACGGTGGCGATGCGGGGGTCGCGGATGGCTGTGGTGACGTCCTCCCCGCCGCACACGACGCTCGGGGACTCGGGATCCAGCCCCATCTCCAGGGGCATGGCCTCGACCGCCCGCGCCACGGCGTCCGCGCGATCGAGGTCGATGCCCTCGTGCTCGCACCACCAGGCGGCGGCCCGGTACATGGCGCCGGTGTCGAGGTAGGCCAGGCCGAGCCGGGAGGCGACGCGCTTCGAGACGGTCGATTTGCCCGATCCGCTCGGCCCGTCGATCGCGACGACGATTCCCATGTGCTTCCTCCAGATCTCGATGAGCCCGTCCAAGGTTCCCACACGCGGCGCTCGCCCCCGACACACCGTTGCCATGAGATCGCGCACGACGGCGAGCGATCGCAGCACCCGTCGCGCCCGATCGCCCCGGCGTCGCAGTGACTCGCCGCGGCGCGCCGAGGACCGGGAGCGCCGCCTCCGCGAGGACCGGACGAGGCCGACCAGGGCGGGATCCTACCCGGAGACGACCCGCCAGCCCCTCGCATCCAGTGCCTCCTGGAGGTCCTGGGCCGATGATGGCCGGACGGAGAGCATGGCGAGCCCCGCGCGCTGTCCGGCCGAGTGCTCCAGGGAGAAGTCCTCGATGTTGACTCCGGCCTCTCCCACATCGGAGAAGAGACGCCCGAGCTCGCCGGCGGAGTCCGGGACGAGGACCTGGACCTCGGCATAGCGGCGCGGCGCTCCGCCGTGCTTGCCGGGGATGCGCGCCCTTCCGGCATTGCCCCGGCTCATGACGTCGGTGACGGCGCCCACCGCACCCGGGGCGATGGCCCCGGCGCCGCCGGGAGCGGAGTACCCGGGGGACCCGGGGGGCGGAGCGGCGGCGGAGATGCCCTCGATGAGAGCGTCGAGGTCGGTGCGCACGGCACGCAGCAGCTCCGTCACCGGTCCGGCATTGCCGACGACGATCGCCGCCCACAGGCGCGGGTCGGAGGCGGCGATGCGCGTGGCGTCGCGCAGCCCCTGCCCGGCCAGGGCCAGGGCGGCCTCGGGCAGGGGCTCCAGCCGCGCGGCGAGCAGTGAGCTGAGCAGCTGGGGGATGTGCGAGACGGCCGCCACCGCGGCGTCGTGCTCGGCGGCGGTCATGCGCACGGGGGTGGCGCCGACGTCGACAGCGAGATTGCGAACCACCAGCTCGGCGGCCGGGTCGGATCCCTCCCCCACGATCACCCAGGGGCGCCCGGCGAACAGATCGGAGTCCGCTGCCGCGGCACCGGAGCGCTCGCGCCCGGCCATCGGGTGAGAGCCGACGTAACGGCGGACGTCTCCCCCGCGAGCCCGGACCTCGGCGGCGACGCGGTCCTTGACGGACGCGACATCGGTGACCACGGCACCCGGATGGCGGTCCAGCTCGCGCAGGACGACGCTCGCGGCGACATCGGGCGGCGTGGCGACCACGACGATGCGCGGTTCGGCATCATCACCGGTCCGCGCGCTCCCGGCCCCCATGTCGCGGGCCAGGGCCAGAGATGTGGGCGAGGTGTCGGACAGGTGCACCTCGATGCCGGCGGCGGTCAGGGCCAGGGCCAGGGAGGTGCCCAGCAGGCCGGTGCCCACGACGAGGATCGGTCCTCGGGTCGAGAACGCGGGCGTGCCGGCGGAGGGACGGTCGGGGCCGCTCACAGCCCGACCTCGCTCTGCAGGGCCGTGATCTCCTCACCGGTGAGCCGCCGTGTCCGCCCCGGACGCAGGGAGCCGAGCGTCAACGGCCCGAGCCGCGTGCGGGCCAGACGCACCACCGGGTGATCGACGGCGGCCAGCATGCGCCGCACAACGCGGTTCCTGCCGGAGTGGAGCGTGATCTCGACGATCGAGCCGGCGGGTCCGGAGTCCTTGACGACGACGCGGTCGGCACGGACCGCTCCGTCGTCGAGCTCGATACCGCGCTTGAGCCTGCGCGGCACCCAGTGCTCCACCCGACCCTCCACGATGGCCACGTAGGTCTTGGCGATCTCATAGCTGGGGTGCATGAGGCGGTGCGCGAGCTCACCGTCGTTGGACAGCAGCAGCAGGCCCTCGGTCTCGGTGTCCAGGCGCCCCACGTGCACGAGCCTGATGGACTCGGGAGACTCCAGCTCATCGGCGTGCTCGGTCACCCAACGGGCCCCCTGCTCGCCGACGGTGGGACGTCCCCCCGGGTCCTCCATGGTCGTGACCATGCCGGCGGGCTTGTGCAGCATGACGGTGACGACGTCGGGGTCGGTCAGAACGCGGGCGCCGTCGACCCGGATCTCCTGGGTCGCGGGATCGACCCGCACCCCGGCCCCGGTGACGGTCACCCCGCCCACACTGACCCGGCCCGAGGCGATGAGCGCCTCGCATGCGCGCCGCGAGCCGAGGCCGGCGCGGGCCAGCACCTTCTGGAGGCGCTCGCCGTCGGCGACGTGCGGGTCGTCGCCTCCACCGCGGACCGCGTGGCGCCGGGCGGCGATACGATCGGCATCCTCGTCCGGCGCCTCGGCGCCGGTGGTCCGGCCCGGCTCCGCCGGCTCCTCCAGGTCGTCCTCGTCGTAGAACTCCTGATCGGTCAAGTCGAGCTCATCGCCGTTCACCGCGGGCTCCTCTCGATCGTCTCATTCTCAATGTCGTCCAGAACCGTGGCGTCGGGCAGGTAGGGGGCCAGGGGCGGCAGGTCCTCCAAGGAGTTCACGCCCAGGTACTCCAGGAACTCGCCGGTCGTGCGATACAGGATCGCGCCGCTGGGCTCGGTGCCGGTCTCCTCGATGAGCCCGCGCGCCTGCAGGGTGCGCACGACACCATCAACGTTGACGCCGCGGATGGCGGAGACGCGACCGCGGGTGACCGGCTGACGGTAGGCGATGACGGCGAGGGTCTCCAGAGCCGCCTGGGACAGGCGGGCCGTCGCCCCGCCGACGACGAAGCGCTCGACGATCTCGGAGAACTCCGGCGCCGAGGCGAGCCTCCATCCTCCCGCCGCGCGGCGCAGCACGAAGCCCCGGGACCGCCCGGTGCCGTCGTGCCCGCTGTACTCCACGGCCAGGGACTCCAGGAGCTCCTCGGTCGCGGTCTCCTCCAGTCCGAGAGCCTCGGACAGCGCTGCGGTGGTGACGGGTTCATCGGCCACGACGAGGATCGCCTCGGCCGCGGACCGCAGGCGGTCTCCGGGCACGATGCTCGATTCTCCCTGCTGATCCCCCTGCCGGGCGGGCGAGCTCCGACTCATTCGAACTCCTCCTCGATGTCCGGGGACATGATGCCCGCCGGATCGTCCTGACCGCCGCACCACGCCACGGTGATCTCCCTCATCGGCTCGGTCTGGTCGAGATTCACACTGCCCTGGCGATGCAGGATGAGAAGGGCCAGGAAGCGGGCCACGACAACGGGTGTGCGCTCGGCATCGGCGATGAGGCCGCTGAAGGTCAGGGTGCCGTGCCTCCGCAGGCGCAGCGCGATCAGACTCAGCTGCTCGCCCACGGGCACCTGCTCGTGAAGGTGGACGGTCTGGATGCCGGGCTCCGCGGGGCGGGCGAAGGCGCGCGCCGCCAGATGGACGAACTCGGTGGCGTCGACCGTGGCCACGAGCCGGGGCAGCAGCGCGGCGAGCTCGGGGGCCGGGCCGACGACGCGGGGATGGCTGTGCGAGGCGGCGGAAGCCATGTCGGACAGCTGCCGGGCGGCCTGCTTGTAGGCCCGGTACTGCAGCAGCCTTGCGAACAGGAGATCCCTCGCCTCGAGGAGATCCAGGTCCTCCTCCTCGTCCTCGGAGTCGTGTGGCAGAAGGCGATGGGCCTTGAGGGCCAGGAGAGTCGATGCCACGACGAGGAACTCGCTGGCCCGCCCCAGGTCCCAATCGGAACGCATATGCGCGATGAACTCGTCGGTGACCTCGGCCAGGGCGAGCTCGGTCACGTCGAGGCGGCGGCGCGCGATCAGGCTCAGAAGCAGGTCGAAGGGTCCCTCGAACTGGGGCAGGGTGACGGAGAAACCGGGAACGCGCGTTGTCGCGCCCTCCTCGCCGTCCACGGCTCCGGTACCCGGGACGGTTGCCGCTTCCGCTGGAACCGCAGGGTCCGCCTCAGGCGACATTGCCGCGGGCGATGACCTCCCTGGCGAGCCGACGATAGGCCTCGGCACCGGGATGGGTCGGGGCATAGCTCGTGATCGGCTCACTGGCGACGGTGGCGTCGGGGAACTTGATGGTCCTGCGGATCTGCGTGTCGTAGAGCTGATCCCCGAAGGCGTCCTCCAGACGCTCGAGAACCTCCCGGGAGTGCAGGGTGCGGTGATCGACCATGGTGGCCAGAATTCCATCGATCTGCAGACGGGGGTTGAGACGATCGCGAACCCGGTCCACGGTCTCCACCAGCAGGGCGACCCCGCGCAGAGCGAAGAACTCGGTCTCGAGCGGGATGATGACGCCGTGGGAGGCGGTCAGAGCGTTGATGGTCAGCAGTCCCAGAGAGGGCTGGCAGTCCACCAGGATGGCGTCGTAGTCATCCATGACCGGGCGGATGACCCTGGTCAGGGCCTGCTCGCGGGCGACCTCGTTGACGAGCTGGACCTCCGCGGCGGACAGGTCGATGTTGGCCGGGACGATGTCCAGGCCCTCGACGCATGTGGGATGGATGATGGAGCGCACATCCGGGCTGGCGGAGACCAGCAGGCTGTAGACGGTGGACTCCAGCTCGTGGGCGTTGATGCCCAGACCCGCGCTGGCGGCACCCTGGGGATCGAAGTCGACGACGAGAATCCGGCGACCGCACTCGGCCAGGGCCGCTCCGAGATTGATGGTGGTGGTCGTCTTGCCGACCCCGCCCTTCTGGTTGCACATGGAGATCACGCGCGCAGGGCCATGCGATTCCAGCGGCGCGGGGACAGGGAAGACCTTCTCCTCATGCTCATCCGCGGAGGAGTACTGGTCGGTCATGCCGGGCTGGTTGGACTCACTCACATCGGCAGCCTAGTCGATAACCGCTCGTAAGCCGTGGCGGGCGTGTCCATAGCCGGATCGTGGACCGGGTCGGGCGCGCGCTCGGCGGAGGAGACGGTGACGTCTCATCAGCCGCGGGCGCGCGGGTGGCTGGTGGCATAGACCTCCCGGAGGTGGTCGACGGTGACCTTCGTGTAGATCTGGGTGGTCGTCACCGAGGCATGACCGAGCATCTCCTGAACCACGCGAACATCGGCGCCTCCTGCGAGCAGGTGGGTGGCGAAGGAATGACGCAGGGTGTGGGGCGAGATGCGCAGCTCCTCCAGGGCGTCCGCGTCGCCAGCACCATCACCGGCATGATCGGCACCGCCCTCGCCCGCGCCGGTCAGTCCGGCGCGCTCGGCGGCGTGCCGGAGCGCGCCCCAGGCGGACTGGCGCGACAAGGGCCTGCCCAGGGTGTTGAGGAAGACCTGCGGCGCCCCCCCGCCCCGGGCGGCCAGCTCGGGTCTGCCTCGGACCAGATACGCCTCCAGGGCGTCCCAGGCGTACTGGCCCACGGGCACGACTCGCTCCTTGCGGCCCTTGCCGAAAAGGCGCAGGCACCCGGAGTCCTCGTCGAGGTCGTCGACGACCAGGCCCACGGCCTCCGAGATTCGCGCCCCCGTGGCGTACAGGACTTCGAGGAGGGCTCGATCCCGCAGGCTGACCGCGTCATCGCCGGTCGAGGCGGCGTCGAGCAGACGGGTTACTTCGTCGATGGTGAGGGCCTTGGGCAGACGCCGCCCCACCTGCGGCGGGCGCACCTGCGCTGCGGGATCGGCCTCGGTCAGGCCCTCGTCCAGAAGGAAGCGGTGGAAACCGCGCACGGCGGTGACGGTGCGCGCCGCCGACGAGGCGGCCAGGGGCCGCCCCCCGTCCGACCCGGTGCGCAGCGCCTCGAGGAAGGATGCGACGTCCGTCTCTTTCACATCGGTGAGGATCGTGGACCGTCCGCGTAAAAAATCGGCATAACGACTCAGATCCCGTTCGTAGGCGGCCAGGGTGTTCGAACTCAGGCCGCGCTCGACGCGAAGATGGGCGAGGTACCCGCGCAGGGACCGCTCAAGCGCGTCCCCGCGCGAATCCGCGTCGATCCCGGCGTCCGCCGTCGCGATGGAGGTCGTGGTCGTGTCCCGGTGGTGCTCAGGCGAACCTGGCGACGAGCCCGAGGCCCACGATCGTGATGGACCACAGCAGGGCGACGCCGACCGTGATGCGGTTGAGGTTGCGCTCGGCCACGCCCGAGGAGCCGGCTGATGAGGAGATGCCGCCGCCGAACATGTCGGACAGCCCGCCGCCCTTGCCCTTGTGCAGCAGGATCGACATGATCAGGAAGAAGCTCGACAGGACGAGGAGCACCTGGAGGACGATTCTCAGCGCAGTCACGCCGTATTCCCTTCGTTATCGCGCCTCCGCGAACCGGTAGGCGCTCTTGCGGGGCAGCGATCTGCCCGATCCGTGCCGGACTCTACCCGATCCGCGGGACCGGGCTCAGCCTTCTCGGGTGTGAGACGGCTGAGCCCGGGTCACGACTCCGACCGAGCCCATTCGGTGCATGCGGTGCACGCCGAAAGGGCTCGGCGCGTGGGCGCGCTCAGGCGTAGAAGTTGGCCATCGCGGCGAAGGAGTCGGCCTTGAGCGAGGCTCCGCCGACCAGGGCTCCGTCAACGTCGCTCTGGGCCATGAGCTCCTTGATGTTGCCGGGCTTGGCGCTTCCGCCGTACAGGATGCGGGTCGCGTCCGCGATGGCATCGCCGAAGTCGGCGCGCAGAGCCTCGCGGATCGCGTGGCAGACCTCCTGAGCGTCGGCGGCGGTGGCGGTCTCGCCGGTGCCGATGGCCCAAATGGGCTCATAGGCGATGACGATCCTGGCGACGTCCGCGGGACTCCAGCCCTTCAGGGCGGCACGGATCTGGTTGAGCACGAACTCGACGTGGGTGCCGGCCTTGCGGATCTCCAGGGCCTCACCGCAGCACAGGATCGGGGTCATGCCGGCGTCCAGCACCTTACGGGCCTTCGCACCCACGAGCTCGTCGGACTCGCCGTGGTACTCACGACGCTCGGAGTGTCCCATCACCGCATAGGTGCAGCCCAGCTTGGCGAGCATCGCGGTGGAGACCTCACCGGTGTATGCGCCGTTGTCATGCACCGAGACGTCCTGGGCGCCGTACGCGATGTCGAGCCCGTCGGCGTCGACGATCGTCTGGACGGTGCGGATGTCGGTGAAGGGGGGAATGACCAGGACCTCGCACTTGGCGTAGTCATGGTCGTCGTCCTTCAGGGCCATGGCCAGGCCCTGGACCAGGTGGTTGGCCTCGAGGTGGTCGAGGTTCATCTTCCAGTTGCCCGCCATGAGCGGGATACGATTCGTCATAGTCGATCAGCCTTCCAGAACAGCGATGCCGGGCAGGGTCTTACCCTCGAGGAGCTCGAGGGAGGCGCCGCCCCCGGTGGAGATGTGGGAGAACGTGGATACGTCGAAGCCGAGTGTGCGCACAGCGGCGGCGGAGTCGCCGCCGCCGATGACACTGAAGGCGTCGGACTCCGAGATCGCCTTGGCCACGGCCTTGGTGCCCTCGGCGAATGCGGGGAACTCGAAGACTCCCATAGGACCGTTCCACACGACCGTCTTGGAGGACGCAATGGCCTGGGCGAAGAGCTCGCGAGTCCTGGGACCGATGTCCAGGCCCATCTGGTCGGCCGGAATGGCATCGGACGGCACGATGGTGGCGGGGGCGTCGGCCTTGAACTCGGGTGCGACGACGGTGTCGATCGGCAGAAGAAGCTCGACGCCGCGCTCCTTGGCCGTAGCCAGGTAGCCCTTGACGGTATCGACCTGGTCCTTCTCGAGCAGTGAGGTTCCGACCTCATACCCCTGGGCCACCAGGAAGGTGTAGGCCATGCCGCCGCCGATGAGAAGGCGGTCGGCCTTGCCCAGGAGGTTGGCGATGACGCCGAGCTTGTCGGAGACCTTCGAGCCGCCCAGGACCACGGTGTACGGCCGCTCGGGGTTGTTGACGGCCCTGCCCAGGGACTCGATCTCCTTGCCCACGAGGAGGCCCGCCGCGGCCGGCAGAAGCTTGGCGACGTCGTAGACGGACGCCTGCTTGCGGTGGACGACGCCGAAGCCGTCGGAGACGAAGACGTCGCCCAGGGCGGCCAGCTCCCTGGCGAAGGCCTCGCGCTCGGCGTCGTCCTTGGAGGTCTCGGCGGCATTGAAGCGCACGTTCTCCAGCAGGACGATATTCCCCGGCTCCAGGGCCGCGACAGCAGCCCTGGCGGACTCTCCCACAGTGTCCTCGGCGAGGGTGACCTTGACGCCGGTGACCTCGGCCAGGCGCTCGGCGACCGGGGCCAGCGAGTAGTCGGGGTTGACCTTGCCCTTGGGACGTCCCAGGTGCGCGACGATGATGACCTTGGCACCGGCGTCGAGGAGGGTCCTGAGGGTCGGCAGGGCGGCCTGGATGCGACCGTCGTCGGTGATGTTCTTGTCGGCGTCGAGCGGGACGTTGAAGTCGGAGCGGACCAGGACGCGCTTGCCCTTGAGGTCGCCCAGGGACTCGATGGTTTTCATACGAAGCCTCTCATCGGTGGTGGTGACTGGCGGAGGGACCCCGGTCCGATACGCCCGGACCGGGAGGGACCCGGCGCCGATGGCGGGCAGCGCCGGACCCGACGGACTGCGCCCGCGCACGCAGTGGCGTGCGCGGGCGCAGTCTCAGCGGAGCATTGTGCTCACCGGTGTGCTCAGAGGCGCTCGGCGACGTACTCGGTCAGGTCGACGAGGCGGTTGGAGTAGCCCCACTCGTTGTCGTACCAGGACAGGACCTTGACGAGGTCGCCGATGACCTTGGTCTCGTTGGCGTCGAAGATCGACGAGTGCGAGTCTCCCACGATGTCGGAGGAGACGATCGGGTCCTCGGTGTACGCCAGGATGCCCTTGAGCGAGCCCTCGGCCGCCTCCTTGACGGCGGCCTTGACGGAGTCGACGGAGACCTCCTTCTCGGCCTGGAAGGTGAGGTCCGTCAGGGAACCGGTCGGGGTGGGAACGCGGACGGCCAGGCCGTCGAACTTGCCCTTGAGCTCGGGAATGACCAGGGCGACGGCCTGAGCCGCGCCGGTCTTGGTCGGGATCATGGACAGGGCGGCGGCGCGAGCGCGTCGCAGATCCTTGTGGGGGGCGTCGAGGATGCGCTGATCGCCCGTGTAGGAGTGCACCGTCGTCATGATTCCCCGGACGATCCCGAACTTGTCGTTGAGGACCTTGGCCAGCGGGGCGAGGCAGTTGGTGGTGCAGGAGGCGTTGGACACGATGTTCATCGTGGCCGGGTCGTAGCTCGCCTCGTTGACACCGATGACGAAGGTGCCGTCGACGTTCTTGGCCGGGGCGGAGATGACGACCTTCTTGGCGCCGCCGTCGAGGTGGGCCTTGGCCTTCTCGCCGTCGGTGAAGAAACCGGTGGACTCGACGACGACCTCGACGCCCAGGTCGCCCCAGGGCAGCTCGGCGGGGTCGCGGTGGGCGAGGACCTTGATGTGCTTGCCGTCGACGACGATGCCGTCGTCATCGTAGGAGACTTCACCGTTGAAACGGCCGAGGATGGAGTCGTACTTGAGCAGGTGAGCGAGGGTCTTGTTGTCCGTCAGGTCGTTGACCGCCACGACCTCGAGGTCCGCCTTCTGCTCGAGGGCGGCGCGGAAGAAATTGCGGCCGATACGACCGAAGCCGTTGATACCAACGCGGGTGGTCACTTTGGGTCCTCCTAGTACGCCGGTACGGCGCACGCTGTTCGTGTCTTCGCACACCTGGGTGTGCCCCGGACCGCTGGGGCGGACGCCTCTGCGCTCCGACACTGGGGAGTGTAGCGTTCGCGACTCGCCTCACGCGAGCAGCGACCACGCCATGGGCGAACAGGTGGTCGACGACGAGGGGCGCGCGTGATCTGGCATACGTTTGACACTCGGGGACGGGACTCACGTCCCATGATCAACGCGACCGGTCGACTGGTGAGAGCCCGGGACCGGGGCCGTGCGTCTCGAAGGCGGTCCCGCGGCCGATCCCCGCCCGCGGTCTCACATGTCGAGCATGTCCTGGGTCAGTGCGGACTCGGTGTCGGGAACGCCCAACTCGCGGGCACGCTTGTCCGCCATGGCGAGCAGCCGCCGGATGCGTCCCGCGACGGCGTCCTTGGTCAGCTGGGGGTCGGAGAGCTGGCCGAGCTCCTCCAGGCTCGCCTGCTTGTGCTTGACGCGCAGGCGCCCCGCCTGCACCAGGTGGTCGGGGATGTCCTCGCCCAGGATCTCGAAGGCCCTCTCGACGCGCGCGCCCGACGCGACGGCGGCACGGGCGGAGCGTCGCAGGTTGGCGTCGTCGAAGTTGGCCAACCGGTTGGCCGTTCCACGCGTCTCCCTGCGGGAGCGGCGCTCGCCCCAGGACGCGAAGGCCTCGACGGCCCCCATCTTCTCCAGCAGGACGCCGATGGCCTCGCCGTCGCGCACGACGACCCGATCGGCCCCGCGCACCTCGCGGGCCTTGGCGGCGATGTCGAAGCGCCGGGCCGCGCCGACCAGCGCCAGGGCGGCCTCACTCCCGGGGCAGGTGACCTCCAGGGAGGAGGAGCGTCCGGGCTCGGTCAGTGAGCCGCGTGCGAGGAAGGCTCCGCGCCAGGCGGCGGCCGAGGCGTTGCGCCCGCCCTGGACGACGGCGACCGGCATGCCGCGCACCGGCCGTCCCCGCCCATCGACGAGTCCGGTCAGGCGCGCCAGGTCCCTGCCACGATCGGTCACGCGCAGCACGTAGTGGTTGCCGCGGTGAAGAGAGCCGGACTGGACCACGATGACCTCGGGTTCCATGGAGAACAGGTCGCGCAGCTCGCGATGGAGTCGCCGCACCGCTCCGCCGTGGTCGAGCTCGGCCTCGACCACGATCCTGCCCGAGACGATGTGCAGCCCGCCCGAGAAGCGGAGCATGGAGGCGACCTCCGCGCGCCGCTGGGCAGCGTTCTGAGCGGCCACGCGCGCGAGCTCGTCCTTGACGGCCACTGTCAGTGACATGGCGGGGAACCTCCTCGGTCAGCGGAGGCGGACGGTCAGTCCGCCGGGGTCCAGGCGACGTCGCCCATCACGCCGTCGAAGGCGTCGCGGAAGGCGGCGGCCAGGCGTAAGGGGTCATGGTTGCACAGGGTCTCGCCCGTGCGCACCTGACGCAGGACGACGACTGCGCCGAGCCGCCCCGCGACGGTCGCCAGATCATCGACGTCCTCCACGACGCTCGGGTCGGCGATGACGACATCCAGTCGCAGCTCCGGCGCGTACTCGTTGAGCACGCGCAGGTGATCCGCGGAGGTCATTCCATCGGTCTCACCGCGCTGCGGGGACAGGTTGAGCACGACGGCCTTGAGCGCCTTCGTGCTCTCCAGGGCCCGTCGCATGGAGGGCAGGATCAGATGGGGCAGGACCGAGGTGTACCAGGAGCCGGGCCCCAGCACCGCCCAGTCCGCCTCGGCGATGGCCCGCAGCGCCTCGGGATGAGCATCGGCATCGGCGGGGACGACGCCCACGTTCTCCATCCGGCCTCGCTCAGTGGCCACGGCCACCTGCCCCCGCACCCGTCTCCGACGGGCGTCATCGACGATGTCGGCCTCGATGACCAGCGGCGAGGCGCTCATGGGAACCACTCGCCCATGGATCGCCAGGAGTCGCCCGACCCAGTCGAGGCCCTCCACCTCGTCGCCGAGCAGCTGCCACAGCGCGAGGATGAGCAGGTTGCCCAGGGCGTGGTTGTCCAACTCCCCCTCGCCGGCGAAGCGGTGCTGGAGCACGTCGCGCCAGGTCAGACCCCATTCGGAGTCGTCGGTCAGCGCCGCCAGGGCCATGCGCAGGTCGCCGGGCGGCAGGCAGTCGAACTCGCGACGCAGGCGCCCGGAGGATCCGCCGTCGTCGGCGACCGTGACGACGGCCGTGAGGCGGTGGGTGACGTGACGCAGCGCCCGCAGCGTCGCCGACAGGCCATGTCCTCCGCCGAGCGCCACGACCGCCGGTCCGTCCTCGCCGCGGCGCGGCCAGCCGGCGGAGTCGAGCATGGAGTGGGAGTGCGTGCTCATGAATGCTCACTCCCGCCCCAGGTCGCGGTGCTGGGCGGAGACCTTGAAACCGGCGGCGCGCAGGTGCCCCGCGATCCGCTCGGCCGATGCCACGGATCGGTGCTTGCCGCCGGTGCACCCCACCGCGATCGTCACGTTCGGCTTGAGCTCCTTGATGTAGGAGGGCAGGGCGGGGATGAGCAGGGCCGCGTAGCCGTCGACGAAGGCGGCGGCCCCGTCCTGCCGGAAGACGTACTCGGCCACGGGCGCGTCGCGGCCGGTGAGGTGGCGCAGCTCGGTGACCCAGTAGGGGTTGGGGATGAAGCGCACGTCCAGGACGTGGTCGGCGTCCATGGGCAGGCCGTACTTGAAGCCGAAGGACATCACCGTCACCTGCAGCGCCAGCTCGGACTCGGTGGCGACCAGCTCCCGCACGTGCCGCGCCAGGTCGTGGACCGAGTAGTCGGTGGTGTCGATGACGTCATCGGCCTGGGCCTTCAGGCCAGCCAGCAGGGTGCGCTCGTGCTCGATGCCGTCCAGGATCGAGCCCGTGCCCTGCAGCGGGTGGGGGCGCCGGGAGGACTCGAAACGTCGTATGAGGACGGAGTCGGAGGCGTCCAGGAAGATGAGGCGCAGCGAGATCCCGGACTCGCGCAGCTGCCCGAGGTACTGCATGAAGGAGGCGAAGAACTCGCGGCTGCGCACATCGACCACGGCCGCCAGGCGGTGGACGCCCGCGCCGACCGTCGTCATCATGCCCGCCATGGCCGGCAGCAGCTGGGGCGGGAGGTTGTCGATGACGTACCAGTCCAAATCCTCCAGCGCATTCGCGGCTCGGGAGCGACCGGCGCCCGACAAACCGGTGACGATGAGCACCTCGGGACGCTTCGCCGGCGGTATGGGCGGGGCCGCGTCATCGATCGCGGGGATGAAGGAGGGCACGGTATCCCGTAGGGGATCGCGCCCCCTGGCCGGGTCGCGGGCGGAGTTGACGGCGGGCGGGCGATGGGCGTCCATGCGTCTAGCATGGCACGCCCGGCGGGGCCATCGGGGCGCGCCGCGGGCGGCCGTGGGTAGCGTTGTCGCTGATGCGACCTCGTCCCCGCCCCTCCCGGGAGATACTCATGACCGCCGAGATTCCCACGACCGCCGCCGGCACCATCAGCGTCGACCGCCCCACTCCCCCTGTCATGGGAACGCCGTGGACGCCGTCGGCCACCCGCGTGGCGCTCCTGGGCTCGGGGGAGATCGGCAAGGAGGTGGCGATCGCCCTCATGCGGCTCGGGGCGGAGGTCACCGCCATCGACCGCTACGACGGCGCCCCCGCCCAGCAGGTGGCGCACAACGCCCTGACGGTGGACATGTCCGACGCCGACGCCCTGGGAGCCGCCGTCGTCTCCACCGGCGCGAGCATCGTCGTGCCCGAGATCGAGGCCCTGGCCACCGACGCGCTCGTGTCCCTGGAGCAGGCCGGTCGGGCGCGGGTGGTTCCGACGGCCCGCGCGGCGCAGCTGACGATGAACCGTGAGGGGATCCGTCGTCTGGCGGCCGAGGAGCTGGGGCTGCCCACCAGCCCCTACGCCTTCGCCTCCAGTCCGGCCGAGCTCGCGGCCGGGGCCGAGCGGGTCGGCTTCCCCTGCGTCGTCAAGCCGGTCATGTCCTCCTCCGGGCACGGGCAGTCGCTGCTCCGCTCCCCAGACGACGTCGTGGCGGGCTGGCGCCGTGCGGCCGAGGGCGGACGGGTGGACCGCGGACGCGTCATCGTCGAGGCCTTCGTCGACTTCGACACCGAGATCACGCTGCTGACCGTGCGCTCGCGCGACCCGCGCACCGGTCGGACGGCGACGAGCTTCTGCGAGCCGATCGGGCACCGCCAGGAGGCCGGCGACTACATCGAGTCCTGGCAGCCGCAGTCCCTGCCGCCCACCGCTCTGGGGAGAGCCCGGCGGGTGGCGTCCGCGGTCACGGACGCCCTCGGCGGCTGGGGACTGTTCGGGGTCGAGCTGTTCGTACGAGGCCAGGAGGTGCTGTTCTCGGAGGTCTCCCCCAGGCCCCACGACACGGGACTGGTCACTCTGGCGAGTCAGCGCCTGAGCGAGTTCGAGCTGCACGCCCGGGCCCTGCTGGGGCTGCCGGTGGACACGTCGCTGCGCTCCCCCGCCGCCTCGGCCGTGGTCAGGGCCGATCGGCAGATCGACCGCGATCACGGTGCCCGCGTGCTGGGCGTGGTCGAGGCCCTGGCCGTGCCCGGGGCGGATCTGCACGTCTTCGGCAAGCCCGAGGCGCACCCGGGCCGGCGCATGGCGGTGGCCGTGGTGGCCGGCGACGACGTGACGACGGCTCGCGAGCGGGCGCGCTCCGCGGCCGCCGCCGTCACGATCACCGAGTAGGCCGCGGCTCAGCGCCTCAGCGCCGTCGAAATCGACGTCTCCGCGCGATGGGGCATGTCGAGCCGAGGCCGGCGACTGCGGCCCGCCGCGCCCCTGAGGGACCCGTCCCCGCGTCGGCGCTCTTCCCGACGAACGTATCGGGTATTCCGGTTGACCTCACCACTGAACCGCCCAGTAGTTGGCCATCGAGTCGAAGCGCATGGCGTGCAGGCGCTCGGGTGCGAGCGCAACGGGATTGCCCGTGACGCGCCCTGTCAACTCGCCGAGCGCGTCACGGAATTCGTTCGGAGGCAGCGGCACGGGCATCGCCGGTCGGTAGTAGGCGAGAGTGATGTGGGGTGTGAACGGTTCGGAGGGAACGATCTCGTCGAACATGCCCCGAGTCGTCAACAGCTTGCGATGCTCGTTCTCATTCGCGGCCCTGATCCCGATGACGACGCTCGTGTTCATCAAGTTGAAGACCGCAGTGCACATCGTGTGGATGGAACCTATCTCGCGCGCTTGCGCGACGAGCTCAGCCGCGCGCGCCGTGCCGGCTTCCACCGACGGCCGCACCTGCGCCCGGTCCGGGGAGGCGTGGAGATCATGGAGCGTCACGTGCGCCATGTCCACTGGCAGTGGCAGCGACAGCGACTCGCCGAAACGAGTATGGAGGTCGTTCGCGATCAATCCAACGAGTTCCCGGACCTGGTCGTCGAGAAAGTACGCAATCGTGTCCCCGTGGAAAGGCAGCAGCGAACCGACTCGCGGTGCCACCTTCTCCTCCAGCGACGGAGGAAGCCCGAATACCGGTTCGTCGGGGACCGAGTTGGTCTGAAACATCCCGATGCGCTTGTCGAACTCGTGGAGTGTTTCCAATGCGGACTCCTTTGTCGGGAGAGACGATCGTAATCGGTGTTTGGGGCTTTTCGCGTTTGGTGGGTGTGGTCGGGGTTGGCGCGTTGTTGTCGGTGTGGGGGTCGAGGTTTGCCGGGGGGGGGAGTTCTGATGTCGTCCATCCCGGGGGGGGATCTCGATGTTGCTTGATGTTGTCTTCGCTTGCCCTGACCTGACCTGTTCTGGCCTGTTCTGGTCACGTTTTGTCGGTTCGATGGGCTTGGTCTTGAGGTCATGGGGCGGCGGCTCGGACCCGGCTGCGTGGTGCTGGTTTGGTGCGTCGTTGGTTCCGATCAGTGGTGTCGCCGGTGCGATTGTGAGGGCGTGCTGCGTGACGGTGCGATTCGGAAGGGCGGTGCGCGAGCGGTTCGGGTGGTGGCCGGCCATGCTGGAGGTGATCCTGCGCCGTTGCCGGTGAGTCGGCTGTGGGCGCGTAGGGTGTCAGGACGCTGGTCGTGCGGCCGAGCCGCGGGTCAGGCTGTCGCGACGTGGGTTGCGGTGGGCGCTGGGAGGCATCGTGCACCAGCACCTGACCGTGGCCCGTGTCGCCGAGGGCCTCGGGGTCGCGTGGCGTACGGCGAATGACGCGGTCCTGGCCGAGGGGAAGCGGGTGCTGATCGCTCGCCCCGGCCGGCCGAACGACCCCGGGCGTGGCGCGACCGGGTGGAGGTGGTCGCGATGGGTGGGTTTGACCGGCTTCACGACCGCTGCCACTGGAGGGCTCCCTGACGCGGTCGCGGTGATGGGCCCCTTCCACGTCGTTGGCCTTGGAGGCGATGGCCTGGATCGGTGCCGGCGCCGCATCCAGCGGGCGATCACGGGGCGCCGGGGCCGCGAGGACGATCCGCTCCACCGCGCGCGGCCGACCCTGCGCACCGGCGCGGGTGTCCTCACCGACAAGCGGCAGGACCGGCTCGAGGCGCTGCTCGCCGTCGATGCCCGCGTCGGGGGTGAGGTCGCATGGTCGGTCCACCGGCGGGTGGTCGCGGCCTACCGGCACGCCGATCGCCGCCGGGGACGCGCACCGATGGTCAGGCCGATCAACTCGATCAGCAAAGCGCCCGAGCCGCCGGCCGAGATCATCGCCCTGGGCAGGACGCTCGAGAATCGGGCCGCTCGAGGTGCTGGCCCACCTCGAGCGGCCCGGCACACCCAACAAACCGACCGAGACGATCAACGACCGCCTCGAGCACCTACGCGACTCAGCACCCGGATCCACAAGCCCCACCAACCACATCACCAGACCACCGCCCGAAACCAGCGGATCCAGACCCCGACCACACCCCAACCCCGAAGAACCCGTTTGGATACAACAAAAGATTATGGAAAGAGCATCTCGGCGGGGCCGGATCGCTCAGAGGCGCAGCGAGCCGCCGTTGGAGGCGATGATCTCCTTGTACCAGTCGAAGGACTTCTTGCGGTACCGGGCGAGCGTACCGCTTCCGTCGTCGTCGCGATCCACGTAGATGAAGCCGTAGCGCTTGGACATCTGGGCGGTGGAGGCCGAGACCAGGTCGATGCAGCCCCAGGAGGTGTAGCCCAGGACTTGGACTCCGTCGGCGATGGCCTCGGCGACCTGGACCAGGTGATCGTTCATGTAGGAGATGCGGTAATCGTCCTCCACCGTGGGGCCGCCCGGGCCGTCAACGAGGACGTCCTCGGCCCCCAGGCCGTTCTCGACGATGAACAGGGGCTTGCCCCAGCGGTCCCAGTAGTCGTTCAGGATGGTGCGCAGGCCCTGCGGGTCGATCTGCCATCCCCACTCGGAGGCCTCGAGGGTGGGGTTGGGGACGCCGCCCATGAGATTGCCCCGGCCGGCCTCGGCCGGCCGGGTGACGGTCTCGCACACGGACATGTAGTAGGAGAAGGAGACGAAGTCGACGGTGTGCTCCCGCAGCAGCGCGCGGTCCTCCTCGGTGATCTCCAGCTCGATGCCCTTGTCCCGCAGGGTGCGCAGCAGGTAGCCGGGGTACTCGCCGCGCACGTGGAGGTCCCCGAAGGCGTCGTTGGCGCGCTCGGCCTGCTTGGCCGCCCACACGTCCCGGGGGTCGGGGGTCAGCGGGTAGGTGGGCACGGCCAGGATCATGCAGCCGACCCGGATGCCGGGGTTGATCTCGTGGGCGATCTTCGTGACGGCCGCGGAGGCGACGAGCTCGTGGTGGATGGCCTGGTAGAGGTCCTGCTCGCTGAGCCTGTCCTTGGGCGTGGCGATGCCGCCGGACAGGAAGGGCTCGTGGAGCACGGAGTTGATCTCATTGAAGGTCAGCCAGTACGTGACCCGCTTGCCGTAGCGCTCGAACAGGGTGCGGGCGTAGCGCTCGAAGAAGCCGATGAGGCGGCGGTCGGTCCAGCCGTCGTAGGTGCGCGCCAGGTGCAGCGGGGTCTCGTAGTGGCTGATGGTGACCAGCGGCTCGATCCCGTGCTTCTCGAGCTCGTCGAGAACCCGGTCGTAGAAGGCCAGACCCTCCTCGTTGGGCTCGGTCTCGTCGCCGAGCGGGAAGATGCGGCTCCAGGCGATGGAGAAGCGGAAGACCGTGAAGCCCATCTCCGCCAGCAGGGCGATGTCCTCGGCATAGCGGTGGTAGAAGTCGATCGCCTCGAGCTTGAGGTTATCCGGTGTGGGGACGTCGGTGGGCGGGGCCATGATGCCCCGCGGCATGACGTCCTGGACTGACAGTCCCTTGCCGCCTTCGGCGTAGGCCCCCTCGATCTGGTTGGCGGCGGTGGCACCGCCCCACAGGAAACCCTCCGGGAAACGGGCCGACCGGGCCGGCTGTGCCGTCTGCGCCCCGACAGTCATGATGCTGCTCCTCTCATCTCACTCGCTGTTCGAATATCCTGATCGGAGTCGAATCCCGCCGTCGCGATCGTCATCATGATCCCGGCCGACGGCGATTCCCCGGATGGGGGCGGAGATGATCCGCTTCCTCTCGGTTGTGCTTGTCGGTGCGCCTCGCGGATGCTCGGGAGACCGACGCGAGGTGTTCGAGAATCGTAGCCGCCAGGGTCGGACCTATGCCCTTGACCGAGGCGATCTGCTCCTGAGTGGCGGCACGGATCCGCTTGACCGAGCCGAACTCCTTGAGCAGGGCGGACTGCCGTGCGGGCCCCAGCCCCGGCACGTCGTCGAGTACGGAGCGAGTCATGCCCGCCGAGCGCTTCTTGCGATGGTGGGTGATGGCGAAGCGGTGCGACTCGTCGCGCAGGTACTGCAGCAGGTAGAGCGCGGGCGAGGTGCGCGGCAGCACGACGGGGAACTCGTCATCCGGCACCCATACCTCCTCCAGCCGCTTGGCCAGCCCCACCAGGGGCGCGTCGACCCCGAGCTCGTCCAGCACGGCGCGCGCGGCCCCCACCTGGGGCGGGCCGCCGTCGACGACGACGAGACCGGGGGCGTAGGAGAAGCGCCTGGCGCGCCCCGTCTCGGGGTCGATGGGGCCCGAGACGACGGGAACGCCGTCGCCGTCGGCGCCGACGAGCTCCACATCCGCGAGCTCGGCGCCCTGCTCGGCCAGCAGCCTTTTGAAGCGGCGGGTGAGGACCTCGCGCATGGCGGCGGTGTCGTCGTTCGCCCCGTCGCCGTCCTGGCCGCGGACGACGAAGCGCCGGTAATCGGACTTGCGGGGCGCTCCGTCCTCGAAGACGACCATGGAGCCGACCTGATGGGTGCCCTGGGTATGGGATATGTCGTAGCACTCGATGCGCAGTGGCGCCTCGGGCAGGTCCAGGGCCTCGGCCAGCTCCTCCAGCGCGGCGGAGCGCTGGGTGAGGTCGCCGGCGCGGCGCGTCTTGTGCAGGCGCAACGCCTCCTCGGCGTTCTTGCGCACGGTGCCCATGAGGGCGGCCTTGTCTCCGCGAGCCGGCACGCGCACATCGACTCTTCCTCCGCGCAGGCCGGCGAGCCACTCGCGCACAGCAGCGGCGTCCCCGGGCACGGCGGGAACGAGGATCTCCCGCGGGACTGCCGTGGTGGCGGTGTGGGCGACGTCGTCGATGCTGGTCGCCGCGGCGGCGTCGGAGCGCCGCGCCGACGCGCCGCGGGGCTGGGCGCGAGCCGGAGCGGCGACGGGGGCTCGCCCACCCACCCCGAGCGAGGTCGTGGGACCCGAGCGCTCGGGCGCACCCGCTCCGGAGGGGTCGGCCAGGTCCCCGTAGACCTGTTGCAGGAGGCGCTCGACGAGCTCGGCGTCGGTGGTCTCCTCGACCAGATCGATGACCCAGCCGCGCTGGCCGCGCACGCGTCCGCCGCGCACGTGGAAGACCTGAACGGCTGCGGTGAGCTCATCGCGCACGAGGCCGAAGACATCGGCGTCGGTGGCATCGGGCAGGACCACGGCGTTGCGCTCGATGACCTTCCTGAGCGCCTCGGCGTCGTCGCGCAGGCGCGCGGCCTTCTCGAACTCCAGGTTCCCGGCCGCCAGGCGCATGCGGTCCTCGAGCTCGCGCAGGTAGGGCCCGGTGCGTCCCGCCATG
This sequence comes from Actinomyces gerencseriae DSM 6844, assembly GCF_000429265.1. Lineage (GTDB taxonomy): Bacteria > Actinomycetota > Actinomycetes > Actinomycetales > Actinomycetaceae > Actinomyces > Actinomyces gerencseriae. The sequence continues at coordinate 116,662 of NZ_AUBN01000010.1, forward strand.
AAGGAGCAGAAGTCCTCGGCGAGCTCACGGTGATCGAGCTCGCTGATACGGCCCACGCAGGGCGCCGAGCACTTGTCGATGTATCCCAGCAGGCAGGGGCGGCCGGAGGCGCGGGCGCGCTTGAACACTCCCGCCGAGCAGGAGCGGACGGGGAAGACGCGCAGGAGCTGGTCGAGCGTCTCGCGGATGGACCACGCCTGCACGAAGGGGCCGAAGTAACGAGTCCCCGTCCTGCGCGCGCCGCGCACCACCTGGGCGCGCGGATAGGCCTCCTGCATGGTGACGGCCAGGTACGGATAGGACTTGTCGTCCCGGTACATGACGTTGAATCGGGGGTTGAACTCCTTGATCCAGGAGTACTCCAGGGCCAGGGACTCCACCTCCGTGCCCACGACCGTCCATTCCACGGCGCAGGCGGTGGTCACCATCTTCTGAGTGCGCGGGTGGAGGGCCGCTTGATCCTGGAAGTAGCTGGACAGGCGCGCCCGCAGGTTCTTGGCCTTGCCGACGTAGATGACGCGTCCCTCCATGTCGAGGAACCGGTAGACGCCCGGCGACGTGGGGATCTCGCCGGGTGCGGGGCGGTACGTCGAAGGGTCGGCCATGGCACGCAGACTAGATGAGTCGAGTCCCCGGGCCGAGGACCTGTCGCACATCGCCCGGGTGACGGCGGGAGGACGGCCTTCACTCCGGTGGGCGATACTGGGATCGAACCAGTGACCTCTTCCGTGTCAGGGAAGCGCGCTCCCGCTGCGCCAATCGCCCGAGGTGGGTACCGGATTCGAACCGGTGTAAACGGCTTTGCAGGCCGGTGCCTAGCCTCTCGGCCAACCCACCAGTGAGATGCCGGGGGCTGGGAGGCTCCCCAAGCTCCTCGGAGCGGATGACGGGACTCGAACCCGCGACCCTCACCTTGGCAAGGTGATGCTCTACCAACTGAGCCACATCCGCGCATGCTCCAACGGCTCATTCAGGCCGCCAGGCGCTGGAAAACCATAACACCCCGACGACCGTCGACCGCAAACGGCAATACGGTGATCCACCTCACCGAGCCCTCGTTTGCCCGACGGCTCGGGCGATGGATACCCTGTCCCCCGCGCCGGGCGATTGGCTCAGGGGTTAGAGCGCCTCGTTCACACCGAGGAGGTCACTGGTTCGATTCCAGTATCGCCCACCATCATCCGTCGGACGCGTTCCCGCACTCCGACGCATCGGCCCCGTGAGGGGCGGAGTCCTGGATCACTCCTCCGAACGGCACCTGCAGAGGGAATGGAGAATCGAGGGCCGCGGCAAGGGAGCCCCCATCTTCGAGCCGGCCTCGGATGAGGACGACGCGCCGCCGCAGTCGCTCGATCTCTCGCATCAGGAACTCGGCACCGTTGTTCTCGACGCATGGCCGCGGGAGGGCTCCGGAGGGCGAGGACGGGCGGGTCGGCCGCGTCTCCGGAACGAGACCTCCCGCCGTCCTGCCTCGGCATTTCTCACATGCTTCACGCACGCCCCTCGGATCCGGGTCGGATCCGGGTGCCGTCGGCCACCTCTCCGGGAGAGCCCTCCTCCCCCACATGAGCCTCGCCGGTGACGACGACGTCGGCCCCGAAGGTCCAGTCGCCCTCCACCGTCAGCGACTCGGCCCCTCGGATGGAGGGGACCCCGTGGGGGAACCGCGCTTCGAAGTCGCCGATCTTCTTGTAGTAGCGCGGGTCGAGGCTCACTGTGCAGGCCCGCTCCGGCACCATTCGCAGCAACCCGGCATCGTCGATCTCGTAGACGTCGGAGCGCACGAGCAGCAGATCGTTGGTGGTCTTGACCGGCAGGAAGCGGGAGCGGGGAACCTCGATGGCGGTCGCGCCCTCGAAGGCCTCCACCGCCGCCCCCATGGCGGTCTCGAGCTGGATGACCGGCGTCGAGGAGGAGTCGGCCGGATCGACCGTCTTCGCGTTCTTGATCAGCGGCAGGCCGAGGATCCCCTTGCGCGCGACGAGCATGTCGCGCAGGACCTCCAGGTCGAACCAGAGGTTGTTGGTGTGGAAGAAGGGGTGACGGTACTGGTCGGTGAAGAAGCGCATCTCGTCGGCCGGTGTCTGCGCGGTGTCGCGCAGGATGATGCGGCCGTCGCTCTTGCGCACCGCCAGGTGGCCGCCCTTGACGTCGGCCGGCGTGCGGCGGCACATCTCAGGGGCGTAGGGGGCGCCGGAGGCGGCGAACCAGCCGGCGATGCGAGCGGAGGGGGAGGCCCCCAGATTGTCCGAGTTGGAGGTCATGGCGTACGTGTAACCGCGCTCCAGCAGGGCGTCGAGGACGCCCGAGGCGACCAGGGCGGTGTAGATGTCGCCGTGCCCGGGCGGGCACCATTCGAGATCGGGATCCGCCTCCCATGTCACCGGGGTGAGGTCGTCGGCGCGCAGCTTGGGCTCGCGGTTCTGCAGGAAGTCCAGGGGCAGACCATCGACCTCGATGCCGGGGTGCTCGGCGAGCGCCGCGAGCGTGTCCCGACGGGTGCGGAAGGAGTCCATGAAGATCAACGGCAGAGCGACTCGGTGGAGCCGGCGCGCCGCCATCACCTGGTCGACCAGCAGGTCGAGGAACGACTTGCCGTCGCGCACGGGCAGCAGCGACTTGGCCCGGTCCATCCCCATGGAGGTGCCCAGACCCCCGTTGAGCTTGATCAGAACGGTGCGCGACAGCGCCTCGCGGGCGTCGTCCTCCCCGATTTCGACATCCTCGATGGAGTCGATCCGCGTGAGGGGCTCGATGGTGTCCTCGGGGATCAGACCGGTGGCCCCATCCTCCAGGGCCCGGTAGTAGTGACTGAAGACATCAATGGCCTGCTCGGCGACGTCGGCGTCGCGCATCTTGCGCTGGGCAGCGGTGAGTCCGTTCTCGCTCATGGGAGCAGCATATCCGCTGAACGGCCCCTCCCACAGGTCCCACAGGGCGCTTGCGCGCAGGGACCCGGCGGAACGACCCGAGCGGGGACCGCGCGAGCCTCCCCCGACCTCGCGATCATCACCATCCGACGGCCTCGCCGCGCCCTCCCCGGGGAACCCGTCCACAGGGGAGCACTTCCCTTCCCTCGAGCCGCATCGGCCTCATAACCTCTATGCGTCAGCACCCCGTCTGGAGTCAGCCATGTCAGTCCCCTATCACCCCGGCTCTCGGCCGCCGTTCGGCGGCGAGCTGCAAGAGATCCTGCGGCGGCTCGATCTCATGGAGCGCAAGATCGACTGGATCGCGCGGCATGCGGTCGAACCCGGGCGCTCCGACGCATCGCGTGCGCCCGAGGACCCGGAGTCGCACGCCCGCTCCGAGCCGAGCCCCGCCGCGCGGCCGGAGGAGCCCGAGCCCGAGCCGGCCAAGCCGCCGGAGCGGTCCGAACCGATTGCCGTTGCCGAGCCGATCGAGCCCGCGGACGTCGAGCCGGTGCCCGAGGACGGACCCGTGCAGCCGGAATCCGACATCCCTCGGCCGGTCGCCGCGTCGCGGCCCGCGTCCATACCACCGGCCGCGCAGCGTCCGGCCCGCGCGCCTCAGACCCGGCCCCGGGTCACGGTCTCCAGCACCCCGGCGAGGACGAGCGCCCCCGGCACGCGCGATGCGCACGGACCATCGACAGGCGCTCCCCGGCCGCGACCTCCGGCCGGCCCTCCCTCCGCCTGGGAGCGCATCCGCTCCGAGGGCAACGTCGGGCGCTATCTGCTGTCGGGCGCGGCCGCGATCCTGGTCGTGCTGTCGGCCGTCAGCCTCATCGCGCTCGTCTGGGACTCCATCTCCGACGGGGTCAAGGTCGGTTCCCTCCTCCTGGTCGCGGCCGGACTGGTCGCCTCGGGAGCCTCCCTGGCCCGGCGCGCCAAGCGCCAGCAGGTCGCCGCCGCGACCCTGACCGGCACCGGCGGCGTGCTCGGCTTCGTGGCGATCATCGGCGCGGTTCTGCTGGACACGGGGCTGCCGGTCCTTCCCGCCTTCGGTCTCATGACGGCATGGGCCGTCCTCCTCCTGGTGACCGCCAAGATGACGGAGCAGATCTTCACGGCGGTCATCGCGGGTCTGGGCACCCTGGTCACCATCGGCTTCGCGGCGTGGCACTCCAGCGCTCACAGCGACGCGGCCATCCTCACCTGGTCGCTCGTCTGCCTGGACGTCCTCGCCCTGGCCGCCATCACCGCCCACCTGGCGCGCTCCTCGGAGTCGATGCGCCTGGCCCCCTGGTTCCCCGCGACCGCGGTGCCCGCCACCATGGCCGCGGTCCTCCTGGCCCCGGTCCGCATCCTGGCCGAGGCGAGTGGGCCCCTGTGCGCTCTGATGGTCTTCATGCCCGCCGTTCTCATGGGGCTTCAGGTCATGGATGCCGGCCCCCGGCTCCACCGCGCGGGATGGCGGTGGGTGGCGGGCGTCGACTGGGGTCTGTTCGGCATCGTGGTGCTGATCGCCCAATGCCGGCTCGCAGTCGTCCGCACCGGGTCCGTGGGGATCGGGTCCGGGCAATGGGATGCCGGCGCGCTGGCCGACGCCGGCGCGGCGATGGCCCCCCTGCTGGTCGCTGCGGCCAGTGCGGCGCTCCTGGCGAAGCCGGTGTCCCGGGCGTGGCGCGGGCAGGTGGCGCCGGTGCCCCTGGGCATCGGTCTTCTCGTCGGGTTCGTATCGTGCGTCACCCAGATGCGCCTGTTCCCCCTGGTCGTCGTCGCACTCACGATGAGCGCGATGCCGTGCGCGCGCCTGCTCCACTCGGCGGCCGTGCCCGTTGTCTCGACCTTCGGCGCCATGGTGCTCCTCGGCTCGATTCGTCAGGCGGACCCGGCGAGTCAGGCCTGCGCGCTCGCCGGGCTCGTCCTGCTTCCGATCGGGGCGGTCGTGCTCGAGCAGATGCTGAAGCGGGCGCCCCTGCCCCAGCAGGATGAGGGGATCCCGTGGACGAGTCATGAGCAGGAGCTGGCCGCACGAGGCGTCAGCCTGATGTGGGCCTCGTGGGTCCTGGCGGCCGATCTGGTTTTCGTCGCTCCTCTGTCCCTCTTCTTGGCCCTGTCGCGATTGCAGACGGCCAACGCGATCAGCGCCCTGGTCGCGGGCACGATCGCGATCGCCCTGATGCGCCTGGGTCTGTGCTCGTCCGCCCCCACCCCCGTGGCGCTGCTCATCGGTGCCAGGGCGGGGCAGCGCATCGGCGCGGAAGGAGAGGCGCCGACGACCCCCATGCCCCCCGCGCCGCTGTGCGGCGGGTACCTCGTCCTGGCCGTCATCGCCCTGGCCCAGCTCCTGGTCGCGACCGTGACCGATGGTCTCGTGTGGCAGGGACTGCTCGTCGTCGTCGCTCTGGGGGCGGGCACGACCGCGGCCTGGCTGCTGTGGCCCTGGCTGCGCGGCACCGCCGAGACGATTGCCACGGCGGGGCTCATGTCGGCCGTGGTGTGGTGGTCGGTCTGGATTCTCTCGGGCGAGCGATTGTCGGGCGTCCTGCTGACGATCGTGGTGCTGGCCACCGGTGCGGTGTGCATCATCGCAGGCTTCCGGCTGCGGGCGACGGCACTGCGCCATTACGGGCTCGTGCTGGTACTCGTCTCGGTGCTCAAACTGGCGGTGATGGATATCGGCAACCAGAATTCGATCACCCGTGTCATCGCCCTGGGAGTCGCGGGCCTCATCTGCTTCGGCCTGTCATTGGCCTACAACCGCATCGCGGCCGACGGGAGCGCGAGCGGGACGCCGTCCTCGCGGCCCGCGCCCGATGGGCGGTCGGGCCCGGACAGCGGCGCCGCGCCCCGGGTGAGCTCGCCGCCGACCGTCGGTTACGGCTACATCGCCGGCAGCGCCGACAGCGGTGTCGATGACGGAGGATTCCAGTCGCCCGAGTAGGCCGGGCAGCGCCATGCGCAGGAGCCGACGCCCCGCAGCACCGGCGCCATCGGTGCTCGGCGGGACCCGATGGCGCCGGGCGATCACGGGATGATCATGAACCAGCGGCTCGCGTCAGCAGGAGCCGGTGCAGGGTCGGGTCTCCCGTCAGCTCCGGGTGATAGGACACGGCCATGATGGCCTCCTTCTCCACTCCGACGACGCGCGGAGGCCGTTCCGGCCGAGCGGGGTCGCGGTAGGAGGAGCACGCGCTCACCCCTTCGCCCATGCGCGTGACGGCCGGCGCGCGGATGAAGGCCGCCGTCAGCGCAGCGCCCTTCCACTTCAGATCGACGCTCATCGAGTCGACCTGGGGGCCGAAGGCGTTGCGCTCGATATCGATGTCGAGCACTCCCAGAGCGGCCAGGACGATGAGTCCCGCACAGGTCCCCAGCGCGGGCAGACGCGACGCCGCCTCGGCCAGGGGCTCGCGCAGCCCGGCCAGGTCCAGGAGTCGCAGCAGGGTGGTCGACTCGCCGCCGGGAAGGATGAGGGCGTCCAGGTCGTGGAGGTGCTCGTCGCGTCGCACGAGCACGACGTCGTGGCCCAGGGCCCGTACGAGTCGGGCGTGCTCGATGACGCCTCCCTGAAGCGCGAGGATCCCGACTCTCACCAGCCGCGCTCCGCCAGGCGATGAGGCGCGGGCAAGTCCGCCACGTTGATGCCGACCATGGCCTCGCCCAGGCCACGCGAGGCCTCCAGGACGGCGGAGGGGTCGTCGTACCAGGCCGTCGCGCGCACAATCGCGGCGGCCCGGCGGGCGGGGTCCCCCGACTTGAAGATGCCCGAGCCCACGAAGACGCCGTCGGCGCCCAGTTGCATCATCATGGCCGCGTCGGCGGGCGTGGCCACGCCGCCGGCAGTGAACAGCACGACGGGCAGTGCGCCCGCGTCGGCGACCTCGCGCACCAGCTCGTAGGGGGCGCCGAGCTCTTTGGCGGCGACGTAGAGCTCGTCCGCGCCCAAGCCCTTCAGCGCCGCGATCCCCTTCGTAATGGTGCGGATGTGGCGGGTGGCCTCCGAGACGTCGCCGGTGCCGGCCTCGCCCTTGGAGCGGATCATGGCCGCGCCCTCGCTCACCCGCCGCAGCGCCTCGCCGAGGTTGGTGGCCCCGCACACGAAGGGGACGGTGAAGCGGTGCTTGTCGATGTGGTGGACGTAGTCGGCCGGCGAGAGGACCTCGGACTCGTCGATGAAATCGACCTTGAGCTCCTGAAGCACCTGGGCCTCGACGAAGTGCCCGATACGGGCCTTGGCCATGACGGGGATGGAGACCGCGTCGATAATGCCCGAAATAAGATCGGGATCACTCATGCGGGCCACCCCGCCCTGCGCGCGGATATCGGCCGGCACGCGCTCCAGGGCCATGACCGCAACGGCACCGGCGTCCTCTGCGATACGAGCCTGCTCGGGCGTGACGACGTCCATGATGACGCCGCCCTTGAGCATGTCGGCCAGCCCGCGCTTGACGAGCGGGCTCCCGGTGGTCGGCGTTCGCGCGGGTCCGGTGCTTTCGGCAGCGTTGTCAGTAGTGTCCATGGGGGTGATGCTGCTCCTCGACGTGGACTACTCTGAAGTCCGGTTCCGGACCATTCCTTTGGACCACCTCTCGCCCGCACGGCTCGACCGCGGAGACGACGCACATGCAGATCGACCACGACCGCCCCGTCCCCACCCAGATCGTTGAGGACATCCGCAACCGCATCACCGATTCCCGTCTCGCCCCGGGTGATCCGCTGCCCTCCACACGCGTTCTGGCGCGTCAGCTGAGGGTATCGCGGGGCAGTGTCGTCACCGCCTACGAGCAGCTCGCCGGCGAGGGCTTTCTCGTGGCGAGCCCCGGCGGCACCCGCGTGGATCCCTCGCTCCAGGTGCCCTCCCCGCCGCCTCCGGGACCGGGTCCCGGGGAGCGCACCGCTCCCGTCCGAGGCGATCTGAGACCGGGTGCACCGGCCGACGGCCCGCTGACGACGGCTCTGTGGCGCAGCGCCTGGCGGGCGGCCGCCGCCCATCCCATCGCCCATCCGCCCGCGGGCTCGGAGGAGCTGCGCGCCCTCATCGCCGAGCACGTGCGTCTGACGAGGTCCATACGTGTTGATCCGCGCAACGTCGTCGTCACCTCCGGCGCCCGCGACGGCCTGCGGCTGCTGCTGGCGGCCCAGGAGCGCCCCGGGCGCCTCGCGGTTGAGGATCCCGGGTATCCCTCCCTGCGTCGCGTGCCCCGCGCAATGGGCTGGAGGCTCCAGCCGGTGGGCACCGACACCGCGGGCATGAGCGCCGACGCCGATGGCGACCCGGCCGACATCCTCCTGGTCACGCCCAATCACCAGTTCCCCACCGGCACCCAGATGCCCGCCTCACGCCGCTTCGCGCTGCTGGAGGCGGCGCGTCGCACCGGTGCCCTCGTCATCGAGGACGACTACGACTCCGAGCTGCGCTCGACCCACCCGCCCCTGCTCGCCCTGGACACCGAGGGGCGAGTCGCCATGCTCGGGTCCTTCGCCAAGACCCTCACCCCGGCACTGGCCCTCGGGTACCTCATCGTGCCGCCGGCACTGCGCGACCGGGTCGCCGATCTGTGCCTGCCGACGTCCGGACTGGTGCAGGATGCCGTCGCCCGCTACATGGAGGCCGGCGGGCTACGACGGCACACCGCGCGCATGCGCAAGGAGTATCGAGCCAGACGCGCCGCCTTCATCGGCCTGTTCCCCGAGGGCGTGCCCATGGAGGGCGGACTGCACGCCGTCGTCCCGCTGCGTGCGGACGCCGACGAGGACCGCGTCGTCGCCCGCTGCCGCGCCCGGGGTCTGGGGGTCACGGGCATGGCGGATTACTGGTCGGCCCGGCGCCCCCGCACTCCCGGCATCGTCCTGGGCCTGGGGACCGGGTCACTCGATCGCCTGCGGGAGCGGCTCGCCGTCCTGCGCCGCACCATCGAAGAGGGCCAAGGGCTCTGAGGGCCGACTCCCCGGGGCCCTCGGTACCTCCCCCGGGTCCGCCGGCATCTCCCCGTCGCCCGGAGGGAGGATCTCAGCCGCGGGCGCGCTCCAGCATGGGGGCGAGGAAGCGGCCGGTGTAGGAGGCCTCGTCCCGGGCGATCCTCTCGGGAGTGCCCGTGGCGACGATGGCGCCCCCGCCCCTGCCCCCCTCCGGGCCCATGTCGATGACCCAGTCGGCGTTGGCGATGACGTCGAGATTGTGCTCGATGACGATCACGGAGTTGCCCTTATCGACCAGTCCCTGGAGCACCGCCAGCAGCTTGCGGATGTCTTCGAAATGCAGACCGGTGGTCGGCTCGTCGAGGACGTAGACGGTCCGCCCGGTGGAGCGGCGCTGGAGCTCGGTGGCGAGCTTGACGCGCTGCGCCTCCCCGCCCGACAGGGTGGTGGCGGCCTGTCCGAGACGCACGTAGCCCAGGCCGACCTCCACCAGGGTGTTGAGATGACGGGCGATGATCGGAGTGGCGGCGAAGAAGTCGGCGGCCTGGCGAATCGTCATGTCCAGGACATCGGCGACGGTCCTGTCCTTGTAGCGGATCTCCAGGGTCTCCCGGTTGTAGCGCGCTCCGTGGCAGACCTCGCAGGGGACGTAGACGTCGGGCAGGAAGTTCATCTCGATCTTGAGCGTGCCGTCGCCCTTGCACGACTCGCAGCGACCTCCCTTGACGTTGAAGGAGAAGCGCCCGGGGCCGTAGCCGCGCACCTTCGACTCGGGCACGGCGGCGAAGATCTTGCGGATGTGGTCCCAGACGCCCGTGTAGGTCGCGGGGTTGGAGCGCGGCGTGCGACCGATCGGCGACTGATCGACGTGGACCACCTTGTCGAGGTTGTCCAGACCGCGCACCGTCTTGTGACGTCCCGGAACACCGCGGGCGCCGTTGAGCCGGTTCGCGAGCACCCGGTAGAGGATGGCGTTGACCAGGGAGGACTTGCCCGAGCCGGAGACCCCGGTGACGGCTGTGAACACGCCGAGCGGAAAGGTGGCGGTGATGTCCCTGAGGTTGTTCTCGCGAGCCCCGACGACTGTCAGCTCACGACCCTTGGCCGGCGTGCGGCGGCTGGCGGGGACGTCGATGGCGCGGCGCCCGGCCAGGTAGTCGCCGGTCACCGAGTCGGGGGCGTCGAGCAGCCCGCCCACGTCTCCGGAGTAGACGATCTCCCCGCCCTTCTCCCCCGCGCCCGGACCGATGTCCACGATCCAGTCGGCGGAGCGAATGGTGTCCTCGTCATGCTCGACGACGATGAGCGTGTTGCCCAGATCGCGCAGACGCTCCAGGGTCTCGACGAGGCGGGCGTTGTCGCGCTGATGCAGCCCGATGCTGGGCTCGTCCAGCACGTAGAGGACGCCGACCAGGCCCGAGCCGATCTGAGTGGCCAGCCGGATGCGCTGCGCCTCCCCGCCCGACAGGGTGGCGGCCCCGCGCGACAGGCTGAGATAGTCCAGGCCCACATCCACCAGGAAGCCGAGACGGGCGTTGATCTCCGCCAGAACACTGCCGGCGATCCGCGCCGCCTGACCGGTCAGCTCGAGACTCCGCAGGACGTCGCGGGCCTCCGAGACGGGCAGGTCGCACAGCTGGGCGATCGAGCGGTCCCCCACGCGCACCGCCAGCACCTCGGGCTTGAGGCGGGCGCCGTGGCAGGCCGGGCAGGGCACCTCGCGCATGTAGCCCTGGTAGCGCTCCTTGGACCACTCGGACTCGGTCTCGTCGTGCTTGCGCATGACGTAGTCGAGCACGCCCTCGAAGCCGGTGGAGTAGATGCGCTCGCGCCCCCACCGGTTGCGATACCGGACCTTGACCTCGTAGTCCTTGCCGCGCAGGATCGCCTCCTTGGCGCGCCTCGGCAGAGCCCGCCAAGGGGTGCTGACGTCGAAGGACAGCTCCTCGCCCAGGGCCTTGAGCTGACGGGTGAAGTACTTCTGGTGACTGGTCCACGGCGCGATGGCCCCCTCCGCCAGGGTGAGCTCCTCGTCGGGGACGACGAGCTCGGGATCGACCTCCAGCCGGGAGCCGATGCCCGTGCACGCCGGGCAGGCGCCGTAGGGGGCGTTGAAGGAGAAGGTGCGCGGCTCCATCTCATCGAGCTGGAGGGGATGCTCGTTGGGGCAGGCGCGCTTCTCGGAGAAGCGGCGCAGTCGCGCGGGATCGTCCTCCTCGAGGTCGACCAGATCGATGAGCACCAGACCGTCGGCCAGTCCCAGGGCCGTCTCGATGGAGTCGGTCAGACGCCGGCGCATGCCCTCGCGCACGACAAGACGGTCGACGACGACCTCGATGTCGTGCTTGAGCCTCTTGTTGAGCTCGGGGACCTCGCCGAGCCGATGCGTCCGCCCGTCCACGCGCACGCGTGAGAAGCCGCGGCCCTGCAGCTCGGCCAGAAGCTCGGAGTACTCCCCCTTCCGCCCCCGCACCACCGGGGCCAGAACCTGGAAGCGGGTGCCCTCATCCATGGAGCGGATCTGGTCGACGATCTGCTGAGGGGTCTGGGAGGCGACGAGCGCATCGCAGACGGGGCAGTGCTGGACCCCGGCGCGGGCGTAGAGGAGGCGCAGGTAGTCGTAGACCTCGGTGACCGTGCCCACGGTCGAGCGGGGGTTGCGGGAGGTGGACTTCTGGTCGATGGAGACCGCCGGGGACAGGCCCTCGATGAAGTCGACGTCGGGCTTGTCCATCTGGCCGAGGAACTGGCGGGCGTAGGACGACAGGGACTCGACGTAGCGGCGCTGGCCCTCGGCGAAGATCGTGTCGAAGGCCAGCGAGGACTTGCCGGATCCGGACAGGCCGGTGAAGACGATCATCTGGTCGCGAGGCAGGTCGAGGCTGACCCCTTTGAGATTGTGCTCGCGGGCGCCACGGATGATGAGGGAGTCGTTCACGGGGATCGAGTCTAGAGGCTGCCCTCCTTCGTACACGTGTTCGACATGTCTCATCCTCACCCCCGACCGATGGGACGGACCCCTCCGGAGCCCCTTCGAGCCTCCCTCGAGCTCCTCGCCCCCGCCACGGCGGCGCGATCCGCCCCGCCCCGGCCGCATCGTGCGTAGGCTGTGCCCATGAGCAGGGTCTACGCCGTCGAGTACCGCTACGTCACCGACCGCGACGAGGAGATGGCCGGTGTCCGTCCCTCCCACCGCGCCTTCAACGCCGGTCTGGCGGAGGAGGGTCGGCTCCTGGCCGCGGGCCCGTATGCGGGCGGGCACGACGCCCTCATCATCGTGCGCGCCGAGGATGAGGCCGGCGCGCTCGCGCTGCTCGAGGACGATCCCTTCAACCAGGCCGGCTTCATCGCCGAACGCATCCCCCGGGAGTGGAGCCCCGTCATCGGTCGCCTGGCCTGAGAACCGGGCCACCGGCCGCGCCGCGGCGTCGCGCGCGGCAGCCCGTCGTCATCATTCCCACGGCCGGCCACTCCCACTCGTCGATGTCCGACTCGGGCCCGGTGCGGGTCTCGCGCCGTGGGGGCCGTCAGTCCCGCGATCGGGAGCCCGTCGGACGTCGACGCACGAGGCGGATCGCCTCGATCCCGACCACGGCCGCGCCGCCGGAGACCGCGATAACCAGCCACGTCGCCGGGTTCGGCCACGCCAGGAGGAAGAATCCCCGCACCGCCGGCACGAGCACTCCTAGCGCCGCGGCTCCGGCCATGAGAACGACGAGGCCGAGCCGCCAGCCCAGCAGGGGTCTGGCGGTCAGCGTCAGCAGCGACAGCCCTGAGGCGACGAGGACCAGCGTGGCGCCGGTGGTGATCTGGGCCAGCGCGGCGTGCTCGGCGGCGAGCCACTGGCGCGCGACGAGGGTCGCGATCCCGGCGACGAGGCCGGCCGGGATCGCGAGCGTGAGCACCCGGCGCAGGAAACCGGATCGGTAGCGCCGGTCGTTGGGCGCCAGGGCCAGCACGAAGGCGGGGATGCCGATCGTCAGGGAGGAGACGATGGTGAGCTGGCGCGGTAGGAACGGGTAGCCGATGGCGGTGACGGCCACGACGACGGCGATGAGCGAGGCGTAGACCGTCTTGGCCAGGAACAGTGAGGCGATCCGCTCGGTATTGGCCATGACCCGGCGCCCCTCGGCCACCACGCCGGGAAGCGCGGAGAACTCTCCGGAGAGCAGGACCATGCGGGCGACGGCCTTGGTGGCGGGAGCGCCATTGCCCATGGCGATGCCCAGGTCGGCGTCCTTGAGGGCGAGCGAGTCGTTGACGCCGTCGCCGGTCATGGCCACGGTGCGCCCGCGGCTGCGCAGGGCCTGAACGAGGGCGCGCTTCTGCTCGGGAGTGACGCGACCGAGCACCTGCGCCCCCTCGACGGCCTCGGCGAGCTCCTCCAGCGCCGCCGGGTCATCGGCATCGGCGGGCAGGTCGCGGGCGTCGAGGGCCACCGGCGCACCGCCGGCGTCCGAGGCGACGCCGGCGCCGGCGGCGACCGCGGCCACGGTCGTCGGGTTGTCGCCGCTGATGATCTTGACGTCGACGCCCTGGGCGCGGAAGTAGTCCAGGGTCTCGGCCGCGTCGGAGCGGATCTGCTCGGAGAGCACCAGCAGTCCGGCCGCCCGTCTGCTCCCCGGCAGGCGGGGCTCGCCGTCCTCGCCCCGGTCGCAGGGCTGCTGTCCGCGAGCCAGGGCGATGACGCGAACGCCTCCGGTGCTCAGGCGCTGGGCGTGGGTGAGCAGGTTCGGGCCGCCGTCTGCCCCGGCCAGGATGATCTCGGGCGCGCCCATGAGCCAGGTCCGCCCGTCCAGCACCGCGGCGGACCACTTGCGCCGCGAGGAGAAGGCGACGGCCTCGCGGACGCGGCCGGTGACGGCCTCGACGTCGGGCAGGGTGCGCGGGTCGGCGCTCGACCCGACGCTCCGCCCCGTGAGCCCCTCGAGCACGGCCTCGGCCGTGGCGTTCGGGTCGGCGACGGCGGTCAGGGCCAGCAGCGGCTCACGCAGTGCGGCGGTGGCATCGACCAGGGTCCCGTCGACGCCGTCGGCACCGCCGGCATCATCAGCGCCATCGGTGCCGACGGCCAGCACCCGGGTCAGAGCGATCCGACCGGTGGTGAGCGTGCCCGTCTTGTCCAGGCAGAGGGTGTCGACGCGGGCGAGGACCTCGACGGCGGGCAGCTCCTGGACGAGCACGTGACGGCGCGCCAGGGTCAGGGACGCGGTGGCGAAATTGACGCTCGTGAGCAGGACGAGCCCCTGGGGCACCATGCCGACGACCCCGGCGACGGAGGCCACCAGGGCGGTGCTCCACTGACCCGTGGGCGCGCCGGCGGCGCTGATGGCCGTGCCGCGCATCTGCGACCAGAGCAGCAGCAGCGCGACGGGCACGATCACCCAGGAGATCCATCGCAGGACCCGGTTGGTGCCGGCCTGGAGCTCGGAGGACACCACCGAGTAGCGGCGGGCCTCGCGGGCCAGTCGGTTGGCGTACGCGTCGGCTCCCACGGCGTCGGCCTGCACGAGCGCTGTGCCCGCTGTCACGGTGGTGCCCGACATCACCCGGTCGCCGATGCCGGGCCGGACGGGGACCGACTCGCCGGTGAGGATGGACTCGTCGACCTCCAGGCCGTCCGTGGTCAGCACGATGGCGTCGGCCGGCACCTGCTCGCCGCTGCGCAGCCTCAGCACGTCGTCCAGGACGACGTCGGCCACGTCGAGGTCGACCTCCTGACCGTCGCGCACGACGCGCGCGGTCGGGGCCTCCAGGACGGCGAGGCGATCGAGCGCGCGCTTGGCGCGCACCTCAGCGATCGTCCCGGTGGCGGTGTTGAGGATGAGGACGAGGCCGAACAGAGCATCGGCCCAGTGCCCCACCGCGAGCACCACGACGAGCGCGGTGGCGAGGATGGCGTTGAAGATGGTGAAGACATTGGCGCGCAGGATCGCAGCCGCGGACCGGGAGGTGCGCACCCTGTAGGCGTTGGTACGTCCATCGCGCACGCGCGCGGCGACCTGCTCGGCCGTCAGCCCCCGGTGCTCCTCGGGGGATCGGGTTGACATGCTCGTTCGACTCACCGGGCCAGCATGCCCGCCTCGGCCGCCGGATCCCAGCGGAGACCTCACGCTCGTCGTCGCGTACGGATGAGACTGGTCACAGCCACGAGGATCAGCGTGACGACGATGAGCCCCAGCGAGAGCTCGGTGGATGGTTCCGGAACACTCGTGACGGGATGGCCGTCGGCGATGAAGGGCAGCGTGTTCTCGTGCAGGGCGTGGTTGACGAGCTTGAGCCCGATGAAGGCCAGGATGACCGCCAGGCCGTAGGGCAGGTACACCAGATGGGACAGCAGCCCGTCGATGAGGAAGAAGAGCTGGCGCAGGCCGAGCAGGGAGAAGGCGGTGGCGCTGAAGATGAGGAACGGCTCGGACGTCAGGCCGAAGATGGCCGGGATCGAGTCGAAGGCGAACATGAGGTCGGCGGTGCCCAGGGCGATCACGACGATGAGCAGGGGCGTGATCATGGTGCGCCCGGCGTGGCGGTGGATCAGCTTGTTGCCGACGAAGCCGTCGGTCGTGGGCAGGAGGCGCCGCACGCAGCGGGTCACGGAGTTGTCGACGTACGCGGTGGCGTCCTCCTCGGTGTCCTCGTCCTTGCGCGCGTCGAGGATCTGCCTGACGGCCGTGTAGACGAGGAAGGCGCCGAAGAAGTAGAAGACCCAGCTGAAGTGCTGGACGAGGGCGGCGCCCGCCAGGATGAAGAGCAGGCGCAGGACCAGCGCGGTGGCGATGCCCAGGAGCAGCGCCTTCTGCTGGAAACTGCGCGGTACGCGGAAGGCGGACATGATGAGGATGAAGACGAAGAGGTTATCGACGCTCAGCGACCACTCGGTGAGCCACCCGGCGTAGAACTGCCCCGCATACGTCCTGCCGGCGCTCCCCCACACGGCCAGTCCGTAGACGACGGCCAGGGCGACGTAGCCGATGGTCCAGCCGGTCGCCTCGCGCATCGTCGGCGGGTGGGGGCTGCGGGCGTGACCGATGAAGTCGAGGGTCAGCAGACCGATGACGACGACGGCCAGGGCGATCCAGGCCAGGGGACTGACGCTCATGTGCTGGTGCTCCTCGGCGGCTCGTGGGCGCTCAGGCGTCCGTGGGTTCCGGGATCCGGGCAGCCCCGGCCCCATCGCGTGATCGCCTGGATGCCAGCAGGGAGGCGACGACGGTGATGAGGATGACGACGACGATGAGGCACAGCGACGCCCCGATGGACGGCTCGGGGATGACCTCCCAGGATTGTCCGCCGGCGATGAAGGGCAGCTCGTTGGTGTGCAGGGCGTGGTTGACGAGCTTGAGGCCGATGAATCCCAGAATCGCCGCAAGACCGTAGTGCAGGTAGACGAGACGGTCCAGCAGGCCGTCGATGAGGAAGTAGAGCTGGCGCAGGCCGAGCAGGGAGAAGGCGTTGGCCGCGAAGACGAGGTAGGGCTCGGCGGTCAGCGAGTAGATCGCCGGGATCGAATCGACGGCGAACATGACATCGGCGGTGCCGATCGCTATGACGCACAGGAGCAGGGGCGTGATCATGGTGCGCCCGGCGTGACGGTGGAGGAGGCGTCCCCCGACGAAGCCGTCGGTCATGGGGACGACCCGGGAGACCGCCCTGACGAAGCGCGAGGGCCGGTAGTCGTCGGCGGTGTGCTCCTCGGGCTCCTCGACGCCCTCCCGGGCCTGGGCTACGGCGGTCCACAGCAGCCAGGCGCCGAAGATGTAGAACACCCAGGAGAAGTTCTCGACGAGGGCCGCGCCCGCCAGGATGAAGAGCAGGCGCAGCACCAGCGCGATGACGATGCCGGCGAGCAGAACCTCCTGCTGGTACCTCCGGGGCACCCGGAAGCTGGAGATCACGATGACGAAGACGAAGAGGTTGTCGATGCTCAGCGACTTCTCGGTGATGTACCCCGCGAGGTACTCCTCGCCGTAGCCACCGCCCCACACGGCGGCGACGATGAGGCCGAAGATCACGGCCACGGCGATGTACCCCACCGACCACCAGGCCGCCTCCCTCAGGGTCGGCTCATGGGGGGTCCTGACGTGGCCGACGATATCGATCGTGATCATGGCCAGGATGATGGCGGCCAGGGCCAGCCATCCAAGGGCGTGGACGTCCACGGGCATACCTCCGGTACGACTCGGGTACCGGAGGTCTCCTCCCGCCATGGGCTCCGGCCGCGGGGGCCGTCGCGCTGGCCCGCGGCGCCGGGGGCCGACGCCTCGCCCGGGCGAGGACCGGTCCGCCGTGATGACGACGCCGCTGTTGGTGGGGGTACTCCCCTCCGTCATGCAGATGTGCGCTGCCGTGCACTGACGTGCATTGAGTTGACGTGCACTGGCGCGCCCCATGAGTTTAACGTCCCGAATGCGCATCGGGCCCGGTCGATGACCTCCACGGCACTGTGTCATCGGCTACGTCATCGGCGGTGGAGCGCTCGGATGGAAGTGCTCAGGCGGTGGCGCGCATGTCGCGCAGCTCCTTCTTCAGGTCCCGGATCTCGTCGCGCAGGCGGGCGGCCAGCTCGAACTGGAGGTCCTCGGCCGCGGCGTGCATCTGCTGGGTGAGCTCGTCGATGAGACCCGCGAGATCCTCGGCCGCCGCTCCGGCGAGCTTCTCGCGCACCGTCGCCTCGGCGGCTTTCCTACGACGTCCCACGACGGCCCGCTCCTCGTGGCCCCGGTAGCCGCCGGCGAGCAGCTCAGCGGTATCCACGTCCTCGCGGGCGAGCATGTCGGTGACATCGGCGATCTTCTTGCGCAGGGGCTGCGGATCGATCCCGTGCGCCTCGTTGTAGGCCAGCTGCTTGGTACGGCGCCGTTCGGTTTCCCCGATCGCCTCGGTCATGGCGGGGGTGACCTGATCGGCGTACATGTGCACCTCGCCGGAGACATTGCGGGCGGCGCGGCCGACGGTCTGGATGAGGGAGCGCGTCGAGCGCAGGAAGCCCTCCTTGTCCGCATCGAGAATGGCCACCAGGGAGACCTCGGGCAGGTCCAGGCCCTCGCGCAGCAGGTTGATGCCCACGAGCACGTCGAACCGGCCGAGCCGCAGCTCGCGCAGCAGCTCGACGCGGCGCAGGGTGTCGACGTCGGAGTGGAGGTACTCCACGCGCACGCCGCGATCCGCCAGGTAGGTGGTCAGGTCCTCGGCCATGCGCTTGGTCAGCGTGGTGACCAGCACCCGCTCGCCCTCGTCCACGCGCTTGCGGACCTCCTCCAGCAGGTCGTCGATCTGCCCCTCGGTGGGCTTGACGATGATCCTGGGATCGACCAGGCCGGTGGGGCGGATGATCTGCTCGACGACGCCGTCGCCGCGCTGCATCTCGTAGTCCCCCGGAGTGGCGGACAGGTAGACGGTCTGCCCGATGCGGTCCTCGAACTCGGCGAAGGTGAGCGGCCGGTTGTCCAGGGCGGACGGCAGGCGGAAGCCGTGATCGACCAGTGTGCGCTTGCGGGACGCGTCGCCCTCGTGCATGGCACCGATCTGCGGGACGGTGACGTGCGACTCGTCGATGATCAGGAGGAAGTCCTCCGGGAAGTAGTCGAGCAGTGTGTTGGGCGGGGTGCCCGGGGAGCGGCCGTCGATGTGCATGGAGTAGTTCTCCACGCCCGCGCACGTGCCGATCTGGCCGAGCATCTCCAGGTCGTAGGTGGTGCGCATGCGCAGGCGCTGGGCCTCCAGGAGCCTGCCGTCGCGCTCCAGGACGGCCAGACGCTCGGCGAGCTCGCTCTCGATGCCCTCGATGGCGCGGGCGAGGCGCTCGGGGCCGGCGACGTAGTGGGAGGCGGGGAAGACGAAGACCTGCTCGGTGGAGGCGATGACGTCGCCGGTCACGGGGTGGAGGGTCGCCAGGGACTCGATCTCGTCGCCGAAGAACTCGATGCGGATGGCGAGCTCCTCGTACATGGGGATGATCTCGACGGTGTCCCCGCGCACCCGGAAGGTCCCTCGCGTGAAATCGACGTCATTGCGCGTGTACTGCATGGTGACGAAGCGCCGTAGGAGCTCATCGCGGTCGATCCGTTCGCCCACCGCCAATGGCGTCATGCGGTCGACGTACTCCTGGGGCGTGCCCAGGCCGTAGATGCAGGACACGGAGGAGACGACGACGACGTCGCGTCGGGTCAGCAGGGAGTTGGTGGCGCTGTGGCGCAGGCGCTCGACCTCGTCGTTGATGGAGGAGTCCTTCTCGATGAAGGTGTCGGTCTGGGGGACGTAGGCCTCGGGCTGGTAGTAGTCGTAGTAGGAGACGAAGTACTCCACCGCGTTGTTCGGGAGCAGCTCGCGGAACTCGGCGGCCATCTGGGCGGCCAGCGTCTTGTTGGGCTCCAGGATGAGGGTGGGGCGCTGGACCCGCTCGACCAGCCAGGCGGCGGTGGCGGACTTGCCGGTTCCGGTGGCGCCGAGCAGGACGATGTCCTTCTCGCCGGCGCTCAACCGCTGAGCGAGCTCGGCGATGGCGGTGGGCTGGTCTCCGCTGGGCGAGTAGGGGCTGATGACCTCGAAGGGCTTCTCAGCGCGGCGCAGGTCGGTGACGGGACGCATGGCCCCAGGCTACGCGGTCGTGCGCGGCGCGCCCCGCTCGCGGCGCCGGCCGCGGACGACGTGCGGACGACTACAGCTCGCTGCCGCCCCACTCGACGGCGGTGAAACCGGTGCGCGGCGGGGCGGTGGCGAGGACCTGCTCGGGCACGCCGGAGGCCGGCACGTCGCCGACGAGGAGGTAGACCCGTAGGAAGGTGTCCGGCACGATCGCGGCGCCCGTGCCCGACTCGGTCATCGTGTACCTGGCGATCGCCGCTATCTGGTCGGCCGCGAAGGTCAGCAGCACCCGTCCGCGCGCCTCGATGCGCGGGCCCCAGTAGGTGATGAACTCGGCGGCCTCCCGGTCGCTGAGCCCGAGCACGGACAGCTTGTCCTCCAGGAAGGAGGCCGCCTCCCCCGGCTCCACCACGAAGCCCTCGGTCTGCTCGAACGCATCGTGGGCAGTGCCCTCCCAGAACAGGCTCGGGTAGACGCGTCCGGAGACGCCGGTCAGCGCGCCGTCGGGAGCGGCGGTGACCGACCAGGTGGCGCTCGCTCCCTCCCGCCGGGGCTCGGGATAGCAGTACGTCAGCTCGCCGTCGTAGTCGAGCCGGACCCGAAGATCGCGCGACTCCTCCGGATAGAGGTACAGGACGGGCTTATAGGACTTTTCGTGCCGATCGACGCGCCGTCCATTATCCCGCCTGTCGCGCTGGTCGTCGTTCCTCCTCCGGTTGCGCCCGTGTCCGCAGGCGGTCAGGGAACCCGCCGCCACCAGGGAGCCGAGAACGAGCGCCGATCGACGTGGGACGCATCGGACGAACTGCATCAGTGGGCCTCCTCATCATGCGCGAACGTCTGAGGACTGGAGAATAGACTGGCGCATCCCGACCGCACCATGGGTCGTACGCCCCGAGTCACCTCCCGCTGGTCCGACCGGCGGGAATGCCGACCGCGATGCGATGCTCCCAGAGCCAGTCGACCCCATCGGCGAGGTCCGTCTCGGCACCGTTGTTGAGAAGCAGGACATCGGCGACACGGCGGCGCTCCTCGTCATCGGCCTGGCCGGCCATGCGCCTGTCGGTCTCCTGGCGCGACAGTCCCCGCGACTGCAGTCGCGCCAGCCTCAGCACGGGGGGCGTCTCGATCACCAGGACGCAGTCGAAGAGATCCTCCATCGCCTGCTCGACCAGGAGCGGGACGTCGTAGACGGCCACGCCGCCCGGGCCCGCCTCCTCCATGCGGTGGGCCGCCACCTGAGCGATCCGCGGCAGCGTGATGGCCTCGAGTCTGCTGCGGTCCCCCGGGTCGCCGAAGACGCGTTCGGCCAGCGCCGCCCGGTCCAGGGCCCCGTCCCCGGTCAGGATGGTGGGCCCGAACGCCTCCACGACCTCCGACAGCCCGGGAGTGCCCGGCTCCACCACCTCGCGGGCGATGGCGTCGGCGTCCACGATGCTGGCGCCACGCGCGGCGAGCAGGCGCGCCACCGTCGACTTGCCGGAGCCGATGCCACCGGTCAGCCCCACGCGCAGCACCCGATCGCCGCGGGGCACGCTGAGCCTGCCCAGTCCCGCTCTCGCAGCGCGACGTCGACGAACCAGATCGGCGAGCTCGACGATGAGCGCGCGAAGCACCTCGACGACCCTGGATGAGGGCATGGTCTCCCGGGGCGGCACGTGCACGAAGCCGATGACGGGGCGGTCCGGCGAGGAGAGGCGCGAGGCGGTGCGCAGAGCCGCGTAGAGCGTGGCGTTGCAGACGTACAGCCCGGCGTCGTCCGAACGGGCCACCGGCAGGCCCGCCGCACCGAGTCGCCCGACCAGCGCCGCCGCCGGCCATGTGGCGAGCAACTCCGACGGGCCGCCGGGGACGAGCTCCTCGCCGATGGGCTGGAACCCGGCGTTGTCGGGGATGCGCGCCGCCGCCTCGTTGCGAGCCGTGGTCTCCAGCATCACCGCCCCTGCCCCCGACCGGAGCCCGACGTGCACGACGACGTCGGGGCGCAGGCGCTCGACGGCGTCGCCGCTGGCCGCCATCGCTCCGGCGAAGGTCACCGGGAGGAGCTCCCGGGTCAGGTCGGCCCTGCCGTCCACGAGCCCGATGGTGTCCGGCAGGAACCGCACGGCATCCCAGGAGGCGTTGGACGCGGCTCCATCGAAGGGCTCGAAGCCGGTGATGTGAACCGTCACCGTCGCATCAGCCGCATCCGAGCCCGAAGTGGCGCGACTCTGTGGGCTCGGGGCGTCCTGCGTCTGCGTCATGCGGCGAGATTAGCGGTACGGGCACCTGTGAGTCACCTGCATGGCGCACGAGCAGGACCTGCCCGTCGGCGTCAATGGGGCTGTGCGAGCGTGAGGCCCGTGACGCGGGCCATGAGTCCGGCGAGCAGGAGGACCCGCAGGACCGGGACGGGCTCGGCCCCTCACCCGTTGACGGTCTCGTCCCGGGCATGAGCGGCGGAGGTGGTCATCGTCTCATCGCCACCGGCTCGCCGCCGGCCGGACCGTCCTCGTCCATAGGGGGCGATCGTCCGCTCGACCGCGGCGATCCGGTCGGCGACACCACTCGGAGCGGACTTGCACCGGTCGAGCTCGGCCCGGCCCCGTCTGCACGCCTCCCTCGCCGCGGAGGCGCGAGCGGGCTCCGCGGAGACGCCCTCGGCGGTGACCTCGGCCAACAGCGTCAAGGCGACGCAACTCGTCTCCGGACTGCCGATGGCGTCGGTCAGGATGGTGAGTCGCTCCTTCATGCGCGAGATCCCCCAGTCCGCCATGAGCTCGCGCACATGGAGCCAATGAGTCCGCGCGGACCTGACGTCGTTGCGGGTGCCGGCCGCCCGAGCGGCGGTGGCCAGGCTCGCGCACGCCAACTCGATCCATCCCTGCGACAGGCACAGCTCACTGGTGTCGAGGGACTCCCGCTCGGCCCGCTCGGCGGCGCCCAGGGCCAGCAACAGCCTGGCGAACGCGATCCTCAGATCGACGATGCCCTCGAGCTGACTGTCATCGGTCACGAGCTCCAACGACCGGCTGACCGTCTCCGCCGTCTTCATAGCGCGTTCGTGCACCGCGCCCAGGCCGTAGCCCCGGGCGAGGACGAGCAGCTCGTTGACCTCCTTCAGCAGGGCGTCCCGACGCTGCAGACGATGCTCGTCGACGGCGGTCCCGGTCACCGTGCCGTAGGACCGGGAGGCCAGTCCGGAGGCCTCGCCGGCCATGCGCGACTCCACGCGGTAGGACACGCCGTTGTTGCCGTTGCGCTCGTCGAAGCGCACGCTGATCGTGCGGGCGAAGGTGGTCAGCGCATCGTAGGCGTGCACCACGGTGTCCCAGCCGGTGACCTTCAAGGACGCGTCCCAGGACGTGGTCCAGCTGATCGACGAGCCCAGGGCGTTCGAGCCGTAGCCGGCTCGGTTGGCCTCGCGCAGGACGAGACTGGCCCCGACCGCCGCGTTGAGCAGCCCCCAGGCGGTGGTGTCACGGGTGCCGGTGGCGTCCGTGTGACGCAGGAGCGCCAGGCCCCGCTCCCACTGCCCCGACAGGCCCAGGTACTCCAGCTCGTCCCCCAGAATCGACATGCGCAACGACGCCGGGGCCTCGATCCACTGCAGGGACATGAGAGCGTCCTCGGCCTCGACCTTGCGCCGCTGCGCGAGATACGGCAGCAGGGACGCGGCCAGGCTGCGGGAGGTCCCCGCCGGATCGGCCTCGGGGCGCTTGGGGACCCCGGACGTGGTCCGGATGACTCCGGAGAAGTCGTCGTGCATGCGGGCGGTCGCCAGCGTCGCGCCGGCGTCGGCGTCGTCGAAGGAGAACAGACGGGCGACGCGCAACTGCTCGAGCGCGTCGGCCCGCTCGCCGAAGAAGGTGCACAGCTCGACGCGTGCGTAGCGCAACGGCAATGCCGACAGGCCTCCCGCGGCACGCAACCGACCGCACCGCTCGACGGCGCGATCGATGTCCTCGCGGGATCGCGTCGGGTCCTCGCCCAGCGCGGCCAGCCAGGTGCGGTCGACCTTCGCGAGCGCCGTGGCCAGGCGCCGGGCACTCTCGCCCTCCGGAAGCTGCTGCGAGCCCATGAGGAGAATCGCGTCGTAGAGGCGGGCCTGCGCCGCGAGCGAGCGGACGTCTCCGGACTCGACAAGCAGATCCGTGAGCTCGTCCCAGGTGGTCATCGTCTCCCCTTGCTCGTGGGCTGTGTCCGCATCACGCGCGGCTCAGTTCTTGCACCAGCCTCACACACCGGCCGGGATGGCGCGATGGGGAGCCGAGCCCGTCGCGGATGGAGCAGATGGACGAGGGCCCGCCCACCTCCATGACCCAAGTGGGCGGGCCCTCGTTCGGGGTCGGTGAATCGGCCGAGAGGTATCGGCTCAGTTCCCGGTCAGCTTCTCGCGCAAAGCCGCCAGCGCCTCGTCGGAGGCCAGAGTGCCGGTCGACTCGGACGCGGCCGAGGAGTACGAGGCGGCACCGGCCGGAGCCGCGGCCCCGCTGGTCTCCGTGTCCTGCTCCAGGGCCCTGGCGACCTGGGCCTTGTGGGCCTCCCAGCGCGCGTGAGCGGCTGCGTACTCCGCCTCCCAGGCCTCGCGCTGAGCATCGAAGCCCTCGAGCCACTCGTTGGTCTCCGGGTCGAAGCCCTCGGGGTACTTGTAATTGCCGTTCTCGTCGTACTCGGCGGCCATGCCGTACAGCGAGGGGTCGAAGTCCTCCGAGCCGGGATCCACGCCCTCGTTGGCCTGCTTGAGGGACAGGGAGATGCGGCGGCGCTCGAGGTCGATGTCGATGACCTTGACGAAGACCTCGTCACCGACCTTGGCCACCTGCTCGGGCACCTCGATGTGGCGCTGGGCCAGCTCGGAGATGTGGACGAGGCCCTCGATGCCGTCCTCGACGCGGACGAAGGCGCCGAAGGGGACCAGCTTGGTGACCTTGCCGGGGACGACCTGGCCGATGGCGTGCGTGCGGGCGAACGCCTGCCACGGGTCCTCCTGGGTGGCCTTGAGCGACAGGGAGACGCGTTCGCGGTCGAAATCGACGTCGAGCACCTCGACGGTGACCTCGGTGCCCACCTCGACGACCTCGGAGGGGTGGTCGATGTGCTTCCAGGACAGCTCGGAGACGTGGACGAGACCGTCCACGCCGCCCAGGTCCACGAAGGCGCCGAAGTTGACGATGGAGGAGACCACACCTGTGCGAACCTGACCCTTCTGAAGGGTCTGGAGGAAGTTGGTGCGGACCTCGGACTGAGTCTGCTCGAGATAGGCGCGGCGGGACAGGACCACGTTGTTGCGGTTCTTGTCCAGCTCGATGATCTTGGCCTCGAGCTCACGACCCACGTAGGGCTGGAGATCGCGGACGCGACGCATCTCGACCAGGGAGGCGGGGAGGAAACCGCGCAGGCCGATGTCGAGGATGAGGCCGCCCTTGACGACCTCGATGACGGAACCGGTGACGACGCCGTCCTCCTCCTTGACCCGCTCGATGGTGCCCCATGCGCGCTCGTACTGGGCGCGCTTCTTGCTCAGGAGCAGGCGGCCCTCCTTGTCCTCCTTCTGAAGCACCAGGGCCTCGATCTCGTCGCCGACCGAGACGATCTCGTCGGGGTCGACGTCGTGCTTGATGGACAGCTCGCGAGCGAGAATGACGCCCTCGGTCTTGTAGCCGATGTCCAGGAGGACCTCGTCTCGGTCGACCTTGACGACGGTGCCCTCGACGATGTCGCCGTCATCGAAGTACTTGATGGTCTCGTCGACGGCGGCGAGGATCTCCTCGGTCGAGCCGATGTCGTTGACGGCGACCGGGGCGGGGCTGGGCGTGGTGGTGGTCATTGAGTGGTTGCTCCGAATACGGACAGATAGGTCGGGTTGATAGGAACCATGAGCCCCCCGGTCCCCGAGCCAGCCCGGACTGAACTCACGGCACGGTGGCGTGTCGGTGCGACACCCAGGGGCACACAACTCGGACTCTATCAGGAGATGCCCAGCACGTGACCTGTTCGAGATCACTAAAGAGGATCGTGATCCCCGTGCGATCCCTCACCTCCGTCCGGTCCCCCGCACTCCTCGGAGCCCCCTGGCGCCGCGCACCTCCCACCCGGCGGCCCCGCAGTGCCCTTCCCCGCCCTCTCAGTGCGCGGCGTCCCGCCAGGTCGCGCCCCGGCCGACCGAGACGTCCAGGGGCACCGACAGCTCGGCGGCCGCCCCCATCCGCTCGCGCAGGATGCGCTCGACGGCCTCCGACTCGCCCGGCGCGATCTCCACGAGCAGCTCGTCGTGGATCTGCAGGAGCAGCCGGGAGTCCAGCTCCGCGGCGTCCAGGGACTGGGCCACATCGATCATCGCCTTCTTGACGATGTCGGCCGCGCTGCCCTGGATCGGGGCGTTGAGCGCGGCCCGCTCCGCCATCTCCCGGCGCTGCCGGCTGTCGCTGGACAAGTCCGGCAGGTAGCGGCGCCGGCCGAACATGGTCTGGGTGTAGCCATCGCGCCGAGCCCGCTCGACGACGCCTTCGAGGTAGTCGTGGACACGACCGAAGCGGGCGAAGTACGCGTCTCTCAGGCCCGCGGCCTCCGCACTGGCGATCCCCAGCTGCTTGGCCAGCCCGTAGGTGGACAGCCCGTAGGCGAGTCCGTAGCTCATGGCCTTGACGCGACCGCGCTGCTCGACGGTGACGTCCGCCACGTCGATGTCGTGGACCAGGGCGGCCACGTAGCGGTGCAGATCCTCTCCGCTGCGGAAGGCCTCGATGAGCGCCTCATCCCCCGACAGGTGCGCCATGATGCGCATCTCGATCTGGGAGTAGTCGGCCGTCATGAGGCACTCGTGACCCCGGCCCACGATGAAGGCCTCGCGAATGCGCATGCCCTCCCTCGTGCGTGCGGGGATGTTCTGCAGGTTCGGATCCGTCGAGGACAGGCGCCCGGTGGTGGTGATCGTCTGCTGGAAGGTGGTGCGGATGCGCCCATCGGGCTGAATGGCCTTGCGCAGGCCCTCGACGGTCTGGCGCAGCTTGATGGCGTCCCTGTGCTCCAGCAGGTTCTCCAGGAAGGGGTGACCGGTCTTGGCGTACAGCTCGGCGAGGGCGCCGGCATCGGTGGTGTAGCCGGTCTTGGTCCTGCGGGTCCTGGGCATGTCGAGCTCGTCGAACAGGACCGTCTGGAGCTGCTTGGGGCTGGAAAGGTTCAGCTCGTGACCGGCGGCGGCGTAGGCGGCCTCGGCGGCGTGAGTGACACGGGCGTCGAGCTCGGTCTCGCGCGCGGCGAGCACGGCCTCGTCGACGGCGATGCCGGCCTCCTCCATCTCGGCCAGGGCGGCGGCCACGGGCATCTCCAGCTCGGTGAAGAGCACATCCGCCTCCCGCTGCTCGAGCTCGCGCTCCAGGACCGCGGCGAGGTCGCCCTGGAGGGCGGCGCGGCGGGCGGCCACCAACGCCTGGGCCGGGGCGGCGTCCGGGCCCTCGGCCGTGGTGAGCGCCTCCAGGTCGAAGGAGGTCTGCTCCCGACCATCCGCGTCGTCGGTCCCCAGGGCTCCCAGGTCGATGCCCAGCCAGCGCTGCGCCAGGGAGTCGACATCGTAGCTGCGCTGCTCGGGGCGGCACAGGTAGCCGGCCAGCGCAGGGTCGAAGATGACGCCGTCGAGTGTCAGGCCGCGGGCGCGCAGGGCGTGCCAGGCGCCCTTGGCGTCGGTGACGACCAGGGGGGTCCCGGTGCCGCCGAGCAGGTCGAGTAGTGCCGTCTCGTCCTCGGGCGCAACCAGGACGGGATCGACGACGACGGCGTCGTGGCCGTCGGACAGCGCGATCGCGGTGGCATCGGCCCGCCCCGGTCGCGGTGAGCCGATGACGTCGAGCCCCAGTCCGCGGGTTCCGGTCCCCGCGCCACTGCCGGTCGTCAGGTGATTCGCGAGCCACTCCCCCAGCTCTCCGGGAGCGAGGTCGCGGCCGAGCACGGCGACCCGGAGGGCGTCGAGCCGGGCCGCCGGGGAGTCTCCTCCCGTCCCCCCGCCCGTCGCGGCGTCGTCCGCACGGCCGACGGTGTCGGAGAAGGTCAGGATCCGCTGAGCCCGCTGCTGCAGGGTGCGGAACTCCAGTGCGTCCATGATGCGGGTCAGCTCGATGCGATCGGCGGGCCGCAGGGTCAGGTCGGCGGCGGGCGCCACGCCCAGGTCGAGGTCCGTCACCAGATGGTTCAGGTGCCGGTTGCGCATGACGTCGGACATGTGGTCGCGCAGGGACTGCCCGGCCTTGCCCTTGATCCGATCGGCATGGGCGATCACGCCGTCGAGCCCGTCGTAGAGGTTGATCCACTTCGCGGCGGTCTTGGGGCCGACCCCCGGAACGCCCGGCAGGTTGTCGCTGGGCTCGCCCACCAGGGCGGCCAGCTGGGGGTAGCGCCGCGGCGGGACTCCGTAACGGTCCTCGACCTCCGCGGGCGTCATGCGCCGCAGGGTGGACACGCCCTTGACGGGGTAGAGCACCGTGCAGCGATCCGTCACCGTCTGGAAGGAGTCGCGGTCCCCGGAGCACACGAGGACCTCCATGCCCTCGGCCTGGGCCGAGGCCGCCAGAGTGGCGAGGATGTCATCCGCCTCATAGCCGGCGGCGGTCAGGGCCCGCACGTTCATCGCCGTCAGCACCTCCTCGATGAGGTCCACCTGCCCGATGAAGGGCGCCGGGGTCTCGTCCCGAGTGCCCTTGTAGTCGGCGTACTCCTGCGTGCGGAAGGTGCCGCCGGGCAGGTCGAAGGCGACGGCGACGTGGGTCGGCTCCTCCTGCTCGAGCAGCGACAGGAACATGGAGACGAAGCCGTGGACCGCATTGGTGGTCTGCCCCGTGGACGTCGTGAAGCTGTCCACGGGCAGGGCGTAGAAGGCCCGGAAGGCCATGGAGTGGCCGTCGATGAGAAGAAGGCGTCCGGCGGGCTCGGGGGCGGGACTGGTCGCGGTGATGCTCACCGTGCCAGCCTACGGGTATGAGCAGCGACGAGTTCCCGACCCCCCGTTCCGCCGACGTCCCCGTAGCCTTCCCCGCCAAGGCGGTGCGCCCGTTCCCCGACCCGCGCCCCGCGGGCTCGGCCGTCAGCGCCGTCAGCGCCGTGGGCGCGTCGGGCATGGCGGACTCCGAGCGCGGAACCCTCATGGCGACGCTGCGCATGGAGGTGCTGGAGCGCTCCGCGGAGCGGACAGTCGTGCGCATGCCCGTTGACGGAGCCCGCCAGGCCCTCGGGATCCTGCACGGCGGCGCGAGTGCGGCCCTCGTCGAGACGGCGGCGTCGGTGGCGGCGCGCGAAGCCGCCCCGGACGGGGCCGCTCCCGTGGGGACCGAGCTCCAGGTCAGCCACCTGCACCTCGCCCGACGCGGCTGGGTGACGGCGGTGGCGACGCCCGTTCATCGAGGCCGGCGCACCGCGGTCTACGAGGTGAGGATCAGCGACGAGGACGGCCGCCCGGTGGCCCGTGGAGTGCTGCGCAGTCTCTACACCGACACCGAGGAGATCTGAGGGTCGCCCTGAGGCTCTGGCTCTCCGACTCCGGCGCACTCCGGACTGTCAACTGTCAGTCCTCGCTCTTCTTCGCGCCGACCTGCTCGATAACGGCGTCGGCCACCTCTCGCATGGTCAAGCGGCGATTCATCGAGGTCTTCTGCAGCCAGCGGAAGGCCTCGGGCTCGCTCAGCCCCATCTTCTCCATGAGTAGTCCCTTGGCACGGTCGACGCGCTTGCGAGTCTCGAAACGCTCCTGGAGGTCGGAGATCTCGCTCTCCAGGGACTGGATCTCCTCGTAGCGGGACAGCGCGATCTCCAGAGCGGGAATCAGGTCGGCCGGTGTGAAGGGCTTGACGACGTAGGCCATGGCACCGGCCGCGGAGGCGCGCTCGACGAGCTCGGTCTGCGAGAACGCGGTGAGCATGACCACAGCGCAGTTGTGCTTGTCCAGAATGCGCTCGGCGGCGGTGATGCCGTCCAGGACCGGCATCTTGACGTCCATGACGCACAGATCGGGTTCATGCTCGTCAGCCAGACGGACGGCCTCCTCGCCGTCGGCGGCCTCGGCGACGACCTCGTAGCCGGCCTCGGTGAGGGTCTCGACGATGTCCAGACGGATCAGGGTCTCGTCCTCGGCGACGATGACCCTGCGGGTTCGGGAGGTGGTTGACTGGTTGCTCACGGGCTGATCCTAGTATGGTGAACCACGTCGCCGCGCGAGCAGCGCCCCGGCCTGTGAGTGCGACCACGCCTCCATAGCCCAACTGGCAGAGGCATCCGACTCAAAATCGGAGTGTTGTGGGTTCGAATCCCACTGGAGGTACGGAGGCACCGCAGCCCATCGGGTGTCCGTCGGGTTGCGCGCGCCCGCATCCGCTTCTCATCGGAGCCGCGTCGGGTGCGGGGCGCGCCCAGCCGGGCGGCCGAGCCGACCCGGCTGTCGGAGGCGCGGGACCGGAACCGCAACGGGCCCGCGCCTCCTCCCGGTGCGGGCCCTGCGACCGCGGTCCGCCGAGAGCGGGCCGCATCATCCATGCGCCGTCAGTCGAACTCCCCGACCGTGTGGACTCGGATCGAGTTGGTCGATCCGGCCGTGCCCGGAGGCATGCCCGCCACGATGATGACGGTGTCGCCGGCCTGGGCGAAGTGCTTGCGCTGGAGGAGATCATCCACCTGTGCCACCATCTCGTCGGTGTGCCGGACCTCGGGCACCTCGTAGCACTGCACGCCCCAGGACACCGCCAGCTGGTTGCGCGTGCAGCGCAGCGGGGTGAAGGCCAGCAGCGGGAGGGGCGAGCGCAGGCGCGACAGGCGCCGAGCCGTGTCACCGGACTGGGTGAAGGTCACCAGGTGGGTGACGTCGAGCTGCTCGCCCATCTCGGCGGCCGCGCGAGTCAGGGCGCCGGCGCGGGTCTGGGGGTAGGAGCCCAGCGGAGCGATGCGCTCGCCGCCGTGAGCCTCGACGTTCTCGATGATGTTGGCCATGGTGCGCACGGCCTCGATCGGGTAGGCCCCGACGCTGGTCTCGCCGGAGAGCATGACGGCGTCGGCGCCGTCGAGGATCGCATTGGCGCAGTCCGAGGCCTCGGCACGCGTGGGACGCGGGTTCTGGATCATGGACTCCAGCACCTGAGTCGCGACGATGACCGGCTTGGCCTGACGACGGGCCAGCTCGATGGCCCGCTTCTGAACCAGGGGCACGGCCTCCAGCGGCATCTCGACGCCCAGGTCGCCGCGGGCGACCATGATGCCGTCGAACGCGGAGACGATGTCGAAGAGGTTGTCCACCGCCTGCGGCTTCTCGATCTTGGCGATGACGGGGATGCGCACCCCCGCCTCGTCCATGATGTCGTGAACGTCCTTGATGTCGTCCGCGTTGCGGACGAAGGACAGGGCGATGAGGTCGGCGCCGATCTTGATGGCCCAGCGCAGATCGTCCCGGTCCTTCTCGCTCAGGGCCGGCACGGACACGGCGACGCCGGGGAGGTTGAGGCCCTTGTGGTTGGAGACGTAGCCGGGCACCTCGACCTTGGTGATGACGTCGGTGTCGGTGACCGCGGTGACGCGCACGGCGACATTGCCGTCATCGATGAGGAGGCGGTCGCCGGGCCGGCAGTCCCCCGGCAGGCCCTTGAAGGTCGTCGAGACGCGCTTGACGGTGCCCAGAATGTCGTCGGTGGTGATCGTGAACTCGTCGCCCTTGTTGAGCATGACCTTCTGGTCGTTCACGAAGGTGCCCAGGCGGATCTTGGGCCCCTGGAGGTCGACCAGGATGGCCACAGGGTTCCCGGAGGTCTCGGCGGCGGCTCGCACGCGAGCGATGACGTCCTCCTGGTCCTCGGCACGTCCGTGGGACCGGTTGATGCGTGCGACATTCATGCCGGCGTCCACGAGCGCCTGCACGTTCTCGGGAGAATCGGTGGCCGGCCCCAGGGTGCATACGATCTTTGCTCTGCGCATGAGGCAAGCCTACACGCCTCGCATGTCATATCCCGGGCGGGACCCGATCGGATTCGGCCGAATCCGACCCGGCTCGGCCGGACCGGGTCGCCGAAGCTCGTTACTCCTCCGCCGATGCTGCTGCCGCTCCCCTCTCCTCCTCCTCATCCTCATCACGAGCATCCTGGCTCCGGGGTCGTGCACCGGTCTCCCCGGCCGACGCGTCCCCCGTTCCCCCAGCACCCTCGTCCAGGTCCCGGGCATCCGCCTGCGCGGGCGCGTCGCCGCGGATGATCGCGTCATCGAGATGACGGCGCGAGGTCATGACGTAGCCGACCAGGCCGAGAAGGAAGACGAGGACCGAGGTCCACACGTTGAGACGCAGTCCGAGAACATGGTGGGCCTCGTCGACGCGCAGCATCTCGATCCACACGCGTCCGGACGTGTAGACCATGAGGTAGGCCCACAGGAGACGTCCTCCCATCGCCCCGTCGCGACGCATCAGGTACCGTCCGAGCCAGACGAGGAAGAGGGCGCCGGCGACGTTCCACAGGGCCTCGTAGAGGAAGGCGGGATGGAACAGGGTGCCCGGGGCGTATCCCGCCGGCAGGTGGGCGCGATCGATCTCCAGGCCCCACGGCAGGGTGGTGGGCCCGCCGAACAGCTCCTGGTTGAAGTAGTTTCCGAACCGCCCCATGGCCTGGGCGACCAGGATCGTCGGAGCCGCGGCGTCGTAGAAGGGCCCCAGCCGCAGCCCGCGTCGACGAAGCAGCCAGACCCCGGCGACGGCCCCGAAGGCGACGCCCCCCCAGATGCCCAGCCCCCCGTGCCAGGTCTGCAGGATGAGAGCCGGGTTCCCGCCCGGCCCGAAGAAGGCGTCCGGCGAGGTCACCACGTGGTAGAGCCGCGCGCCGACGATGCCGATCGGCACCGCGATCAGAGCGACGTCCAGGGCGGTGTCACGGGAGCCGCCCAGCGCCCGGTAACGGCGATCGGACCACCATACGGCGACGAAGACCCCGGCGAGGATGCACAGGGCGTAGGCGCGCAGCGGGAACGGGCCGATGTACCACACGCCCCGGGCGGGGCTCGGGATGGAAGCAGTAAGCACTCAGAGAACCTCTCGGTGGGCGGCGGGAATGAGCGCGGGATGACTGCCCGCGGCGACCAGCTCGGCGACGAACTGCTGGGGGTCGGCTGAGCGGATGACCGCCTCCCCCACGACGACGATATCGGCACCCGCGCGCGCATAGCTCATGACGTCGTACGGCCCGGACACGCCGCCGGTGGCCATGCGGGTCACTGAGGCGGGCAGCACCTCCGCCACCTGCTCGAAGCGGGAGCGGTCCACGGCCAGGGTGTCCGGATCACGGGCATCGACCGACACGTAGCGCGCGCCCGCAGCCACCGCGGTCAGGGCCTCGCTCCGGGAATGGGCCTCGACGACCGCCGCCATGCCCAGGGAGTGGGTGCGCTCGATGAGCGACTCCAGGACGAGCGGCTCGAGGCGGGCGTCCAGGACGAGCATGTCGGCCCCGTGAGCGCGCGCCTCGTGGACCTGATAGGGGGTGACGATGACATCATTGGCCAGCACCGGCACCTCCACGGCTCCGCGCACCGCGTCCAGGTCCGACAGGCGCCCGTGCGAGCGGACCGGCTCGGTGACCACCGAGACGCAGGCGGCCCCTCCGGCCTCGTAGAAGCGAGCGAGAACGGCGACATCCCCCACCCCGGACAGATCGGCGAAGGTCGCGGTGGCGCGCTTGACCTCGGCGATCACGGAGACGACCCGCCCGGGTGCGCGCAGCACCGAGGCGACATTGCGCGCGGTGGGGACGGAACGGGTCCTCTCGCGCAGCTCCCTCAGCGGAGCGGAGCGCTGCCGGGAGGCGACGGCGGAGCGCGTGGCGGCGACCAGGTCGTCGAAGGCCATCACGGGTCACCACCTCCTGCACGCGTGATTCCGGCGAACTGCGAGGCGCGCGCAGCGGACGTGCCGGCGGCGCTCATCGAGGTCATCGTCCCCGGGGGCGGGCGACTTAGGCAAATCCGCTCAGCCGACGGGACGCTCCCCCGCGACCGCGCCGAGATCGCCACCCGCCTGGAAGCAGGTGCGCTCACCGGTGTGGCACGCGGCTCCGACCTGGTCCACCTCGACCAGCAGGGCGTCGCCATCGCAGTCGATGCGAACGGACTTGACGTACTGGCGGTGGCCCGAGGTATCGCCCTTGCGCCAGTACTCTCGACGGGAGCGGGACCAGAACGTGACGCGGCCCTCGGTCAACGTGCGGCGCAGCGCCTCGTCGTCCATCCATCCGACCATGAGCACCTCACGGGTGTCGTGCTGCTGGACCACGGCAACGACGAGTCCTGACGCGTCGCGCTTGAGGCGGGAGGCGAGTACGGCGGGCAGCGGGCCGTCGGAGACATCGAGGCTGCGGGGATCGTTCACAGGCGGATTGTCGCACGATGGCGCGCCCCGCGGGGCCCCGGTCCTGCGCGGTCCGCCTCGGGAGTCCGGCCGGCATGAACGGCTCGGCCCCAATCCGCCCTGAACGTCCTGACCAGCCCTGAGCGGTACGGTGGTGGCCACCGGATTTCCGGCCCGAGGCGCCCTAGACGGCCACGAGGAAGAGCAGGATGATGGCCGGCACCGTGTCGAGCACGGATGAAGATGATCCCCAGGGAAGCCCGGCCGCGGCCACGGCCCCTGTTGCCAGCCCCGCCCCGGTTGGCCGCGCTGGCGCCCATCGCACCGCGGATGATGACGGGAACTCTCCTCAGCAGCCGGAGACCCGCCGCGGCGATCCCCAGCCCCGGAGCCCGGCCACCCGGGCTGCTCCCCTCCGTCGACCGACCGCAGGGGTGCGCGCTCCGGGCGGGGATGAGATCACCGTACCGGATGCCCGGCGACCCGCAGGGCGTTCTTCGCGGCGCCGACGGTCATCGCGCCGTAGTGGAAGACGCTCGCCGCCAGCACGGCGTCCGCGCCGTGATCCGCCGCCGCGGAGAAGTCCTCTGCCCGACCCGCACCGCCGGAGGCGATGAGCGGGACGCTCACCTCGCGTCGGACGTCGTCGAGCATCCGCAGGTCGAAGCCGCTGGTCGCGCCGTCGGCGTCCATGGAGTTGAGCAGGATCTCCCCCGCCCCCAGGTCCACGGCCCGCACCGCCCACTGGACGGCGTCGATGGCGGTCGAGCGCCGCCCGCCGTGGGTCGTGACCTCGTACCCCGACGGAGTGCTCACACCCTCCGGGCAGCGCCGTGCGTCGACCGACAGGACCAGCACCTGGCTGCCGAAGCGCTCGGCGACCTCGGACAAGAGCCCAGGGCGGTCGATGGCGGCGGTGTTGATGCTGACCTTGTCCGCCCCGGCGCGCAGGAGGAGGTCGACGTCCTCGACGTTGCGCACGCCCCCGCCCACGGTCAGCGGCACGAAGACCTGCTCCGCAGTGGCCGAGACGACATCCAGCATGGTGGCGCGCCCCTCGGCTGAGGCGGAGACGTCCAGGAAGGTGATCTCATCGGCTCCCTGGCGGTCGTAGCGCCCGGCGAGCTCCACCGGGTCGCCGGCATCCCGCAGGCCCACGAAGTTCACGCCTTTGACGACGCGCCCGTCCTTGACGTCGAGGCATGGGATGACACGGACGGCGACGCTCATGGCGGCTCCTGAACGGATCGGGGGTGCGGGCCGGCTCAGGATAACGCGGGCCCGACGCGCCTTCCTGCGCGGGCCTCGGCATGCTCGCGCGGCTCGGCGAGCGGCGCGCCCCGCTACTGGTTGGCGCTCGGGGTCACGTGCACAATACCCGGGCCGTTATCGGGGTCCGGGGTCGGGGGCGCGGCGGCACCAGTGGCGCTAGCGCCGTCGGTGAGCCTGTCGTCCGCGATCGCCAGGACGTCGACGACCACGGCAACCGCTCCCTCGCCGGCCGCCTGATCGGCCGGGATCGAGATGACGATCCGGCTGCCCACCTGGGCGTCGACCAGGTGCTCCTTGACGCCGGCGAGGGCGTTGCGCATGTCGATCGTGCCCGGCGGCGTCGTCATGCCGTACGTGGTGGCGTGCTGGTTGCCGTCGGCCCAGTTCACCGTGGCGTACCGGGCCAGGACGACGCTGTCGGCCCCTACCTGTGGGCCGTCGCCCTGGACGAGCACGGCGGCGGTGGAGCGCGTGGGCACCGGGAGCCCTTGAACGGACAGCGTCGCCGTGCCGTCGTCGTTCACGGTGACCGCGGGCGTGCCCTCAGCCGGCGACTGGGTCGTCCCGGTCGCGGTGGTGGGCAGGACGTCGATCACTGTGATCTCGGTGCTCCTGGTCTGGTCATCCTTCGTCCGCGGAGCGCGCACGACGAGCCGCGATCCCTCGGAGACCCCCATGACCGCGTTGGCGAGGTCGGCTCCGATCTTGTCGGCGTCGAGTGTGCCGCGGTACAGGCGCGTGCCCGCCTTGGTGCCGGTGACATTCGTGCCGTCATCACCATCGAAGACGGCCACGGACAGCACGACGGCGTCGCCGGCGCTCAAGGTGCGCCCCTGCCCCGCGACGATCTGGTCGGTGGTCATGGCGGTGGCGGGTGCGAGACTCCCCTTCAATGAGACGACGGGGACGGCTCCGACGCGTCCGGCGACCTCCAGCACCGTGTCGAGCGGCCCGTCGGCGCTGACGGTCCCGCCGGAGGCGGCACCCGAGGAACCGGGGGACCCCGCTCCTCCGCCCCACACGCGGGCCGCGACCAGAGGTGCGGCGACGATGGCCACCGCCGCCACGACCGCCAGGATGACGGCGACGCGCCCTCGTGGTCGTGGGCGTCCCAGTGCTGCGCCGATCGCCCGCTGGGCCCCCGTGGAGGTCGGAGGCTCGGCCGTGGAGGGCGGCCCCGCCGCCGACAGCGCTGATGTCGCTGATGTCGCTGATGTCGCTGATGTCGCTGACGGTGACGGCAAGGACGGCGTCGCCGGCGCAGCGGACTCGGATGGCGCGAAGACCGATACGGGCGCCTCGGTCTCCTCGGCCTCCTCCGCGCGGAGCGGCTCGGCCGGGACCGGCATCCCGGCGCGCGTCCGCGGGGCGGGATGAGTCCAGTCAGGCGCGGGCGGCGCGGCGGGCTGGGAATCGACGCCCTCACGGGCGCGCTCCAGCTCACGCCTCTGGCGACGCGTCAACGGCCGACCGTCCTGCCCGACCTGGGGCAGCCGCGTCGTTTCGTGGGAGGAGGGCGAGAAGGCAGTCATCGGACTTTCCAGTGTGCCAGATTGTCGACGCACGTCGGTAACGGCGTCTCAGACGCCGGCGGGCAGATCGAGGGTGGGAGACCCTGTGGACGCCTCCATGGCCTCCATGAGGGTGTCGACGCGCTCATCGACGGCGCTGAAGGGATCGCGCAGGGCGACGGGCCGGGAGCGGTCATCATCAAGACGCAGATTCACCCAGTCGGCCGACAGATCCCGGCGCAGATCCTGCGCCCGTCCGACCGCGGCTCCGCGCAGGTGCGCACGAGTCGTGGCCGGCGGGGTGTCGACGGCGGCGCGGCACGTCTTCTCGTCGACGAGACGCCGCAGCAGTCCGGCCCGCTCCATCCTCAGACGCAGTCCGGCCCTCGGGCTCACGTCGTGATAGGCCAGAGCGAGCCGCGACAGGCGCGGATCATCCAGCTCGGCGCCGACGCGCTCGGCGTAACGGGTCAGGAGCTGATGCTTGGCCGCCCAGTCCAGGTCCGTGGCCACGTCCTGGGGCCTGCCCGAGCGCACGGCGTCCAGGCCCCGCTCCCACAGGTCGAGGACCTGACGGTGGAGCTCGGTCAGGTCCAGGTTCCGGACGTGCTCGCTCACCCTGGCCAGATGCTCGGTCTGCAGGTCCACCGGCGTCATGGTGCGCCCATCCGCGAGCTCCAGGACCGCTGCGCCCGTCAGGTCGTGGCAGGTATCGCGGATGGCCTTCATGGGACGGGCGAGCCGAAGGTCCGCGAGACCGCCGCCCTCCTCGAGGTAGTCCAGCAGCAGGTCCATGGCTCCGACCTTGAGGAGGGTCGATCCCTGGGCGATGTTGGAATCGCCGACGATCACATGCATGCGCCGGTAGAGATCGGCGTCGGCATGAGGCTCGTCACGAGTGTTGATCAGGGGGCGCGAGCGAGTGGTGGCCGAGGAGACGGCGTCCTCCATCTGGTCGGCGCGCTGGGAGAAGACGTACCGGGGGGCGGCGCCGTGACCGCCGGGCAGAACGCGACCGGCGCCGATGAGGATCTGACGGGTGACCAGGTGGGGCACGAGGGCACGGGCATCGTTCCAGAAGTCGCCGCGACGGCGCACGAGGTAGTTCTCGTGGCAGCCGAAGCCGGAGCCCTCGGCGTCGAGGTTGTTCTTGAGCAGGTGGATGCGGCCGGGCACGCCCCGCTCCGCCAGACGGGTGCTGGCCCGCTCGGCGAGATCGGCCATGGTGATCTCCCCCGCCCGGTCCTGTGCCAGGAGGTCGGCGAGCCGGTCGCACTCGGCGGTGGCGAACTCGGGGTGGCTGCCGACGTCGAGGTAGAGGCGCGCCCCGCCGCGGGTGAAGACGTTGGAGGAGCGGTTGAGGCGCACAACGGGCTCGAAGAGCTCGCGCGCCGCATGATCGGCGTCCAGGGGCGGCGCACCGCCGGTCGTCGATGCGCAGGTGATGCCGTACTCGGTCTCCACACCGATGATCCGCCGCGCGGGCTTGCGCGAGCGCGGCATCCTCACTCTCCGCCCTTCTGGACGAAGCCCTCCACGAAGGCCGCCGCATTGGTCTCCAGGACGGAGTCGATCTCGTCGAGGATCTCATCGACACCGGCCGCCCGGGCCTGACCGGCCGCGTCGGGGGCCTCGTCGTCGCCACGGCCCCCGGTGGGGCGGATCTGCTCGTGAGTGCTCATGGTGCCTCCTGCCTGACGGTCGGGGCGCTGCCCGTCGCTCCTCGTGGGCTCAGTCTGCCCCCATGCCTCGATGTGGCCCAATCGTTATCCGGATCTGATCGAGCACATCGTTATCCGGATCTGATCGAGCACATCGGCGACCCGCTGCGAGTCGGCCCGCACATCATCCGGCAGGGCGACTCGCAGCAGGTGCTCGTGGCCGGGCAGGTCCAGCACGAGGCTCGTCCAGGAGGCGGCCACGACGGCGCCGTATCGGGCCACGGCCAGTCCCCGGATGGCGGCGCGCGTCCCGGACGGCGCGGTATCGACGGCCGCCTCGATCTCCGCATCGGTGGTCAGCCGACGGGTGCGACCGGCCGCGATGAGCCTGTCCGCGACGCCGTGGCCGATGCGCAGATCGGCCCACTGGATGTCGAGGGCCGCCAGACGCGGGTCCTCCCACCCCGCACCGGTCCGTGCGCGCATGGCGTCGCACAGCTGCTTCTTGGCGACCCACTCCACGAGCGCGGCGGCGCGCGTGGTGGCCTCGGCCTCCCGGCAGGAGCCCCGTGCCGCGGCGTAGTCCTCCAGGGCCGTCAGGGTCTCGCCCCAGAGGGCGACGGCGGCGGCCGTCTCCTCGCCGACGTGGTCGCGGCCCGTGCCGCCGTAGTCCTCCCTCAGGGCGTCCACGACCGCTCCCAGGTGCGCCCGTTGGATCTCCAGAGCCGTCATGGGACCTGAGACCGTGATCAGGGCGCGGGTCAGGGTGGTGTCGTGGGAGGTCGCCCAGTGGTCCTCCACCGGGTCCCGGACCAGGCGCAGGGGGGCCAGGGCCCCCAGCCGCTCCCCGCGCGCCGAGGCGCGCTCGAGGTACCACAGGAGAAGATCCGTCGTGGCGATCTTGAGGTAGATGGGGACGTCGAAGCGGTTGGCGTCGCCGTTGATGATGTGAAGGCGGCGGAAGCGAGCCGTATCCGCGTGCGGCTCGTCACGGGTGTTGACGATCGGTCGGTTGAAGGTGGTCTGCAGGCCGACGTCGCTCTCCACGTAGTCGGCGCGCTGGCTCATCTGGAAGCCGGGTCGCTGGGAGCGCTGACCGATGCCGACCCGCCCGGCCCCCGCGATGACGGGACGGGTGACGAGGAAGGGGATGAGCGCCGGGGCGAGGTCGCTGAAGGCCAGGTCCCGGCGCACAAGGTAGTTCTCGTGGGAGCCGTAGGTCGCGCCCTTGCCGTCGACGTTGTTCTTGTACAGGACGACCTCACCGGACGGCGCGCCCCCGACGGCCTCCGTCAGGGCGATCATCGCCCGGCGCGCGATCAGCTCGCCGGCGCGGTCCCATACGACGGCGTCCCGGGGCGTGAGCACCTCCGGTGAGGAGTACTCGGGGTGAGCGTGATCGACGTACAGACGCGCGCCGTTGGCCAGCACCGCTGTGGAGGCGCGCGGAAGCGCGGCCTCGGCCGCGCCGGGACGGGGCCGGGCCCCCCACGGGGCGGGCGGCTGATCCGCCCCTCCCCCCGGGCGATCCCCGGACCCGTCGCGGCGCCATGGGCCCGACAAGGCCGGCGGCCCCCCCGGGGTGCCGCGCTCATCGGGCCGACGGAGCGGCGCGTCGCCGGAGGGAGCGGGGCGGGCCGGGTCGTTCGTGAGCAGGCTGGGATGAGCGGCGGCCCGGTCGAGGCGTCCGCCGCGCAGGTCGGCGAGGGGGTCCTCGTCCTCGTAGTCCCAGCGCACCGCCCCGGCAGGAGCGCCGTCCGGACCCCTCGCATCAGGGCGCGAGACCGCCGCGTACGCCTCCACGACCCGGCTGGCCATGGCGACGGCGCTGGCGCGGGGATCGCCGGGCGCGAGGACGCCGAACTCGGTCTCGAGGCCGACGGGCCGTACGACTGGGCGGAAGGCCGGTGCGGGCTCGGTCATGCGTCCTCCCTCGATGCATCCGGTGCGGCGGGAAGGCGCCGCACCGAGCGGACGGTCTCGCCGCGACGGCCGATGAGCCGGGCCCAGTCCTCCGGAGCTGTGGGGCCCGCGATGTCCTCGTTCTGGCGGGACTCGGCGACGACGGCCTCCAGGAGCCGCGGGGTGGACATGCCCCCGCGCCCGCCGTTCAGCTCGTCCTTGATGGCGGAGGTCTTGGCGCGCGCGACGATGGCGGCGAGCATGGCGCCGCTGAGGAGATCCGCGAGATGAAGAGTCTCCCGCCTACCGGAGGCGTAGACGACCTCGAGCACCTCGCCGGCGGGGTCGCGGGTGCACAGGGCGCGG
Source organism: Actinomyces gerencseriae DSM 6844 (assembly GCF_000429265.1). GTDB lineage: Bacteria > Actinomycetota > Actinomycetes > Actinomycetales > Actinomycetaceae > Actinomyces > Actinomyces gerencseriae. Next base: position 157,118 of record NZ_AUBN01000010.1, read on the forward strand.
ACGGCCGCCCGGCGCATGGACTCCGCGGCGGCCTCGCGATCGCCTCCGGCGGCGGCCAGCTCCCCCGGGTCGAGCGGCAGGTCGGCCGTGAGGTGCTTGGCCAGGATCTCCAGGGCACCGGCCGCGTCGGGGCGGCTGATGCGGATCTTCATATCGAGCCGGCCCGGGCGCAGGACGGCGGGATCGATCATGTCCTCCCGGTTCGAGGCCCCGATGACGACGACATTGCCCAGGGACTCCACGCCGTCGATCTCCGCCAGGATCTGCGGGACGATCGTGGTCTCGACGTCCGAGGACACCCCGGTGCCGCGGGTGCGGAGCAGAGCCTCCATCTCGTCGAAGAAGATGACGACGGGCCGGTTCTCGGCCGCGACCTTGCGGGCCTGATCGAAGATGGCCCGGATCTGCCGCTCGGTCTCGCCGATGAACTTGCTGAGCAGCTCGGGGCCCTTGATGTTCAGGAACGCCGCGGAGGGCCCGCGGGCCCCCGGACCGTCGCCCGGAGGCACTTGACCGGCCAGGGATGTGGCCACGGCCTTGGCGATCAGCGTCTTGCCGCAGCCGGGCGGGCCGTACAGGAGCAGTCCCCGGGGGGCCCGCAGGTCGTAGGCGCGGTAGAGGCCCGGATGGGTGAAGGGCAGCTCGAGAGCGTCTCGGATCTGGTCGATCTGAGGGCCGAAGCCGCCGATGTCGTCCCAGGAGACGTCGGGGGTCTCGGTGACGACGAGCTGCTCGATACCGGTGCGCTCGACCACGGCCGTGGCGACCCCGGCGCGCAGGTCGGCGACCAGGGTGTCGCCGGGCCCGAGGGCCGCGGGATCCAGGTGACCCGCCAGGTGGACGACGCGAGTCGCGCCCGCCCCGGTGGAGACCAGGACGCGGGACGTGCGGGAGGAGTCCAGGACCTCCTCCAGGGTGACGGCCTCGCCGGTGTCGGGGGCGGGCAGGGCGTCGACGACGAGCATCTGGTCGCTGACGGCCACCAGCTGGCCGACGGTCAGGTCGCCGGCGTCGAGGCTCGCGTGCAGGCCCAGGCGCATGGGCCGCCCGCCGAGGACGACATCGACCTCGGCCGATCGCCCTGGGCGCGTGATGGCCTCCTCGCCACCGGCATTGGAGGCGAGTGGCCCGTCCGGGACGCCCGTGAGCAGGGCGAGGGTGACCGGCGGCAGAGTGACGGAGTCGAGCTGCGCGCCCAGCTCGGCCACGCGCTCGCGGGCGGCGGTGAGCGCCTCGACGAGGCGCTCGTTCTTCGCGGACAGGCTGATGGCCTCAGCGCGGGCCTCTCGCAGCTGATGGCTGATGAAGTCGGGCGCAGGCGCCTCCGGGAACCCGCCCGAGGGGTGAGGATCAGGCATGCGCCTCCGCCTCCCCGACGACGGCCCGCGTCGGGCCGCCGGGCAGGACCGCAGTGGCGTCCTCGGGCTGCTTGGCGAGGCAGTCGCGCAGGACCCGACGAACCTTTCGGTCCGAGCTCGTGCGCTCCCCCACGTCCTCGGGAACCCAGTAGCCGCTCTCGTCGTAGGCGCCGCGGGCGGGAGGGCGCTTCCGGGTCAATGGCCTGGAGCCGGCCGCGAGGCGCCGGGCGGTCAGGAGGAAGCCGGTGTGGGCGACCATGCGGTGATCGGGGCGCACGGACAACCCATCGACGTTCCAGGTGCGCACCATGGACTCCCAGGACTCGGGCTCGGTGAACAGACCGCAGCGGCGCAGGGCCTCGACCGTGCGGGAGAGCTGGGGGGTGGTGGCGGCATAGGCCAGCAGCAGACCTCCCGGCACGAGAACGCGCGCACTCTCCCCCACGTTCTCCCAGGGGGCGAGCATGTCCAGGACGATGCGATCGACGGAGGCATCGGCGACATGATTCGCAGTGACCTCTGCGAAGTCGCCGGTGCGCAGCTCCCAGGCGGGGTGATGGCCCTCGAACCAGGAGTCGACGTTGGATGCTGCGATCCGGGCGAAGTCGTCGCGCCGTTCGATGGACAGCAGGCGCCCGCTCTCCCCGATGGCGGACAGCAGGCTCATGGTGAGCGCCCCGGAGCCCACGCCGGCCTCCAGGACCGTCGCGCCGGGGAAGATGTCGCCCATGGCGACGACCTGCCCGGAGTCCTTGGGGTAGACGACCTGGGCGCCCCGGGGCATGGACAGGACGTAGTCGGCCAGCAGCGGGCGCAGGAGGAGGAGCTCATGGCCGGTCTCCGTGGTGAGCACGGTGCCCTCGTCGAGGCCGACGACGTCGCGGTGGCGGAAGCCGCCGCGACGGGACTGGAAGCAGCCGCGGGGATCGAGCAGGAAGGTGCTCCTCGAGCCCTTGGAGTCGGTGACCTGGACGCGCTCGCCGTAGCGGAAGGGGCCGCGGCGACCGGCCTGACCGAGGACCCCCCGGACGCCGGAGCGCGGGGGACGCCCCGGTGCGGAGGGCACGGACGGGGAGGACGGGGAGGATCTCGTCGGCTCCGCGGGCCCATCGGTGCCCGCGGTCGTCGGACCGGGGACGACGGCCCCGGCGGGCTCCGGACTGCGCTGCTCACTCATCACGGCGAGTCTAGTGAGTCCTCCCGGCGGATCGCTCGACCGTTCATCGGAGCGACGGCCCTCCTGAGACCCGTCGGACGGGGCGGGGCACGGGTCCGCCGTCCACGGCTCGGGTCCCCGGGGGCGCTCAGGCCGGCTCGTCGGCGCCCTCCGACGACGGTGCCGGGACGGCCTCCCCGTCGCCCCGGCGCGCGACGACGAGCAGCTGGAGCGGGAGCATCTCGCGCATCACCGGGTCGGTGAGGCGGTAGCCCTCCCGACAGGGCTCCATGAGATCCGGCCAGCGGCACCAGGCGGAGACGCGCGACTCGGCGACCTCGTCCAGGACGAGTCCGGCGCGGAGGAGAGCCGTGAGGACCTCCCCCACCGCGTGGTTCCACTGGTGATTCCGGGTATGGGCGATCGGCGGGGTCCCATCGGGCGCGGCGACGTAGGAGCCGTCGTCCTCCCAGGTCATGGGCTCGGGCTGCTGGAAGTAGGGCTCGTGGAGGGTGAGCCCGTGGGCGGTGTCGTCTCCCACGGCCATGAGGACGGGGTGATCGTCACGCAGCAGCAGGCGACCGCCCGGGCGCAGAAGGGAGGCGATGACGCTCGCCCACGCCTCGACGTCCGGCAACCAGCACAGGACGCCGAGAGTGGTGTAGACGAGGTCGAAGGAGCCCGTGACGACGGCGCGGGCGTCGTAGACGTTGGCCTCGACCAGCTCGATGCCGGCTCCGGCGCGCGCGGCCAGGGCCCGGGCGCGGCGCAGCGACTCCGGGGAGAGGTCGAGGCCGACGACACGGGCCGCCCCCAGCCGTGACAGGGAGATGGTGTCCAGGCCCAGGTGGCACTGGAGGTGGATGACGTCGAGACCGGTCAGGTCGCCGAGGAGCCCGGTGTCCCGGGCGACCTCCCGGGTGATGGCACCGGGCGAGGCGAGGAGCTCGGCGGTGCCGTAGCCGCTGGCCTCGTGAAGAGCCGCGCGGTCATCCCAGTTGGCGCGGTTCTCCGCGAAACGAATGGCCTGATCAGGCTGCGATGTCATGAATGGCGCCGCGGAGGATGCCCTCGTGGGCGCCGACTGCCCCGTCATGGAGGAAGCCTATACGGACGCGGCCGCGCGGGCGCGCTCCGGCGTCCGGCGCGGTGGCCGGGCGGCTGAGTGACCGGGCGGCCTCCTCCGACCGACCGCCCGGCGCGGGCCGGCAGGAGCCGGCGGCCACGGTGCAATCACGGCGTGGTCATGGCGTGGTCATGGCGTGGTCATGGCGTGGTCATGGCGTGGTCATGGCGTGGTCATGGTTCGATCACGGTGCCGATGCCGCCCGCGGCGCCCTCCAGCATCCGGCTGCCGGTCACGAAGGCGAGTCCCCGGGCCCGCAGCACGGCGATCGACTCCCCCATGGCGCGCAGCAGCTCCTCATCGGGCTGGGTGCGACCATCGTGGCACAGGATCACCGAGCCGGCGTGAGCCGTGCCGGCCACGTCCGCCGCAGCCTGCGCCGTCGGCGTGTGCTCGCTCCACAGCAGGACGTCCAGGCCTCGTTCGGCCGCCACCATGAGAGCGGGGGCGTCGATACGACCGTAGGGCGGGCGCCACAGGGACGGCCGCGGAGCTCCCGCATCCTGGATCGCCATGATCGTGCGGTCCACCGAGTCCCGCAGCTCGCCGACCTCCACCCCGTAGACATCGGTGTGCACCCAGTTGTGAATGGCGACCTCGTGCCCGGCCTCCGCCTCGCGGGCGACGAGTTCGGGGTGAGCGGCCACCGCCTCGCCCAGCACGAAGAAGGTCGCGGGCACGCCCAGGTCGGCGAGGATGTCGAGAACCAGCGGCGTCCAGCGCGGGTCGGGGCCGTCATCGAAAGTGACGCAGGCCTGGGCGCGTTCGGACGCGCCCTGGAAGAGGACGCGGGCCGCGTACCGGCCCGGCTCATCGGGTCGCGGCGCCACGCGCGCCGTGGGCGACAGGTGGGTATCGGAATAGCGGACGGCGCCCGCTCCGACCCCGCCGCCGACGGCGAGCGCCGCGGCGCCCGCCAGACCCGCGCGCAGGACACCGCGACGGCCGGCGCGATTCACGGGGCCGGGAGCTGACGTGGATTCTGACACCGCGCAAGCGTAGATCAGGACGACCGGGGCGTCCTCCCCGCCCGTATCGTCACTCCGGCAGGTGCCGGGCGTCGGAGACGCGCCCCACGAGCAGATAGGCGCACCACGCCCCCACGACGCCGGCGGCCATGACGAGCACCATGGGTACGGCGCTGCGCCCGCCGCCCGAGCTCGCCAGCGGCGCGGAGGTCGCATTGGCCAGCGCCTGGGCAACCCCCAGCAGCGCGCTCGCGGCTCCGGCGATATGACGCACCTCCCCCAGGGCGAGGGCGCTGGCATTGCCGAAGACGAAGGCCTGGGCGGCCATGACGAGCACGAAGCCGGCGCACAGGGGCGCCAGGGCGACGCCGAGGGCGAGGACGCTCACCGCCACCACCGTCGCACCCGCCGCCGAGATGGACAGGCCCAGGGCGATGAGACGCCGTGGACCGGCACGGCGCACCAGTCGGGCATTGAGAAGGCTCAGCAGCATCTGGCAGCCGGCCGTGCAGGCGAAGAAGACGGAGAAGGCCATGGGACTCAGCCCTTCGATCTCCTGGAGCACGAAGGACGAGGAGGAGATGTAGGCGAACATCGCGAAGCCGGAGAAGGAGGAGGTCAGCATGTACCCCAGGTAGCGGCGGTGCCCGACGAGATCGCGCGCTCCGGCTGCGAAGCGCCCCCGGCCACCGTCCTGCCGACGCTCGGGGGGCAAGGACTCGGGCACGAGCGCGGCCGCCATGGCCGTCATGAACAGGCCGAAGCCGACCAGGCACCAGAACACCGTCCGCCAGGTCGCCACCGAGAGCACCGCGCCTCCCACCACCGGGGCGATCATGGGGGCCAGGGCGCTCACAGCCATGAGGATCGACATCACGGAGGCCAGTCGATCGCCGTGGGCGAGATCGACGAGCACCGCGCGCCCCACCACGGCCGCGACGCCACCGCCGAAGCCCTGCAGGAATCGTCCGGCCACGAGCACACCGATGCCGGGGGCGAGGGCGCACACGACGGCGCCCAGGGTGCACAGCACGCCGCCGACGATCATGGGCGCGCGCCGTCCCCGCCGGTCCGAGACGGTCCCGCCCATGACCTGCCCCAGCCCCATGCCGACGAAGAAGGCCGTGAGCGTCAGGCCCACCGCGGTGGCGCTCGTGGCCAGGTCGGCGGCCACCTGGGGGAAGGCCGGGCTGTACATATCGGTGGCGAAGGGCGGCACCGCGTTCTGCGCCGCCAGCGCGACGATGAGCCCGGCCGAGACCGCCGCGCCCGTCGTGTCGTGGCTCCTATCCGTGCGGCGCCGGTGCGGCGGTGTCGAAGATCCCATCAGCGGGCCCCGGTGGGCACGGCGCCGACCATGCGCCCGCCGTCGACGACGATGAGCCAGCGCGACAGCGTGCGCGCCCGCTTGAGGGCATCGGCTGCGACCTGTCCGGTGAGCCCGGTGCTCACGGCGGCCGCTGGAAGCGCGGTGCAGACCTCGCGCGCGGTGATGACGGAGTCCTCGGGCAGAGCCAGCTCGGACAGACCGGCGTCATCGATGACGCCCAGCAGCGCGGGGCCGTCCACGACCAGGACGACGGCGGCCCTCCCATCGAGCTCGGAGCGGACCCGGGTGATGGGGGCGGTCGCCGGGAGCGTCGCCACCGGGCGCATGAGGGAGCGCAGGTCGAGCCGTGCGGCGGTCCGTCCCCCGCGGCCGAGCCCGAGGGCTCGCCACGATTCCGAGGCGATCGGCCAGGCGACCATGATCGCCAGGATGAGGGCGAAGGAGTCGGGGCGCGCGCCGCGCAGCAGCAGCGGATCCAGAACCCAGTACCAGGCGACTGCGCCGACGACGAGCAGGCCCCCGCCGGCGGCGATCCGCTGCCCCGCCTGCGGCCGCCCGGTGATCTGGGTGACGAGGGCGGCCAGAGCGTGCCCTCCGTCCAGCGGCAGGCCCGGCAGGGCGTTGAAGATCGCCAGGGCGAGGTTCACCCAGGTCAGCGCCGACGCCGCCACGAGCACGAGGACCGAGGAGATGGCGCCTCCCCCGAGCAGCACGCGGCCCACCGCCCACAGCGCGAGGTTCGCGGCGGGGCCCGCCAACGAGGTGATGACGTCCTTCCACGGAGCCCAGGAGCGGGCCGGACCGAAGCTCGTGCGCCCGCCCCACAGGTAGAGCTCGTAGCGCACGGGTCGTCGTCCCAGTGCGGTGCCCGCCATGCCGTGGGCGAGCTCGTGGATGAGAATGCTCGCCCCCACGCCCAGCACCGTGCCCGCCACGGTCACCAGGACCGCGCCGACGCCGAAGAAGGCCAGGGTGGAGCGCACGAGCGGATACCAGGAGCCGGCGATGAGCAGGCCCAGCAGCAGCGACGTCGGAGAGACGACGACCGGAGCGGCGCCGATTCGTCCGAGGACCCAGCCCCGGGTTGCGAGGGCAGACGACATGTGGGTGAGCCTAACGGCAACGGAGGCCGGAACCATCATCCGGCCGACGGCGGCCGGGCCTCGGGACGAGTACCGGCATGAGACCCCCGCGCATGCCGGTACTCGTCCACGCGGCCGGATGTGCACAGCCGCGCGCCGCGCTGGAGCAGCGCACCGGCCTCCCGGTCGTCTGTGGACGACCGGGGGACGCGCCGATGGGGCGGGGTAGGTTCCTCTTGTGAGTGAGCACGCCGCGTCATCATTCTCGTCGTCCTCCCCCGAGTCCTCAGCGCTTTCAGCGTCCTCGACGCCCGGGACGCCGGGGCCGGTCGTCCGTGCCCGCGCGACCGGCCCCGGGGCGAGCCGTCCTCGTCGGGGCGGCCGGGCGGCGCTGTCGCCGTCGCGCGCCAAGGACTTCATGCAGTGCCCGCTCCTGTTCCGCCTGCGCACGGTGGACCGGATCCCCGATCCGGGATCGCTGGCCACGCACAAGGGCACTCTCGTTCACGGCGTCCTGGAGCGGCTGTACGATCTCCCCCCTCGCGAGCGCACGCGGGAGGCGGCCCGCGCCATGCTCCCGTCCCAGTGGGAGACGCACCGGGAGAAGAGCCCCGACGTCATGGGGCTGTTCGACGATCCCACCCGGGTCGCCCCGTGGCTGGAGGAGGCCGGGGCCCTCCTCGACGCCTACTTCCGGATGGAGGACCCCACGCGCCTGGAGCCGGCCGAGCGCGAGCTCCTCGTCCAGACCGAGACCAGGGACGGCCTGCTGCTCCGCGGCTTCGTGGACCGCCTCGATGTCGCCCCCGACGGGGCCATGCGCGTGGTGGACTACAAGACGGGCCGCTCCCCCGGTCCGCGCTTCCAGGCGGAGGCGCTGTTCCAGATGCGCTTCTACGCCCTCGTGCTGTGGCGTCTGCGCGGCCGGGCCCCGCGACGCCTGCAGCTGCTCTTCCTCAAGGACGGCCGCACCTTGACCCATGATCCGCATCCGGCCGAGCTAGAGGTCGCCGAGACCAGGATCGCCCGCATCTGGGATGAGATCGAGGACTGCGCCGCCTCCGGCGAGTTCCCACCGAGACGCTCCCGGCTGTGCGACTGGTGCGCCTATCAGGCGCGCTGCCCGCTCTTCGGCGGCGTCGCCCCTCCCATTCCGCAGGGCGGTCTGACTCGGCTGCTGTCGGCCCGCAGACGGCCGGCGGGCGGAGGCGGGCCGAGGCCCGAGGACGCTCCCGCACGACTCATCTGACCATGCGCTCCCGGGAGCCCCGGGAGGATCCGCAGTCCCCTGCACGGTCGCCGAGCTCATCGGCGCCGGCGACGCGAGCTGGTCCATCGCCGTGCGCAAATAACGCGGCCGGTCGCGCAAGCGCATACGGTTGTCCCCATGGAACACAGGAGGCTCGGCGGTACCGGGCTGCGGGTGTCATCGGTGGGGCTCGGCACGATGACCTGGGGCCGCGACACCGACGAGCTCGAGGCCAAGGAGCAGCTCGACGTCTTCCTCGACGCCGGAGGCACGCTCCTCGACACCGCCGCCTCCTACTGCGAGGGGGCCTCCGAGGAGGTGATCGGCGGACTGCTGGCGGAGCACGTCGACCGGCGTGACCTGGTGCTCGTCTCCAAGGCCGGGGTGCGCACCTGGCGGACCGGCGAGCGCGGCACGGTCGCGGACGCGTCGCGCGGCACCCTCCTCGACACCCTCGACGACTCCCTGATGCGCCTGGGCACCGACCACATCGACCTTTGGCTCGTGCAGATCCCCGATCCCACCACCGCGTTGGAGGAGACCACCGACGCGCTGCGCACCGCCGTGATCTCCGGCCGCGCTCGCTACGTCGGGCTGTCGAACCACCCGGCCTGGGCCTCGGTCCGCGCCGCCGACCTGCTCGCCCCGGGAGCAGCGGGCACGGGTCCGGGACTGGCAGCGGTCGAGGTTGAGCACTCGCTGGTATGCCGCGGCATCGAGCGCGAGCTCGTCCCGGCGGCGCGCGCGCTCGGCTTCGGCGTCATCGGCTACGCCCCGCTGGGCCGCGGAGTCCTCACGGGCCGTTACCGGGCCAGCACCCCTCCGGACTCGCGCGGCGCGTCACCGCACCTGCGGTCCTACGTGGCCCCGTACCTCGGCGAGCCCTACGTCGGCGTGGTCGAGGCGGTGGCCACGGCCGCCGCGGGGCTGGATCGCAAGCCGGTCGAAGTGGCCCTGGCGTGGGCCCGGGACGCCCCCGGTATAGCAGCCGCCATCGTGGGCGCGCGCACGCCCTCCCAGCTCCGCGGAGCCCTGGCGAGCGAGGACCTCGTGCTTCCCACGCAGATCCGTCACGCCCTGGACGAGATCACGGCGATTCGCATGGGCTATCCCGAACGGTTCTGAGCGCGCCGGGCACGCCGCGACCGATCAGGGCGTGGAGGGCAGGGGCCCACCCGCGCCCGCGGATCCCACACGAGCGACGATCCGCCTCGGGTCCCCCGCCGCGCCACTGCGGGGCGCATCGAGCCCGTCACCGGAGGCGGTGGGACCGGTACGGCTCAGTCCTCGTCGTCGAACTCATCCTCGTACTCGTCGTCCTCGAAGTCCCCCTCGTCATCATCCTCGGCGCCGTCCTCGCCGTCGTCGTAATCGTCCAAGTCGTCATCGTCGTCCCCCTCGGAATCGACGATATCGAAGGGCAGCTCGATGCCGTAGGCGGTGAACAGCGCGTCATCGTAGGTGAAGAAGGCGTCCTGGAGGGCGTTCTCCGAGGCGACCACGGCCGGTGACTCCTCGTCGCCGGTGGCGGCCGCATCCAGGTGCGCCTCGAATGCGGCGATGAGTCGATTGAGCGCGGACCGGGGGTCGTTCGTCATGAACTCAGACTACCGGCTCGCGGACCGAACGCGCACCGCTCGGGTCTCCGCCCCGAGGGCCTTGGCGACGTAGCCGAGGAAGAGGTCCTCGCCCTTCATGCGGGCGGTCTCCTCCGGGCCGACGACGACGCGCACGCCGTCGCGCAGCACCTGGGAGGCGCCTCCATCCGGGCCCAGGGGCAGGACGACGTGCTCCGGCTTGGGGGCGTAGACGGCCTCGGCGGTCCCGCCCCCGATGAGCGAGCGGATATTGGCGGCGACGACCTCCGCGTGGGCCCGGGCCGCATCGGCGCGCTTGGTCTCGCGCACGTCGGTGATGTCGCCGATGGCCCACACGCCGGGGTGGTCGACGACGCGCAGGCGGTCGTCGACGCGGATGGTGCCGTCGTAGTGGCGGATCCCGTCGTAGTCCTCGCCGAGGAAACCGGTGGCGGCCGCCGAGCCGTGGGCGCGGAACCACATGTCGGCCTCGAGACGCCGACCGCCCCTGGTCGTCACGCGGAACGGGGACAGGACCCCGGGGTCGACCGGCGGCAGGGCGACGAGCCGGTCCCCGGTGATGGTCTCGACGTCGCGCTGCTCGAGCTGGAAGCGGATCGCCTCGCGCAGCTCCGGCCTGTAGTCGCGGTTGTGCAGGATATCGGGCCCGGCCTCGAGGAGGACGACCTCCATCGCGGGGAAGGCGGAGGTGATCTCCCCGGCCAGCTCGATGCCGACCTCTCCGGCCCCGGCGATGAGAACGCGCCCGGCCTGCTCGAGGTTGGCGTGGGCGCGCTCGATGCGGGCCTTGGCGACCACCGATGAGGACTCCAGGTGCTTGGCGGGGAAGGGGTAGGCCGTGCCGGTCGCCAGGACCAGGTGGTCGGCCTCGATGTCCCCCGCGCCGGCCACCGACGTGGTGGTGCCCCTGACTCCCAGGGCGGTGCCGTGGACGACCCGCCCGCGGGTCAGCAGGTTGTCGTAGGGCAGGAAGATCCTCTCGGCCCATTCGCGGTTGACGGTAGCGCGCAGCGCGGCGGCGTGGTTGACGAAGGTGTCCTTCTGCTCGACGAGGGCGACCTCGGCGACATCGTCAAGAGCCTTGGCGGCGATGATGCCGCCGTACCCTCCTCCGATAATGGTGACGCGCGTCATGTTTGTCCTTCCGATTCGCAGTATTCGCAGCGGTGTTCGCAGTGGCGTGTCGATGTGCTGTCCAGGTGATCCGCCGACGCGGCCCGCGCAGCGCGCTCAGGCCAGGCCGCGGCGGGACAGGAGTGGTTCGATGCGCGGGTCTCGGCCGCGGTACGCCCGGTAGGAGACCAGCGGGTCGCGAGAGTCCCCGCGGGAGAGGAACTCCCGGCGGAAGGCCTCGCCGGCCCAACGGTTCAGGCCCAGATCGCCGTCGCGCGCACCTTCGCCGTCCGTGCGGAACCACTCGGTGGTATCGGCGTCCATGACCTCGCTCCAGATGTAGGAGTAGTAGCCCGCGCCGTAGCCGCCGGCGAAGATGTGGCTGAAGTAGGTGCTGCGGTACCGCGGCGGGACGAGGGCGTCGTCGATGCCCTGCTCGCTCAGGGCGGCGTGCTCGAAGGCCTCGACCTCCTCCGCCCCGGCGGGCCCCTGCCCGGGAGCCAGCGTGTGCCAGGCCTGGTCGAGCAGGGCCGCTCCGAGGTACTCGGTGGTGGCGTATCCCTCGCCGAAGGCCCCCTGGCTCCGCACCTGCTCGACGAGCTCGGCGGGAAGCGCCTCACCGGTGTCCGCATGGCGGGCGTAGGAGGCCAGGACCTCGGGGTGGAGCGCCCACTTCTCGTTGACCTGGCTGGGGAACTCGACGATGTCGCGGGGCACGGAGGTGCCCGAGGCGCTGGGCCACCGGGTGTCGGCCAGCAGGCCGTGCAGGGCATGACCGAACTCGTGGAAGCAGGTGATGACCTGGTCCCAGGTCAGCAGCGTCGGTCCGTCTGCGGGCTTGTCGATATTGACGCAGTTGATGACGACGGGCCGTCGCCCCGTCAGGTGGGACTGGTCGACCAGGCTGTCCATCCAGGCGCCGCCCTGCTTGCCCCGCCGGGCGTAGTAGTCGCCGACGAACAGGCCCAGCACCGGGGCGTCGGGGCCGGCGCCGTCGTGCACCTCCCACACGCGAACATCGGGGTCGTACATGTGCTCGGCGAGGTCGGTCCGCTCGCGGAAGGTGATGCCGTACAGGCGGGTGGCGGTGTGGAAGACGCCCCGCTCGACGACGTTCCACAGCTCCAGGTAGGGGGCGAGGGTGGCGTCGTCCAGGCCGAAGCGCTCCTTGCGCTCGGCCTCCTCGTAACGGGGCCAGTCGGCCGGACCGAAGGTCTCGCCCGGTCGCGTCCGCGGGTCGGCGTCCATGCGGGCCGCGTAGGTCTCGGCGTCGAGACGGGCATTGGCCATGGCCGCAGGCGTCAGCCGGCGCAGCATCCCGACCACCGCCTCGGTGGTGCCGGCCGCGGACTCGGCGGCGACGACTGCGGCGTGGTGGGGATAGCCGAGCAGCGCGGCGCGCTCGGCGCGAAGGCGGGCGATCTCGACGACGAGGGCGCGGGTGTCGTACTCGCCCTCCAGGCCACGGCTCATGGCCCTGGTCAGCAGCTCGATGCGCGCCGCGTGCGGCTCCGTGGTCACCAGGTCGGGGGTGGCGGTGAAGTTGGCGACGCCCGCGGCGTGCATGGCGTTGGCCGCGAGGGTTCCGAAGCGGGTCGTCAGACTCGTCAGCCGTGAGTTGATCTCGCGCAGGCGATCGGCGTCGGCGCCGGTCAGGGCGACGCCGTCGCGCTCGAAGGCCTCGACGGTCAGACGGATGAGGCGCGCGGTCTGCTCGTCGATGGGCGCGCCGTCGGCATCGACCGGCTCGGCGCCGGTCTCGCGCGCGGCGCGGACGAGGCCGTCGAGAGCCTTGAAACGGCGGTACAGGCGGGTGTCGAGGTCGTACGCGTCGATGTGCGCCGACAGCTCGGGGGCGAGGGCCTCCTCCAGCTCGTCCAGGTCGGGGCAGTGCGTGGCGGAGGTGAGCGTCCTCAGGACGGTGAGGACTCGGTCGAGCAGCTCTCCGGAGCGCTCGAGGGCCTTGACGGTGTTGGCGATCGTGGGCTCGGCCTCGTTGGAGGCCACGGCCTCCCACTCGGAGCGCTGGACGGCCATGCCCGCGCGCACGGCCGGCTCGATGTCCTCGTGGCGCACGGCGGCGAAGTCGGGCAGTCCGAGGTCGAGCGTCCATGGCCGGGCGAAGACGTTGGTCCCGGGAAGCGCGACCGCTGTGATGGCAGTGGGCTCGGTCATGGGCCCATCGTGCCATGCGCCAGGGGCCTCTTAAGGACAGTGAGCAGAGGGCCGTGGATCGTTAGACCTTGTCAGAGGGCATCGTGTCCCCGGTCGGGCATGCTGCCAGCCGCCAGAGACACGATGAGGTCGGCGATCTCGGAACCATCGGGATTCTGGCCGCGGCTGTCGACGGCGCGGTTGGCCCACCAGCCGTCCACGGCCAGCAGTGCCACACGCTGCATCGGGGTGAGCTCGGAGACCTCTCCGACCCACTCGTGGCGCAGCGCGCTCCAGGTCTCTTTGAGCTTCTCCGCCTCCGGCGTCGCCGAGAGCATGAAGCTGACCTCTCCGGGGAGGATCTCGCCGTCGACGACGGAGCGGGCCAGGGCCTCGATGCGCTCGGCGCGGCTCGCCTCCCCCAGTGGTTTACCGAGCGCCTCCAGGGCCTCGGCCCGCCACCGCTCCTGGAAGGCCGCCGCGATGCCCTCCAGGAGGTCGGTCTTGGTGCGGAAGTGGTAGATGATCCCGCCACGGGTCAGTCCGACGTGCTCGGCCAGGGCGTCGAAGGTGAGCGCGTCGAAGCCATCGCGGTGGGCGAGCTCGAGGGCTCCGGTGATGATGCGCTCTCGCTTCGAGGTTCTCATGAGGTCTCCTCGCTCGTCCCGCTCGTGGTCGGAACGTGCCGTACGGCCATGACGCCTGAGACCACGAGGATAACGGCTGCGATCACCGCCGTGGCCTGCATGGCGTGGGTGAAGGCGGTCCGGGCCTGGGCCATCAGCCGGGCCTGGGCGGGATCTATCCGGTCGACGATGCCCGCCAGGGTCGCCAGGGACTGCTCGGCGGCGTCGACCACCCGGTTCGGAAGGTCCGCGGGAGGCCGCCCGAGCAGAAGGCGGTAGCCGACGTCCTGGATCGTTCCCAGCACCGCGATCCCCAGGGCGACGCCGAGCTCGAGGCCGGTCTCGGAGATGGCCGAGGCCGCCCCTGCCCGGTCCACCGGCACCGATCCCAGGACCGCACCGGTGGAGACCGTGAAGGCCAGGCCGATACCGGTGCCGATGACGAGCAGGCCGATGCAGATCACCACGATCCCGCCGTGGGACTCGCCCACGGCGACGACGAGGAGGCCCGCCGCGGCCAGAATCAGGCCACCGCCCAGTGCCCGACCATTGCCGAGCCGGTGCACCGCCGCGGCCACGACCGCGACGACGGCGATGGAGGCCAGCGAGGCGGGGAGTTCGGTCAGGCCCGCCTGAAGCGTGGAGTAGCCCCGGACGAGCTGGAGGTACTGGGAGAAGAAGTAGAGGAGGCCGGCCAGCGCGAAGATCGCCAGGACGGTGGCCACGATCGCCCAGGTGAAGGCGGGGCGCTTGAAGAGCTCGATGTCGATCAGCGGTGTCGTCAGCGTGCGCTGGCGCCGCAGGAAGAGCCACCCGGCACCGAGCCCGGCGAGCAGGGCCGCCACAGCAACGACCGCCAGGCCATTATGGGCGAAGGACTTGACGGCGTAGACGATCGGCACGATGGCCAGCACCGACAGCATCGCGGAGACCAGGTCGACCGGACCGCCACGCTCGTTCCTCGACTCGGGCAGGAGCCGCAGGCCGGCGATGATGACAACGGCCATGACGGGAACGTTGATGAGGAAGACGCTGCCCCACCAGAAGCGCTCGAGCAGGGCGCCGCCGATCAACGGGCCCAGGGCGGTGCCGCCGGAGCTGCCCGCCGACCAGATCGCGATGGCGGTGGTGCGGTGACGGGCGTCGGGGAAGATGTTGCGGATCAGGGAGAGGGTGGAGGGCATGATCGTGGCCCCTCCGACGCCCAGCAGGGCACGGGCGGCGATGAGAGCACCCGCGCTTGGCGCGAAGGCCGCCATGACGCTGGCCACGCCGAAGCCGAGCGTCCCGATGAGCAGGAGACGTCGCCGGCCGATGCGGTCGGCGACGTTTCCCATGGTCACCAGCAGGCCCGCCAGGGTGAAGGAGTAGATGTCACCGATCCACAGCAGCTGGCTGGCCGTCGGCCCCAGGTCCGCGCCCAGCGAGGGGATGGCCAGAGCCAGCACCGTGGAGTCGATGGCCAGCAGGGTCACAGCGAGGGTCAGGACGGCCAGAGCCGCCCAGGCGCGAAGTCCAGGAGTAGGAGTCACGACCGTAACTGTACTATACATACAGTGAAGTAACGGTCGTGACGAGGGCCTCCTCTCACCTCAGGCGCCGGTGGCGGAGCACCTCGGCCACGTCCGGCGCGAAATAACCCGGACCCTTGAGGACCTTGCCATCCTCGCGATAGATCGGCTTGCCATCGGCACCCAGCTTGGACATGTTGGAGCGCTGCACCTCGGCGAGCACGGCGGCCAGGTCGATGCCCGTCTCCAGGGCCATGCCGTAGATGACGTAGACCAGGTCCGCCAGGGCGTCGGCGGCCGCCACCGTGTCCCGGGTGCCGTCATCTGCGGCGACGGCGCGCGCATAGGCGGCCTCGATCTCGCCACGGGCGGACGCCCCGTAGACGGCCTCGACGAGCTCGGCGAACTCCTCGGCGATGAGGCTCATGCGCATGTCCAGGCTCTCCCTGCCCAGGCTGGGGCCGTCGGTGCGCACGGGCAGGCCGTACAGGTGGTGGAAGCGGCGCACGAGGGCCTCGGGGTCGTCGCCCTCCCGCTCGCCGACGCCGTCGGCGGCCACGAGCGGAGTGACCGCGCCATGGGTGCGGGAGGAGCCGCTCGCCCGCCCGTCGGCGATGACGGGACCGTCCCAGGGGGCCGCCGGCCGTCGCGGGTCGTCGGGCAGGAGCGTGCCGACCCAGCCGTCGTGGAAGGCTCCGTCATTGGCGATGTACGAGCGCACCCGCCCCTCGCGGCGGAAGCCCAGCCCCCAGGCCACCCGCCAGGACGCCCAGTTGGGGACGCCGTCGTGGATGTCGCAGCGCCATCGCAGGGCGACGGCGCGCATCGGGCCGGCCGGGTCGAATGCGGCCTCGATGAGGGCGCGGGCGGCGCGGGAGACGATGCCCCGCCCGCGGGTCTCGGGGGCCAGCCAGTAGCCGATCTCCCAGGGGCCGTCCTGTCGGCCGGTGACGCCCATCATGCCGACGAGGGCGGTGCCGTCCCGACGCTCCTCGCGCACCGCCCAGTTCAGGGAGGTGCCGCTCTCCCAGCCCTCCGCGACCATTCCGGTCACGAAGCCCTCGGCGTCGGCGCGGGTGTAGCCGCGGGGCACGGTGGTCCACTCCTGGATGTCGGGGTCCTGGCAGATCTCGGCGATCCGGTCGATATCGGCCCCGGTGGGCGCGGACAGCAGGAGCGCGGGCAGCGGCTCGTCGTCCCGCCGGGCGGCGGGAACACGGATCTCGAAGGGCCTCATGCCCGGGGATGATAGCCCGCACGGCATAGCACGCACGGCGTGAGGCTCCAACGGACGCCGGCCGGATCCGGACGATGGGCGGCGACGGTCGACTAGGGTGGGCGGTGCCCTCTGGCATGCCCGGTATGTCCCGATATGCAAGGAGCCACTGTGAGTCGGTCCCCGGCGCCCGCCGCCCCGCCCATGCCCCGCTGGCTGCACCCGTCGGTCCGGGTGCGCGTCCGCTCGGGGGTGGTGTGCGTCGAGCAGCGAGTGCCCGCTCGGGTGGCCGAGTTCAAGGTCGTGCACGACATGGACCGGACGGGGCCCGATAAGCGCACCGTCCCGTTCTACGAGTCCGGGCTGACCGACCCTGACGCCCTGCCACTGGTGCGCGAGCGGCTGACCGTCCCGCTGGCCGCCGTCGGCTCGAAGGAGGAGGCGGACCGTGCCGTGCGCGGGGCGCTGGCGGGCTTCCGGCCGCCCCGGGGCGCCTCGCGGCTGGCGGCCCTGCCCCGGTGGGACTTCTTCGGCTACGCGGTGGGAACGGTCCTCCTGGCCTGCTTCACCGCCGGGGTGTGCGTGTTCGGCGTCAGCATGATGCTGGATATGACACGGCCGCCCGGCGGGGACGAATTCGGCCTGGTGTTCATAACCGTCCTCATGTCGCTGATGACGGTGGGCGCGACGGCGTTGACACTCGTGGTGGCGCGGCGTGCCTGGGCGATGCGCACCCCGCCGTGGCTGGCGGAGGACCAGTGGCGGCTCCTGCGCCGGACGCTGACGGGACTCGCCTGCCAGGAGCCGGGCTCCTCCCGGCCGCTGGACGTGGAGGAAGGTCTGCGGCGTGACCTGCTCACTCACCCGAACGGGGAGCGGACGGTGCGCGGCCTGACCCGTGATGGGCTGCCCGGCCCGGTCTGGCCCGACGGGGCCGACGTGGCCAGGGCCGTGCGCCGGGCCGGGCGGACCACCGCGGGGCTCGCCGTCGTCCTGCTCCTGGGGCTCGTCGTCGGCGGTGTACTCCTCATGATCCCTGTGTCCATGGGCTTGTTCTCCCCCATGACCCTTCCGGTCCTGGCCTACGCGATCCTCGGCGCGTTCGTCTGCTCGCGCCTGAAGCGCTCCGACGCCGTGATACTGAGCCACCCGTCCGCGGTGCCCGGCGACCACGGGCCCGTCACGATCCACCCGGATCGCGTCGACGTCCTCTCCCTGCCCTCGTGGTGCGAGGCCCGTCGCCGCGAGGACAGGTGGAACTCCCTGTTCGCCGTGCACCTCCTCCTGGCCGCAGCCGTGCCGGCCTCGCAGGCCGCCATCGCCATCGTCCTCCACGACGACTCGCTCGTCACCGGCGGCGGGATCGGACCGGCGGCCGCGGCGGTGCCCTTGAGCGTCCTCGCCCTGGGCGGCGCGGCGGGCGCGTGGTGGTCCGCGAGTCGGGTGCGTCGGCGGGATGCGGAGCGGCGCGCCGCCGCCGGGCTGGCTTGAGCCACTGCGAGCCGGTCGGGTCGCAGCCTCATCCGCCCGCGCCGGCGCGCCCCCTCCTGCGCAGCACCGGCCAGCTCGTCATGAGTATCGCGCCGCCCAGCAGCCCGTAGACCAGAGCGACCCAGGTCCCGCGGGCATCGGCGAACCAGCCGACGATCGGCGGTGAGATGAGCATGATGACCCGGGCGAGCCAGGACACGATGGTCAGGCCGGCACCGGGTCTCATGCCGGGAACGTCGTCCGCGGCGGCGTAGGCCACGGGCACGGCGACGGCGCAGCCCGCGCCGGCGATCACCATGCCGATGAGGGTGCCCGGCACCGAGCCGGTCGCGAGAGCCGTCCCCATGCCCACGGCCACGAGCGTGCCGCCGCCTGCGATCACCGCGCGCTCCCCGAGCCGGTCGATGATGGCGTCCCCCACCAGCCGCCCGATGATCATGGTCCCCTGCAGGCAGACCAGGCCCATGCCCACCGTGCCGGGTGCGGCGCCCTGGTCGAAGAGCAGCAGCGAGGACCAGCTGTCGGCGGAGTCCTCGGGGAACATGGCGGCGGCGCACATGACGCCCAGCACGATGACGACACCGGCGGTCAGCAGACGGGATGTACGGGCCCCCGCCCCGGAACGCGGGCCGCGGGAGTCGGCGGCGTCGTCCGGGAGCGGGGTCCCCTCCGGCCGGTCGTCGGCATCCGGCCCCCTGATCGTCCATGGCAGCGCAGTCCCGGACAGGAGCGCCAGCAGGACGAGGACGGCTGCCATGTGCAGCCCGACGGGAACGCCCGCGCCGGCCATGGCCTGTCCTGTGAGGGCACCGAGCACCGCGCCCAGGCTCCAGGCGGCGTGGAAGCTGGTGATGATGCTGGACCCCCACCGCCGCTCCACGCGCAGGCCGTGCGCGTTCTGGGCGACATCGACAATGGCGTCCACGGCGCCGACCCAGGCCATGCACAGCGCGAAGACGAGCCAGGAGTCTGCCAGTCCGGCGCCGAGCAGTCCGAGGCCGAGCACGACCATGCCCACCGAGGCCACTCGCGCAGAGGTGAAGCGGGTGATGCACCAGGAGGCCGCCAGCCCGGCCCCGAGTGCGCCGACGGAGGAGAACATGACGGCCTGACCGAAGGCCGCCTTGGTGATGCCCAGATGCGCGAGCAGCTCGGGATAGCGGGGCACCAGGTTGGAGAAGCCCAGGCCGTTGGCCAGGAAGGTGAGGCAGACGGCGGTGCGCGCCCTGACGAGGGCGGGCGGATGCCTCGCGGCGGGGGCGGGAACGGTGCCGGTCACTGAGGTGGTCCTCGCAGTCCTGGTGGGCAGAACATGGGCGGAGCACAACATGGGCCCGGCTGCTCGGCCGAACCCACGTCCCCGGTGTCCGAGGGGGGACTTGAACCCCCACGCCCGTTTAATTAGGCACTAGCACCTCAAGCTAGCGCGTCTACCTATTCCGCCACTCGGACCCTGTCATCATCGCCACGGGAAGGAGCACCCGCCGCGGCAACGGAGAGAAATCTAGCACGCCCTCCGCAAGACGCGGCAACTCCGCCCCTGGTGCGCTCAGTCACAAGGCCTCGGTGGTGATGGTGGCGCTCATCGACCACGACGAACCGGGCCCGAGCACGGGCGCGTCCTGACGCACCGCCGCCGTCTCGACGCACAGGAAGGAGGCGAATTCGTCGTCGGCGAGATCCGCGATCCGCGAGGCCCCCCGGGACCACGGGTTCCACACGACCGTCGTCGGCGAGCCCGTGCCCCTCACCACGATCGCGCGCCCGTTGCCGGGATCCGTCACGCGCACCGGCGCCTCGGATCGATAGATGCGATCGATGGGTCCGGCGATTCTCAGGGGCCCGTCCTGCACCCCTCCGGAGGCGCCCTCCTCGGCGTACTCGGCCCCCTCCAGGCCGGTCAGGACGCAGGCCGTGACGTCGTGCACCGCCAGATAGGTGTGCAGCGCGGCCTCGACCGGACGCGGCCCGGTCCCCGTGTTGCGTAGCGACAGGCTCACGGTCAGCGTCTCCCCCGCCGTCACCTCGTAGAGCGCGACCAGGGCGTCGTGCTCCAGGCTCAGCAGCGCGCGGACCCCGCCCCCGGACGTGGACTCGACCGACCGCAGCGACCAGTTCATGATCCGCGCCCAACCGTGCTTGGGCCTGGAGGTACCCCGCGGCCCCGCGGTGAACCACGGCAGGCACAGGGGGATCCCCCCGCGGATGGCGGTCTCCCCGTCGAAGCGGGCCCGCTGCGAGACGAACACGACCGGCCGGCCGCCCCGCGGCGTCCAGGCCGTCAGATGCGCCCCGAAGAGGTGGATCTCGGCGCTGCCCGCGGGCGCGTCGATCAGCAGGCGGGGCTGGTCCCCCCGACCGGGGCCCAGGGCCGCGGTGCGCGGAAGACGAGGACGGTCGGCATCGGCGCTCATGGGACCACGCTAGTAGGCTTGCCGCGTCCTGTCCGACGTTCTCCACGGCCGAGATGAGAGCGAGCGCCCTTGAGCATGAGACCGAGCACGAGACCGCCCTCCCCTCCCGCAGGGGGCGCCGCGGTCGAGCTCTCCGCCGTCCTGCTGGATCTGGACGGCACCATCACGGACTCGGCCCCCGCCATCGTCGCGTCCTTCTCGGCGACCTTCGCGGACCTGGGCATCGCCGTGCCCGACCACGCGACCCTCATGGGCTTCGTCGGGCCGCCGCTGGCGGACACCTTCGCGCACTACGCCGGGCTCACCGGCCCAGAGGGTGCGCGCGCCGCGGCGCTCTACCGCTCGCACTACCGCGAGCTCATGCACCGGGCCCCGGTCTACGAGGGGATGCCCGAGCTCGTGCGCTCCCTGCACGACGCCGGGGTGCCCCTGGCCCTGGCGACCTCCAAACGGGAGTCCCTGGCCCGGCAGATCATCGAGCGCGCCGGCCTCGGCCCGTGCTTCACCGCCGTGGCGGGGGCCGCCGACGACGACCGGGGCGGGGCGAAGGCCACCGTCATCGCCCGTGCGCTGACGCTGCTGTCCGCGGCCGGAGCGGGCACAGGACGAACGGTGCACGTCGGCGATCGCAGGTACGACGTCGACGGAGCCCGGCAGGCGGGCGTGGAGTGCATCGGCGCGCTGTGGGGCTACGGCGATGCGACCGAGCTGGCGGGAGCGCGCTGGCTGGCCGCCGACGTCCCCGAGCTGGCCTCCTTGCTGGGAACGGAGATATGAGACATGACGCAGAAGAACTCGGGGCAGGAGGATCCGACTCCGGACCCGCCCGCCCCCTCCGGGGCCCGCGCGCGGTCCGCGGCCGACGCCCCCGCGCCGGCCGGTGGGACGACGAACCTCCACCGACCCCACCGGCGAGGACTCGGAGCCCGACTGCGCGACGGGCACGACGCCCTGTCGCGCGCCATCGACCGGGCCGAGGAGGCCAGGCGGACCGCGCGAGCCGAGCAACTGCGCTACGAGGACGCCGGTGAGACCGCGGCGGCGTCGCCCGCCGCCCCGACCACACGCACCGCGGCCCTCGAGACGCTGCCCTCCTGGCTGGTGCGGGGCGGGATCGGGGCCTGGCTGCTGCTGGGGATCGTCATCGTCATCGCTCTGATCTTCTTCATCACCTCCTGGATCATCCCGGTGTTCATCGGGGTGTTCACGGCCCTCGTCCTCACCTCGATCCTCCAGCCCCTGGTCAACCTGTTCGCCCGGATCATGCCGCGCTACCCCGCCACCTTCCTGGGGCTGCTGACCGCGGTGGGAGCGGTGGTCGGGCTCCTCTTCTACGTGGTCACCTCGGTCACCAACCAGTGGAGCATCCTGGCCACGCAGTTCTCCGACGGCGTGAACACGATCATGGACTTCGTGGAGCACGGCCCCCTCCCCATGCACCTGACCGAGGCCGAGGTCATGGGACAGGTTCAGCGCCTGGTCGAGCAGGGGCGGGACTACGTGCAGTCCAACGCACCGACCCTGGCCACCGAGGTGCTGTCGAACGCGAGGACCGTCGTCGATGTCTTCGCGGTCCTGGCGCTGGCGATCTTCTCCACGATCTTCTTCCTCGCCTCGGGCGGTCGCATGTGGCGCTGGTTCCTCAACGAGCTCCCGGCCGCCATGCGCGAGTCCGTGCACCGGGCGGCGGGCGCCGGCTGGTACACCTTCGCCGGCTACGCGCGCGGCACGGTCATCGTGGCGCTGACCGACGCCGTCATGGCGGGAATCTTCCTGCAGATCGTGGGGGTCCCGCTCGCCGCGCCGCTGGCCGTCCTGGTGTTCATCGGCGCCTTCATCCCCATGATCGGCGCGCCGACCGCCATGGGCATCGCGATGGTGGTGGCACTGGCCTCCAAGGGCTTCATCACGATGATCGTGGTGGGTCTGGGGGTCGCCGGGATCGGCCAGATCGAGGGGCACATCCTGCAGCCGCTCATCATGGGGCGGCAGGTCTCCCTGCATCCGGTCGTCGTCATCATCGCCGTGGCCGTGGGCACCTACTCCGTGGGGCTGCTGGGGGCGATCGTCGCCGTCCCGCTGATCAGCGTGCTGTGGTCCGTCTACTCCGAGCTGCACGTCAAGGACGCCCCGGTCGTGGGCGAGCTGCCCGCGTACCCCGGCGGAAAGGACGGCTGAGCGGCTCGGGGCGATCAGCACCAGTCGCGGCTGCCCGTCGAGGCGATGCCCTCCAGGGCATCGAGACGGTCGGCGACCAGGGCGGTGACGCCGTCGGCGGACTCGACCAGACCGCGCACGATCAACGCGCTCGCACGCCGGCCGACGCGACGGTAGCGCTTCCACATCCCCGCGGAGCAGACGACGTTGAGCAGGCCGGTCTCGTCCTCGAGGTTGAGGAAGACGGTGCCGGCCGCGGTACCGGGGCGTTGACGGTGGGTGACGACTCCGGCGACGCGCACGCGTTCACCCGAGTCCCGCCGGACGACCTCGGAGATGGTCAGGACCCCGGCCCGCGCCAGTCCCGCTCTCACGAAGACCGTCGGATAGCCCTGCGTGGAGGTGCCCGTCAGACGCAGGTCGGCCGTCTGCCGCTCGCGATCGGTCATGGGATCCAGGTGCGGGGCGCGGGCGCCGACCGCGGTCCCGGGCAGTGGCGGTTGGTACCACTGGTCGATCGTCTCCGCCCCGCCCGTCGGACGGCCTCCCCCTGGCCCGCCGCGCTCCCCGGACTCCCCGGCGAGCACCCCGGCGGCCCACAGGGCCCGCCGCCTCCCGACTCCCAGTGAGGCCAAGGCCCCGGCGGCGGCGAGGGTCTCCAGACGGCGGCGGCTCAGGCGCACGCGTCGTGCGAGGTCGGCGACATCGGTGTAGGGGCCGTGGGCGAGGCGCTCGGAGACGATCGCGGAGGCGGCCCGCCCGCCCAGGCCCTTGAGAGGGGCCAGGCCGAGACGCACCGCGAGATCGGGGTGGATGTCCAGAGGGCTCAGGGCGTCCGGCGACGGGCGCAGCGGCTCCCAGCCGGTCTCCCGACCCGCTCCTCCCCGAAGCATCCGCCCGGCCTCCTGCCGACGCGTGCGGACACGGGCTTCCTCGTGCGAGGCGTTGACATCGGCTGGCAGGACGCGCACGCCGTGCCGTCGGGCGTCGGCGACGAGGGACTGCGGGGACCAGAAGCCCATCGGCTGGGCCGCCAGCAGCCCCGCGTAGAAGTCCTCGGGCCGCCGGGCCTTGAGCCAGGCGGAGGCGTAGACCAGATGCGCGAAGGAGAAGGCGTGGGACTCGGGGAAGCCGAAGTCGGCGAAGGCCCGCAGCCTGTCGAAGACGACCTCGGCGGTGGCGGCGTCGATGCCCCGGGCGATCATCCCCTCCACCAGGCGCAGGTGCAGGGCCTCCATGCGCTCCATCGAGCGCTTGGAGCCCATGGCCCGGCGCAGGGCGTCGGCCTCGGCGGGGCTGAACCCGGCGGCGTCGACCGCGATCTGCATGAGCTGCTCCTGGAAGAGGGGGACCCCGAGGGTCTTGGCCAGGGCCGGTCTAAGGGAGTCGTGGAGGTAGTCGACCTCCTCTCGGCCGAGCCGGCGACGGATGTAGGGGTTGACGGCGTCGCCCTGGATGGGGCCGGGGCGCACGAGAGCGACTTCGACGACGATGTCGTAGAAGGTTCGCGGGCGCAGGCGCGGCAGGGTGGCCATCTGGGCACGGGACTCGACTTGGAAGACGCCGACCGTGTCCGCGGCGCTCAGCAGCCGGTAGACGGCCGGGTCCTCCTCGGGAAGCGTGTGCAGTCCCCAGGCCCGACCGGTCCGGGCGCGTCGCAGGACGCCGGCATCGCCACGAGGATCCGCCGCGGGCACCCGCTCCCCGCGCTCGGCGAGGCCGGTGAAGGCCAGGCGCAGCGCGGTGAGCACGCCCAGACCCAGCAGGTCGAACTTGACCAGGCCCGCGCTCGCGCAGTCGTCCTTGTCCCACTGCAGGACGGTTCGTCCCTCCATCGCGGCCCACCGCACCGGGCAGACCTCGGTGACGGGGCGGTCGGCCAGGACCATGCCGCCGGGGTGGACGCCGAGATGACGGGGGAGCCTCAGCAGGCGCTCGGCGATGTCGAGGACCCGCTCCGGAGGCTCCTCGGTCACCGGGCGCGGCGCGCGGTCGGCCGCCACGGAGCCCGCGCCGTCGGTGCGCACGCTCCCCCATCGGTCCATCCGGCCGGCCCAGGCGTCCTGGAGGCCGGGGGGATGGCCGAGGGCGCGGGCGGCGTCGCGAACGGCGGAGCGGGGGCGGTAGGAGATGACGTTGGCGACCTGGGCGGCGCGCTCCCGTCCGTAACGGGTGTAGACGTGCTGGATGACCTCCTCCCGGCGGCAGGCCTCGATGTCGAGGTCGATATCCGGGTAGCCGATTCGGTCGGGCGACAGGAAGCGCTCGAAGAGCATCTTGTGACGCACGGCGTCGACGGCGGTGATGCCCAGCGCGTAGCAGACGGCCGAGTTGGCGGCGCTCCCCCGCCCCTGGCACAGGATCCCCGAGGACTCGCAGAAGTCGACGATGGAGCGGACGATGAGGAAGTAGCCGGGAAAGCCGAGGGACTCGATGACGTCGAGCTCGTGGGCGAGCGCGTTCCAGGCCGCGCGGTCCCCCTCGGGCGGGCCGTAGCGCTCCAGCGCTCCGCGCCGGGTGAGCTCCCGCAGCCAGGTGGCGGGGGTGTGACCGGGTGGCACCTCGACGGCGGGCAGGTCCGGGACGACCAGCGACAGGTCGAAGACGAGATCCTGCGCGACCTCGGCCGCGGCGTCGACGGCGTGCGGTGCGCGCCGGTGAAGACGAGCCATGTCCGCCGGGCCGCGCAGCCAGCGCCCGAGTGCGGGCAGATGCCCGCGGGCGCCCTCCAGATCCGTGCGCAGCCGGGTGGCCGTCAGGACGTCGGCCAGACGGGAGTCTCCGGGACGCGCGCAGCGGATCGCGCCGGTGGCGAGCAGTGGGAGCCGGTGGGCGGCGGCCAGAGCGCTGAGGACGTCGGTGACGGCGGCGTCGGTGGGGCCGCCGTCGAGGGCGAGCTCGACGGCGAGCGAGTCGGGTCCGATGAGGTCGACGAGTCCGCCCAGGACGGCGTCGGCGGCGCGGCGGTCCCAGGTGGTCGGACGGCGCGGGTCGCCGAGGGCCCGGCGCAAGGGGCCGTTGGCGGTGCCGGTCAGGACCAGGCAGGAGCATGCGGCACTCGCGGCTCCGCCGGTGCCGCGCAGTGCGGTGGCGAGCTCGGGGAGACGATGAGCGGGGTCGGCGCGGTGACCGGCGCTGAGGTTGTGATGGGACACGGCGGCGCTCAGACGGCGGTAGCCGACCGGATCGCGGGCCAGGACGGGCAGGCGGGCGCCGCCTTCCAGGGCGAGCTCGGCACCGTGGACAGTGGGAAGACCGTGGGCGCGACCGGCCTCGGCGTGCTTGACGATGCCGGGCAGCCCGTCGTGATCGGTCAGGGCGAGCGCCTCCAGGCCCAGCTCGACGGCGGAGGCGACGAGGTCCTCCGGCTCATTGGCGCCGTCGAGGAAGGAGTAGGCGGAGTGGGCGTGGAGCTCGGCGTAGCGGTGGGTGAAGACGCGAGCAGGATTCACGACGTCGCGGGGCGAGGCGCCGCGCCCCCCTTTATCGAACATGCGTACACACTACGACGCGTTCGGCGCACGGACCATCCCGATGCCGGCCGATCCCGCGGGCGCGCGACGGCTCCGAGGGGCGTCGCCCGCCGGATGCCGTTCATCGCTCGGGCATGCTTACCGCTCCGCCGCTGATCACGACTAGGGTGGGGCCGCTCCGGTCATGAGCCGCGACCCCGCGTCCGGCTCGCGACCGGCCCACATCCTCGATCCCGGGACACGCCATGACCACACCCACTGCTCGAACGGATCAACCGGACCGGCCCGCGGCCCAGGACCCCACCTCCGCCGAGGGCCTGCGCCGCTCACTGCGCAGCCGCCATCTCACCATGATCTCCATCGGCGGGGCGATCGGCACCGGCCTGTTCGTGGCCTCGGGCGCCACGATCTCCCAGGCCGGCCCCGGTGGTGCGCTGGTCGCCTACGCGGCCATCGGCGTCATGGTGTGGCTCATCATGCAGTCGCTGGGCGAGATGGCGGCCTACCTGCCGGTGGCCGGGTCCTTCGGCGAGTACGGGACGCGCTTCGTCTCGCCGTCCTTCGGATTCGCCATCGGCTGGAACTACTGGTTCAACTGGGCGATCACAGTGGCGGCCGAGCTGGTGGCGGCCGCCCTGGTGATGAAGTACTGGATGCCGGACGTGCCCTCGATCGTCTGGTCGGGACTGTTCCTGCTCATCCTGTTCGGCATCAACGCGCTGTCCACGCGCGCCTACGGCGAGAGCGAGTTCTGGTTCGCGACCATCAAGGTCATGGCGGTGGTCGTCTTCCTCATCCTGGGTGTGGCCATGATCGTCGGGATTTTGGGCGAGTCCCCGGGCACTGGCAACTGGACGGTCGACGAGGCCCCCTTCGTGGGCGGCGGTGAGGGGATCCTGCTGGTGCTCCTGGTGGCCGGCTACTCGTTCCAGGGCACCGAACTCATCGGCACCGCCGCCGGCGAGGCCTCCCACCCGGAGGTGACGATCCCGCGGGCGATCCGCACGATCTTCTGGCGCATCCTGCTGTTCTACATCGGGGCGATCGCCGTCATAGGCTTCCTCATCCCCTACACCAACCCGAACCTGCTCAACACCTCGGAGGAGAACATCTCGATCAGCCCCTTCACTCTGATCTTCGAGCGCGCCGGCGTACTGGGGGCGGCCAGCCTCATGAACGCCGTCATCCTCACCTCGGTGCTCTCGGCGGGGACCTCCGGCCTGTACTCCTCGACCCGCATGCTCTTCGCCCTGGCCGAGCGCGGCCACGCCCCGCGCTTCCTGACGCGGCTGAGCCGCCACCAGGTACCGCTCAACGCCCTGCTGGCCACCACGCTCGTGGGCCTGGCCGGTTTCCTGACGTCCCTGGTGGGCGATGGACGGGCTTACGAGCTGCTGCTGACCGTCTCGGCCCTGGCGGGATTCATCACCTGGGCGGGGATCTCCTGGTGCCACTGGAAGTTCCGCATGGCCATGCGCGCGCAGGGGCGGGGCCTGGACGAGCTGCCGTACCGGGCGCGCTTCTTCCCCGCGGGGGCCGTCGTCGCCCTGGCCGCCTGCCTGGCGATCATCGTGGGGCAGGCCTACGAGCCGGCGACCTCCGGGACGCCCCTGGGCGACATCCTCATGTCCTACGTGGGCGTGCCGGTGTTCTTCGCCCTGTGGTGGGGCCACAAGCTGGTGACGCGGGCCCCGAAGGTGGATCCGGCGACGGCGGAGCTCGGGCGGGGCTGAGCTCCCGGCTCCCGATGCCCTCACCGGGGCGCGGGGCGCCGACGCGCCCTCGACGAGCGGCTCTCAGCAGCTCTCAACGGATCAGGAGCGCAGCGGCCAGAACGGCGAGAGTCCACGAGGCGAGGGAGCCGATGAGGAACTCCTCGGCCTTGCCGCCCCCTTCGTCCCGGCTGATCTCGGGGAAGCGGACGACGCCCTTGGCGGCGATGACCGCCGCGATGGCGGTGTGGTGCGCGCCCGCGGAGGCGAGCAGGAGCAGAAGGATCCGCTCCAGGGGCCCGATCCAGCGCCCTCCGCGCAGAGGGGCGTCACCGTCCGCCTCCGCGGCGTCGCTCGCCCTCGTCCGCCCGCGGGCGACCGCGAGCAGGTCGATCACGAGGCGATTGGCGGGCGTCGTCAGCAGGAGGAGGCAGCCCGCCCCTTGGCACAGGTCGGCGGCGCGCCGGGCGGCGGCCTGCGGCTCATCCTGAAGCGCCGCGCACAGGGCGACGACGGCGAGGACGGCGCCCCAGCACCCGAGACTCGCACGGGGACCGACGACCAGCCGGGCCAGGACGCTCCACAGGCCGGCCAGCAGAATCGCCGCGGCGGTCTGCCACCACGGCAGGCCGAGCACGAGAGCGCCGAGCAGCGCCCCGACGACCAGGACAACGATCTGCGCCGTCACCAGCTCGGGCGCAGCACGGCGCCGGAGGACGGGGCGGTCCGCGCCCCCGGGGGCGAGAACGGCCATGATGCCGAGCAGGAGGGTCAGCAGAGCGGTCACCGGGAGGCCCCCGTCCCCCGCGGCCCCGCGCCCCCGTCGCCCGCCACCGCGGGGAACAGGGCCTGGGCCGCGAGCAGCCCTGCGCCCGTGCCCCGCGCCAACGCCGAGACGGCGGACTGGGTCACGCCCTCGGCAGCGGCAGCCTCGACCTGCGTGGCGCCCATGAGGAGTCGTCCCATCAGTCGGCGCGGTCGGTCGCGCATCCGCTGAAGCGCCTGATCCCTGAACGTGAGCATCGCGTTGGCGACCTGTTCATGCTCCCGCCGGAGGTCATCCGTGCGCCGCGCCGCGCCGTCGAGCGCGTCCGCGCCCAGGCGCACGCGGGTGCGGACGAAGTCGAGTCCCGCATCCTGGGCGGCGTGCGCGGAGTCGATGGCCTCCCGCGCCAGCCACCAGGCGGAGCCGTCCTGGACGGCGGCGGCGCCGGCCCCCACCTCCCGGATCTCCCCCGCGCCCACGCCGAAACGCAGCGACAGGGCATCCGGGAGGAGGAGC
Source organism: Actinomyces gerencseriae DSM 6844 (assembly GCF_000429265.1). GTDB lineage: Bacteria > Actinomycetota > Actinomycetes > Actinomycetales > Actinomycetaceae > Actinomyces > Actinomyces gerencseriae. The sequence goes on from NZ_AUBN01000010.1 coordinate 186,134, forward strand.
TGGGCGCGCAGGGTGAGCGTGAGAGCCGTGCCGAGGTCGCGCGCGACCGCCTGGAACTCGTCGCCAACGGTCGCGTACGGGCCCCGGAGAAGGTCGAGCCCCTCACCGGCACGAGCGAGGACGTCGAGGAAGATCTGCTGAGCTCGATCGCGGTCGGGGAGATCTCGCGAGCCCACGATGTCGGCGATGACGGCGTAGCAAATGTGCACGTATCAAGGATAATGCTCGTATTTCATCGATTACAAGTATTCTGCTTGAGGAACGTCGTGCCATCTCAAGTCCTTCACATGTATTCCGACGGATATGAGCCGACGACTCGAGCGGCTCATCGCGTGGGGCGCGGTTGGTGCGGTTGGGGCGCGCATCGGCGACGGACCCCGGAAACGGGACGAGAGCCTCACGGGCCCTCAGTCGTAGACGGCATCGAGCCACCAACGTCCTGCGCGCACGAGCAGCAGCGGCGGGCCGAGGTCCGCGACCACCTGGAGGTAGGCCCTGCGCGACGCCCCCTCGGGGCGCCACCACCCCTCGTCCACGGGCCAGGGACCGGCCCAGGACACGACTCGCCGACTCTCCTCCCACCCGTCGCCGGCTCCTCCCCACCCCTCGCACGGGGCCCGCTCCACCTCCAGCCTCGCGGGCACGGCGCTCAGCTGCCCCTGCCGATCCACGACGACCTCCCCGCCCCCGGCATCCACTAGCACGGCGGGGACGGGGCGCGTCAGCACGATCGACGGGGAGGGAACCGGCAGCGATCCCTCCCAGGGCGCATCGGCGCCGTCGGAGCCGGCGGTCGGCACCGGCTCCCCCCAGGGGATCATCCGTGCACGCGAACGCGGATCCCGGCCGGCCACGAGGAGGGGCCTGCCGACCCCGCCTCCTCCGAGGAGCGACTCGACGCGCTCGGCCGCCCGATGGGCGCGGCGCTCCCCCTGCTCCCCGGGCGAGGGCCACAGTCCGGCCCGAGCCGCTCCGGCGGGGGACGGCTCGAGGGCGCTCAGACGCATGTGCTCCAGTGGGGCGGCGGGTGGGTGCCCCGAGCGCCCCGACAGCCACCCCTCCAGCTGCCAGCGCACGCGATCGGTCAGCTCGGCGGGGGTGGGAGCGGACTGGAGCATCCAGGAGCGGGCGAGGCGCGCGCCGTCCTCGCAGCGGGCCTCCACGAGCAGGCGCCCCACCGTCAGGCCGTGAGCCGCGAGCCGAGTCGCGAGGTCCTCGGCCACTGCGCGCGCGGCGAAGGCGGCGGCATCCGTCCGCGAGACGGGCGGATCCAGGCGCATCTCCACGGTGAGGTCGCGCTCCGGGCGCCGTGCGCGCGGCACCCGCCAGGAGGTGCCGGATGCGAGCGCGTGCAGCAGCTCCCCCGCCGGGCCGAAGCGCGCGGCGACATCACGGGACGGCAGGGCCGCCAGGTCACCGAGGCTGCGCAGCCCCAGGCGCGAGAGGACCTCCAGCAGCCCGCGGGCCTCCCGACGCGAACGACGCGTGAACAGGGCCGTCAGGACGGCCTCCAACGGCCAGGACGAGAGGAACTCTGGCGCCCGCCCGGGAGGGACGACGACCCCCTCGCGCGCCGCGAGGACCGCGCCCAGCAGCGAGTCGGCGATGCCGACCTGGCACTCCGCACCCGCCCCCTCGGCCACGGCCTCGACGAGGGCCGCGGCGAGCGCCTCCTCCCCGCCGGCCCAGGCGGCGGGACCGCGGGCGCCGGACAGCGCCAGGCCGGGGCGGGCGACGAGCGGATCGGCCAGGAGGTCGCCCAGGGCCTCCATGACGACCTCGAAACCGCGGGCCTCGCGGTCGGGCCGGGAGGGAATCGCGGCGAGAGCCGGGCACAGGGCGCGAGCGACCCGGACCCTCATGCCGGCGGTGACGCCCGCGGCGCGCGCGGGGGCGGAGGCCGCGATCACGCCGCGCCCGTCAACGATGGCGACGGGGCTCAGGGCCGGGTCCGGCACGTCCTCCCGCCCCGCCGGAGCGCCCGGCCGACTGCGCCCGCCCGCTTCGAGCCCGAGGGCGACGACGGGCCAGTCGGGAACCCAGACGGCGAGAAGACGCGGAGTCGAGGGGGTCATGCGCCCACCCCGGGAGCGGTGGCGGAATCGGACCAGGGCTCGGCGCCCGCGTCCCGCAGGTCGACCCCCGTGGCATCGAGATGGAGCGATCGGGAGGGACCTGCTCCGACGGATTCTCGCAGCAGCCAGCTCAGGCGATGCAGATGCCCCTCGGGCATCTCCCGGGCGATCGGCGCCGGGGGGAGCGGGGCGGCACCGGCACGCAGACGGGGGCGCAGGGGGAGGACCTCGGGGAGCCGGGCGCCGCGCTCGTCCCGCTGCGGGGCGCTCTGCGGCATGGCGTCCAGGGCCCGGGCCCCCTCCCAGGGCGCCGGAGTGAGGATGAGGGCGCCGCGCTCGCGCGCACGGGCGGTCAGGGAACGGTGATCCCGGACCCGCAGGGCGATGGAGCACCGCGAGGAGAGGAGAAGGACGTCGACGCCGTCCAGGAGGGCGCCGATGACGGCGAGGAGGGCACGAGGAGCGACCTCGGCGATCCGGACCGCCAGGACGCGATCGAGCGCGAGCCCGCACTCCGACGCGGCGCACCAGCCGATGCCCTCGGCGTCGACGACGGCGCACCAGCCGTGAGAGCCCTGCCGACGGGCGGCCGCGGCCAGGAGCACGCTCGTCGAACCGGTGATGGTGAGCGCCCCCGCCGAGTCCGCCCCCGGAGCGAGCCGGGGATCCGACCGGTGAGCCCCTCTCCGGGAGGAGGCGGGCGTCCGGGCCGCGATGCGCCGAATGTCTCGGGAGGTCCGGTCCGCCAGGCCCGTACGACTCTCAGCGCGCATCAGAGCGGTGCGGGCAGCGGCGAGCCGCTCGGTGGCCGTCAATCGCATGGCCGCTCCCCTCCGATTCCTCGCCGGATCCTCTTCTCATCCCGCTCTCGCGCACCATCGAACGCATGTTCGACTCATGGGCGAGAATAGCGCCGCCCACCGACACGCGGAGTCCGGGCCGGGCCCTCCCCGGTGGCTCTCGGGCTCCTGCCAGGTGCGGCGATTACAGTGGGTGTGCTCGTTCTCATATCCCACTACGGACCTGAACAGAACCGGAGGCCTTCCGTGACTACTGACCTGACGCGTCCGCGCTCGCCCTTCCCCTACGACCTGCTGCCGCCCCTGCCGGCCTTCACGCTGGAGTCCGGGGATCTCGTGGACGGCGAGCGCATGGCGGACCGATTCACCGCACTGGACGAGAACATCTCCCCCGAGCTGCACTGGTCGGGCTTCCCGCAGGCCACGCGATCCTTCATCGTCTCCTGCTTCGACCCCGACGCCCCGACCCCGTCGGGGTGGTGGCACTGGACGGTGCAGGACCTCGACGTCTCGGTCTCCTGCCTGCCCCGAGGAGCGGGGGAGTCCGACCTCCGACTCGACGGCGCCGCCTTCCACTCCGCCAACGACTCGGGATCGCACGCCTGGTCCGGCCCCTATCCTCCCGAGGGCGACGGCGACCACCGCTACGTCTTCGCGGTGCACGCCCTGGACGTGGACACCCTGGGCCTGGACGACGAGGCCACTCCGGCGGTGGTCGCCTTCCACTGCTCGGCGCACGGCATCGCTCGCGCCACGCTCACCGCCACCTACTCGCGCCCCGGCGCCCCCGGCACGGCCCCCTTCCTGCAGGAGTCGCGGTGAGCACCTTCCACAACGAGTCCGGACGGCACCAGCGCCGCCCCCTGGCGCTGATCACCGGCGCGACCTCGGGCATCGGGCTGGCCGCGGCGCGCGACCTCGCCGCCGACCACGACCTCGTCCTCCTGGCGCGCACGGCCGCGGACCTGGACGAGCTCGCCCCGGTCCTGAGCGAGGAGAGCGGCGCCAGGGTGCGCACCTGCGCCGTGGACCTCACCGATGACGAGGCGCTGACCGTCACCATCGGCGAACTCGGACTCACTCAGCTCGATGTCCTGGTCAACTCCGCGGGCATCGAGGCCGCCGGGCCCCTGGAGGAGCTCTCCCCCGCGCAGTGGCGCAGCGTTCTGGATCTGGATCTGGTCGCCGTCGCCCACCTGACCGGCCTGCTGCTGCCCGCGCTGCGCGAGGCGCGCGGGCTGACCATCATGATCAACTCCGGTGCGGGACTGCGGACCTGGCCGGAGCAGGCGCTGTACTGCGCGGCGAAAGCCGGGCTCAAGGCACTAGCGGACGCATTGCGCGAGGAGGAGCGCGGCCGAGTGCGCGTGACGACCATTTACCCCGGCAGGGTGGACACGCCCATGCAGAGACGGCTTCACCGGGACAGGGCCCGTCGCCTGCGCGCCGAGGGATCCACGACCCACCGGTACCGGGCCGAGGACCACATGGCGACGACGTCGGTCGCCGCCACGATCCGGTTGGCCGTGGACATGCCGATCGACGCGGCGGTCGAGGACCTGTCGATCAGACCCGCGGACATGCTCTGACCCGGACCGGGGGCGCCGCGGTCGACGTCGAGCCCTCGCGCGTCGAGGGCTCGGCCGAGGGGTCCGAGGAGACCGGGTCAGGACGCCACCGGGCGCGTTGCGCCGGCGGCGGACCCTCGGTGCCCCTCAGTCCCCTCGGCTGCACCCGGGAAGCCGAGGGCGCTCCACGCCTCGTACAGACCGACGGCGGCGGAGTTGGCCAGGTTCAGGGAGCGGTTGCCCGCGACCATGGGGATGCGGACGCGGTCGGTGACGCGGGAGTGCGCCATGATCATCTCGGGCAGGCCGGTGGGCTCGGGGCCGAATAGGAGAGCGTCGTCGTCCCGCCAGTCGACCTCGGTGTAGCGGCGCGGCACATGAGCGGTGAAGGCGAAGATCCTCCCGGGGACCTCGGCCAGGCACTCCTCCCAGGTGGCGTGGACGCGCGTGCTGGCCAGGTCGTGGTAGTCCAGGCCGGCGCGGCGCAGCTTGGCGTCGTCCATGTCGAACAGAGGGTCCACGAGGTGGAGCATGGAGCCGGTGTTGGCGCTCAGGCGGATCGCGGCCCCCGAGTTCCCGGGAATGCGCGGGGAGAAGAAGATCACGTGCAGCACGGGGACAATGAGACCACATGCTGAGGCTCCCGACGACGGCCGCGCTGCGGCTGCCATGATCGGGGCATGAGCTCCGCCCTGCCGCACGCCCCCTCCCCCATCCTGACCTGCGGTGCGCTGGCCGGTGATGTCGTGCGTCTCGAGCCGCTTGCGCCCGGGCACGTGCCGGGGCTGCGGCAGGCCGCCGAGGCCGCCGCGACGAGCCCCTTCGCCACGGTGCCGACGCCGGAGACGGTCGAGGACTACGTGATCCGCAGCCTGGCCCGTCGGGACACGGGGACCTATGCGCCCTTCGCCCAGGTCGAGGTGGCCACCGGCCGTCTCGTCGGGCACACCGCCTACCTGACGCCGCGGTGGATGCCGGACGGGAGGCTCTTCGCCGTCGAGATCGGCTCCTCCTGGCTCTCACCGGCAGTCCGCGGCACCGCCGTCAACCCGGCCGCCAAGCTCCTGCTCCTCACGCAGGCCCTCGAGGACTGGGGCGTGGACCGCGTGGACATCAAGACCGACGCGCGCAATGAGGTGGCCCGCGGCGCGATCGCGGCGCTGGGCGCGACCTTCGAGGGGGTCCTGCGCGCCTGGCAGCCCTCCCTGGCGCCCGGCGAGGAGGGGCGCACGCGCGACACGGCCATGTTCGCCATCACCCCGACGCAGTGGCCCGGAGTCAGGACCCGTCTGGTGGAGCGCATCGAGAGGCGCTCCACGTCATCGAAAGGATGAGAGGAATGACTGATCTGCGTGATCCGGCCGAGCTCTTCGCCGCGGAGATCGGCTGGCAGCCGGCGCTGGAGCGCACCGACCTGCTCGCCGACCCCGTGGCCGCCGCGCTGCGCGCGTTGGAGGACTCCTCCCCCGACGGCGCGCGCCTGGCCCGCCAGGCTCAGGTGATTGCGATCGACCCGCAGTACTCCGACACCGACGCGCTCAACGAGCACTACGATCTGGATCCCGAGGCGACCGGGAACTGCGTGCTCGTGGCCGGCAAGCGCACGGGCGAGGAGCGCGTCGCCGCCTGCGTCGTGCGGGCGCCCGACTTCGCCGACGTCAACCACGTCGTCAAGAAGCGCATCGACGTGCGCAAGGCCTCGTTCCTGCCGGTGGAGCGGGCCGTGGAGATGAGCGGCATGGAGTACGGCGGGATCACGCCGGTCGGCCTGCCCGAGGACTGGAGGCTCTTCATCGACAGCGCCGTGGCGGGCCGTGCCACGGTGCTCATCGGCTCGGGCGTGCGTCGCTCCAAGCTCCTGGTTCCCGGGGCGCTGCTGGTGGCGCTTCCGGGGGCCGAGCGCGTTGAGAACCTGGGGGTGCGCCCCGCCTGAGCAGGTCCGGGAAAACCCGCCCAGGCAGGCCCCGGCCAGAGGATTCAGCCCAGGGAGTCCAGGACGATGTTGAGTCCCTCGCTCATGGTGGGGTGGGTGATGACGGCGTCGCGCACCTGCTGCCACCTCAGGCCACCCAGCATCGCCATCTGGATGCTGGTGATGACCTCGCTGGCCTCGGCGCCGATGATCGCGGCGCCCAGGATGAGGTCGGTGCGGGCGTCGATGATGATCTTGAGGAAGCCCTCGGTGCGCCCCAGGGTCTTGGCACGCGGGACGGCCGCCGTCGGGGTCTTGGCGACGCGCACCTCGTAGCCGGCCTGACGGGCCTCGGCCTCGGTCAGGCCCACGTGCCCGAGCTCGGGCGTGGTGAAGACGGCCCACGGGATGAGGCGCCCTGAGGTGGAGGCCTCCTTACCGGCGAAGAGGTCGCGCAGAACGCGGAAGTCGTTCCAGGAGGCGTGGGTGAACTGGGGCGTGCCGGCCACGTCACCCGCGGCGTAGACGCCCTCGGCGGTGGTGCGCAGGTGGTCGTCAACGCGCACGAAGCCGCGCTCGGTCAGTTCCACACCCGTGGCCTCCAGGCCGAGACCGGCGGTGACGGGGGTGCGCCCCAGGGCGAGAAGCAGGTGGGAGCCGGTCGCCTCGCGCCCGTCGGCGGTGGTGACGACGACGCCCTGCCCGTCGGGGACGGCGGCGACCTTCGAGGCGCGCGCGCCGGCCAGGACCGTGACACCCAGGGCCTCCAGGCCGGCGGTCACCTCAGCGGCGACGTCGTCGTCCTCGCGGTCCAGGATGTGCTGCCCGGCGTGGACGATGGTGACCGGCACGCCGAGGAGCCCCATGAGGGAGGCCATCTCGACGCCGATGACGCCGCCGCCCAGGACCACGAGACCGGTGGGCAGCTCGGGCAGGGTGAGCAGGTCCTCGCTGGTCCAGTAGCGCACGTCGGCCAGGCCCTCGATCGGGGGGACCGACGGCGTGGTGCCGGTGTTGATGAGGACCCTGGCGCCGCGCACGCGCCGCAGGCCGCCGTCGTTCAGGGCGATCTCGACGGTGCGCTCCCCCACGAAGCGGGCGGTGCCCTTGACGAAGTCCATGCCGGAGGCGGGGAACATCGTCTCGTGGGCCGCCACCATGCCACCCACGACCGCCTCCTTGCGGGCGCGGAAGGAGGCCAGGTCGATGCGGGCCCGGGCCAGGGCGTCGGCGCCGCCGGCCTGCTCGGGCAGGGTGACGCCGTCAGTACCCGCCCCCTGGACCTCGTGGAGGACCCGGGCGGCCGAGATGAGGGTCTTGGTGGGGATGCAGGCGACGTTGATGCAGGTGCCGCCCACCTTGTCCCGTTCGACCATGACGACCTTGTCACCGGCCTTGGCGCGCAGCATCGCCAAGGACTTGCCGGCCTTCCCGCCTCCGACGACGAGGAGGTCGACCTCCTCGACCGGGGCTCCCGCTGCGCCGGCAGAACCATCGGTGACGGCGGCGCTGTGGGATGCGATCCGGGAGCTGGAGGGGGTGGGCGATGACAACGCTGACATGAGTGCTTCCTTCCGCGATGCCGCTTGGAGTGATCACGAGTGATCCGGACACCGGCCCAACGAGGGGCGTGAGATCGCTATTCCGTCCCGGCCAGGCCATTCCCATCGCGATTCCGGGGACGGGGCGGCGGGCGCCCGCCGCTCTCGGCCCCTCCCAATCGGCCATCGATCAGTCTTATCCCTCGGCGTCCACTCATACGAGCCTCAGACGGGCGGCCGCCCCGGAGCGGCCAGTGCCGCATCCAGGGAGTCGACGATCGTTGTGAAACTCACATCGCCGGGAGCGCCCGTCGCGAAGCCCCGCGCAGTTCGATGTCCACGAATCCGTGCCGGGCGGAGCGGGTCATCCTCACGGCGTCGCCGACCCGCCCGGCTCGTCGCGTCCGCCCCGCCCCATGGGAGGCGTCCGGCGGTCGGCGAATCTCAGGAGCCGGCGAGCTGGCGCAGCACGTACTGCAGGATGCCTCCGTTGCGGAAGTAGTCGGCCTCACCGGGGGTGTCGATGCGCACGACAGCATCGAAGGCGACGACCGAGCCGTCGGACTTCTCGGCCCTGACCGCGACGGCGCGCGGGGTGACGCCGTCGTTGAGAGCCGTCAATCCCCGGATCGAGAAGGTCTCGGTGCCGTCCAGGCCCAGGCTCGCCGCCGACTCCCCGGCCGGGAACTGCAGCGGGACGACGCCCATGCCGATGAGGTTGGAGCGGTGGATGCGCTCGAAGGACTCGGTGATGACGGCCCTGACGCCCAGCAGCGCGGTGCCCTTGGCGGCCCAGTCGCGCGAGGAGCCCGAGCCGTACTCCCTGCCGCCGAGGACCACCAGCGGCACGCCCGCCGCCCGGTAGGCCCGGGAGGCGTCGAAGATCGACTCCTGCTCGCCTGTGAGGAAGTTGCGGGTGTATCCGCCCTCGACACCGTCGAGGAGCTGGTTGCGCAGCCTGATGTTGGCGAAGGTGCCGCGGATCATGACCTCGTGGTTGCCGCGGCGCGAGCCGTAGGAGTTGAAGTCGCGGCGGGCGACCCCGTGGGCGGCGAGATAGCGGCCGGCCGGGGAGTCGGCCTTGATGGCGCCGGCCGGCGAGATGTGGTCGGTGGTCACGGAATCGCCCAGAAGCGCCAGCACGCGGGCCCCGGATATGTCCTGGACGGGGGTGAGCTCCATGGTCAGGCCCTCGAAGAAGGGGGCCTTGCGCACGTAGGTGGACTCCTCGTCCCAGGCGAAGGTCGTGCCCCGCGGAGTGGGCAGGCCCCGCCAGCGCTCGTCGCCGGCGAAGACGTCCGCGTAGTCGGAGACGAACATCTCCCGATCGATGGTGGCGTCGGTGGTGGCCTGCACCTCGGCGGGGTCGGGCCAGATGTCGGCGAGGAACACGTCCCTGCCGTCGCCGTCCTGCCCGAGCGGCTGAGTGTCGAAGTCGAAGTCCATCGTGCCCGCCAGGGCGTAGGCGATGACCAGCGGCGGGGAGGCCAGGTAGTTCATCTTGACGTCGGGATTGATGCGCCCCTCGAAGTTGCGGTTGCCGGACAGCACCGAGACGACGGCGAGATCGGCGTCGTTGACGACCTCCGAGACCTCCGCGGGCAGCGGACCCGAGTTGCCGATGCAGGTGGCGCAGCCGTAGCCCACGACGTTGAAGCCGAGCGCATCGAGCGCGGGCCACAGCCCCGCCTTGGCGTAGTAGTCGGTGACGACCTGGCTGCCCGGGGCCGTGGAGGTCTTGACCCACGGCTTGCTCGTCAGTCCCCTGGCGACGGCGTTTCGGGCCAGGAGCCCCGCGGCCACCATGACGCTCGGATTGGAGGTGTTGGTGCACGAGGTGATCGAGGCGATGGCCACGTGCCCGTGGTCGAGGACGGTCTCGGTGCCATCGGCCAGGGTGACCGGTGCCGGCTTCGACGCCTCGGCCGCGTAGGCGGGCAGAGCCGCCTCGAAGTTCTCCTTGGCGTGGTTCAGCTCGATGCGGTCCTGGGGGCGCTTGGGGCCGGCGATGGAGGGCACGACCGTCGCCAGGTCCAGCTCCAGGTACTCGGAGTAGACCGGCTCGCGCGCGGGGTCGTGCCACAGCCCCTGGGCCTTGGCATAGGCCTCGACCAGGGCGATCCTCTCATCGTCCCTGCCGGTCAGGCGCAGGTAGTCCAGGGTGACGTCGTCGATGGGGAAGATGGCGGCGGTGGAGCCGAACTCGGGGCTCATATTGCCGATGGTGGCGCGATTCGCCAGAGGCACGGCGGCCACTCCCTCGCCGTAGAACTCGACGAACTTGCCCACCACCCCGTGATCGCGCAGCATCTGGGTGATGGTGAGCACGACGTCGGTGGCGGTCGCGCCGGCCGGGATGGCACCGGTGAGTCGGAAGCCGACCACGCGCGGGATGAGCATGGACACGGGTTGCCCGAGCATGGCCGCCTCGGCCTCGATGCCGCCCACGCCCCAGCCCAGCACGCCCAGGCCGTTGACCGTGGTGGTGTGGGAGTCGGTGCCCACGCAGGTGTCGGGGTAGGCCTGGACGACCGCGCCCGAGTCCCCGACGGCACCGGCGAGCTCACGGGTGAAGACGATGCGGGCCAGGTACTCGATATTGACCTGGTGGACGATGCCGGTGCCCGGCGGCACCACCCGGAAGTTGGAGAAGGCCCCCTGCCCCCAGCGCAGGAACTGGTAGCGCTCGGCGTTGCGCCGGTACTCCAGCTCCTTGTTCCGTTCCAGGGAGGAGGACAGGCCGAAGGAGTCGATCTGGACGGAGTGGTCGATGACCATCTCAGCGGGAGCCAGCGGGTTGACCCTCTCGGGGTCCCCGCCCAGGTCGACGACGGCCTCCCGCATGGTGGCCAGATCCACGACGCAGGGCACACCGGTGAAGTCCTGCATGATGACGCGGGCGGGGGTGAACTGGATCTCCGTGCTGGGCTCGGCTCCGGGATCCCAGGAGGCCAGCGCCCGCACGTGCTCGGCGGTGACATCGGCCCCGTCCTCGGTGCGCAGCAGGTTCTCGGCCAGGATCTTGAGGCTGTAGGGCAGGCGCTCCAGTCCGGGAACGGCGTCGAGGCGGAAGATCTCGTAGGAGCGTCCGCCCACGTCCAGGGTGGCGCGCGAGCGGAAGGTGTCGATACTGGCCAAGGCGTCACTCCTGTTCTGCGGCTCCCGTCGTCTTAGCGGGGATGCGCGACGGACTCGACCGATACCGTATCCGGCACCGCGTTATCTCGCGTCAACACAGCACGACGAGCGCCCGCTTTACGCAAGGCCGTCCGCATGCATTCGGTGGGCGAGGCCGTCCGCGTCCCCGGTGAGCACCCGCCCCCCCGGGGGGGGCGGGCTCGGGGCGCGGGCTCACTCCCGCTCCAGGACGCAGACCGTCTCGAAGTGGTGGGTGTGGGGGAACATGTCCAGTGCGCTCATGGCGGCGATCCGGTAGCCGGTCCTCATGAAGAGTCCCAGGTCCCGGGCGCCGGCCGCCGGGTCGCAGGCCGCCATGACCACGCGAGGCGCGCCGAGGGCGGCGACGGCCTCCACGACCTCGCGGCCGGCGCCCTGGCGCGGCGGGTCGAGGACGACGGCGTCGGCGCCCGGCGCGCCGGACGTGAAGCGCCCCAGCTCCGCCACGCCGGCGGCGGTGACCCTGCCGGTCAGAAGGCGGGCCCCCTCCCGGGCGTGAAGGGTCCGGCGCGCGTCGCGCACGGCGCGCCCCTCGCCCTCGAGCGAGCGGACCGTCCCGGTCAGCGCCGCCAGCGGAAGCGTGAACAGCCCCGCGCCGGCGTACAGCTCGACCACGCGCGTGCCCGCCAGCGCACCGGGATCCAGCGGCAGGTCATCGGCTCGCGTTCCGGCCGCCGTCGGCGCCTCGGACAGGGCGGCGCGCACGACCCGGTCCATCAGGACGGCGCCGGCCTCGCGGTGGACCTGCCAGAAGCCCTCGGCGTGCACGCTGTAGCGCAGCTCGCCCAGCCCCAGTCCGGTGGCGTCGATGACCTCCTCGACGCGTCGACGGCCCGTAGGCCGCCCCGCTGCGGTCAGGACCCGGCTCCCCTCCTCGTCGGACAGAAGCACCACGGGCTCGCCGGCACCCGGCGCGACGGCCCGGACGCGCATGCCCGGACGGTAGCGCCTGCGCCACGCGGAGCGCTCGGTCAGCCCGAGGTCGCGGATCGCCGGGTCGGCCAGTGGCAGGGAGGAGACGGGCAGGACCCGCCCCGAGCGGAAACCGTGCATACCGGCCAGGCCGTCGTCGGTGACGGTCAGGGCGATCCTGGTCCGAGTGCCGGTGCCGGCCCGCCGGCGCACGCGCGGGTCGTCGCTCGACTCGGCCACCGCCTCGCCCGGCATGGCCTCGACCGGCACCGCCCCCGCGCCGGTCGCCTCGGGCAGCCGGGCCACCGCCTCCGCGACCTCCTCGCCGCCGATGCGCCGCAGGCAGTCGGCCAGTACCCATCGCTTCCACGTGCGCTGAGCGGGCAGGGCGACGTGGCTGAGCTCCCCGCCGCCGACTCCCCCGGGCCCGGCCTCGGGCCACGCGGGACGAACGCGGTCCGGGGAGGGGGACAGGACATCGATGGCGTCGGCGCGCCAGATCCTGGCGCTCCTCTCGGTCAGGACGGCGCGCACCGTCTCACCCGGCAGGCTGTGGCGGACGAAGACGACGCGGCCGGCGGGGTCGTCGACGGGCCTGGCCACGCAGTGCCCCCCGTGGGCGGGGGGACCCACCCGCAGAACGAGCTCCTCGGCCCCGTCCCGCGACGACGGAACCCGTGCCGAGGGCCGATGGGGAGCCCCGTGTCGCCGACGGCTCGGCCGGCTGGTCCGAGAAGAACTGGAGCTCATGGGGCCTCTCCCGGTCCGGATGCGCCGGCGGGCCGGCGGCGATGACGATCCTCGCGGCGGACGGCGGCGTCGGCGTCGGCGATGCCCCTGGCCGTCCGGGCGCGCTTGCCGCGATGGATGTGGGTCTCGCCGGGCAGGCCCAGCTGCCAGGGCACCGAGGCCATGACCACTCCGGGAGTGAACAGCAGGGCGGTCTTGAGCCGCAGCGCTGTCTGGTTGTGGAGGATCTGCTCCCACCAGTGGCGCACGAGGTACTCGGGCAGGAAGACGACGACCAGGTCGCGCGGGGACTCGCGGCGCACCGAGCGCACATAGTTGACGATGGGCCGGGTGATGTCCCGGAAGGGCGAGTCCAGGATGGTCAGGGGCACCGGCAGCTCCGCCTCCTCCCAGGCGTCCAGGAGCCCGTCCGCTCCGCCGTCGCCGGTGTCCACGGTGACGGCCTCGATGGAGGTCGGGTACGTGGACTGGGCGTAGGTCAGGGCCCTCAGGGTGGGCTGGTGGAGGCGCGAGGCCAGGACGATGGCGTGGACGTGGGCGGGCAGCACACGCGCGTCGTGCAGGTCGGAGATCGCCAGCTCGTCGCTCACGCGGCGGTAGTGGCGCCGGATCCGGCTCATCACCAGGCAGAGGACCGCCATGATGGTCAGGGTGAGCCAGGCTCCGCGGGTGAACTTGGTCGCCAGCACGATGAGCAGCACCAGCCCGGTGCCCGCCACGCCGATGGCGTTGATGGCGCGGGAGCGGTGCATGCGGCGGCGCGCCCCGGGATCGGTGGCGGTGGTCAGCGCGCGCGTCCAGTGACGGACCATGCCGATCTGCGACAGCGTGAAGGAGATGAACACGCCGACGATGTAGAGCTGGATGAGCCGGTTGGTGTTGGCGTCGAAGCCGATGATGAAGGCGACCGCCCCCAGCCACAGCACGATGATGCCGTTGGAGTAGGCGAGGCGATCTCCGCGCTGGGAGAGCTGACGGGGGAGGAACTCGTCGCGGCCCAGCACGCTGGCCAGAACCGGGAAGCCGCTGAACGCGGTATTGGCGGCCAGCACCAGGATGAGCCCGGTGACGGCGGTGATGAGGTAGAACATCGGCTTGAAGTCGGCGAAGACGGTCGCGGCGATCTGACCGATGACCGGGTCCTGATGATAGTCCTTGCCGAGCGGCCGGCCGTTGCTGAGCAGCTCGGTGGCCGGGTTCTCGACCATGTGGATGCCGACGGCGCCGGCGAGGTGGATGATGCTCATGAGCATCAGGGCGGCGATCGTGCCCAGCATGAGCAGCGTGGTGGCGGCGTTGCGGGACTTGGGGCGCTGGAAGCTGGGAACGCCGTTGGAGATCGCCTCGACGCCGGTCAGAGCCGCGCACCCCGAGGAGAAGGCGCGCAGGACGAGGAAGGCTCCGGCCAGGCCGGTCAGGCCCTGATCCCACCCGCCCTGCGTGAGGATCTCGTACGCCGAGCTCTCCGCCCGCCCGAGCGTGCCGGTCACCTCCTGGATGAGGCCGACGACGGCCAGGACGCCGATGGCCGCCATGTACAGGTAGGTCGGGATGGCGAAGGCGCTGCCCGACTCACGGCTCCCGCGGAGGTTGAGCAGCGCCAGGACGGTGGCGATGCCGAGGGCGATCTCGACCTTGTGCCCCTCCGCCCAGGGCACGGCCGCGGCCAGGTAGGAAGTCCCCGAGGACACGGACACGGCGACGGTCAGGACGTAGTCGCTCAGCAGCGCGGACGCCACGAGCAACCCGGCATTCGGCCCGAGGTTGGTCGAGACGACCTCGTAGTCGCCGCCGCCGGAGGGGTAGGCGTGAACGGTCTGCCTGTAGGAGGCGACGACCACGACGAGCACGCCGACGACCGCCAGCGCCACCCATGGCGAGACCATCGTGGCCGCGCCGCCCGCCACCGCCAGGGTGATGAGCACCTCATCGGGGGCGTACCCCACCGAGGAGAGGGCATCGGAGGCGAAGACCGGAAGAGCGATCCGTTTGGGCAGGAGAGTCTCGCCAAGCGCTCGGCTGGGCACCGGGCGCCCGACGAGAAGCCGCTTGACACGGTCTGCGAAATCACGCACGACATCGAATCGTACGTCCGCGTTCCGCGACGTCCAAGGTCGGGGGTACGGTTCCACCGTGCACTTCGTCATCATGGGCTGCGGCCGCGTGGGGGCCTCCATGGCCACTCATCTCGACCGCATGGGCCATTCCGTGGCCATCATCGACCAGCTCTCCGACGCCTTCCGGCGTCTGCCCGCCGAGTTCAACGGCCGCAAGGTCAAGGGTGTGGGCTTCGACCGCGACGCCCTGGAGCAGGCGGGCATCGACGAGGCCTACGCCTTCGCCGCGGTGTCCAACGGCGACAACTCCAACATCGTGGCCGCCCGGGTCGCCCGGGAGCTCTACGGCATCGAGCACGTCGTGGCCCGCATCTACGACGCCCGGCGGGCCGACGTCTACGAGCGTCTGGGCATTCCGACCGTCGCGACGGTGCGTCAGACGGCGGAGCAGATGATGCGCCGGATCCTGCCCGGCGGCACGGCGCGGGAGATCGTCGATGTCTCCGGGACCGTGGGCCTGGTCCAGCCCGATGTCTCCAGCGCCTGGGTCGGCATGACCATCTCCGCGATCGAGGAGCGTCTGGAGGTGCGGGTCGCGTGGATCTCCCGCGGGTCGACGGCGCTCGTTCCACGACCGACGACGGTGCTCCAGGATCATGATCGTCTCCACCTCGCAGTCGCGACCGAGCGACTCGTCGCCGTGCAGCGCACGCTGTCCCGCCCGCCCGCGAAGGAGATCTGAACGATGAAGATCGTCATCACCGGTGCCGGCTCCGTGGGCCGTTCCATCGCCCGCGAGCTCATCAGCCACGGCCATGAGGTCACGCTCGTGGACCGCTCGCCCGACGCCATGCGCATCGCCTCCGTGCCCGACGCCGATTGGCAGCTCGCCGATGCGTGCGACGTCGACGCCCTGGCCGAGGCCGGGGCGGGCGAGTGCGACGTCGTCGTCGCCGCCACCGGCGACGACAAGTCCAACCTCGTGACCTCGCTGCTGTCCAAGACCGAGTACGGCGTGCCCCGGACCGTGGCGCGCATCAACAACCCGAAGAACGAGTGGCTCTTCGACGAGACCTGGGGCGTGGACGTCGCCGTCTCGACGCCCCGCATCATGACGGCGCTCGTCGAGGAGGCGGTCAGTGTCGGCTCCCTGGTCTCGGTGTTCACCTTCCACCAGTCCGGCGCCTTCATGCACGAGCTCACCCTGCCCGACGACTCCCCCGTCATCGGGGAGCTCGTCAGCGAGGTGGAGCTGCCCCCCCACACG
This sequence comes from Actinomyces gerencseriae DSM 6844, assembly GCF_000429265.1. Lineage (GTDB taxonomy): Bacteria > Actinomycetota > Actinomycetes > Actinomycetales > Actinomycetaceae > Actinomyces > Actinomyces gerencseriae. The sequence continues at coordinate 202,193 of NZ_AUBN01000010.1, forward strand.
GTCCTGGCCGCCATCCTGCGCGACTACCGTCCGATCAACCCCGATGGGGACGAGCGGTTCGAGCGCGGGGACGAGCTGCTGTTCCTCACCGCGCGCGAGGGGGAGACATCGCTGTCCGAGATCCCCGAGCTGTTCACCGCCGCGGACGAGCCCGAGGCGGACCTCGCGCCCGGGAACGACCCGGCGACCATGAGCTGAGTCCCGCGCCCCTCCCCCGGGGTCAGCGCCGCTCCCGCCCCTCGTCCGGGCGCGGGCGCCCGGGGGCGGGGCGCACGATGAGCCACACGAACCACAGGCACAGGGCGAACAGCGGCAGGCCGAGCACTATTCGGGCCACGCCCAATGCCCCGACGGCGGCCTCGCCCACCAGGTAGAGCGGCACCTCCACCAGCAGGCGCAGCATGAACATGGCCGTCAGCACGCCGGTGCCGACGACGTAGCGCCTCCGGGTCCCGGCCGGATCCGGATCGGTGCGCCGGCGCCCACGATCCCCGGTTCCCCGGCCGCCGTCGGCCGTCGCGGACGTGGAGCGCCACAACTCCATGAGCACGCCGACGATCGGCCGGCGCACCAGCAGGGAGCCCAGGCAGATGACCAGCCACACGGCGTTGATGACCAGCCCGGTGGCGTAGAAGTCGGACGCCCGTCCGCTGCGCCAGGCCCACGCGGCGCTCACCACCGCCACCAGCGCGCCGCCCGCCACCTGCCTCAGGCTCCGTCGTCGGGAGCTCTGGGCGAGCCGCGCGAGGAGGGCCACGGCGCTCACGACCAGTGACGCCGTGAGAGCCGTGGGCAGCGCAGTCGGCGCCACCGCCAGGATGATGACGAAAACGAGTGCGGGGCCGGCGGACTCCAGAGCGCCGCGCCAGCCTCCGACCGCGGCCGCGGCGTCGAAGCGGTCGGAGTCGAGGGCGCCGAGACCGGCGGCCGCGCGGGGGGCATCGGTTCTCACGGGCTCAGGCTCCGGGTGCGAGGATCTCATAGCTCGGGTTGTAGATCGTGGGGCGGGAGTGGCCGGCGACGACCATGCCCTCGGCCCGCAGATGCGTACCGGGACGGATCCCGGCGATCGATCGGCGTCCGATCCATACCAGGTCCACCGAACCGGTGCCGTCGAAGAGCTGACCGACCAGGACGGGCTTGTCGGTGGACGGCCTGAAGGTGATGGCCCGCAGAACGCCCGAGACCTCCGACCGGCGGCGCGCGCGCAGCTCCCCCACGGGCATGGTCCCCCGTCGTCTGGCGGAGGTGGCCTCGTCGAGGGCGTCGATGTCCTCACGACTGGAGCGCAGTCCGGAGAACCGGTCCCTCAGGACGTGAAGCGCACGGTTCATCGCACCTCGGCAATGGTCGGCCCGGGCTCGAGGGGCTCGAGGCCGGGCAGGTCCTCGGCGGCGGGAGCGGCGCTGATCCCGGGCGCGTGCAATGGGAGAATCTCCCTCGGCGGCCTGGCGGCGCCGTCGCGCACGACGACGATGTCGGCGAAGACCTCGCGCAGTACTCGCGAGGCCGCCTCGTCGGTGGCGGCGGGGCCCTGGAGCACGCCGCGCAGGAACCAGCGCGGACCATCCACCCCGATGAAGCGGGCGGCCACCGTGCCGTCCCTGCCATCGGGGGTGCGCACGGGCACGTGCGCGAGGATCTCGGGACCGTGCTCGCCCTCCTCGACCTCGAAGCGGGCCCCGGCGCGGTCCAGCTCCGCGACGATGTCCTCGCGCAGCTCGTCCCAGATGCCGGTGGTGCGCGGCGCCGCGAAGGCGCGGAGCTCGAGCGTGGAGCCGGCCAGGACCAGCACGGCGGCCGATATCTCCTGACCCGCCCCCCCGGGGCTCTCCAGGCGTATCTGCATTCCGTCCACGGCCGGGACGTGCAGGGAGCCCAGGTCGATCCGGCCCACGGCCCCCGGTCGCTCGGGCGCACGGGCCGCGTCCCAGGGACCGGTGCCGGCCTCGACTGGTTCGGACGCGGCGCCCTCCGAGATGGCGCTCGATTCACTCGCGTCGCCGCTGCGGCGACGGGAGAACAGTCCCATGAGGATCTCCTTGTCGGGGTGTGACGCTCTGAGGGTGGGGCGGATGTCCGGGCCGGCGGAGCCGCCGGCGATGCGCCGGTTCGTCAGCCCGCGCAGTCGGTGCACACCGGCAAACCGGTGGCCTCGTCGATATAGGCCAACGAGCCGCGGTGATGGACCAGGAAGCACTCGGAGCAGGTGAACTCGTCCTCCAGCTGCGGGACGACGTGAACGCTCAGCTCCTCGCGGGACAGATCCGCCCCCGGCAGCTCGAAGCCCTCGGCGACCTCGTTCTCATCCTCCTCGATGGCCTCCGAGGACTGGTCCTTCTGTCGGGCGGTAAGCTCCTCGATGGAGTCGGACTCGGGCTCGTCGTCGTTCTTGCGCGGGGCGTCGTAGTCGGTCGCCATGGCCTGTCACTTTCTCTCGTCTTCTCTCGTCGACGGCACTCGATCGGGCTCTCGGGCGGTTCGTGGCTCCGCCGGGACCGACCATTGGACCGAAGACCAGTGAGGAGCGGTCCCTCCGAGCAGGGCACGCGCACCATAGCACCGCGTACCGGACACGTGAACCAGGCTCAACGGCATTGCGGTAGGGCTCAGGGCGAACAGACTCCCACGACGGTCCATGGCACACCGGGCGACCTCCCGCGGCTCGAGTGGCGGGGATGGCACGCTGAGCCTATACGACGGACACGAGGAGGCCTACCCCCATGATCGAGCTCGAGCTGCTGGGCGCCAACGGTGACACCGTCGTCATGACTGACGACGGGGGTGAACGCTACAGCATCGTCGTCGATGACGCCCTGCGCGCCGCCGTGCGCCGTGCGCGTCCGGCCGCGCTGTCCCAGGTCGTCGAGCCGCCGGCTCCGGGATCGACCGTTCGGCCCCGGGAGCTGCAGGCCTTCATGCGGGCGGGCGCCAGCGCCGAGGAGGTCGCCACCACCACCGGCATGGACGTCGACCACGTGCGCCGCTTCGAGGGCCCCGTCCTGGCCGAGAGGGCGTGGGCGGTCCGTCAGGCCCAGGCCTGCCGCATCGGCTGGGAGAAGGACTCCCCCGTTCTCGGGGAGCTCGTCGTGGACCGCCTGGCCACGCGGGGAGTGGAGCCGACGAGCCTGCAGTGGGACGCGCTGCGCGAGGGCCGCGACCCCTGGCAGGTGACGCTCGCCTTCGCCCAGGGGGCGCAGGCCAAGATCGCCCGCTGGGAGCTGGATATGACCGCCCGCTCCGTCAGCGCGCTGGACGAGGAGGCCAGGTGGCTCACGGAGGCCGCCGCGGCCCCCCGCCGCTCGGCGGTCTTCGATCAGGACTCGCCCGTCTCGGGCGCCTCGGCGTCCTCGGCACCGACCGCGGTGAGTCCGGTTCCGCCGCCCGCGGACTCGGCCGCCTCCTCGGCCCTCTCGCCCGCTGCGGAGGCCGGCGAGCCGGAGCAGGAGGCGCACGCCGACCTCGAGGACACGTCGACCGACGCGCTCCTGGCGGATCTGGCCTCCAGCCGTGGACGCAGGCTCGAGGTCGAGCCTCCGTTCGAGGATCTGGACGAGGGGGAGCCCGCGGCCCCGCTCACGTCCCCGCGCGGCCAGGCGCAGATCGTATCGATGTCCGATCGCCGCAGGGCCGCGGTGGGGCCGGCGGCCAGCGCCAGGCGCCGCGCGTCGGCCCCCAGCGCGGCGTCCCCCGCTCCGCCCACCCCGACGTCGCCCCAGGCGGCGGCATCCGTCCACAGTGCCCCGACCATGCCGACGGCTCAGGTGGAGGAGCGGGCGGAACGGGACGCGCTCTCCGACAGGTCGTCCGGGTCGGCGGCGCACGCGCCCAGGTCCCGAAAGCGCTCGCGCCGATCCGTCCCGTCCTGGGACGAGATCGTCTTCGGGGCCAAGCCCGAGTGACGGGCGCGCGATGGACGGCGTGAGGCATAGCCCCGAGCGCCGCCGAGTCAGGTTCCGGTCACCAGCAGGGGGATCGACGTCTCGGCGTCCGTGAGGGAGCCGTGCACGCCGGGCATGGCCATGGCGGACTCGCTGTGAACGCGCGGATCGACCACGACCCACTCCTGGTTCATCGCCACCAGGACATCGCCCAGCACACCGGCCGTCCGTTGCCCGATCGGTCCCAGGTGCCGCGCCGCCCGGGACCGGGTGCCGATCCACAGGGCCCGCTCGCCCAGCTCGTCGCGCCATCGCTCGGCGACCTCGGCGGCGATGGCCGGATCGGACCCGGGCACGTAGAGATGGGTGAAGCGCGGTTCGCCCGCCACCGCGACGACGTCGCGGGCCAGGGCGGGGCGGGCGGCGAGGTCGATGCGCCGGTCCGGACCGGTGTCGACCATGCCGTGGTCGGCGGTCACGATGATGCGCGTACCCGCCGGAGCCCGGCGCGCGAGCTCGGCCATGGCGGCATCGAGGCGTTCGAGCTGCTCGAGCCACCGCATGGAGCGCCATCCGTGGCTGTGACCGGTGTGGTCGAGCTCACCGACGTAGAGGTAGACCAGGGGGGTGCCCCGTCGCAGCGCCTCGGCGGCCAGCCCGGGCCGGGACTCGAGGCGGTCGGCGCCCAGATGAGGGGCCCCGCGCAGGGCGGCCAGGGTCAGTCCCGAGCCGGTGAAGCGGGCGGGGCCGATCGTCACGGCCAGGGGCGCGCCGCCCTCCCGGGCGGCGCGGGAGCGGTCCGGACCGCGTTCGAGGCGTTCGAGGCGTTCGAAGATGGTGGGAACGTCCTGCCAGGCCCTGGGGTCGGGGGCGCGACCCTCCCAGGTGATGAGGTTCAGGTTCTGGTCGGGGTGCGGAGTCGTGCCGGCGGGGAGGGACCCCCCCAGCATCGGGTTGAGTACGGAGTATCCGACCATGCCGGTGGTCCCGGGCAGGGCGCCGGTGCCCAGCGTCGTCAGCGCGGCCGCCGTCGTCGAGGGCGTGCAGGTGCGCGCGGAGGGGCCGGGACCGGGGCCCGATCGAGTCGCGGAGAGCCAGGACCGCAGGACGGGCGCATGTCCCAGGCGCTCGCGCAGCAGCTCCAGGCCGAGTCCATCGACGAGCACGAGGACGGTCGGGGCGGTTCCGCCGGTGGAGTCATCGGTCAGCAGGCCCCATGCCACGGCCGCGTCGCGCGCCTGGGCGTCGGAGAGCGCACCGGGCGAGCCGGGGTCGCCCAGGACGAGCCCCGCGCCCACCGCCGCGGCGCCCAGGACCTGACGCAGGTGCGGCCTCATGCGCGCGCCGCGACCTGAGCGGTCGCCTCGGACAGCGCTCGGGCGAAACGGTCCGCGCGGATCAGCGCGGCGTCGCCCTCGACCCCGGCGGCGACGCGAATGACGATGTCGTCGGGCATGGACAATCCCGTCAGCCCGTGCTCGGCCTCGCAGGACGGATCGCCGCAGGTCGCCGGCTCGAGATCCAGTCGTCGCACGGCCCCCCAGCAGATCGCGATCGTCATCTCCGTCAGCCGCCCGCCGTCGTCCGCGGGCTCGAGCACGCCCCGGGTCAGCGACACCGAGGAGATGCGGGCGATGGGCACCGCCTCGCTGGTGGCCACCGCACCCGGCCGGCCGTCCTCGCGCGGGACATCATCGACGTGCACGATGATGAGCCGGCTGGAGGTCAGGGCGAGCACGGTCAGGTGGCGGTGAACCGCGTCGTCGAAGGTGGTCTCGGACTGGACGAGGTCGACGACGACCTCCTCCCCCGCCACGGCGACGTCGAGCGCGCCCAGGACGAGGTCGGGATAGTAGCCGGCGCGGCGCACCTCCTCGGCCAGGGGCGTCGAGGCGGCGTCGTCGGATCGGGCCTGCGTAGTCCACTTCATAGGACGATCATGCCATCGACCTGCGACACGATCGGCGGGGACTCCCAGAAGACCCCCGCACCGGGACTCCCGCCATGGCGCCGGCCCGGAACCGGCGGTCGATCCCGTCACCCCCCCCGGGGTGTCGCCTCCCCATTCCGGACCGTTGTCGCGCATGATGCGAGACATGCCGAAGTCCGCCACGCAGACGCCTCCACCCGATGACAGTCTTATCGTCGACCAGGACCTTCCCACGGAGATGCGCACCTCCTTCCTGGAGTACGCCTACTCGGTCATCTACGCCCGCGCCCTGCCGGACGCCCGCGACGGCCTCAAACCGGTCCAGCGTCGCATCCTGTTCCAGATGGACCGGATGGGGCTGCGCCCCGACCGCCCGCATGTGAAGTGCTCGCGGGTGGTCGGCGACGTCATGGGCCGGCTCCACCCCCATGGCGACGTCGCCATCTACGAGGCCCTGGTGCGCCTGGCCCAGCCCTTCACCATGCGCCTGCCGCTGGTCGACGGGCACGGCAACTTCGGCTCCCTGGACGACGGCCCGGCCGCGGCCCGGTACACCGAGGCGAGGCTGGCCAGCAGCGCCCTGGCGCTGACCGCGGATATCGACGAGGACACCGTCGACTTCTCCCCCAACTACGACTACACCCTCACCGAGCCGGAGGTCCTGCCGGCGGCCCTCCCCAGCCTTCTGGTCAACGGCGCCTCGGGCATCGCCGTGGGCATGGCGACCAACATGCCGCCGCACAACCTCGTCGAGGTCATCGGGGCGGCCCGACACCTCATCGAGCATCCCCGGGCCTCGCTGGAGGACCTCATGGCTTTCGTGCCCGGTCCCGACCTGCCGGCCGGCGGCATGATCGTCGGCCTGGATGGCATCCGCGAGGCCTACCGCACCGGGCGCGGCAAGTTCCTCACCCGCGCGACCGCCCGCATCGAGAACGTGACCGCCCGCAGGAAGGGCATCGTCGTCACCGAGCTGCCCTATCTGGTCGGTCCGGAGAAGGTCATCACCCGGATCAAGGAGACGGTGGCCTCCAAGAAGCTCCAGGGCATCACCGACGTCGCCGACCTCACCGACCGCAAGAACGGCACGCGCCTGGTCATCACGGTCAAGAACGGCTACAACCCCGAGGCGGTGCTCGCCCAGCTCTACAGGCACACGCCGCTGGAGGACTCCTTCGGCATCAACAACGTGTGCCTGGTCGACGGCCAGCCACGAACGCTGGGGCTGCGCGAGCTGCTCGAGGTCTTCGTGCGCCACCGGCTGACGGTGGTGGAGCGCCGCACCCGCTTCCGCCTGGGCAGGCGCAGGGAGCGCCAGCACCTGGTCGAGGGCCTGCTCATCGCGATCCTCGACATCGATGAGGTCATCCGCGTCATCCGCTCCAGCGAGGACGCGGCCACGGCCCGCACCCGCCTCATGCAGGACTTCGACCTCACCGAGCCGCAGGCGGGCTACATCCTGGAGCTGCAGCTGCGGCGCCTGACCAAGTTCTCGGTCATCGAGCTGGAGAAGGAGCGCGACGCCCTGGCCCGGGAGATCGCCGAGCTCGAGGCCGTCCTGGCCGACGAGGCGCTGCTGCGGGACGCGGTCTCCCGTGAGCTGGCCGCCGTGGCCGAGGAGTTCGGCACGCCACGGCGAACGGTGCTCCTCGAGGCTCCCGACGGCGCGCAGGCCGGTGGTGCCGCCGCAAGGCGATCCGCGGCGACGGGGCTCGCGGCCGGCGCCTCCGAGATCCCGCTGACCGTTCCCGACGACCCGTGCCGAGTGATGCTGTCGGCCACGGGCCTGGTGGCGCGCACGGCGGGGGCCGAGCCGCTCCCGCGCGCGGGCGAGCGCCAGCCCCACGACGCGGTCACGAGCCAGATCGCCGCGACGGCGCGCGGGACCGTGGGGGCAGTCACGGACACGGGTCGCCTGGTGCGCCTCGACGTCGTGGCGACCCCGGAGGTGCCGCGCCGGAACGGCGCGCTCTCGCTCGCCGGGGGGCAGCCCGCGCGACTGCTGGTGGACATCGAGCCGGAGGAGAAGGTCGTCGGGCTGGTGCCGATCGGCTCCCCCGACCACCCGCCGATCGTGCTGGCCACGGCCGGGGGCGTCATCAAACGCGTCAAGCCCGGCGATGAGCCCGGTCGCGGGGACGCCTGGGACGTGATCGCGCTGGCCGACGGCGACCGCGTCGTCTTCGCCGACACCGCCGAGGACTCAGACATCCTCGCGCTGGTGTCCTCGGACGCGCAGCTGCTGCGCTTCGAGGCCTCCAAGGTGCGCCCCCAGGGGCGCGGCGCGGGCGGCATGGCGGGCATCTCCCTGCGCGCGGGGGCGCGCGTCATCGCCGGGTCCGCGGTGCCCGCCGAGCTGCTGGCCGAGGCCGTTGTCGTCACGATCGCCGGCGCCGAGGGGGCGTTGCCGGGCACCGGGACGGGTTCGGTCAAGGTGACTCCGCTGGACCGCTATCCCGCCAAGGGGCGGGCGACCGGCGGCGTGCGCGCCCAGCGCCTCCTGCGCGGCGAGAGCGAGCTCGTCCTCGGCTGGGTCGGCGTCGGTCCGGCCCGGGCGGTCGGCCCGGACGGCCGGAGCGTGGGACTGCCCGATGTCGATGAACGCCGTGACGGCTCCGGCTCGCCGCTGTCGGCGCCGGTGGCCGGAATCGGGTGAGCACGGTGGGCCCGAGTCAGTGGGCCCGGGGCGGGCACGGGGCGAACGCGAGAAGGGTTCGCACCGCGCGCTACACCGCGCCCATCGGCCCGGGCCGATGGGTCCACAGCCGCATCGCGGTGGCGACCGCCCGTTCGGTGCTCCGCGGCGCGGTGCGGAGCGCCTCGGCGAGCGGGACGACCTCCCCCGACGAGGTCGACATGATCGCCACGCAGCCGCTGGCCAGAAGCGCCTCCGCACCGGGACGCACCCGGCCCGCCACCACGACGGTCGGCGCCCCGTGGGCGGCGGCGATCCTGGTCACGCCGGCGGGCACCTTACCGGCCGGCGTCTGAGCGTCCACCGAGCCCTCACCGGTGATGACGAGATCGGCCCCGTCGACCGCCTCGGCCAGGCCGACCGTGCGTGCGACCAGGTCGATCCCGGGCTCGAGTCGGGCCCCCAGGAAGGACATGAGCGCGAAGCCCAGCCCCCCGGCCGCCCCGGCGCCCGGCTCGCCGGCGAGCTCGGCATGCCCGCTCAGGTCCGCCCAGTGCGACAGCACCGAGTCGAGGCGATCGATGTCCTGCGGCCCCGCGCCCTTCTGCGGGCCGAAGACGGCGCTGGCGCCGCGATCGCCCGACAGGGGGTTGTCGACGTCGCAGGCGACGTCGATCGTCAGGCCCTCCAGCCTCGGGTCGAGACCGGAGGCATCGACGGATGCGAGCGCAGTCAGCTCTCTCGGCGTCGTCCCGATGACTCGGCCCGTGCGATCCAGGAAGCGGACGCCGAGCTCGGCCAGCATGCCGGCGCCGCCATCATTGGTGGCCGAACCGCCGATGCCCAGCAGCAGACGGCCGATACCGGCGTCCAGCGCCGCGCGGATCATCCGGCCGACACCCCGGGTGTCGGAGCCGAGAACGTCGCGCTCGCCCTCGGGAACGAGCTCGAGCCCCGCGGCCGAGGCCATCTCGAGCACGGCGGTGCCGTCGCCGATCGCCAGACGGCCCGTGACGGGACGCCCCAGCGCGTCCACGGTCCCCACGGCGCGAACCCGTGCGCCGAGAGTCGCCGCCACGGCCTCGGTGAACCCTTCGCCGCCATCGGACATGGGCACGTCGACGACCTCGGCGTCCGGCACGACGGCGAGCACTCCCCGGGCCATGGCGGCCGCCGCCTCAACGGCCGTCATGGCCTCCTTGAAGGAGTCGGGGGCGATGACGACCTTCATCGCGCGCTCAGCGCCCACGGCTCGGTTCATGACTCGACTCACGGCATTCCTTCCGCTCGGTGCGCCGATGGAGCGCGGAGAATACGGGACGTGATGCACAGGACTCCCTCCCGGCGAGGCACGGCCCGCCCGGAGAACCCGTCATCGCCCCATAATCTCCCATGACATCGCTCCTCCTGCGTCACGTCCGCCCCGTCCTGTTCCGAAGCCGCCGCCGTCTCGGGCGTCTGCGTGCGGCCACTCGAACGGCGCCACCGATCGCCCCCGATCGAACGAGGCCGCCGCTCGAGCCCATCGACATCAGGGTGACCGGAGGCGCGGTCACCGAGATCGGCTCCGACCTGGAGCCGCGGGGCGAGCGCGTCCTCGATGCCGAGGGCGCCTTCATCATCCCCGGTCTGTGGGACGCCCACGCCCACCTCGACCTGGAGGCGGCCAGGCGCTCGCGCCTCGACACGACGGCGACCCGCTGCGCGGAGGACGCCCTCGCCCTGGTCGCCGATGCCGTCGCCGCCCTGCCGGCGGACGTCCCCGCCCCCACGGTGCAGGGTTTCGGGCACCGCCTGTCGAACTGGCCCCGCGTTCCCACCGTGGCCGAGCTCGACGCCGTCACCGGTGCGATCCCCACCGTCCTCATCTCCGGGGACGTCCACTCCGGATGGCTCAACTCGGCGGCGCTGAGCGCCCTGGGACTGACCGCCGCGAGCGCGGCCGACCCGGGCGCCCCCATGCAGGAGGCCCCGTGGTTCGCCGCCCTGGACCGGCTCGACGAGATCCCGGGCAGCCGCGAGCTGCGCGAGGCGGGCTACCGCGACGTGCTCGCCGACATGCTCGCCCGCGGTGCGACCGGAGTGGTCGATATGGCCTGGGGCGACGAGCCCGGGGACTGGCCCCGGCGCCTGGCGGCCATGGGGGCCCAGGGAGGTCCGCCCGAGGTCCTCCCCCGCATCCGGACGGCCGTCTACCGCGACAAGCTGGAGCGCTGGATCGCCGCGGGCCTTCGCACCGGGGACGCGCTGCCGGGCTCGCCCACCGGCGGCGATGGCGCCGCCGTGCTCACACAGGGGCCGCTCAAGGTCATCGCCGACGGCTCCATGGGCACGGCCAGCGCTCACATGTGCGAGCCCTATCCTCCCGAGCTCGGCGTGGAGCACTCCCACGGCGTGGCCAACATCGAGCGCGCGGAGCTCACCGAGCTCATGTCCCGCGCCCGCGAGGCCGGCTACGACGCGGCGATCCACGCGATCGGGGATGCCGCCGTGGAGGACGTCGCGGCCGCCTTCGCCGCCTCCGGAGCAACCGGTCGTCTCGAGCACGCCCAGCTGCTGCCCCGCGGCTCGCTCACCCGGGGAGACGGCGCACTGGCGTCCCTGGTGTCCCACGGTGTGGAGCTGTCGGTCCAGCCCGCCCATCTCCTGGACGACTGGGAGGCCGTGGGACGGGTGTGGCCGGGGCTGGAGGAGCGCGCCTACGCCTTCGCGGACATGGTGGCCGCCGGGGCCCTGCTGCATCTGGGCTCGGACGCTCCGGTGGCGCCGCTGGACCCGTGGCTGGCCATGTCGGCGGCGGTCGGACGGCGCACGCCCGACGGGGACGTGTGGTCGCCCTCGCAACGACTCAGCGTCGAGGAGGCGCTGGCCGCCTCGACCGACGGCGCCGGGCCGGTGGCCGTCGGCTCCCGGGCCGACCTGGCGCTGCTCGCCGCCGATCCGCTCATGATGAGCGCCGAGGACCTGGGGCGGGTCATGCCCCTGGCGACCATCGTCGCGGGCGCCCTCGCCCATGCCGGCTGAGGACGCGACTCCTCCCGGCGGACGGGCCCCGGGACGCGCTCCCGTGATGGGATGGATCCATGCCTTCGCCATCGACCCCATCGAGCCCATCGCCGCCCGCTGCACCGCTGATCCTCGATGCCGCCCTCGAGCCCGGGGAGCACCTCGTCGAGGCGCAGGGGCTGTCGGTCGGGTACAGCGGTGGCGCCGTGTGCTCCCCGGCGACCTTCCGGCTCGATCCGGGCGAGGCGCTCTTCCTGGTCGGGGTCAACGGGGCGGGCAAGTCCACGCTTCTGCGCACCTGCTGCGGCCTGCTGCGTCCCCTGGACGGGCTCGTGCGGGTCCTGGGACTCGACCCGAGCCCGGCTTCCGCCGGCCTGCGCTCGGCGGTGGCCCGCGACACCGGGGAGGAGACGTTCTTCCCCGCGCTGAGCGTACGGGAGCATCTCACCATGGTCGCCCTGGGCCACGGCCTGGTCGATGCGGACGACGTGGTCGACTCGGTTCTCGAGAAGATGGGCATCATGCGGGTGGCGAACGCGGTTCCCGACCGCCTCTCCTCGGGTCAGCGCCGTCGTGTCGTTCTGGCCTCGGTACTCGTGCGGCCGCGCAGCCTGCTGGTGCTCGATGAGCCGGAGCAGCGCCTCGATCACACGACACGGCTCGCGCTGGCCGAGAGCATGGTGGCCGAGCGCGCGGCGGGCGGTGCGCTGCTCGTCGTCTCCCACGACCCGCTCCTGGTGCGGGAGGCGGCCACCGCGGTCCTCCTCGTCGGCGAGGAGACGCGGATGCTCACCGTGCCCGAGGGCGTGCGGGCCGTCGAGGAGGGACGATGAGCGGACGCCAACCGGGAATGCTCGATGCGAGCCGGACGGATCCGCCGGATCTGGAGCGCATCAGGCGCCTGGCCAAGCAGTGGGCCGGGCGCCGCCGCCGGCTCACCCGCTCGGCGATGGAGGACTTCACCGACATCTACATGATCATCCTCGGAACGGCCATCGTGGTGATGATGACGATCCAGGGACTCGGGGTGATGGGCTCGACCGGATCCGCCGCGCCGTCCGGGTCGGCGCGGCTCGTCCCGGGCGATGCGGTGGGCCAGCCGGTCTGGCTCGCGGTCGGCGCGGTCATCGCGCTCATCGCCATCGGGCTCGGGCCCCTGCGACGACTCGGTCCGCTGTTCCTGCGTCCCGAGCAGGCTCAGTGGTGGTTGCCGCTGCCGGGCGACCGGTCGGCCCTGCTCCGACGGCTGGCGCGTCGCGAGCTCGCCGTCGTGTGGGCGCTCTCCTCGGCGGCGGGTGCGGTCATCGCGCTCATCGAGCGCAGCGGCGTGCTCGGCGCGGTCCGCTGGTCCGTGCTCGTGGGCGGCGTCGCGGGGCTGTCCCTGGCTGCTCTCCTCGCCGCGCAGGCGCACGGCGGGCCCGTTGTCGTCGTCAGGGCGCGCACGACGGCGCTGTCGGCGGCCGGGGCGTGCGCCGGTGCGAGTCTGCTCTCACCGCTGTCGGACGCGCACGCCGCGCTCGTGCCCGTCATCATCGGGGCCGTCCTCGTCCTGGCGACGGCGATCTGGTGGCGACGCGGGCCCGGCCGGCACCTGGCGGAACTGGACGACGACTCGCTGCTCCAGGCCAGTGCGCGCGCCTTCGGGGCTCACGCCGCGGCCCTGGCGATGGACACCCGCGCCCTGGGCCGGATGATCTCGTCTCCCCCTCGCCGGCCGACTCGGCCCGCCGGACTGCGTCTGGCGCGCGTCTGCGTGAGACTGCCCGGTGCGCTCAGGACGGTCCTGGGCGTGGGCGCCGTGGACTGGCTGCTCCTGGCGCGCCAGCCCTGGCGCCTCGCACGGGTCGCCGCGAGCGCGCTGCTCGTCGTCGGCGTCGTCGCCACGACCTCGTCGGGGCTCGTCACCGCGGTCGTGTTCGCGGCGGGAGGGTGGTTCGCCGCGCTCGCGGTCGCCGAGCCCGCGCGCCGCGCCCATGCGGATCCCGGCCCCGACGAGTCGTGGGCCGCGCGCCCGGTGTGGGTGCGCGCCGGGCACCTGCTCGTGCCCACGGGGGTCATGCTCCTGTGGGCGCTGAGCATATGGGGCGCGCTCGTCCTCCGGGCGGCACCCGGGCAGGGCGTCGTGAGCACGTTCCCCCTCGCGATCGCATGCGGGGTCGGCTGGGGTGGGGTGGCGCTCCGATCGGGCTTCCGTCGGGATCCCGACTTCTCGACGCTGATCCTCACACCGCTGGGGGCGATACCCGCCGGGGCGGTGGGGATGGTCGTCTCCGGTCCTGATGCGGCGGTTCTGGTCTGTCTGCCAGCGGCTCCGGTGGTCGCGGGGCTCCCGGTGACCGGCACCCTCGTGGCCGGGCAGGTGCTGGCCAGCGCACTGGCCCTGATATGGGCCCTGCGGGTGAACCGCGCGCGCTGAAGAGCCGGGCGCCCGGTGCGGCCCGCACGGCGCCCTCACACGTCCAGGGCGTAGAGGATCGTGCCCCGCGTGGGCGTGTATCCCAGATTGCGGTACAGGTCGACGGCTCCGGTGGGATTGTCCGAATCGACGCCGGCCGCGGCGTAGTCCATGCCGTCACGCCGGTAGACGCGCATGGCGGCCGTCAGGAGGGCCGGAGCCACTCGCCGGGTCCGGTACTCGGCGAGCACTCCCAGCACATCCGTGTACCCCTCGCGCCATCCCAGTGCCGCCCAGTCCTGCTCGTAGCGCCCCGACCGCAGGAAGCCGGCCACGCGCGCCCGGTCCCCCGAGCGGTCCATGGCGACGAAGCTCCACCCGGGGGCGAAGTAGGTGCGGCCGGCCCTCCACTCGTCCCGCGTCATCTCACTGGCCTCGTACTCGCCGTCGGCGACCTGGTTGTGCGCGATGCGCACGACCTCATCGAGCTCCTCGCTCCACGGCTCGATGGTGAGGAAGCCGTCGATGTCCACCTCCGGAATGTCATCGGTCAGGCTGCGGCGCACCTCGCGGTACCACCGGCGGGGCTCGAAGCCCAGGTCGCTCAGGTGGTTCTTCATGCGCTCGTCGTCCTCCAGGACGGTGGTCACGATGTGGGCCGGTGCCGCGACAGCCGCCGATCCGGGCGCGGCCGCCGCGCGCTCGGTGCCGATGAGGTGACGGGCGCGCTCGGTCTGCCAGTGCAGGAGCGCTCCGCCGATGCCCCGCTCGCGGAAGTCGGGGTCGACGACGCCGATCATCGAGGCGTAGATCTCGGCGGCGGGCCGCAGTCGCACCAGGGCGAAGGCGCGCATGACTCCCAGGGCATCCCGTCCGGCCACGCCGGAGTAGGTCGGATCGACGAAGTAGTCCGCCGTCTCCTCCGCCGTGGTCCGGTAGGGCGGGTCATCGACGGACTCGGCACGGGCGATGAGCGCGGCCAGCGCCCCGTTGTCCAGCGGGCTCAACGGGGCCCAGAACAGGTCGCGGGGGAGCGCCGAGCGCGGGCCGGGGCGCAGCATCGACCAGGGACCGACGACTCCTGCGCGACGCGAGGATCCGTATACGGGGGCCATGAGCGCCTCCTTGCGCGGTTCGGGGCTGCCCGGCGGTGACAGCGGGTTACCGGGCACCATACCCGATGCGGATGACGCCCATGCACCCGCGTCAGGCGTCGATGCGCTCGCGGTCGACGTCGGCGGCGCCCTCGACGATGAAGCCGCGGCGGGGCTCGACGGCCGAGCCCATGAGCAGCTCGAAGACGTTCTCCGCCTCCATGAGCTCGGCCTCGTCGCTCAGGGTGATGCGCCGCAGGGTGCGGTGCTCGGGCTCCATGGTGGTCTCGGCGAGCTGGTGGGCGTCCATCTCGCCCAGGCCCTTGTAGCGCTGCGGCTCCTTGAAGCTGCGCCCCTGCCCCTCCAGCGTGCGCAGCGTGCGCACCAGCTCGTCGTCGGAGTAGGTGTAGATGACCTCCTTCTTGCGGCGTCCCGAGCCGGAGACCTCGATGCGATGCAGCGGCGGGACGGCGGCGAAGACGCGACCGGCCTCGATCATGGGCCGCATGTAGCGGAAGAAGAGCGTGAGCAGGAGGGTGCGGATGTGGGCGCCGTCCACGTCGGCGTCCGTCATGAGGATGACCTTGCCGTAGCGTGCGGTCCCGATGTCGAAGGTGCGCCCGGAGCCGGCTCCCACCACCTGGATGATGGCGGAGCACTCGGCGTTGCGCAGCATGTCGGCCTGCGAGGCCTTCTGGACGTTGAGGATCTTGCCGCGGATGGGCAGCAGCGCCTGGAACTCGGAGTTGCGGGCGTTCTTGGCGGTGCCGAGCGCCGAGTCGCCCTCGACGATGAACAGCTCGGAGGCCGTCACGTCGTCGGAGCGGCAGTCGGCGAGCTTGGCGGGCAGGGTCGAGGTCTCCAGCGCGGTCTTGCGACGGGTGATCTCCTTGTGCATGCGCGCGCTGACGCGTGCGCGCATCTCGCCCACGATCTTCTCCTGCAGGGCCCGGGACTGGGCCTTGAGATCGCGCTTGGAGGAGGTCAGCAGCGCCGTCAGCTCCTCGTCCACCACCTTGGCGACGATCTGGCGCACGGGCGCCGTGCCCAGGACCTCCTTCGTCTGCCCCTCGAACTGGGGCTCGGGCACGCGCACGGTGACCACCGCGGTGAGCCCGGCCAGGATGTCGTCCTTCTCGATGCGCCCGTCACGGCTGGTGACCTTCAGCGCACGCGAGTTGGAGTCGATCTGCTTGCGCAGCACCCTGGTGACGGCCTGCTCGAAGCCCGCCAGGTGGGTGCCGCCCATGGGCGTGGCGATGATGTTGACGAAGGAGCGCTCGGTCGTGTCGTAGCCGATGCCCCAGCGCAGGGCGACATCGACGACGCAGGTGCGCGTCACCTCGACGGGGCGCAGGTGGCCGCTGGCGCGGTCGAGCTGCTGGACGGTCTCGGCGTAGGTGCCCCGCCCGGTCAGGTGGAAGGTGTCGGTCACCGAGCCGTCGGTGGCGAGGAAGTCGACGAAGTCCGCGGTGCCGCCCTTGGCCCGGAACACCTCGGCGCCCCCGTTCTCGTCCTGTCCTCGGGCTCCCCGGGCCGTGGTGTCGAGCGGGTCCCCCGCGGTCTCGGCGGCGCTCCTCGCCGCCGCCCGCATCGCCAGGTCGTCGGTGGTCCTCGATCCCGACGACGGCGCGCCCTCGGCGCGCGCGGCCTCCTCGGCGCTGCGCTCGTCGGTCAGGGCCAGGGCCAGTCCGGGCACGAGGAAGCTCGTCTGCCGCAGGCGGGCGCGCAGCGCCGCGGCGTCGTACTCCGCCGGGGAGGGGAAGATCTGCGGATCGGCCCAGTAGCGCACGCGCGTGCCGGTGACGCCCCGGCCGACCCTGCCGATGACGCGCAGCTCGGAGGCCTCGGTGTACTCCTCGAAGGGCGAGGCGAGGCTCGGGCCGCCGGGCGGGTCGTCGAAGACGCCGGGCACGCCGCGGCGGAAGCTCATCGCGTAGGTCCTGCCGCCGCGGTCGACCTCCACGTCCATGCGGGCGCTCAGCGCGTTGACGACGCTCGCGCCCACTCCGTGCAGGCCGCCGGCCGAGCCGTAGGAGCCCCCGCCGAACTTCCCCCCGGCGTGGAGCTTGGTGTAGACGAGCTCGACGCCGGTCAGCCCGGACGACGGCTCGACGTCGACGGGCACGCCGCGCCCGGTGTCCCGCACCTCGATGGAGCCGTCGGCGTGGACGATGACGTCGATGCGGTCGCCGTGGCCCTCGAGCGCCTCATCGACTCCGTTGTCCACGATCTCCCACACGCAGTGCATGAGGCCCCGCTGGTCGGTCGAGCCGATGTACATGCCGGGGCGCTTGCGCACCGCCTCGAGCCCCTCCAGCACGGAGAGGTGGCGGGCGGAGTAGTCGTGAGAGGGGGCTGTCGCTGCTGTCGTTCCGGTCCGGGGCACGGGGGCAATCTAGCGGACGGATCTCGAACACGTGTTCTCCCGCGCCACGGTGTGACCATCGCCCGTCCGGATGCGCCCGCATTCGGCGCCCGGGCGCCTCGGCAGCGCGCAGGACCACTCCCCCGTTACCTTGTTGGTGGTCCCGGGTGGTCCGGGGCTGGGCCAGCTGTGGGCACGGGTGTCTTGCCCCTGTCCGTAGATGATCCGGGGGGCGAAAGTCACTCGCGGCAGCCGGGCGCTGGTGACCGCTGATAAGGGGAACGACCCGCCGCAGAGGGGGTGAGGTCTTTCGCAGGCGTGGGTGCGGGGCCGGTCGTCCACCGGCTGGCCCTTGCATACAGGAGCGAGAGGCGGCAGAAGAGATGGATATCGAGGATGCCGGGCGTCTTCATCGGTATCGGGCGTCGGCAAGGAGTGAGCACTGGGCCACGGCCCTGACCCGGGCCGGCAGGAAGGTCTGTGACAAGGCCCTTCCTAACGACGAGGCGCGTCTGCGCGCCCTCTACGACAAGCTGGCCGGTCACGGGAGCCTGCTGGTGGTGGTCGACCAGCCCGCCACCATCGGGGCCCTGGCCGTGGCGGTGGCCCAGGAGACGGGCATCACCGTGAGCTACCTGCCCGGGCTGTCGATGCGCCACATCGCTGACCTGACGCCGGGCAGCGCCAAGACCGACGCGAAGGACGCGGCCGTCATCGCCGACGCGGCCAGGAGCATGCCCCACACCCTGCGCTCCGTGAGTACCTCGGACGAGGACGCGGCCGCCTTGTCGATGCTGACTGGCTTCGACCTGGACCTGGCTCGCCAGGTCAACCAGACGGCCAACCGGATTCGGGGTCTGCACACCCAGACCCCGCCCAGCCCTCGAGCAGGTGCTGGGGCCCTGGCCGGGCGCACGACGCCGCCGGGGAGGCCCGTCGCCGCCTGGCCCACCCCCGCCATGCTGAGGAAGGCCGGCCAGGCACGAATCGACGCCAGGCTCAAGAAGCACGGGTGCAGGCGGCACGCCACCTGGGCCGGCCAGATCGTCTCGGCCCTGGAGCGCCAGAGCGTGGTGGTCGCCGGCACCGACGCCGCTGCAGTGGTGCTGCCGCACCTGGCGAGCCGGCTCATCGCCCCACGCGCTCAGCGGGCTGATGTCGCCGCCCAGGACAGTGGCCCTGGCGGGTGGCCCACCCTCATGTGCCAGGTCCTGACCACCCGTGCCCGGGATCAGGGGTCCCGGCCGCCGCCGTCCTTGCTGGCCGAGACCCCGACCAGGACCTCCAGTCACCGGGGCACAGCTGGCCTCCTACGCCGGCCTGGCACCGGTGACCAGGAGATCGGGCTCATCGATCCGCGGTGAGCACGTCTCCCATGGCGGCAACAAGCGGCTCAAACGCGCCATGTTCGCCTCCGCCTTCGCCTCCCTGCGCTCCGACCCCGTCTCCCGGGCCTACTACCAGCGCAAACCAGGCCAGGGCAAACGCCTTGGGCCAAGCCGTCCTCGCCCTGGCCCACCGCCGCATCCCGACCCTGCACGCCATGATCCGCAACGACACCCTCTACGACCCACAACCAGCCACGAAACTACCCACCGCCACTTGACACACCACATAGGGGCACCCCCCGACGCGCCGGCGGGCGACTCGGAGACCCGGCGGCTCAACGTCCGGTCGCCGTCGGGGCGGCGCCACGGCGGCGGTGGGCGCGGCGCTGGGAGAGCCGCTGGGCCACCAGCAGCGCGGCGCACACGGCCAACCCCAGCAGGCCGAAGCCCCAGCCGGGTTCGGCCAGCACCAGGCGCCGCCCGGACCCGAGGAGCGCATCGGCCAGCAGAACCAGGCATAGCACCACGTTCCGCGCGATCACGGGCGGTCCGACCCGTGCGCGCAGAATGCTGCCGTAGCAGCCGCAGTCCGTCGTAATACCGCGGGACAGGACGCTGCCGGCCGCCCCGGCGAGGAGCGCCAGCAGCACCCCGGCCACGACCTCCGAGGCCGGTAAGAGGAGCCCGAGCACGAGGCAAGCCGCCAGCAGCATCTCCACGACGGGGAGCGCGAAGGCGATCGCCTCGGCGACGGGGCGCCTGACGATCCGGTATCCGAGCACGTCAGAGACTCCCGCGCCGTAGTCCTGGAGGAACTTGCCGTAGGCACTGACCGTCAGCAGCACCCCGGTGAGGATGCGCACGACGGCGAGCGCTGTCTCAATCACGACGTCCCGCCTCCCATCGTCTCAAACGCATGCCAGTGTCGAGTTCTCGCAGTGGTTCCACAGGCAGTAACTGCACCAAACCAGTCCGCATACAGGAGCGGCGGCACCAGCCCAAATGCATGCGCCACAGCATTCGAAGAAGCCCTTGTCAACCTTCGTGCACACCCACTGAGGACGAGTGAGCACAGGACAAGGAAACTCATCGCCATCCGCCCAGCCATTGGGGTCGGACCCCGCAGGTGCCATTGTCAATGAATCCGCAGATCGCCCAACCTCTTGCAACTCGATATAGCCACCATCCGCGCTGTCCGCCCAACGCATCACGCGCGAATCCACCACCTCTCCCCCGTCAGTGGAAAGTAACTGCAGAATCAAGGCATAACGACCATCATTCGCACCAACACCGACTCTCCGAACAACGCTGCCGTCATCGAGCGCACCCTGCGCAACTAAGAAAGATGTCGGAGTCAGACCACTGAGCGCTGACACCTCATCGCTCGTCAAAGCCGACGATACATCAATGAGTCGTTCTGACGGGATGTCCTGCTCCCACCACTCACCCGAACCTGTTGAGCGCTGCAAGGCTCGAGCCTCCGGAAACACAGTCACCAATGCCCCGAACATCGCAGCGCCGAGCCCGGCCTTCAACAATTACGTCGCTTCACCATCGAACACCTCTCAGGGAATTGAATGCGGACACTCCACTCGGGCCCGCATTCGCCTCGTTCACCTCTACGCGAACATGTCATTTATTATGATACTACCAAGTCGACCCATACGTCAATGAGTCGATCAACAATCGACGTCAATAAACGCACCCTGTGAGGGAAGTGGGAATTCGTATGGAATTAGGTGCATGATTCCATGGAAGAAGTTCGACGTTGCAGAAAAAGAGAAGAGAAGATGAGGATCTGCGAGGCGTCTCGAGCGGACCAGCCGCCGACCCTCCTGAGCTCGACCGCCTCTCCCATGTCAGGAGGCCACGGATCCGGCACCCGACCGCCTCGCGGGCGCCCCACCCAGGTGCTCGCCGCCGTCCCCGCTGCGCGCCGGCGCGCGGCGCCGCCTCATCCCGTCGTTCGCCGTGGGCGCAGACCCTGCGCCCCGGGCGGAAACCGGGGCGTCGAAGTGCGACGTCCGCCCCTCGGCGTGATCTCATTGGATCCATGAACACGACAAGCACCCCCGTCACCGCCCCGGTGACTGCGCCGACCCCCACGGCCTCCCCCGCGAGGGGCTCGTCCGCCGCTGAGCGCGAGCTCACCACCGCCGACCGCTGCGACGCCTGCGGCGCCCAGGCCTTCGTGCGCGTCGTCCTCGCCTCGGGCGAGCTGCTCTTCTGCGGCCACCACGGCCACCGCAACATGACCGCCCTGGAGCGTCAGGCCCTGTTCATCCAGGACGAGACCTCGCGTCTGATCGCGACGGACTGACCGGGGGACGAGCTCCCCCGGGACGGGGCGCCCGCCCACGAGAGGGGCGGGCGCCCCGTCGCGTCCATCGAGGCCGGCCCCATATCCATCTCCATACCCATCGCGGGCCCCCGCCTAGACGGGCGAGCGCTCCATGCGCCAGGCGGCGTCCCAGAACATCCACTCATGACGGCAGGCCGTCGCGAACGACGCGTGCATGCGCTCGCGCTCGCCATCGCCGGCCGCCCGCGCCAGCCGGTCGGCGATGGAGCGCACCCGGTCGGTCGACCGCTCGAAGCCGGGATCGGCGTACGTGGCGATCCAGTCGCCGTACGGGTGGGCGCCCAGGTCGCCGGCCCGCGCGATCATCCCGGCGCCGACGTCCTGGTAGATCCAGAAGCAGGGCAGCACCGCGGCCACCGCCACGCCGTAGGACCCGAGAGCGCAGCGGGCGCGCAGGAAGTCGGTGTAGGCCCGGCACGTCGGCGAGGCGTCGGCACCCGCCGTCAGATCCACATGCGCCGCATGCAGGGCGCGCTCGACGACGACCGCCTCCCGGGCCGCGTCGCACCAGAAGACGAACTCGTCGGGCTCGTCGCTCAGCGCCGCCACGCCGGCCAGCGCGCGCCCGTACTCGGCCAGGTACAGCGCGTCCTGGGCCATGTAGTAGTCGAAGCGATCCCTGGTCAGGGACCCGTCTCCCAGGCCCCGCACCAGGGGCAGCGCGTCGATGGCGTCGCGCACCGGCGCGGCGCGCTCCCAGGCCTCGGCGCTGAAGGAGGCGGTCGCCGATCCCGGCCGAGCCGGAGGGGCGGCCGAGCCATGCGCGGCATGCGCGTCACGCATGCCAGCCGTGTCGGTCGTGCCGGTCATGTCCCTCTCAGCTCCCTCAGTCCTCGTCATTCTGCGCCCACAGTCGGTGGAAGTGGTGGACGGGACCGTGCCCGTGCCCGACGCCCAGGGCGTCGGCGTGCTCGATGGCACCGGTGAGGTAGACCTTGGCGTCGCGCACCGCCTCCAGCCAGGTCGCCCGGCGCGGCCGCAGCGAGGCGATCGCCGAGGACAGCGTGCAGCCCGTCCCATGAGTGTTCTTGGTCATCACGCGGCGCCCGCGCAGGAGGACGGTGGAGTCGGCATCGGCGTAGACGTCCACGGACTCCGGAGCATCCGCGGTGCCGGCCGTGCCAGCGGCGAAGTGGCCGCCCTTGACCAGCACCCGTTGAGCGCCCTGTTCCACCAGTCGCCGCGCCTGAGCGCGCAGCGCACCCGTATCCCCCGCGGCCTCCTCCCCCAGCAGGACGGCCGCCTCGTGGAGGTTGGGAGTGATGAGATCGGCCACGCCGCACAGCCGGCGTACGGCGCCGACCGCCTCCTCATCCAGGAGACGATCGCCGGAGGTGGCGACCATGACCGGGTCGAGGACCGTGCGGGAGAGCCCGGGCAGGTACTCCCCCACGGCGTCGGCCAGCTCGGCGGTGGCGAGCATGCCGATCTTGGTGGCATCGGGGACGATGTCGTCCAGCAGCGTGTCCAGTTGCAGGCGGACGAAGTCGACGGGCACGGCGCGCACGCCCGTCACGCCGCGCGTCGACTGCGCGGTCAGGGCCGTGATGACGCTCATCCCGTAGGCGCCGAGCGCGCTCATGGCCTTCAGATCGGCCTGGACGCCGGCGCCTCCGCTGGGATCGGAGCCGGCGATGGTCAGGGCGGTGACGGTCCTCGATCGAGCCTCCGAGCGGGTCATCCCCGACCTCCCCCGTCCCAGGCGGCCCGTAGGCCGACGGCGGCCGCCCGCGGATCCTCGGCCGTGCAGATGGCCGAGACGACGGCGGCTCCGTCCAGGCCACCCGCGCGCAGGGCCGGCAGGTCGGCGGCGGTGATGCCGCCGATGGCCACGGAGGGCAGGTCGGTCAACGCGGCCATGCGAGCCACGCCGTCGGCACCGAGACCCCTCGGGGCATCAGTCTTGGTGGCGGTGTCGTGCACGACGCCGATGCCGACGTAGTCGCAGGCCCCCTCCGCCCGGGCGGCGCGCAGCTCGTCGGGGGTCGCAGCCGACAGCCCGATGCAGGCGTCGTCCCCGATGAGGGCGCGCACGACGCCGGCGGGAAGATCGGACTGGCCGACGTGGACGCCGGCCACCGGAGCGCCGAGGTCGCGCGCGGCCAGGAAGACGTCGACGCGGTCGTTGACGATGACGGGGACTCGATCGCCCACCGCTCCGGCCACGGCTCGGACCTGGGCCAGGAAGGGGCCGCCGTCGGTGTCCTTGGCGCGCAGCTGGACGCAGGTGACTCCGCCGTCGACGGCGGCCTCGACGGTCTGGAGGACGCTGCGCCCGCGCAAGCGGCACTGGCCCTCGTCGGTGACGAGGTAGACGGACAGGTTCGGCACGGCCCTCATGCCGGCTCCTGACCAACGGTGTCGGCGGCGCTGATGGTGATGGACCCCAGGTCGTCC
Source organism: Actinomyces gerencseriae DSM 6844 (assembly GCF_000429265.1). Lineage (GTDB taxonomy): Bacteria > Actinomycetota > Actinomycetes > Actinomycetales > Actinomycetaceae > Actinomyces > Actinomyces gerencseriae. The sequence goes on from NZ_AUBN01000010.1 coordinate 225,589, forward strand.
GTCTCCAGGTCGTACAGGGCGTCGAGGAAGGCGGGCTGGAAGGAGCCAGGGCCCGCCGACCGGGCTTCGGCGCGCTTGGCCGCGGCGCTGTAGACCGCGTGGCAGGCGACCGTGCGGGCGCGGGTCGTATCGGCCCCGGCGCACTCGCCACGGCTTCCCCCGACGTCGCGCGCCCGTCCCGCGGCGATGAAGGCGGCGATGAGGGCTCCCAGGGCGCAGCCGCCGCCGGTGACGCGGGTGAGCATCGGCGAGCCGCCGACGATGCGGGTCACGTGCGCCCCGTCCACGATCGCGTCGACCGGTCCGGAGACCGCCACGACGCATCCGAAGCGCTCGGAGACCGAGTGGGCGGCATCCATGGCGGCCTCGACGTCGGCGGCGGTCTCGGGCCCGCGCCCGCCGCCCGCGCCGAGCAGCGCCATGATCTCCGAGGCGTTCCCGCGCACGACCGCGGGCCCCATGGCGATCAGCTCGCGGGCCAGGGCCGTGCGGTGGGCGAGCGAGCCGATGGCGACCGGGTCCAGCACCCAGGGGGTGCCCGCCTCCCCGGCCGCCGTCGCGGCCTCCAGGGCGGCGGCGCGCTGCTCGGGCTGAGGCGTGCCGAGGTTGATCAGCAGCCCGGAGGCCGCGGCGGCGAAGGGCCCGGCCTCACCGGTGATGTCGACCATGGCGGGGGCCGCTCCGACGGCGAGCAGGACGTTGGCGGTGATATTGGCGGCCACCGAGTTGGTAATGCAGGAGACAAGGGGGCCCGTCTCGCGGACGGTCTGGAGGATGGAGTGGGCGCGAACGCGCTGCGTCATGCGACATCCCTTCGTCAGCATTATCTGAACAGGTTCAACGGGTGTGTTCTCAGCCTCGTGGGCACCCCGTGTCGATGACCGACCGTAGCACGACGGCGGCCCCGGGGCACCAGGGACCCGGGGCCGCCACCCGAGCGATCGTCAGTCCAGGTAGTCGCGCAGCACCTGGCTGCGCGAGGGGTGGCGCAGCTTGGACATGGTCTTGGACTCTATCTGCCGGATGCGCTCACGGGTGACCCCGTAGACCTTGCCGATCTCGTCCAGCGTCTTGGGCTGTCCGTCGGTCAGGCCGAAGCGCATGGAGACCACGCCCGCCTCGCGCTCCGAGAGCGTGTCGAGCACGGCGTGCAGCTGCTCCTGCAGGAGTGTGAAGCTGACGGCGTCCGCCGGGACGACGGCCTCGGAGTCCTCGATGAGATCGCCGAACTCGGAGTCGCCGTCCTCGCCCAGCGGCGTGTGCAGGCTGATGGGCTCCCGGCCGTACTTCTGGACCTCGACGACCTTCTCCGGGGTCATGTCCAGCTCGACCGCCAGCTCCTCGGGCGTGGGCTCGCGGCCCAGGTCCTGGAGCATCTGGCGCTGCACGCGCGCGAGCTTGTTGATGACCTCGACCATGTGGACGGGGATGCGGATGGTGCGCGCCTGGTCGGCCATGGCGCGGGTGATCGCCTGGCGGATCCACCAGGTGGCGTAGGTGGAGAACTTGTATCCCTTGGTGTAGTCGAACTTCTCCACCGCGCGGATCAGGCCCAGGTTGCCCTCCTGGATGAGATCGAGGAAGAGCATGCCGCGCCCGGTGTAGCGCTTGGCCAGTGACACCACCAGGCGCAGGTTGGCCTCGAGCAGATGGTTCTTGGCGCGCTGGCCGTCCTGAGCGATCCGGTGCAGCTCGCGGCGGTACTTCGCCTCCAGATCGTTGCCCTGCGTTCCCAGCAGGTGCTCGGCGTACAGGCCGGCCTCGATGCGCTTGGCGAGCTCGACCTCCTGGGCGGCGTTGAGCAGCGCCACCTTGCCGATCTGCTTGAGGTAGTCCTTGACCGGGTCCGCGGTGGCCCCGGCGGTGACGACCTTCTGGGCCGGCTCGTCGGCCTCGTCGGAGTCGGAGACCGTGAAGGAGCCGTCCTTGTCCCTCTCGGAGCGAGACTTCCTCCCGGACTTCTTGCCCGCCGCCTTCTCCGCCTGCTCGCGCCGGATGCGATCGAGCTCACCGGTCAGGGCGGCGATGGACGGGCTCATCTTGATGCCCTTGATGATCCAGCCGCGGAAGATGAAGCCGTTGCTCGTCAGGAACTCGCGGGCGACGACGGGGCGCTCCTCCTCGGGGATCACGAAGCGGGGCACGGGGCCGTGGCCGTAGGGGGCCAGGGTGATCGGGTCCTCGAGCGTGCCGTTGCCCGAGAGCTCAAGGCCCTCGACGGTGGTGCGGCTGCGCACGTACAGGGTCGCGCCGGGGGCGAGCTTGACCCCCTTGAGAGCGGCGGCGGTGTTGAAGGGGTTGCGCTTGGTGCCGTCGCCGTTCTCCTCCAGGCTCACGTCGAGATAGTAGTCCCGCAGCTCGGGAGCGGGGTCGTCGTCCTCCTGCGCGACGGCGTCGTCCTCGCCCTCCTCCTCGGCGCCCGAGCCGTCGTAGTCGTCATCCTCGGAATCCTCGACGTCCTCGGAATCGTCATCGGCGTCATCATCAAGATCGTCGAGATCGAGGTCCTCGTCGTCCTCGGGGATCTCATCGACGTCATCAGCGCGCTGGGTGCGCTTCCGCGTGAGTGTGGAAGAAGGCACGGAGTTCCTTTCGCGTGGGCGGACCGATCGGGGTGAGGCGGGTGCCGGTCGGCGGGGGGCTCGATGGCGCACTCACGGCCGACGCAGCAGGAACCTCTCAACTATAGCGTTTATTCCCACCTCTTCGCTCCGGGGTCGGGACCCGCGCGCCGCTGAACCGACCTCCGCCCCGTTACGCTGATCCGCATGACCGTTCTTCCCCCCGCACTACGGGCAGTGCGCACCGTGGTCGGCACCAGGCTCGCCCACGTACTGGGCGTCCACCGGGCCCGGTGGGCCGACGCGTCCCCGGCCTCCGACGACCTGCTCGACGCCGCCGAGGCCCTGGTGTCCTCGGGCAAGCGGATGCGGGCGGTCCTCGGCGCCGTCGGCCTGGCGCTGGGCACGCCGGGCGCGGGGGCTCCGGAGCGGGACGGGCTCATGACGGGCGTCACCGCCGCACGTCTCGGGGCGGCGCTCGAGCTCTATCAGGCCAGCGCCCTGGTTCACGACGACGTCATCGACGCGGCCCTCACCCGCAGAGGCCTCCCCGCGGCGCATCGGCGATACGCCGCCCAGCACGCCGCCTCCAGCTGGCGCGGCGACGCGACGACCTACGGCGGCAGCGCCGCGATACTCCTGGGGGACCTGCTCATGTCGCTGGCCGGCGCCGAGATGGGCGCCGCCGTCGAGTCGCTCGCCGGCGGGGCGCGAGCGGCCCCCGCCCGGGACGCCTTCGACGCCATGACCGCGGAGGTCGCCGTCGGGCAGTTCCTCGACGTGCGCAGCGAGGTGACCCCCCTGCCCGCCCCCGACGACGATCCACACGTCGCGGGTCGGGCCATGCTCGACTCGGCACTGGCCGTCGTACGGCGCAAGTCCGCGCGCTACTCGGTCATGCACCCCCTGCTCATCGGCGCGCTCCTGGGGGGCGCGACCACCGACTCGCCCCTGTACGCCGCGCTCCGGACCTTCGGGGAGGAGGTGGGCATCGCCTTCCAGCTGCGCGACGACGTCCTCGGCGTCTACGGGGATCCCGACCAGACCGGCAAGCCGGCCGGTGACGACCTGCGCGAGGGCAAGCGAACCGTCCTGCTGGCCATGGCGTGGCGGCGGACCGACCGGAGCGGCCGGGTCCTGCTGTCCCGGGTCCTGGCCAACCGGGACGCGTCATCCGGCATGATCGCGGCCGCCTCCGACCTCATCCGCGACTGCGGCGCCCTGGCCGCTCACGAGGAGGAGATCGCCGCCCGCGCCCGGACCGGTCTGCGCGCCCTGGACGACGCTCCCCCCGGAGCGCTCGACGAGGTCGGCCGCGCCGATCTCTCGGCCCTGGCACGGGCTCTGACGGCGCGCGACGCCTGAGCGCCGCTCCGCGGACCGGACGGGCCCGCCGGGTCCTGACCCGCCTCGCCCCGTCGGAGCCTTAGAATCGATCCGTGGTCAAGGATCCTCTCACCGGTCGCCTGGTCGACTCCCGCTACGAGATCGTCGACCGTGTGGCGCGTGGCGGAATGGCGACCGTCTACCGGGCGCATGATCGCCGGCTCGACCGCGTCGTCGGGCTCAAGCTCATGCACGCCCACTTGGCCGACTCCCCCGATTTCGTGGCCCGTTTCCGGCGCGAGGCACGGGCCGCGGCGCGCCTGTCGAACCCGGGTGTGGTCGCCGTCTACGACCAGGGCAGCCTCGACGGCGTCGCCTACCTGATCATGGAGTACGTCGAGGGCCCGAACCTGCGCGACCTCATGGCCGCCGGTCCCCTGTCGGTGCGCGAGGCCCTGGGCCTGACCGCCCAGATCCTGCGCCCGCTGGGCGCCGCGCACCGTGCGGGCCTGGTCCACCGCGACGTCAAGCCCGAGAACGTCCTGCTGCCCGCGGACGGCTCGGTCGCCAAGGTCGCCGATTTCGGGCTGGCCCGCGCGGTCACCGAGGCGACGCAGACCACCACCGGCAACGTCCTGGGAACCGTCGCCTACCTCGCCCCCGAGCTCATCACCTCGGGATCCACCAGCCCGCGCGCCGACGTGTTCTCCGTGGGCGTCATCGTCTACGAACTGCTCACCGGCGAGCAGCCGTTCGCCGCCGACGCCCCCGTCCAGATCGCCTTCCGCAACGTCCACGAGGACATCCCCCCGCCCTCGGCCATGGTCCCGGACCTGCCCGCCGAGGTGGATGAGCTCGTGTCCACCATGACACGGCGCGATCCGGAGCTGCGCCTCCAGAACGCCGACGAGGCGCTGGCCCTGCTGCGCGCGGCCGCCGCGACCCTGACCGAGGAGCAGTTGCTGGTCAAGCGCGGCGGCGGAGCCGGGTCGGTGCGCACGCAAGAGGTCCTCGCCGCCAACGCCGAGGCCGCCCGCACCGCCATGGGGGCCCAGTCCCCCGAGGAGCCCGCGGACCGGAAGGATGCGGGCCAGGAGGAACAGGATGCGGCGCCGGGGGCCGGACTGCGCACGGTCTCCCTCCCGATCGGCTCGATCGGGCCGGACGCCGAGGGCACCGGTGAGGGAGGCACCCGGCGCCTGGCGCGCGAGGAGCTGTCGAAGGCCGACGACCAGAGCACGATCGCGGTGCCGCGCAGGGACTCGCGTCGCATCCGGCGCCGCGTTCTCCTCGGGGGAGCCGCGACCCTGCTGCTCGGCGGCGCCGCCGTCGGAGGCTGGTACGCCTGGTACGTCCTCAAGGGGCCCGGCCGCTCCATCCCCGTTCCCGAGATCGTCGGTCGGACCGCCGAGGAGGCTCAGGAGGCGGTGGAGGGCGCGGGGCTGACCTGGGCACCACCCGATCGCGACTTCTCCGACACGGTTCCCGTGGGCTCGGTGATCTCCTCCAGTCCGAGCCCGGGCGACGGCGCGCGCATCAACCAGGCGGTCAAGGCCGTCATCTCCCGCGGCGTGGAGCAGAAGAGGGTTCCCGATGTCGTGGGCAAGACCCAGGACGAGGCCACCGGGGCCCTCGCCGATGCCGGTCTGAGCGTGGGCGCGATCACCCAGGAGTACTCCAGCACCGTGGCCTCCGGCCAGGTCGTCTCCTCAGACCCCAAGGCGGGGACGAATGTCGATCACTCCTCGGCAGTGGCGCTCGTCGTCTCCAGGGGGCGTCAGGCCGCGACGGTGCCCGACGTGACCGGTATGACCGTGGACCAGGCCAGAACGACCCTGGAGGCCGCCGGCCTCAGGCTCGGCGCCCAGACGCAGGCGTTCTCCGACTCGGCGGCCTCCGGCCTGGTCATCTCCTCCAGCCCGGCAGCCGGCGCCACCAGCGCCTATCAGGGGGACTCGGTCGCCGTCACGGTCTCGAAGGGGCCGGAGATGATCACGGTTCCCGACGTGAGCGGGAAGTCCCAGGCCGAGGCCAGAAGGACCCTGGAGGACCTGGGGCTCACGGTGGAGGTCAATAAGCGCCTCGGCGCCCCCTTCGACACCGTTCGGTCCTCGGACCCGGGCGCCGGCACCAGCGTCAAGGCGGGATCCAGCGTCAAGATCAATATCTTCTGAGTCCCCCGAATCCCCCGATGGATCCTCTTCCTCCGGGTCCCGCGGACTCAGCCGCACAGCATCTCGGCGACTTCGAAGGCCATCTCCAGGGACTGCTGATGGTTCAGGCGCGGATCGACGAGCGTCTCGTAGCGCTCGGCCAGGGTATCCTCGTTGATGCGCTCCCCCCCGCCGAGGACCTCGGTGACGTCGTCTCCGGTGAGTTCGACGTGAATGCCCCCGGGCACCGTGCCGAGCGCACGATGGACCTCGAAGAAGCCGCGGACCTCGTCCATGACGGTGTCGAAGCGACGGGTCTTGTACCCGTTGTCGGAGGTGATGGTGTTGCCGTGCATCGGATCGGCGACCCAGGTGACCGGGCGGCCGTCGTCCATGACGGCCTCGACGAGAGCCGGCAGGACCTCACGGACACGGCCGGCGCCCATGCGAGTGATGATCGTCAGGCGCCCGGCGTCACCGCGGGGATTGAGATGGTCGATGAGCGCGACGAGCTCGGCGGGCGTCGTCGTCGGCCCCACCTTGACCCCCACCGGGTTGTGAACGCTCTCCAGAAGGGCGACGTGGGCGTCCTCGACGCCGCGCGTGCGCTCCCCCGCCCACAGGAAGTGGGCGGAGGTGTCGTACAGGCGCCCCGAGCGCGAGTCCTCGCGGATCATGGCGTCCTCGTACTCCAGGAGCAGGGCCTCATGAGCGGCGTAGAAATCGACTTGGCGCAGGGCGTCGAAATCGACCCCGGCGGCCTCCATGAAACGCATGGCGCGGTCGATCTCCTCGGCGAAGGACTCGAAGCGCTTGTAGGCGGGATTCGCGGTGAACCCGCGGTTCCAGGAGTGCACCTCGCGCAGGTCCGCGTAGCCGCCCATGGTGAAGGAGCGGATGAGGTTGAGAGTGGTGCCGGCGCGCAGGTAGGCGTCGAGCATGCGATGAGGATCGGGGACGCGAGCGGCTCTGGTGAACGCGTGGTCGTTGACGGAGTCCCCGCGATAGGCGGGCAGGGTGACGCCGTTGCGCGTCTCGACCTCGGCGCTGCGGGGCTTGGCGTACTGGCCGGCCATTCGCCCGATCTTGACCACGGGGGTGGAGGCGCCGTAGGTCAGCACCGCCGCCATCTGGAGGATCGTCTGGAGCTTGAGCCGGATGTTATCGGCCGTATTGTCCGCGAAGGACTCGGCGCAGTCGCCCCCCATGAGCACGAAGGCGCGCCCCCGGGCGGCCGCGGCCATCTGGTCGCGCAGGGAGTCGACCTCGCCGGCGAAGACGAGCGGGGGTCGAGTGCGCAGATCTGCGCACACCGCCCTCAAAGCAGCCGTATCCGGGTAGGCCGGCTGCTGGGCGGCCAGGCGCGAGCGCCAACCGGCGACTGCCCGGGGGACGGTCAGGTCGTTCATCACGCCCGTCAGCATAGGCCAGCCGGGAGTATCGCCCGGGATCGGCGCCGCATCACGGGACGAGGCTCGAGGACGTGAGTCCCTCCCCCGGACAGGATCCCGCCCCGAACCGACTCACTCCCGGGGGCGGGGGAACCGTGCTCGAGGACCGCCCGCTCACGAGCCCGCGGTGATGGCGACGTGCGGAGCGTCGCCATCACCGCGGGCGAGCACGCGGCCTCTCGATGGGCCGGTTCGGGCGCGGCCTCAGTGCTCGGGCGCGGCCTCGGCGGGCTCGACGCCCTGGCCGAGCTCGTCCATGAGCGCGGTGAACCAGTCCTGGGTGATGTCGAAGGGCTTGCCGCCGGCGATGCGCGGGAAGGCGATCGCCGCGAGCACATCGTCGTTCTCCTCGTCCTGGCCGATGACGCCGGACTGGCCGCGCAGGGCGCACTCGACGGCGAAGTCGCACATCCTCTTGATGAGGGCCAGGTCCTCGGCGTTGGCGTGAGCGGCCCGCGAGTAGTAGCCCGACTTCTGGACCATGACCTTCTCGGCCCCGATGAGCTCGGCGAACTGCTTGGCGAACCACTGGCCGGGGTTGATGGTGTCGAGCTTGACGTGGCCGAAGGGGTCGCGCTGGACCTCCTGACCGGCGGCCTCCATCTCGGCGATGATCTCGGGGACGCCCGCGCCCTCGGACAGGAAGATGTTGACGTTGCCCTGCTCGTCCATGATGGCCCTGAGACGCTCGGCCTCGGCCGCCAGATCCAGCTTCATCTCCGGCAGGAAGACGGCGTGGACGTCCCAGCGCCTCTCGGTCAGGCCCAGGGACGGGGCCCACTGCTTGGTCTGGAGCAGGTCGTGGTAGCGGCGAGCCGTCTCGGCGGTGAGGTAGCCGCAGTTACGACCCATGCACTCGTGGACGATGAGCATGCGCGGGTTGGAGCGGTGCTCGCCGATGACGTTGAAGGCGAAGCCGGCGCCCTGCTCGGCCGCCGTCCAGGCGCCCAGCGACTGGCGGATCGGGATGATGTCGTTGTCGATGGTCTTGGGCAGGCCGACGACGGTGAGCTCGTAGTCGTTCTCGTGGAGGTAGGCGGCCAGGTCCGCGGCGGTGGTGTTGGTGTCGTCGCCGCCGATGGTGTGCAGGACATCGACGCCGTCCTTGCGCAGCTGCTCGGCGGCGAACTCCAGGGGGTTGACGCCCTCGGCCACCAGGCCGCGCTCGACGAGGTTCTTGGCGTTGGTGAGCTTGACGCGCGAGTTCCCGATCGGGGACCCGCCGAAGTCGCGCAGGATGCCGGCGTTCTCGCGGCCCTCCTCATCGATGACGACGTAGTTGCCGGTGAGCAGGCCGTGGTAGCCGTACTGGTAGGCGATGATCTCGACCTCGGGGGCGACCTCGGTGTAGCGCTCGATGAGGTCGCCGACGGCGGCGGACAGGCAGGGGGCGAAACCGCCCGCGGTGAGCAGGGCGACACGACGGATCGACATCGTTGGCCTTTCGTTGACTGCGAGGAGTGACAGGGTCATCCTAGCGGGACGACGCCGCCCCTCCGCCAGGGCCCTCGGACCCGGGGCGGGGCTCGAGGTCGACGAGCAGGCGCTCCTCGACGCGCCGCATGGTCAGGTCCGGCGCCACGCGCAGCAGGACGTCGACGTGCTTCCAGACGGGAGCGTCGTGGAGCCAGGAGCGGGCGAGCGCGGAGCGGGCCAGGCCGAGCCACCGGTCACTCTCGGTGGGCTCCGCATCGGCGGAATCGGCCGAGAGATCAACTGCATCGATACATGCCGCTGCGAGGCGCGGCGCAGTTGGCTGTGCCGAGAACCCTATCGGTTTGACCCAACTCAATCAGCGCATCCGCCACGTTAACCAGAAGTCGCACGCGCTCTTCAGGCCTCTCGATACGTTTGCAGGGGGTCGGCGAAGCCGGTTTAGGTGGTTGGTTGGTTTATTGGCTTGATGGCTCGTTTTGAGCGTCTTGCCAGGGATCTGGTGGCGGCGGCGATGGACGCTTCGGGGGCCGCGGAAGAGGCGGATGAGGCTGATGGCCAGGTTGCAGCGCGGCCATGACCCACGGGCCGTTGCCGGTGCGCAGCTGCTGGCGATCCCTGGTCGAAGACCACGTCGCGTACCCGGTGGAGCCGGTTCTCCATCGTCCAATGCCCCTGGACCCAGGCAGCGACCCGCTCGGACTGGGCCTGGGTCATAGGCAGGGAGCGGACCCGGGTGGACCACCTCCACCGACCTGCCCTTGCCGTTGCCGCCCTTGCGCTTCGTGGTGGTTCGGGTGCGGCGGACCCGGATCATCTGAGCAGCCCCGGGGAAGTCGATCCAGGCCGGAGCGTCTGCGGCCTCGAGGGTGCATCGCGACCTCCGCCCGTGACCGGCCTCAACGCTCGAGACGGCCGGGACGTCCCTCCAGGTCAGGTCCCTCAAGACGCGGTGCAGGGTCTTCTGGCTCGCCTTGACCGTCAGAAGGTAGTGGCCGCCTCGGCCGACGATCCACTGAGCGATCTGAAGCTGAGTGCGCATCGCGTCAGCGGTGACCACCTCTTTTTGCGTCGCATCGAGCGCCCTCCGGCGGACGCGGATCGGGGTGCGACGCGGTGATAATCTTCACCCCCTCGGGAAGGGGCTGCGGCAGCAGCGAGAGTATCGACTTGGCATCCGCCCCGTCTGGATTCTCGAAGCAGGAGTCCTCATCGATTCCATCGATGAGGAGGACCGGGGGTTGGGGAGCACTATCGGAACAGCACACTGTTGCCGCTCGACGCAGCAGTTTGCGGAACTCGGTGCGCTGCGCCCGCTCATGCACGCGCTCGATGTACTCGTCTTTAATAATTTTCGTGAACTGCGCACCCCCATGACGAAGACGAAATTCCCCCTTGTCGTTCCCATCGCCACCGATGCGGCGGATGAAGAAGGACGCCATGTGAACGCCGTCGGGCGGATTCAGTGCGACGTGCTACATAACGGCCGTCTTGCCACTGACCATGTCCTCCTCCATGGCGTACCGGGCATCGTCCGACCTGAACACGAACGATTTAAGACCGGTCATCTCCACTTCTCGTTCTTCCAGATGATTCGGAGCGAGCTTGCGAAGCACGTCGATGTGCTAATCGCCGATGAACGCGTCGGAATCCTCGGGAATCATGAGCGCCCCTCGGGCTGCGGCGCGTGAGTCGGGAACTCCCTCGCCCTATTGCAGCGCGTGCCCGCCCCGCAGCCAAGCCACGAGCGCCCCGCCGTCGTCCGCTGGAACGTCCCTCACCCCGCGAGGGCGACGCCGTAGAGGATGCCCCGCATGAGGGCCGGATCGCCCAGGAAGTGGACCATGGCGTGCGCGATGAGCGGCGGGGTCAGGCTCCTCCTGCCGTACATGTGGAGGGCCGAGAGCAGCCCGAACAGGACGAAGCTGGAGATCATGTACGAGGGCCAGACGTGGTGGCCGACGACACCGTGGTAGACGCCCATGACGACCCCGGTGGTCACGATCTGGACGAGATGGCCCGTGCCGCAGCGCTCGAGCCGGTCCAGGATGAGGCCGCGGACCGCGATCTCCTCCCCGAAGGCGAGGATCACGCCGACACCCATCATAATGGGGCGCTGCCACGGCCAGGCGAGGGGGTCCCCGCCGCGCGCATAGCTCAGCCCCGCCCACGCCAGACCGTAGACGACGGCGACGGCCACCGCTGCCCCGCGAGTGGGGCGCTTCCATCCGAGTTCGCGCAGACCCTCGCCGTGCAGGCGCTGGCGCCACCACACGAAGCCGATGACGACGAGCACACCCGCCAGGAAGATGACGTCGATGATGAGGGCCGCGTTCAGGCTCGTGCCCCACGAGTCGTAGACCCACTGGGCTCCCGTGAAGAAGCAGGCCCCGCCGAGCACGGCCCAGAGCACCGCGACGGCGAGCCCCACCTCGCTCCAGGCCTCGGCCCGGCTCAGGGGCGGGCGGAATTCGCCGGGGGCGGGGAGACGGCCGGGCTTCTTCCACTGCGTCATCAGTGCTCGCTTTCTTCACGTTTCGTGATCCAGAAGAGACTCAACGGTAGTGCGGCGCCGCGCCCCGTGTCCACCGGAGCCGCAGCGCCCCCGCGCCCCCTCCTCATCCTGGCGCGACGGGCGCAGGATGAGGGCATGGCACACGCTTCCCGCCCCTCCGCCGTCGGCCGTTACACCCTCGCCTTCCTGTACGGGCTGTGCGGGGTCGAGGAGCTGCCCGGCTCCTACCTGGTCGAGGTCTTCGGCGCGCTGAACATGAGCGCCTCGGGCGCGCGCTCCTACCTCGCCCGCGCCGTGGCCGACGGCCGACTCGTCTCCCAGCGTCGCGGCAGGCAGACCGTCTACGCCCTGAACGGCACGTTCCTGAGGCGGTACCGAACCATCGAGCACAGATTCATCAGTCGGCCCGACTGGGAGGGGCGCTTCCACATCGTCATCTACGACATCCCCGAGACCCGGCGCCCCGAGCGCGACGCCCTGCGCACGGCCGCGTTCGCCGACGGCTGGGCCTCGCCCCGCCCCGGCGTCCTGCTGGGCATGCGCCCGCCGGGCGGCTGGGCCGAGTGCGTCGGATGCTCCACGGGACGCCTCGACATCGACCTCGGCACCGCGCGGGACCTCGCCGCGCGCGCCTGGCCGCTGGACGAGGCGGCGCAGCAGATCCACCGCCTGGCCGAGCACCTGGAGGACGTCAAGGATCGCTGGCGCGACCTGGACGCCTCGGACGACTCGCGCCCCGCCCTCCTGGCCCGGGTGGCGACCGCTCACGACATGCTCAGCAGCGCCACCTACGTGTGGGGCACGCTGCCCGCCCTGCCCGCCCAGATCCTCCCCGCGGACTATCCGCACGACCTCTTGGCCCGGATCAGCGCCGAGCTCGCCGGCCCCCTCATGGAGTCGGGATCACGAGCCTCGGCCCGGCTGCTGGCCGAGCACCAGATCCCCTGAGGAGACGGCGCGGGCCGCGGCATCATCACTCGCGCGCTGGCCGAGTGCCGTCAGCAGCCACAGGGCGGCCACGACGACCTGACCGAGGACCCAGGCGGTGTACTCGGTGCCGACGTGCTCGTCCCTGTTGAAGGGCAGCAGGATCCGCTGAAGCTCGGCACGACGGTCATGGCGCAGCGCATTGGGGGAAGAAGGCCCCATGGTCACCACGTAAGAGAGCATGAAGCCCGCCAGCACGGCGGTGCAGACAACGGCGACGGCGTAGAGAAGCTCTGGGGAGTCATCACGATTCACCGTTATCGCGCCGGAATCGTCGAACGCCGGCAGAGCCGCCCCGCCACGAGAGCCCTGCGCGCGGTCGTACGCGATTCGGGTTGAGAAGAGCCACTGAGAACACATCGACGATGGAATCGTGTCCGCTGCTCCGAGATCCTCGATTACGAGAAGAAAGACCCCTCGCCCGAGTCCCTCGCGCAACTGATCTCACGCGTCTGCGAATCGGACACTGCTTGTTTCGTGCTGTCGAGGGTGATGCGCCCCAGCGTCTTGAAGCGCTTGATCAGGGCGTTGGCCCGCTCCGCGGGGACTCGCATGGAGGCGATCAGCTGGTTGCGCCGCCTGGTGTCGGAGTCGGGGCAGGGATTCTTGACCGGGTCCTCGGGGCCTTGATGCCGATGTCGATGTCGGTGCGGCCCTTGTCCGCCAACGTGGGCAGCCCCGGCACGGCCGCCCTGTACGGCTGGGGCAGGACATGGGCGCGCGGCGGTGATGGTGCGAGCCGCGACCCGGTCGGTGCGGATCAGGGCGCCGTCCAGGCGCAACAGGACGCGATGCGCCTGACAAGACTCGTTCATACACGACTTGCACCAAGTCCGTTGTTCTCCGCGTCCGGCGGGCACCGGACGCCCCTCAGGCCGCCCGTGCTCTGCGATCCAGAGCAACTGGGCGAGGCACTCGGACAGTTACGGGAGCTCGAGAGGACGCGCTGAGATACCGGACGTCTGCTTGTCGCGATATGAATAAGGCCGCCTCTGGAATTTACTCACCATTCTGTTTCGACCACTCAAGTATCGGGCGCCCATACCTTCATCAAGCACTAACTTCCAGCAGCGGACTCGCCCTCGTCGTCGAGATTCTTCTTGTCCTTGCCGCTCTTGTCCTCGGGCGGCTCGGGCACGGGGACCTCGGGGGCGGGGCGGCCGCCGGGCGCGGCCACGGGCGCCGCCGCCGGACGACGCAGCGCCTGGGCCTCGAGCATCTCCCTGACGACCTCGTCGGCGGACTTCTTCTCGGCATCCATGGCCCTCTTGACGTCGGCCGCGTAGAGGTCGACGTACTCCTGACCGGACAGGGACATGAGGGAGTACATGATCTCGTCGGTGATGGAGCGCAGCACGAAGCGATCGTTCCCCAGACCCTTGTACCGCGAGAAGTCGAGGGGCTCCCCGACGACGATGCCGACCCGGTGGCGGGTGGAGGGGATGGCCCGGCCGATGGGCTGAGCCAGATCCGAGCCGATCATGGCCACCGGGATGACCGGGGCGCCCGTGGCCAGGGCGATGCGCGCCACCCCGGTCTTGCCGCGATAAAGGCGGCCGTCGGGGCTGCGGGTCCCCTCGGGGTAGATGCCGAAGAGCTCCCCCGATTTCAGACGGGCCACTCCCGCCTGCAGGGCGGCCTGCGAGGCCTGTCCGCCGGAGCGGTCCACGGGAATGGTGCCGACCGCGGTCATGAAGTTCTTGACCACCCATCCCTTGGCCCCCCTGCCGGTGAAGTAGTCGGACTTGCCGATGAAGGCGACCTCACGATCCACCAGCAGGGGCAGGAAGAAGGAGTCGATGACGGCGAGATGGTTGGAGGCGAGGATCGCCGCTCCTTCAGTCGGGATGTTCTCCTCCCCCCGGATCCACGGCTGGTAGAGCATCTCCAGCGCGGGCCCAACAGCGGTCTTGATGCCTCGGTACCCCACGGGACCTCCTGTGCTCGGCAACTGGCTGGGCTCTCCGCCGGATCCGCGCGCGCCCGCGCGGGAAGGTGCGGGAGCGGTTGGAACGGCGCCTTCGTGAAGTCTAGCCTCGCATTGTGGCCGACCATGCACCCGCCAGTCCTCCGGGCGGAGAATCCGATGATCCTCTCACCCCGTCCCCGGCCGCCCCGCCCCGTCAGGGCCTCTCGGACTCCGCTCGCCCCACCGGGCTGCAGGCCTCCTTCGAGGACATGGGCACCCCTCTGCGGGAGACGACGTTCGTCGTGATCGACCTGGAGACCACCGGGGGCGCACCGGGCGCCCACGCGATCACCGAGATCGGCGCGGTTCGCGTCCGCGGCGGCGTCGTGGAGAAGGAGTTCACCACCCTGGTCGACCCCGGTGCCGCCATACCCGCGCAGATCACGGTCCTGACCGGCATCACGAACGCGATGGTGGTCGGCGCCCCGCCGGTGGGCGACGCCCTGTCCTCCTTCCTCCGCTGGGCGCGCCTGTCCGACCCGAGCACGGTCCTGGTGGCCCACAACGCCCGCTTCGACGTCGGCCACCTGCGCTCCGCGGCACGCGAGCTGACGCTGGCGTGGGAGGAGCCGCGGGTGCTGGACACCCTCGCCCTGGCGCGCAGGGCCTGGAGGCGTCCGGAGGTGCCCGACCACCGGCTGGGAACCCTGGCGTCCTTCGTGGGATCGGCCACGAGGCCGACGCACCGCGCCCTGGACGACGCGCGGGCCACCGTCGATGTCCTTCACGCGGCCCTGGAGGCCCTGGCCCCGCTGGGAGTCACCCACCTGGAGGACCTCGCCACCGCCACCGACCCGGTGCCCCCGCGTCGCCGCGCCAAGACCCCCATGGCCGACGGCCTGCCCACGGGCCCCGGCGTCTACCAGTTCCTCTCCCCCGCGGACCAGGTCCTCTACGTCGGCTCGGCGGTCAACCTGCGCCGCCGCGTGCGCTCCTACTTCACCGCCGCGGAGAGGCGGACGACGATCGCGCGCATGGTCGATACGACCGCTGGGGTCCGGGTCATCGAGACGGCCACCGAGATCGAGGCACGGGTGCGCGAGCTGCGGCTCATCGCCGAGCTCTCACCTCCGGCGAACCGCCGGTCCAAGGCGCCGCGCCGCATGCCCTGGATCCATCTGGTGAGCTCGCCCGGACCCCGCCTGGCGACCACGACGGTGCCGTCGATCGACGACGCGCTCTCCGTCATCGGCCCCTTCCCCTCGCGGTCGGCCGCGCAGGAGGCGATCCGCGCCGCGGAGTCGGTGCTGCGGCTGGGCGCCCGGGACGGGAGGGGTCCGACGTCGGTCACCCGTGCGGACTCCCCCGTCGACGGCCGTATCGCGATGCGCGCCCTGTCGGGAGATGCGGACCTGGTCGTCAGGCCCGTCCTGGAACGCGTGGAGGGGCTGGCGGCCCGGGAGCGCTATGAGGAGGCGGGGGCGTGGACCGCCCGGCTGCGGTCCTTCCTCCGGGGGGTGCACCGAGCGGAGCGGGCGCGCCCGCTGCTCGTCTGCCCGCACCTCATCGCCGCACGGCGACGCGAGAGCGGAGGCTGGGAGCTGGTCGCGGTGCGCTGGGGACGACTGGCCGGGAGCATGACGACACCGGCGGGAGCGGATCCGCGTCCCGCCGTCGAGACCCTGCGGGCCACGGCGCAGGTGGTCGAGCGGCCCGGGCGCATCGGGGCGGGAACGAGCGCGGAGGAGACGCTGCTGCTGGCGGACTGGGTGCTGGACGCCGGAGCACGGCTGGTGGAGGTGGGCGCCACCGACGGCAGCGGTGACGGCGCCGATGTCGCGGAGTCCGACGTCTGCGCCGCCCTGAGCTGGCCCATCGGCGCGGCGGCCCGGTACCGCCGAGTCATGGACTCGTCCTAGCGGGGCCGTCCCGATAAGGGCCCGGCACGGGTCAACCGGCGGGAACGACCGTGCCGGGGCGCGCCTGAAGGGCCCTGGTCACCCCCTCCTGGAGGGCCAACGGGTCGAGCGGGCGGGGCACGACGACCTCGGCCTTGGACCAGGCGGCGAGCCAGTCGTCCTGAGGGCGGGCTGTGAGCAGAACGACCGGCGGACGCCTGTCGAGCTCGATCAGCAGCTCGTGCGCCAGACCCATGCCGCCGAACTTCTTCGTCTCGGCATCCAGCACCAGGGCGTCGAAGGGCGCCTCGCCCTCCCGCGCCCGGTCCTCGAGCGCCAGGCGCACGCCCTCGGCGGTGGCGGCCTCCGTCCAGCTGACCAGGGGCAGGCCCTTGGCGGGGCGCCGCCCGACGCCCTCCCTCACCTGACGGCGGACCTCGGCGTCGTCGGAGAAGACGAGGAGTTCAAGGCGGGCGGTGGCGACCTGTTCGGCCATGCTGTCCTCCAAGACGGGACGGAACGGTTCTGCGGTCAGTGTAATCGCAAGCCCACGCCTGTTCGACCCAAAAATCAGTGACTACAATAAATTGGGTCCGCATCATCGAGATCCGTCTATAGGACTGTCTCCGCAGGCGGACCCGCGACCGACCCACGAAAGGCATTCACCATGGCCGTGTACACGCTTCCCGAGCTCCCCTACGACTACGCAGCCCTCGAGCCCCACATCTCCGGGCGGATCATGGAGCTCCACCACGATCGTCACCACGCCGCCTACGTCGCCGGCGCCAACACCGCCCTGGAGAGGCTCGCGGCCGCCCGCGACGCCGACGACTTCGCCGCCGTGAACCTGTGGGAGAAGAATCTCGCCTTCAACCTGGGTGGTCACATCAACCACTCGATCTTCTGGAAGAATCTCGCCCCGGGCGCCGGCGGCGAGCCCGAGGGCGAACTGGCCGAGGCCATCAAGGACTCCTTCGGCTCCTTCGAGGCCTTCAAGAAGCACTTCGCCGCCACGGCGCTGGGCATCCAGGGCTCCGGCTGGGCGGTGCTCGCCTACGACTCCGTGTCGGGCGGGCTCATCGTCTTCCAGCTCTTCGATCAGCAGGGCAACGTACCGGTCGGCACCATCCCCCTCTTCCAGGTCGACATGTGGGAGCACGCCTTCTACCTCGACTACCTCAACGTCAAGGCCGACTACGTCGCCGCGATCTGGAGCATCGTCAACTGGCAGGACGTGGGCGAGCGCCTGGCCGCGGCGACCTCGCGGACCCCGGGACTCATCGTCCGCTGACGCCGGACCTCGGCACGCCGTGCGAGCGGCCGGTCCGCCCGCCACCAGCATGATCGCCCCGCAACCGTGCGGTTGCGGGGCGATCGCCGTGCCGCGGGCCGATGACGGGAGGCAGCGGCCTCAGCCGTCTCCCCTCGCAGCACCCGGCGTGCGCGGGGAGGGCGGCGTCACACGGCGGCCTCGATATCCATCACACTGGCGCGGGCGGGAACCGGTTGACCGCGCTGGTCGTTGCCCGCCGGCATCAGGACGATGACGCGGGAGCCCACCGGCAGACCCTTGAGCCCGGTGAGGTTGGTGGCCAGGGCCATGGGAACGAGCTGGGGCTGCTTGCTGGCCCAGGAGGAGGCGGGCTGCGAGTTGTCCCAAGGGGTGAAGGCCATGTTGGCCAGCAGCACGGAGTCATCGCCGACCGGCTCGCCCGTGCCCCGGGCCAGGACCATCACCTCGGGCTCCGTGGGTTCCGCGGCCTCCGAGTCGACGGTGATCGACGCCTCGGCGCCGAGATCCCCGGTCACGCTCACGCCCCTGTCGGCCGCGGCCTGCTCGCCCTCGACCACCGCGTCGGCCGTGCCCGTCGCGATGTCCTCGGCCGTGCCCGCGTACCTGATCTCGACGACGAAGACGAGGGGTCCGGAGGGCTTGCCCTGGCTCTCGTCATCGCCATAGGCCTGATCCGCGGGGATGGCCATCTCCAGACGATCGCCCACCCTGTGCCCGGGCAGCCCGCGACGCCACCCCTCGATGAGACCGGACTCGGTCAGCGGGAACAGCGCCGGGACGCCTCTGCTGTACGAGGAGTCGAAGACCTCGTCGGAGCCCCACTTCCAGCCCGCGTACGAGACGGCGATGAGGTCGCCCTCGACGACCTCATCGCCATCTCCCTCGGACAGGGTCTTCACGGTGAGGTCCGCCGGGGCGTCCGCGCCGCTCCAGCTGAGCGTCGGCTGCGCACCGGGGTCTCCGGAGACCTCCGGGAGGGCCTTGAGGTTGGGGTCGGGGCGACTTCCGGAGCAGCCCGAGAGGATGAGCGCGGCGGCGAGGACGAGTGACGTCAGCGCGACGAGGGGGGTGCGGCGCACGAAGTCTCCTTGAGTACACGTAGGATGACGGCACCGGTGGGGACCGGTGCTCAGCGGGAGGCGCCGCATCGCCGGCCGGCGAGCGCGGGCTCTGTCAGCGGCGGGTCAGTTGAACGACTCGCCGCAGGCGCAGGTTCCGGCGGCATTGGGGTTGTCGATCGTGAAGCCCTGCTTCTCGATCGTGTCGGCGAAGTCGATGGTGGCGCCCGACAGGTAGGGCACGCTCATGCGGTCGACGACGACGTCGACGCTGCCCATCTCCCCGCCGCCCGTCGAGAAGGAGCGGACGGCGTCGCCGTCGAGCAGACGCTCATCGAAGTAGAGCTGGTAGACGAGGCCCGAGCAGCCGCCGGGCTGCACGGCCACGCGCAGGCGCAGATCGTCACGGCCCTCCTGAGCCAGGAGGCTGGCGACCTTGGCGGCCGCGGTCTCCGTGAGCAGAACCTCGTGCTCGGGGACCTCGGCGGTCGTGCCGGTCGCGGTCAGAGTCGTCTCTGCCATGTCATTCTCCTTGTACGGTCGGGTACTCACGCGGACTCATGGTTCCCGAACGCCCCGGCGGGGCGGCTTGTTCCCTCGGCAACCCTACCCGCTCATCCCCCCGCACCCACCGACGCCCGCCGCCGACGTTCGCGTGACGGCACTCACCCGACCGGCGCCTCCGTCCCGGGTGGGCGGATCGGGTCAGGCGAGCGCCACGAGCTCGAGGTACTCCCGGCTCCACAGGTCCTCGTCGCCGTCGGGCAGGAGGAGCACCCGGTCGGGCTCAAGGGCCTCCACGGCGCCCTCGTCGTGGGTGACCAGGACGACGGCACCGGTGAAGTTCGCAAGCGCTCGCAGGATCTCCTCGCGGCTGGCCGGATCGAGGTTGTTGGTGGGCTCGTCCAGAAGCAGGACATTGGCACTGGAGACGACCAGGATGGCCAGCGCCAGGCGGGTCTTCTCACCGCCCGACAGGACGCGCGCGGGCTTGTCGGCGTCGGCGCCCGAGAAGAGGAAGGAGCCCAGTACGCTGCGCACCTCGGTATCGTTCATACCGGGGGCGGCGCTGCGCAGGTTCTCCACGACCGTGCGCTCGTCGTCAATGGTCTCGTGCTCCTGAGCGTAATAGCCGATCTTGAGACCGTGGCCGTCGATGACCCTCCCCGAGTCCGGGGCCTCGACGCCGGCC
Source organism: Actinomyces gerencseriae DSM 6844 (assembly GCF_000429265.1). Lineage (GTDB taxonomy): Bacteria > Actinomycetota > Actinomycetes > Actinomycetales > Actinomycetaceae > Actinomyces > Actinomyces gerencseriae. The sequence continues at coordinate 245,367 of NZ_AUBN01000010.1, forward strand.
AGGAGCCGCAGCAGGGTCGTCTTGCCGGCGCCGTTGAGGCCCAGGACGACCACGCGGCTGCCGCGGTCGATGGCCAGATCGACACCGGTGAAGACCTCGAGCGAGCCGTAGGCCTTGGACAGCCCGGCGGCGCGCAGTGGCGTCCTGCCGCACGGGGCGGGTTCGGGGAGGCGAAGGCGCGCGACCCTCTCGTCGATCCGCTCGGCATCCAGGCCCTCCATGAGCCGGTCGGCGCGCTTGAGCATCTGCTGCGCGGCCACGGCCTTCGTGGCCTTGGCCCGCATCCTCTCGCCCTGGGCGCGCAGGGCCGCGGCCTTCTTCTCCGCGTTGGCGCGCTCACGGCGACGCCGGTGCTCGTCGTCGGCGCGCTTGTCCAGGTAGGCGTCCCAACCGAGGTTGTAGACGTCGAGGACGCCGCGCGCGGCGTCGAGATGCATGATCTGGTTGACCGTGTCGCGCAGGAGATCGACATCGTGACTGATGACGATGAAACCGCCTGAGTAGGCGCGCAGGTGATCGCGCAGCCACAGGACCGAGTCGTGGTCGAGGTGGTTGGTCGGCTCGTCCAGCAGAAGCGTGTCGGGCCCCTGGAACAGGACGCGGGCGAGCTCGACGCGGCGCCGCTGCCCGCCCGACAGCGTGCCGATCCCCTGATCCAGGACCCGATCGGGCAGGCCGAGCGCGGCGGCGATGCGGGCCGCCTCGCTCGCGGCGGCGTAGCCGCCCGCCATGGTGAACTCGTGATCCAGGCGCGCGTACCGGTCCATCGCCTTGGCCATGGCGTCGCCGGCCGTCGTGGCGATCCTCTCCTCCGCCCTGCGGATGCGGGTGAGCAGGGCGTCGATGCCCCGGGCGGACAGGATCCGGTCCCGGGCGGTCTCGGTGAGGTCGCCGACCCTGGTGTCCTGGGGCAGGTAGCCGACCGAGCCGCTGCACGTGATGGCGCCCTCGTACTCGACGGCCTCCAGGCCATGGCGCTCATCGGCGTCGGCGACGGCCCGACCGGAGCCCTGTGCGACCGAGGCTGCGGCCAGGAGCTTGGTCATCGTCGTCTTGCCGGCGCCGTTGCGGCCGACCAGTCCGATGCGCATGCCCTTGCCGACTCGGAAGGCGGCTCCCGCGACGAGCCGTCGGGCGCCGATGCGCATCGTGAGGTCCTGGACGTTGATCACGTGCGCCATCGTACGGGCGCGGCGGATCGTTCTCCCGCCCCGTCACGGCGATGAGGTCCCGGTGATCGGTCACATCGCGCGCGGTCCGCCCGACGCCGCCCGCCCGACGCGATTTCAGTCCCACCAGAGCCAGGTCCCCAGCGGTCCGCGAGTCCAGTGACGGGGCAGGGGCCGGATCTCGTCGGGCGTCGCCTCCGCGTCCAGCTCGAAGCGCCCGCGGACCGCGTCCCACAGGGCGCGGCACGCGCAGTACTCATCGTGAACCTCGCTGACCTTCAGCTCCAGCAGGTCCGGGTCCGAGATCCACAGCCCCTCGACCGTGACCCGCTCGTCGGGCCGCTGCGGACCGATGGCGTAGCCGGACAGGCGCACTCGCCCTCCGGCCCGCGCGCAGGCGCGCAGGAGCGCGCCCAGCGTGGGCGCGAGGTTCTGGCGGTCCCGGAGCTGAGCGGGCGGAAGGATACTCAGGAGTCGCCGCGCAGTGCGCGGACCGAGATCGTGGAAGGGGGTGTAGTCGTCCTCCGGCTCGCCCGCGTCGGTGATGAGCCCGTCGGGATCGCGGCCGTACTCGGCGGGGATGATCGTGGACCGCAGGTCGTCCCGGCAGCGGACGAGCTCGTGCCACACGCCGGCCCTCACGGTCCAGCCGCGCGGCCCGTACAGGCCGGTCTCCTCCCCGTCCCGGCGATCGGTTCCGGCCGGGGGGACTCCGGCGGGACCGGCGTCGGCCGCTCCGCATCGGGGCGGCGCCTGGTCGACGGTCGACGTGGCGGTCGTCGCGGAGGCGTTCGCGCTCACGTTCTCGGTCGTGTTCATGGTTGTGCTCGTCGTCGCGCTCATGGCGATGGCTCCTCGGGGTCGTGCGACCGGGTCCTGCCGGCCGCGGCCGGAGCGGCGTCATCGCCGCCCGACACGAGTGTGAGGGCGAGGAGCCCGATCCCGCCGACCGCCTGTGACCGTGCGCGCTCCGGTGCGTCACCGACCGGCCTGTGGAGCCCGGCGGCCGCGTGCCCCCGGCGCATCCGGATCCCCGATCTGACCACGTATCACCATCATCGCGCTATCCTGCACTTCAGTCCCCTTCCTCGGGACGGTCCCAAACTCCTGGTCCCGCACCTCATCCGTACTGCCGCGGGGAGGGCGACGACCAACGAAAGGCCCTCGATGACAACAACAACCTCGGCCCCGGAGGCGATCATCGCCGCTGTCGGCGGCCCGGATAACATCACCCACCTCACTCACTGCGCGACGCGCCTGCGGTTCCAGCTCAACGACGCCTCGGTCGTCGACACCCCGACCGTCGAGAAGATCCCCGGTGTCATGGGCGCGGTTCCTCAGTCCGGCGAGCGCTACCAGATCATCATCGGCGGCACCGTGCAGTCAATGTACGAGAGCATCATGGCTCTGCCGGAGATGAAGACCATCGGCACCAAGGCGGCCTCCAACGACGACGTCAAGGCCGCCGCCCGGGCAGGCGGGATCCGCGGGAAGTTCTCCTGGGTCGACAACTTCTTCGAGTTCCTCTCCGACGCCTTCCGCCCGATCATCGGCGCGCTGCTGGGCGCCTCGATCTTCATCACCTTCATGGCCCTGATGGGCACGCTCGGCCTCATCGACAACTGGGCCGACTCGAGGGTGGAGCTCCCGCCGACATGGGCGTTCATCAACCTCACCTGGCGCTCGGTCTTCTACTTCCTGCCGCTCATGGTGGCCTATAACGCGTCCAAGAAGCTCGGAGCCGATCCCTGGGTCGGATTCTCCGCCATGGCCGTGACGATGCTGCCGGGATTCGCCGCGCTGGGGAAGGTCGACCAGGCGACGAGCATGACCTTCATGGGGTCCGAGATCACGACCGTCAAGCTCTTCGGCGCCATTCCCCTGACGATCTTCGACTACGGCTCGCAGGTCTTCCCGCCACTGCTCATGGCCGCGGTGCTCGGGCCGCTGACCAAGTGGCTCAAGAAGATCATCCCCGATGACATCCAGCTGATCTTCGTGCCGTTCTTCGCCATGCTCGTCATGATCCCGCTGACGAGCTTCGTCCTGGGGCCGATCGGCGTCTACGCCGGTGCGTGGCTCGCCAACGTCCTGCAGACGATCAACAGCATCTCCCCCTTCATCTTCTGCATCATCATCCCGCTGGTCTACCCCTTCATGGTGCCGCTGGGCCTGCACTGGCCCATCAACGCGATCATGCTGCTCAACATCCAGCAGAACGGGTTCGACTTCATCCAGGGGCCCATGGGCGCCTGGAACTTCGCCTGCTTCGGCGCCACCGCCGGCGTCATGGTCGTCGCCATGCGGCACAAGGAGAGGGACATGCGCGTCACCGCCACCGGTGCGCTCTTCGCCGGCCTGGTCGGCGGCATCTCCGAGCCGAGCCTGTACGGTATCCACCTGCGCTTCAAGCGCATCTACCCGCGCATGCTCGTGGGCTGCGTCGCGGGCGGCATCATCCAGGGCATCCTCGGCGGCGTGACCACCAAGGCCTTCGTCTTCACCTCGCTGCTCACCATCCCCGCCTTCAACGCCGACGCCCAGGGCGTGGACGCCACCAAGTCGATCTTCATCTACGGCGCATCGGTCATCGTCTCCTTCCTCATCGCCATGTTCCTCGTCATCGTCTCGGACTACCGCACGCCGGAGGACCGCGCCGAGATGGACAGGACCAACGCCGAGAACGAGGCCGACCTCGCACTGGAGGCCTCTTCTTCCGCCGCCTCCGATTCCGCCGTTTCCGACGACGACTCGACCTGCGCGGACGACGCCGGCGAGGCTCCCGCCGAGGAGGTCGAGCCCGCTCTGGTCCCCGGGACGGTCACCGAGGTCACCGCTCCGCTGACCGGCTCCGTCATGCCCCTGGAGGACGTCTCCGAC